>NZ_PCOU01000001.1 GCF_002979455.1 Chryseobacterium sp. MYb7
TAGAAGAACTATGGCATTTTGGACAATCCATTTTTTTTATTCCAAAAATATAAAATCTATTTTATTTTAACAATACCAAAATAAGTAATACTTTATTTTGCAATTCTATTTGCTCCGCCAGGGTTTCCAGGGTTTGATGGATTTCCAGGAGTGGTAGTAGAAGTGCAAGATTTTGAAGAAACTGTTCTGGTAGTCCCTAATGGACAGCAAAGAAAATACTTAGTTACAACTTTATAAGTAACGGTACAAGAGCCTTCTTGTCTGGTTTCATAACAAACTTTAAACCAACAACATAGTGTTTTTTCACTGTTAGCATTAGCTCTAAGCTCTTTTGTGTTTGCACTCATAAGTGACGAAGTGCTGAATGTTGCAAGTAATAAACCTGCCAAAATTGTTTTTTTCATCGTGAATTTAATTTAAAAATTAGGTTAAAATATTTTTTGTAAAAAGAATTATTAGTAAAAGGCTATTGCCTGAAATCTGGCTCCTGATAAATTGCCACCCTGTTCACAGGAGATATATGGGTTGCATGTACCTTCCAATTTAATCGTGTGGGTTCCTGCATTTAGTTTTATGAAGAAACTGCCAGTGTTATAAAAAATACCAGTTAAAGCAGGAGGTGGAGTAGGTTCATCAGGGTTTACATAATTAGTAACGGTGTTTGTTGATTTTGTAACGATGTTACCATCCACGACCAAATTGGTTCTAAGCATTTTGATTCTTCCATCTTTTGGAGGTTGGGCAGTGCCATGTTCATAAACCTTATTGAGAGGAACAGAAAAATTAATCTGCACCAGAGCATCTTTTGCAAGGGTTAAGGAATTGTTTTGAATTTCAACAGGAGTTCTGGGATTGCTTGCACTGGTATCAGCATCATCAATAGCAGCAATTCCTAAAGAAGTTTGGTCAAATAAAATATCATAGGAAAGAGGGGTAGAAATAGCACTTTCAGGGACAGATTTTAATATTCCGGATGCATTTGCTACTACTATTTTGTCAACACCAGAAACATAAGTATTGGGAACTAAAGTTCTTACACGGGCGGTTCCGTTAACGTCTAATGTGTTGGTAGGAGCATTGGTATTTATGCCTACAGCACTGGCTTGTGCGTTAAGCATCGCTGAAGCAGCAATTGCTATAACAATTGAATAATTTTTTTTCATATTTATGAGTTTAAAAATGTGTTTTTTGAAATGTTTATCAGGTTACAAATAGCAAATGATTTTTAGTATTGATTATTTCACTTTTGGTAGAAGTGGAATCATTATACAAAATGAATTTGATCTATGAATCTTCAAACTTTTCGACTGTGAAACTATATATTTATCACTTCTTTTTGATAAACAATGTATACTACACATATACGACATTTGCATAACTATTTTGTTTACAGTTATATAAATTTGCATAAAACGGGATTTTTAAAATTTTATATCTTTATCAAGGGAAAAAACTAGTAAAAAACGTTTTCTTTTAAAATTTGACCATTAATTTTAATAATAATAATGCATTAAATGTTAATGTTTTTTTACAAATGTCATACTAAAATCTTATATTTTTATTTTACTATAAAGCTTTAGCACGTATATTTTTCTTATCTGATTATAGGTGTAAAAAGAGAATGATATTTCTGATCAAGCATTTTTGTATCAGGTTCTCTCTGTATGAACAGAAATTGTATTCCTTTAATAAAAAAATATTTAAAACTGTCTGATAATTGCAAATAAGGTATTAAATTTGATCATTTGTAACAGTACCAAACTTACTGCTACTAATTACTATACTTATTTAAAAATTAATAAATAAAGACAGTTTATGTGGAAAAATTTCAAACTGAATAAATTTTTACTTCTTATTCCATTAACCAGTCTGATGTTTTGTTTCAACTCGCCAAAGAATGACGATGAAAAGATGCAGACGATCATGGTGAGTGTAAAAAACACACTTTCTTATCTGCATTATAGCCCAAAGACTATCAATGATGCCTATTCGAAGGACGTTTATAAGCATTATTTCGAATTGGTAGATCCGGCAAAAAGATATTTCCTGCAATCTGATATGGATGAATTCAACAAGCATGAAACAAAACTTGATGATTATATCGGCCAGGGAGATCTTACATTCTATAAGCTTACGATTGACAGACTATACCAAAGGGTAGATGAGATTGATAAAATTACACAGGATATCTTCAGCAAGCCCATTAACCTTCAGGAAGATGAAACGCTAACTTTAGAGCCAAAACTTAAAAAAGTACCTGCCAATAAACAGGAACAGTATAATGAGTGGAAGAAGTTCATCAAATACAATATCCTTCAGGAAGTTGAATCGATGAACAGCAAAGAAGAAGCTCAAAAAGAAAAGAAAGACTCTGTTCAGAAATATAAACTGAAAGATACCATCAAATTTAAGCCGCTTACTCAGGACGAAAAGATCAAAAAAGCGACTGATGAAGTAAAAGACCTTGTAAAAGATACCTTTACCAGATTCAAAAAGAGAAAGAAAATGGATTGGTTTACAGTGTATATGAATGCCTATACAGAAGTATTCGATCCGCACACCAACTATTATTCTCCAAAAGATAAAGAAGATTTTGATACCCAGTTTACCGGAAAAGTAATTGGAATCGGAGCTCTTATTCAGGAGAAAAAAGGAAACCTTTATCTGGGGGCTCTTACAATCGGTGCACCTGCATGGAAATCCAAGCAGCTTTCAGAAGGAGATAAAATTCTGAAAGTAAGATCTAAACCTAAAGAAGATGCTGTAAATGTGGTGGGAATGCTTTCTGACGAAGCTGTAAGATTGATCAGAGGAGAGAAAGGAACACCTGTTACACTAACTGTTCAGAAAAAAGACGGTACGATCAAAGATGTAACAATGATCCGTGAAGAAGTGGCTATTGAAGATACTTTCGCAAGAAGTATTGTAGTGAACACTCCAAATGGCAAGAAATACGGATTCATCAACCTTCCAAGCTTTAATGCAGATTTTGAAAATGCTAAAGGAAGAAATGCTTCTGATGACATCAAAAATGAAATCATTAAGCTTAAAGAACAAAATATTCAGGGAATTATTCTTGACCTTAGAAACAACGGAGGAGGGTCACTAACTGAAGTAGGGGACATTATGGGACTTTTCATGGAAGCTGGTCCTTACGTTCAGGTGAAAGACGGAAACGGAAAAATACAGACGCTTAAGAATAAAAATGAAGCACCAATCTGGACAGGTCCGCTTGTGATCATGCAGAATGAACTTTCTGCTTCAGCTTCAGAGATCCTTGCAGGAGTAATGCAGGATAACGGAAGAGCAATGATCATCGGATCTCCACAATCTTTTGGAAAAGGAACCGTTCAGACCTTTGTTGACCTGAACAGATTCCTGAACACGGAAGATGATTTTGGTTCTTTAAAACTGACGATCCAGAAATTCTACAAAATTACAGGAGAATCTACACAGAGAAAAGGGATCGTTTCTGATATCCAGATGAAGGACTTCTTTACTTATGCTGAAGTAGGAGAGCGATATGATGATTATGCCTTAGCTTGGGATAAAATTCCACCTACAAAATTCCAGAAACTGAACTATTTCAATATTCAGGCTCTTGAGAAAGCAAGTGCAGACAGAATGGCTAAAAACAGCAATTATCAGTTATTACTAGAATCTGCTCAGTGGAGAGAAAAACTGGATAAAGAAGAGAATATCACTTTGAATATAACCAAGTTTAATGAGCTTATGAAGAACAGAAAATCTCAGATTGAAAAGTTCAAAGCTTTGACTAAATTTGAGAACGGACTTCAGTTTATGATGTATCCAAGTGAGATTGAAAGAGAGAAAAAAGATGAAGCTTTCAAGAAAAAATCTGAAATGTGGATCAAGAATCTGAAAAAAGATCTTTACCTGCAGGAAGCAATGAATATTGTATCAGATATGGGAGCTAAATCCTAAACATAAAAAAACCGCTAATGAAAATTAGCGGTTTTTTTATTGAGTAACAAGATTACTTAATTTCTACACATCCCACTCTTCCGCCTGCGTTTCCTGTAGGTTGAGTATGGAAGTCATCAGCTGCTGCATGTACAATAAGACCTTTTCCGATGATGTTCTTAGACTCATCTGTACAGCCCAGACACCATTTGTCTGTCTTGAAAGTCAATGTTGCAGTTCCGCTTTGATCAGCAACCAGGTTTCCTATATCTCCCATATGGAAATGTTCAGCACCCCATTTACCGTGATCATTCTTGGAAGGATTCCAGTGACCTCCGGTAGAAGTTCCATCTGCAGCAGAGCAGTCACCCTTTTCATGAATGTGTACTGCATGGATTCCAGGAGTAAGGTTGGTTATATCCAGCTTCATTGTTACCTCATTTCCGTTTTGAGTAAACTTCGCAGTTCCTCCTGTCTGTGTTCCGCTTTTGGCATTTACAGAGTACATTTTTGTTGTTCCGCATGAAACTGCTAAAAATGCAAATCCAGCCAATAATGCTAATGTTTGTACTTTCATTTTTTAAATGATTTATAGTGATTTTACGATAAATTTAAAAAAGATTTTCCAAAGCGCTTTATGATCTTGGTCTTTTTTAAAAAGTTACTTTGATTGATCAACATAATCAGGGTTCGTTTAATCCTCAATTCTGAAACTTTATCATATAGGCTAACTTCTTTAAAAAGAGGCGAAAAAAAGCTTATTTTAGTGGTTAGAAAGCAATTTATAAATCAGGCTTCTCTACAGGGAAAAAAATGATTATTCTGTATACATTCATCAGTGAAAAAGAGCACCAGTCTATTCTTGACAGGTATTTATCTGCTTTTTCTCAGGAGATCAAGCAGAATATTCTGAGGTACAGGAGGTGGCAGGATGCACAGCTTTCTTTACTGGGAAAGGTTCTCTTACAATATGGATTGAAAACGTATTACAACATCCCAGATGCAGAAATAGAGATTCTACCTAACAAAAAGCCTTATTTAAAAGGTCATAATCTTCATTTTAATATATCGCATTCTAAAGATCTTGTGGTCTGTGCAATTGCGGATTATCCTTTGGGTATCGATGTAGAATTCAGTGATTCTAAAGTCAGTTATCTGGATTTTACATTTCAGATGACTGCTGATGAGTTTCAGGAAGTCCATGATTCTGAAGATAAAATAAAGAGTTTCTTTACCTATTGGACAAGAAAAGAAGCTGTAATAAAAGCCCACGGAGCAGGAATGATGCTTCCTCTGGAATCCTTTGAAGTGTTGAACAATGAATGCGTTATTGAGGGTGAAAAATTCTTTACCAAAGAGATTTTTATTCATGAAGGCTACTACAGTTATATTGCTTCAACCGATCAGAGTATTAAAGATGTTATACCCCTTATTAAAGATTTTAAAGAAGAGATTTAGTGAAAAAATGGAGCAAATTTCTCATAATAGCAATAATAAACAACAGAATCTGGTTCCGGAAAAATATCTTTGTAAATTAACAACTTTGAAGTGGAAGAGTATAAAAAACGGATTGTAAAAACAATTCAATATATTGATAATCATATTGATGGGAATTTGTCTCTGGAGAAAGTTTCAGAGGTGAGTGCATATTCGCCATTTCATTTCCACAGGATATTTAAGCTGGTTACGGGAGAAACTCTTCAGAATTATATTATCAGGAAGAAAATAGAAAAAAGTGCTCTTCATCTGGCGATACATAAAAGTATGGAGATCAAAGAAATCTATTGGAATCTCGGATTTTCAAACCACTCAGCTTTCTGCAAAACATTCAAAAAATATTACGGTCTGGCACCTACAGAATTCCGCAGATCGGCTCCGGAAAAATTTCACAAGATTTTACAAACACACAGCAAGAACGGACAAGTTGATACAGTTTTCAGCCAATACATTTGCAACATTGAAAACCTGTTAAACTGGACCAATATGAATTTAAAAATCGAAGTAAAAGAAATGCCTGAAATGAATCTGGCATCCGTAATGAGCCTTGGAATGGCTAATGTAGAACCTTCTTTCAATATCTTGATTGACTGGGCGAAAAAGAAAAACCTGTTTCCTCGGGAGAATGTTAAAATGATTTCTGTATATCACGACAGCTGCAAAATAACACCTCTTGACAAAGTAAGAATTCATGCGTGTATGCTTTTGGATGAAAAACTGAAACAACAGGAGGGAGAGATATTTCCTGAAATCCTAGATGGCGGAAAATACATTGTGGGAAGCGGTGAAGTTACCCTCAACGACTTTGAACAGTGCTGGGTTTCTTTGTTTTTATGGATGAATGAAAACCATTATTCTACAAGAAGAACCTTCCCCTATGAGATCTATCACACCAATTTTAAAGAGCATCCTGAAGGAAAGATGATCGTGGATTTTTGTATTCCGATTCATTAATTACCATTCGGTAGCAAAAGAATGCCTTTCGGTAATAAATTTTTTACAGAAGGGCATTTCTCGTACTATTTTTGACCCAGAAAACAATAAAAATGAAAACACAAGGACAAAACATACTGTTTCTGATTCTCCTTCTCACTTCCATCATGGGATATACTCAGGTGAAAATATCGGGAAAAGTATCCTTTAAAAATAAAGGGGTAGCAGAAGTAAACGTGACGCTGAAAGATACCTACGATGGAACTACAACGGATGCTCAGGGTAATTTTACATTCGAAACTTCCGAAAAAGGAGCTCACGTCATAACTTTTACCCATCCAAAATATGAAAATATTGAAAGGACGGTTTCTATTGAGAATCAAGATATTTCTTTGAATGTAGATCTTAAAGAACAAATCAGTGAGATTGATGCAGTAGTAGTTTCTGCAGGATCTATTGAAGCCAGTGATAAGAAAAGAGCAACCGCATTGCTGAGCCCCATTGATATTTACACCACAGCTGGAGCAGACGGACAGATCTCTTCAGCATTGACGTATCTTCCGGGAGTTCAGAAAGTAGGAGGGACAGAAGGTCTATTCATCCGTGGAGGTACCGGAACGGAATCCAAGATTTTTATGGATGGAAGCCTTATCAATAATTATTTTTCTAATTCTGTTCCGGGAATTGCAGGGAGAGACCAGTTCAATACTTCTCTTTTTAAAGGCAATATCTTTTCAAGTGGTGGTTATTCTGCATTGTATGGGCAGGCTCTTTCTGGAGCACTCATGCTGGAAAGTGTGGATCTTCCTGATGAAAGTTCTTATAATATTGGAATATCACCTATTTTCGTGAATGCCGGATTTCAGAAGCTGGGAGACAATAAAAACTATTCCTATGGAGCTACAGCAGGATATTCTCTTTTAAGCCTGATGCAGAAAGTCTTTAATTTTAATACAGACTTTGTTGAAGCACCACAAGGGCTTAATGGGGATCTGAATTTCAGGTTTAAAACAAAATCAGGAGGCTTCTTCAAATATTACGGAATGTTTAATTCTAATAAAATGGGTGTAAGATCAGAAAGTCTTGAACCCGGATATGATTTCAGCCTGGTCAAACTTAACGGTAAAAATACATTTCACAACCTGTCTTTTAGACAAAAATTTGGAAAATATCTCCTAAATGTAGGTGGTTCTTATTCCTACAACAGATCAGATCTTCATTTTTCTACAGAAACCAATAATATTGAATCCAATAGAAGCCAGTTGCTGACTGATGGAAATTATCTGAATTTTAAAGCTGTTATCGAAAGAAAAATCAACAGAATCAGTGCTGTGAGAGGAGGGATTGAATTGAATAATACCGATGAAAACCTGAATTTTGAAGCCGTACAGAAGCATTATAAAGATTTAATTTCTTCTGCTTTCGTGGAAACGGATCTTGGATTTAGCAATGCATTGTCAGCAAAAATTGGAGTAAGAGCAGAGCATTCTTCTTTTTTAGGTAAGAATAATATTGCTCCACGTTTTGCCATTGCCTACCGTCTTGCAAAGGACTGGACAACTTCCCTGGCTTATGGTCTTTTTTATCAAAACCCGGAAAGTAAATACATCAATGGACCCGCCAATCTTGATTTCCAGAAATCCCAGCATTATATTTTCCAGGTTCAGAGAGCTTCAGAAGGGAGAACTTTACGTTTTGAAGCATTTTATAAAAAATATGACCAGCTGATCAAGACATTTAATGTTACCCCGGATAAGGAGCAAAACCAACAAACCCAGACTGCTTTAAACAATAATGGATACGGATATGCAAAAGGAGTGGAGTTTTTCTGGAGGGATAATAAAAAGACCTTTGAAAATATTGACTATTGGATCAGTTACTCCTATTTAGATTCCAAAAGAGATTTCCTGAATTATCCTGTAAGCCTGCAGCCAAGTTTTGCTGCCCAACACACACTTTCAGCAGTGGCAAAAAGATTTATTCCGGAATGGAAACTAGGTGTAAACTTATCTTATACTTACGCAAAAGGACGCCCTTATTATGATATTGCCTCTACATTAGAGAATGGAAAAGCTATTAATTATACCCGAAATGAAGGAAGATTAAAAGATTACAATGCCTTGAATTTCAGTCTTAACTATTTGCCCAACATCGGTAAAAAAAATGCAAAAGCTTTTCCTGTATTTGTATTGAGTATCAGTAATATTTTAGGATCAAAGAATGTATATGGCTATAATTTTTCCGCAGATGGTTCCAGAAGCTCAGCCATTGTGCCGCCAGTCAATACTTTTGTATTCATAGGAGCATTTATAAGTTTTGGAGTAGACAAAACAGATGATGCTATTAATAATAATTTATAAAAAACATATCTTAGAACAACCAAACATAACTAACTTTTAAAATTTGACTTCATGAAAAAATACATTTTAAGCTTTGCTTTAGCTTTTGTAAGCTTAACCGCTTTTGCACAGGCAGATTATGACAAAATAATGTCTGAAAAAATAGGAAGAATAGAAACCTGTAAAACATCTGAAGATTTCCAGACGCTGGCCAATGATTTTCAGAGAATAGGAAGTAAGGAAAGTACAAAATGGCTTCCGGCCTACTATGCTGCATTTTCTTATATTCAAAAAGGAAGAACCCTGATGAGAGACGGAAAAATGCAGGAACTGGATGTCATTGCGGATCAGGCAGAGAAACACCTGTCCATGGCTCAGAACCTGGCCGGGGCAGATAATGCAGAAATTCATCTGTTGAGAAAAATGTCTTACTCTTTGAGAATGATGGTGAATCCTGCACAACGCTATATGACAGATGGGGCAAGAGCTGCTGAGGAAATGAGTGCTGCAGAAAAGCTAGACCCAGCAAACCCAAGAGTTGCCCTTATCAAAGCGGAAGATGTATATTTTACTCCTGAACAATACGGAGGAAGCAAAACAAAAGGGCTGGAAATGTTTAAAGATGCTCAGGCAAAATTTAAGGCATACAAACCAAAAACAGTTTTAGATCCTAACTGGGGAAAAGCAGAAGCAGATTATTTTCTGAGCTTGCCCACAGAAAAAGCAAAATAATTTTCTCTATATATCACAAAAATCAACCTTCATTCGTGAAGGTTTTTTTATACTGTTCAGGGAGAAAAAATAGCCTTTCGGTAAGAATTAATTTTTGATACCTTTAATAAAAACTAATTTTGAGTCAAGAAAATAGATCATGAAACGGAAAAACTTTATTGTACTATTCTGGGTGTCGCTTACAGTCTCCATGTTTTTCTTTTTTGTCTTTACAGAAGAAAAGAATCTTGAGAACTTTTTATATACCATACTCATCTCATTTATTTATTCGTTTGTGCTGGGAGGAGGAAACGGAATGCTGAACAGCTTTCTGAATAAAAAAATCCCATGGTCAGAAGCTACCACTAAAAGAGCGGTTATAAGTATTATTTCAATTATTGTAGCCAATTTTGTGCTGGTCTATTTTTGTAATTACATCAACTTTGTAGTCATTCAGAAAACGGCCACTACAGAAGAGTTTTTCCTTGGAAAATATAATTTCCTCAATTGGTTTACGATCAATATCGCATTGTTGATCTCCGCTTTCCTTCATGCCAGAAGTTTCATGGAAGAGCTGAAGAAGACTTCCAGAAAAGAAGTGGTGGAACAGAAGCTTATTGCCAAGTCTGCGAATGCCCAGTTTGAAAGTTTAAAAAATCAGCTGGATCCGCATTTCCTTTTCAATTCATTAAATGTTTTAAGTTCTCTGATAGATGAAAACCCTCTTCAGGCTCAAAAGTTTACGGCATCAATGTCAAAGATTTACCGGTATGTACTAGAACAGAAAGACAAAGAACTGGTAACGGTAGAAGATGAAATAGAATTTGCCAAAACCTATTGTGATCTTTTAAAAACAAGGTTTGAAGACAGTGTAGATTTTACTTTTGATGTTGCTCAAGAAGACTATCAGAAATTTGTAGTTCCATTGGCTTTGCAATTGCTGCTGGAGAATTGCATCAAACACAATTTTGCAACGTCATCAAAACCTTTAATCATCAGAATTTTTTCAGACGGAAATACCCTCTGCATTGAAAATAATCTCCAGGTGAGAGAGCAGATCAAAGAAAGCTCAGGGATCGGGCTTGCCAATATTGTACAGCGTTATTCGCTACTTACTGAACGAAATGTTTTTATAGAAAAATCTGAAGATCATTTTAAAGTAAAACTGCCGATGCTTTTAGCTAAGCCACATATTTCCAGTACAAAACCCGAAGATGAAACGGCTGCCTACAAACGTGCACAAAAAAGAGTAAAAGAAATAAAAAGCTTTTATATGAATCTGATTTCTTACTGTACTGTATGTTCCTTTTTGATCTTTATCAATCTTTATACAAGCAGCAGAAATCAATGGTTTTGGTTTCCCGTGCTGGGATGGGGAATAGGGGTTGCGTCTCACGCATTTCAGGTGTTTGGAGTAGGAGAATCATGGCAGGAAAAGAAGATTCGTGAAATTATGAACAAACAAAAAAAATAGAAATATGGAAAGGTTTGACGAAAACGATATTGAATATCAACGTGCCAGAAGACAGGTAGAAAGACTGCGTGGATTTTACGGACATTTATTCGCGTATATCGCAGTAAATGCAATGATTGTTGTATACAATTGTATGCATCTGAAACCTGGAGAAAGCTATTTTCAGTTTAAAAACTTTTTTACGGCTACTTTTTGGGGAATAGGATTGGCAGCACACGCTGTTACTGTTTTTCTGCCTCGTATTAATTTTATCAGAAAATGGGAGGATAATAAGATTAAAGAACTGATGGATAAACAGAAAGACCATTAGAAGAAAAACACTTTTAACCTTTAAAACTTATTGAAAATGAGCGTCTTATCAACCGTGTTTTACATTTCAATGGCCGCCTGGTTTCTCACAGAATTCTTTTATAAGACCATTTTGAAATCTGGAAAGGAAGATCAAAAGAACAAAGATAAATCTACCCTGAATATTTTATGGCTTGCCATTCCTTTTTCTATCGTAAGCTCAATCTTCATGTCTTATAATACTCATTTTCCGATTGTTGAAAGCAGCTGGATTCTTTATGTCGGAGAGTTTTTGATTCTTATTGGGATTATTATAAGATATATTATCATCAGATCACTGGGGAAGTATTTCACAGTTGATGTCACCATCAGACAGGATCATAAAATCAAAAAAGAAGGGTTTTATAAATACCTGAGACATCCTTCCTATGCTTTCTCTCTTTTAACTTCTCTGGGACTTGGTTTATATTTAAATAACTGGCTGTCATTAATCTTTGCTTTCGTACCTCCATTTTTAGCTTTTGCCTATCGGATAAAGATCGAAGAACAGGCTTTGATTGAACAGTTCGGTGATGAGTATATTGAATACAGAAAAAGCACCAAGAAACTGATCCCGTTTATCTATTAAATACAGGTTTTACGGTTCGGATAGCATAATCTACCATTCAGTAATATAAAATTGATTGAAGGTCTTTTCCTGACTTACCTTTGATTCAAGAAAAAAACAAATCAACCTTTAAAACAAAGCATTATGGAAATTTTACCAAATAAAGAGACGATTGCTTACAGAAAAGCTTCAAGAAGAGTAAAAGAATTAAAAGAGTTTTATGGAAACCTTACTTCGTATTGTGTAGTAATTCCCTTTTTAGCAATACTGAACCTTGTGACTGCCCCAGGATATTTATGGTTTTTATGGCCTTCACTGGGATGGGGAATAGGAATTACATTCCATGCAATAAGTGTATTTGGAATTGGAAAAAGCTGGGAAGAAAGAAAAATAAAAGAACTGATGGAGAAGGAAGAAAAACCGAAAATAAAAACTTTTTAAATAATAACCATAACAAAAAATAGATACAACCATGGATTACGAAACTGCCTCTG
Organism: Chryseobacterium sp. MYb7; assembly: GCF_002979455.1. Taxonomy (GTDB): domain Bacteria; phylum Bacteroidota; class Bacteroidia; order Flavobacteriales; family Weeksellaceae; genus Chryseobacterium. The sequence continues at coordinate 12,268 of NZ_PCOU01000001.1, forward strand.
CAAGAACAAACAGCATCAGAAGATTCTATAAAAGCCTTTTTATATTTGCGATCTTTGCTGTTCTTATCATTCCGGATGATATTTTTGGTGAACACATTGTTCAATTCAGATTGTTTGACAGATATATCATCCTTGGAATCTGGGCATTTATCATTCTTGTAAAAGCTGCAAAACTATTTCTTTTTGATTCCGAATGGGAAAGAAATATGATTGAAAAAGAACTTAGAAAAGAGAAAAAACGAATAGATTATTAAAATTTGCCCTCTTTTATCTAACTTTATTTCCCAAAATCTGAAAACCAAAATTAAAGCTCAATGATCAAAACTGTCATTATAGAAGACGAAAAACCTGCTTCAAGGAAATTAGAAAGAATGCTGAGTACTTTCCCTGAAATAGAAGTAGTTGCTAAAATAGAATCTGTAGAAGAAGGCGTAGCCTGGTTTTCTGAAAACGAACACCCGCAGCTGATCTTTTCTGACATTGTTTTAGGTGACGGATTGTCTTTTGATATCTTTGAGAAAGTGCCTACAAAAGGTTTTATTATCTATACCACAGCTTTCGATCAGTATACATTGAAAGCCTTTAAACTGAACAGCATTGATTACCTTTTAAAACCTATTCTTGATGAAGACCTGCAAGGTGCCGTTGAGAAGTTTAAATCTTTTATCCCAGCCAATGATACCAATGGCTCTCAGGATATCAAACAGTTGATCAGAAAAGAAAAATCTACGCTTTCCAGGGTTCTGGTAAAAATAGGGTATAATCTTAAAATCATACAGACTCCTGAAATAAGCTGTTTTTTCAGTGAAAATAAAATCGTTTACCTTCAGACGGAAGACCGTACTTATCCCTCAGATTTTACGTTGGATGAGCTTGAAGATGTTCTGGATCAGAAAAAGTTTTTCCGCGTCAACAGACAGTTTATTATAAGCTCGGATTATATCAAAAACATCCATACTTCACCTTATTATAAAGTGGATCTGGAATTTCAGCCGGAAGAAGAAATTACGGTAAGCAGAGACCGTGTGAAAGATTTCAAAGACTGGCTGGTCAGTTGATCAATAAGGAAGATATATGATTAAATATACTTCCTAATAACCTAAAAAAAAAACTAACACCATGGACCTTATATTGCTGATTTTTAAATTATTCCTTTCGCTTTTTTATACCTGAAAGAATTATACTCAGGTGTTATAGAAGTCGCTGGCAGATTGTACAAAATCATGAAAAGCTTCTGTAATTTCCTTAGAATGCTTATGGGTAAGCGGAAACGGAACCATATGGGAATATTCAAACGGAAAATCTTTAATTTCAACATCCACTTTGATATTTCTGTAACCTCCCTGTAATGTATTTAATGCTTCTATTGGAGGGGCAACACTATCTTTTTCCAGTACATACGCTTTGACCTGAGACTGAATTTCCTGAATTCTTTCTTCCCTTTCTTTTTGAAAATAATTGTAACGGAGCATCTTTTTGAACCAGCTTTCCTGAGGATGTAAGTCTTCGTTCTGATAATGTTTTAATCTCTTATCTGATTTAAAATCAGAGCTCAATAATTCCGTGAAAACAGACTGCATTTTAACGGTTGCCTGAGTATCCATGATGTATTTGGAAATCGGAAACATCCTGTCGATGGTCATTCCTCCACAAAAACAAAAAACTTTAGAATGGGTAAAATAATGATGAGGATCCGCCATTTTGATAATCAACGAAAGAAAAGAGCCTATAGAATAACCGAATAAATCTATATCTGCCTCTCTGGAAATACTCTTTATTTTACCGTTTTTAATCTCTTTTACCACTTCTGTAATATCAGAATAGGTCTGCAGCCCGGACCAGAAAATTCTTTGAGGATGGGCTTCCAATCTGGAACTTATAGCAGCATTCACGTAGGAATAATTCATGTTTTCCGGATATTTTTTCTTCCTGAAATTGACAACTTCCATCATATGATGGCGGTCACTCCAGATGGGTTCCGCGCGATCCATATGAAATGCAATAGGGAACAAAATAATGGCTTTTCGAGTTCTTTGAGCCAGTTCATACGCCCATGGAAGGTATTTATCCCATTTCTTTTCATTCAGGCCATGGAAGAAAAATATGGCTCCCTGAGCTGTTTCAATATCTGCGCGTTTCAGGATATGGTATTCAAACCTTTTATTGCATTCAATATCAAAATCCTTGATGTCTACAGCTGGCTGACCGTAAAAGAGATAGCCATTTTTGTTGATTTCAAGAACTTGCTGATGTCTACTGCAATGTTGATTTTCTGAACCGTAAAGAAAATCACAAACTTTAGATTCGAAAGAAATTGATTCAATGGTTACGTTCAGTTCTTTAAGTTGAGTCCTGTCTTTTCCGGAATCAAAATGATCTTTCAAAACTTCATACAATTCATAATATTCCATAGCAAGACGATTGAAGGGTTCCTATTTAGAACTATCAATTTAGAGAAATATTGCTGTAATGGATTGATTTTTAAGGGTTAAATGTATTCTAGGCATAGGAGAAATACAATAAGTTCTGAAATATCCCTATTCCAATGTAATCCAATAGGGATATATGTTTGATATAACTATCTGTAATCGATTCTATTAGATTCAGTGTCTTCAAGTTGTTTAATGATAGACTCAGGAATTTCATCACTATCAATCGGGAAGCTTATAGAATCTGAAATAAAGTTTTTCCTGTCCGCCTTTCTGAAAATTTCAAACAAAGCAATCGGTTCCTGATTGAAGCTGATACAAGTGCTTATAAAATGGATTTCTAGGAGTTTATAGTCTGGGTTCTTAAGTTTTTCTTTAATATCTTTTATTCTTGAAATAAAATGCCTTTGTCGGATAAAAGTATTGCTGTTCATGATAATAAAAACATAATCCGAATAAGCCGTTACCTTACCGTAATATTTATGATGATCCCCTCCGCTTCTTTCAATAAAATATTCTCCTGTAGTTTCAGATTTATAAATTTCCATAGCAGAACGCCATATCCGGTCTTCTTTTGCCATCAAAGGATTGTCGGGCAGATTTCTGTTATAAGAATACCAACAGCCCACCAAACGGTCTAAAAGAGACGTATTCTGGGTTACATTATTCATGTCAATCCTCAGATCATTAAAATTAAATGATTCCGTATTGGAATTAATGAAATCTATATAATTTGAATATCCCAAAACTTTTACAATCTGGCTCAGTTTTGCAAGATTGGGCCTGCTCAGAACCGCATTTTCATTCTGTTTGAATTTCTTTAGCTTTTTGATAATCAAATGTTCATACAGATAATTGTTCCCGAGAAGATCAGGTTCTTTTTTGATTTCTTTCTCTGAATGGTTATGGATAACCAGATCCTTCAGTTCATTACTTATATAAGACCATTCTGTTTTGGTAACATCTTCCCAATGGTTTTTCTTTAAAAACTGGCGGCTTAAGAAATTCATCAGCTTCTCAAGATGCAGAATATCTTCCTTTTTCATGGTGTTTATTTATAAGACTAATTTAAGATTTTTATCAAACCAAAAAAGACTTTTCAAAGACTTTTATATTTTAAAATCCATTGATATTTGAGTAGAAAAACAAAAATCAAAACAATGGAAACAAAAATGCTATTAAAAGACGAATCCCTGTGGAACCGAATACAGGAATTTTCTCTGGATGCTCCCGGTGTTGATTTTCCTTTCTCAAAAAAACTGGCAAAAGAAGAACGCTGGAGCCTTGATTTTGCAAGAAAAGCAATTGAAGAATACAAAAAGTTCGTTTACCTCTGCTGCATTCTTCCCAATGGCGCATCTCCCAGTGAAATAGTGGATAAAGTATGGCACATGCATCTGATTTACACCCAGAACTACTGGGAAGAATTCTGTCCTCATATTTTAAAAAGACCGCTTCATCATCATCCATCTAAAGGAGGAGCTGTAGAGAGAGAAAAACACAGGAACTGGTTTGAGGACACTTTAACAAGCTACCAGAAGGTATTTCAGCAGGAAGCGCCTGAAGAAATCTGGAAAGAACTCAGAAAAAAGTCCAAAATACAAACCTGGCTGAGAAAGATGGCTTTTTTTTCTCCAATTCTTATTTTACTCCTTTTATTCTCATGTACAGAGGGAGGTAGTTTTACAGGATTGCTGGTCACAGGATTAATATTTACCATTATTCTGATCCTTGGAACTATAGCGTCAATAGTAGGAGATGGCGAAGTCACAGATCCTAACAGAAAAGATAAGCAGAATAATGATGGAGGAGGAAGTTGTGGGGGGGCAAGCTGCAGTGGAGGCGGTGGTTGTGGAGGAGGCTGTGGCGGCTGCGGGGGCTGCGGAGGATAATAAAAACGAATCATTATGAAGAAACTCATCATTCATTCAGTTCCGGTTGTGATAAGTTTTGCATGGCTTATGACAGAAAACCAGACATTTAATCCAATTATTCTTAAAGGACCAGATTTTCTAAAGTTTTATCTCATCCTGATTTTCGGATTCTACGTTTCTATTTTTCTTTTAAATTCTTTGAAAGAAACCATTTCAAGAACAACACTTTATTTCGCAGGATTTATTTTCTTATTGGGAATTATCAAACTGATAAGAGGAATTATGTTAGGAAAACCGATTGGTTTTTTAATCATGATTTTAATAGTGGAAGTTATTGTTATATTGGTATTTATGTTCAATCATGTCAATAAAAAGATGAATTCATAAACCAGTATACAAAACAAACCCGAAACAAAAATGTTCCGGGCTTTATCATGTCTTGTTGATATTAAATATCTTTCTTTTTTTCTTTCGCTGGCTGATAGCCATATTTTCTAACCATAACGGAAGTAAGGACAACTAAAATAAGGCTGATCGCAATATTGGAGCTTTCCGAATGTACAATAGCCTGATAAAAATTATAACCGAAAATAGCAGATATAATAGCAATCAGAATATTGTTTACATAAGCATACTGGTTTCTTGTAGATGTTTTCATAGTAGTATTTTTTTGTTATTTACTCAGTAAGTATAACAATCTGAATTTCGTTACAAGAAAAATCATTATTCTTTAAATTTTAATCTAAAGGCCTTTTTTGAGTTGAAAATATTTATTTTTCTATTGATGATAAGTAAAACTTTTAATTTTAAAAAAATATTGTTCACAGAGGTTTTCAATAGAGTTCACCGAATTCAGATGTCATATGCTGAATTAGGGTTTTATATTATTTTTTAAAATAAGTTAAAGAAATTAACAAATTTGAGAGAGCAGCACCATAATCAGTTAAACTATTGTTAATTTATTAAAGTATTTGTTTATTCATGAACAATGTAAATGTGAATTGGTGTTAATTAAAAAAACAAATTGCTGTTTTTTGATTAAAAAAAATAAGTAGTATTGCCTTTTTTTAACAAATATATTACATATTTGATACAGATAGCAGTGATATTTAGTCATTTTTGCGGGAGATAGGTAAAGGTATACTTTTGCAAAAAAATGATCAAAAATGTTTCGAATTGTTATAGCTGCTATTTTATTGCCTGCTTTTTCTTATGCTCAAAGCACCTATTCTGTAAGTGGAGTTGTAAAAGATAAAGATACTGGAGAATTGATTTCCGGAGCAATAATTAAAATCAAAGAAAAGCCTGACATCAATATAGAAACCAATGAGTATGGGTTTTATTCTTTTTCATTACCTGAAAACGACTATACTCTGTTGATTAGTTATAATAACCGTAGAAATGACAGTAAGGAAATTCATCTTCAAGAGTCTGTAAAATTAGATTGGGATCTTAAAAAAGAAGAAACTCTTATTGACGAAGTAGAGGTAAAAAAAATTAAAACGGTAGTTTCCAAAAGATCTAAAATGAAGGCAGAGATCATGGATATAGAAGGTATCTCGAAATTACCGGTTTTATTAGGTGAGAAAGATATTCTTAAAACAATACAATACCTGCCGGGAGTAAATTCTCAGGAAGGGAGATCAGGCTTTAGTGTGCGCGGGGGAAGTCCTGATCAAAACCTCATGCTGGTAGATGAAGCACCGGTTTTTAATAATTCGCATCTGCTCGGGCTCTTTAGTACTTTTAATAGTGATGCTTTGAGAAATGTTACAGTTTATAAAGGAAATATACCATCCCAGTATGGAGGGAGGCTGTCGTCTGTTGTTGATGTGAAAATGAAAGATGGAAATAATCAGGGATATCATGTAAATGGCGGGATAGGTCTTATTAGCAGCAGGCTAAGTGTTGAAGGACCTATTCAAAAAGGAAAATCTTCTTTTATTGTATCTGGAAGACGTACCTATCTGGATCTTTTTCTTCCACCACAAAACGGGTCAAAAATGAAAATATATTTTTATGACCTGAATACAAAGGCTAATTTTCAAATTAACAAGAATAACAACATATATCTTTCAGGCTATTTTGGCAGAGATATTTTGTCTCATGAAGACTTTAGAAATAATTGGGGAAATATTACGGGAACCTTGAGATGGAATAGCATTATCAGCAGTAAATTGTTTTCAAATACTTCTTTAACATACAGTAATTATGATTACAGGACAAATGCTCAAAATTATAATGGAGAACCTACCGAAGTCAGGCCCAATATCAGAAATATTGGACTTAAGCAGGACTTTACTCATTATGTTGGTTTAAAGCATACATTACATTATGGCTTGCAGGCTTCTCAATATTATTTTTCTACTCGTCAACTTTCAGAATCTGTAAAATCTGATTTTTTGAGAACACCAAGGACAATGTGGGAGAGTGCTTTATACATTAATGATGATTTTAAACTCAACGATAAACTATTCATTAATTATGGCTTAAGATTGTCAATGCTTTCTCTGCAGAAAACAAATGAAGAAACGAACTCATCTGCTGTGAAAAATCTCGCTAGAAATCAAATCAATCTCGAGCCGCGGGTAATGATCAACTATGAATTTGATAAGAACAATAGCGTAAATCTTGGGTATAATAGGAATATTCAAAATATATACACTTTAAATAATATCAACGGCTACCTTAATAATGACTTATGGATGAATGTGAAAAAACCTCAGGTAGCAGATCAGATCAACCTTGGATACTCCAGAAAATTCAATAACGGATATGAATTGAACACCGATATTTTCTATAAAAAAATGTCAAATCTGGTTGATTACAAAGACGGGGTTCAAATTGATATTCTAGATAATATAGAAAAAAATATTGTAGATAACGGAAAAGGAAGAGCTTATGGATTTGAGATCCTGGCAAAAAAAACCAGAGGAAAACTTACAGGCTGGCTATCATATACATTATCTAAAACCGAAAGACAAAATGATGCAATAAATGGAGGAGACTGGTATAATGCATCTTATGACAGAACACATAATCTATCCATCGTTGCCAATTATCAACTGAGTCAGAAATGGACACTGTCAGGAGCGTTTGTTTATAATACAGGTAATGCTGCTACATTCCCAGGTGGAAAATATGTAATAGACGGTGATACTTACCTTCAATATGGGAAAAGAAACAGCAGCCGTATACCAGCTTCTCACAGGCTTGACCTTAATGCTACCTATGAACCTCAGAACAATAAACGTTTCAAAAGTTCATGGTCATTTGGTATCTATAACGTCTATGCAAGACATAACCCTTATATCATTGATTTCACAAATGAATATAACGGCAATAACACTACAATTCAGGCTAGAAAAACTTCATTTGTTTCATTCGTTCCGAATATTAGCTATAATTTCAAATTCTAAAAACATTGTAATGAAAAATAAAAAATATTTAATTCCTTTTACAGCAATGCTTTTTCTGTTGGGATGCACAGATAGCAGTGTAATTGATCTGCCATTAGAAGATTTGAGTGGTAAGGTCGTAATTGAAGGAAATGTTACAGATAAAAATGGCCCCTATCAGGTGAAAGTTACAAGATCTGACAAGACAACACAAACAACAAATCCTCAGCCTGTTTCCAACGCTGTTGTTGTTATTAGTGATAACCATGGGCAATCCGATGTATTGCAGTATAATAATGGGATATATAAAACAGTTAATCTTACAACCCATTATGGTGACACTTACACCCTTTCTGTAACGGTAGATGGCGTTACTTATAAAGCAGAAAGTAAAATGCCCGAAAATGTAGAATTCACAGATTTAAAACAAAAAAATACATACGACTACGGATATGTTGAAAGAAAGCTTATCCCCATATTTAAAGATCCGGATGTAAAAGGAAATTATTATTTGTTTCGGGTAGATGGGTATTACAATTCAAAGTTTACACTTTTCTCAGATTATACGGGAAATGGAGAAGTCAATGGAAGAGCACTTAATAATTCAGGTTTTTTAAAAGGGAGTAAAGTAAAAGTTGAGATGCAATGTATTGATGAAACTGTTTATAATTATTTCAATGCTCTTTCGAAATTATCATCGGATAACACTATAAATAATTTAACCCCTGTAAATCCTCCAAGCAATATCAGTAATGGGGCATTAGGGTATTTCTCAGCACACACAAGTAGCGAAAGAGAAATTATCATACAGGATTAAACTGTTATAAATAAAAAATAGACTTAGAGTTTTTCTAAGTCTATTTTTTTAATATTTTATTGAAATAAAATTAGGAAATCACACCACTTCCGATAAGTTCATCATCAATATACCATGAAGCAAACTGTCCTTCTGCAATAGCGGACTGAAGCTCATCAAATTCTACATACAAAGCATTTTCAAACTGAAATAGAGTTGCTTTCTGCAAAGATTGTCTGTATCTGAATCTTGCCAGTACTTCCATAGATTTTCCATTTTGAAGTTGCATATCCTCACGTACCCAGTGCAGTTCAGTATTGTCAATTTTCAGGGCTTTTTTGTGAAGTCCTGGGAAATGACTTCCTTCTCCAACAAAAATGATATTGTTTTCCATATCTCTGGAGACGATAAAACAACTTTCTTTATGACCACCTATTCCTAGACCTCTACTTTGTCCGATCGTGAAAAACTGGGCTCCCTGATGTTTCCCGATTACTTTTCCGTCAGATTTTTTATAATTGATTTTTCTTGATAAAAACTCAAGTTCTTCTTCTTTAGATATAAATTCAGGTTTTTCTTCCGAAAATAAAGGAGAATCTTTGAAAATTTCTACAATTTCACCCTCATTAGGCTTTAATTGTTGCTGTAAAAATTGAGGAAGGCTTACTTTTCCGATAAAACACAATCCCTGAGAATCTTTTTTATCTGCGGTTACCAATCCGATTTCTTTTGCAATTTCTCTTACCTGAGGTTTTGTAAGTTCTCCGATAGGGAATAACGCTTTAGAAAGCTGATCCTGGCTTAGCTGGCATAGAAAATAAGACTGATCCTTATTGTTGTCTTTCCCGGCAAGAAGATGGAAAATTTCCTTCCCGTTTTCATCAAAAGTAGAATTTACCCTTGCATAATGTCCTGTAGCCACTTTATCGGCACCCAAAGACATTGCGGTCTTCATAAATACATCGAATTTTACTTCTCTGTTACATAATACATCAGGGTTGGGTGTTCTTCCTTTTTGATATTCGTCAAACATATAATCAACAATACGCTCTTTGTAAAGTTCACTCATGTCTATCACCTGGAAAGGAATTCCAAGCTTTTGTGCCACCATAAGGGCATCATTGCTGTCCTCAATCCAGGGACATTCATCTTCTAATGTTACGGAAGCATCGTTCCAGTTTCTCATAAATAAAGCCACTACTTCATGGCCTTGCTGCTGCAGCAAATAAGCTGTAACACTAGAATCTACACCTCCGGAGAGGCCTACTACTACTTTCATTGTATTTCAATTTTACGAAACTCTTAACGGGAGTCCTTAGTTTGATGCGGCAAAAATACGATTAATAAAGTCGTAAAAAAACCATAATTTTAAACATTGATAAAAACGATAGAATAACCAATCACATTTTTATCATTCTCTGCTGATGGAAACAGATGAGAGCATGCTTTAATACAAATAAATAAGACATATGAAAAAGTTTATTATTTCTATGATGCTGATGAGCTCAGGATCACTTTTTTCCCAGGTTTCAGTAGGTACACAAGTACAGGAAAACAGCAAATGGACGTTCGGAGGAGGCATCGGATTAGGATTTGGGAGTAACAGTTCATTTAATTTGCAGGCTTCTCCAAGAGTAGGTTACAAGCTTACGGAAGATCTTGAAGGCGGAGTTATAGGAAGTGTATCATGGCAGACTTCCAATTCCTATAAATCTACCATGTTTGGGGTAGGGCCGTTTTTGAATTACTATTTTGCCAGATCATTTTATGTAGGAGCCAATTATCAGCATTTCTTTATCAATTATAAAGACAAATATTACGATTATAAATACAATACAGAAGAAAATGCACTATATCTGGGAGGTGGATATATGCAGAGAATTGGAAACAATTCCTTTATGCAGCTGGGGTTGATGTACAATGTACTTTGGAAACAGAATTCCAGTGTGTTTACGAGCGGTCTGATCCCGAATATTGGTTTCGTGGTGGGACTTTAGTTTTATGATTTTATCAATAGGAACGTGCTATTATCCTGAGTTTAGCCGAAGGGAGCCCGTTCAATACAATATTTACAATTTCATTGGCTTTAGCCAAAACCTATAAAAACAAAAATCCCTGAAAAACTTTCCAGGGATTTTTTATTTGAAATTAAATTATTTTATTTCATTAAGATTGAGAAGATTTTTCAGCAGCAGATTTCTTTGCCTTCTGCGTTTTCCCAATCAATGCATCTTTTGCATCATTTACGTCAAGAACTACGGTTTCTCCTTCATTCAATTGTTTGTTTACCAGCATTTCTGCCAATAAATCTTCAATATATTTCTGGATTGCACGTTTCAATGGTCTTGCACCGAAATCTTTATCCCATCCTTTTTCAGAAATAAAGTCTTTTGCTTCTTCAGTAAGATCCACTTTATATCCTAATTTTTCAAGTCTGCCATAAAGCTTGTTCAGTTCAATATCAATAATTTTCTTGATATCATCCTGTACAAGAGAGTTGAAGATTACGATATCATCAATTCTGTTCAGGAATTCTGGAGCAAATGCTTTTTTAAGTGCGCTTTCAATGGTACTTCTTGCTCTGGTATCTGAGCTGGTCTTCTTAGCAGAAGTTCCAAATCCTACACCATCTCCAAAGTCTTTAAGATCTCTTGTTCCGATGTTTGAAGTAAGAATGATGATGGTATTTCTGAAGTCAATCTTTCTTCCTAAACTATCTGTAACGTGTCCTTCATCCAAAATCTGCAGCAGAATATTGAATACATCAGGGTGAGCCTTTTCAATCTCATCCAAAAGAACCACCGCATAAGGCTTTCTTCTTACTGCTTCTGTCAGCTGACCACCTTCTTCATATCCTACATATCCCGGAGGCGCACCAACCAATCTTGAAACGGCAAATTTCTCCATGTATTCACTCATGTCAATTCTGATCAGCGATTCATCGGACTCGAAAAGCTCTCTTGCCATTACTTTCGCCAATTCGGTTTTACCAACCCCGGTTGTTCCAAGGAAAATAAAGGTACCGATCGGACGGTTAGGATCTTTAAGACCTGCTCTGTTTCTTTGAATAGCTTTCACAACTTTCTTCACAGCCTCTTCCTGACCAATCACTTTTCCGTTCAGTTTCTCATCCATTTGGGCTAGTTTGTCAAGCTCGTTCTTACCAACTTTCGTTACCGGAACACCACTCATCATAGAAACCACTTCCGCTACATTTTCTTCTGTTACGGTTTCTTTTTTCTCTTTTACATCTTTATCCCATTTTTCCTGAGCAGCATTCAGTTCCATCTGAAGACGTTCTTCTTCATCTTTAAGCTTTCTTGCTTCAAGATAGTCCTGAGCTTTTACAGCTTTCTGTTTCAGTTCTTTGATATCTTCGATCTTTTTTTCAAAATCAATGATTTCTGTAGGAACTTTCATATTCTTGATGTAAACACGGGATCCTGCTTCATCCATCGCATCAATAGCTTTGTCTGGTAGGAAACGGTCTGTAATATATCTTGATGTCAAATTGACACAAGCCAGAATAGCTTCAGGTGTATATATTACATTATGGTGTTCTTCATATTTGTCTTTGATTTGATTCAAGATCTGAACAGTTTCATCAATAGAAGTAGGTTCCACCATTACTTTCTGGAATCTTCTTTCTAAAGCGCCATCTTTTTCAATATATTGACGGTACTCATCAAGAGTAGTTGCTCCGATGCATTGAATTTCACCTCTTGCCAAAGCCGGTTTGAACATATTGGAAGCATCTAAACTTCCTGTAGAGCTTCCAGCTCCTACAATCGTATGAAGCTCATCAATGAATAAGATGACATCTCTGTTTTTCTCCAGCTCTGTCATAATCGCCTTCATTCTTTCTTCAAACTGACCACGGTACTTAGTTCCGGCAACTAAACTTGCCAAATCTAATGTGATCACACGTTTTCCGTAAAGAACTCTTGACACTTTTTTCTGTTGAATTCTTAATGCAAGACCTTCAGCAATGGCAGATTTACCAACTCCCGGCTCCCCAATAAGAAGCGGGTTGTTTTTCTTTCTACGTGATAAAATCTGAGATACTCTCTCAATTTCTTTTTCACGCCCGATCACTGGGTCTAGTTTTCCATCTCTAGCCAAAGAAGTAAGATCTCTACCAAAGTTATCCAATGTAGGGGTTTTACTTTTCGCAGAACCTAGATTTCCTGCAGGCTTTCTCATTTGCTCAAATTCTTCTCTCTCATCATCATCATCGTAAGCACTCATCTGAGGAGACTGGCCTGAATTTTTAAGCATAGTCTGGTATTCTCTTGAAACTCCTTCGTAGTCGATGTCATAAGCTCCCAGAATATTTGAAGTAGGATCCTCATATTTATAAAGAATACCTAAAAGCAGGTGAACGGTATTAATTTCATTGCTTTTATATTGACGGCATTCTAACTCTGCACGTTTAATGGCATGATCTGCCATCTTGGTGAAAGAAATATTGGTAACCTCTTCAGAAATAGGATTAAGACTTGCTGTATTTAAAGTTTCAATTTTTCTTCTGATTTGTGTTAAATCCGCATTAAGGTTTTGAAGGATTTCTTTTGCAGAGTTTTCCGTTTTTATAATACCTAAAAGTAGATGTTCTGTATTAAGAAATTCACTTTTCAGCCTTTTAGCTTCGCTTTTGCTTTGTTTGAACACCTGGCTCAAACCTTGTGAAAACTTATAATCCATAATATATCTCATTAGAACAAAGGCAACATTACCTTTTATTCATTATCTAAATTACAAATATTTTACCAAAAATCAATTAATGACTTTATGGCAGAAAAAATTTTATTATCTTATTGAAAATGATTATGTTTGTTTACTCTAAATTTTTCCCATGAATAGTGAAATTACCACTTATATAGGCTATTCTGCCTCCCTCTTTATCGTATTGAGTTTCATACTGAAAGATGTGAAAAAAATTAGGGTAGTTAACATGATTGGCTGTATTTGTTTTGTCATTTATGGGATCTTTAATGGGATGCTTTGGCCCGTAATCATCCCAAATGGGCTTATTTGTTTCATTCAGATCTATTATTTAATACTAGATAAGAAAGTTTGATGAAGAAAAAAGTAATAGTATCTGCCTTTAGTAATCTGTATACCGATCAGCGAATTGAAAAGGTATGCAAAACCCTTTTTGATAACGGATATCCTATAGAACTAATCGGAAACGACTGGGATGGAAATGAGAAAATGGATCGTCCCTATCCTTTTTCCAGAATAGGATTAAAGTCAAAAAGTTTAAAGACTGCTTATTTTGAGTTCAACTGGAAATTATACACAGAACTGAAGAAAAAAGCAGACAAAGATACTATCCTTCATGCCAATGACATCGATGCACTTCTGCCAAATTATCTCATTGCCAAAAAATTGAATATTCCTTTGGTGTTTGACAGTCATGAAATTTTCACGGAAATGCCCTCGGTACAAAACAGGTTTTCGCAGAAATTCTGGAGAGTGCTCGAAAGAAAGCTGATTCCTCATGTGAAATTCATGATGACGGAAAGTGAAAGTTATGCAGAGTGGTTCCATGAAAAATACAATGTAAACCCAATAGTTGTTAGAAATATTCCGAGAAAAATACTTTCTACTCCTGAAATTCCGGACAATCATCCTAAAATTATTCTGTATCAGGGAGCGATCAATCAGTCCAGAGGAATTGAGAAAATGATTGTTGCCATGCATCATATTAAAGATGCTGTTTTGAAAATTGCCGGTGACGGGCCGAAGAAAAAAGAATACGAAGAGCTTGTTGTTCATGAAAAATTACAGGAAAAAGTTTTTTTCCTTGGTAAGCTGAAGCCGGAAAATCTTAGAGAAATTACCAAAATGGCTGATGTAGGGTTTAGTCTTGAAGAAAATAACGGAGTGAGTTATTATTATTCTCTTCCTAATAAAGTTTGTGACTATATTCAGAGCAGAGTTCCGCTGGTTATGATTAATTTCCCGGAAATGCAGCGCATAAGAAATCAGTTTAATGTAGGAGAAATTATCAAAGATCATCAGCCTGAAACAATTGAGAAAGCAATTAATCTTGTTCTTGAAAGAGGGAGATTGCATTATCAGAGTGAACTGAATAAGGCTGCAGATGTATTTTGCTGGGAGAATGAGGAAACAAAAATCCTACAGCTTTTTGAAAAAGCATCTCATTAATAAATTTTACAAAAATGGTTATCTTTGCACAAAGAAATTTGATTTAAAATGACCATTAAAGAAAAACAGCAGGAAATAATCGAGGAATTCGCTTTTCTTGAAGACTGGGAGCAAAAGTATGAGTACATCATTGATCTTGGAAAAGAACTGAAAGGCTTACCGGAAGAAAGAAAAACCGAAGAAAATTTGATTAAAGGCTGCCAAAGCAAAGTTTGGATTGATGCCGAATTTAAAGATGGAAAGCTTTTCTTTAATGCTGATTCTGATGGTATTCTGCCAAAAGGGATCGTATCTCTTTTAGTAAGTATTTATAGTGGGCATTCCACTCAGGAAATTCTGGATTCTGATTTCGATTTTATTGCAGAAATAGGATTACAGGAATTTCTCTCTCCGTCCAGAGCCAACGGATTGATGGCCATGACGAAGCAGATCAAGTTTTATGCAGTTGCGTATCAACTGAAATCATAACCGTGACCAGAATTTTAGCATATCGTTTTTCCGCATTCGGAGATGTTGCCATGACAGTACCTGTTTTCAGAGAATTTCTGGAGCAGAACCCCGGTGTGGAAATTATTATGGTCTCCAGGAAAAACTTTGAGGCTCTGTTTGCTGGAATTCCTAATGTAATTTTTAAGGGAATTGATCTGGATGATTATAAAGGTCTGTTTGGGTTAAGTAAACTGAGCAATGAATTGATCAAAGAGTTTAATCCGGACTGTGTTGCGAATCTTCATGATGTAATCCGGACTAAAATTTTAGATAGGATATACAGAAGAAAAGGACTCAAGGTTTTCAAAATAGATAAAGGGAAAGAAGAGAAAGAACATCTTACAGACGTTTGGAACCTGGAAAAAAAACAGCTGAAAAAAACGGTGGAACGTTACGCGGATGTTTTCCGTAGTATGGGATTCAAAGTAGAACTTTCTCATCAATTAAGGCCGCTTTCTGAACATAAGTCAGGAATTGGATTTGCTCCTTTTGCTCAGCATAAAGGGAAAATGCTTCCCCTGGAGAAATCGTATGAATTGGTAAGAATTCTGGCTAAGAAACACACGATATATTTCTTTGGTGGAGGTAAAAAAGAAAAGGAAACTCTTGAAAAATGGGAGCGTGAAATTCCTAATACAAAAAATCTTGCCGGAACATTAAATCTTACAGAAGAACTTAATCATATTGCAGAGCTGGAGTTGATGATTTCCATGGATTCTGCCAATATGCATCTTGCAAGTCTTGTTGGGACAAGATGTGTTTCTATTTGGGGTGCTACTCATCCCTATGCCGGGTTTTTAGGATTTGGTCAGAGTGAAGAAGATGTTGTTCAGGTGAAAGATCTTAGCTGCAGACCATGTTCTGTTTTTGGAGATAAAGAATGTTACAGAGGCGACTGGGCGTGTCTTGAGGAATTTGATATCCAGAAAGTGGTGGATAGGGTTAATTTTTAAAAATAATCTTTACAATCTCTTCAGCTTTAGCTTTATCCGAGTGTATATAATCCAGAATATTCTTTCTGTTTTCGGTATCTTCGTAATCTTTTTCTGCTGAGGTGATAATATGTTGACGAATTTCACTCATATCAGATCCATATAGACATAAATCTGTCAAAACTGGGTCGTCTGTGATATTTCCGTTGATAATAACGAAACGGCTGTTGTAAAGGGTGTTGAATAACTTTACTTTGGTTCCCGAATTCTGGTAGGAGATTAAAATATTGCCGTGGGCATTTTCCAGAAGATGATGAAGTTTTTCCGTAGTTCGAATAGGAGTGAGACTGATATTCTGAACTTCTGAAATTTTCCTTTTAATATCTTCGCTGGCACGGTCGGAAGCTACAACTAATTGATATTGTGGCAGCGTTTTAAATAGATCAATAGTTTCATTCAAAGCTCTTTTGTTGTCGGCAGTCGTAAGATCTCCGTGAAAGAGAAAATAATTTCCCTTTTTATCCAGTTGCTTTACTAATCCGTTACCATGAAAAATGTGAATCAATTGTGCATTTTCAGAATACGTTTCTACTTCGTTATATTCTTTTTCAGACAGACAGAAAACGGTTTCAAATTTTTTTAATAGTTTTTTCTGATATCCTGTGTACTTTAAAGATTCAATCTTGTAAATAATCTTTTTGAATATATTCTTTTCAGAAAAAGAAAGCCCTTTATAATACTCTGTTTCGTTATTGTGATAACGAAGGTAGAGTTTGTGGTCATTGTCTCTTAGAAATCGTATAATATAGGCTGTCTGTAAGCCTTCGAACAAAATAGGAGCTTTTATCTTCTCAAGATTCTTAATTAGTGCTTCGGAATCTCTGATGACAGCTGCAAAAGGTGTTCCTGAAAAATAGAGTAATGGATTCTTTTTCTTTTTATAAAAAAATACATTTTCCGTAATTTCTTCAATTTCCGGATCAATCTTATCAGGGATCTGATCTATAAAACAGTGAAGGTGAATTTTTATTCCCAGAGCAGATAAAGCCCTGATCTTGTAATATACATCAATAATACCACCATATGAAGGAGGGTAGGGATAATTGAATGATATGATATGGAGTTCCTTCACGTCAGGCGGAATTCAAATGCAGGCAAAGGTAAATAAATATAAGGAAAAGTGGAGGACACTTTAAATACTGTTGCTTTGTCGAAGAATTTGATTTGAATAACAGAACGCTTCGGGTAATTAATGAGAATCAGCGGCTATGGGAGATAGATCTGTCAAAGCTATCCCTTCCTTCAAAAATAAATATAAAAAGTAGATATCCTTTTAATCTTTTTATACAAGCTTGGAGTCCTTAAACAATACTTCTACCTTTCATCGTTCTTAGTTTGATTAAAAGTGATCATTTCTAGCCTGTCTATATCTGTTATATAGGAATCAATAGAAAAGCAAGTTATTTTTTTCTCATCTTCATACATATACCAAGTGGTTTTGCTACCATATGGATTAAAGGTAATAACTCCTTCCCAGTTTTCCCATTGTCCAAATGATTTTTGCTTTAGATTACCATTTATAATTCTACTTGCCTGTCTTAGTAATGTAGTATTTTCTTTTGTCTCAAAAGTTAAAATTAGTTTGTAGGCGCTATTGTTTTCTGAAACATACGTTTTTTGGTATTGTTTATTAGAAAAGGATTCAGAATTATCTATTCTTTTTGGTTGACTGCTAACACCGTTTTGTACACCATTTGTTAGCATTTTTTCCATTATTTCATTTTCAAATTTCATATACTGTTTTATGGAAGAAAATCCAATATGTATATCTTCCAAAATTCTAAATGACATTAGAGGCCCCGATTTAGCATAAATTAAGCTAACATTAATAATCACTAAGTCATTGTTTTGAGTATTAGAAACCAAAACTTTTACGGGAATAAAAATTTCTTGGTTAATATCATTTTTTGAGATTCTGTTTTCTTCTATTAAAATTTCTTTCACAAAAGAATGTTTCCAGTCAATCTTAATTTTTTCGTTATCAACTGTAAATACTTTTTTGCAATTAAGAAAATTTTGTATAATGTTATCGCTGTACATTGCATTATTATATTTATAATCCGAGCTATCAGACATTCTCTTATATCGCAATGTATCACCATTTTTCAGATAGTCCTCCAGTAATTGCCTGTAACTTTGATGCTTCTTAAAAAATGAAATTAAATTATCATTCTTTAAAAAATTAGTGATTTCTTTTATGTCTTTTTCTACAGTTTGTGTACGTTGTGAAAAAGAGTTAGTATGTACTGTAAAAATTAGAATTAAACAAACAAAATATTTCATCATTAGCTTTTATTATAAATTATGATTATAAAACCACTTTTTACTATTACTTCAAAAGTGGCTTTATTAGAAAATTAGTTAACCTTCTATTGGAAAAACCTGTCTTACAAACTTGAGCAGTTCCTCAATAGCTTTAAATTCTTTTTCTACAGGAATTTGTCCAGTGAAATAGTTTACATTCATTTTATCACCATTTTTCTCTATTCTAAATATTGAATCTAGCTTGAAATTTCCATTTTCTGGAATGCCCACTGTTAATGAATTAATAAGATTATGAAACTGAGTAGCATAACCTAATTCCTGTAATTCTTCTTGTAACTCACTAATATTCATAATCAAATCTCTATTGGGAAAACTTGTCTTATGAATTTTAAAAGCTCATCTATAGTCTTAAATTCTTTCTCTACTGGAATCTGTCCTAAAGGATATTGTATGATGATTTTTTCTTTTTCAATTCTAATTTGTGATACAGAATTCACTTTAGGATTTCCCTTGTTATCATCAATACTATTAAAAATGATTCCCAATTTTTCTTGTAAATAAGGATTATAACCTTCGTCAGAAAGTTTATTTATAATTTCTTTTATGTTCATTATATATAATTTTAATTATTTCACATGATAACTAGAAGCTCCACCTCGTAACCACGAGTCTGCAAACTCATCCAAGCCAATCACTGCTTCAATTCCTTTTCCTTTTCCTATCCCTTCAGGAGGCCATGGGTCTCGAACAAAGACTTTTCCATCAACAATTTTATCAACAATGATAACATGATAGTTACCATTTTCTGGTAAGACTATACCTATCCATGAACCTTCTTTTGAAATATCTTCTAAAATTAATGGCATCAAATTATCTGGATTTCTGATAAAAGTTCTATCAAGAATCTCTTTATCCTTAAATACTTTTTTCAGTGCGTCTAAAATTCCATCAGGAAAAGTTCCCATTTCTTCAGTAGTTCTTGCAAACTCCCTAATAACTTTTTCAGTCATTTCAATGCCATGATCTTTAGCTAATTGTCTGATACATGCAGCAGCACAAGACATATTATGCTCTTGAGCAACCATATTTCTGGAAAGGACTTCAAGGTATTTTAAAATTCCTCCTGTTCCAGTGCCTATTCTAGGTTTGAGTATCTTACTCCAGAAAGCATTAACCTCTTTAAAATCTCCTTTGAAAATAGGTTTTTCTCTCCATTTCAGAAGATAACCATCTGCTTTAGCCAGAATTTCAATACCAAGCTTTTTAAACCCTATTCTTGCACTGGCAAGAATGTTAAAAATGCTTTGAGCTTTCTTTCCTTGTAACACAATTTCTTCAATCTCCTCTGTTGTCATGGCTAAATCTTCTGCTTTAGCACCATTCTTAGCACCCTGTAATAAGTCCTCAATGAACCTGATAAATCCTTTAAATCCTTTAGCGCATGCCTTCCCAAATCTAATAATAAATCTTGAAAGAAAAGCCAGTAAATCTGTAATTCCTAATGTAGCTACAGAAACAGTTTCTCTTGCCAGAACCTTTAATACACTTGCTGCTTTTTGTACATAAGTAGCTCCTTTTACCACATTCCCTGCACCCTCTGTAAAAATAAGTAACAGAATATTAATTAGTAGTTCAAAGGCAAAAATGCCTACATAAAAAGCTACTGTATATCTTGAAACATCACCAAAATACTCTTTCATCTTATCAAGTATTCCTTTCATATCAGATTGAGAAATGCTTCCACTGGCTTTGAATAGGTCTTTAATTCCCTGTAAGAACTTAGGAACATTCTCTGTTACCCAATCCAGTACATCCTCAGCTTTTTCCATCAAGTCTCTTCTTTCAAGATACTGCTGATAGGAGAAAGCAGTTGTAGGCTGTAAAAGAAACTCTAAAATATACAGCAAGCATTGTATAAGGCTGATCAGTCCACTATTAACACCACAATAAAAAGCATTGGCTATTTTAAGAATCTCTACCCCTTGTTTTATCATGTCACTAAGATCATCTGTTATATTGGTCAGAAAAGATTTAATATCATTAATGACTCCTGTAATCTTATTAACCAGCTTTTTAAAAGCATCAGGAAGGTGTTCTATAGAAGCTTCTTTAACTTTATTAGCTGCCTGTTTCACCATAGCCCATACCTTTGAAAAAGCAACTTCTGCTCCCTGAACAAAAGGATTGTTACCTAAGTTCTCAAAGAACTGTGCTGCTTTATTTATATTAACAGGAACTGCAACACCTCCTATAATAGGGATTAATGGAGAATAATCTTTAGCCTGAGGATTATAATTCTTCTCTGTAGGCTTAAAAACTTCCAGCTTTTCAGCACACCATCCAATGGCATCAGCAGGAATAGAAGAAATATTTCCTATAATCTCTTCAAACCTTCTGTCTCCTGTATAAAACTGATATTCTCTCATTAAAGCCTGATGAACAAGGGTAGCATCTATTTTATCTTTCTCAAAAGTATAAGCAAGCTGAGTCAAATAAGCTGCTTCATCTTCCATAGAGGTAATATTCCTGAAAAACTGACCATTTACATTGGAGGGTAATGGTTCTGGAAATCTCTTGAAGAGCTGTACAAAGTAATCTCCCATCTTGGCAATGTAAAAATCACCAGAAAAGTTTGATTTGTTAGGATTAGGTTTTTCATAGAACAGAAACAAAGCCTGCTTCTTTCGGGCATTGGCCTGATAGCTTCCATATACCTGAGATCCTGTTTCACAGGGCAGAACTTCTGCGTAGTATTCATATCCTTTTTCTCCCTTTTCATTGACTCCTGTTGATGCAAATACAGATACAGGATTATCAGTAAGATAAGAATACCCTAAAGGAGTATTTCTATAGTCATGGAATGGGCTTCTGTAATCAGGAGAATTATCTTTGTTGACTATATAATCACCCAAAGCGTTCTTGTCACCCACAAATCCCTTTTTTAGATCCTCCTGGGAAATGACCTTGAATTTAGAGAGGTCATGACTCCAATCGTCATCAAATTGTTTTTTCATAAGCTGTGTTTTAGTAATTAATATTTTGTTTTATTGTTACTAAAGCAAAGCTAATCCTTACCTACGCCAGAACTTGACGCGTTAAATTATAAATGAATTAAAATGAAAAAGAGTCTGATATTAGAAAAGTAGAATTTCATCTTGGGTTAGATAGCAAAAAAATCTCCCAGTTTTCTGAGAGATTTTTGTGGGCCCTGAGGGATTCGAACCCCCGACCCTCTGGGTGTAAACCAGATGCTCTGAACCAACTGAGCTAAGAGCCCTGAAATTTTTTGAAAGGCTTCAGTATCCTTTTCTGTGGGTCCTGAGGGATTCGAACCCCCGACCCTCTGGGTGTAAACCAGATGCTCTGAACCAACTGAGCTAAGAACCCTCTAGACTTGTTCTCTTGTTTAGAGTGGTGCAAATATACGACTTATTCCTTAATCTCCAAATTTTTTTCTAAAAAATCTCCCACTACAAAGTTGCTTCCGCCGATAAAAATCATTTCTTCGTTTGTACATTGTTCTTTTGCAGCGAGATACGCTTCTTGTACAGAATCAAAAATTTTATAAAAAATTTTCGCCTCCTGAAGCAGATTTTCATAATCTTCCGGGTGTCTTCCCCTGTTTACAGATGGTTTTGCAAAATAAAACTCAGAATTTTCAGGAAGTAAATTCATTACTTCATCTATTTTTTTGTCATTCACAAACCCCAAAATGACATGCTTGTGGCGGTTAATTGAATTTAATTGTGAAAAAACATACTCCAAACCTGCCTGATTGTGCCCCGTATCACAAATTGTAAGTGGATTTTGTGAAAATTCAAACCAGCGGCCAATAAATCCGGTATTCTGATGAACATGAAGTAGCCCGTTTTCAAGGGCTTCATCGGAAATAGGTATATTCAGC
This sequence comes from Chryseobacterium sp. MYb7, assembly GCF_002979455.1. Lineage (GTDB taxonomy): Bacteria > Bacteroidota > Bacteroidia > Flavobacteriales > Weeksellaceae > Chryseobacterium. The sequence goes on from NZ_PCOU01000001.1 coordinate 34,589, forward strand.
TTTCTTAATTCTTCCACAGAAGCCAATACCACCCGGATATTCTTTTTCTGATAATTTCCTTTCAGATCAGATTCAAGGTTTGTATTAATAAGAGCAGCATCTATAAACGGAGCATTTTCTTTAATTGCTTTCTCAATGATAATATTTTTGACCATTTCATTCTCGTCTCCGAAAATAATCGGGATATTGTGCTTAATAATTCCTGCTTTCTCCGTTGCTATTTCTTCAATGGTGTCTCCTAGAATATTCTGGTGATCCAGCTGAACATTCGTAATTGCAGAAATCAAAGGTTTAATAATATTTGTTGAATCCAGTCTTCCTCCCAATCCTACTTCAATAATAGCAAAATCTACCTGCTGCAGATAAAAATATTCAAAAGCCATGATCGTAGTAAACTCAAAGAAAGAAGGGCGGATGTCTTCGGGAATGGTTTTCAACTTTTGAATAAAATCAAAGACAAACTCTTTGTCACAGTTTTTTCCGTCGACTTTAATACGTTCCGTGAAGTCTATAAGATGTGGAGAATTGTATAATCCGGTTTTATAGCCAGCTTCCTGAAGTACGGACGCCAGCATATTACTTGAAGAGCCTTTTCCGTTTGTGCCTCCAATGTGGATGCATTTGATCTTGTCCTGTGGATTTCCAAAGAAAGCACAAAGCTTTGTAATATTATCTAATCCTGGTTTATAAGCCTTCTGACCATCTATCTGGTAGTTCGGCATCTGTACGAAAAGCCAGTCGATAGCTTCCTGATATTGTTCGTTTGTCATGATACAAAATTCTCAAAAGTTTTTTTAAAATAAAATATAATTTTTCAATCTGTAACTTTTTTATATTTAATTCGTCTAATATTGAAAAATCTTAATATAGAATTGCTCTCATTTGTAAGTATAAATGCTTGATGAAGATAATGTGATTCTATATGACCATTAAAAACAAATAAACATATACAATATGAAAAAAGTTTGGATCATTGTTTTTGGATTAGGTTATCTGGGTTTAAGCGCTCAGAAGAAATGGTCCTTAAAAGAATGTGTAAGCTATGCAGTGGAGCATAATCTTCAGGTTATCCAAAATCAGTATAACAAACAAAACCAGGAATATAATCTTAAAGCAGCCAAAAAAGAATATTTGCCTTCCGTATCTGGGAGTGTTACTAGTGGGGTGAGTTTCGGACAAGGATCATTAGGAGCAGGAAGTTATAGAAACGATAGATTCAATAACAGTGTGGGGCTGGGTGCCGATATGTTGGTCTATAATAATGGGAGATTGGAGAAGAGCGTAAGAAAAGCTCAGTTTGATGTAGAAGCAAGCCAATATGATATTGAAACCATTAAAAATGATATTTCTCTTCAGATTGCTCAACAATATCTGACTACTTTGTTGAATAAAGAGATTGTGAAAATTTCTCAAAGTGCAGTAGGAAATGCTCAGAAACAGTACGACAGAGCCAAAATTACAACTCAGGTGGGAACAACTGCCCAGACGGTTCTGGCAGAGGCTGAAGCAGCGCTGGCACGAGAAAAACAAAATCTTAAAACAGCAGAAGTAAATGTTGGACGTGCTTTGTTTGCCATTGCTCAGCTTTTACAACTGTCAGATTATAAAGGTTTTGATGTGGAAGATGTAAATGTTCCGGAAAAGCTTGATTTACAACTTACGACCGCAGATGAAGTGCTTGCAACTGCTTATGAGATACAACCTCAGATAAAAGCAGCGGAAAGCCGAATAAGATCTGCCGAAGCACAAACTGAAGTAAGTAAAACAGCATTCTGGCCAACATTAACAGCCAGTGCTGGTCTTAACACATTCTACAATAAGCAATTTAATGTTCTGCCAGGTGTTGTGCAGGGAACTTTTTTTGAGCAATATAAAGATCAGTTTGGACAAAATGTAGGATTATCACTTAATGTACCGATCTTCAATAAAGGGAAAACTAAATTACAGGTGGAGCAGTCCAAATTAAACGAAAGTATTGCTAAAAATACATTGGAACAGCAGAAACAAACTGTAAGACAGAATGTTCAGAAAGCTCAGTTTGATGCAGATGCCAATTATGAAAATTATCTGGCTGCTGTGGAAGCAGAGAAAAGTTCCAAGCTGGCACTTGATTTTGCGGATAAAAGCTATTCGGCAGGAAGAGCCACCATCTATGACGTCAATGTGGCAAGAAATAATTATGCAAATGCACAGGGATCAGTAGCGCAGGCAAAATATAATTATCTTTTTAGTCTTAAACTATTGAATTTCTATGCAGGAATTCCATTAAGTTTGTAAAATGCCAATTCAATCTTTAGAAAAATATTTACCACAAAATACTCTTAAATATTTAAGAATCTGGTTTTCAGATTACTATATACATATAAAAGTTACAAGAAATAGGAATTCAAAACTGGGAGATTACAGAAAGCTTCCGGACAATTCTCATGAAATAACGGTAAACTCTACACTCACTCCACAGCTTTTCTTCTTTGTACTGACCCATGAGCTGGCACATCTGATTGCATTTGAAAAATATGGGCGAAGAATATCTCCTCATGGTAATGAATGGAAAGAAACGTTCAGAAATATGCTCATGGAAAGTCTTGAAATTTATGATGAAGAACTAAAGCCTATCATTATCAAGTTTTCAAAATCACCTAAAGCTAATTTCATGGCGAGCCCTGATCTGGTAAGGTATTTTCATACTGAAAAACAAGATGATACTCTTCACTTTATTGAAGAACTTCAGAAAGGTGAGTTTTTTATATACCGCAATGAAAAGTATTTATTAGAAGGTTTAGTTAAAAAAAACTATCTTTGTAAGAACCTGGCTACCGGAAGAAAGTATTCTTTCAAGCCTCTAGCAAGGGTAGAAAAATGTAGCTAAGAATGTTAAAGTCAGATAGATACTGCGTTATAATGGCGGGAGGGATCGGGAGCCGGTTCTGGCCGATGAGCACACAGAAATTTCCCAAACAATTTCAGGATATTCTAGGGACCGGGCGTACTATGATTCAGCAGACGTATGACAGAATCAGCAAGGTAATTCCTAAGGAGCAGATATTCGTGATTACGAATAAAGAGTATGTAGCTCTTTCCCATCAGCAACTTCCGGAGATTCCTGAGGAAAACATTGTAGGTGAACCGCTTATGAAGAATACAGCGGCTTGTAATCTGTATATGGCCAATAAGATTGCTGAGATCAATCCGGATGCAACAATGATTGTCCTTCCGGCGGATCATCTGATCCTTAAAGAGGATGTATTTTTGGAAAAGGTGGAGCTGGCTTTCGAATTAGCTTCAAAACATGACTACCTGGTAACATTGGGAATTACTCCCACAAGACCTGATACAGGCTACGGATATATTCAGTTTGTAGAAAAGAAAGGCTCTGAGTATTTTAAAGTGAAAACATTCACAGAAAAACCTATTTTGGAGATTGCCCAAAGTTTCCTGGAAAGTGGTGATTTTCTTTGGAATGCAGGGATCTTTGTGTGGAATGTAAAAAGTATTCACCATGCTTTCGATCTTTATCTTCCAGAGATGATGCAGCACTTTATGGCTTGCGAATACAATTCGGAAAAAGAAAACAGCTGCATTGAAACCATCTATCCGAAAGTTCAGAAAATTTCTATTGATAACGGAATTTTAGAAAAAGCAAAGAATGTATATGTAATCCCGTCAGATTTAGGATGGAGTGATCTTGGAACCTGGACGTCAGTCTATGAAAATACTGAAAAAGATAAAAATGGAAATGCTGTAAAACTAAAGCATCTGCTATCTTATAATTCAAAAGGAAATATTATCCGCTTAAGAAATAATAACAAGGCTGTAATCATTGATGGGCTTGAAAACTACATTGTTGTAGACACAGATAAAGCTCTTCTTATCTGCCCGCGGGATAACGACCAGCTTATTAAGGATTATGTCCTTGACTTAAAAAACTTTAAGAAAGGAGAAAAGTTTATGTAATATTTGGTACATTTTCTGCTGATTTTTAAAATTATGATTAAAGCTACAACCCGATTTACAATTCTTATATTTTTACTTTTGGGAATCTTAGGATATTCTCAGGAGAAGAAAAAATTTTCAAGCATTCCCAATATTTTACAGCAGATCGAGCCAAGCAATAAGATAGGCTCATGGGTATTGGTATACAACAGCTATGGAAAAGGGCAAGAAATAAAGATTTCGGGAAAGGTAGATTATACCCCTCAGTTTTCAGGATTCAATCTTTTTCCTAATGAAGACAGCTTTTACTACATCGCTTATTCGGAAGGAGGGAAAGTAAATTATATTACTGATGTGGAAGGCCTTAAAAAGTTTATAGACCGAATTGATAATGCTCAGGAGGCCGCTGTAATGATGGCTGCTGAAGGTTACATGGTAGATGAGGAGTTCAAGGATCTTGCAGGGAACTATCATGAAGATAAATCGAATTATTATCTTGACCTTGGAAAGCTGACTTCAAAGGAATGTCCCTATCAAAAAACACATTATACAGTAACTGTAAACAAATCTACAGGAGCAGTAAGCAATGTAAAGGATAATGGAACCTATATTGAGCTTTACAATAAAAAATGTGCTAATAACCCGAGATTGTTAAAAATCGAAAAAAAAGAAGAACCAAAGAAAGATGAGCTCAAAAAAACACCCAAGCGCAAATAATACCTATGAGACTGAACGATTAATCCTTCGTCCAATGTCCCGTGAAGACAAAGATTTTGTCTTTGAACTTTATAACCGACCAAAATTTATTCAACATATTGGTAATCGAAATGTTAACTCTATTGAAGATGCTGAAAACTATATCCTAAACAGATTTGCCCCACAGATTGAAAGACTGGGATTTGGAAACTATCTTTTAGTGACCAAAGAAGGAAATGAAAAAGTAGGAGCAGTAGGAATATTCGAAAGAGAAGGACTTGATATTGTAGATATTGGATATTCTCTATTGGAAGAGTTTGAAGGGAAAGGGTATGCTTTTGAAGCCGCTCAAAAGGTTAAATCTATTGGAATGGATGATTTTGGGTTAACAAAGATATCCGCGATTATTTCAAAAGATAATATTTCTTCCCAAAAGCTTATTGAAAAACTGGGATTGAGGTTTAAAAAACATGTAACCCTTCCTGGTGAAACTGAAGAATTAAATTACTACGAAACAGAGTAAAACATATAAAAATGCTTTCACAAATAACGTTTAGATTTTTAATCGTGTTACTTGTGAAAGCATTTGTGATCTTTGTATTAAAAATAATTATCCTTCCAGAATCTGTTCTGCAGCAGTTTTCGAAGTTACTTTTTCAATCACTCTTGTACAAACTCCAGTTTCATCAAAAATAAAAGTGGTTCTTACAATTCCCATATACGTTTTTCCAAACGTCTTTTTTTCCTGCCATACCCCAAATTTTTCAATGATATTACGATTTTCATCTGCAATAAGATCATAAGGAAAAGCAAATTTACTGTGGAAATTTTTCTGTTTCTTTACAGAATCGCCGCTTACACCCAATAATTGAAATCCAGCCTTTTTAAGCTTAGCATAATTATCACTCAGGTTGCAGGCTTCTACTGTACACGTTGGTGTATTGGCCTGTGGATAGAAGAAGACCACCAGTTTTTTTCCAAGTAATTTTGATGAGGTTACTGTTTCTCCGTCTTGATTGAATCCTTCAAATTCAGGTAATTTATCTCCAACTTTCAGCATAATGATTTAATTTTGTTCAAATTTAAGGCATACATGACAAAAAAACAAAGAGCTGAGCTCGTTCAGATAGAACTGGATAAATTATATCCCACCACACCTATTCCGTTAGATCACACCGATCCCTATACATTAATGGTTGCTGTTGCCCTTTCTGCCCAGACTACAGATAAAAAAGTAAACCAGGTTACCCCCGATCTTTTTGCCGTGGCAGGAACGCCGCAAAGAATGGCTAAGCTGGAAGAATTTGAAATTAAAGAACTGATTAAAGAAATAGGACTGTCTAATACAAAGGCCAAAAACCTGAAAAGAATGGCAGAACTTCTCTTAGAAAGGCACAACGGTATTGTTCCCCAGACTTATGAAGAATTGGAGGCTCTTCCGGGAGTAGGACATAAGACTGCTTCAGTCGTGATGAGCCAGGGATTCGGATTTCAGGCATTTCCGGTAGATACTCATATTCATCGTCTGATGACACAGTGGAAATTGACCTCCGGAAAAAATGTAGTAGAAACAGAACGTGACGCAAAGAATTTATTTCCGGAAGAAGTATGGAATAAGCTTCACCTGCAGATCATTTTCTATGGAAGAGAATATTCTCCGGCGAGAGGAAAAGGAGAGAAGGATTTTATTACGAAAATGATGTTTGAGAAATAATTCAGTAGTTTTAGCGCTATGATCGCTAAGATTTTATAAAAATTACGTTGAAATAGCTCGCAAGGGCACTTCTTTCAGCAAAGGCAATATTTTCTTTGCTGAGTGAAACTTCTTTGCGAACTAAAAATAAAACGCAACAATTCCTTTGTGATCGGTGCGTTTTTTTATTGATGGATTAAATATCCAATAACCTTCTATGATAATTAATCTGTCCCAAATGATAATCCAGATGAGCAACCAGATGGATCAGGAAGTAATCTGTAGTCATTTTGCTTTCAAAAACAACCAAAGGATATTCTTTTTTAACATCCTCTTCAGACAATTGTGGCAGAACGGAATCTATCATAGCTATAGTAGCTTCAATTTTTTCAATAAGTTCTGCTCTTGGAACATCTTTTAAAGAAAATTCCAGCTCGCGGTGTCTTATATAGCCAGTGCTTCCTAGCTGTGCTCCTATAAAATGATTGATGTTTCCTATTAAATGTAGACAAAGATTTCCGGCAGAATTGGCTATACTTTTATCAATTATCCAAAGGTTTTCTTCATTCTGATAGGCTTCTATCTCTATTTTTAATTTATTTAAATCCCTGTTGAAAAGAGATCTTATGCTTTCTGTGATCATATCAATTTTGTTTATTTAGAAGAAAGAAATAAAAAAGGGTACCGATTGAATGAAGTACCCTTTTTTATTACTATAATTTATTTTTGTTTTTTGCCCAAAGCTCCATTTTTCTGTTCAAAACATCCAAAGGAAGACATCCTTGGCTTAATACTTCATCGTGGAAACTTGCCAGATTGAACTTATTCCCCAATTCTTTCTGGTATTTTTCTCTTAGCTCACGGATTCTTAAAGACCCTATTTTGTAGCCTAAAGCCTGCCCAGGCATTGCCATATATCTTTCTACTTCTGCAGTGGCAGATCCTTCGTCGTAAGAAATATTGCTTAGGAAATATTTGATGGCTTCTTCACGAGACATTTTTCCGGTATGAAGCCCTGTGTCTACTACCAATCTTACTGCTCTCAGCATCTGATCACTCAGATATCCCATTTTCTGATAAGGATCTGTATATAAACCAAACTCAGGACCTAATGTCTCACAATAATGAGCCCATCCTTCTCCATACGCTCCAAACCATCCGAATCTCATGAATTTAGGAAGTTTAGTATTTTCCTGTTGCAAAGAAACCTGATAATGATGCCCAGGAATTGCTTCGTGAAGGAAAAGAGACTCCATTCCTGAAGTAACATTGAATTTGGTAGGGTCAGGAAGCGGAACATAAAATATACCCGCTCTTTTGCCATCCGGTGTTCCCGGAATGTACTCTGCACTGGCACTTGCTTCTCTGAATTTCTCCGTTTGTCTGATCTCAAACTTGGTTTTTGGCGTTACGTTGAACATGGTTTTCAGTTTTGGAGTGATTTTCGTTAAAATACCGTTGAATGCATTCAAAACCTCTTTAGAAGTCTTATAAGGCATTGCTTTTGGATCCGTTTTTACAAAAGTGATAAACTCTTCCAATGTTCCGGAGAAACCCACCTGCTGTTTTACTTTTTCCATTTCTGCACGAAGCATAGCCACCTGCTGTAATCCGATTTTATTGATCTCTTCGGGAGATTTCTTCGTGGTAGTCCAGCTTTTTACATAATAGCTGTAAATTTCATTTCCATTAGGAAGGCTGTTGTATCCGTCTGTATCTCTAGCTTTTGGAAGATAATCTTTTTCCAAAAAGACTCCCATTTTAGCATAAGCAGGAATAATTTTTTTGGTAATGGCATCCTTGTAAAGTGCTGAAAATTTGTCTTTCTGATCCTGAGTGAAGCTTTTCGGGAAATTTCTGATAGGACCGTAGAAAATATTTTTTTCCATATCAGGAGTTGTGATTTCTTCAGCCTTCATCTGAGGAATCATTTTGATCACCAGCTTTTTAGGAAGTACAATTTTATTGCTAATTCCTTCCCGGAAGTTATCTGCTGCGGCATTCATCCATTCCGGGAACTTTTCCATTCTTTTCAGCCAGTCGCTGTAATCTTTTTCGGTTTTGAAAGGCTGGCTGCCCTGCCCGCTTCCATAGAGTGGAAAAGTAAGCGGAAGACCACCGAATTGGGTAAAAGGAATATATTCCGGATGATAGGCATAGGCCTCAATTTTATCTTTTAAAGTATAATCCAGTACATCGTACACCACTTTGTCTTCATCAGAAAGGCTTTTGTAATCTACATGATCCAACTGCTTCTGTACAGAATTATAGAATGCTATTTCTCCTGAGATAAAATCTTTATCAATATTGATAGGAAGCTGGTCGTTGTATCTTGTATCTCCCTGAGAGGTAGCATCTAAAGGGTAGAGCTTAAGGTATTGCTCATAATAGTTGGAAGCAATAGAATCCAGGTTGCTGGGGGTTACTTTTGTAAGGGGAGAGTCCGATTTTTTGCATGAAGCAAGACCAATCATCAGCCCCAATCCCAGAATACCCTTTGATAAGATGTTTTTCATTTTCAGAATCTTTATGAAAACAAAAGTAAGTATTATTGGGATATTCAGTAGTATTGTAGAAGCTGATTTTAAAAAATTATTTTCAAAATCCTTTCAACTTTGAATCAATTTTTTATCTTTGTCTAAAACGTTTAACAATCATATTATTACAGTTCTTTTTTAAGAAAAAATGAAAGGGATTTTAAAAATTTACCATCCGGAGGAAATGCTAAAATACAATATCAGAAATACTTATTGTAAGGCAGTTTACAGCAACCAGCAGCATTTTTTAGAGGTTGAAGTTATTACGGATGACAGTTTGGATCACGTAGATGATGATTCATTACAGTACAACTTTCCGCAACTTTCACTTGAGGTGTTCGATTTTCCTATCGAATCAGCGGAGATTGAAGGAAAAACTATAAAAATCAATGATTCTGAGGAAGATACCTATACAGAAGTAGATCTTTTCGATGATGAAGATGCTTATATCTATGATAACGAGCTTCTTTTCGAAAAAAATGAAGAAGGAGAGCTTCAGGTGGTCTGGAAAGGAACCATTGATGATTTCTATACCGGATCAGATACTCCGATTCCTTTTAGATTAAAATGCGAATTCAGGCAGGATGATATTGAGGTAGACGAAGACTAACAAAAAGCTTCTATCTTTTTTTACCAAGTTTCTTTTCAAGATTATTTTTTGGAAAGAAATTTGCTATTGATACAATTGTAACAAATTTTAAGTAGTTTTTAAGCAATTTTTAAGAGTTTAACTCATAATATTCTACTACATTTGTCGTTGAAAATTTAATAAAATTCACATTTAATGCTGTTAACGGAACTTTCTCAGATTTTATTTGCACAAATCGCTACACCCGCAGTTGCTACAGACAATTTAGAATTTTCCTTTTGGAAGATCATGTTCCACGGAGGAGCTTTCGCTAAAATAGTGATGGTCACCGTATTGCTGTTGGGCGTATTTTCTCTATATCTGTTTTTTGAAAGATTTTTCTTTATCAAAAGACTCGCTTCAAAGACAGATTCCAACTTTATGAATAATATTGAAGACTTTATTAAAGCTGGAAAAATAGAGGCGGCAGCAGATTACTGCAAAACACAGAACTCTCCGGAAGGAAGAATTTTAGAAAAAGGAATTTCAAGATTAGGACGTCCTGTGTCTGATATTGTAAGTGCTATGGAATCACAGGCTCAGGTAGAGGTTGCCAATATGGAGAAAAACCTGAATCTTTTGGCTGTAGTACCAAGTATCGCACCTATGTTGGGGCTTTTAGGAACGGTAATCGGGATGATTATCGCTTTCTTCAACTTATCCCATGCCACAGGATCTTTCTCTCCAAAAACACTTTCTGAAGGTATTTATACCGCTTTGGGACAGACCGCTGTAGGTTTGGCAGTAGCAATTCCTGCTAACTTCTGTTACAACATCCTTTTGACAAGGATTGACAAATTTGTACTGAAGGCGCAGAACATGTCAGGAGAATTTTTAGACCTTATCAACAAACCTTTATAAATCTTTCTTACGATGAAAATTCAAAGAAGAAATAAAGCAAACCCGGAATTCAGTTTAGCAGCGATGACAGACGTTATCCTGTTGATGCTGATTTTCTTTATGATCACCTCTTCAGCAGCCAATCAAAGTGCTATTGATGTGAATCTGCCGAAAGCCGGAGCTGTTGACGACAATATACCTAATCCTGTGACAGTAAGTATCAAGCCGGATGGATCATTCTTTGTGGATGATAATCCTGTAAATAAAGGGGAATTGGAGAAGGTTATTGTAGATAAATTGGCCAGCCAGACCAATCAATCATTCACAATTAGAGCGGACGAAAATACATTGCATAAAGATGTTGTTTTTGTCATGGAAATTGCTGAGAAACATAAATTTAACATTGCTATTGCAACCGTTAAAGATAAATAACGGAAAGAATTACTTTTTAAGATGAGAAGCTATACAGCAAACAAAAATGAAGAAAACAAAGACAGAGTAAAGAGCGCCCTGCTTTCTATTCTTATTTGGGCTGCTATTCTGCTTTTTGTTTTTTTGTATAAATTAAAACCTGAGCTGGATAAAGATCCTGAAGTGGTTACTACCATGCTGGTGAACTTCGGAGACAACAGAAACGGAAAAGGAATTGAAGAACCTGCTGAACAACCAGGAAGTCTTGCTGCAGCAACAGAAGAAGTAACTCCTGAACCTGCTGAAACTCCAGTTCCGGAAACAAAAACTGTTGTAAAACCAGAACCAATACCTACTCCTGAACCAAAGAAAGCAGAAGTGAAGGAAAAGGTTATCACAGGAAAAAACTCAAAAACAACTGTTTCTAAAAAGGAAGAATCAAAAAAAGCTGAGAAAAAAGAAGCGACAAGTACAACGGCTTCAAAAAATACGAAGAAATCTGGAGCTACTACAGCCAATTCAAAAACAGGAAACGGGGACGGAAAAGGAAATGCTGCTATCGGAAATCTTATCAAAGGAAGAGGAACAAAAGCCGGAAGCCAGGGCACGGGTGATGGTATTGGAAATGCCGGAGATCCTTTAGGTGGTGATGGAAACGGAGACAGCAAAGTCGGAATAGACAGAAAACTGATAGGCTACATTCCCGGAACAATGGGAAGAGGCGGTGCACAGCCATCTCACAGCTGTACTGCAAGCGGATCCATTACCGTTGCCTATACTGTAGATAAAGCAGGAAATGTAGTGTCTGCAAGAAGATCAGGTGGTGTTTCGGATCCTTGTGTATCTTCTACATCAGTTGCCTGGGTAAAGAAATACGTAAAGGCAGAGAAAGCCAGTACTTCTTCCACCGGAACCTATAAAATTACTTTCTAAAAATACAAAAGCACTTTATTCAAGTGCTTTTTTTAATTCATTTATTCTGTTGATAATGGGAAGTGCAAAAATACCGCTGGTCTGAAGGTACAGCTCGTAGAATGTCTTTGCTTTATCCTGAAAATCTTTGTTTTGATCATGTCTGCTGTTGAAGTAGAAAAGATTTCCAAGCATTTCATAATAATCCTTGTGGTCTCTTTCCTGTCTTTCGTTAACAATAGCAATCATTTCTTCCTTTGTTTTAGAAGATACTTCTGTAAAACTCATCTTGAAAATGTCTCTCATCAGGGTGTCAAAATCCAGTTCTTTCTGCATTAAACTTTCTTCAGGCTTGTCCAGAATAAGTTTTTCCAAAGCTTGGGTTAATTGGCGAATGAGTCTTAGGGTAAATTCTTTATCTGTAATCATAATGGTAATTTTGTTGCTAGTTGCTAGTTGCTAGTTGCTAGTTGCTAGTTGCTAGTTGCTAGTTGCTAGTTGCTAGTTGCTAGTTGCTAGTTTGGGTTATGTGCGCCAGTTTAATTGGACGTATTTTATAAAGTTGTTGATTTTTCCTCCTAAGAGTTTATATTGTTCTGATTTTTCTTTAAAGTTCAAATTTAATTCCGGATAAAGTCTGTTAATTTTTGACAAATGGCATACCGTTTCATCACAGCTTGCCTGAGAATAAGTGAGAAATCTTATAAAGTCACCTTTGTAATTGTTTCTTCCATAGCCTTCTGCAATATTTGTAACAACAGAATCAGCAGATCGTCTTAATTGGCTACCCAATTCATATAATTCATAATTTGGCAGTTGGAGTGAGAGTTTATGTGTTTCAATAAACAACTCAAAAGCAATATTATAAATATCAAGTTTCTCGTAACTCATTAATACATTTTTAACGGTAAAAAAACTAGCAACTACCCAACCTGCAACGTTTAATTGAATTAAGCAAAAAATAGATAAGCCAACGCAATAGCAGTGATAACACCAATTAAATCGGCCAGAAGCATGGCAATTACCGTGTATCTTGTATTCTTAACGGCTACGGCGCCAAAATAGACTGCAATCACGTAGAACGTAGTATCTGAGCTTCCCTGAAGTACGGCTGCCAATTTCCCCTGAAAACTATCTGCTCCGAAGGTTGACATCGTGTCTACCATCATTCCTCTTGCTCCGGAACCGGATAAAGGCTTGATCAACGCTGTCGGAAGTCCGTCTACAAATCTTGGATCCATATTGGCGACGTTGGCCACCCATTTCATTCCGTCAATGATCACATCAAAAACACCGGAAGTCCTTAATAATGAAATAGCAATCAGCATTCCAACCAGGTAAGGAATAATCTTAACACAGGTCGTGAATCCTTCTTTTGCCCCTTCAATAAAGGCATCAAAAACGTTGATTTTCTTATAAACGGCTCCCAATACAATTGCAAGGAAAATAAATAGGATTAAACCATTGCTTAATACTTTACTGAAGTCATCCAGTTCATCTTTACTCAATTGCACAAGGTATACTACCAATAATGCTATTACTGCTGAAATTCCACCTACATAAGCAATTACTACAGGACGAAGAAGATTAATTTTCTGATATAAAGAAACAATAATCATCGCTGCTAAAGTTGCCGCAAAAGTAGCGATCATACAGGGTAGAAAAATATCGGTAGGCGTTTTGGAACCCATAGATGCCCTGATCGCGATAATGGAAACGGGGATCAACGTCATTCCTCCGGCATGAAGACACAGAAACATGATCTGTGAATTACTGGCAGTATCTTTATTAGGATTTAAGGATTGCAGGCTTTCCATAGCTTTTAAACCAAAAGGAGTAGCGGCATTGTCCAATCCCAGGAGATTGGCACTGAAATTCATCAGCATATGCCCGAAAGCGGGATGGTTCTTAGGGATATCAGGAAATAATTTGGAGAAAAATGGCTGAATCAAACGGCTTAAAAGGTTAATTCCTCCAGCTTTTTCAGCAATGCTCATGAATCCCATAAATAAAGTCATGATCCCGATAAGGCCAAGGCATATCTTCACTGCAGTTTCAGAGGTTCCGATGACACCATCGGCTTCCTGAACACGATAAACGTTTACATTTTGTTTTAAAGAATCTGTTTTATAATGAATTCTGCTGTCTGCAAAATCATTCTTTTTCAGCAGACTGTCTCTGACAACAGGGGAGAGGCTGTTCATAGATTGGGATGCAATCTTCACTGTATCACCGCCTTTTCCCACCACCATATCATTGAAAATGGTTTTGTAGTTGCTGGACGAAACATATTTTATACTGGCAATGGCAATGGCAATGATAATGAAAGCCGACCAAATTCTGCTGAGAACCATCTGATTGATTTAATTGTTTAAACTTATCAAAAATACTTTAAACCACAAAAATAACTAAAGTCTTTTGTTATTCTGTTGTGAAAGAGAACTAATGATAGCTGCTTATTTTTAAGCTTAAAGCGAACTTATCTTAATACTCTTAAAACCTTATATCAATTTTAATGTTTCAAAATAAAGGTTTAAACAATTATTCCTCTAGGTAAACAAGATATCCTTCAAACTCGTCATCCAGATTTTTCAGAACCTTGGCTTCCTCCATTTTTTTGATTAGTGCATCAACAAAAAAACTCTTTTCAAAAAACTGGCGGTGAATTCCGGGCAGAATTTCCATGAAATAATCCATTCCGATTTTGTTGTTGTGAAGATCCATTTTAGTTTCCAGAGGTTCATTAGGGAACAGTTCTTCATGCATATCTGTTATTCTTTTGCAGAAATCAAGCGCCTTTTTTGGAGAAGAAATTTTGCAGCAGTACATCATAATAAAGCAGCACCACAAGGCATGTCTGAAAGCATTTCCAATTCCATTAGTGGAAGCTGTCTTAGGAAATTTTTTCTGAGCTATGGTAAATGCTTTTACGGTAGCATGGAAACTCATCAGTGCAAAAAGAGGATGGGGAAGAACAAGTGATAAAAGACGCATAATCTTATTAAAACTCATGCTTCTGATGGTATTGAAAAATATCTTAAAAGTCCTCATAAATAAAAATCTCTCCCTAATTAGAGAGAGATTGTATTGTTTTTGTTACAGAAACTATGCTTTTACAGTCAATAAATTAACTGTTTTTGCCACAGTATCCTGAATTTCAGTTCTTTTTACGATGAAATCTACAAATCCTTTTTCCTGTAAGAATTCAGATGTCTGGAATCCTTCCGGTAGATCTCTACCGATCGTTTCACGGATTACTCTTGGTCCTGCGAAACCGATCAATGCTCCCGGCTCTGCCATAATAATATCAGCAGTCATGGCGAAAGAAGCTGTAATTCCTCCAAATGTAGGGTCACAAAGATAAGCGATGTATAAAAGTCCTGCTTCAGAAAGCTGAGCTAACTTAGCCTGAACTTTTGCAAGCTGCATCAAAGAGTATGTAGCTTCCTGCATTCTCGCTCCTCCGGACTGACAGATAATCATATACGGAAGTTTGTGTGCGATACAGTAATCTACTGCTCTTCTGATCTTTTCTCCCATTACAGAACCCAAAGATCCACCAATGAAAGCAAAATCCATACAAGAAACTACCATTTCAGTTCCTTTTACAGTTCCTACAGCATTTCTGATAGAATCTGTAAGCTTTGTTTTAGCTTTTACTTCTTTCAGACGATCTTTGTAAGGCTTTGTATCTTTGAAGTTTAAGATATCAATACTTTCAACATTGGCATCCAGTTCGGTAAATTTACCACCGTCAAAAAGGATGTCAAAAAATTCTGCACTTCCTATTCTTACATGAAATCCGTCTTCAGGAGAAACATAGTTATTTCTCTTTAGTTCATCATGTTCCACTACTTTTCCGGATGGAGTCTGATGCCAAAGTCCTTTGGGAACGTCCTTTTTCTCATCAGTAGAAGTGGTTATGTTTTTTGCTTTTCTTTTAAACCAGTCGAATGCCATTTTTGCGTGTATTAATGTATAAATGTAAAATGTACCAATGTAAATGTATTTTTATGAATACTTTTTACATTGATACAAATGTACAGTTCTTATTTTAAAGTATCTACGTTATTTAAATCTTCAAATGCTTTCACCAATCTTGTAGAGAATGTTTCCTCACCTTTTCTTACCCATACTCTTGGGTCATAGAATTTCTTGTTCGGCTTTTCTTCTCCTTCAGGGTTTCCGATCTGAGCTCTTAAATAGTCGATGTTGTTTACCATATAATCTCTTACTCCTTCTGTATATGCAAACTGAAGGTCAGTATCGATATTCATTTTGATTACTCCGTAGTCGATAGCTTCTCTGATCTCTTCTAAAGTAGATCCTGAACCTCCGTGGAATACAAAGTTGATAGGTTTAGCAGCTGTTCCGAATTTCTCCTGAACATATTTCTGAGAATTGTCAAGGATTTTTGGAGTAAGAACTACGTTTCCTGGCTTGTAAACTCCGTGTACGTTACCGAAAGCAGCAGCAATTGTGAAGTTATCAGAAATAGCTTTTAATTTTTCATAAGTATAAGCGATATCTTCAGGCTGAGTATATAATTTAGAGTTATCAACATCTGAGTTGTCTACACCGTCTTCTTCACCACCAGTTACTCCGATTTCTACTTCAAGAGTCATCTGAAGCTTAGCCATTCTTTCGAAATATTGTGCTGAAATCTCAAGGTTTTCTTCTAAAGATTCTTCAGAAAGATCCAGCATGTGAGAAGAGTAAAGAGATTTTCCTGTCTGCTTGAAGAAATCTTCGTTAGCATCCATTAATCCGTCGATCCAAGGAAGTAATTTCTTTGCACAGTGATCTGTGTGTAAAATTACCGTTGCTCCGTAAGCTTCAGCAAGAGTATGAATATGTTTTGCTCCAGCGATAGATCCTAAGATAGCAGCTCTTTGTCCGTCATTGTTTAATCCTTTTCCTGCGTTGAAAGCAGCTCCACCATTAGAAAACTGGATAATTACAGGAGCGTTCAATTTCGCTGCAGTTTCCATCACAGCATTAATGTTGCTTGATCCAATTACGTTTACTGCAGGTAATGCAAATTTGTTTTCTTTAGCATACTGAAAGATATCAGTAACTAACTGACCTGTGGCAACTCCTGCCGGAAAAATTCTGCTCATGTTTTACTTTTTGTTATAAATTTATTAGGTGTTTTAATTTCGTGTAAAGGTAATCATTTTTAAGAAATTACTAATTTCTTTTATCTCTGCCCCAAAGTAGCTTCTGACGGATGGTTTCGTAGAAACTTAGGCCGTTCGGCTGTACCAAAAGCAGCTGGAATTTTGCCTTTTTGATAATGATTTCCTTGTCAGTTTCTATATGTATCAGTCGGGAGTCTAAAGAAAGAGAGTATTGAGGAACACGGCTTTCCACCCTGAATTTTATTTCTACTTTATCATTCACTACTAAAGGTCTTACATTCAGATTGTGAGGAGCGATTGGAGTGATGACAAAGTTTTCGTTATTCGGAGAAATGATAGGTCCGCCACAGCTCAGAGAGTAAGCGGTAGATCCTGTAGGGGTTGAAATGATAACACCATCACCCCAGAAAACATTCAAAAACTCATCATTGATATAAGAATCCACAGTAATCATGGATGTTGTTTCTTTTCTGGAAACAGTAACATCATTCAAAGCATAAGGAAAAGCACCTTCAAGTTTGGGAGAAACCACTTCAATAACAGAACGGCGGCTTGTTTTAACTTCTCCTTTTAAGATAGAATCCAGTTCTTTAAAGGCTTCTTCTTTCGTGAAAAAAGCCAAAAAACCAAGTCTTCCGGTATTGACTCCTACCACCGGAATTTCAAGATCCTCAATGAAGGTTAAAGAGTTTACAATGGTTCCATCTCCACCGAAAGTAAAGAACAAATCCACTTCTTTATCCAGAAGATCCTGCTTACAATTGAAAGTTTCGAATATTTTTGAAAACTGAAGTGCTTCAGCCATTTCATCAAACAGAACAGATTTTACACCTCTGGTTTCAAGTTCAGAGATAAACTTGCTTAAATATAAAAAAGTATCAAGATCTTTTTTCTGAGAATATATGGCTGCCTTCATGTTATATTTCTATGAATTTTTGTAAAAAACCAAATCGGTCTTTAAACAGATCGGATTTCTCATCAGAATAGTATTTTTCAACAATTCTGTAGTCGTACCGGTCAAAAGTAGAATCTATCGAGGCCAGGTTTTCATTGCTGATCTTTATCGTGATCTGTACCACTTCATCAGACATAAAGCTTATAAATCCTCCATAAAATTTCGAATTATTGCTTTCTATGATGTTGGCAATTTCCGTCATTGAATATTTTCTGGCAGAAGTTTCTATTGTAAGAATAGCTCCTGTTTCTGAAAACAGCGGATAACGGGAAAAGTCCTGAAAGATATCGTCACATGTGATATATCCCAGATATTTTTCATTTTTATTAATCACCGGAATCACATTGGTACTGAACGTATAAAACAGACGAATGCTGTCCATAATATTATTGTCTTCCAGAATGGCAAACCGTTCAATCTGGTGCTCCAGATCCTTCAGTGTTCCTCCATCTTCCTCATACAGAAAATCCATTGCAAGAGCTCCGTAGAAGTGATGAGATTTTTTGATGAAAACATGGGAATATCCAAAATCTTCCAACGTATTTCTGGCCGACTCGATGGAGTCAGACAGGCTAAAACACAGAAAGTCTTTTGAGATATAGTCCTTGATAAACATTGTGCTAATTTATAAAAAATTAAATGAAACTTTTTCTGAAAACGTTACTTTTTTTAATGTGAATCAAAAAAAGTGCCGTCAAAATTTGTTCATAAAGAAAAATAAAGTACCTTTGTCGCCTTTCATTTTTACTTTTTATTAGATTTATTTCAAACTGCACTGTCTATTAAGGACATATGCAGTTTTTTTATTTTAATGCTTTTGCAAATTCCCACATCACAATTCCGGCGCACACACTTACATTAAGAGAATGCTTTGTTCCAAGTTGTGGAATTTCTAAAAATACATCAACATTTGGAAGTACTTCATCACTGATTCCTTCTACCTCGTTCCCTAAAATCAAAGCATATTTTTTCGATCGGTCAATCGTAAAATCAGTAATAAGCTGGCTTCCGGTAGTCTGCTCAATTCCGATGATTTCATATCCTTTACTTTTCAGATCAGCAATAGCAGTGTTGGTTTCTGTTTCATGAGACCAGTCTACACTTTCCGTTGCACCCAATGCCGCTTTATGAATTTCACGATGGGGTGGCTGCGGGGTAATTCCGCAAAGAATGATCTTTTCAATTAAAAAGGCATCTGCCGTTCTGAAAGCTGCACCTACATTGTGCATACTTCTGATATTATCTAAAATGATGACCAACGGAATTTTTTCAACCTTCTTAAATGTTTCTACATCTATTCTGTTGAGTTCTTCCAGTTTTAGTTTCTGTACCAATTGTATTATTTTGTTGAGATTAATTTTCCGTCTTGATAGACCTCTGTCTTTTCTATGCTTCCGTCTTCACGGTAATGAACTCTGTTGCCATTTCTTTTATCGTTGGCGAATTCCGTTTCACGCTGTAGTTTTCCTGATGGATAAAGCACTTTCCATTTTCCGGTAGCAAGTCCGTTATCATACTGGCCGATTTCTTTTATTGATTTTCCGTCCTCATGGAAGGTTCTGCTTTCTCCCTGTAATTTATTGAATTTATAGTTAGAAATTTCAGTTATTTTACCTGCAGGAGAATAAAAAGTAGCCGTAAGACTGTTATCATAAATATTCTTTTCTCCATTTCTGAATTCCTCTTTGGAAGTAAGCACGCCATTCTTATCAAAATAAGACCATTCTTTTACTTTGAATCCTTTCTTATATTCTCCCTTTGACTGTACTTTTCCATTATCATAATAAAAAATGGCATCTCCGTCCAATTTCCCCTTTTTCCATTCCACCGTATTTTTTACCTGGCCGTTGTCATAGAATTCTTTGCAGGAGCCTTCCTGTAATCCGTCTTTATATCCACAAGGTTTCTGTGCCATGATGAGGACAGAGGTGGAAAAAAATAATAGAAATAGGTGCTTCATAGCTATTTTTATTTCAAAAATAGTAAAATACTTATATTTGACTCAAAAATATACTATGAAAAAATTATTCACATTATTCATACTGGCGTGGGGATTTATATATCTGAGTGCTCAAAACACGTATTATCCTCAAGCTTTTTTCGATAAAAAGCTGGCGAGAGAAATGCTGGGGTTTGGGAATTCTACCATTGAAGGAGTGGCTTCTACCAAACAAAAAAACAACTGGGGCATCAAGCCGTTGCTTGGAGAGAAACATTATGCACCTAAAGGAACCGTTGTCATGCTTTTTCCTGTAACTCCTTATTTTCAGGAATTTTATGATATGAGAAGGAAATATGAAAACAAGAAAACTACGGTATACATGTCTGAAGAAGCTTTTAAATATAGAGTAGAAGCTTTAACAGATGACCATGGCAGGTTTAAATTCGAAAAACTGAAACCGGGTAAATATTACCTTGAAACGATCGTCAACTTTACCGCAACGGCAAGCTATCAGCAGCAAACCGGAACTTCAAATGCTTATAACGGATATGGAGCTTATCTGTATTCAACACCTATATACAGTACATTTTTCTATGGATATTCTGCTGCCAACAGGGAAAGCAAATTTGTTGAAATAAAACAGGACGGAGAACTCAAAGAAATCAAGCTTTAATAGCTTGATTTTTTATTTTCTGTTCATAATCTGATGAACATTCTTCTCAATATTCTGAGCTAAGGTTTCCATAGGAATGTCATTTTCATCATTATTGAACGGATCTTCAATTTCTTCTGCAATAAGTTCAAGACTCATCAGTACATAATATACAAAAACAGTTAGCGGAATCATGAAAAGTCCTATCGTAATCACATAGGCAATAGGCAGAGCAAAAACATACAGAATGATAAATTTCTTGATGAAAGAAGAGTATGAATAAGGAATCGGAGTATTTTTGATTCTTTCACAGCCTCCGCAAACATCCAGAAATCCAGAAATCTGAGTGTCTAAGTAGAGCATTTCAACATCTGAAACCTTCCCTTCTTTTTTTAATTGGTTCAATTTATGGCTAAGCAGAATCACTATTTCGCTGGGACCATGATTTTTTAAAGAACTTTCAATTTCAGAATAATCTTCATCCAAAGCCAGTCTTGTAGATTCTTTGGAAAGATGTTTGGCTAAAAAGTGAGGAAAGTATTTTAAATATCTTGCAATTTGGTCAATATCCTGGCGATTATCACCCAAGATGGTATTGATTTTTATGGCAAAGTTTCGGGTGTCATTGACCAGTTTCCCCCAAAGTTTTCGTCCTTCCCACCATCTGTCATAAGCGGTATTGGTTCTGAAAACCAATAAAAGGGAAAGCACAAAACCCAGCAGAGAGTGAATCATGCCTACATTACTGACTCCTGATTTTGTCGTAAGATGCAGATATTCCACTTCCAGATACTGAATTCCCCAGGAGTATAACCCGACAAGAATCATACTTGGAAAAAGAATTTTTAGAGTATCACTTTTGTGTAAACTGAAAAGGATTTTAATGAAATGTTTGGTATTGTAGACTCTCATAAACTCACTTATTATTACAAATATAAATTTTTTCGTTTAGTGCTGAAGGATAAAAACCCGTGAAATTTGATTTTAAAAGCTCTTTCTATTTAAAATTTTTTCAAGTTTCAAAAAAACACTATTTTTATTTCGCATTAAATATAAAGTACATGATCCTCGAAAACGTAGATATTGTAAATGATATCAGTAAAGAAGATTTTCAGAAAAATTATTTCAAAAAGCAAAAACCTCTTTTAATTAAGAATTTTGCCAGCAGATGGGATGCTTTTGATAAATGGAACCTTGCTTATATTCGCGAAAAAGCGGGTGATCAGGAAGTTCCGTTGTATGATAATAAACCGGCTGATGCTAAGAAAAGCTCTGATGCTCCGGTAACCCGAATGAAAATGAAGGAGTATATTGATATCATTAAAAGTAATCCTTCAGATCTGAGAATTTTTTTCTATATCATCACAGACAGGCTTCCTGAGTTGCTGAAAAACTTTACCTATCCGGATCTTGGAATAAAATTTTTTAAAAGACTGCCTACTTTATTCTTCGGAGGAAGTGAAGCTCATGTTTTAATGCATTATGATGTGGATCTGGGGGATTTTATGCATATTCATTTCGAAGGAAAGAAAAGAATTCTGCTATTTGATCAGAAACAGTCTCCGTTTTTATATAAAGTGCCTTTGTCTGTTCATACTGTTTACGATGTAGACTACGAAAATCCGGATTATGAAAAGTTTCCCGCGCTGAAATATGCAAAAGGATATGAGATTTTTATGGAACATGGTGATGCGCTCTTTATTCCGGGTGCTTTCTGGCACTTCAATAGATATCTGGAACCTGGTTTTTCTCTTTCACTAAGAGCACTTCCTAATAAACCGAATGTCTTTGCCAATATGCTGTATCATGTCTTCATTATGAGGTACACAGATAAACTGATGCGTAAGCTTTTCAAAGCCAAATGGATCAATTACAAGCAGAAATGGGCCTACAAGAAAAGCTCAAATGCTTTGGAAAAGCACCTTTCTGAAAGATAAGAATTAGAGTTTAGATCATTATAACGCATTGAACGCAAGTTTAAAGCTTATCTGTTTATAAAGGTTCGCAAAGGCGTTTCACTCAGCGAGGAAAGTACTTCAATTGCTAAATGAAATGCCTTTGCGAACGAAAATAAGAAGAATCAATATCAATTAACTTTGCATCTTCGCGTTAAATTTAGGAGCAATTTATTTATTTACAAGCCCGAAGATCGTCGCATCTACGAATTTTCCTTTTTCGAAAAAATAATCTTTCAACATTCCTTCTTTGCTGAAATTTAGAGAAGTCAACAGTCTTTCGGAAGAAATATTGGAAGGATCTATGAAAGCATCCACACGGTGAAGTCTCATGGTTTCAAACCCATACGTTAAAATAGGAAGAATGGCTTCTTTCATATAAGATTGCTGCCAGAATTTAGGATTGAGCTCATAGCCAACTTCTGCCCGGAAATGTTCCCTGTACCAATTGTGGTAACCACAGGTACCAATGACTTTTCCTGTGGATTTTAGTTCCAGAGCCCATCTGAAACCTTTTCCTTTTTCGAATTCACTGTTGAAATGCTGGATAATGTGTATGGAATCTTCTTCTGTCTTGAAAGTGTCAAGGTCATAATATTCCATCACTTCATCCAAAGAAAAGTACTCAAAAAGGTCTTGGGTATCATTAAAAGTAAGCTTACGCAAAATAAGCCTTTCAGTCTCTAAAACAGGAAATTCCATGAATAATGTGATTTGATGGTGAAATTACAATTAATTCCTGATAAAGAAAAACATAGAACATTAACCCTCAAACAATTCTCTTACCCTGAATTTATTTTTCTAAATTTGGGGCTCATTTTTTACTATGGCAAAAGCAGCGAAGAAAGAAACCCCATTAATGACGCAGTACAATACCATCAAGGCGAAATACCCTGATGCGTTGTTATTATTCAGGGTTGGGGATTTTTATGAAACTTTTGGGCAGGATGCTGTCAGAACTTCTCAGATTCTGGGTATTGTGCTTACCAAAAGAGCCAATGGTGAGGGGCATATAGAACTTGCTGGGTTTCCACATCATTCTGTAGATTCTTATCTTCCAAAATTGGTGAGGGCGGGAATGAGGGTGGCAATCTGTGATCAGCTGGAAGACCCCAAAATGGTGAAGGGGATTGTAAAACGTGGTGTCACTGAGTTGGTTACCCCAGGTGTTACGTTCAATGATCAGGTATTAAATTCCAAAAAAAATAACTTCCTTCTTTCATTACATAAAGAAAAAGAGAAATACGGAATCGCTTTGGTGGATATCTCTACGGGAGAATTTCTGGTAAGCGAAGGAAATTTAGAAAAGCTTTTGCACATCGTCAATACTTTTGATCCCAGTGAGATTATTTACCAAAGAAGTGTGCAGATTCCGGAGCATATCAAAAATAAAAATGCCTTTAAGCTTGAAGACTGGGCATTCCAATATAATTTTGCCTACGAAAAACTAACGAATCATTTTAAAACCAATTCTTTAAAAGGTTTTGGAGTGGAAAATCTTCCGTTGGCGATTACGGCAGCAGGTGCTATTTTCGCTTATCTGGTAGAAGATACCCATCACAATCTGCTTGCTCATATTACAAAACTACAGATCATTCCGCAGGAAGACTATCTGATGATGGATAATTTTACTCTGAGAAACCTGGAAATCGTTTACCCAAGCAACCCTCAAGGGAAATCACTGCTGGATATTATCGATAAAACGTCTACTCCGATGGGAGGTAGGCTTTTAAGAAGAAGAATTATTCTTCCTTTAAAATCGGTAGATGAGATCATGAGAAGGCTTTCTCTGATTGATTTTTTAAACGAAAATGATGCTCTTAAATACGAGATTTGTCAGCTTCTGAGATCAATTTCTGATCTTGACCGATTAATGGGAAAATTGGCTGCAGAGAAAATTTCGCCTAAAGAACTGGGATATCTGCGTCAAAGTTTGATTAATATTCATACAATCAAAGCGTTACTGCATTCTCATGCAGATGTGCTGGCTTGGTTAGAACCTTTATTTGATCTGGAAGAATTGATTAAATTCCTGCAAAATCATCTTAATGAAGAACTTCCGGTAAATATTGCCAAAGGAAATGTCATTAAAGAAGGCGTTTCTGAAGAGCTTGACAGATTGAGAAACCTTCAGAGCAAAGGACGCGGTTTCCTGGATGAAATGTGCCAGAGAGAAATTGAAAGAACAGGTATTACCAGTCTTAAAATTGATTTTAATAATGTTTTCGGATATTATATTGAAGTTCGAAATACCCATAAAGATAAAGTTCCGGATGATTGGGTAAGAAAGCAGACCTTAGTGAATGCTGAAAGATACATTACCGAAGAACTGAAGGAATACGAAAACCAGATCCTTGGCGCTGAAGAAAAAATAGGCGTTCTGGAAACTTCACTGTACAGAAATGTATGTGCTGAAACGATGGTTTATATTGATCAGATTCAAGGGAATTCCAATATTATTGCTCAGCTTGATGTGGCTTCCGGATTGTCTGAACTTGCTGTTTCTGAGAGCTATACAAAGCCTGTTTTGAATGATGCTTATGCTATTGATTTAAAAGAAGCCAGACACCCGATTATTGAAAATGCCCTTCCGCTGGGAGAAAAATACATTCCGAATGACATCTTTCTGGATAAAGATTCTCAGCAGATTATCATGGTAACAGGACCCAACATGGCCGGTAAATCGGCAATTCTGCGTCAAACGGCAATTGTATGTCTCTTGGCTCAGATTGGAAGTTTTGTGCCTGCAAAACATGCTGAAATCGGATTACTGGATAAGATCTTTACAAGAGTAGGAGCCACAGACAATATCTCTGCAGGAGAATCTACTTTCATGGTAGAAATGAATGAAGCGGCCAATATTCTGAATAATATTTCAGAACGAAGCCTTATTTTACTGGATGAAATTGGCCGTGGAACATCTACATATGACGGGGTTTCTATTGCCTGGGCTATTGCAGAATATCTTCATCAGCATCCTACGCAAGCCAAAACGTTGTTTGCAACGCATTACCATGAACTGAACGAAATGACAGTCAGTTTCGAAAGAGTGAAAAACTTCCACGTTTCTATTCAGGAAAACAAAGGAAACATTATTTTCCTGAGAAAGCTGGTTCCGGGTGGAAGTGAGCACAGTTTTGGTATCCATGTGGCAAAGTTGGCCGGAATGCCTGCCAAAGTAGTAAACAGAGCGAATGAAATCCTTAAAACATTGGAAGCAAGCAGAACTCAGGGAACCAGTTCATCAGAAACGATCAAAAGAGTAACTGAAGAAAATATGCAGCTTTCTTTCTTTCAGCTGGATGATCCTGTTCTGGAGAATATCCGTGAAGAACTGACGAAAATAGATATCAATACATTGACCCCGATTGAAGCTTTAATGAAGCTGAATTCAATAAAAAAAATGATTGGAGGGTAATCCAATCATTTTTTTTTTGTTATTTTTTTGTGTTAGCAGCAGAATCCATCCTGCATTCCTGGAACTCCAGATCGTTCTTCTCCGGTATGAGGATCTGTACAGCTTATTACTCTTGGGCATACAGGTCTGTTAGCTCCGCCGCTGATCACTTTCAGCTCATTTTTGCTCAATTTTCTTTTCTGATTTTTTAAATTTTTCATAATAATTTTAATTTGATAAAAGCTAATTTACAAGTTATTTTATTATATTCAAAATATTGTGAGTCAAATTGTTAACTTTTTTTGCGCAGGGATTCTCCTTCACAAAAAAAGATTGAGGGGCCGCCTCAATCCTTTATTATCTAACAAAGCTTTTTATGATATTAACAGCATTGTCCTTTAGTATTACATGAGCCTATTGTCATCTCACCGTCAATATTACAAAAACAAGTTCCGGGACAAAGTGGCCCACTTCCTCCGTTGATTTGTTTTAATTCACTTTTTGTTAATTTTCTTTTTTGAATGTTTGATTTTTTCATGATAAATTTAGTTTAGTTATTGTTTTAGTTTGGTTAACAGCAGAATCCGTTTTTGTCACCGGCACCAAGCTGCCATTCTTCAAATTCTCCTCTACGGCAGAATCCGTCAAAGCATAATCTTCCGCTTCCTTTAATCTCTTTTAATTCATTTTTAGTCAATTTTCTTGACTGGATGTTTGATTTTTTCATGGTATTTTAGTTTTGATTCTGAGCTAAATTACATTTTATTTTTATTAATTCAACAGCTGGTGAAAGAATTTTGTATAATAAATAGAATTCTTAACAAATTTTAACAAGTTGATTTCTATTGAGAAAGAATGCATTTGTTAATTTTGAATATGAAGAATTTAATAATAATCCTTACCGTATTTATGCTTTGTTCGGTTTATAAAGCCCAGCAAACAGATATTTCTGTAGTAAAATATGAAGATCTGGAAAAGCGTATTGAACAGGAAAAAGATAAGCTGCTTGTTGTGAATTTCTGGTCTACCACCTGCGCTCCCTGTGTAAAGGAGCTTCCGCACTTTATGGAGGTGAATGCTACATATTCAGATCATCAGAAATATAAAATGATTTTAGTGTCATTGGACAGGTTGGCTGATAAAGAAAGAGTCTTGAAATTCATCAAAAATAAAAATCTTACCGCTGAGGTACTTCTGCTGGACGATATCAAAAGAATGAACACCTGGATCCCAAGGTTTGAAAAAGAATGGGATGGAAATATTCCAGTAACGCTGTTTTATAAAAATGGAACGAAACTCTATTTTAATGATGGTGAAATGAGCAAAGAAG
This sequence comes from Chryseobacterium sp. MYb7, assembly GCF_002979455.1. GTDB lineage: Bacteria > Bacteroidota > Bacteroidia > Flavobacteriales > Weeksellaceae > Chryseobacterium. Next base: position 61,611 of record NZ_PCOU01000001.1, read on the forward strand.
AGCTGGAAAAAACAATTAAAGAAAATCTACAATAAATAATCTATTATGAAAAACCTGAAAATTTTAATGACCGTATTTATCGTTGGACTGGGATTACTTAGCTTTACAACAATAGATCACGATAAAAACAAAAACCGAAAAGAAAATATTACTGTAAAAGGCTATGAAGTAGGAGATGAAGCTGCTGATTTTAAGCTTAAAAATATTGATGGGAAAATGGTTTCCCTGAGTGATTTTAAAAGTGCCAAAGGGTTCATTGTGGTATTTACCTGCAACCATTGTCCTTACGCCAAGAAATACGAAGACAGGATTATTGAGCTTGATAAAAAGTACAAAGCACAAGGTTATCCTGTAATTGCCATCAATCCGAATGATCCTAATGTGCAGCCGGAAGACGGTTATCAGCAGATGATTGAAAGAGCAAAACAAAAAGGATTTACTTTCCCATATCTGGTAGACGAAGGACAGAAAATTTATCCGCAGTATGGGGCTACCAAAACGCCGCATGTTTTTGTTCTGAAAAAAGAGAACGGAAAGAATATCGTAAAATACATTGGTGCTATCGACAATAATTATGATAACCCGAATGATGTATCGGAATACTATGCTCAGGATGCCGTAAATGCTTTGATTAAAGGAGAACAGGTAAAAATGACGAAAACAGTAGCCATCGGATGTACGATCAAAGTAAAGAAATAATATATTTGCCTTAAAATAAGATCGGTGTTCTTAGAATACCGATTTTTTATGCCTTAATCCCAATTTGAAATGAAATTCCAATTCAGCCTGAAGTATCTTCTTTTGACCGTATTTATTTTTCTTGTGGAAGTATTGATCGCCACCAAATTAAGTGGTGTTTTCTTCGTGAGAGCGTATCTCGGAGATGTTATTGTGGTGATGCTTCTTTATACTTTTGTGAAAAGTTTTATCAAGGTAAATGATCAGAAACTGATTCTGGGAATTCTTATTTTTTCATTTCTGATAGAGTTTGCCCAGTATTTCAATATTGCAGAAAAACTAGGCTTCCGTCCTGGAAGCCTGATGTATATTGTTATTGGAAACTCTTTCTCATGGATTGATAATCTGTGTTACGCTGTAGGCTGCCTTATTCTCTATATTATCATAAAGATGACAAACAATGATAGCTTAAGCTCAACCCCTAATCCCTAATTCCTGCAACCTAAAACCTATTATCTATCTCCCAAAACTATCATATTTATCCTCCGCATATTTGGTAAAACGGTTCAAGAGAGCCACATTTTCTTTTTCCATAGGTGAAAGATCATTGTCTACATTGCTTGAAACAGGGATATACCAGTCTGTTTGCTCAAAGAAATTTCTGTAAGTTTCTTTTTTAAATGAATATCCATGTCTTGCAAAAACAGAATTTTTGATGATTTCAAGATCCAGTTTTCTTAAGTTTTTAAGATCTTTTTCTGTCAGTTTTTGTTTGGAAGCATTCAGTTTGAAGATGGCTTCAGAAGCAATACGGTTTTTAGAGGTTTTATAGCTTTCTGTTTTTCCGGTTTCTTCATCTTTGTATTTTTCTGTAAACTCTTTAGGGTTTGACCAGTCTACCAGATCAGAATCCTTATCAAGCATGAAATTTGGATTGTAAACAAACTCTTTTTTAGTCAGTTTAAGTGTTTTTGAAGGAGCTTTAACACTTGTTTTATCAAAGGCATTCCACTTTCCGGTTAAGCTGTCACCTTTTAGTTTTACTTCAAACCTTCCGTCTGTTTTGTCATTGCCGGGTTCATCCAGTACAAAAGATGCTGCAGTTTCATTGAAAACTCCTCTGAACGGACGCTGATTGCCATTCACGATACTTTGCCCATAAACGCTGTCTTTAGTAATTCTGTTGATCTTTAAAGAAATTCTTTTGTAGTTGTTCACGTCATATTCTGAGCCGTCCATCTGATCAACTACCTTTTCCATTCCGGCGAATTCTCCGGTATAAATTCCGTAATATTCTTTATGAACTTCAGGAACTACCACAGAGTCTTTCTTTGCGGTCAGAGAATCTTTCCCCGATTCATTGGTCTTACCATCTTTTTTACAACTGATCAGAGAAGCTGTCAATAAAGAAATCAAGGTGTAGTGTACAATTTTCATATCTGTTTTTTTGTGATTAAATATTCAATAATAAGGATATTGGGAACCCAGCCCAGCCATGCAATAATCTGATAGACATCCATTGGATTGGGATGAAATAAATATACAATAATTACTTTCCACATTCTCAAGGTAATAGCAGATAATGTAAAAGCAAAACTCCGCCACATCCACTGCTTGTGTTCTTTAAACCTTTTCTGTCTTGCCAGCTGATACGCTTTAAACGTTGAAAACCACCATAAAAAGCCTAAAATAACAAAAGAAATCTTTGATAAAATACCTCCGTTGGCAAATATTCCCATATAAATTCCTGAGGGAGCAGCACAGATCAGGATGAGAAAAATATACACTTTTCCCATATTCCGGTGGAAATTTTTGAGCCCAAAATTCTTTCTAAGCAGAGCAAGAAAACCCGAAAGAAGCACAAAGATGCTTGTATAAACATGAGTATAAAAAAACTTAAGATATTCTGCTCTTTCTACTACTTCCGTCTGTTTGATCATCAGAAAACTGACTTCAGGATTAAAAGGAATGTATTCTAACGTAATTTTCAACATCAGCCAAAAGAAATATCCGAATCCTAAAATCAAAAGGATTTTAAAGAAAAAGGCAGTATTTCTTTTGGCAGATAGCATTTTAACTATTCAAAATTAATAGTGAAAGGAAGAGTAAACCAGATCAGTACAGGGTTCCCTTTATATTCTCCGGGAGTCCATTGTTTTTTCATAGATTTCATCGCTTTTTCCACTTCCTGATTAAGAGATTCATTTTCTCCTGTTACAATAATAGTGTCTATATAACCTTTAGCACTCACAGAGAACTTGGCATTCGAACGTGTTCTGCCTTTTGCTCCTTTTATTCGGTTAGCATTTATTTTTTCAGAAACTTCCCGCATAAATGCTGAAAGCCCACCGGGATATTCTGCTTGCTTGCTTTGTTCAGGAATAAACTTATCTCTGGAATGATCTTCCGTTGGTTTGGGCTGAGTTTCCTGTGCCTGAACAAAAGCAAGCCCGAATCCCAGACATAGAAAGAATGCTACTATTTTTTTCATGTATTTAGTTTTTATTAAAAGTAGTGTTTTTTTATAAGCTGTTGAGATCCTGTGCAATCAGCCATCCTTCACTCCAGCATGCCTGGAAATTGAATCCTCCGGTTACGGCATCAATATTTAAAACTTCTCCGGCAATATAAAAATTCGGAAGTAGTTTTGAAGACATGTTTTTGAAGTTAATTTCCTTTAAATCAACACCTCCAGCTGTTACGAATTCATCTTTAAAGGTTGATTTTCCAGTTACCTGAAACTTTTTTCTACAAAGATTTTCCAGGATCTTCTGTATTTCTTTTCCGGAAATATTGGCAACCTGTTTATTAAGATCAACCTTTGAGATATCCAAAATTTTCTGCCAGAATCTATTCGTAATATCAAATATTTTGGACTGTCCGATGGTCTTTTTAGGATTGGTTTGTTTGAAATTATTAAAAATTTCTTCTGCTTCATCAGTTTCTATGGAAACGAAATTAACCTCAATTTCAAAGTTATATTTAACCTTTGCCAAACTGATTGCTTCCCATGCAGAAATTTTCAGAACAGCCGGGCCAGAAAGTCCCCAATGCGTAATCAACAAAGGTCCACTTTCTTCGGTCTTCAGCTTTGGAATTGAAATTCCGGCATTTTCAAAACTTGTTCCCGGAAGATCTTTCAGCAGCTCATCTTTAATATTAAATGTAAAAAGGGAAGGGACGAGATCTACAATCTTATGGCCCAGATTTTCAACCATTTTTAATGATTTTGGAGAGCTTCCAGTAGTATATACGATATAATCTGCCTCAAAATCACCTGAATTGGTTCTTACGATATATTTTTCGTCCTGTTTTTCAATATCTTTTACTGTACATTTTGTCCGTACAGTTACATTTTTCTTTTGAGTTTCACTCAGAAAAGTATTAATAATGGTCTGAGAAGAATTGCTTTCAGGGAAAGTTCTGTTATCATTTTCAATTTTCAGCGGAACATTACGCTGATCAAACCATTCCATGGTATCACCAGGCTGGAATTTGCTGAAAACACTGAGTAGTTCCTTGTTTCCACGAGGATAAAACTGAACTAGTTCTCTTGGATCAAAGCAAGCGTGGGTAACATTGCAGCGTCCGCCACCAGAAATCTTAACTTTCTGAAGAACATCTGAATTCTGTTCTAAAATCGTAATTGTATATTTTTTTTCGTCAAGATTAGATGCACAGAAAAAGCCTGCAGCACCGCCTCCGATAATAATGATCTGTTTCATGTATGTGTAATCCTATGCGGAAGATTATTTTTTCAAAAGTACAATTTTTATAAACCATCTTATTTGAGTATTTTTGAAGATTATTATTTTATAATATCCAAAAACGATTTTCAAAATGATTTTCTACCATAAATTTGAAGTGCGATGGAGCGATCTTGATGCCAACAAGCACTTAGCCAATTCATCATATGTACAATATTGTGCACAAGCCAGAATGGCTTTCATGACTAAAGAAAAAATGGGAGTTACCCAGCTGAGCAGATGGGGAATAGGCCCGGTGATCCTGCACGAAAGATATTCTTTCTTCAAAGAAATTTATGCAGATCAGATCGTTATTGTAAGTGTAGAAATAGACGGATGTGCAGAGGATTCTTCCATCTACCGTTTTGTACACAAATTTTATACTCCGGACGGCATGCACTGTGCTACTGCAGAAGCGACAGGAGTATGGATTGATATGATGCTCAGAAAAATGACCACTCCACCAGATGATGTAGTGGAAGCCATGAACAAGTACAAGAGCCCGGAAACTGTGGTATTATCGAGAGAAGACTTTAAAAAGTTTCCTTTCCACCCACACAATATTGATCCGGCAGAGATTAATATATAAATGATGAATGATGATTGATCAATGATACATAATGAAATCTGTATTGCTGAGATATCAATTATCATTTTTCAAAGATCACTTATAAACAGAAATTTATGTTTGAAGATAAATCACAGGAGCTGACGCCCATTTCGAAATTAGGAGAATTCGGTCTTATTAAGCATTTGACAGAACATTTTCCTCTATCCAATGAATCTTCGGAGCTTGGAGTAGGAGATGATGCGGCAGTTATTAATCCTGATCACAAAAAAGTAGTTCTTACAACAGATGTGCTGGCGGAAGGAGTACACTTTAATCTGGGCTATGTTCCATTAAAACATTTAGGTTATAAAGCTGTGGTGGTAAACCTAAGCGATATTGCAGCAATGAATGCAACGCCTACACAGATTTTGGTTTCTCTTGCGGTGTCCAATCGTTTTCCGGTGGAAGCTTTAGAAGAAATCTATTCCGGAATTCAGGCGGCTTGTGGAAGATACAAAGTTGATTTGGTTGGAGGAGATACGACAAGTTCCAATTCCGGGCTGGTAATGAGCATTACAGCTGTAGGAATTGAAAACGAAGAAAACATCGTAAAAAGAAGCGGAGCAAAACCAAATGATCTTCTTGTGGTAACAGGAGATTTGGGTGGAGCATACATGGGATTACAGATTCTTGAAAGAGAACATGCTGTTTTTCTTGCTGATCCGAATATGCAGCCTGAAATGGAAGGCTACGACTATATTCTGGAAAGACAGCTGAAACCTGAAGCAAGAACAGACGTTAAAAAGATTTTAGAAGAATTGGATATCAAACCAACTTCTATGATTGATATTTCAGACGGTCTGGCTTCCGAAATCCTTCACCTTTCAGATCAGTCAAATGTAGGATTCAGATTGTATGAAGAGAAAGTTCCATTGGATAATCTTACGATCTCTACGGCGGATGAAATGAATTTGAATCCGGTAATGACGGCTCTAAGTGGTGGGGAAGATTATGAGCTTTTGTTCACGATTTCAGCAAATGATTTTGATAAAATTAAAAACCATCCGGATTTTACCATTATAGGACATGCAGTAGAAAAAGAAGAAGGAAACTTTATGGTAGCAAGAGGATCTAACCAGCTGGTAGCACTTACTGCTCAGGGTTGGGATGCTTTTTTAAACCAATAAAACCGAAAAATTATATTTAATTTTAAATATTGTAAGAAAACCGCAGCACTTTTTTTGCTGTGGTTTTTGTTTATAGCTAAATAATGTTGTGATGATTACATCGGAAAAAGAAATCCCTGTTCACCATTTGACTTCTGAAGAATTTCAGATGAGTACTCTGAGTGATGCCGGCCCTGAGAACTTTCATGATGTTCACAGGCATAATTTTTTTGAAATTATCTGGTTTAGAGAAGTGTATGAAAACAGCCGTTTAGAACTGGATTTTGAAAGCTATAAACTTGAGAACAATCAAATCTGCATCATTGCACCGGGGCAGGCTTTCAACATGAAATTAGAAGGAGAGAAGGGGTATGCCATGGCAATAAGCCGGGAAATTTTCAATGAAGCCTGTAATATAGAATCCGTGCTTACGGGAGGAGAGCTTCCCTTTTTTTTAAATCCAAAAAATGAAAAAACCTGCAGTACCATTATAGCATTGATGGAGCAGGAATATAAAACAACAGCAAGAACGGAACTCTTAAAGGCTTATCTGAAAGCGTTTTGTATTATCATTGGAGAACAAATTATTCCTCAGGGACCTTTGTTGAATGACCGTCAGCGCATTCAAGAACTGATTGGTCTTATTGAAAAGCATTATATAGAGCATAAAGAAACAGGTTTCTATGCAGATCAATTGAAGATAAGCAGTCATCATCTTAATGATATTGTGCGTCTTTTGAGAGGGACAACAGTAAAAAAAATGATTGCCCAGAGAATTATTCTGGAAGCAAAAAGAGAGCTTAGTTTTGGCGCCTTAACCGTAAAAGAAATCGCTTTTAAATTAGGTTTTAGCGATGCTTCTTACTTTTCCCGCTTTTTTAAAAAACATACCCTGCAAAATCCTGATGGGTTCAGACCTGGAAAAGGTTAATCCTCAGAATGTTCCTTTAATTTTTAGTTTGAATAAATTATTTGAACACAATCAGATAAGAGAATCCTCAGTTTGTGCTATCCTTCCTTCAGTTCTTTTATTGAAAAACGATACTTTTTACAGCAATTTTGCAGCTGGAAAAAACGCCTGCGAAGGCTTATTGTTATTTATGAAGAAGAATTTGAATATTGTAGTGTTTATTCTTGCACTACTCAACACATTGGAGTCGCTTAGTATAGATCTTTATCTTCCCGCTTTCCCAAGTATGGCGAAGATTTTTAATACGGATATCGGGCATATTCAGGTATCCATTTCTGTTTTTTTTGCAGGATTTGCTTTCGGACAGCTGTTATGGGGACCTTTATCTGATAAAAAAGGAAGAAAACCGATGCTGTATTGTGGGCTTTTGCTTTTTATTATTGGAACAACTGCCATTTATTTTACATCCGATATTTATGTTTTATGGGCTATGCGTTTTCTACAGGCATTCGGAGGAAGTGCCGGAATTGTTATCGGAAGGGCAATTATTATTGATCTTTATGATAAGCATAAAGCAGTCACTATCTTTTCACAGCAGTCTCAGATCAGTGGTATTGCTCCAATCGTGGCTCCGCTACTGGGAAGTGTATTTCTTAAATTCTGGGGCTGGAATAGTTCTTTTGCCTTTTTATGCATTATGGGATTGATCACTTTTTTCATGGTATACAAATATGTTCCGGAAACCAATACCCGAATCCATCTTTCCGATGATGAAATGCTGGATGAAAAAGGATTAAAAGATCAGCTGAAAATGATTATTTCCAACAAAGACTTTATCAATAGTACGATGGTGGGAAGTATTGCTTTTGCATCGTTAATTATTTACATCTCGAACGCACCATTTTTATTCATGGAGATCCATGGTTTTTCAAGCAGTACATTTAGTTTTATTTTTGCTTTTAACTCACTGGCTTTGATAACGGCAGCTTATATTACACCTAAATTGATCAAAAGAATAAGCAATTCAACGCTTTTATTTGCTGCTACAATCGTTTTATTAGTTGTATGTACGCTTCATATACTGATTGCGGCAGAAAACCTTTCTGTAGCGTTAGAAATTGCAATGCTTTATCTGTCATTACTTGCTATTGGTATTCTGTTTCCAATCACCTCAGCCCATGCTTTATCTCCATTTAAAGAAGGAAGAGGAACTGCAGCTGCTTTATTGGGCTTTATGCAGCTGATGGTAACCTTTTTAATATCAGGGCTGATAGGCTTTTTGGAAGCAGATTCTATTATTCCAATGGTGGGAACACGTTCTGCAATGGCATTAATCGCGGTATGGTTCGGATATCGAATTTTTAAAACTCAAAAAGTAACTCCTTCAATAGTGGTACAACCGGGAAACTAATCCTCTTATTTGATCCTGTTGTCATACAATCCGGGCACTTAATCAAGTAATTTTTGTAAAAAATAGCCAAAGGGTTCTCTTTGCATCAAATTTAAAATATGAAAAGAACCCTTTCGACGGCTTTATGCTGTATACTGCCATTAGGATATTGGGTAAACGCTCAATCCGGACTCTCTGCAGAGCTTAAAACCGAATACATTCCTGCCTCCAATTACATCCGGCCTGAAGACAGTACAAAGACCAATTCCAAAAGTGATTTTAAAAGAGTAGATATGAATCTCAACATTCCGTTATCTGTTAAAAAAGATACCGACGGAAAAGTAAGATCATGGTCTATGCTTTTGAGCGGATCTTATGCAAAGATGACCCACAAAAATTACGAAACTCAGTTGTTTCCTGATCAGATGCTGAATGCTCAAGTCGGAATACAGCATATGAGGCCTTTGGGCAAAAAATGGAGTATGATGATGACGGCATCTGTAGGAGTATATACAGACCTTGAAAAAGTAAGTTTTGATGATGTATTGGGGCAGGGCGGATTATTATTTATCAGACATTTTAATCCTAATCTTTCTTTGGGAGGAGGTCCGGTGCTTACTACAGCCTTTGGAGTTCCTATGATCTTACCCTGGATTTATTTTGACTGGAAAACAAATGGAAAGATTAAATTCAATATCAATTTCCCGCAAGGGATGGAAGCCGGTTATCTGTTTTCAGACAAATTTGCTTTAAAAGCAGTTGTAGATCTCAGCGGGATGACGGTAGAAAGAAATAAGGATGGAAAATCTATGTTGCTGGGCTATCAGCAGATCACCGCAGGGCTCAGACCAGAAATAAAGCTTAATGACAGGCTTACTTTACGTCTCACAGGAGGAACGGCTCTATTGAGAAGCTTCAGTGAGAATGACCGAAAGATCAAAAGCATTTTCAGAGACAAAAAAATAGCAGATCCTAGATTTGCCAGTACTTTCTATGCCGCAGTATCCCTGCGTTGGAATCTTCCATAAAAAAATGCCGGAAGCAGGAAATTTAATAACTCCCAGCTTCCGGTTTCTCTTTACCGACTATTTGCTTATTAACTTTTTGTAAACCACTTGATTAAGGAGCTCTTCCTTTCTGGTGCGTGATATGGGAAGCTCAATTTTATTAATAAAAAGACGTCCTCCCGAAATCATATCGATATGAGTAATATTGATGAGGTAAGATTTGTGAATCCTGAAAAAATGATCTGAAGGAAGGGACTCTTCAATAGCTTTCATCGTCTGATGGATAATCAGTGATTTATCTTTAAAATGAAGCCTGGTATAGTTCTGCATACTTTCAATATAAAGAATATCTACCCAGGAAATTTTAATAAAGGTATCAGACTGCCTTACATAAAGAAAAGGATCATCCAGAATGGTGTTGTTTTTTAATTTTTCACTAATGATAAACTGTTGCTGTGCCTTATTTACAGCCTGATAAAAACGATTAAAAGCGATCGGTTTTAAAATATAATCCACTACCTGAAGACGGAATCCTTCCAAAGCATATTCAGAATAAGCTGTGGTAAGAATACACAAAGGAGGATTTTCCAGCTGTTCCAAAAATTCCAGACCCGTAAGATAAGGCATATTGATATCCAAAAAGAGGAGATCAATTTCGTTCTCCTTCACTATGGTATCTGCCTCCAAAGCTGTAGCACAGGTACCTTCAACGGATAAAAAATCAATCTGATCTGCCAGTTCTTTAAGGTGGAATCTTGCCAGAGGCTCGTCATCTATAATCAGGCACTTCATTTTAGGGATATTACTACTCATTATTATCAGATAATTTTAAAATTAGAGTTACTTTAAAAACATTATTGTTCGTTTCAATCTTTAGATCATGAGAATCCGGATATTGAAGTTTTAATCGTTTCTGTACATTTTGAAGGCCAATTCCGCCTGTTCCGTCTTTCTTTTTATGAATTGCTCTATCAGAATAGGAATTTTCAACACAGAAATAAAGGGTATTGTTTTCTTCTTTACAGGAAATTTCAATATATCCTTTATATCCAGGAAGTCTGCAAACATACTTAAAAGCATTTTCAATAAAAGTAACCAAAAGGAGAGGTGCTATGAAAAGTTTTTTATTGGTCATTTCCCAGGTTACCCTTACGTCCAGTTCATTCCCCCATCTTAGTTTTTCAACTTCTACAAGGTTTTGTATATGTTCTATGTCTTTATTGAGGAAAACCAGATTTTCATTACAATGGTAAAGCTGATAGCGTAATATATCTGAAAATTTAAGCAACAAATAATCAGCAAGTTGTGTATCCGTTTTCATCAGAATATGGATGTGGTTCAGAATATTGAATACCACATGAGGGTTGATCTGATCCTGCAGGAGTTTAAGCTGGTTCTCCAGGTGAGCCTGCTGAAGGAGAATATGATCACGCTCTATTCTTCCATGTTCTTTATAAAATTTGATTCCGCATGCTGCTCCATTGATCAGGAATGAGGCGGGCAAAGACATATAAAAACCTTTCCATAAAAAAGGAAGCTGATCTGAAAAACTTTGTGGAAGCTGTTCTTTTGGAGCAACCTCAAGATAAGTAAAAATAACTGCGAAGATCAGACTTAATATGAAAATAACCATCACAACCTGTACTAGAAACCTTTTCATCTTTTTTTCACGCAAAGCTTTCGGAAGAAGCTTATTGGTCAAAAAATGAGTGAAAGTAAAAGAAGAAACTGTAATAATAACAGTTTGAATCATAGCAAGATACTTCTCTGTTGTAATCTGGAAATTACACCAAAGTACAATAGCGAGAACAAGCCAGAAAATAAAAGTAAATATGTATTCTTTTAAAACAAAAGATTTCGTCATGGAAAGGGAAATAGATTAATAAAAAAATTAGAAACCGCAGGGAAGACAGTTTCTAACAGGTAAAGATAATTTAAGTTTTTTAGAACAGGAAATAGCCTATTCCCAAGGAAAAACTGTGGGGTTTGGACTTAAATTCTTTACTAATGCTTGTAAGGCCGGTCTCATACCTCAGATCTACTGTGAAGTTTTTATAATCTAATCCTATACCTCCTGTAACTCCAATATTGGATTTGTCGAACTTTTTAAACCCTTCCTGAAGAGACTGAGAAGTCGACAAATTATTGTTGAAAGCATAGCTGTAAACTCCTCCGGCAAATATTCTTACATTGAAATCATCGGTTTTCATCAGTTTATATCCTACTACCACAGGAATATCAATTGCGTTCCAGGAAAGTTTTGAAGAGCTTCCGTCTTGGGACTGAAATGACGTTTTTCTTTTGTTGAACAAAGCTTCTCCCTGCACATAAAGTTTTCCGATATCCATTCTTGTCATTACTCCTGCCTGATACCCCAAACCATATTTTCCTTCCAGTGAAGACTCCGTTGAGGTTTTTGTAAAGTTGGCCCCTCCCTTTACCCCAATGTGAAAAGCAGGAGTCTGCTGTGCTTTGGTTTCTATACTGCAGAAAATGCATAATAACAATGCACTTAGAGCGAAAAATTGCTGCTTCATAATTTAATTGTTGTTTAAAATCTGATGCAAAACAACAACTATGAAGAATGGAATGAAATTTTATTTGATGAATGGCAGAAATGATTTGACAAAGATCTGTTTTTGAGTGAAAAATGAAACCGGAAGTATCACTACTCCCGGTTTTCTATTACTAATAAGGTTGTTCTTCACAAATAGAAGGAGGATTGCATCCACCACCACCGCCGCCAGGGTTTCCACCGCCTCCTACAGCGATGCATTGTCCTGGATTTCCGTCTTCATACATTTCACATGCATATCCCCATGCGCATTGGCAGTCGTCCTGACAATTATAAGAGTTGCCTCCCATATGGCAGCCTCCATTTCCACTTCCTAAAATTTCAGATAAGTCTTTTCTCAAAAGTTTTTTCATTGTTTTCATGATAATTTGGTATTAAAAGTTATTGTATAAAATTGTACATTCTTGTAAATATAATAAAAATGTCTTAATGAATTGTAAATGAAATACATGTATGGGGCTTTCTCCGCAAAGAAAATGAGAAGCATGATTTAAAATAATCACTAATTTAGTTAAGAAGAAGTGTATTTATCTTAAGTCTAAAAAATAATAACATGGAAAAAAAGAAAAACTATTGGAGCACTTTTATTGTAATAGGACTGATTATTTTAGGTTATGTTGGATTAAAGGTTCTCCAAAAATATAGTTTCAATAAGGAGTATGAAAGTACATATATCGGGATTGTCACAAAACAGAAGCCGGGTTCCAGGGGTTTTGATGATTTATATCTTTCTAACGGAAGTATTATCCACTTCGCATTTTATGAAGGATGGGTGAGAGAAGCTCCATTTGTAGGAGACTCCGTAAGTAAAGATAAAGATTCGAGAGAAATAAGAGTGTTTAAAAAAGATAAAAGTACTCATTATCAATATTATAAATCTTTGGATATGATTTCTGAATAAAAAATAACCCGCTTTGATGGAAGCGGGTTTTAATATTATTTTTTTAGCAAAATTTCGTTTAAACGTATATTTTTAAATGAAAAGTTTTGCCTTAAAAACTGAAATCCTTTTGATACAATAAATATTCTTTTTTGAAAAGAGGGAAGGTTCCTTCATATCTTAAAGGAGCTATTCCAAAACCATAGAACATATCCGCCTGTATTTTACCTTTTACAGAAAACACTCCTTTTCTTTCAGGAATAAATGTGAGTCCTAAAGATGAAAGGGCAGAAGCTCTTCCCCTTAATCCGGAATTGGCAATAGGAATAGAAATAAACATCAGTCCTACGGCTCCTTTAGCCTCTAAACCAGCTTCAGCAGATAAGTTTCCTTCCACACCGGTGACGGCAGGATCTGATTTCTTTTGAAGGTTAATATTAATCGCGGGAGTTTTACTTACCAGAAAGTTGGCATTTCCTTCAAGATCCAAAAGCTGCCCCTGAACTTTTCCGGTTGCCTGTACTCCTAGAAATGGTCCGGCAGAAATAGTAGGGCTTAAGATTAGTCCGGTAGGTCCTAACACGATGGGTACTATAGGAATATTCAGATAGTCTGTAGTACTTGCGGTATAGCCAAGACTTCCTACAATAGTGGCAGTACTCTGAAGTTGGATGTCATCCATGATGAAATTGACGTAAAAATCAGACAAATGTCCCCAAGAGAATGTAATATTGTAATCAATTTTTGGGGTAAACCCACCTTTTACATTCACATTGGACGTTCCTGCCGAAGACAAAGGAAATGAAAAGGTTTTATCAAAATTAAAGCGATTGAAAGCAACTATTTTTTGCTTTTGCAGATTCCTTGCTTCAATGGAAAATATTTTATTATTGATTTCCTGGGAAACCATTCCTTCTACGGGAACATAATTTACCATTTTTCCATTGATACTAACGGGAGCTTTGTCTGAAGGATCATACACTCCGCTTAATGTTCCGCTATAAATAAATTCTTCAAGCTTCGCACTGGATGTTTGTACGGTGAACTGGTTATTCGCTTTAGAAACCGAGCTCACTTTTGAAAGGATGGTGCTCACCTGATCGCCTTCTACTTTTGTACCTACAATAACAGTTCCTGCGGAAATGCTGTCTGTTTGCGGAGTCATACGGCTAAATGTAATCTGTCCTTCATTATGAACAGAAATAGCGTTTACGGATTCATCATTCAGGATGATAACATTTTTTTGTAAAGTCAGATTTCCCAAAGTCTTCATTTGAACAGACTGTGTGGGCTTTTCAACAGGAGTATCCGCGGGATCATCCTGAGAACAAGACGTTAAAAGAAACAAACAGAAAATAGAAAAAAGAAAAGAAAAATAAAATTTTCTGTTGATTTTGAAGTGGTTAGATTTCATTTTCATAAGCAGTGATTTTAAGTTTCTCTCTAATTTAGAAGAATTATCTAAGGCCTACAAAAGAATTGCATTAAATTACTGTCAATAACATAATGATTTTCAGTAACATTATTCAAATATGAAAAAGAAAAACCCGCTTCAATAAAAGCGGGTTTTTGATATTATTTCTTAAAAACGAATGTTAAAGGGAGAGAAACAGTAGAAGATACAGGTTTTCCCTTGTCTTCTGCGGGTTTCCATTTTCCTTTCTCTTTGATTCGGTAAAAAGCAGCTTCAATGAAGGCATTGACATCCTCATTATTTCCTTTTACATTAGGATCAAGAGCATTTCCTTTAGAATCCACCACAAAGGTCATCGTTACTTTATAAGAATCCGAATAAAAACCTAAAAAATCAAGATTGACAGCCTCGGATAATTGCTTTTGGAAAGCTGCTTTACCCTTGTCATATTCCGCTTCTTTAGTAATTTTTGTTTTTACAGGAGGATTTGCAGCAATCATTTTCTTATCATCAAGAGAAGCCTTATCCAAAGTCTCTTTGTAAGCTGCAATTTTATCCTCTGTCAAAAGCCACTCTTTCTTCGTTCTTAAATCATTAGGCTTAGGATATTTGTTATACAGAGCCGTTTTCTTTCTCTCATAGCGGGAATCTGCCCTCTGAAACTCAGAAACCTGGGCACTGCCAAAAATAAAAGTGAAAATGAAAGCTGATGCTAAGACCTTTTTCATGATTTATTATGCTTTTACAATATTAATAATTACTTCGGTTGCTTTCTCCATGCTTTCCAGAGCTACATATTCGTATGGTCCGTGGAAATTGATTCCTCCAGCGAAAATATTAGGGCATGGAAGTCCCATATAAGAAAGCTGAGCTCCATCTGTTCCTCCTCTGATGGCTTTGATCTTAGGCTCAATACCCGCTTCAGTCATTGCTTTTGCAGCAAGGTCTACAATGTGCATTTTACCTTCAAATTGCTGCTTCATATTTCTGTATTGTTCTTTGATCTCCACTTCAGCAGTTCCTTCACCATGTTTTTGGTTGAATTCAGCTACTTTTCCTTCCATGAACTTCTTTCTGGCTTCGAATTTATCTGCATCATGATCACGGATGATGTATTGAAGTTTTGCTTCAGAGATATCAGCTGTAATATCCATTAAGTGATAGAATCCGTCAAAACCTTTTGTTGTTGTTGGTGTTTCGTTGGCAGGAAGCATTTGAGCAAATTCCGCAGCTAAAAGAGCTGCGTTGATCATTTTTCCGTAAGCATAACCTGGGTGTACACTCAATCCGTGGATTTTTACAACAGCTCCGGCAGCATTAAAGTTTTCATATTCCAATTCTCCAACTTCTCCACCATCCATCGTATAAGCCCATTCTGCGCCAAATTTAGCAACATCAAATTTATGAGCTCCTCTTCCGATTTCTTCATCAGGAGTAAATCCTATAGCAATTCTTCCATGCTTAATTTCAGGATGAGCAATAAGATATTCCGCAGCAGTTACAATTTCTGCACAGCCTGCTTTGTCATCAGCGCCAAGAAGAGTCGTTCCGTCGGTGGTAATTAATGTTTGACCGATATATTTTTTTAAACTTTCAAATCTTGAAGGAGATAAAGTGAATCCTGTAGCCTGATTCAACAGAAGGTCATTTCCGTCATAGTTTTCCCAGACCTGAGGTTTTACATTTTCTCCGCTGAAGTCTGGTGAAGTATCATAGTGTGAAATAAATCCAATCGTAGGTCTGTCATCATTTTCAAGTTTAGAAGGAACATATCCCATAATATAACCGTGCTCATCAATTGAAACATTTTCCAGGCCGATAGTCTTCAGTTCTTCAGTAATATAGTTGGCAATATCCCACTGACGCGGAGTAGAAGGGGTTGTTTCACTTTCTGCATCGCTGGTTGAATATATTTTTACATAGCTAAGAAAACGGTTCAGTAATTTTTCTTTCCACAATGGGTTGAATTCTATTGTACTCATCAGATATCATAAATTTTAACAAAGTTAGCAAATTTGATGCTGAGAATACGTTATTTGCGATTTAATATCAGTTATTGAAATTATAAATCAGATATAAATATTTGAAAATCAAAATAGTGTTAGCTTTGTATGTACAGTATACTAAGTAGTTTAGTTTTATTATATTTGAGAAAATCAAAAAGTAACAATGTTTCTTACCGAATGTCCTAGAGATGCCATGCAGGGATGGGGAGAATTTATCCCTACCGATAAAAAAATAGATTATATCAACTCCTTGATGGATGTTGGCTTTGATGTATTGGATTGTCTGAGTTTTGTTTCTCCAAAAGCAATTCCGCAGATGGCTGATTCTGATGAGGTGGCCAAAAATATCGACAAATCACGTTCCAAGACTAAAGTTTCTGCCATCATTGGTAATTACAGAGGTGCAGAAAAAGCGTTGAAGCACCAATCTGTAGATATACTTGGATTCCCGTTTTCTATTTCAGAAACTTTTCAGCACAGAAATACGAATAAAAGTCAGGAAGAAGCTTTCGATGAAATCATTAAAATGCTTGAACTGGTAAAAAGCGAAGGAAAACAGCTTAATATCTACTTCTCGATGGCTTTTGGAAATCCATATGGCGAAATGTGGAAATGGGAAGATGTTGACCAGTGGGCACAAAGATTCTCTGACATCGGAGTGAAAGATATTCTATTATCAGATACTACCGGAGTAGCAACTCCTGAAACGATTGCTCTTTTGTTTGAAAAAATACCTTCAAAATATCCAGAGATCAACTTCGGAGGACATTTTCATAACCGTTATGAAGATTCTTATTCGAAATTAAAAGCGGCTTATGATAAGGGCTGCAGAAGATTTGACAGTGCCATTAAAGGAATCGGAGGATGTCCTATGGCTAAGGATGATCTTGTGGGAAATATGCCTACAGAACAGGTCATCAACTTTATGAGTGTTGAAAAAGCAGAACATAAACTGAACCTTCTGAATTTCGAAAGTTCTTATAACAAAGCGAAGGATATTTTTCATTTTTAAATAGGAGTGAAGAATAAAATAATCAATAGGAGCGGGCTTTAGCCCGCTTTACTATATTGAAATATATATGGCTTTAGCCAAAACATACTTAAATTAACCAAAATCAACAAAAATGTCTCCAATTATCTCATCATCCGAACTCAAAAATATTCCAACAGAAAATCTCATCATTCTTGATGCAAGAACGGGAAAAGATGTAAAACAGAATTATCTAAATCAGCATTTAAAAGGAGCAAGATTTATTGATCTGGATAAAGATCTGGCTGAAATAGGTGAAAATGCTGCTTTTGGAGGCAGGCATCCACTTCCTTCTGTAGAAAAGTTTGCTGAAACACTTTCGGGTCTTGGAATATCAGAAGGAGCTCATATTGTTGTCTATGATGATAAAAATGCTTCAAACGCTGCGGCAAGGGCATGGTGGATGCTAAGGTCTTTTGGATTTGAAAATGTTCAGGTTCTTGATGGCGGAATGCAGGCAGCAGAAAAAGCAGGCTTAGAATTTTCTTCGGGAGAAAAGACATTTGATAAAGCAGCTTTAATTAAAAAAGAGCAATGGCT
The DNA here is from genome assembly GCF_002979455.1 of Chryseobacterium sp. MYb7. Classification (GTDB taxonomy): domain Bacteria; phylum Bacteroidota; class Bacteroidia; order Flavobacteriales; family Weeksellaceae; genus Chryseobacterium. The sequence goes on from NZ_PCOU01000001.1 coordinate 79,503, forward strand.
TCTTCCGGTTTCAAGCCTGGAAGTTGTTGAAAATGAATTAAAAAACGGTTCTTCTACGGTTGTTGATGTGAGAGATGCTTATCGTTATAAAGGTGAATCTGAACCTATTGATTTGGTAGCTGGACATATTCCGGGAGCAATCAATATTCCTTTTTCTGAAAATCTTGATGAAAATGGAAATTTTTTGAGTCCTGAAATTTTAAAAGAAAGATATAAGCAGTTATTAGAAAACAAACCTGAACATCTGATCATTCACTGTGGGTCGGGAGTTACTGCCTGTCATACTATTTTAGCTTTGGACTATGCCGGATTTCCCATTCCGGATCTGTATGTAGGTTCTTGGAGTGAGTGGAGCAGAAGAGAAGGAAAGGAAATAGCAAAAGATATTTAAAAATAAAAACCCCGAAAAAATCTTTCGGGGTTTTATATTGTTAAGAGTAAAAATTAAAGCATTCCCAGCTCAAACTTTGCTTCTTCGCTCATCATATCCTTATTCCAGCTTGGTTCGAAAGTAAGCTCTAAATCTACACTTTTTACGTTCTCTACTTCAGCCACTTTATCTTTTACTTCCTGAGGAAGGGTTTCAGCCACAGGACAGTTGGGAGTAGTAAGTGTCATTATAATTTTTACGTCAGCATCATCGGAGATCTGGACATCATAAATCAGCCCTAATTCGTAAATATCTACCGGAATTTCAGGGTCATATACGGTTTTTAACACACCAATGATTTCCTCACCAATGTCAGCAATTTGATCGTCTGTAAATTTCATTTTTTAATCTAGATTGATATTCCTTTTCAACAAATCTTCCTGACGCATACGCCGGAAAATATTTGCCAAAGTTAAGACATCTTTTTCACAATAGTCAACAATTCTCTGCAAGTCTTTTTCTATGTAGTAAATTGATGAAACCATTGAGCCATCTATATCATCTTTCGGAGTAGGAATTCCAAAGATATGCGCCAGCAATTCGAGAGATACAAAACTCTTATAATCCCCAAATTTCCAAAGCTCCATCGTATCTATATGAGGAATTTCCCATGGTTTTTTCCCGAACATCTGAAAAGGTGCCGGGGGTTGCATTCCATTGATTAAATACCGCCTTGCAATCCAAGGAAAATCAAATTCCTTTCCGTTGTGGGCGCAGAGAATCACATTGTAAAGCCTTGGGCTGTTGAAGATTTCTCCAAATTCCTGAAGCATTTTCTTTTCATCATGCCCGGAAAAGCTTTTTATTTTTAACGTTTCATTCTTTTCAACCATTCCGATGGTGATGCAGATGATTTTTCCAAACTCGGCCATAATACCGGCTCTGTCATAAAATTCTTCTGCAGAGACCTCTTCTTTACGCTGAAATTTTGTTTTTTTATCCCACAGATGCTGATCGGTTTCGGATAAATCGTCCCATGATCCGGCCTGCGGAACGGTCTCAATATCAAGGAATAAAATTTTTTCTAAAGGTATGTTCTGTATCATATGTGTTTTGTTGGTGTCTATCCTACCTGCATTCCGTTTTTTGTTGGTAATGACGGGGCTAAAAGCGTAACATCTTTTTTGTCCTCACCATATAATCCCAGCACAAGACATTCACTGAAGAAATTGGCGATCTGTTTTTTAGGGAAATTCACAACTGCTAAAATCTGTTTTCCTACCAGTTCTTCTTTTTCATAAAGAGAGGTAATTTGTGCGGATGATTTTCTGATTCCCAGGTCTCCAAAATCTATTTCCAGCTGGTAAGATGGGTTTTTAGCTTTTTCAAAATCATTCACAGAGATGATGGTTCCGCATCTGATGTCTATTTTTTCAAAATCTGCCCAAGTGATGTCTGGCTTTACTGTCATGGTAATTCGTTAATTAAATGTTCTACTTCTGTTTTCTGTTCTGCATATTTTTGTTGTAACACAGAGCCTTCACCCATTCTTTTGTAATATTCCAGAGCTTTTCCCCCGAAGAATTTTTTATGAAAATCAGAAACTTCCGGTATTTGTGGAAAAACTTTGTGAAAAAGCATCTCATAATACGCCTGAAATTCTCTTTCATTTTTGTCTTCAATGACCTGCCCCGGAGCTTTCTGTCTTACATGAAGCATTTCGTGGGCAACCATATTCAAAACAAGGTTCAGGTCAAAATCAAATAAATTTCTTGGAATCATGACCGTCTGTGGCCCTCCCAGATCACCTTCTGCAGTGAGAAGCATTGAGGTAGGAGATAATTCCTGCCTAAATCCGAATCCTGCAAAGTTTTCATGTTCCAGATTAAAAGAATGGATCAGGTATTTAGCAGCATCCAGAATCTGATCATGTTCTTTATAAGCTTCAAGGTGTAAATTGATCTGTTCGAAATTCATCTGAAATATGTTTTATAACAAATGTATTAAAATATTGAGAATACTAAGGTTTTTGTACCCAAGGATTAACATAAAATAATCTTTTTTTATACGTCAAGTTTTGTCGCTTCTCTGATGGATATTTGCTTCAGAAAAACACAACATATGAAGCTAGACTTAAAAATCTCAGGTGGACATCCTTTGCCGGAAACCACCTAAAAAAATAAGGCTAAAACCTGAAGACATTCTACTAAAAAGAGCTTCAGATCTCAACCTATTTTAAAAACAAGCACAAATTTACACAAATGAACAATATGGAAAATAATCCTACAGGCGCTCCTGTAGAAAATACACCATCACAGACGCTTTTCAGATTTGTAAGCCTTAGAAGCCCTGAATTGTCTGATGATACCAAACAAGATAAAAGATTCATAGTTATTCCTCAGGATCTGAAAAATGACACTACTTTTTACGTCCCGGTTGTTAATGGAACTGAAGCGAAGCAAAAGCTACTGCAGACGTGCGCTGCCAGTTTTGTAAATAATCCTAAGCGGATTTCTCCGGATTCAAACAGCCAAAATAGTTTAGAAGGGTTTAAAAGAACCTATAAAGCTTATTATACATTCGGAACATGGCTGGCAAAAAATAAAAATACATGTACATATGAAGAGGTTGTTGCTGAAAAAGATGCCTTATTTCCTTCACAAACACCTCCTGTAGGACCTCGTCTGATTGATTTATGGAATAATTTAATTTATCAGGTTGTTAGTCAAAAGGATTTTTACGTGAAGGAAGTGATGATGCAGCAGTTATTGGCTCAGCATATCCTTACTGTTTTAAACGAAGGAGAAATGATGACAGCTCTGCAGGCAAGAGTTATTTTACCTAAAGAGCTAATGATGGAAGATGAGTCTCTTTCTTCATCACAAGCAGTATCAAGAATTGCTGCTGAGGGACCTAAGGAAACTTTTCCTACACAGGAAATGAAAAAGCAGCAGCTTATTTCTGCAGCAAAAATTAAACTTGACAAATACGAAGCTTTAAAGAAAAACCTTTCTACCATTGAAAGACAGTATAAAACAGAGTATCAGAGAGATTACAAAATAAGAGAAGAATCTTACCAGAATGAGATCGCTCCTATTATTGAAGAATATAACAGAAAAGTGGCAGAGAACATAGATAAATACTGCCAGGTAAGAACCCCGGACGTAAAATATGATCCTATAGATCCGTGCCAGCAGATTCCAGGTATTCCTGACCCGGTATTACCCAAATTCAGCTTTCAGTTCAGAGATGAAATAGAAGCAGGTTCTTTGTTAAGAGCCATAAAACCTGAGAATTTAGACACGCTATTTGATGTTTTAGGATATGACTTTGAGACAGATGCTGCAAAAGAACGTTCAGATTCATTCAACTCTGTAGATCTTGATGTTTTGTTAGAGGGTAGAAATACCTTTTCAGAGATTGGCAGCTTAATGAAAGATGCTATAGCAAAAGCTAATAATATTATTGTTGAAAATACAGATACGGATTCTGAAGCCTATACCAGTATTGGAGGGGTTTTAATTCCTGTTGCGAGAACCATTGCAGTTCCCTTTACTTATCAGATTTGTCCGAAATATGTTTATAAAGGATTCACTTTTGACATCGCACTTACCGTTCCGGACTCATCTTGGGAAGTGAATAGTATCTCCTATGATCTGACTCCTGAGAATAGTTCAATAAATATTAGCGGCGATTATTTTGTAAAATCCAGATCAGGAAATACCATTTTCCTAAATGACCTCTGTATGCCTGGGTTAGACTTTACTATCATACAGGATGCTTCTTTAAGTGCTAAAATTATGTTCACAAATGGAAAGCTGGCCAATATTTTTATCAATAAATTACAAGCCAGAGCCTGTTTGTCTGATCAGTTTTTACTTGAAATGGACGAAACAGAACCTGTGGAAACGAATGATGAAGAAAATAACTTCATTCCATCAGGATTTGGATTTAAGCAACTGGGTATTGCAGACTATTTGAAAGTGGAGCAGACCACTCATGCTTATGTTGAGGGTGAGGTAGCTCATATCGAGAATATCATGGCAAGAGAGTACCGTGAGAAATCAACAAGAAGATTAAGAAGAACCGAAAATACTACAACCACATCTTCTGATACTGAAAGAGAACAGCTTACAGATACTACAACTGCGACCCGCTTTGAAATGCAGAATGAAATCTCAAAAATGATGCAGGAATCTTCAGAGAATAATATGCAATTTGGTATCAATGCCGGATATAAAATGGGAGATGCAAGTATCAATACGAGTTTGGGACTGGGAAATGCCAGTCATAGCTCCAGAGATGAAAGTACCAGACAGGCGGTTAATCAGGCTCAGGATATTACAGCCAGAGCAATGGACAGAATTGTGACCAAAGTTCACGAAGAAAGAATTGAAAAGATTATTGAAGAATTTGAAGAAAACAATTCTCATAGTCTCGATAACAAAAAAGGAGATAAGCATGTCGTTGGAGTTTACAGATGGGTAGATAAGCTGATGAAAAATCAGATCTATGATTATGGTAAACGTCTGATGTTTGAGTTTATGATTCCTGAGCCTGCAAAATTACACTTGTTGGGAATGGCAAAAAGTAAGCTCATTAAACCCGAAGATCCAAGAACTTCCGAGGCAATGCCAATGAAAGATTTTACTGCACTTTCCAACGAAGCAACATTGAAATACTGGATTAGCAAATACAATGTGGAAATTGAAAACTTTCTACAAAATACCATTAAAGTAACAAAAGGCTTTGCCTATGGTAAAGATCAGGTTCCGGATGTAGGGAGTAGCAATCCGGCAACAACTAGTTCGGTGGGATTAAAGGATGTTGTAAAAATTCCTGAGGGATATATCAGTACAGAATACTCTATAAGTGGTGGTGGAAAAGAATTTGTCAGTTCGGTGCTTAATATTAATATAGCAGATCAGCGTATTGTTGAAGGTCTTTCAACATCCGGTTTTAGCAAAATGGGAAGTTTGGCGGGATATACAGGTGAAGTAGCTGTAAGTATTGCAACAGACAGATTTTACTCTTTTGAAACTTCTCTTACCATTACATGTGTACTTACTGAAGATGCTAAAAGACAATGGCAGTTAAAAGTTTTCAAAGCGATTATTGATGCCTATGAAGTGGCTTTGGTAGAATATAACAATTCTGTTTCTGGAGAAGAAGATAAGGCTGTCGTAATCAATGGTTCAAATCCTAATTTCTACAGACAGATTGAAAATACAATCCTTAGAAAAAACTGTATTTCTTACATGGCAGACAGAGCTTCAAACGCCGTTCATGGTTATGGCTTATCAGGGTTAACCCAGGGAAGTTCATTTGCAGATTATGAAACCAGATTGTCTAAAGATCTGGATAAGCATACCGCTTTCGTAAAATTTATGGAGCAGGCCTTTGAATGGGAAAATCTGTCCTACTATCTGTATCCTTACTATTGGGGAAACAAACAAAACTGGTTAGATCTCTACCAGGCGGAAAATACAGATCCTGTTTTCAAAGCATTTTTGCAAAGTGGTATGGCAAGAGTAGTGGCTACGGTACGCCCGGGCTTCGAAGATGCAGTACAGTTTTATCTGGCCACCGGAAAGATTTGGAATGGAGGAGAAGTTCCAGTTATTGGTGATGATCTTTACTTGTCTATTGTAGATGAAATGAAACAACCAAAAGGGAAGAAACATGGTAAAGCCTGGATTACAAGACTTCCTACTTCTCTTAATATTCTTCAGGCAGAAAGTATTGGTTTGAAAGTCGCTCATGCACTGCCATTTACGATAGAAAATCCTGATGATTTTGAAGTTCCTTCCGAAGTTATTACAGAAGACAGATTCAATTTCGCCCAGAATACCAATCTTTTAGGAAGCTCATCGGACGATCCATCTGAAAATGTTATTTCAGGAGACTGGGTATAAATTATAATTATTAATCAAAAAACATAAATGATATGCCTATTATAGGAAAAATTATTAGGGTAAATACCTTACCCACAATAGATAAAAGAGAATCAAATGTTATTTATCAGGTGGCTGCACCGGGTTCTCCCACTTATACGGACTACGCTGTTGATGAAAACGGGGATCTAAAAACACATGCCGTTGTTGACGGAACGATTCCATTAGAATTAGCGGATAGCAACATCAGTATTTCAGACACAGATCTTTTGTCAGAAGGAATATTAAGCCAGGCTCAATATAATGTCAGCACAAGAGAAAAGCTTGATCGGAAGTTAGAAATTCCTCTTACAGAAGGAAACGCTCAGGATTATCCGAAAATTATTGGCGTAAACAATAATGGAGAGGTGGCCAAACTTCCGGCAGGAGATTTGGGTAAAAATATAGCAAACTCTTCTTTAACTACGGTTGCCGGCTCAGGATTGACTCTTGGTGCTAACTGGACCCTCAACACTTCCGGATTTTATTATTCGGTAACCGGGCTGAGTGATAAATCTGCAGATACAACTTTTAACAGAATGATGGTTCAGAACCCGTCCGGGCAGCTTTCGTGGAGTAACGGAAAAAATATGATTTCCAACTATCCACTCCTTCTGACTGATGCTGAAAAAACAACATGGAGAAACCGTATGAAACTTTCTACCGAAAATTATTCTACCGGAACACCCAGAATAGACGTGTTGCTGCTTCCGTTTATTGACAATTCAAAAAACTTTATTCAGTACACCACATTAGTGGGATTAAATCTCTTTGTGGATAATGTTTCTTCCAACGCTTACATCAAAGTGAAAAGGGTAAAAGACATCAACGGTGTCAACCTGGCAGTCCCTGAAGAATATAGTGTAGATAATTTTACTGTGATGCAGAATTTTCCCAATAATTTGAATTTTGGGATCAACTGGAGTACAAAGCCACAGGGATATTATAAGGTATTTGTTACCCATAATGGGTTAACAAATCCCAGCTCACCAGAGCTCATTGTAAAAGCAGGACTTACTTACAGCAAGTTTACGGGAATTGCTAATTGGACTTCAGTAACGGGCAACTCAACAATCACGGATACTTCTATCTCAATTGGGCAGGGCTCTACCGCACAAACGGATAATTTAATTTCCATCTCGGATATTAATGCAGGGTTTATGGTTTCTTTTACCGTTAATAATAGCCAAAGTAACTATGGAGCTAATTTCGTGGGATCTTTTTATGGAGGAATCCGTGGAGATGACGGAGTATTTTATGGTTTTTCAAATTACGGAGGAGATGGAAGCTGGATTATTTATCAGGGCAATCTTTTGCCAAACCGAAATGAAACCTTTCACATCGCTTATTATAACGGAGTTGTATATGTGATTGCGGAAAGTAATGGTGTGACTTATCAGCAATTTAATTCCACCTTTAATCTACAGCCAAGAAGATTTTATCTCTCAAGAGGAAGTGGCGGCCAAGGGTCACTAACAATGAATATACTTGGAAAAATATTATTCTCTTAAAAAAAATAAAAAATTATGAACGAACATTTAATTATACCGGAAAATATTAAGGAAATCCTTAACAGTATTGAAAACACACCATTAAGCCTTGCAGAGCTTCCCTTAGAAGCACATCCAAGACTTCCCCAATTCGAAAGACATATCCGCGTGCTGGATATTGATGCTAAATCTAAACAGCAGTTTATCAGCTTCAGATATGAGCAGATTCTGAAAGATAGGGAAACGGGAGAAGTGGTTAACATTCCGCTTCCAACTCCGGAATGGATCATCTATAAAGAGACCTGGAGCTCCCTTCGTGACGGAGACAACCATCTTATAAAACTCCCTGTTGTAGAACCCGAAGGTGATATGACTACTGATCTGGTGAAAGTACCGAGCTATCAGTATATGCTTTGGCTGTTGAAAAACAATAAAGCAGGTTTTACAGAACTTCTGGCTTCCTATCTGGATGAATTTGTGGAAAAACACAAAGAGAACCTGGATGCACTTTCTTAGGAAATATTAATCACTGGCAGAGCGTAAAGCTCTGCCTTTATTCACCATAAAAAACACAAAATGAGTTTAGAAATAGTAAATAATCCCTTATTGGGAGAGATTCCGGCTTTTCTTCCGGAAAATAAAAACTCTCTTTCTTCGGGATCAGCTTTCCCCGCCCGGGAATCTCCATCGGAACTAAAACAAAAAACCTCAAGACAAATTGCCAATACCTATTATGGAGGAAAACCCATTGCAGAAGGTACTGGGTTTCAAATCTATTCTGATGATCCTGTATTGGGCGGTAATATTGAAGAAGTAATTGTCTACAAAAGCAGATTCAGCCAGACCATAGCCGGCATTAATGTTGTTCTTTTTGCCAGTAAAAACGGAGTATTTCTTTTACAGCGTTATTTGGAAGCTTTACCCAATAGCAATGAATTGATTCTTTTCCTGGAAATTGATGACCGCTATAACCAGAACACAGTAATGCGAGCTGTAGCGGGAGCTGGGCTTACAAATAAAAAAGATATGCCTTTTGCAGAGATCCTCAATTTTACGAGAGAACATGCCGTAAGCGTAACCCCAAAATCACTTAAAAACCTTATTGAAAAAGGGATTTACAGGAATAAAGTAGATTTTATAAGCTGGTTTTTGGGTCTTAAAGATGCAAGTATTGGGGAAATATTCAGTTTTTTTAAACAGCAAGCTTTAGAAGCCGCTTCAAATTTCTTTACAGAAGGAATTGCTGAGAATATTGTGAAACTAAGAATTTCAGAGAACGGATGGAATCCCAATCCGAAAGAAGGAGAATACAATCCTACCTTTATTCCGGAGGTCTTTTATAAAGAGATCAGAGATTTCTATGAACATAAAGCATCTCAGAACCCTTATGAAAATCTTGCGGGCCAGAAAAAAATCAATGCTAAAATTGTAAAATCATTATTTGAAAACATTAATGAAGTAAAAGATGATTTTAATAGTCTGCTGAGCAACGCTGAAACTTTTTTCCCTGCTTTTATCTATAAAAGGATCAACAAATCCCTGACCTTCTTTTTTAACCAGATTGACAAACTGGAGAAGTTTATTGCACATCCGCTTACCGGAATGCAGCATATTGTCTACAGAAACTATCAGATTGCCAATGCCTTTCTGTGCGGTATTTATAATAGCCTGGTTGATATTATTGCCGGAATCTTTTCCATCATCGGCTTTATCTTCAAAGCAGTCGCTGCCATGGAGAAAGTGAACGACCGGCAAGTGGAGTATGGCGAGATGTTCCTGGAACTGATGGAAGACCTGCTGGAAGGTATTCTGACTTTTGATTATGTGGAGTTCTTTAAGGAATGCATTACGTTTCAGCTAAAAACCATCGTCCGTCTGGTAAAATGGGTAGAAAAAAATCTTCCTAAGATCACACTGGAAAAAGCGGCCTATTATTACGGGTATATCATTGGGATTATCATTGATATTATTGTGGAAACACTTCTTACAAGTGGAACGGCGGCAGTAGTCAAGCTCGCCAAATCTGTAGAAAGTTTTGTCCTGAACCCTTTGGAAAAGATTACCAAAGCAATCACAACAGCAGAGAACACTCTCAACAGAATTATAGAATTTATTCGAATGATTCTCCGGGAATTTAAAAAGGGATCAAAAGAAATTTTTTCTAAATTAGAAAAGATTTTAAATGAGGTCTTTGGTTTTGGCGAAGAGGTTGCGGATCATGGTTTGTCTCCTGCGGAGAAAACGGTGAAGGATAAGAATAAGAAGCGTGAGATAAATAAACTTAATAATGCAAAAAAAGCGCAAATAAGGAATGATAAATTTAACTCAAAAGCAGATCCCGTTGCAGATTTATTAGGAAATGCATCAAGATCACATCCTGAAAGATTAAAAGAGATTATAGCTGATTTAAAAAATAAAAATGTGGAGATCATTTATAGATTAGATGAAGCATTAGGATATTCCCCTGGATTAAGAGAAGGAATACCGGGACAAATTATAATTCATGAGAATGCGTCCATCTCTGCTTGGGAGCATGAATATATACATTTTTTAAATGATGAAGAAAGAGGTTTCTTGGGTATGAAATCATTGTATGATTCAAATTATAGGGTATTAACTGAAGTAAACGCATATACGAAAGAAGTAGAATTTGTAAAATCTTTAGGTAAAAATAATGATAGCATAATAAAACAGTTAAAGCAAAATTTCTTCGAAGAGTTTAAATATATTATTGAAAACTTTGGAGATATAACGAATGCAGATTTAATAAATAAGATAAAAAACTTTAAAAATTTATAAAAATGGGACATATTTTACCACTCAATCTAACTGTAGAAAAAATGAGTGACATTGATTTAGAAAAGAATTTTGTAAAGAAGCCAGTTATTTTTGGTAAGCAAAATTACTATCCCGTATTTGCAAAGAGAATAGATAAATTCAAAGATTTTCTTTTTTCAGAATTAATTGATGTTAATAATATTGATGATTTTGTGATGGGAGGTGTAACTACTTCATGGTTGATTGCTATTGCGATATTAGATTACTCTGATAATGAATTTTATAAAGCAGAAATGGTTACATTAATTAAAGAAAATTGGGATGAAGAAAATTTTAAAAATTTCCTGAACTATATTAAAAATGAACAACCGTTCATAGAATATTTTAAATAATTTCGACAGCTTTTAAAGAGGGGATGATTGTTTATTTTAACTAACTGGAATAAATTATGAAAAAAATATTAGTACTAATTATTTTACTGTCAATTAAAGGCTATTCAGCAAAAATAAATTTTAAAGACCCTAACTTTAAAAGTAAACTTTTACTTGAAAATGTAGCGAAGGATATCAATGGAAAATATATCATTATTGATCAGAATAACGATAAAGAAATAGACGAAAATGAGGGCGAAAAAATATTCTATTTAGATATTTCCAATTCAAAAATTAAAAATTTAGATGGAATTAAAAATTTCAAAAATTTAATCTATTTGAATTGTACTAATAATTCTATTTATCAAATTGATGAGTTGAACTATTTGGAAAACCTTACTGATCTAGAAATAGAAAATAATTCCATTGAAATATTTAGTTTAAATAATAAACAGAAACTGAAATCAATAATGGCAGAGAAATCTGGTATTAAAAATGTAAAATTAGAAAATTGTCTGTCGTTGGAAATAATTTTATTTGCCAATAATCAAATTGAGAATATAGAAATTTCTTTCTCTCCTCTTTTAAAAGCAATTTCTGTTGAAATAATAAAATCAAGAAGATAGAATTAACTAATTTTCCGGTTGTACAAGATGCTTTTTTACAGAACAATGAATTGAGAGAAGTGAATGTCTCAAATTGTTACTATCTGGAATCACTAGATATTGAAAATAACAAAGTAGAAAAGATAACTTTTGAAAATAATTTTAAGCTCAAATCTATACTTGCTGCCAACAACCAATTAAGAGATTTAAATATTACAGAATTGTCAGCATTGGAAAACTTAGATTTAGATTCAAATATGATATCTTCACTAGATGCAATAAAAAATATACGATTAAAAAATATTTATCTAAATGAAAACAAATTAAAGTTGTTGAAAATTAGCTCGGTAAATATTGATGGAATTAGTTTTTATAATAATCCTTTGAAATCTATATGTATTGACCCAAACATAAAAAAGAAAATAATTTCCAGTTTAAAAGAAAATAACATAAAAGATTGCAAGATTATCACTACGTGCAATTTTAAAACTGTAGAACCTAATGAAGATGAGATCTTTAGAACGACAATAAAATCTAAATAAAAATATATTTGTTTGTTTATAACCCAAAAAATTACAATTGATTTTATTCATAAATAAAATTAAAGCTCCGGCCGCCTTAAAGGCGGCCGGAGCTTTAAACTAAAAAATAAATTAAGGATGTTCATTTCTCGCTCTGATGACCAGATTTACCAAATCCGAGCCGCCACTTGCAAAATTATCACTTGGATTATGCGCGCTTTGAGTAGCCACAGCATACGGAGAGCCGTCCCAATATCCCCAGAAAGGACCTCCGCTTTGTCCAGGCCATATATCTGCTTTATGGCTCATGCTTTCGTTATCATCAGCACTCCAGAAATCACCGTCCAGAGCAATTCCTGTCTGGTAGGTTGGTCTTTGAGTTCCTGTAAGGTCTCCCGGATATCCGGCGTGAGTCCAGTAAGCACCTCCATCCCAGGAATCGGAGTATGATTTTGAGCCTAACCAGCCTGTGCTGTTTCCGATAGGTCTGTCTAATACAATCACTACATAATCATATTGGATCTCTGTAGAATCAATGGTAGGGCCTGCTACCTTATACTTGTAATAGGTTAATGTACCCCAAGCCGTTCCGTAAGGAGCGCTTCCGTTGTAATACATTGGTGTGAATTTCAGCCATCCTGTCGTATTATTAGGCTGCCAGTCTACAATATGAGAGCAGGTAAGAAGGTGTCTTGGTCCGATCATCACACCGCTCCCTGATCCTAAAGAACTTTCTACTCTTCCAACACATCTCCACGGATAGGCTGTAGAATTATATACTTTTCTTTGATCTGCTCCAAAAATAGTTCTTGCATTTTCCGGAGTCAGGAAAGAATCTCTTTCAATGAATTTAGGTTTACGGTCTCTTTTAGGTTCCAGTTTTGGGTTGTATTCAAAATCAGCATGGGTAGGGTAGAAATGGTCAGTTTCCAGCGCTCTGTTTTCTGCTGTTTTTTCATCCATAGGCATTCCTATTGTTTTCATTCCTTTAGGGAACGTTCTTCCGTGAATAGTTTCCATAGCCGGAAGCTGGCTGAATAATTTTTCAATTACAGATGGTTTTTCAGTTGATTTTGCTTTAACGGTTCTAAGTCTTAAAACCTCTTCAGCGGTCATGGGGTTGTTGTTTTCAATTTTTGACATGATTATTATTTTTAATCTAGTGTGTTCCTACTCTTTTAATGGCTTTTCGGATTCCGCCGGTATAGTTTTATGGTTAAGTGAATATTTTTTGTGAAAATTCTGCAGTAATGCTTTCAGTCTGGTTAATTTGAGCAGCTCCCATCGCAGCTAAAGCAATGGCAACCTGCTTATCGAGTGTTTTTCGGACGATATTACCATTGGTAGCACGCAATATTTTACAGAAGTGGTAAGTGAAATACCCTCGTATTTGTCCGCTGATATTTCCTTCCATAGACACCTGATTGTCTTTTGCTGCTGCCCATAACGTATGATTCATTCCGGCAACAGGGACTAATGCTTTAGTCAATACAGTTGATTTTTTTGAACTTTTAGAAGCTTCCATTTCACTGGCATACGTCAGATAAAATTCATCTTCAAGCATTGGTGGAATATAACGGGCAGTTTCGTTGAGAAGATCTGCTTCTAATCCAAGATCCATTTTTCGGGTTCCTGTTCCGGAATAACAGCAGTCGAAAATAACTTCCATATTTACTCCGGCTTTTAGCTTGCTGAGAACGGTTTTAAAATCATCATCACGAATGACTCCGTTATTGGCATAATCGTGAGGACAAATCGCTTCGTCTAAGCCATCCAGTTCCAGATCTGTTCCGATATTGGCCACTCTGGTTCCGTGTCCGGAATAATAAAAAACAAGAGAATCTCCTTTTACGCTTGTACTGATCATGGATTTCAGATAGTTCAATATATTCGCTCTGGTGGCATTTTGATTGGTCAGGATTTTAATCTTTGCCGGACTAAAACCACAGATAACCAAGGTGTTTGCCATATCTCTCGCATCATTTACACAACCATTAAGATCCGGACCTCCATATCCGATGGGTGCATAATCATTAATACCTACGATAAGTGCTTTTTTCATTGTATTAGTTTTAAAAATATTCCCTACTCTGTTTCGGCTTTTCGGGTTCTGCCTTTTGGTGTTTTCTTCTATGACAAAATTCAGTCATTCTGAAGGACAAAAACAGAGGAGAAAACCGTATTTTGAAAAAGGGAAAACATCTTTTTGATTGTAAATGAGATGATTATGAAATTGAAAATCCGGCAGCTTGAAAAGCTGCCGGATTCGTAAAAAGAATGTAAAGATATTTTTTATAGAATAATAAATGAGTTTAAAAAGTTAGAATATTCAATCAGCACAGATCATGTTTCAAAGCAAAAAGAACGAGCCCCGCTCTGTTTTTTATATCCAGTTTTACAAAAACCGAATCTCTGTAGCCGTCAATGGTTTTGGGACTAAGACACATCTTATCGGCAATTTCCTTGTAGGTAAGTTCACTGCATGCCCATTTTATAAACTCTTTTTCCCTGTCTTTCAGTTCCGAAAGAAGGGAAGCATTTTTCATTTCCTCTGTTTTTACTTTCAATAATTTCTGAGCAACAAAATCAGTATAAAAACTGCCTTTCTCAAATACGGTGTCTATGGCCTGAAAGAGAATGGAAGGCTGCATATCTTTCAGCAGATAACCTTTAGCTCCTGCTTTCAGCATTCTGATGAGAATTTTTTCATCATCATCCATGGTAAGAGCAATGACTTTTATATCAGGATAATGCTCGGTAAGCCATTCTGTTGTTTCTATGCCGTTTTTATAAGGCATATTAACATCCATCAACACTACAGCGGGCAATTCGGAAGCATTTTCTATACCTGCAATAAATTCTTCTCCATTAGGATGGTTCATAATGACCCGATATTGAGTGTTTTCTGTGATCATATTCTCCAACGCTTTGGAGATTAAAGTATGATCATCAACGATCGCTATGGGAATAGTTTTCATAATAAATTTTTGTGATAGGTTATCAAAGTTTGTGTTCCTTTATTCAGTTCTGAGTGTATAGACAGTTCAGCATGAATCAGTTTGGCTCTCAGTTCCATATTTTTCAACCCAGAGCCATCCTGAATACTGCTGGTATCAAAGCCTCTTCCGTTGTCGGAGATACTGATGTGTAATTTTTCACAGTCATCTTCCATCTGTATGGAAACGTTTTTGGCTTTGGAGTGTTTCAGAATATTGTTAATACTCTCCTGAACGATCCTGAAAAGAATGAGACCATGTTTAGGGGAGATATCGATATCCTGCTTTTGAGTGATGAATTCTATTTTTAATAATTTCAGCTTTTGTATCCTTTGAACTTCTCTTTCTATGGATTCTGCCAATCCGAAATGAATAATCTGTTCAGTAATCAGCGTTTTTGATAAGTTTCTGATGTCCTGTATGCATTCGCCCAACAGTTCATTCAATTCGATGAGGTCTTCTTTTTCTGAGCTTTTTAATTTGGTAATCAGTTGATTCTGACGCAGCCGGACAACAGAAAGTTTTTGCCCCAGATCATCATGCAGTTCCTGTCCGATGTAGTTTAAGGTTTGTTCTTTCATCTCTACCTGAGAAGTTGCCAGTTCCTTTTCAAACCGGAGATCTTTTTCCTTTTGAGCTATGAGCAGTGTCGTTTTTTTCTTGATAAAGACCGCATAGATGAAGATCATTGTCAAAACAATGATGAATAGAGTAATGGTAAAGATGATGACCAAATTATTCTCTTCCATATCTAAGAAGCATTTATCGGGTTTTTTCCTGTTTGTTTCCTAATAAACCGAATATCAGGATACTGTTGCTGATCAGATTCAGCATAAATAAAATGAAGAAATATATACTTTCTGAAACCGTAGTTCTGAAAAACAGAATCGGAATACTTCCGATAAAAAAGATCAGCAAAGCCACTGATATCCAGAAAGGAAGATAATTATTAATTCCCAATATCTTATCCGAATTAAAAGTCTGGTACAGGAACAAAATAATAGAAAATAACAACAGGAGAATGTCCACATACAACATGTTAAAAGAAAAATGATGAAGCAGATCATCTTCCGTGTAAAACATGAAACCAATATTAAGGACAAAAAGAATCAGAATGACAGTCTGTATCTTTTTGAGCAGCGGAACATACAGTAATTGGTTATAATACAATAAATACAGAAAAAAGACAATCATTAAAAAACCAATTACATAAAAGATGTCCGTAGGCATACTTGTCAGCCGGAAGTAGAAATAACAGAAAATATCGATCAGGGAAAACAACAGATATCCAATGATAAAAAACAAATTTTCTTTTCCTGTTTTTCTATATTTGATGATCATTAAAACCATTACTATAATGGATATGATTATCGATATCTGTTTCCCTGTTTCAATATTCCAGTTCATAATTTTGTGTTTTTTAAGGCATTGTTCCTGACAGTGTTTTTGGTGGTGGCGCCAGATTGGTCATATTCATAGATTCTATAGAAGGCACATCTGTATTTTCTTCGGTGGAGGCAGATCTGGCTATTGCGTTGGTTCTTTCTCTTTTTTGGGTGGTAGGAACTAAAAATATAGTCTGATAGCCTGCATATTCCGGTTTTGCCATTCTGTTTTTAGGATGATTCAATGGGTATTTTCCCATGTAAATCCTGATTCCCGGATTTTTTAATTTTTCTTTCTTGGCATTTTCTTTTACATACTTTATATAACCTTCCATATCTTCCAGTGAGAACCAGTACCATCGCGAGTCGGGTTCACCGTTTCTGGCTTTCATAAGAACTTCATGATTGGTTCTGGTGTATTCATCAAAAAGAACTCTGCCTTCACGATAGCTGATCAGTTTCTTTTTATAACTGTTGCTAACGGGTTCTTTAGGTGGTTCGGAGCAACGGGTACAGCTTAGCAGACAAAAAGCCAGAATAAGCGCTGCACACAAAGGTGTTAAAATCTTAGTAAAAAAGTAAGTTTTCATTTTTATGGTGTTTAATTTTATTGAACAAAATTAGTTAACGGTACAACTATAAAAAAGAGGGAAAACACTGTTTTTATCCTTTAATAAATTTACGACTTTTTGATATTCAGTTGAATATGATTTGTTGATTTGTCTTTATTTTATAAAAATAGTCCAATTGTATCCGTCAAAATAGAAAAATCTGTGTCTCTGTTTATCCATAAGGGATTCCGAAATTGGATCACCAATACAACTCAAAACAGAAGTATGAAAATCACGATAACAGGCTATAAAAAAGAAGAAAGATTCTCACAGGGAGTAACCAATGATGAAGATACAGAACTGATTAATTTTTTAATAAATAAAGGCTTAGATGTTGTTCCAACTATCTGGAATGATCCCAATGTAGTTTGGAGCAGTTATGATGTTGTTGTCATTAAATCTCCATGGGATTATCATAACCATCTGAAGGAGTTCCTGAACTGGCTGAACAATCTCAAGAAATCTGGAGTAAGAGTACTGAATCCCGTCGAAATCATCCAATGGAACAGTGATAAACACTATCTTAAAGATGTTGCAGAAAAAGGACTTCCGGTAATTCCTGCAGAATATCTTGAAAAAGGATCTGTATTGGAAAGACTTTTTTTTAATTATTTCAATACTGAAAAACTGGTGGTAAAACCTTGTATAAGTGCCGGAGCACAAAATACCATTACAGTAAGCAAAGATAATTTTGAAGAGCGTTCTGCAGAAATTGAAACCCTTCTGAAAGAGCAGGATTATATGGTACAGCCCTTTGTAGAAGAAATCAAAAATGGAGAATGGTCATTTCTATTTTTTAACGGAAAATATAGTCATTGCTCATTAAAAACGCCTAAACAGGGAGATTTCAGGGTGCAGCATTATCATGGAGGAAGCATAAGTTATCCAGTACCGGATCCTTTGCACATAGAACAAGCGGGATTGTATTTGAAAAGTCTGCCACAGGCAACACTTTATGCAAGAGTGGATGGCGTTTTAATCAATAACTCATTTCATTTAATGGAACTGGAATTAATAGAACCTTATTTGTTTTTGAATGGAGACTCTGGGTTATTGGAAAACTATTATCAGGCATTGATTGCTTTGACAAAATAATATGAAATTAAAATAAAAACAGGACCGGAAATCAATTTTCCGGTCCTGTCAAACAAGATTAAGTGTAAAATTTAGCCTTTAAAGGCAAAAAAGGATAATTCAAATTGAGAACAGATTTTTATTGATCTTAATCTATGTTTAGGGGGATTGATAGTAATGGTACTTTATTTTTGTACGCCATTATGTCTGTTTTACTGCGATGGAAAAGAGATTCCACAAGGTTATATTTGTACGGAACCATAGTCAGAAGATCTGAATTGGTAAGCTTTATTTCCTCTTCAATGGCTTTGATAACCTCGATGGATTGAATCATTTTAAAGCTATATTTAATGTCATCCAGATCATATCCGGAATTCAGATTAATATCGTTAATAACCTCCGCAAAATCCTCCAGGCTTTCAGTTACATTGAATACCTCAACTTCAGAATTAAACTCATTAATGAAATAATAAATATCATTCATGGCAGACCAGGTCATGCTTTTGTGAGTATCATAAGCAAAAAGGATTTTCCGGATTCCAGTATATTCGATGTGCGCGGGAACAATTAAGATAGGCTTTTTAATCCTATGAATGGCCCTTGTAACGCTATTTCCTAACAACTTTTGCTCAAGCGTTTTTTCTGCCATTCCCATCACTATAAAATCGCATTCGTTGAGTTGTATACAATTTTCAAGCTCTTCAATAAAATTACCGGAAGCCAGATGATGCCCGGTCTCTATAGCATACAAAGTATTAAGTTCGGTTGCTTTATCTTCCAGCTTGTTTTGATTTTTAAGCGTTTGAGTGTAGAAAAAATCAGCAGAGGCTTGTGCATTCAAAGCATGAATAGAAACGGTTTGCAGATTAAAAAGTATAATCCTGTAATTATTTTCTTTAGCCATAGATGCTGCATAATGAGTCGCATTTTCGGCTTCGTGGGAAAAATCTGTGCAGACAATTATTGTTTTCATTGTACCGGATTTAATACTGCAAAATTATGGTACCCAGTAGTTCGCAGATCATAAAAATAGGGTGACATTGCATAAAATGATGATGAAATGTCTTTTTCAGGTGATGAACCGTCACCTCCATTTGAACACTGCTATTTTACGTTTCAGGTCCCGTTTTGGTGGTCTCGCCTAAAATAGAGAATATGCATATAAAATCTATTTCTATATTTACATTCATAAAGTCTCGGATATGAATAGGGTTTCTACCATCAGGAAAAATATAGTACGAAATAAGAAGATTCTTTCCACCATGAAAAGAAGGCTTGTAATCTGGGCTTTAGCAGTAGTCACTTTCTGTGTTTTTTCCTATCTTATTGATCCCTTTGATCCCGTTTGGAAAGGATACTTGGATGCTCCATTGAAGATGATTCTGGAAGATGCTACATGGATTATCTTTTTTTCAATCATTATTTCGGAGGTCAGTATATTTATAGACAGAACACTCAATAAGTGGCTTCCCTGGAGAAACAGAACCGTAAAACGACTGTTTATTCAGTGTTTGCTCCAAATTGTGGGAAGTGTCATGATTGTAATTATTATTAATTCTATCATAGACTGTACCTCAGTCACATTAACTGAAATGGATTCCCGCAAAGAATATACGCTCCTGGGACAATGGATCGCAACCAATATTGTAATATCATTGATTATCAGTGCTTTTAATACCGTAGATTATTTATTGGAAAACTGGAAAAAAACAGCAGTAGAAGCCGCCCAGCATAAACTGAGAGCTTCTAAACATAAACAGGCTGCGATGGCTGCAGAACTTCAAGCACTTAAGCTTCAGATAGATCCTCATTTTATTTTCAATAACTTAAGTGTACTGTCAGAACTTATCCTGGAAGACCAGCAGCTAGGCTACGATTATTCTGAGAAGTTTGCGAGAGTATACAGATACCTGCTGGTCAATTCTAAAAAGGATATCATCGCAGTAGAAGAAGAACTGAAATTTTTAGAGTCCTACATCTTTCTGATTGAAAAAAGAATTGGCGAAGGAGTGGTATTCAAAATAGATATTCAGGAAGAATACAGATCCAGATTTACCCTTCCATTGTCTTTACAATTACTGGTTGAAAATGCCATTAAGCACAACCAAACCTCTAAAGTAAATCCTCTGGAGATTCACGTTTATACAAGCCCTGAAGGAGAATTGGTAGTTTCTAATACCTTTCTGCCTTTGATCAATAAGCCGGATTCCTCAGGAGTAGGACTTACCAATATTGTTGCACGATACGAAATCTTAGGATATCCTAAACCTGTAATCGAAAAAACTGAAGATAAATTTATTGTAAAACTCCCATTGATATGAAGATTAATAAAATTTTAATAGTTGAAGACGAAAGGCCCAATGCAGATAGGTTAAAAAGACTGTTGTTGAAGTTAAGACCCCATATCGAAATCCTGTCGGTAGAAGACTCGATAACCTCAACGGTCCACTGGCTGGAAAATAATGTCGTTCCGGATGTTATTATGATGGATGTGCGCCTTGCAGATGGGCTAAGCTTTGAAATATTTAATAAACATGAAGTTAAAAGTGCCGTTATTTTCACTACAGCATATGATGAATATGCAGTACAGGCATTTAAATATAACAGTGTAGATTACCTTCTGAAACCTATTGAAGAAGAAGAACTGGATGCTGCTTTAAAACGCTACGAAACCTTTATGGAATCTGTTCCGGTAGTAGGAACGGCCATAGAAGGGCTATTGAATTATATCCAGCCGAAAGATTACAGAAAACGTTTTCTGATTGCCCATAGAGATGGATACAAAACCGTTCTGGCAGAAGATATCCTATACTTTTATACAGAATTGGGGATCAGTAAAGCCGTGTTGAATACAGGAGTGGTAGAAAATGTTCCACAAACATTGGAAGAGCTTGAAAAACAGCTGGATCCCAAATTCTTTTTCCGTGCCAACAGACAATTTATCATCCATATCAATTCTGTAAAGCAGATTTTTAATCATTTTAATGGAAAACTAAAGCTTGAACTGAGAAAACAGCCTGATATGGAAGTGGTTGTAAGCCGGGAAAAAGCTTCCATTTTCAAATCCTGGATGGACTATTAATTCTTTAAAAATATAAACGAGATTGCTTTTACCTAAGGCAATCTTTTTTTTCGTTTTACTTGTGAAATACATTAATTTCTCCTTAAAGATTTCACTCTTATTTTCACCCGAAAATCTCTTTTTTATCACAATTATAAAGAAAAATAGCTGTTTTCCTTTCATTTTTGGTATCATACGCTTCACCTGCAATTAACGACACTTCACCCAACTTCTGAATGAATATCACTATAAGATGAAGTTATTTTGCTCCTGTAAAATTTAAAAACTCATGTTATGAATTACAGAAAAGGATATCTGGTACTTTCACTTACTGCAGCAGCGATATTGTACTCATGCGGTTCCGGGAACGGCCAGGAAAATGCCCAGCAGATGCAGCAGGCATTGCCCACAGATTTTATCCAGGTGAAGTCCGGAGATGCAGACGTGTCTACAGGATATCCAGGAAGCATAGAAGGGCAGGACAATGTGGATATTAAAGCGCAGGTGACTGGTTATCTGGAAGCAGTATATATCAAAGAAGGACAGTATGTGAGCAAAGGACAGACCCTTTTCAGAATAAATCCATCCGTATACAACGAGCAGGTAAATACCAACGCAGCCGCTTTGAAATCAGCTATTGCAGCACAGGAAACAGCAAGACTTGAAGTGGAAAAGCTGAAACCCCTTGTAGAAGGAAAAGTAGTTTCCGAGATGCAGTTGAAAACAGCACAAGCAAGTTATAAAGCAGCATCAGCACAGGTGGCACAGGCACAGTCATCATTAGGATCTTCAAAGATCAATGCTAATTTTACCTATATCAAAGCACCAGTGAGCGGATATATCGGAAGAATTCCGAATAGAGTAGGAAACCTTATCAGTCCTTCAGATGCATCACCTCTGACAACACTTTCAAGCATAAACAGCGTGAATGTGTATTTTTCAATGAATGAAGCTGATTTTATTGCACACAGCAGAGCAACGGCATCTGGAAATACCGCAGAAAATGTAGAGCTTATCCTTGCAGACGGTTCCACCTATTCTCTTAAAGGAAAACTGGAAAACGCTAGTGGAAACTTCGACAGAAATACCGGAAGTATTCAGATGAAGGCTGTTTTTCAAAATCCGGATAAACTATTAAGAGCTGGAGGAACATCTAGGGTCATGATTCACAATGCGTTGAATGGGGTAGTCAAGCTTCCGAAAACATCGGTGAAAGATATTCAGGACAGATTCTTTGTCTATAAACTGAATGGTAAAGATAAAGTGAAAATGACTCAGATTACTGTTTCAGGAAGTACGTCTCAGGATTATTTTATCAAAGAAGGCGTGAGTGCAGGAGACAAAATCGCCATCAACAGAATTGATGCCCTTACAGACGGAGCACAGGTTGTGGCCACAACAGTTCATTTGAAATAGTTGTATAACCATTCTTAGAAAATTCAAAAATGTTAAAAAAGATAATAGACCGTCCGGTACTGGCGACAGTAATATCCCTTATCATCGTTATTTTAGGGATCATCGGATTAAACCAGCTGGCAGTGACCAGATTTCCGGACATTTCTCCGCCTACGATTACCGTTTCAGGGTCGTATCCTGGAGGAAATAGTGAAACCGTGATCCGTTCCGTGGTAACTCCGCTGGAAGAGCAGATCAATGGAGTGGAAGACATGGAATACATGAAATCCACAGCGAGTAATGATGGTACATTTTCCATCTCCATTATTTTCAAGCAAGGGGTAAATGCCGATCAGGCTGCGGTAAATGTGCAAAACAGAGTGCAGCAGGCCACTCCGATACTTCCGCAGGAGGTAGTGAGAATGGGACTGACCACATCCAAACAGCAGAACAGTATGGTGCTGATTTTCAATATTTATACTGAAGATAATAAGCAATACGATGAAACTTTCCTTCAGAACTATGCGAATATCAACCTTATTCCACAGGTCAAAAGGGTAAAAGGAGTAGGACAGGCCATGGTTTTCGGATTGAAAGATTATTCCATGAGAATATGGCTTAACCCTCAGAAAATGTCATCCTACGGACTTGAACCGGCAGATGTTTCCAGAGCCATTGCAGACCATAGTTTGGAATCTGCTCCGGGTAAATTGGGAGAAGAATCTGATGCTGCTTTAGAATATGTAATCAGATATAAAGGAAAAAAGAACAAGCCGGAACAATATGAAAATATTATTGTTAAAAATGCCGGAAGCCAGGTCATCAGACTAAAAGATGTAGCGCGTGTAGAATTCGGAGCCATTTCCAATACAGGAGACAACCTTTCCAATGGGAAAAATGCAGTTACTGTAGCCATTATGCAGACCACAGGATCCAATGCCAATCAGATTGAAATAGGGGTAAATAAAGCCCTTGATCAATTATCAAAATCATTCCCTCCGGGTATTAAATATACGAAGGTAATGAGTACCAAAGAAAGATTGGATGAAGCTACAGGACAGGTGAAATCAACTTTGATAGAAGCATTTATTCTTGTATTTATCGTGGTATTTATCTTCTTGCAGGATTTCAGATCTACGATTATTCCGGCAGTGGCGGTTCCTGTAGCAATTATTGGTACATTCTTTTTCCTTCTGGTTTTAGGATTTACGATTAATGTTTTGACCCTTTTCGCCCTTGTACTGGCCATCGGTATTGTTGTAGATGATGCCATTGTAGTGGTGGAAGCCGTTCACAGTAATATGGAAGGAACAAATCTCTCAGGAAGAGAAGCTACTCACAAGGCGATGAGTGAGATTACAGGAGCGGTTATTTCAATTACGTTGGTGATGTCGGCGGTATTTATCCCAATCGGATTTATGTCCGGTTCAGCAGGATTGTTTTATAAGCAGTTTGCCTATACATTAGCCATAGCGATTATCATTTCAGCGGTCAACGCATTGACGTTAACTCCGGCTTTATGTGCTGTATTTTTGAAAAATAATCACTCGGGAGAAGGAGAAAAGCCAAAAGGATTCGGACAAAGGTTTGCGGTAGCATTCAATGCCGGATTTAATAATATGACCAACCGTTATGCAAAAGGAGTTCGTTTTTTAATAGGGCGAAAATGGATTGCAGGAGGATTAATCGTAGCCGTTATAGGTGTTGCAGGATGGCTGATGTCAAGCACACCTAAGAGTTTTGTCCCAATGGAAGATGACGGATTCTTTATGTATACCTTAAGTATGCCTCCGGGAACAGCATTGACCAAAACGACAGAAGTTTCGAACAAGATCAATGAAATCTTAAAAGGAGTAGATGCAGTACAGGAAAATACTTCCATCACAGGCTACAACCTTCTTAGTAATAGTGCAGGACCGGCTTATGCGATGGGATTTGTTAAACTGAAACCTAAAAAAGAAAGAGGTGAAGTTCAGGACATTCAGGAAGTGGTAGATATGGCGAATGCAAAATTGGGAGTCATCAAAGAAGGAAGTGTAATGACCTTTAGAATGCCTCCGGTGGAAGGATATGGAATGACAAATGATGCCGAAATTGTCCTTCAGGATCGTATGGGAAGAGACCCTCAGGTTCTTAAAGCCAAAGCAGATGAACTGATTGGTCAGTTGATGAAGGTTCCGGAAGTCGCATTTGCCTATACCATGTTCAGAGCAGATTATCCTCAGATGGAACTTGAAGTGAATGAAGATAAAGCAAAACAGCTTGGAGTAAGCATTTCAAACTTGTTGGGAACCGTTCAGACCTATTTCTCAGGAGACCAGTCTCAGAATTTCTCAAGATTCGGGAAGTTTTATAGAGTGAATATTAAAGCAGATGGAGTTTTCAGAATGGATGAGCAGGCGTTCAATGATATTTTCGTAAAGAACGACAAAGGAGATATGGTGCCAGTGAATACATTGATTACTTTGAAAAAAGTTTATGGCCCGGAATCCGTTCAGCGTTACAACCTTTACAATTCATTAAATATCAACGTATCTCCAAAGCCAGGAGTAAGTAACGGAGAATTGATGGGCAAACTGGAACAAACTTTAAGCAAATTGCCATCTGATTACAGCTACGAATGGACAGGATTGAGTTTGGAAGAGAAATCGGCAGGTAACCAGACAATTGCCATCTTCGGACTGTGTTTACTTTTTGTATATCTGCTATTGGCAGCTCAGTATGAAAGTTATATTCTTCCTTTAGCAGTAATGCTTTCCATCCCAACGGGAATTGTAGGAGCATTCTTAGGAATAAAAGCGATCGGGCTGGATAATAATATCTATGTACAGGTAGGGCTCATCATGCTTATTGGTCTTTTGGCCAAAAACGCCATTCTTATTGTAGAATTTGCCATACAAAGGCGAAAAGCAGGTCTTTCCATTCTGGATTCTGCACTGGAAGGAGCAAAGGCGAGATTACGCCCAATTATCATGACTTCATTAGCCTTTATTGTGGGAATGATTCCGCTGATGATTTCTACAGGAGGAATGGCTTCAGGAAACAAATCCATCAGTACAAGTGCTGCCATAGGGATGCTGAGTGGAGTGGTTTTAGGCGTTTTTGTAATTCCTGTACTCTACATGTTCTTTCAGTATCTGGATGAGAAATTCTCTACCAAAAAGAAGTATCATACAACAGAAAACCAATTGACAAATGAGCATATTTAATATAAAGAATTTCCTTATTTCCGGTGCAATGGCATCACTGCTGATGTCTTGTGCCGTAGGGAAAAAATATACAAGAACAGATCTTCAGATTCCTGAAACCTACAAAGAATCTGTACAGGTAACAGGAGATACTGTAGTGCTGCCATGGAAAATATTCTTTAAAGATCCTAAGCTGATTGGTTTAATAGACAAGGCCCTTTCAAGAAATAATGAAGTGAATGTTGCTTTGAAAAATATTGAACAGCTGGATCTGATCTACAAACAAGCTAAGCTGGCTCTGATGCCAACATTAGATCTTACAGCAGGTGCCAACAGAAGCTGGGCATCCACCAATACACTTAACGGCTCTTTGAACGAACAGTTTGTCGGTACAAAATACATGGATGATTTCAGTGCAGCTCTGAGACTTTCCTGGGAAGTTGACATCTGGGGAAAAGCTAAAATGCAGAAAGAATCCGCGGCGGCAGAGTATTTTGGACAGAAAGAAAACTTAAATGCTATTAAAAGCAGAATCGTAGTTCAGGTGGCTCAAGCATACTATAATCTGATCAGTCTGGATGAGCAAATGAAAATAGCCGAACAGAATATTGAGCTCAGTAACAATACGCTTAAAATGATGAATCTTCAGTTTACAGCAGGACAGATTAATTCACTCGCTGTTCAGCAATCGGAAGCTCAGAAGAAAACAGCCGAGTTATTGATTCCTTTGGCTAAACAGAATATTTCTATCCAGGAAAATGCTTTAAGTATTCTTTGCGGAGAATATCCAGCCAAAGTAGAAAGAGAAGGAAATCTGAAAACAATGATTCCCGAAAACAAACTGTCAGAAGGGTTACCCGCACAACTGCTAAGCCGCAGACCAGATCTGAAAATGGCAGAGTTTAATGTAATCAGTTTAAATTCCAAAACCGGATTAGCAAAAGCAGCGATGTATCCAAGTATCAGCCTGAGCCCGCAGATTGGAGTAAATTCCAATAAATTCAGCTCATGGTTTGATATTCCGGGATCTATTACCAAAGCAATCGCAGCCAATCTTGCAGTCCCGATTTTTCAGAAAAAACAACTGAAAACTGCCTACGACACCGCTTTGATTGAACAGGAAAAAGCAGCTATCAGCTTTAAGCAATCTGTAATGACTGCCGTAGGAGAAGTTTCCGATGCAATGGCAAAGTCTAAAGGTTCTTCAGAAAGGCTCCTGCTCCTGGATCAGAAAACAGCCATTCTGGACAAAGGAATCAATGATGCCCTGAAGCTGTATAAAAGCGGAATGGCTACCTATCTGGAAGTGATCACTGCCCAAAATAATAAACTTCAGAATGATCTGGAAGCCATCAATGTTACCCTTGAAAAATTAAATGCTGAGGTAGATCTTTACAGAGCACTTGGCGGCGAAGTACAATAAAATATAATGGATAAATAATAAAGGAAGCTGTATCATACAGCTTCCTTTTTCTATCCAAAAATAATATTTAATACGATAAAAACTTATTTTGCTACGTAAGAGTAATCTCTGATGAACGTTTGCCCTGCGGCATAAGTCTTATTTTCATCGGTCTCTACACTCCCCCCAATTTCAGCTTTGTAACTTACAGAAATAGGAGCCCCGTCAAAGTTGGATACTGCCACATGAAGACTTGAGAAATTAAACGGTTTTACAGTTTCAAACACATATGTTTTCGTATTGCCCGTAAAATCACCAATTGCCAGCGGAACAGCGTTTACATTACCCTGATCAGCTCCGTTTTTCTTCCAGACAGGACTTCCGTACTGGCTGGCATCATGATTTCCGGCACTTACAAGAAAGTCAACCTGATCATTAGAATCTGCTCCGTTTACAGTGATTGTAAATTTCATATTAGCCTTTGCATCTGCCGGATCATCATCCTTACTGCATGCTGTAAAAACAGTGCCTGCCATTGCAAGGATAAAGAAAGTCGAAATAATTTTTTTTGTCTTTGGTCTTTTCATAACAGTGAATATTTTGCCTTTTGTTGTTGTGACAAATGTAGTTTGAGGCAGAGGATCCTGACAATACATAAAAACCGTGTTTTTTTTCTACTGATAATTAGGTAGAAGAATGCCTTCGAAGTAGCAGAAGAGCTGGGAAAGAGGATTTTTGTTTTTTAATCTGAATTTTTACATGCTTAAAATCAATTGTTTATGAAAAATATTGTCTTTTTTTTGAAAAAACATGCAAGATTTTCAGAAAACGGGATTTATATAAATGAGTACTCGAAAATAAATAATGTTTAACGAAAAAGTAATGCAATGAAAAAATTGACAGTACCCCGATTTTTTATATCAGTTTTAATGATTTTGGCCGGATTTGCCCTATCCTCGTGCAATGATAATGAAGGACCGGATATTCCGCCTGTAAAAATGGAAAACTTACCAGGAAACTATAAAGGAAAGCTTATCATAGTACAGGGAAACAGCAAAAGAGAAGGAATAAAAGAGTTTAAAGTAAAAAAAGATACAATCTCATTTGCAGAATTTCCCATCGAAGAAATTGTAAAAACGGTTGTGAAAAATCCTGCAAAAGCAGAAACAGCATTGAAATCAATGGGAAAGGTGAAATATGATATTAAATATGCAGCAGTGATCAATACAGCGAACAATGTGATAGAACTTACCTTAACTCCGAAAACAATGGAGCTTCAGATTCCTGTAGATGGCGTTAATAAAAAGACCGTTGTAGAATTTGTCTCTAAGCAAAAAGGATATTATGTGGGGTTGGATCAAACGCTTAGATATGCTCTCACAGCAGAAAAAATTACAGTAGATGGTACATTGGTTACTCCTTATGAAGTGATTGATTATAATTTCCCATTCTGTATAAAAAATTAATTAATAGATATTATCATCAATGGATTGCACTTTATCAAAAAGATGCAATCTATTTTTGCATGACGGTTTTATAGCATCCCACTGGAGATGGCAGCAGCATTATATGGAAGAAAGTAAAGAACAGATTTTGGTAACGCACCTTCTGAAGAAGGAAGAAGCAGCCTGGAAAGAGCTTTTTGGGGCTTATTCCAGAAATCTGTCCTATGTATGCTCCCGTTATCTGACAGAAAAAGAAGATGTGCATGATGTACTCCAGAACAGTTTTATCAAAATGTTCCGTTCGATAGAATCTTTTGAGTACAGAGGAAATGGTTCTTTAAAAGCCTGGATGACCCGTATCACTGTCAATGAGTCTTTGAAGCATATTAAACAGAAGGGGGATTTTAAATCTGCCGTAGAAGTAGATGATCTTCCGGATATTCCTAATGAAGAAGAACCGGATTTTGAAGAAATTCCGCGTGATGATATTATGATGATGATCAGAGCTCTTCCCGATGGGTATAGAACTGTTTTTAACCTGTATGTATTTGAGAAAAAAAGCCATAAGGAGATTGCTGTGCTGTTGGGAATAGCAGAAAACTCATCCGCATCTCAATTTCACCGGGCAAAAGGACTGCTTGCTCAGAAAATAAAAGAATTTAAAATGTCAAAAAAAGCACAATATGAATAATGAATGGCTAAATAACCTGCGTAGCAGAATGGATGACCATGAAGAGGACGTTCCGGAAGGATTGTGGGATGACATTAAAGATGAATTATTTTCCGGGGAAGAAAACAACATCGTTCCTGGTTTTATTCCTGAAGGTGGAACAAAGAAAGAAAAAGCAACCAATAGAGAAACAAGATCTTTATTGTATCGAATTGGAGGAATTGCAGCTGCCATTGCACTGTTATTTTTACTCATAAAAATACTGCCACAGGATGACACAGAAAAAAGAATGTCTCAGAAACCTGCAAATGTGAAAAATGGAGAGGAAAAAAAATCTTTGAAACCTATAGAAGCGGAACAGGACTCGAACAATGAAGTAAAAACTGAAACAGAAGCTTTTTTAGCAGACAATATATTAAACACAGGATTTCCGGAGAAAATTACAGCACAAAGATATGCTGAGAGTAGAGTAGAAAATCAAGTTGACAACAACCAAAAGATCAAGGATATTTTTAAACTTCCGTCAGCATCGGAGTCTTTTCAGCAGGAAAGCAGAGTTGCTTATAATGTGCCTTCTATTGATGACACGGTAAAAGAAACTACCAAAGAACAGACTTCTGATGAGGTTCTTTTTAAAGAAGAGAAACCAAAGGAAATCTATGCTGACAATACAAAACGAAATACCTCAAAATCCCGTAATAAAAAATCGTGGATGCTGAGTATGCTTACAGGAAATATAGCTTCCAATTCTGCAGAACAACAGTTTCCGGGCTATGCTTCTATCACAGGAAAAGCAATGAATGTAGAGCAGGTATTTATAGCATCCGATTATCATGATGATCCCCTGATGGCCATATTATTGGCTAATCAGAGCCAGCCGGTAGAAGCGAGAATCAGACATAAAGTTCCGGTTACATTCGGATTGTCTCTTTACTATAATTTAGGAAAAAGATGGGGGTTGGGAACAGGACTGAATTATACCAAGCTGGCTTCAGAACTGCATTCAGGAAGTGATAATAATTATATAAAAGGCGATCAGACGGTTCATTATATAGGAATTCCTGTTCAGGTTAACTACAATGTTATTCAGAAAGGGAGGTTTACAGGATATATTACGGGAGGGGCGCTCGTAGAGAAACCTATATCGGGAAGTATTACGACTACCTATGTTGTTAATGACGAAATGAAAGAAAGTTCAAAAGAGAGTCTTGATCATAAACCTTTTCAGTTTTCTGTCAATACTGCAGTAGGACTTCAGCTGAAGATTGTAGATAAAATAGGAGTGTATGCAGAACCGGGAATAGGATATCATTTCAAGGAAGAGAATGCACCAAACACCATTTATAAAGAGAAACCCCTTCATTTTAATATGAAATTCGGGATCAGAGTACTGTTGGATTGATGTAGAGGATTTTTAGCAACACCAAACTTAATAATCTATATATGAAAACAAAACTAATTTTTTTAGTGTTTTTATTATTCACCATTTTGAATATAAAATCACAATGTACTCCTACAATTACCAGTGCAAGGCTCGGGCAGAAATATCCGGGAACAATTTTATTCTGTGATACGGAAGATGAGGTTCTTTCCACAGTACAGGGCTATGGAAATTATCAGTGGTATAAACAGGAATGGACATGGCAGACTCCTAATAACAACCCATGGATAGCCATTCCGGGAGCTACATCACAACAGCTGACCATTAGCGGGAATGACCAGCTGAATTATTTTAAAGTTAAAGTTACAGACGGAGACTGTATTGCGGAAAGTCCGGCAGTATTTGCAGATGGTTTTGTATACGGACTTCCGGCTATGATGACTACTTATACTCCTGGAACCTATCAGGACAACGGAGGAATAGTGAATGTTTGCAATGGTGCTTCTGTACAATTTGATAACATATTTCCGGGAGTCTATGGTAAGCATACTTGGTTCAGATGTGTACCGGGTAGTAATCCTCCGGTGCCAGGAGATCCTTGCATTATTCCTGGGGTTGTAGGAGCTACGTATGTGGCAACAAGTTCAGGAAAATATGGATTTTATGCCTGTACGGAATATTGTCCGGATCAATGCCAGATGTTAGATCCGTTTGCTTTTGTAGAGGTGAATTTCGGGAATTGGGAATTCTGCAGCAATTTAGGAACAGGAGAAGTAAAAAATAAAGACAATAGTCTGAAAATTTATCCGAATCCTACAGCGCAGCATCTTTATATCGGGAAAGAATCAGATAAAATTTATAAAGAAGTGATCATTATTGATATGTCCGGAAAACTTGTTCTGAAGAAAAGTGATCACAGATATAATCAGGCAATTGATGTAAGCGGTTTGGTACCGGGGAATTATATCATTGTTTCTAAAATCTCAGATGGAAAAGAATATAAAAATAAGTTTATAAAAAAATAATAGGATTATAAAATCTGAAGATGTTTAAAGATTGATTGTGGGAAGGAAGAATGGGTGCCGGAAGAGGGATGTTCCTTGTATTGAAGAAGAACTAAAGTATTTTTTACTTTACGCTCAATAGATACATTTCATCCTTGTTAATCTAATGACGGTCATAATTACCCCCAAAAGGAATTTCCTCTTTTTGGCATCCGGCTTCCTGACTCATCATTTTTTTATTCAGTATTCAGATGATTAATCTTTTTCGTTAGTTTTTAATAATGGTTGAGTCGGTACAAAGAAATTTGTACCGGTTTTTTTATTCCATCACCAGTGGAATCTTTTCTGTACTAAGCTTTCCATGGAAAATGTTAATATGATTTCTTTTTAAAGAATCTAAATCAAAAGGTGTCAGATAATCTTTAATAATTGTACTGTCGAAATCTACTTCAATCTGAATAAAATATTTTTCGTTTTTTTTGAGAAGAAAAAAAGAACTTCCATTTTTTAACTGATCTTTCAATAAAGCAAACTCTCTGTCAAAGGTTTTTTCTTTTCCTGATTGAACAAAAACAGCATTTCTTTTAATACTTCTGTTTTCAGAATACCAGAATATATTTTTATCAAAACCTTTCTTCTTATTCTCATTCATGAGGAGAGAATCTTTTTTGTTAATATTGAGTCCTTCGGAGTTAATATAGATAGCTCTCGCACTTACTTTATTATTATTCTGATCCGTAATTGTAATGAAATTTGCACCAATTACAGGATCTTCAATTCCTGTTGAATAGAATGAGTAAAATGCATAATCAGATTCAGACTTATTTTTTACGATAAATTTCTGTTCTAATTGGCTTGTTTTGAACTTAGTTTCCTTAAAATTATAATTTACCCCTTTACTACAAGAGCAAAGTAAAAAAAAGGAAAACAATGCAATATATTTCATATTATCTACCATAGTTTTTATATAAAGAGTTGATTTTTGTCAATAACTCTAATTTTTTTAAGGTTAAAAAAAAGTTTTTAGACTCCGAAAAGTGTCTTGATTTTCATTTTTCAATATAATTATTATAAATTTTATATAGATTAGTTATAACTTATATTGCTATTCCTTTTTCCGGATATTATTTTTATAAACTATCTTATTATAAAATATCATTCATATAAACATCAGATTTTCAAAATACTATATTAATTATTTTTACTTCAAAAACACACCATGCTGATTAAAGTTTATGGAAGTGCCATTCATGGAGTGGCAGCACAGACAATAACAATTGAAGTGAATGTCGATGCCGGCGGAGTAGGATACCATCTTGTAGGTCTCCCGGATAATGCCATTAAGGAAAGCAGTTATAGAATCTCTGCAGCTCTGAAGAATGTGGGATTTAAAATTCCGGGAAAGAAAATTACCATTAATATGGCTCCCGCAGATCTCAGAAAAGAAGGATCTGCTTATGATCTCAGCATTGCTATTGGGATCTTAGCGGCTTCGGACCAGATTCTGACTGAGGAAATTGATAATTATATTATTATGGGAGAGCTTTCGTTGGATGGAAGTCTCCAGCCGATTAAAGGGGTTCTACCTATTGCAATTCAGGCAAAGGAAGAAGGTTTTAAAGGAATTATTCTTCCCAAACAAAATGCCAGGGAAGCAGCTATTGTCAATGACCTCGAAGTATATGGAGTAGAAAATATCAAAGAGGTGATTGATTTTTTTAACGATGGAAAACCTCTCGAGAAAATGACGTTGGATACCAGAAAAGAATTTCATGAAAAGATCAATAATTTTCCTTTTGATTTCTCCGAGGTTAAAGGTCAGGAAGCAGCCAAAAGAGCAATGGAAGTTGCAGCGGCAGGAGGCCACAATATTATCCTTATTGGGCCTCCCGGAAGTGGAAAAACAATGTTGGCAAAAAGAGTTCCCAGTATTTTACCCCCATTGACATTGAAAGAAGCTTTAGAAACAACAAAAATTCATTCTGTAGCAGGAAAAATAGGAACAGAAGCTTCATTAATGACGGTTCGTCCCTTCAGATCTCCGCATCATACTATTTCTGATGTTGCTTTAGTAGGAGGGGGAAGCTATCCACAACCAGGAGAGATCTCTCTTGCTCATAACGGGGTATTGTTTCTTGATGAAATGCCCGAATTTAAAAGAACAGTACTGGAAGTGATGAGACAACCTTTGGAAGACAGAGAAGTGACCATTTCAAGAGCCCGGTTTACCGTAAATTACCCTGCAAGTTTTATGCTGGTTGCTTCCATGAACCCAAGTCCAAGCGGATTCTTTCCTGATGATCCCAATAATACTTCATCTGTTTATGAAATGCAGCGGTATATGAATAAATTGTCAGGACCGCTTTTGGATAGGATTGACATTCATATTGAAGTTCAGAAGGTAGAATTTGAGCAACTCTCTGAAAAAAGAAAAGGTGAAAAAAGCAAAGACATCAGAAATCGGGTACTCATAGCCCGGGACATTCAGAATAAAAGATATCAAAATCTGAATATCAGCAGCAATGCCCAGATAGGGCCCAAAGAAATTGAAGCCTTTTGTGAACTAGACGAAACCTCTTTCGGGCTTATAAAACTGGCCATGGAAAAGCTTAATCTTTCGGCAAGAGCTTATGACAGAATATTGAAAGTAGCCAGAACAATAGCTGACCTTGAAGAATCAGAAAACATTTTGTCCCATCATATTTCTGAAGCAATACAGTATAGAAGCTTGGATCGGGAGTTTTGGAACGCGTAATTTTATTGCTATTGAGTTGATTTAAAAATAAATACAGATTTTGTTTTCATAAGTTTAATTCTCTAAAAAGAGATTAATGTAGTAATTATGTAACACGTGATTAAATTTATTATGTTAAGTTTGATTATTGATTTGTCAAAAATATTACATTATGAAAATAAAATTTTCAAACACTGGGTAGCTGTTGTCTTTCAACTTTTAAGAATATGCTACACTTATTCTTTTCCCCTTTTCGATCATAATAAATAACATTTTCAGTTATTTACAGGTCTGCTTGTTAAAGCGGATTCATTAAAACTTATTGTTAATCAAGTTTTTAAATTTGTTGTTGAAGCACGGTTAAAAAATAATCTGTGTCTATACCCTATACGCGGTTGTTTCATATTATTTAAAATTTGATTGACGAAGAAATAAAATTTCTAATTACAAAATTTTTAATCAAATCTCATTATTAAAATGCCAAACACAATTTCCTCATTAGAAACCTTATCAATAGGTTCAGCTGTATTGCTGTCATCTGAAGACAGAGAAAAATTACTCAACGGATTCAATAAAACCGGTTGGGATTATCATCATGAAGAAACATTGGAATCTCTTTTCCGAAAACAGGTAATTCTTCATCCTGATAAGACCGCAGCTGTTTGTCAGGATCAGGAGATCACCTACAGGGAGCTAGATCAGAGAAGCAATCAGGTCGCCAATCTATTATTGAGCCGTGGTATTAAAGAAGGTAAATATGTTCCCATCTGGCTGGATCGATCTTTAGAATGGATTGTTGCCGTTCTTGGTGTTATCAAAACGGGAGCGGCTTATGTTCCTATAGATCCTGCGTATCCGGCCAAAAGAGTAGAATATATCCTTTCAGATACTTCTGCAGATGTTATCATTACCAATAAAATTCTTGAAGATCTTTTATTGGATAACGAAAAGACAAAAGTATTTGATCTGAGCAATATGGAGAATCTTAATCATTTGTCTTCAGAATACCCTGAGGTTAACATTCATCAGAACAGCTTAGCCTATACCATTTATACTTCAGGCTCAACCGGAAAGCCAAAAGGAGTAATGGTAAGCCATCAGGCAATACAGCATCTGGTAACCTGGCACAATCATCATTTTCATGTGGATCATAGCTCAAAATTGACTCTCGTTGCAGGGTTAGCATTTGATATCTCTGTTTGGGAAACCTGGTCCGCTCTCACTTCTG
This sequence comes from Chryseobacterium sp. MYb7, assembly GCF_002979455.1. Classification (GTDB taxonomy): domain Bacteria; phylum Bacteroidota; class Bacteroidia; order Flavobacteriales; family Weeksellaceae; genus Chryseobacterium. Next base: position 115,145 of record NZ_PCOU01000001.1, read on the forward strand.
GAGCCACAATATTTATAGCTAATAATGAAGACAGAACAGATGCAATTGCTTTGGTAGATTTTTATAGAAGAAATCAGATTACACATGGTTTCGTACCCACTGTTCTGGCTCCGTCTGTCGTTAATGATTCCCGTAATTATCATGATCTGAAACTGAAATATCTTTTTACAGGAGGAGAAAAATTAAAACCAGTGCTTACTTCCGAATTAAATTATGAATTGGTGGATTATTATGGCCCCACAGAATGTACAGTATATGCTACTTTTAAAAAGGTGAAAGATACCGGCGGATCATACATTTCCTCAATAGGGAAGCCTATTGCCAATGCGAAAGCTTATATTTTAGGAGAGAATATGGAGTTATTGCCGGTGGGAGCTGTAGGAGAATTATGTATTGGGGGAAGTATTTTAGCAAAAGGATATCTTAACAATGAAGAACTTACCAATGCTAAATTTATTATCAATCCATTCAATGAAACAGAAAAGCTCTACCGTACCGGAGATCTTGCCAAATGGAAGCCGGATGGTGATATTGAATTTTTGGGAAGAATAGATAATCAGATAAAAATTCGTGGATTCCGTGTTGAATTGGGTGAAATTGAACGTACATTGATTCAGCAGAAGGATATCAAAGAAGCTCTTGTTATTGGAAAAGAAACAGAAGGAAGTACCCAGTATCTGATTGCTTTTATTGTATTAGAACCTGGAGTAACAAAGGATATTTCGTCGGTCAGAAATGCATTGAAAGATGAACTTCCAGGTTACATGATTCCGGCACAAATTATTTTTATAGATAAAATACCGCTAACAGCAAATGGCAAAACGGATACCCAGGTTTTAAAAGACCTGGCTGATAAAGAGGCCAAAGAATTGATCTCACTGGAACCACCTACCAACGAAACAGAACGAATTACCGTAGATGTCTGGTCCTCAGCACTGGAAAGACCAGTCATTAATATCACAGATAATTTCTTTGATATCGGTGGGAATTCCCTGTTGGTGGCAATAGTAGCTGTAGCTTTACAAAGAAAGTTGGATGTAAAAGTATATTTGCGGGATATTTATCAGTATCCGGTACTGCAGCAGCTATCGGAAGTTCTTATTGCCAGATCCAGAGAGGTAAGAGAAGCAATTCCCACGGAAGATGTAGAACCTTATGTTGAGTTGCAGAAAGATGTTTATCTTGCTCCAGGAACTGTTTTTGCTGGTGGATTTGATTCTAAGCAGGTTGAAAACCCAACTGCTATATTTTTAACGGGTGTTACCGGATTTATAGGAATTCATCTTTTGCAGGAACTTCTGGATACCACAAGTGCTGATATTTACTGCCTTGTAAGAGCGCAGGATGAGTTTTATGCAATGGAAAAAATAGACGGATGTTTTAAACAATACCATATTCCTCAAAGTATAGAACAGAAACCGAGAATTATTCCTGTAATCGGAGATCTGGCTTTACCGTCTTTAGGATTATCAGAAGAAACATTCACAAAGCTGGCGAAGCAAACCGATTTAATTTACCATTCCGGAAGCTCAGTTAATTTCATTGAACCTTATTCCTATATGAAAACCCCTAATGTAGAAGGATTGAGAGAAATCATAAAACTGGCAGGAGCTGAAAAAACCAAATGTCTTGCCTTACTGTCAACCATTTCCGTATACAGTTGGGGACATTTGTTTACCGGAAAAACAGTGATGCTTGAATCTGATGATATTGAACAGAATCTGATGTCTGTAAGCAAAGACATTGGCTATGTAAGAAGCAAATGGGTCATGGAAGCTGTTGCCGATTTAGCAGCAAAAGAAGGACTGCCACTGATTACTTATCGTCTTGGATATGCCATGTGTCACAGCGAAACAGGAGCAAGTGCTTCTTACCAATGGTGGTCCGGATTGGTGAAAAATTGTATAGAATTCAAATCATATCCTGCACTTACTGAGCTTAGAGAAGGTCTTATCACCGTAGATTATATGACCAAAGCTATGGCTCATATCACAAAAAATAAAGAGGCAATAGGTAAAAAATTCAACCTGATTGCCCGTCCGGAAACTAATCTTACTTTAGAAGATTTCTTTGGACTCATGAAAAAATATTATCCTTTTACCCTCAAAGATCTTCCTTATAAAGAATGGAGAAAACAATGGGAAGATGACAGTAAAAACCGGTTGTATCCATTGACAAGTCTTTTCAGAGATAATATGCATGAAGGATTATCCACTGTAGAACTTTACCAGAATACTTACATCTGGGATTGTTCCAATGTGATTCAGTATCTGGAAGGTTCCGGTATTGAGGAGCCTGTATTTGATAAAAAAATATTGGATTCCTATTTAAAATACCTGGGGATTCCGGTTGAATAGCATTTAATAATCAAAAAGCCCAAACAGGATCTGCTTGGGCTTTTAATTTTTATTGAATAAATACGTCAAGTTTTGTCGTAGTAGAGAATGACATTTGTATCAGGGTAATGAGAAAGTATTGCTCAGTTTTTAATTAACTGAAAAACCAAAGAAAAATAAATGAATAACACAATTGTATTGTCTAAAGATTTTGCCGCTCATGAAAGTGCTGTGGTAGACCTGAAATCCTGTGGATTGGTAAATCCGCTGAGAGCTCTTACATTTCAAAATAAAACAGGACAGTCTGCAAAGTTTCTTTGGCAGGGAGATATAATCTATAACAAAGATAAGGTGGGATATTTTAAGGAAATAAATAATGATCTGGGAATAAAAGTAAACCATTATGAAGGTTTTATAACGGTTACCAATGGAGGAGGAGAGCAATATTTGGAAGGCGAGCTGAAACCATAATCTGGCACATATTTTTATTTTCCCGGATAGTATATACTATAAAGAAAGGTCAGACATTATTGTCTGACCTTTCTTAGTTGAAGATTAATTGACGGTTACCTTAATCACATTCTGGACAGCAGGAACAGGATAAAAGCTTCCTACTTTGGAAATAACCTTATTTTCACTTTGTGGAGTTCCACCAAATAAAGCCTGATGATTTCCGGCACCCGGATATTGGTCAATCCCTGTTCCGGAATCAAACAATGAAGTTTTTGAGCTGATGTCTCCCTTAGTATTAGCATCAATACTTTGTTCATTAGCAAAGAACCAGTCATTGGAAAAGCCAAACATTGTTGCATAAGCAATTTTATCACCCGGTTCAGCATTAAAACTTGTTGTTACTTTACTTCCCGGCGCTACCGGAGCATTTCCTGCAACATATACGCCTTTTACGCCGGATAGAGATTTAAGACTGTTTTGAAGCTTGGTCACATTTCCAAACTGTGCAATGTCTTTCAGTCCCATCCCACTGTCTGATTTACCCAGTTCGTAAATTGGATTTTTATCACCACGATAAACAACTACCAATGCTGGAGAAAGTCCTGTCATAATTCCGGTATTAGCATTTAACTTCGTCATCATTTTACTGATATTCCCCATTTGAGCAATATCTGTGATTTCAGGATTGGATAAAGCATTAGGGGTGAAAAATGGTGCACTGTTCAGCAGCTGAGAACCATTGTAATTGGAAACCGCCCATACTCCAGGAGAAAAAGGAGTTTCGTTAGCGGTTCCGCCGGATGTATTGGTAATGGTGAGTGTGAATTCCGAACTTACATCATTGTAAGCCAGATTGAGTTTCATAAGCTGTGAAGCATTTACATTAGGAACCTGCATGATCGGCTTGCTTTCAACCTGTCCTGTGGTATCATCTTTACTTCCGTTATCCCATAACCTTACGCTTGAAGAAACATCTCCGGTAATGGCATTTCCATTGGCATCAAACAATTTGATACCTGGCTGTTGGGAAGCAAAAAACCAGTCTTTTGAAGCTCCATACATGGTAGCAAACATTAAAGCTTGTGTTTTTCCTGCACTGAATGTAACAGAAACAGATTGTCCGGGTAAAATAATAGGAGGAGTTCCTGTTCCCTGAAAACTTCCGCTTTCTACAAAATCTTTAGGGGTTACTACATTTTCAAAAGTGATGCTTCTTTGAAAACCCATATCCATCATCATGTCGTCATTAGAATCACTACATGAAGAAAGAGTAAATGCTGCTAAAGTAGCTGCCGCTAAAATTGATGTTCTGAAAATAAACTTGTTCATAAAAGTAAATTTTTTATAGTTATAAATGATATCTGTAACTATAGTCGGCTACTTTTTGAGATCCTGACAAAAAATATTTTCTTAATTCAATTTTTTTTAAAATGTAGATTCTGAGCGTGAAGAGAGGGTACTCTATATCCCCTTTTTTCCATCCAGAATCATCTGGATCATTTTTATTTTTCTGTTTTCTCTTGTTTCAGGTTTCTTGGCTTCTTCAATCCAACGGATGTATTCCTTTCGGTGAGTGTAACTCATTTTGTCAAATAGATCTTTTGCTTGTGGATTTTCATTAAAGACGAATGCTATATCATCTGCAATTTCAACTACTCTCTCTTCTTTGTCTTCAGCAAGAGAAACAGAGACCTCATCACCGAAGGTTTTATTCAGCAGCTTTCTGACTTCCTGAGTAAGACCTAAAATGTGACAATCAGATTTCATTTTAGCCAGACTTCCGCGATATTCAACTTTACCATCAAACAGGGCTTTTATCTTTACCTGACCTTTCTTATTAAACAACTCTTCCGTGGAAAAAGGAAATTCTACAAATGCAGCATTCATCTCTCCGTTTTGCTGAATAATGGCTTTGAATTCAATAGGTTGAGGTTTCATAATGAATAATTTTAATAGTCAAAAATAAAAAAACCGTGAAAGTAAATTTCACGGTTTTGAAAAATATATCAGATAAGATTATTTTTTCTTGATTTTCTTAGGCATTGTTGTAGTACCTGAGTTTTTAGTTTTTGTATCAGCAGGAGTGTTTTCACTTCTTACAAGCTTCAACTCGTCAACTAATCTTCTTGCACCCGCATACTTATCGATTGTCCAAAGAACAAAACGAACGTCTACGTTGATTGTTTTCTGCCATTCCTGTTCGAATACGATGTCACCGCTTAATGCTTCGCTGTTACCATCGAAAGCAATACCGATAAGGTTTCCGTCTCCATCAATTACCGGAGAACCAGAGTTACCTCCTGTAATATCATTGTTAGAAAGGAAGTTTACAGGCATGTATCCTGCAGCATCAGCGTACTGTCCGAAATCTTTAAGGTTATAAAGATCAATCACTCTTTGAGGAAGATCGAATTCTTCATCACCTTTCTTGTATTTTCCAACAAGACCAGTCATATCTGTATAATAGTTATCAGTAATACCGAAGTAGTTTCTATCACTTCTGATAGGTAATTTATCTACAGTACCGTAAGTTAATCTCATAGTAGAGTTAGCATCCGGGTAGAATTTCTTCTCAGGCATAGCCTTCATTAGACCTGCTAAGAAAAGACGGTTATTTTTTGCAAAATTGTCATCTATTTTAACGAATCTTTCAGTGCTTATCTTTTGATCGGCAACAATTCCGTTAGCTGCTTTCCAAAGTGGATCAGCATCAAGTTTCAATGCATCTGGATTTAATAAGAAATTCGTTGCAGAAGTTTTATTAGCGAAGATTGAAGAATATGCTACGTTGGAAACTGTTTTAGCATCTAATCCTAAAATAGTTGCAGAAGCAACTTCAGCATTTTTAACTCTAGCTTGGTAAAGACTTGTCATAGCTGCAAGCATTTCTCCTTCTAAAGATGGGTTGAAGTTTTCATAAGCAGACTTAATGGCAGCTTCTGTTTTAGCTTTCATAGCCAATCTTCCCTGCATATCTTGAGCAGCGTAAGCTTTAAGAGCAGATCCTACTTGTAATGCAAGTGTAATGTATTTTGCATTTCTTGAAAACTGAGAAGCATAGTTTCTTTCAACGTTTCTATCAGAAACTTGTTTATAGTAAATACCAATATCTTCTAAAACGCCATTGTATTGATCATTTCCTGGCATTGCAGCCCACTTATTGTAAGTTTCTTCAATTTTTTGTTTGTCAGAAATAGTTCCGTTTTTCTCTACTGCATCAATAGTTCCCTGTCTGTTTTTCCAGTAGTTAGCTACTGAAGCGTACTGAGAAGCATAGTTAAGCTGAGTTGCTTTATCCTTGTCCATGTACTTTTTCATTACATCCATAGCCAATTTAGAAGCTTCTACCCAAGCCGGGTAATCTTTAGTTACCATTTGCTGAATTCCATAAGAAGTCAGATAACGGTTTGTTCTTCCAGGGTAACCCAAGATCATGGAGAAATCACCAGGCTTAATTCCTTTAAGAGAAACCGGAAGGAAGTGCTTCGGCTTCAATGGGGTGTTGCTTGGAGAATATTCAGCAGGATTTCCTGCAGCATCAGCATATACTCTGAAAACAGTGAAGTCTGCTGTGTGTCTTGGCCATTCCCAGTTGTCTGTATCTCCTCCGAATTTTCCTAATGATGAAGGTGGAGCACCTACTAATCTGATGTCTTTATAATCCTGGTATACAAAATAGTAGAATTCATTTCCGTTGAAGAAATCTCTTACTACTACAGTATATTTTCCGTTTTCAGAGTTTTCTGTCTGAATCGCTTTAGTTTCAGCATCAATAACAGCTTTTCTCTCTGCTCCGGTCATATTGTTGTTTAGTTTCGAAGTGATTCTCTGCGTAGCATCATCCATTCTCACTAAAAATCTTACATAAAGATCCTTTGCATTGAATTCGTCTTTCTGTTTCATTGCCCAGAAACCGTTCTTCAAATAATCTTTTTCCGGTGTAGAAGCAGCAGCAACGGCACCATAACCACAGTGGTGGTTTGTAAATATAAGTCCTTTATCAGAAACAATCTCTCCTGTACAGAAACCACCGAAACTTACGATAGCATCCTTTAAGCTTGAATTGTTCACAGAATAAATTTCTTCAGGCGTAAGATGTAGACCCTCTTTTTGCATATCAACACCGTTAAGTCTTTTGATGAGCATTAGCAGCCACATCCCCTCATCCGCCCTCATTTGAGCAAAGCCCAATAAGAAAGTGAATAGTAGAAATAGTCTTTTCATTTTATAAAATAATTTTTGTGTCGCTAATTTACTAATTTTTACGAGATTCTGTCCCGGAATGGTACGAAAATGGGATGATAATCCGCATGAAAAAGATACTATTGTCACTTTTTGCAGTTTTACTTTTAGGAGTAGTTTTAAATTGTTCTTCAATGCCAGCTAAAAATCCTTCTCTTCAAAGACAATGGATGATTGTTTCATTGGATGGTTTTTCAAAGGATCAACTGATTGCGAATAAGGCCGAAATGAACCTGGCAGCCAATATGGTAGATGGGAAAATTCAGGCAAGTGCTTATATGGGATGTAACCAAATGTCTTTTGTAACTGAATTTAAAAAAGGAGGAAAAGTAAAAATTTCAAAAGGCGGAAGTACAATGAAAGCCTGTCAGGATATGAATCTCGAGACCTCTTTCCAGAAGAAAATTGAGACGATGACGAAATATTCTGTGGAAGGGCATTTTCTTACTTTAACCGATGATAATGGCAGTTCAATGAAATTTGTAGCGGCCGATTGGGATTAATTGTTCCTGATTACCATATGAAAAAAGTCCGCCAAAAGCGGACTTTCTTTTGTTTGAAAAATCTAGTTTGGTTATCAGCTTTTTGTAGGTTACTAGTTTGGGAGATTATTAGCTTTTAAAAAAGTTATGAGTTGTAAGTATAGTTTTTTAGATATCTGCCCATATTGGGTTATTTAATAAATTTTGTATTTGTGTTCCTAGAATTACTATAATTTGCCTGTATTATATGAGTACATTCGGAATAACCAAAACTCGGGATTTTAGCATAAGTTGTTTCCAAAGTTTAAATAAAATATTGGTTTTTAAATATTTGCTTTTACATCAAATTTCTCATCAGAAGCCAAAGCACTGTGTGAAGATTGTATTTTCATTCTTTCATTTGTGAAAATGAAACATGTTGCTAAAACTTAAGAATCAACAAGGGAAATCGGAAAAAATTAGGGAATAGATAGAGTTTTTTTTCATAGATAATCACTTTTAGAGTATTCGTATTCTTTCTTATAACACGGGTGATTTGGGAGAACTAAATTACCATCTATATCAATCAAATGGCAGAAAAATAGATAAACGGCAGAAATAATCGACCAATAGCATTTTGTGAAGTATTATTGGATATTAGTTGAGATTTTTAAGGATTGAAAAAAGAAAGATTATCCTTATAGGTTCGGCCAATAGGAAGTTTGATATGATGAGCCAGTTCTATTTCATGGCAGTTTTTTCCGCGGATTAGGTGACGTGGCACAGCATAGCTTCTGTGTATTCTGACAAAGGAATCAAAACAGTTTTTTTGCAGAATATTTCCCAGAGAATTTAAGATACAATATTTCTTTTCAAGAGTGATGATTCTTGTATAGTCTTTCAGGGCTTCCAGATACAGGATATCTTTCATTTTGAGTTGGAAAATATTTCCACCTTCTTTTATTTTGATGCAGTTTTCTCCTATCATGGCGTCATAACATTCACATTTCTCTTTTACTTCAAAAAAATCGAAAAGTCTTTCCATAGAATGATGAAAACGTTCTGCGGTAAGAGGTTTGGTAATAAAATCTAAAGTATTGATTTCAAAAACCCCAGCAGCCAGTTCGGGATGTGAGCTTACGAAAATACATGCAGGTATTTTATGAGCTAGTTTCCTGAATTCAAGACCGTTCATGCCTTTTAAATTGGTCTCAGTAATCAGAAGATCCACAGGAAGGTCAAGATAAGGAATCGCCTTTTCTGCAGAGTTAAAAGAAGCAACAATTTCAATGTTTTGATATTGTTTGATATAATGCTGAAGAACCAGCCTGTCCAGTTCATCATCATCAATAATCATACATCTTATATGGGTAATCATGATATTTAGGATATAAGTTTTTCAGTTTAAATATTTAATAATCAGAAATTTAATATATAAAGTTATTGATTATTTTGCAAGTTTTTTATAATTGAACTTAAATTTATATTAAAATATGTTATTAAATAAAAATTGATTTTGTTTTTTTTCTGAAAAATATTAACTTGTAAAAATCATAAACATAGACAGAACTTAATGTTAGAAAAGAAAGAACATAACTATGAGAAAGCAGTCTTAGTGGGTGTTATTACCCAGAATCAGGACGAAGAAAAACTGACGGAGTATTTAGATGAACTTGAGTTTTTAGCTTTCACAGCCGGAGCTACCGTACAAAAGCGTTTTACCCAAAAACTGACTCAGCCGGATTCCAAAACCTTTATCGGAAGCGGAAAAGCAATTGAGATAAAAGAATATGTAAAAGAAAATGAGATCGGAACTGTAATTTTCGATGATGAACTCTCTCCTTCACAGCTTAAAAACCTGGAAAGAGATATGGAAGTTAAGATTTTGGACCGTACCAATCTTATTCTGGATATTTTTGCCCAAAGAGCACAGACTTCTTATGCAAGAACTCAGGTAGAACTGGCACAATATCAGTATCTTTTACCACGGCTGACAAGGATGTGGACCCACCTTGAGCGTCAGAAAGGGGGAATTGGGATGAGAGGTCCCGGTGAAACGGAAATTGAGACCGACCGTCGTATTATCCGTGACAGAATTACGTTACTGAAAGAGAAACTGAAGACAATTGACAAGCAGATGGCTACTCAGCGTAACAACCGTGGAAAAGTAGTTCGTGCTGCTTTGGTAGGATATACCAACGTAGGAAAATCTACTTTGATGAATTCTATTTCAAAATCTGAAGTTTTTGCTGAAAATAAATTATTTGCAACACTGGATACTACCGTAAGAAAAGTAGTAATTGGAAATTTACCTTTCCTGCTTACAGATACCGTAGGATTTATCAGAAAATTACCGACTCAGCTGGTGGAGTCATTCAAATCTACTTTGGATGAAGTACGTGAAGCTGATCTTCTGATTCATGTTGTGGATATTTCTCACGAAAGCTTTGAAGATCATATAGAATCTGTAAATCAAATTCTTATGGATATTGATGCACATCAGAAGCCAATGATTATGATTTTCAATAAAATTGATGATTTCAGCTATGAGAAAAAGGATGAGGATGATCTTACGCCTTCCACCCGTAAAAATATCTCTTTGGAGGAATGGAAAAAAACCTGGATGGCAAAATCAAAATATCCGACAGTTTTCATTTCTGCATTAACGAAGGAAAACTTCCCGGAAATGAAGAAAATGATCTATGACGAAGTCATGAAAATTCATATATCCAGATTTCCATACAACGACTTCCTTTTCGAATATTTCGATAACGACGAAGAAGAAAGCAACAATTAATGAAGTATCACTTTTTCCTTTTATTCATACTATTTTCGGTTTTTGGGTTTGGCCAGAAATCAAAAGTTGATTTAAAAGCTATTGAGAAAAGTCTCAAAAGTTCTGATTCTCCGTACAATTATGAGAAGCTTATTTTTAAGTACAAAGGCTATCCAAAGTCTTTGGATAGTATAGAATCACAATATCTTTACTATGGAAGAAACTATAGAAGCGATAAAATAAGCACATCAGAAGACCGTTTTAAAAGTCTTGTAGATGCCTTTAAGCAGAATAATTTTGCTGACTGCATCAAACAGGGAAAGGAATTGTATGATAAAGATCCTACGAACCTTGATATTCTACTGATCCTGCTCAGAGCATATGATTCTGTAAAGGACGGAAATAACTTTATGCATCACCTGAACCAGTTTAGAGCACTTACGGATGGGATAAAAAGTTCAGGAGACGGGGAGTCTGAAAAAACAGCCTATATTGTCAATTCTGTAGGGGATGAATACATTCTGCTGAATATCCTGAATATAGGACAAGATTATACAAGAAGCTCAAAAGCAATGAAAGATAGTATGTATGATATCTGGGAAAAGGAGGGGAAGAAGATTTATATCAAAATACTTTATCTGGAACTAACCAATTAATCTTAAAATAAAAAACACTTAGTGGAATTATATTATTCATTTTCAGCATTAATCGTATTAGCATCAATATTTGCCTATCTTAATTACAGGTTTTTAAAACTTCCGAGTACCATCGGAATTATGGTGATCGCCATTGTGGTTTCTATTTTTTTGGTCATGTTCGGAGAAACAGTACTTCCGAGAACTTTCGGACATCTTCACAAACTGATGAACGGTATCGATTTTACGGAGGTTTTGATGGGAGCTATGCTTAATTTCCTTCTCTTTGCAGGAGGAATTCATATTAATATTAATGACCTGAAAGAACAGTTTAGACCTGTAGTAATATTTTCCACAGTAGGAGTTGTGATTTCTACTTTTGTAGTAGGATTTGGAATGTTCTATCTACTTCCTTATGTGGGCGTTAAGCTTCCATTTATCTATTGTCTTGTTTTTGGGGCCTTGATTTCTCCTACCGATCCGGTAGCGGTTCTGAGTGTACTGAAACAGGCTAATGTATCAAAATCACTGGAAACAAAAGTAGCCGGGGAATCACTCTTCAATGACGGTATGGCGGTTGTAGTTTTTACCGTGATTTTACAGCTGGCAGTCGGGAAAGAAGTAGATCTTAGTGTTGAAACGATCGGATTGCTTTTGCTTAAAGAAGCAGGAGGTGGTCTTTTACTCGGAGTTCTCCTTGGTTGGGTTACCTCAAGGCTGATGCGTGAAGTAGATGATTATATTATTTCCGTATTGGTAACGCTTTCTGTGGTGATGGGAGGATATCTTATTGCCCGTCAGATGCATATTTCAGGGCCGTTGACAATGGTAGCGGCAGGATTGTTTATGGGGAACTTCAACAGAAGTTTCAAAATGAAATCTGTCACTCAGGATTATCTGATTAAATTCTGGGAATTGATTGATGAAATTCTGAATGCTGTGTTATTCCTTTTCATAGGATTTGAACTTTTAATGATTAAAGATCTCAGACATTTCATGATTCCTGGCTTAGCTGCCATTGTAGTCGTTCTGTTTGCAAGATTTATTTCCATCTGGGGACCTACAAAATTTACCTCACTGAGAAAAAGTTTCAGTCCGCAGACCGTAAAAGTTCTGGTTTGGGGAGGAATTCGTGGAGGAGTTTCCATTGCTCTGGCGATGTCTATCCCCAAAAGTGAATACAGTGAAATTATTTTAAGTATTACCTATTGTGTTGTTGTATTCTCAATCATTGTTCAGGGGCTTACCATTGCCAAAGTGGCCAATCCTAATAAGATTGCCAAAGAAGAGGAAGAACAGGAAAATATTGCTGTAGAAGAAAACGCTTAAATTGTCATATGGGTATTGTTAAAGAAATACAGGAATCACTTGCTGTTCTATCCATTCCTGAAAAGGCAGAATTCTTTCCTAGATTTTTCAAAACAGGAAAAGGAGAGTATGGCGAAGGCGATTTGTTTCTGGGCGTAACAGTTCCGGATCAGCGCTCTGTTGCGAAAGAGTATTATTCGAAAATCAACTTAGAAGATCTCAGTGTATTGCTTTCTTCAAAATATCATGAACACAGGCTGACAGCTCTTTTTATGCTGATTTCAAAGTTTGAAAAAACAAAAGATAAAGCCGTAAAAGAAGAAGTGGTCACTTTTTACTTGAATCACCTTCCTTATGTCAACAACTGGGATCTGGTAGACTCCACTTGTTATAAGATTTTAGGGCGGTATGTTTTTGAAAACCAGAAAGAAAGCCTTCTTAGAGAACTTTCGGAATCTGAAGAAATGTGGCATAAGAGAATAGCCGTAGTAGGAACCATGCACTACATAAAGAAAGGATCGTTTGATCTTACCAAAGAGTTTGTAACCAGAAATCTGAAACATCCTCATGATCTGATGCATAAAGCAAATGGCTGGTTGTTAAGAGAAGTGGGAAATAAAAATGAAGGTGAACTCATCAGCTATTTGAATCAGTATTACAAAGAAATGCCCAGAACTTGTCTTCGGTATGCTATCGAAAAGCTGGACGAAGATCTTCGTCAGGATTATCTGAAAGGACGTATTTAAAAAATAGAATACGGAATCGTACCGTATTTTCCCTTAAAAAAGTACCGGGAAACAGCTATTTATGCCCAAAAAATCGAAGATAATAAGGATTTAAGGCCAAAATTGAGTAATTTTGTGGCTTTAAAACAAATCATGAAAAATTTTCTCAGATTATTTCTTCTATGGATTCCTTTGCTGTTCCTTACAAGCTGTTTTGATATCCTTGATAAAGTGAATGTAAAGGCTGATGGAACAGGAGAATATACCATTATTCTTAATGCCAGCAAGAGCAAAACAAGACTGGCTTCCATCTCCAAAATGGAAACTATTAACGGGAAAAAAGTTCCGAAAAAGGCTGAAATTGAAAATAAAATCAATGAAGCTGCAAAAATTTTCAAAGGAACTCCCGGAATCAGCAATGTGAAAACATCCATGGATTTTGATAATTACATCATTAAACTGAGCTGTAATTTCAAGAAAATTGAAAATATCAATGCTGGTCTGGACAAACTGAAGGCTCAGAATATATTGGGTAAAATGGTTCCTACTCAGGTTTACAGCCAGAATCTTGAAAAAAAGATATTGACAAGGAATAAAGTCAACTCCTTCAAAGCAGATTACGACAAGATGAGCAAGGCAGACAAGGAAGTTTTTAACGATGCAAAATATACTTCCATTATGCAGTTCGAAAGCACCGTGAAATCACAAACGAATAATACCTACGTGCTTTCTCCCAATAAAAAAGCACTTAAACTGGAGGCTGATATCCTGGATCTTATCCTTCTGAAAAAACAAATACAAAACACGATTCTTTTTCAATAAATTTCTAAACTATAGTCATGAAATCTATCTTATTAAAAACACAAAAAATTATTTTTGTACTCTTTGGTTTTACACTGGTTTTTGCCCAAAATAGTATGAAAATACCGTCTGATGCCGTATTTTATATGGAAGTCAACGGAAAACAGCTTAATAATAAAATCAACTGGAATAAACTGAATCCTTTGCTTCATGAACTAAGCAAAAAAAGCAAAGAAGCCTCGTCATGGACAGATTATTCCAAAACCGGGATCAAATACGACGCTGTTCAGTACCATTACGCAAGCTTTAATGATTCTATTAAGACGTACAACACGCATTTTATCATTGATAATACGGAAAAGTTTCAGGAGTTTATTAATTCTGTGAAGAAAAAAGGACAGGAAGTTTCCAGCAGAAAAAACTACTCTTACGTAGATATTAATGATGATGTTTTTGTGGCGTGGAATGGAAGCCGTGCAGTTCTTAGCATGATAAGCTATACCAAGCCTTATAAAGATCTTTGGACAACAGAAGCTGTTGCAGATAGTACCGCCGTTGCTGTCGATTCCGTTTACGCAGAAGCAGGAGACAGTGCAGATGAGCCGGAAAAACCTTTTAACTATAAAGACGAAATCAAAAGCCTTAAAGATGATATTAAATATCTGAAAGAGAGCATTAAAGATAACAATAACGAGATTGCAAGAATTCAAAAAGATATCAAATACCTTCAGAAACATCATAAATATCCTGAAGAGAAGGAAAGTGCTGAGAATTCTGAAAACGGAGAAGAAATGCCTAATGATGGTTACGCCTATGACGAGGAAGAAGATAAAGCTTACAAAAAAGAACAGGATTCTATCCGCAGAGAAAACTTCAAAGTTGTGAAAAAGAACGCTGAAGACCGTTTCGACTTGTATTTTAGTTCAAATTTAGAAATTGAAGTTCCTAAAGAAATGCTGAAATTCAGAGATGCCAGTTCCGATGTTTTTGTCTACACAGATTATGGAAGAATCGTAAATGATGGAATCTATGGCAAAATGACGAAGTTCTACAGCTATGGACAGTTTTTTAAAAACATGTACGATTCCAACTATTCGTACAATCTTTATTTTGATAAAGATAAAGTAAGATTGGTGAATAATTATCAGCACAAAAATGAAGACATTCAAAAGAATATTTCAGCTATTTACAAAGGGAAGAAGAACAAAAAGCTGCTGGAGCTGATCAATGAAAAAAGCGTTGGTTACTATGCTATGAACGTGAACGGAGCCAAATGTTTCGACATGATGTACAGCCTTCTTCAGAATTCTGGAGAAAATGAGTACAAAAAAGAAATGGAACTCATCATGGAAACTATGAAAATTGTCCTTGACGAGGAAGCGATTACCAAAATTGCACCCGGAAACGGAATTTTTGTTTTGAATGAATTGAAATCCAAAACAGTAGAATACACCGATTATGAATACGATGCTGATTTTAACGAAAAAGAAGTAAAAAAGACCAAAGAAATCGCTGTTCCCAACTTCACTTTCGCTTTTGCAACAGAAAATGAAGGCTATTGGAACCGTATTTTTGATTTGTTGACTACCAATAAAAAACTGTCTAAAAGATTCTCTAAAAAAGGAAACTTTTACACTTTTAAAGAAGAGAAAAATGGAGGGTATATTGATCAGCTGTTCTTTACCGTAAAAGATGGAGTGGTATATCTGATGAGCTCTGCCGACAATATTTTATCGGTAAACCAATCTGATATTTCAAGAAAATGGGCAAAAGATTCAGCGAAATATCCTTTATCCGGAAGATTGGATATTCAGAAGCTTTTAACAGGTCTGGATAAAGAGTTTAAAACTCCAAAAGAAAGAAAAACACTGGATGCCATCAGAAAAAATGTAGGAGAAATGTATTATAAAACAGAAGTGAAAGGAGAAAGCATCCAGACTGAAATGAATTATAATATTAAAGACTCTTCGGAAAACAGCTTAATGTATTTCTTTGATATATTCGATCAGGTTTTTAAAACAAAAGAAACAGAAGAGAAACCACAAATTTTATAAATGAACAAAAAGAAGATTATTGTCCCGTTAGTTTTACTGTTTGCTGTGGCGGTGTATTTCGTGATTTTTTATAAAAACAAAAATCTCAGATATATCCCTGAAAATGCAGATGCAGTAGTTTTAATTGATGTAAAGAAACTAACAGGACAATACCTCTTCAATTTGGCAACCCATCCTTCACAATGGTCTGGAAGCAAGTCCAAAAGTAAAAGTTCCGGCTCTTTGAAAGATGCTGGGATCAGAATTCCGGATTTTTTACAGATTTTCCATCTTAAAGACACAAAAATTTCTGAATGGTATAGTGTTTTAGAACTTAAAGATTCAGGAAGATTCATCAGTTTTTTAAAGAAACAAAACTTTGTTGATAAAGGAAATAACCGCTTTCAGAAGGAACAGTTTTTTGTTATGATCAATGGAAATCATTGTATCGCAGGAACTTCAGACTTGGCTTTTGAAACCCTTCACAAACAAATTCTTCAGACTTCGAATTCTGTTCTAAATGCAGATCAGTTTATAAACAATTCTGTGGGAAGTATTTCTTTCATTTCCGGGAAAAAGATTCAAAAGTTTTCTATTGACTTAAATGACGAAGAAATTGAAATAAAAAACAATTCAAACGCCGAAATTTTTAATTCCATCGCCTCCAAAATTCAGACAGGAAACCACTTTCTGGATCTCGAATTAGACAAAGAAAATATCCGAAATTTCAGCCGTTTTTTCAGTAAAAGTATAGCCGATTCTTCACAAATAAATTATTTTAAGGCAACAGCAGATCTTGAACAGGTTAGCGATACTATCATCAGCTATGAATATGATGATAATTTCAATGAAGTTGAAAAAAAGACCTTCCAAAAAATTACCCAATCTAATTATTTCATTGATTTTAAAAGTAATGATCCCGGAAAAACATGGGAATATTTCCAGTCTAAAAAGTGGATCAACAACGAAAATCAATTTACGGCAATTCCTTTTCAACCGAATCAAATCAGCCAAAATAATAACGGGATTGTCATAAAATCAACCCGAAAATCAGCAGCATTATCTCCTCAATTAAAAGAAAATTATATTCTGATCAGAAACAATGCTCTGCTGTATTCTTCTTTAAAAATGCTGAGTAGCAATGAGAAAAGAATTATTTCCGATATAGAGTATGTGCTCTACGGGAATAAATCAAAGGATTATTGGATGAAAATAAAAGCAAGAAATGGAGAATTACCCTTAATTTTACGGTGGTAAATGTCAAAACCGAATAAAATTATCATCAATGGCTCCATCAGACATCGCATTGCTCAAAACTTTTACTCATTATTTTTTGCATCTCGTTTTTCCGGTCTTTATTGCGTTGATTTTTTATCGTAAAAATTGGAAAAAAGCGTATTTCATTCTTCTGGCTACGATGTTGGTAGACTTAGACCATCTTTTTGCCAATCCGATTTTTGATCCTTCAAGAGGAAGCATAGGTTTTCATTTTTTACATTCTTATTATGCCATTGCGGTGTATTTTTTGCTGCTGTTCTTTAAAGGAAATATAAGGATTATAGGAATTGGGCTCTTGTTTCATATGTTCACGGATTATCAGGACTTTAACTTCTGGCCTCATTAAAATATCATTAATATTTTCTTTTGATATTTAAAATTTCATAGATTTTTTGTATTTTGTAGTCACTTATGAAACCTAAAGAATTCTTACATTATACTTATATTTTTCCTCTCCTTGCGGTAGGGTACTACTTTTCCGGACTGATGGGATCGGGAGTTCTTTATGATATTCTTGCCGGGATTTTACTGATCGGGAGTGTTTTATCAGCAGTGCACCATGCAGAAGTAGTCGCTCATAAAGTAGGAGAGCCTTTCGGAACTATTATCCTGGCTCTTTGTATCACTATTATTGAAGTTGCGCTGATCATCTCACTGATGGTTGCCGGCGGAGATCAGGCGATCACGCTGGCCAGAGATACAGTTTTTGCCGCTGTCATGCTTATTCTTAACGGAATTCTGGGAATATGTATTTTGGTAGGCGGTGTTAAATATCATGAGCAGTTCTTCGCAAGAACCTCAGCAACTACTTATCTGGTAAGTATTGTTTCCATTCTCGTACTTACCCTTGTTCTTCCTAATTTTACTTCAAGTGTCAACGGACCTTTCTATAACGAAGCACAGCTTATTTTTATATCCATTGCATGTCTTGTCATTTACGGAATTTTCCTGATGGTACAGACTGTGCGCCACAGAAGCTATTTTATTGTTCCTGATGAACATCCGGAAGAACATTACATTCCTTCACTCACAAAAACGCTTATCAGTTTTGCTTTTTTGGTGGTGTGCCTTGTTATTGTTGTGCTTATGGCAAAAGGATTATCTGATACTATAGAAGGGATGGTACAAAGTGTTGGAGCTCCTAAGTCCCTTGTTGGGGTTATTATTGCTGCAGTGGTTCTTCTCCCTGAAGGAGTGGCTGCCATCCGTGCAGCGAGAGCCAATCAGATACAATCCAGCTTAAATCTGGCATTGGGTTCGGCACTGGCAAGTATAGGGCTGACGATTCCGGCAGTTTCAGCGGTATGTATCATGTACGATATTCCATTAGTGCTGGGTCTGGATAAAAAGGACATTATCCTGCTTTCTTTATCCGTCTTTATCGTTATGCTTTCCTTAAGCCGTGGAAAAACAAATATCCTGTATGGAACTGTTCTATTGGTGAATCTGGCAGCGTATATCTTTACGGTAATTGTTCCATAAAAGAGCAAATTACTAATTGATAAATCTCGGATTTCGTATCACGTATCCCGACTCCGCGTATTACATTATAACCTTCTCGCCAAATCCATCTTGAAAGCCATTAGCTTTGCGATGTTTTCGGATTTGTAGATCGCCATATCCGCGTTTTCTCCTACGAAGTTTTCTTCAATAGTCGTACGCCAAAGCTCAAGCCATTTGTCAAAATGTTTCTGCTCCATAGTCTGTATCTCATTGATCGGGAAGTGCACACCCATTGGGTTTCCTTTATAGGTCATCTGTCCGAAAAGGATAGACTCCCAAAAAGAATACATCTTGGGAAGATGTTTGTCCCAATCTACTTTAGCGACATCATTAAAGAAAAACCCTATGGTTTCATCTTTAACAACCTTTGCATAAAATGAATTGACAAGGTGTTCAATATCTTCTCGGGATTCAAGCTTTTTCATAGTTCAAAGTTAGTGTAAATCATATAAAAAATTCCAGTCTGAAAATTGATAAATTTCATATAAACAGCATTTTAGAATAAAACACAGGGTAATCGGATGAAAAATTGGGAAAAATTAAAATTTGATTAATTCGCAAAAAACAGCCTTAAAAGAACTTGTTTTTTGTAAATTTAATTATTAAACACTAAAAAATTATTAAAATGATTAAAAAAATCAATTCTTTTTGGTTTCTCTTATTGATGTTTTCGGTGTCATGTTCAAGAGATGAAGTGAGTGCAATTAATGATGATTCAACAAAGGTAAATTCAGCTGATGTAAAGAAATCACAGCTGACAGAAGCAGAGATGCTTCAGAAAGGCTGGAAAATTGTAGATGAGTTTAAATTGTCAGATAATAATAATCTGAGTGTAAAAAGTTCTATCAATGAAGAACGTGAAATTCCTTTCAAGCCCAACCATTTGAAAGATATCGGCTATGATATCAGTTATTCAGGAGAAAGAACAAGGTTGAAAAATGTTTTTGCGTATGGCGGCCAGGTTCCGGATGGAATTATATTTAATCCTGATCTTTCTGTAGATGGAGATGCCCGGAATACAGCTCCCAACCCTAATGTTTCTATTGTTCTGGGAACTCCTCAGGTAACGATAAAAACTGACGGAATAGATTTGCCGGATAATGCATATACTACGGAAGCAATTAATAATGGAGATAGAGAAAGCGAAATTACAGTATCCTATTCTTACAAAAAGGGATATTCTACCTCGTGGAAGCGTACTGTTTCAGGATCATTTCAAGTAGCAGCATCAGTATCCGTTGATATTCCGTTAGTGGCAAAAGCTTCAGCAAGCACTAAGGTTGTTGTTGGAGGAGATACAACGGAGGGTACAGAAAATTCCGAGGAAATTACAGAAACCAGTACTTATAAGACTATTGTTCCGGCACACTCTAAAAAGACCATTTCTATCCTGACGAAATTAAAAGGATCTTCTGTGGAATACTTTGTGCCTATGAAATTGAACGGTAGATTGCAGGCCAACTTTCCTTCCCCGGTCAATGGCCATTATTATTGGGCTTTTCCTATTGAAGACTTCCCTAACTTTCTTTCAGATATACATGGAGAGTCAGGGACTGTGAAATCTGTCAGCAATGTAAGTGTTACTGTGATGGAATCACCTGCGCAAAGTATATAAATTACTTTGATAAATAAGATATAAACAGCAGAAAATTTTGAATTTCTGCTGTTTTTTGTATGTATTGTTTTAAATAAAATCTTAATAAAGATCTACGATGAAACAATCTTTTATCGGAATGACGAATGTGTAAGAAATGATGACTAAAAAACATAACTTTGCTTTTTTAAATATTTATAAAACAGAAGGAAAGAGCTGATGATCAATCGGCTTATTGGCAGAGAGGAAATCATTATATAACACAATCAAAATGATTAAAAAATGACAGGAGGATTCAGAAAAAAGATCCGTCAGAAAAATGCGGAGAACAGTGGTTTTGGAACCAATGCATCCGGAAGATTTATCAATAAAGACGGCCTCCCGAATGTTCAGAGGAGGGGAGTAAACGTTTTCAACAGATTAAGCTGGTATCACACCATGCTGAACCTCTCTTCATTCCGTTTCATTTCTTATCTCGTTATTGCTTACATTTTGATCAATTTGCTTTTCGCGATGATCTATTACCTGATCGGAGTGGAGCATCTTACAGGAATTGATAAAAGCGACCCGTTAAACGAATTTATCGATGTTTTTTTCTTCAGCTCTCAGACGTTTACAACAGTGGGATATGGAAGAATTGCTCCGGTAGGTTTTTTGGCGAGTCTTGTGGCTACTTTTGAAGCTTTTCTGGGATTGCTTACCTTTGCCATTGCAACCGGACTTTTCTATGGAAGATTTTCAAGACCGCGAGCCTATCTCAGATTTTCTGATATAGCTGTTATTGCACCTTTTCAGGGTTCTTCGGCATTGATGTTCAGACTTGCTCCCTATAAAAATAATGCATTAACGGATGCAGACGTGATTCTTTCAGCAGCTATTGAAGTAAGTTATAGAAAATGGCGTTGCTAAAAGTAATTTTTATAGACTGGATACACAGATGAGTAAGATCAATACGCTGGCACTCAACTGGACGGTAGTACATAAAATTGATGAAAATTCTCCGTTTTATGGCTTCTCTGAAGAAGATTTTAAAAATACAGATATTGAGCTTATTGTACAGGTGCGTGCATTTGATGAAGTATTTTCAAACACTGTAGTACAGAGATCTTCGTATACTACGGGAGAAATTGTTTATGGGGCTAAATTTGTTCCGATGTATTATCCAAGTAAAGAAAATATTACAACAGTTCTGGATCTGGATAAAATCAATGAATACAAGAATGAAGAGCTTCCGGAGTTTGTGAGAAATAATGAATAATGAATTTAGATTTTTATAAAAAACAGGCTATACAAAAGCAGAAAGAGCATAAGAAGTTTCTGGACGGATTAAAGAAAAAACCGCCCAAGAATCTTGATTATATCGTACAGGAAACCCATGAGAAAGTTTTTGATGAAATAGACTGTTTACAATGTGCCAATTGTTGCAAAACAACAGGACCTTTATATACTGAAAAAGATATTGAACGCATTTCAAAGCATCTTCGGATGAAGTCTGCTGATTTTGAAGCTAAGTTTTTAAGAGTAGATGAAGATAATGATAAGGTATTGCAGAACCTTCCATGCTTTTTTCTGAATGATGATAATACTTGTTCTATTTATGAAGTAAGACCTAAAGCCTGCCGTGAATATCCACATACAGACCGTAAGAAGATCTACCAGATTAATAACTTAATGCTGAAAAATACAGTAATCTGCCCGGCTGCTTTTGAATTCGTAGAGAAAATGATGAAGAATATTGCGAAGTAGATGTAATGCAGGGAGCTGGATGATGGAGGAGGGAAGCTCTCTTCGTTGATAATATAATTATTACTTCTTTGATTCTAAACTTAGCTAAAATAGACGATTGAGCTGTTGTTTCCACCTTAAAAAATTTCCAGCCTCCAGCATCATTCTTCCAGCTGAGCTAATTGAAATCTTTTTCCAAAATCCTCTTAAATAATTATAAAGTACGTTAAATAAGCTCTTTACATATAATTTTATAAATGATGTATCGTTTAAGTTAAACAATCATTTAAATATTACATTATGAAAAAGTTATTTTTAACGGCAGCGTTTACCTTAGTCGGAGTAATCGCAGTATCGGCGCAATCAACAACACAAAAGCCAGCTGATACCTCCACTCATAAAACAACGACAACTCAAACTCAACCGAATACACAGACTACAAGTCCTTCGGATCCCAAAACACAGGATAAAACACCTGCAACAACAATGGAGAATTCACCGGCAACTGATCCAACAGTAAGTACAACACCTACTGATACCACTAAGCCTGCAGATACTCCTAAAGAAGAAAAGAAAGACAAAAAGAAGAAAAAGTAAGCACTTTAGCAAACACTAGTCGGAATCCTGGAATCTTGTATTTCAGGATTTTTTTTGCTCAATCTCTTCCATTTTAAACCTTACCATTTTATGAATTAAATCCCATGGAAGACCTTCGGTGATAGGGAATTGTACAGCTCCTTTAGAAAATTTATACTTCCTTTCCTTAAAATCCTCCTCAAAATTTCGGATACCCTCAGCACCAGGATAAAAACCAATATGTTTTTTGTACCCTGCAAAATAGATCAAAGGTTTTCCTTTATATCTGAAAGCCGGCATTTGGTACCCGATATATTCTTCCAGATCTGAAACCTGAGAATGAATTGCTTTTCTCAGTTCAAGTAGCTTTTCCTGTACTTCTTCCGGGAACAGAAGAATGTATTCATTAATATTCTTAAAGGTGTTTTTCATGATTTAAAAATAAAAAAAGCGCTGCATATAGCAGCGCTTTCTCCTTTCACTTTTTACTTTTTTCCCATTATCCCGGGAACAGGCTATATCAAAAAAGGTCGGGAATTTCTCCCAACCTTTGTTTTTTATGTTACACAACTCCTTGAGCTAACATTGCTTCTGCTACTTTTACGAAGCCGGCAATATTTGCACCTTTTACGTAGTTTACATAACCGTCTTCGTCTTTTCCATAGTCTCTACAAGCTTTGTGTATACCGATCATGATTTCCTTTAGTCTTGCGTCTACTTCTTCAGAAGTCCAGTTAAGACGGATAGAGTTCTGAGTCATCTCTAATCCTGATGTAGCAACACCTCCAGCGTTGGAAGCCTTACCAGGAGAGAATAATACTTTATTGTCTAAGAAATAGTTGATAGCATCTAATGTAGAAGGCATGTTAGCCGCTTCAGTTACACAGATACATCCGTTTTCAACTAATTTTCTTGCATCATCTAAATCTAATTCGTTTTGAGTTGCAGAAGGGAAAGCTACATCACACTTCACATCCCAAGGACGTTTTCCAGCGTGGAATTCAGCAGATGGATATTTTTTAGCATAATCCTCAGCTCTGTTATTTCCTGAAGATCTCAGCTCTAATAAATAATCAATCTTTTCTCCGCTGATACCATCTTTATCGTAGATGTATCCGTCTGGACCAGAAACTGTTACTACTTTAGCACCTAGTTCAGTTGCTTTTTTGATAACTCCCCAAGCTACGTTTCCGAAACCTGATACCGTTACAATTTTACCTTCGAAATTCTGTCCGATTGTTTTAAGCATCTGCTCAGCGAAGTATACTACACCGTATCCTGTAGCTTCAGGACGAATTAATGAACCTCCATAAGCAAGACCTTTTCCTGTAAGAACTCCGGTAAATTCGTTTCTGATTTTCTTGTACTGCCCGAATAAATATCCGATTTCTCTTGCTCCAACACCGATATCTCCTGCAGGTACGTCTGTTTCAGGACCAATGTGTTTGCATAATTCTGTCATGAAAGCCTGGCAGAAACGCATTACTTCCATATCAGATTTTCCTTGTGGATCGAAATCTGAACCTCCTTTACCACCTCCCATTGGAAGAGTTGTTAAAGAGTTTTTGAATACTTGTTCAAAAGCTAAGAACTTAAGAACTGATAAGTTTACCGTAGGATGGAAACGGATTCCTCCTTTGTATGGACCAATAGCAGAGTTCATTTGAATTCTGAAACCTCTGTTAACCTGAATTTCTCCTTTGTCATCAACCCATGGAACTCTGAAAATAATAATTCTTTCAGCTTCAGCCATTCTTTCAAGCAGCTTCATTCCTGTGTATTCTTTTTTAGTAGCAATGAATGGAATTACAGTTACGGCAACTTCTTTTACAGCCTGTAAGAATTCCGGTTCGTTAGGATTTTTTGCTTCAATTTTTGCAATAAACTCTTGGATTTTCTGGTCAATATTATATTGTTCCATATATTAAGGTTGAATATTATTGTCAACAAATTTAATTTTTTTTTCAAGATTCACAACACTCTATTTCAACATTGCTAAAAATTAAATAATAATGTTTCGTAATATTATTAAATTGATAATTTATGATCAAAAATTATTAAAAATGAAATGTTATGTGTGAAATAATGCAATATTAAGAAATCGTTAAATATCAAATTGCGATAAATTGCCTCCCGGAAAATGATTTTACTTTCCCTAAAAGTTCCAATTCTAAAATTATTGGTAAAATTTTGTAAGTAGAAACCTCAATTTTCTGCGACAGATCGTCCAGAGAAATCTGCGGCTGATCTTTGATAGATTGATATATTAAATTCTGAATATCAGATAATTGTATGCTTTTCTCACTAGAAGGAAATAACTCTTCTATTTTTTCTTTCGAGTCATTAAATCCAAGCATACCGATAAGATCTTTTATCGTCGAAATGGCTGTTGCTTTATGGTGGAAAATCAACTGATTACATCCCTGGCTGCTGGTTTCTGTAATTTTTCCGGGGAGAGCAAAAACCTCACGGTTATAATCATTGGCAAATGCTGCTGTGCTTATGGAACCTCCTCCAAAACCGGTTTCTACTACGATGGTCGCTGGGGATATTCCCGCAACAATTCTGTTTCTTTGTATGAAATTTTCACGGTCTGGCTTTCTCGTAGAGCTGAATTCCGTGATTAATGCTCCTCCTTCCTGAAGAATTTTTTCTGAAAGACGTCTGTTTTTTGCAGGATATAAAAATTGAAAACCATGAGCCAAAACTCCTACAGTAGGTTTTCGGGTACGAATAGACTGTTCATGAACCTCTTTGTCAACTCCCAAGGCAAGACCGCTTACCGATATATAGTTGGAAGATTGTGAGGCTTCAAAGAACTCTTCAATAAATTGCTGACCGTAGGAAGTCATATTTCGGGTTCCTACCATACTTACTTTGGCAAGCGAATCATTAATCTGTCCTTTTTGATAAAGTATAGCGGGAGCATCATTACATTCGTGAAGAAGGGAAGGGGTTTCATTAAGGTGCCTCAGCCTGATTTGAATATTATTTTTTTCGCAAAAATTTAATTCTTCTTCTGCGAATTTCAAATGAGTCTCATTCCCAATATCCGAAACTGTTTTTTGTCCTATTCCTTCCAGTTTTTTATACTCTTTCTTTGCTCTTTTCCATGCTTCCTTAGCACTTCCAAAAGTACGGACAAGTTTATGAAAGTGAATGTCGCCAATCTGGCTGCACTCGCGTAGAGCAATGGCATATAAATATTCTTCTGAGAGCATGTGTGTTTTTTTCAAATGTAGTGAAATAAGTTTTATCTCTTCCTCAATTCATCCAAATGATCCCAGATATCGTCTCTTTTTTTGTAAGGAAGCTCCATAAAGTCTTCCGGATGATTTTCTTTGTATTCCTGCCACAGTTTATCATCCTTTTCACTATAATAATTTGGAAATTCCCAAATGAATTTTTTCTTCTTTTCCCCCACATTTTTAAAGGAAAATGCTATAATACTTCCCACTACGGCTCCCGAAAGATGGGCCTGCCATGAGATCTTACTCGGTTCCTGCATATTATAAAACAATTCTTCCGGAAGCATTCCCCATACTAAACTTCCATAATAGAGTACTACAAGCATGGAAATTGTCAGAAGTTTTGTATTCCATTTGAATACCCCGCTGAAGAATAGGAAGAAAGCAAGAACATAGACTACACCACTGGCTCCGATGGTACATGTATACATATAGTCGCCGGTGAGAATATCAATAGGAGGCAGAAGCCATACCAAAAGACCAGTTGCCAGCCATCCGATAATAAAAACTTTGTTGGCAACCAAAGGGTAAAACTGATATAATAAAAACATCAGCGCAGCTATAGGAATAGAATTCCCTATAATATGATCAATATTTCCGTGTAAAAGAGGAGAAGTGACCACTCCAAGCAATCCTTCAGGTAAAAGTGGAATGATGGCTCCAAAACAGCTTTGAAAAAAGCCCTGCATTTGTAAAAAATACCCGAACCACATTGCAGAAAGCATCAGCAATGGGTATATAACCGCTCTTTTGGAAATTATATTTTTAAACATGAAGATTTTATGTCAAATCAAAAGCCAAGGATAAATTTCGGAAAATTTGGCGATGAATTCATTTCTACCTCCCTGATTTTAAGACAAAAGGTATCAAATTTTATTTTCAAACTTATTATTTTGGCATTGATTTTATATAAATATTTTGTTGTGATGATTAAAATTTGATAAAATTAGGTGCTTTAAAGCCGAATTTATCTTAAAAAAAAAATATATTAATATTTTTGCAATGAAAATTATTTAGAGTAATGAAGAAGTTTTTACTAATTCTTTCCTTTTTTGTAGGAATATATGCAAGTGCACAAGAAGAATTGAAAAAAGATTCTGTAGTGGTAGACACAGTGAAATACTGGTCAGTTTTAGGAAAAAATACATTAATGATTAATCAGGCTGCCTTTTCAAATTGGGTAGGAGGTGGAGCCAATAACGTGGGGTGGCTTGCCGGAGCCAATTACAACATCACCTATGAAAAAGACAAAGATCTTTGGGAGAATATCATTATCCTGGGTTATGGACAAAATGATACGAAGGGGCTTGGAATAAGAAAGACCCAGGATGTTATCAACGTTTCTACGAATTACGGGAGAAAATTTTCAAAAAGCTGGTATTTCTCTTTAGGTGCTGGATTGCAATCACAGTTTGCCGCAGGGTATGAAGACGGGAACAATCCTGAAGCAAAAAAAATCTCAAACTTTATGGCACCAGGTTACCTGAACGTCGGGATGGGTATCACGTACAGACCGAATGATGATCTTACGGTAACTTTACGTCCTACCAACGCCAGATGGACTTTTGTGCGGGATAAAGATCTTCAGACGGCAGGAAGTTATGGTTTGAAAAGCGATGGAGACTCTTCTTTATTACAGTTTGGTTTCCTGGGAACGGCAATATATAAGCTGAAAATAATGGAAGATATTTACTTAACGAATACAGCTTCAGTCTTCTCAAATTATCTTGATCATCCTGAAAGGCTTGCTCTTGCATATGGAGCACTATTGAACCTGAAAGTAAATAAGTATATTTCATCCAATGTCACGGTAGACTTACTATATGATCATAACCAGATAGAAAAAACACAGCTGAAACAAACTTTAGGAATCGGCTTCGCATATACCTTGAATAACGGGGTAAAACGGTCTGATCGTAAAGACAGCCAGTGGTGGATAAAGAAATAAGATAAAATACCTATATTTTAATATAAAAACACTTCAGAAATGAGGTGTTTTTTGTTTTTAAAATTCTGTAATTTTAAGTTGACTTAAGTTTGGTTGACTTGAAGGTGTTGGTTAAATGATTTGTTTTCATAGGATTATAAGCATTAATTTAGTTGTGTTAAATTCCTTTTAAGGTGAATTTTATTCCAACAAAGATTATTATTTATACATTTGTAATAAATCGACATTATGAAAAAACTTTTATTGATCAGTTCGATCTCTTTTGGGGCTGCAGCAATGGCTCAGGAGGTTAAAACGGAGGCTCCGGCAACTGATACTGTTAAAGCCTGGTCTATTCAGGGTCAAAATACACTAATGCTTAATCAGGCTGCCTTTTCAAACTGGGTAGGAGGTGGAGCCAACAATGTTGGATGGCTTGCCGGTGTCAATTACAATCTTACCTATGAAAAAGGGAAAGATCTTTGGGAAAACATTATTATCCTTGGGTATGGGCAAAATAATACACAGGGGACTGGCGTAAGAAAAACTCAGGACGTTATCAATCTTTCTACGAACTATGGTAGAGAATTTGCCAAGCATTGGTATTTCTCAGTAGGTGCAGGTCTTCAGACTCAGTTTGCTCCGGGATATGAAGACGGGAACAATCCTGATGCTAAAAAGATTTCCAATTTTATGGCGCCAGGATACCTGAATGTAGGTGCAGGTGTTACATATCGTCCCAATGATAATCTTTCAGTCACTTTGCGTCCCGCGAATGCAAGATGGACTTTTGTTTTAGATAAAGACCTTCAGAAAGCTGGAACTTACGGGCTGAAAAATGATGGAGATTCTTCTCTTTTCCAATTCGGTTTCCTTGGTACAGCAATGTATAAACTGAAAATTATGGAGAACATCACTTTGCTGAATACTGCTTCTGTATTCTCCAACTATCTTGATCATCCTGAAAGACTGGTTCTTGGGTATAGCGGAGTTTTAAGCATGAAAATCAACAAATATATCTCTACCAATGTAACCCTTGATCTGTTGTACGACCATAATCAGATATGGAAAACTCAGTTGAAACAGACATTAGGAGTAGGTTTAGCCTATAATTTTGATAATGGGAAGAAGCGTTCAGATAATAAGGACAACCAAGCTTGGTTAAAGAAATAAAACAGAAACATTATCTGCATAAAAACAACAAAGCACTTCAAAAAGAAGTGCTTTGTTTATCAATATATATAAGTCTTAGAATTCTATATCAACTCCTAATTTCTCAGCCAATAGCTTTGAAATTTTTTCTTTTAGAGGCTCTATATCAATGTTTTGCATTGCATCATTAGCGAAAGCATATAAAAGTAATGCCTGTGCTTCTTTTTTAGAAATTCCTCTCGCTCTCAGGTAGAATAAAGCATCTTCATTCAATTGACCTACGGTACAACCGTGAGAACATTTTACATCATCAGCAAAGATTTCTAACTGAGGTTTAGTATCAATACTAGCCCCTTCACTTAGCAATACGTTGTTGTTTTGCTGATAAGCATTTGTTTTCTGAGCAATTTTGTCAACGAAAACTTTTCCATTGAAAACTCCGTGTGCATTGCCATCAAAGATTCCTTTGTAGTTCTGATAACTTTCACAGTTCGGGAAATTGTGGTGAACTGCCGTGTGGTGGTCTACCAACTGATCTTTCCCAATGATTGTGATTCCGTTCATGAATGAATTGATATTAGATCCATTATGAATAAAATCAAGGTTGTTTCTTACCAGTTTACCTCCGAAAGAGAATGTGTTTACAGTCGTTAAACTGTCTTTCTCCTGTCTTGCGAAAGTACTGTCGATAAGATAGGTTGTGTTGTTATCATTCTGAAGTTTGTGCCAGTCTGCTTTTGCATTCGGATAAGTAAAGATCTCCGTTACAGAGTTTGTCAATACATACGTGCTGTCAAAATTATGGTGGCTTTCAATCACTTCTACTTTGGCTCCTTCTTCTACAATCAAAAGGTTTCTTGTATTGTAGAATGTGTTTTCCTCTTGATTCTGAGAAATATAGAAAACATGGATTGGTTTTTCAATCACTACATTTTTAGGAACCTTAAGAAAGAACCCATATTTGCAATAAGCAAGGTTCAGGTTAGTAAAAGCCTGTTCTTTAGAAGCAATCGTATTGAAATATTTTTCAAAAACCTCTTTATGCTTCTCATCGTTTAATGCATAGTTGAATGAAAGAAATTCTACATTTTCAATAGAAACTTTAGAAAGCTCTTTGTGAAGTTTACCATTTACAAAAACAATCCAATCAAAATTTTCTTCCCCAAGGTGCAATTCATCAAACTGCTCTTTAGTGATATTGTGGTTCTCTTTCGGGAAGAAGTTGTAGCTTTTTTCCGTGATTTCCTTTAGATTGGTATATTTATATTCTTCGTCTTTTTTAGTAGGAAAACCAAGGTCTGCAAATCTCTGAAGAGCTGCTTTTCTTTCATCATCTAGAAATCTGTGACGAAGACTCTCCAAAAATTCATTATGGTTCTCTGTAAGTTGTTCTTTTAATGCCATTACTGGTATATCTGTGGTTTGCACCATTTTTTCTTTTTTTTTGAACTAAAATATTGTTATTCCGAGGAATAGGGAATCCAATTTTTAATAGTAGAGATTCTTTATTTTGACAGACTTCACGAATGAATGATTGCTAAAAATTTTAATCTCTGAAATAATATATTCTTCTTAGTTAAGAAGCCAGTCGTAACCTTTTTCTTCAAGCTCTAATGCTAAAGATTTATCACCAGTTTTGATGATTTTTCCATCTGCTAAAACGTGAACGAAATCAGGCTGAATATAGTTAAGCAATCTCTGATAGTGCGTAATCAGAAGAACTGCATTTCCTTCATTTTTAAAGTGGTTTACACCATCTGCAACGATTCTTAAAGCGTCAATGTCCAATCCTGAATCAGTTTCATCAAGAATAGCCAATTTAGGATTAAGCATCATCATCTGGAAGATCTCATTTCTTTTCTTTTCACCTCCTGAGAATCCCTCGTTCAATGATCTTGAAAGGAAATCTTTTTTGATTCCCAGTTTTTCAGATTTTTCACGGATTAATGCAAGCATTTCTTTTGCCGGCATTTCTTCCAATCCATTTGCTTTTCTCGTTTCGTTTAAAGCAGCTTTGATAAAGTTCGTTACAGAAACTCCCGGAATTTCCACTGGATACTGGAAAGAAAGGAAAATTCCTTTGTGAGCTCTATCTTCAGGAGCATCTTCACTGATGTCTTCTCCCTGGAAAAGAATCTCTCCACCAGTCACTTCATAATCCTCTTTACCAGCGATTACAGAAGAAAGGGTAGATTTCCCTGCTCCGTTCGGCCCCATAATAGCGTGAACTTCGCCCGGCTTTATTTCAAGATTAATACCTTTTAATATTTCTGCGCCATCTTCAATTTTGGCGTGAAGGTCTTTAATTTGTAACATTCTTGCTAACTTTTGCTTTTTATAATTGTGTGAGCCTCATCTCTGTATATACACATTGTCTTTATCAGGAACATTTCCTCAAGAGACGGATAGAAGCTTTTTATATTTTATGTTTGTCATCATCTTCTGGGAAGACGAGAACTTGTATTTCCGTATAAAACGGTTTTTGATCTGATAAAAACACTGAAAACCTTGCCATTAAATCAGTTTATTTTTATCTGAAGTATTTATTTTATCCTACCGAACCTTCTAATGAAATCTCAAGTAATTTCTGAGCTTCAATAGCAAATTCCATAGGTAATTTATTTAAAACTTCTTTACTGAAACCATTCACAATCAAAGCGATTGCTCTTTCAGTATCAATACCTCTCTGGTTACAGTAGAAAATCTGATCTTCCCCGATTTTTGAAGTCGTTGCCTCGTGCTCTAACTGTGCCGTAGGATCTTTGATTTCAATATATGGGAAAGTATGAGCCCCACATTCATTACCCATCAATAAAGAGTCACATTGTGAGAAGTTTCTTGCTCCTTTTGCAGAAGGCATTACTTTTACCTGTCCTCTGTATGAGTTTTGAGATTTTCCGGCAGAAATACCTTTTGAAATAATTGTTGATTTGGTATTCTTCCCGATGTGGATCATTTTTGTTCCTGTATCTGCATACTGGTGGTTATTGGTTACCGCGATAGAGTAGAACTCTCCGATAGAATTGTCTCCTTTAAGGATACAAGACGGATATTTCCATGTTACTGCAGAACCTGTTTCAACCTGTGTCCATGAGATTTTTGCATTTCTTTCACAAAGTCCTCTTTTCGTTACAAAGTTGAATACCCCTCCTTTACCTTCTTCATTACCAGGATACCAGTTTTGAACGGTTGAATATTTGATCTCAGCATTGTCTAAAGCGATCAGTTCCACTACCGCAGCGTGAAGCTGGTTTTCATCTCTTGACGGTGCTGTACAGCCTTCAAGATAAGAAACATAACTTCCTTCATCAGCAATAAGCAGCGTTCTTTCAAACTGTCCTGTTCCTGCCTGGTTGATACGGAAATAAGTAGAAAGTTCCATAGGACATTTTACACCTTTAGGAATATAACAGAAACTTCCGTCAGAAAATACTGCGGAGTTCAATGCTGCATAGAAATTATCTCCTCTCGGAACTACTTTTCCAAGATATTTTCTTACTAAATCAGGATGGTTTTTAATAGCCTCAGAAATTGAACAGAAAATAATTCCTTTTTCTGCCAATGTATCCTGGAAAGTAGTTTTCACAGAAACTGAGTCCATTACGATATCTACAGCAACTCCGGAAAGTCTTTTTTGCTCTTCGATATTAATCCCTAGCTTAGCGAATGTTTTCAATAATTCAGGATCTACCTCGTCAAGACTAGCCAGTTCAGGCTTTACTTTAGGAGCAGCATAGTAACGGATTGCTTGAAAATCTGGTTTTTCATACTTGATATTCGCCCAGTTAGGCTCTACCATTTTCAGCCAGATTTTGAAAGACTCCAAACGCCATTCAGTCATCCATTCCGGTTCTTCTTTTTTAGCAGAGATCGCACGGATGATGTCCTCATTTAAACCGATCGGGAAATCTTCATAATCAATCTTCGTTTCCCAACCGAATTCATATTTTTTATTTTCTAGATCGACTCTTAAATCGTCTTCTGTATATTTACTCATTATTTTTTTTTAGATTTCAGATTTTCAATTTCAGAATTCAGAAAAGCTCTGAGGTCTGGAATCTAGGATCTAAGGTCTTTTCTCTAAAGACTAAATGATTCTCCACATCCACATGTTCTGGATGCATTCGGGTTGTTAAAAACAAACCCTTTTCCGTTCAATCCTCCTGAATACTCAAGAGTTGTGCCTGCTAAATAAAGGATGGATTTTTTATCTATAATAATTTTGATATTATTATCTTCAAAAATCTGATCTGTGTCTGTTTTTTGGTTATCAAACTTTAAAACATACTCTAAACCAGAGCATCCGCCACTTTTCACCCCTACTCTTATATAATCTTCAGCAGGGTTAAAACCATCTTCCGTCATCAACTGGATGGCTTTCTCCTTTGCATAGTCTGATACTTTTATCATTGTATTTATTTAGAATGATTTAATGATGCAAAAATACGAACTAATTTCCGCAATCTCAAATCGAAGATATCTATTTTAATGATTCTGATATTAATAGCGCGATTGAAAGGGGTTATTTATGTTAAAATTAGATAAATTTGTTATGCTTATGTGAAGATTTCATTTCTCATTTTAACCTTGAAACGTATTTAATATCTATAAATAAAATTGGTAATGAAACAAAAAATAACTGCTTTTTTTGTGTTGCTTTTCACTGTAGTGTCTTATGGACAGACTACAAGATTTGTTTACGAAACGCTGGTAAACCCAGATTCCATCAATCTGGTGAGTATGAAAAGTGAAAGAACTTTTTTGGATATTAAAGGAGATCGTTCCTTATTCATCAGCGAAAATAAATTGAAAAGAGACTCTCTTTTTACTTCTCTAAGATCGGAAGCGAAAGAAAATGATAAAAAAGAAGAAAAAGATTTTTCAAAGCTGGAAGGAAAGAAACATTTTGAACCTACTTTCTTTGAATATTTTATTTCTAAAAGCATTCCGGATCAGAAAGTATATTATTATGAAAGAGCGGCTGGAAAACAAATTTATTATCAGGAAGACAGACCTGTAAAATGGGATGTGACAAATATTGTTGAGAAACAAAATGGATATTCTGCCCAAAAAGCAGTTGCAGAGTTTGGAGGAAGAATCTGGACAGCATGGTTTACCAAAGAAATTCCTTTGTCTGACGGTCCTTACAAATTCTCCGGATTACCGGGATTGATTGTAAAGCTGGAAGATGATAAAGGAGATTATAAATTTGATCTTGTTAAGAAAATGTCCATTAAAAATGCTTTTGAGGAACAGATAAGCACTGATGCAAAACAAAGTACAAGAGTTAATTTCCATGGAGATAAGGCTGCTCTGGAACTGGAGTTTGGTAAAAACAGAAAGGCAATGGCCGGAAATAATGGTGGTGGAAATATGAATATGGGAGGAGGAAGACATAATGGCGGCATGGGCGGCGGCGGAATAAATGGAGGAGGAATGAACGGTGGTGGAATGGGCGGTGACAATCAGGGGATGCCTATGTCACAAGGCTCATCTATTGATACTTCTTCTTTTACGAATACAGTACAAAATCCAATTGAATTAAAATAAATAAAAATATAAATGAAAAAATTAGGTATTATCGCATTGGCACTCTTTATACAGAATGTTTCTGCACAGACAAACAGGTTTGTGTATCAGGTGACTATGAAACCTGATACCGAAAATAAAACAGATATTAAGACTGAAAACGCTTACCTGGATATTTCTCCTGAGAAATCTGTATTTTATTCTGAAAACCGAATCAAAAGAGATTCTATCATGCAGAAAGCTTTTCAAGGCGGCGGTGGAAGAGGAAGTATCAACAGAGATCAGATGGAAGGTTTGAGAACCAATATTAATTATTCCGTAGAAAAAGATAAAACAAACCAAAAGACCTATTTCAAAGACAGAATTGGCCGTGATATCTATTCTTATGAAGAAGACAGACCTCTGAACTGGAAAATTGGATCAGAAACAAGAAAAATAGGCGAATACAAAGTTCAGAAAGCTGAAACTGATTTTGGAGGAAGAAAGTGGACAGCATGGTTTACAACAGATCTTCCTTATCAGGATGGGCCATATAAGTTCGGAGGACTTCCGGGACTGATCGTAAAAGTGGAAGATGATAAAGGAGAGTATTCTTTTGATTTGATGAAGAACTATAAGATTGCTGAGTTCCCGACTTTGAATCAGTTTGGAAATACTTTAAAAGTGAAAAGAACTGATTATTTAAAGCAGCAACAAAAGTTTAAAACGGATCCAATGTCATTCATGAACCAAA
Source organism: Chryseobacterium sp. MYb7 (assembly GCF_002979455.1). Classification (GTDB taxonomy): domain Bacteria; phylum Bacteroidota; class Bacteroidia; order Flavobacteriales; family Weeksellaceae; genus Chryseobacterium. The sequence continues at coordinate 150,180 of NZ_PCOU01000001.1, forward strand.
GTGGTGGCGGGCAAGGTGGATTTTCAACGACTGTGAGAGCGGGCGGAGGAGGAAGAGGCCCTGGAGGCGGTGGCGGAAACCAAAATCCTGCCGATATGAGAAAGAGAATGGAAGAAAGGGTAAAAGAAGAAGCTAAGAAAAATTCTAACCCAATCGAATTGCAATAAATAATAAATGCGGTCTCAAATTGAGACCGCATTTTTATTTTGTATGTTGTTTAAAATACTTAGAAAATTATTTTAAAAGCTGATCGAAAGTATTACCCTGTCTGATATCTCCGGTATTGTAGCCTTTCATAAACCATTCTTTACGTTGTGCAGAAGATCCGTGGGTAAAGCTTTCCTGATTCACATATCCCTGTGCTCTTTTCTGAATGTTATCATCCCCAACTGCTTCAGCAGCATCTATTGCTGATTCAATATCTCCGGGCTCCAGAATGTGCTTGCTGTCATTGGTTCTTTTAGCCCAGACTCCGGCATAGAAATCTGCCTGTAATTCGGTAGCAACGGATACTCTGTTCAATTGTTCCTCAGAATATTGTCCGCTTCTTCTCAGTGCATCTACTTTCTGAGTAGTTCCTAAAAGAGTCTGCACATGATGTCCTACTTCGTGGGCAAGAACATACGCTACTGTAAATTCAGTTACTTTAGCTCCGAATTTTTGCTGTAGTTCATTGAAGAAACTCATATCCATATAAACCTTCTGATCAGCCGGACAATAGAATGGTCCCATGGCAGACTGAGCTGTACCACATGCTGAAGAAGTTGTATTTTCAAAAAGAACCACCTCAGGAGCGCTGTAAGTCATTCCGTTTTCTTTAAAAATCTGATCCCAGGTAAGGATATTCCATTTGGCCATCATGTCGACCATTTGTCCCACCTGTTTTTCACCAGCTGTAAGCTCTCTTTGTTCTCCTGAATTTCCTGAAGACTGTAGGCTGCCGGAATTCAGAATACCGGATGGATCACCTCCCAAAAAGAATACGATGGCTGCTATAATTAAAGTTCCGAGTCCGCCTCCTACGATCATACCTCCACTGCCTCCTCCGGAACCACGGCGGTCATCAACGTTTCCGCCTCTGTCGTCTGTCCATTTCATGATAATAAATTTAGGTGTTAATTTAAATATTTTATGCCAAAGTATAAGCGAAAAATATCTAGATGTTTATCTGTTAAGCTGTTTTGTTTTTAACCAATAAGAAGTAGACTGATAGGCTGATACGGCATCATCTACCAATTTCTGATTTGTATTTTTCAATAATTTCTCGTCATAATATAGCTTAAATGCCGGTGCAAGATCGCTTTTTTCCAATTCTAAAGAATACTGTTTTGCCTTCTTTACCGGAGAAATAATCGTTAGACGGCCATCTTTTACAAATCCTAAATCCTGATATGTTGCAATATAAGCCTTAGGCTGGAATTCTTTTTTGAAAACATCCTGCCCCAAAAATTTAGATTGATAACTGAAATTAAGTAGTCCCATAACGGTAGGCATCACATCGATCTGAGACATTAGGCCATCAAATTTTTGAGGCTGAACGAATCCTTCTGAAAAGACCAGCGCAGGAATTCTGTATTTATCCATAGGAAGTTCTGTTTTTCCGGCACTTGATGCACAGTGATCTGCAATGATAACAAAAACCGTGTTTTTATACCAGTCCTGTTTTTTAGCCATTTCAAAGAACAGTTTAAGAGAATAATCTGTATATTTCACACCTCCTTCACGTGATTTTGCTGTTCCCGGAATATCTATTCTTCCATCAGGATAAGTAAATGGTCTGTGGTTGGAAACGGTCATCCAGTGATTGAAAAACGGTTTCCCTGATTTTGCTTCCGCATTCATTACTTTAATGGCTTTTCTGGCCATATCTTCATCAGCAACACCCCAAACATTGGCAAAAGTAATTTCTTCAGGCTTAAAGTTGTTTCTGTCTACAATCCCATAGCCATTTCCAGCGAAGAAGTCCTGCATATTATCAAAATAGCTGTATCCTCCGTATAGAAATTTGACATCATATCCTTTGGATTTGAAAACACTTCCGGTTGTAAATTTATTTTTATTGTCATCTCTCTTGATAATACTTTCTCCAGCTGTAGGAGGAATGCAAAGCGTTAAAGCTTCAAGACCACGCACTGTTCTGTTTCCGGTTGCATACAGATTGGTAAACATCAACGACTTATCTGCAAGGCTGTCTAGGAAAGGAGTAATTTTTTGGGTATTGCCATAATGCTCCATGAAATCTGCTGAAAGGCTTTCTATAGAGATCAATACAACGTTTTTCTTTACCTCAGGCTGTTCTGCAACTACGGCTCTTGAAAGCGCTTGTTGAGGATACTGGCTTAGGAAATTCTTTTCGGCCTGCTGCTGGTTAATCTGTGAATAAAACTGGAAATAGTCCAGTTCATTATGGGTAAATGCCCAGTAGAACTTAGGAAGTCCGTTGGCTTCAATTTCGTCCGCAAAAACATTGTCTGACCTGATTTGCATCAAAGAAGGTATTGCCAGAGCACTAAGCGCACAAAGCACCATAAAGCTACCCAGAAGAACCATTTTTTGTTTAAAATCAGGAAGTTCCAGCAATTCATCTTTTGTCTTTTTATAAATGAACCATGTGATGGTAAGCGTAACGATCATTATTCCGGAAAATAGGGGAACAACAGGATAGCTTTCCATGATATTCCCGATCACTTCATTGGTATAGATAAGATAATCTACGGCAATAAAATTATAACGAACTCCAAATTCATTGTAAAAGAAGTATTCACTTACTCCATTGAAAATAATCAGAAGAACATATAATAATAATGTGATGAAATATAATATGTTACGTATTTTTGTTCTTTGAGTAGGAAGGAAAAGCATCAATCCGAAGAAAAGAGTTTTTATCCCAACAAAAACAAGAGCAACCTCCATGATAGAACCTCCATATTGCTTGAAAATGTTGTTTGGAACAAGCCATATATAAAGGAAGAACAGAACCAAAGCACTCAAAATAACATATCCGTAAGGTTTTTTATATTTTGAATTGGAGAGGAAGAGGAAGTAAAGCGCAAGAATAGAACTGGCCAGTATGAAAACAAAAATGTCATTCACCAGACCTATCAGCAACACTTTAATAACTTCGAAAAATCCAAAACTAGCTGTCGTAATAGGATGAAAAAAGAATACTGTTCTTATTATCAACGAAATAATAAGATAGAAAACTCCTAAATATAGGAACGGTTTTATTTTGCTTAAAAACATGTATGTACTGTTTTTATTAGTTTTCACAAAGATAGTTTTTGTATATAACTTTTGACAGAAATAAAACAAAAACATCCCGTTTATTAATAAGATTTATGATTTAGAAATAAGCTAATAAAAAGGGACTATTGAAAAATAGTCCCGATATATTATGAAGGTTGATCTGTGGTTAAGAGTGTCCGAAACCGATATTTCCTTTTTTATCAGATAATTTCTTTTTGAAATCAATCATTCTTAAAGCGGTAACAGCTGCTTCTACACCTTTGTTTCCAAGATCACCACCACTTCTTGCGATAGATTGCTCTTTGGTATCATCTGTTAATACACAGAAAATAGTAGGAGTATCTGTCATGATGTTACAGTCTTTGATTCCCTGTGCTACTGCAGAACATACATAATCAAAATGAGGTGTTTCTCCACGGATTACACACCCTATAGAAATTATTGCATCATATTTTCTCTCTTTGCAAAGCTGCATGCTTGCATAGTTGAGTTCGAAAGCACCGGGAACAGGGAAAAGTTTGATGTTTTCAGGTTTTACGCCTTCTTTTTCAAGTATTTCCAAAGCTGCATCACGAAGATTGTACGTTACAAAATCATTCCACTCAGAAAAAACAATGCCGATAGAAAAATCTTCGGCATTCGTTATATGAAGTGGCTTGTAATCGGAAAGATTAACTGTTGCCATTTTTTAGTAATATTTAGTCATTTCAATATAAGAATCAGACATTCCGTTGTCGTAGTCCTGATATTTCTCGTCAATTGCAGAGAAGTATTTTTTAGCTTCTGCATTTTTCTTTAATCCTAAAGCTACAATACCTGCTTTTCTTGTGAAATAGTAGGTTGTATAAGGATCATCAGAAGCAGTTGCTGCTTTGTCTAATAAAGCTAAAGCCTCATCGTTTTTGTTAAGACCTGATTTTGCATCTGCCATAGCTCCGAATTTCATTGCTACTAAAGTTTTGTTATCAGATGAAAACTGATCTAAAAGATCGTAAGCTTCTTGGAATTTTCCTTCTTTGAATTTCAATAAACCTGCATTGTAAGATGAAAGTTTACCGATTTTAGTAGAAGAATATTCGTTATATGTACCTACAAAACCTGGGTTAGCTGCAGATTTTCCACCTAAAGCGTCCTTATCTTTACCTTCAGTAAGACTTTTTTGAGCAGAAAGGAAACTTTTCATAGCTTCAACGTTCTTTGGAGCAACTACAAATTGCTTGTAAGCAAAGAATCCTAAAACTCCTAAAATTAATGCTCCAAATACAAATCCTAGCGGCTTTGAATATTTTTCAACAAATCTTTCAGTGTTTAAAGCTTCTCTGTCAAGGTCTTTAAAGAACTCAACCGTTTCTTTACCTTCTTGCTCGTTTTGAGCACTCTTTCCCAATTTTGCCATAAGTTTTTAAAAATTGAAATGCAAATTTAATTGTTTCTGAATGATTTACAAAATACTTTGTGAGTATTATTGATGAAATTTGGTGAATTGTTAATTGTGAATGATGAATTTATTAAAAAAAGATGCTTCGACAGGCTCAGCATGACACTTCTAATACTACTTGTTCTAATCTTACAGTAAATTATTAGCGTTGTCATGCTGAGCGGAGTCGAAGCATATATCTTAATCTTGTTAGGATCAATCTTAATATCCTAAAATATGATAGACTTCTGCACCAAATTTCTTCAGTTTTTCATCACCATTCAAATCTTTTAAGCCGATAAGGAAACTGAATTGGGAAACTGTTGCTCCCTGTTTTTCAACCAACTTTGCGGCGGCTTCTGTAGTTCCTCCTGTTGCTAAAAGATCATCATGAATCAAAACTCTTTGTCCTGGTTTTATCTGTCCTTCGCGGGTTTCAATAACAGCACTTCCATACTCCAGGTCATATTTTTCTGAAATGACAGGTGGAGGAAGCTTTCCGGCTTTTCTGATTAAAATGAATGGAACTTCCAGTGCTACTGCAATAGCGATTCCAAATAAATAACCACGGCTTTCTATTCCGCAGACTGCATCTACTTTTCCTTTACTGAAGGCTGCAAGATCCGCAATAACGTCTTCATAAAGTTTTGGATTTAAAAAGATGGGTGAAATATCTTTAAACTGTATTCCCGGAATCGGAAAATCAGGGATATTTTCAATTGTTTCTTCTAGTTTTCTGATCAGTTCTGCTGAAGCCATGTATTAATTGATTTTATAGCTGGAAATTTTCCACTCTCCATTTACATTTTTAAGTCCGAAAGTAACTTTTAATGAGGTCGTTTTACCACTTTTATCCGTTACATCATACGTAGCATTTACACTTGCTCCGTTGGCAGTGGCTCCGTTTGTGGTAATATTTTTTACGCTTACATTTTTTACAGCTCCAAAACCTGAATTAGGGTTGGAGAAAGACTCATAGCTTCCCCAGCTTGGATTGTTTGATGTATCGTAAGCTGCTTTTAAATTCTGAGAGCTTACACTGTTTAAAAACTTGCTTACTGTATTTTTAGGATCCGCTGTCGGCTGCTTTGGAGTTGCCGGTGCAGTTGGAGTAGTGGTTGCAGGATCTGTAGTTGCTCCTGTAGTTGCTGCTGGATTGTTTGGATCTACTACTGCGCTTGGCTGTTCCGGTACAGCAAGTGTATCGGTTTTAGGAATGGCAGGAACTTTCAGAGCTGCTGCGTTAACATCAAGCCCGATTTTTGACATTTTGAAAGTTTTGGCTGTTGTTTTTACAGAAACTGTAATATCGATTTTATTATCCACCACTTTTGCCGCGGGAATAGAGGAAAATTTCAGGTTGAATCCTTTGAAGTTATTATCCTGCATCAGATTTTTAGCAGTAGCCAATTTTACTCCATTGCTGAATACTTCAAGAGTAGCTTCAAGACCAGCTCCTGTAAATGACACAGGGTTTCCTGCTGCATCTACAAGTCTTGGAACGATCTGAATAGCAGTAGGTGCTCCGGATCCGTCGTCTCCGGTAGGTCTCGTAACAATGCTTAATGATCCGGCTTTCACATCATTAGGATCACTTTCTTTAGCTTTATCATCCCCGAAGATATTCATTTCTCCAAGTGATGGTGGGGCAGTACTTGCCCATTCTATTCCGTTTTTCTGTGCAACCTCGTCTGCAAGAGACATGATTTCAGGTACTTTTTTTCCATTAATCAGTTTTCCAAGAGCTTTTAATTCATTGATATCACCATCTGCTTCTACGCCAAATGTTTTTAGGATATAAAGAGCCTCATTAAACTTAATCTGCTTAATGGTTGGTAAACTGGAAGTCATATCATTGATACTTGACTGCAGTGTTTTAGTATTCGTAGCATCTACATGATCTTTCTTACATGCTGTAAAAAGCAAGAGACTGAAAACAAGTAGAAAAGAAAACTTTTTCATTTTTATTTGGTTTGTTGCAAATTTAATAAAACCTTTATTAATACTGGATTTTATTTTTACTTTATGTTTTCAGACCCATCTTATTTCTTTTCCTCAGTATCCATAATCCTATATTTTTACTTTTTATTAGGCAGCTCTTTTAGATCTCCTTTGAAAAAGTTACTGAAAATAGTCTGCATATTTGGGAATGAAGAATCTTGCCAGTAAGAGGTTTTGTATTTACTTTTGTCTTCATCAAACTTGACCTTTTCAATATCATTGTCATTATTGAAGCTCAATTCTGTGGGATAGAAATTAGTGTAAACCGCTATCTGATTATAATTGGGTTCGCTTTTATGCTTAAGTTTTACAAAAACAAGTTCATTGTATTCCAGGAAATCTTTCAGTGTCTTTTCTGACCCTTTTTCAAAGGACATATTCAAAATGGTTCTTATATCATAAAATCGATATCCAAAGAATGAAAACTCTTTTTCCTGGAGTATACCCTCCGTCACTTCAATCTGATCTTTTCGATCTCCTTTTAATTCTTTAATGAGATTTCTTTTCGTTTTATATTCTTCCGGATTTCCTACATTCTTAAGCTTTGGAATCTGTAGGGATTTGCCATAATCCCATGATGACGTTTCTTTTTTTTCGTTTTTAGCTTCCGTCAGTCTGAAAACTCTGTATTGTTCAACATTGGTGCTTTTCAGTTTTTTGGTTTTATTATCAAAAATGTAAGTGACAATTCCATCAGCATAACTATTCAATTTATTGTTTACAGTGACATAAGCGTTAAAATTTCCTTTAATAAAAATGTATCTGGCAGGTTTGCTATTTTTGATGACAACTGTTTCTATTTCCTTCACCTGATCATTGAGTTTGATAACAGGCTGATCAAAATCAGAATATGATAATGTGGCTACAGGAAAATTATTATATACCAGCTGAAACTTTTCTTGTGCCGGAGATATTGTTTGTTTATCAATTTTTCCATCAATATCAGAATAGGCCAGGATATTACCATCTTTTCCAAATACCGAAACTCTTGGAAGAGGCTGATTGGTTTTTTCAGAGACAAATGTGATGGTTTGAGCCTGAATACAGCCGAATAAAAATATAAATAATGAGTAAAGGACAAATTTTGTTTTCATAATAAGAATTTGTTTTAGTGAATCATCTCATTATAGAGACGCATAAAGCCCGGAATGGTTGCCTGTAGACTCATATGCATTATAAAAGACTGATTGTTAAAACAATCAGTCTTTTATAATTTTATTTTGTTACAAATCCCTATAGATGAATTTGTATTCTGAAGAATGATACAAACCATAGATATTTTACGATCTCATCTTTTGTCTTGGAAAATTATTGTAATTTTATTTGTTTTAATTGTTGAGATTAAGCTACAGTTTTTTTGTTATGCAGTCTCGCTTAATTTCATATTTAATGAATAGTTTCAAAAAAAGATATCATTATTATCGTTTTTTTTTCAGCACCAGAAAACTGAGAAAGAATTTTCCATTTTATAAAGTGGAATCTCTGGCAGAAACAATGGATGAAATCCGTGTTCATAAAAAGAATATCAGCAGATTTGGAGACGGAGAGTTTCGTTTAGTACTCAATACAGCGGGTATTGGTTTCCAAAATGGAAGTGAAGAGATAACGCACAGGCTTCGGGAAGTTCTGACCTCAGATTTACCGAATCATCTGGTAGCTATTCCTGAAACTTTCTCTCTGAGAAATAATCTCAATTGGAGGGTGAAATTTTGGTGGCTGAATTACATCAATACAGTTGGAGTTCAGATTTCCCAGCATCTGAACCCTAAGAAAAAATATGCTAATGCTTTTATTACCCGTTTTTATCTAGATTATGAAACCAAAAAACATATTCCTGAAATTCTTGAGAAAATAAAAAAACTTTGGAAAGATCAGGATGTTTTGATTGTAGAAGGTGAATATTCACGATTAGGAGTTGGAAATGATCTTTTTGATGATGTAAAATCTTTGCAAAGGATTCTTTGTCCTGCAAAAGATGCTTTTTCTTCCTATCAGGAAATTCTTTCTGAAATTAAAGTTCTGGGAAGAGATAAGCTGGTACTTTTAGCACTTGGGCCTACAGCAACGGTAATGGCGTATGATTTGGCAAAAGAAAACATCTGGACAATAGATATAGGACATGTAGATTTAGAATACATGTGGTATTTACAGAATGCTCAGGAAAAAGTACCTGTTGCAGGAAGGTTGGTGAATGAAGCTATTAGAGAGCAAATCGTAGAAATACCTGAAGAGGAGAAGGCGAAATATGAAAATTCTATCATAAAGAAAATGTAGAAGGGTTTAATTTTTTCCATCCCTGGATTTTCTCATCTTACTTAAATACCGTATTTTCTGAGTTTTGAGAAATCTGAAAATAAAAAATATAATATATAAACACATGATTAAGAAAAGATTTGGTCAGGTAAATCGGCTTGTAAAAGATATTTTAGCTTTTGAGGAGATTAAAAAAAACAAACCTGAAAACACACAAAAGGCAGTAGTGGTTAGCATTAAAAATCATACTACCTATCATCGTTTTTTCTATTTGCTTCTTAAATTTTATAGGCTTGCAGGATATAACGTCTATTATCAGATGGATTTTGCCACATTCAGGAATATACGCAATAAAGAGAAATACCTCAGTATGATTGTAAGGGAAGATAATTTCTTAATTGTGAATAAGAAATATAAGCCTGAAAATTATATCGAGATAAAAGATGAGATGTTCAGCCCAGATTATTTTTCCACTTATTTTGAAAAGAATAATAATACGGATAATGTGTTTCATGTTCCCATGAGCTTTCATCCTTTAATGTATCATTACGGATTGTGGAATCGTAAGGTTGATGTCAATAAAAAGAGAGTAAATTCAATTTTCTGTTACGGGAATTTTGACTCGCAGGCATATCTTGATATTAAAAGAACAGAGTTTTCTGTGGTTCCCAGAACAGAACTTCTGAGCTTTATGAAAGGAAAATCTGAATTTATGGCGCTTTCCGGTAAGGAGGAACTTTTAAAAGGGATAAAAGAAAGAAGCCTGGAAAATAAATATGCTTTTGCCATTAAAGAAGATTTCGAACTTCCTATGGAAGATGTGAGAGAAACATTATCTCATTTCAACTTTTATTTTTGCTGCCCGGGAGTTGTAATGCCTTTATGTCATAATGTAATTGAAGCCATGTCTGTAGGGACTATCCCGATTATTCAAAAAGAGTATACAGAAGTAATGTATCCCAATCTGACAGATGGTGTAAATGCTATAATTTTTGATGATTTGAAACATCTGGATTCTATTTTGCAGAACATCTTTAATACACCCGAAACTGAGGTCAACAGGATGAGAGAAAATGTATTAAACTACTTTCAGGACTATCTTACTCCGGAAAGTATGATAGAGCATTTAAATGAAAGTATAAGGAATAAAGAAATGGTTTATTTGCAGGCTGAGTACCGTAGCGTAAAGCTTGTTCGCTAAAGCATTTAAAAACAGGATTTCTATAGTAAAAGAGCAATCCGGGGAATAGTTCTCCGGATTTTTTTATGCTCAATAGAATAGCTTCCGTTATTGTTGGTTTCAAATGTATTAATACTCCATGTTTATTCTTAATAAAAAAGACCGATCATCATAATGACGATCGGTCTTTTATTTATTTTGTTACAAGTCCTTAGAAAGGATACTCATAAATTTCAGATTCGTGTAAGAATGGGTTTCCTGTAGGAATCAACTTCAGTTTAGATAAAGCTGAAAGTACAGTAAACATAAATAATCCAATTACGAATAATAAAGCTCCCAAAATTAGGATGAATACTTCCGGAGTGTTCCAGTAAGGTCCTACCGTTCCCGGCATTACCATATTGAAATAATCCAAAATGTGTCCTAAGATAACTACTACTGCCATTGTTGTAACAACTTTGTAGTTTCTCTTGATGCTGCTGCTTACTAATACCAATAGTGGTAATAGGAAGTTTACGATCAGCATTGGTAAGAACGTAGTACCATAGTGCTGGAATCTACCAAAGAAGTAGTTAACCTCTTCCGGAACGTTCGCATACCAATAAAGCATGAACTGAGCGAACCATGTATACGTCCAAAGCATACTTGTAGCGAAAAGGAAAACCCCTAAATCGTGTAAGTGGTTATCATTGAACTGAGGAAGGAATCCGTTTTTCTTAAGGTATACACTTAGTAAAATGATTACAGCAATACCACTTGAAAGGCAGCTAACCATTGAATACCAGATATACATTGTAGAGTACCAGTGAGGGTCAATAGACATCAACCAGTCCCAAGCCCAAGCTGCAGAAGCAAATCCGAAGAATGCAATATATCCTACTGCCCATCTGTAAAGGAATTGATATTCTACTTTAGATTTTGTCTCGTCTACTTTTTTAGACTGAGCTTTCAGTTTCCAGGCGAAGAAAGAAGCACCTAATACATAGATGAACGTTCTGATTGCATAGAAAGGAATATTCAGGAATCTTTTCTTTTCGAATAAGATCACATCGAAATGAGCAGAGTTAGGATCTGTCAAATCCGGATCCATCCAGTGGAAAAGGTGTCCTTGGTGGAAGATATTTAAAAGCATTAAGATGATCAAAATAGCTCCTCCGTATGGAATATAAGAAGCAATAGCTTCCATTACTCTTGTAATAATAATTGGCCAACCTGCATGTGCAGCGTGTTGAATACAATAGAAGAATAATACGGCACAACTTACTCCGAAGAAAAATACAGCTACAAAATGTATTGCTGCTAAAGGCTGATTGTGGATCTGTAGAGTAGCATGCTCCAGGTGAGCAGCATGATCTTGAGGTCCTATCATTTCACTAGAGTGAGTAGGTGCATTATGACCAGAAGCATGAACAGCTTCCATCATTTGTTCAATCTTCTCAGTAGAAATTCCTTTGTTCATAAAGAAACCAATACCAAATAGTACTAAACCTGCAACAAGAAGTATTAAAGAAGTTGATTTTAATTTTGGTGAAAAACTATACATTTCTTTTCTTATTTTTTAGTTTCAGTAGTAGTTTCAGGTTTTGCTTCAGTTGTAGCCGCTGCCGCTGGTGCCGCTGCTCCTTTTTTGAAAGCACTCATCACATACATTGCAACTCTCCATCTGTCTCCAGCGTTTAGTTGTCCTGCATAAGATCCCATCGCGTTTCTACCGTTTGTTAATACATAATGAACAGATCCTACAGTAATTTCTCTGTCAGCATAGTTCGGCACTCCAGAGAATGCTCCACTTTGTACGATAGGTCCTTGTCCATCACCTCCTGTTCCGTGACATGCAGCACAAGTGTGATCAAACAATACTTTACCTCTTTCAAGATCCTTAGCTGCATTAGATGGGTTCAGAGGAGATACTGTAAGTTTTTTAGAAGCATCATACCCTGCGTTGTACTCGTCAACATTCTTAGGTAATAAGCTTTCTTCAAAAACACCGTCTTTATTTTGAGGAACTGATCCTTCTACTGGAGAAAGACCTGTTGCACCATTATTTTTAACAAAAGCAGGAATTTCATTTTCATGATCTGAATAAGCGTCTTGAGCTTTCATCAATGGATCATAAGCTACCGGAAAATACATATCCGGGAAATATACCAACGGAGTATTCTCCTTTGGTCCGCAAGAGTTAAGTAAAACCGTTGTTAAACCTAAAACTGCTGTAATTTTTAATACATTCTTTTTCATTTTAAGCGTCTTTAACAGTTATTTCTTCAACTCCAGTTTCAATAAGCAACTGTTTTACAGATTCTACATCTTCAGTTACAAATTCCATCATGAATTTATCATCAGTAGTTCTTGGATCTGGGTTCTGAGCTGGAGCTCCTGGGTACATTTTGTTTCTAACCAAGAAAGTTAAAGACATCATGTGAGCAGCACAGAATACCATTAATTCGAACATTGGAACTACGAATGCCGGCATATTGTGTGCCCAGTCAAAAGCTGGCTTACCACCAATATTCTGTGGCCAGTCATGATTCATTACATACCAAGTTACAGTAGCACCAATAGTAACACCATAAAGAGCATATAAGAATGCAGCATCAGAAATTCTAGTTTTCTTTAACCCTAAAGCTTTGTCTAGCCCGTGAACCGGAAACGGAGTATAAACCTCGTTTATTGCGATTCCTTTATCGTTGAATGCTTTAACGCCGTTCATTAAATCGTCGTCGTCAGCATAAAGTCCGTATACAATTTTAGTGGTGCTCATCTCCTTCTTTTGCTTTATAAGTTTCACCTGAGATTTTCAAAATCGATTTTAATTCAGCCTGTGCAATTACAGGGAATGTTCTTGCGTATAATAAGAATAATACAGAGAAGAATCCGATTGTTCCTAAATATACACCCACATCAATGATCGTTGGCTTAAACATTGTCCATGATCCTGGTAAGTAGTCTCTTGAAAGGTTGATAACGATGATATCGAAACGCTCAAACCACATACCGATGTTGATGATTAATGCAACAATGAATGTCCAGATAATGTTCGTTCTAAGTCTTTTGAACCAGAATGAAGCAGGAACTACAAGGTTACAGATAATCAATGACCAGAATGCCCACCAGTAAGGTCCTACAGCAGCACCTGGAGAAAGATATGTGAAATCTTCAAATCTAGATCCTGAGTACCATCCGATGAAATATTCTGTTGCATAAGCTACCGTTACCATACCACCTGTAAGAACGATTACGATGTTCATAATTTCGATATGATACATTGTGATGTATTCTTCTAAGTGACAAACTTTTCTAGCGATCAACAATAGTGTTTGTACCATTGCAAATCCTGAGAAGATTGCTCCGGCAACGAAGTAAGGAGGATAGATCGTAGAGTGCCATCCTTTAATTACTGAAGTTGCGAAGTCAAAAGATACGGTAGTGTGTACTGAGAATACAAGTGGAGTTGCCAAACCTGCAAGAACCAAAGAAAGTTCTTCGAATCTTTGCCAGTGTTTTGCTTTACCACCCCAACCGAATGCTAGGAATGTATAAATTTTCTTAGTCCAAGGAGTTTTAGCTCTATCTCTGATCATTGCAAAGTCAGGGATTAGTCCCATGAACCAGAATACAGTTGATACCGAGAAATACGTAGAGATCGCAAATACGTCCCAAAGTAGAGGAGAGTTGAAGTTCCCCCAAAGAGAACCGAATTGGTTTGGTAAAGGGAATACCCAGTATCCAACCCAAACTCTACCCATGTGAATTACAGGGAAGATTGCTGCCTGTACAACCGCAAAGATCGTCATCGCCTCTGCAGATCTGTTTACAGACATTCTCCATCTCTGTCTAAATAATAATAATACTGCTGAGATTAGGGTCCCGGCGTGACCGATACCTACCCACCATACGAAGTTGGTAATATCCCAACCCCAGTTAATAGTTCTGTTAAGCCCCCATGCTCCAATACCTGTCCCGATAGTGTAAGCGATACAGCCGAATCCATAGAGGAATAGAACTAGTGCAGCATATAATGAGATCCACCATAATTTACCTGCTCTTTCTTCGATAGGTCGTGCAATATCTTCTGTGATATCGTGATAAGTTTTGTGACCAATAATTAGAGGTTCCCTTATCGGAGCTTCGTAATGTCCTGACATTTTTTACCTATTTATTATTTAAACTTTATTTTTCTACTCTGTTTCTTACTTTAGTATGATAGAACACATTTGGTTTTGTTCCGATCTCCTCGAGTAAATAATATCTTCTGTTGCTAGAATACAATTCTCTAACTTCAGACTCTTTATCATTCATGTCTCCGAAAGTCATTGCTCCAGTAGAACAAGCAGCAGCACAAGCACAAGAGTTCTTGAACTCATTATCTGTTACTTTTCTGTTCTCTCTCTTAGCTGCTAAAATAGTAGCCTGAGTTTCCTGAATACACATTGAACATTTCTCCATTACCCCTCTAGTTCTTACAACTACGTCTGGGTTAAGTACCATTCTTCCTAAATCGTTGTTCATGTTGAAATCGAACTTGTCATTTAGGTTATACGTAAACCAGTTGAAACGTCTTACTTTGTACGGACAGTTGTTTGCACAATATCTTGTACCGATACATCTGTTGTAAGCCATATGGTTTTGACCTTGCTTACCGTGTGAAGTAGCCGCTACCGGACATACAGTTTCACAAGGAGCGTGGTTACAGTGCTGACACATTACTGGTTGGAAGATTACATCCGGATTGTCTGCAGGGTGGTTTAATGCACCTCCGTCTCCGAAAGCAGTACCATACAATTCAGGTACAGCCATTCCTTCTTTCAATCCTTCGTATACTTCTACTTTCTGTCTTGAAGAATAGTAACGGTCAATTCTTAACCAATACATATCTCTGGACATTCTTACTTCTTCTTTACCTACTACAGGAACGTTGTTTTCTGCCTGACAAGCAATTACGCAAGCTCCACAACCTGTACATGAGTTCAAGTCGATAGATAAGTTGAAGTGAGGTCCATCTGTATCATCGAAAGCATCCCAAAGGTCAATTTTTCTTGCTGGAAGAGCTCCACTGATGGTGTGGTATTCCAAAGGCTTGTTCCATCCTTTGTGCTCATCATCGAAAGGAACATTGATGAACTCAGCTAAAGGAACTTCTTTAGCGATTTCATAACGACCCATCAATGTATTTTGAAGCTGGATACCTGCGAATTCGTGATCTTCTCCTGTTTTTTCAATTTTAACCCCTGAAACAGCCAGGTTAGAACCGTCAAATAAAGGATAAGCGTTTACTCCGGTATCAGCAGTTGCTCCTGAGTTTTTCTTACCATAACCAAGCGCAAGACCTACAGATCCTTCTGCCTGACCAGGTTGAATAAATACAGGAACATCTTTTATTGTTACTCCGTTTACAGTAAGGTTTACAATAGAACCATCTAACTGCATTCTCGCGTTAAGATCGTTGTCAATGGCAAACTTCTCTGCATCTTTAGGAGAAATTGTCAAATAGTTATCCCAAGACATTCTTGTCAATGGATCTGGTAATTCCTGCAACCAAGGGTTGTTTGCCTGAGTACCATCTCCCATAGAAGTCTTAGTATATAATACCAATTCTAATTCAGAAGGTTTAAAGTTTCCTAGTTCAGCAACAGCCTGAGCAGCGTTTCCACCTGCATAAGCCAATGTTGTAGAGTTAGTAGAAGCAGTAATACCGTTGTACAATGCTTTGTTGAAAGAAGTACCACCTAAGATAGAAGCTGAGCTAGCTTTTAAATAATCGTAGTAGTTGTTTGCTGCATTGTTTTTACCATTCTTCCAAACCAATAGAGATTCTTCAATCTGTCTTGATTTGTAGATCTTCTGAATTGTAGGCTGCATTAATGAATATACTCCTGTCTGTGGTTCGATATCTCCCCAAGACTCTAACCAGTTTGCTACTGGAATTACAGCTTTCGCTGCTTTGTACATTTCATTTTTCTTATCAGCTACGGCAATTACATAAGAAACTTTAGATAAAGATTTTTTGAAATCTTCTCCTTTTGGATGAGAGTAGATAGGGTCTACATTGTTGGTAATTAATACTCCAACCTGACCTGCGTTTACCCATCCTAAGAATTCCTGGTATCTTGCTTTATCAAATTCTTTAAGGAAGTTCGCTTTACCTGTGAAAGCTACTGATCCTAATTTTTGGTTGATTAAGTGTGCTAAAACCTGTGCTCCTTTAGAACCGTCAGCAAAAACAACAGCTTTGCTTCCTTTTGCTTTCAATTCGTTAGCAATTTCAGTAGCAGTCTTATCAGTAGTACCTCCACCTATAATTGCATTGTAAACTTCAACTAAAGTTTTGTTTACAGCACTTGGCTTTAATCTGTATCTTGAGTCAGCATTAGCACCAGTTAATGACATGTTAGATTCTACTTGAACGTGTCTCAACATGGTTTGACCTGGCTTTCTTGCTGCTGCATAAGAAGTTTCTAAGCTAGAAGCGTTATAATCCCCTAAGAAATCAGCTTGGAAAGAAACTACCAATTCTGAACCTTTAAGGTCATAAACAGGTAATGCTCTCTGTCCGAATACTTCCTGAGCTGCATCTAATGCTGCAGAGTAAGGGAAAGCATCATAAGTTACTAATTCTGCTGTAGGATATTTAGCTTTGAATTCACCGAATAACTTTTTGAAAGTTGGTGAAGCAAAAGAGTGTGACAAAAGCACAATCTTTTTACCTGACGCTTTAGCTTCTTCCAAACCTTTAAGAACGAAACTGTCTACTTTATCGAAAGTTTCGTCTTTACCGTCTAGTTTAGGCTGTTTTACTTTATCATTATCATAAAGAGAAAGTACACTTGCCTGAGCTCTTGCGTTAGTTTTACCTAAATCACCAGCTGCTGGGTTTGGATCAATTTTGATAGGTCTACCTTCACGGGTTTTTACTAAAACACTAGCGAAATCGAAACCATCAAAATATGTTGAAGCGTAATAATTAGGAACCCCTGGAATAATATCGTGTGGTTTTACTACGTAAGGAATCGTTTTAATTACCGGAGCTTCACAAGCAGCAAGAGTTACTGCTGCTGTAGAGAATCCTAGTAATTTTAAGAAATCTCTTCTTGAAGTACTGGAACCATTTTGTTCAGCATCTCCAAGGAAATCTTCTACCGGAATTTCTTCCTGGAACTCTTTAAGAGCCAGCTTACCATTTAAAGCTGGGTCTTTAAGTTCATGAATACTTCTGAATTGTATTTTGTTTGAAGCCATTTATACTTCTAATTTTTTAGTTATTAATAATGACATTTACCACACTCAAGACCTCCAATTGCATCTACAGTGATCTTACCTCCATCTTGTGGATACTGTTTTTTCAACTTGTCATGTAGATTTTTGAAGTACTCTTTATTATAACCGTTGTTCATATCAACTTCAGTCGTTCTGTGACACTCAATACACCATCCCATAGTAAAGTCGTTTGCCATCTGAACAACATTCATTGTATCAATTTTACCGTGACAAGCCTTACAAACAACATCAATTTTGTTGTTAGGGTTCTTTTTGTTGAAAGAATTGATAATCGCCTGCTCACCTGCTACAACGTGCTGAGAGTGGTTGAAGTAAACGAAGTCTGGCATGTTGTGGATTCTTGTCCATTCAACCGGCTGTGTTTTTCCTGTGTACTGTTGTTTTGCAGGATCCCAACCTGTTGCTGCGTAGATCTTCTGGATTTCTCCGTCATAGAATGCCTTATCTTTTCCTGGCTCCATGTAGTGATCTTTGTTGTATTCAGAAATTGTTCTGTGACAGTTCATACAAACGTTCATAGAAGGAATTTCAGATACTTTTCCGTATTTAGCACTAGAGTGACATAATTGACAGTCAATTTTTTGCTCTCCAGCGTGGATTTTGTGAGAGAAGTAGATAGGCTGCTCAGGTTTGTACCCTTTGTAAACCCCGATCCACATTAACCAATTCCATACTCCGTAAGCAGCTAAAATAGCCAGAATAGCTAATAGACCTTTCCCGATGTAGTGGAATTTCTCATACATTTCACTGAACGAACGAACTCTTGTTTCATTCAATCCTGCTAATTCTTCAGACTGACCTAACGTTACAAGTTGTCTTAGTTTAACCAAGATCCAAACCAGTAAACCAGCGATCGCTAAAAGTGAAATGATGACAACGTTTGTAGTCGTTTTGTCTGCTGGTGCTGCCGCAGAAGCGTCAGTTGCAGGAGTTGCTTCCGGTTTTTTCTCTTCCGGAGCAGGAGGATTAGTCGTGAAAGCTAAAATGTCGTCAATATCCTTATCTGTAAGATTTGGAAAGACCTGCATTTCAGTCTTATTAAACTTTTCAAAAATCTCATTGGCGTATTTATCCCCAGAAGCCCTTAGAGCTTTATTGTCTTTGATCCACTTGTGAAGCCAATCTTTGTCTACACCACCTTCTGTCTTTACTCGTTCTACAACCCCCTTTAATGGTGGTCCAACAACTTGTTTGTCCAGCGCGTGACATGCAGTACAATTCGCTTTGAAAAGTTTCTCTCCGTTTTTAGGATCGCCGTCTTGCCCGTAAAATGAAGCACTGGTTGATAGCAATAAGCCTATTGCGATCAACGTTTTTTTATAATGCTTTCTCCAACTAATCATTTAAATTATCTTATGTTAGTAAATTATTGAACATTCAATCAATTCCGCAAAAATAATATTTTTAACAGGAATTTAACGGTATATCGAAAAGGGAAAATATCATTTACGTTTAATTTGTATTGATTCTAAATAACTAGTTTGGTATAGTTTTTTAATTTGTATAAATTTGCGCAAACAAGTTTAAATGAGAAATTTGATTAAAATATTTTCGATATTATCACTATTTGGTTTTTATAGTATTGGAGCCCAGCAAGTTGTTAAAAAGGACACCCTTTCCGGGACAGAGCTTGTTATGACCATGGATTCCAAAATAAATGCTGCTTTGGAAGGAATTGAAGGAAAATGTGCTAAAACTGCTCCTACCAATTCTCCTAAAGATTTCAGTTCTAATGATAGCGGAATTTCTACAGGGATCAGTACAAAACCTCCCAAAATCTATGTTCCGAACAGAGAACTTACCAATGCTGAAATTTGTAAGAAAAATCCTAGAATTTTAGGGTTTAAAATCCAGATTACAACAGTGAAAAGTAATGAAGAAGCTAATGAAGTAAAGGCTTATTTCAGAAAAAGATTTCCTAACCTGAAAGTGGAAACTGATGCTTCTTTAAGGCCAAATTATAAAATTCTGGCAGGAAGTTACTTTACTAAACAAAGTGCTGCCAGTGACCTTTCGAAGATCAGAGAATACTTTAAATCTGCAATGGCAGTACAGTATAGAATTTTCTGTGCGGAAGCAAAATAGAAAAGTTTCTATTAAAATAAATAAAACAGAAAGCTGAGAAATTTTTCTCAGCTTTTTTTATTGGTAATATGTTTCCATAAACCAGAAAAATTCCGCCATTCGAAATATATTATTGATCAGAAGATAAATGAATAATAGTGCAAGAGTCAATGTTAATAATGACATCATCTTTGGTGAACATCTGTAAGCATAAAATAGCCATCCCAAAAGAAACGGGTAGACGAAAACAAAATGTCCTCCGTAGATATAGGAAGTATGAAGACCAAACCTCATCACACAATGGATCACAATATCAACAAAAAATGAAATGGCAATAACCTGAACCCATTTATTTTTGAAATTTTTAGAATAACTCCAAATAATAAGGATTAATAATGTGGCTATAAAAAAGTAGGGGAAAACTGATGAGTAAAGGTCCATATAGAGTCCTTTAAAATTAAATCCTTTCATATTATGCTTATCCGAGATGATGAATCCCGGAAAAAGGATATTACCTCCGAAAAAGAAAGAAAGAATCATGTCCCATGTAGGCATAGACTCTACATTAGAGAATTTTTCGTACTGCTGATTTGTCTTAGAGAAGATATTCTGATATTTGAAATCAATTCTGTTTAAATAAAAAAGGACAAAACAAATCACAGCAATCATTACTCTTACTACGGCGTTTCCAAATTTTTTCCAATCTTTAAATAAACCCTTTTCAAAAAGAAGAGGAATGAAAACTTTTACAAAATTGGTAATGGTAAGTCCTCCGATAGTAATTCCTGCAAGAGAAAGAGCTGTTGCAGGTGTTTTTTCTTCAGTCCTTAGCTTTATCGCTGCATAATAATTATACAAGGAAAGTAGAAACAGGGTGTAGGTGAAGTTTTCAGGAGTAAATGATAGTATGATATTGGTAGAAAAAGCTCCGAAAAACAAAACGATTAAAATACTTAGCCAAAGAGGAAGGCAAATGATGTTTTTTAAATATTTGAAGACCTGAACAATATTTAAAGTGATAATAATATTGCTGAGCCAAGCCAGGGTAAGTCTGAAGTTGGCGTCCATTTTTCCACCTGAAATAAATAATGCTAACTCTCTTACCCAGTTGAAAAAATAATAAGATAGGGGATGTCTTTCAAAACTACCTCCGGTCATCAGGATAGATTTATTATCAAAACTGAAATAAGCATCCCATGGAATTCTGCTGTCAAAGATAATTCTGTAACGAAGCGCAATATATGAACCTAAAATTCCATAGCAGATTATAAAAAACAGAAAAACTGCCAATTCAGTATAAGTGGAAGGAAAAATCAGTTTGAAAAAATTAATGATTTTTGTTTTGATAAAAGACACGTCTCGGATTTTTTGCAAAAGTAAAATAAAAAAACCACCAAAAGTTGGTGGTTGTGTAAAGATTGTATAAACGTGACTATTGTTTGATCACTTTTTCTGTGTTAGACGTTCCGTCTGCGAAGTCTACTTTTAACAGGTAAGTTCCTTTTGAAAGTGAAGAAATATCTGGAGTTCCGGAATCATTCGTTCTAATGGTTTTTCCTGATAGGTCAATAACGGATGTTGATTTGATCTTTTTATCGGTTTTGATATTGACTTCACCATTTGTAGGGTTAGGGTAAATGAATGTGCTGGTGTTTTCCCGGGAAATTTCATTTGTTGATAACGATTGTGCTGTCGTAATTTTTACATCGTCCAGCATAAACATATATTTATCTGAAGACATGTATTGAAAGCCTACTTTCACTGTTTGTCCAGCATACGCATCAAGATTGATAGTGACTTGCTGCCAGCTTGCATAAGGAGCTGTAGAGGTAGCAGGTGAAGAAACAATAGTAAAATTGGCAGCAGATGTGGGATTTCCGCTTCCTGTATAAACTCCCACTTTATAACTTTCTACAAAACTTGGAGATAACGCTTTTACCCAGAATGTTAAAGTGTTAGAGCTTGTACCTAAGGTTACCGCCGGTGTTATCAGCCAATCGTTATTAGCAGAAACTCCTCCAGCAGGTATTCCCGCCCATGATACTGCACATTTTTGTCCTCCGTGCGGACTGAAATTTCTAATCTCTTCATCAGCTGCAGTTGATGTGGCATTATTGGTGGCATTGCTTGCTGAAAGATTAAATATTTGAAATGCCATCGGACTTGCGGCATTAAGCCAGTTTGCTGTCCAGGATGCAGATGTGGTACCACCAATTACTGGACCGCCACCTGTATACGTATTTAAACCATCAAGATCGAGTGTAGTCCAACTGCCAATGCTGTTAATAGTGAAGTTGGTGTAAGACTCGAAGGTCTCATCAAGCAAAACTGTTTGGGAGCTTGCTGTTATTCCAATCAGTAAACTTAAAGAAAATACAATTTTTTTCATATTAAAGATTTTTTTAAATGTAGTGAAAATATTTAATATGCTAAAAACATGTTAGTTAATGAGTGTTTTTGTTGTTAATTTACTAAGAGCTGCATGAGAGTGTAGAACATCCTGCGGTGTCATCATAGCCGGCTGGTCTTTTAGCAGAAAACTCAGGATAGAGTTCCTGATAAGGATTTTCTAAGGCTTTGGTAAGTTTTTCCAGCATTTCTTTTTTTCCATTATTGATCTCTTCAATACATTCATAAAGAAGGTAGTTTCTAAGAATGAATTTTGGATTTGTCTTTTTCATCATAGCCACTGAATCTTCTTTCGAAATAGAATTTAAACCCAATCTTGCTTTGTAGCTTGTGATGAAATGGCTAAGCTTTTCCAACATTTCTTCATTTAAAGTGATGTAAGAAACGTCTTTAAAATGTTCTTTCAAGTCAGTGCCTGGTGTTACAGTTTCCAGTTTACTGAAAAATAAGGTGTAATCCAGCTGAAGTTCCTGCATAAGTCCCTGCCAGCTGGTGAAAAAATCTTCATCCTCTTTTCGAAGCTGATCAAACCCGAATTTTTTGCAAAGCATTTGGTCATGTGCTTCCCAGAAATACGTTCCGAAATTATTTAAAGTATCTTCTAAAAATTTTTCATCTTTAATCAATGGATGAAGGGCATTGGCCAGCTGCCAAAGATTCCACTGGGCAATCTGTCCCTGTTTTCCGAAGGCATATCTTCTTCCGGGAAGATCTGTTGTGTTGGGGGTAAAATTCAAATCGTATTCATCCATCATGGAATAAGGTCCGTAATCAATAGTTAATCCCAAAACAGACATATTATCTGTATTCATAACGCCATGTACAAAACCTACTCTGAACCATTCAACCATTAAATTTGCGGTGCGGGTGCAGATATTTTCGAAAAAGTCTCTGTATTTCTGACTGTCTGATGATGTGATCTCGGGATAATAGTTTTCTATGGTAAAATCTGCCAAATCCTGCAGATTGTTGTACTCTCTCTGGGCAGACATGAGTTCAAAATGTCCGAAACGCAGAAAGCTTTCGGCTGTTCTGATGACCACTGCTCCTTTTTCAAGCTGTGGATTTCCATTATACATGATATCGCGCATTACATCTTCGCCGGTGAAAGCCAGGCTCAGTGCTCTTGTTGTAGGGATTCCTAAATGATACATGGCTTCACTCATCAGGTATTCCCGTACAGAAGACCTTAATACGGCTCTTCCATCAGCATGTCTGGAATATGGAGTTGCTCCGGCGCCTTTCCATTGAATTTCCGTTTTTTTTCCGGCATCATTTGTGATTTCTCCTGCAAGAATAGCTCTTCCGTCCCCAAGCTGGCCTGCCCAGTTTCCGAACTGATGTCCTGCATAAGCTGTTGCGTAAGTTTGAACGTTTTCCGGAAGATTATTCCCCACCAGAAAGTCCAGATCTTTATCTTCAAGTTTTCCTAATCCTATTTCCTCGGATAAGATTTTATTAAAAGCAATCAGTTCAGGTTTGTCAAAGCCAGTAGGTTTAATGGTGGCAAATAAAACCTTTGGTGTGTTTCTCTGCATGGGGTTGTTAGAAAAATCACCAGGAAAATTCTCGATAAAAGGTTGTCTGATACGTTCGATATTCATGCTTCAAAGGTATTAATTATAAAAGAAAAGACCTTCCAAATTATTGAAAGGTCTTGTATATTTCTAAAAGAGAATTTATTTATTGAAATCTACTTCATCATTGGAATGAAGATTTTCATTAATGTTGTCCTCTTTCTTTTCTGTTGGTTTTTTAGGAGTTGGATCTACCGGTCTTGGATTTTTGATCTCATCAATAGTCTGAAGACTTCCGTCGTCTCCATATCCTCCGCTTAAGCCTTTAAGGTTTGAACATCCGTCTTTCCAATCCGAAGGTTTGACAAATTTATCATCAGGAGTCACTCCTAAGCTTTTATCTGCCCATACTTTCTTCATAAAGATAGCCCAGATTGGTAATGCCATTTTCGCACCCTGACCTTCTCCTGTGCCAAAGAAGTGAGTTGCTCTGTCTTCCCATCCAACCCATGCTCCGGTTGCTAATTTTGGTGTGATTCCCATAAACCATCCATCGGAGTTGTTCTGAGTGGTACCTGTTTTACCTGCAATTTCCACTGCTTTGGAAATGCCTTTTCTTCCCAGTTCTCCGGAAGCAGTTCCGAATTGTGCCACACCTTTCATGAGTTCAATCATGGTGTATGCGTACATTGGGTTCATTACTTCTTTCGGCTCTACGTTTACTTCCTTGATTACTCTACCGTTGGCGTCTTCAATTCTCCAAATCATCTCTGGCTTGATGTAGTTACCATAGTTGGCAAAAGTACTGTAGGCACCTAGCATTTCGTAAATCGTAATGTCTGATGAACCTAGGGCGATTGTATTGTTTCTTGGAATATCTTCTGTTACTCCCAGATCTCTTGCAGTCTGGATTACAGCATCTACTCCTGTCATTTCAATAAGTCTTGCGGCAACAGGGTTTTGAGAGTGTGCCAATGCATCTTTTAAAGTAAGCATTCCACCTCTTCCCGGTACGTGCCATCCGTTGTGATCATAAGTTCCGTTAGAAACCGCTGAACAAGGAGTCATTCCCAGTTTCATGATAGCAGTTGCGTATACGAAAGGTTTGAATGTAGATCCTACCTGTCTCTTTCCTTGTTTGATGTGATCATACTGGAAATGCTGCCAGTCGATACCACCTACCCAAGCTTTGATTTCTCCAGTTCCCGGAACCATAGACATCAAACCTGCCTGTGCAATTTGTTTGTGGTATCTGATAGAGTCCCAAGGAGACATTTCTACCTCTTCTTCTCCATTCCATGTGAATCGTGAAGTTTTGATAGGTTTCTTGAATTCCATCATGATAGAATCCTCAGGCATTCCGTCGGCTTTCAACAATTTGTATCGGCCGGTTCTTTTCATTGCCTGAAGCATTACATCCTTGATTTGTTTATCATTCAGATAATAGAAAGGTCTGTTCTTTCTACCTCTTTGTTCTGCATCAAATCTTTTCTGAAGATCCGTTAAGTGTTCTTTAATTGCTTCTTCGGCATATTTCTGCATTTTAGAATCAAGAGTAACATATATTTTTAGCCCGTCTTTGTAAAGGTTCAGCTTTTTGCCGGTTTCTTTTTCGTTGGCTTCAAGATATTTGTCAATCTCTTTTCTAAGATAGAATTTGTAATAAGCAGAATATCCGTCAGTAATACTTTTAATAGGGTGGAAGTCCACTTCTATTGGAGTATTTGCTGCTTTTTCATAGGTTGCAGCATCAATATACCCGGTTTTTTGCATCTGTTCCAATACCACATTCCTTCTTTCTTTTGCCTTTTCAGGATATCTGTAAGGATTGTTTTTTCTTGGATTTTCAAGCATAGCCACAAATGTTGCAGCTTCAGGTAATGTAAGTTCAGATGTTTTTTTGTTAAAATAAACTCTGGAAGCCATTTCAATACCGTTAGCATTGAAAAGGAAATCAAATTTATTGAAATAAAGAGTAACAATCTCTTCTTTGGTATATCTTTTCTCAAGACTTACTGCTACTACCCATTCTTTTAATTTCTGGAATGCTCTTTCAATCTTATTTTGAGAAGCATTTCCTGTAAAAAGAAGTTTGGCAAGCTGCTGGGTAATGGTAGAACCTCCACCACGTCCCCCGCCATATGCTACGGCTCTGGCGATGGAATATAAGTCGATTCCTGAATGTTCTTTAAAACGCTCATCTTCTTTAGCCTGAAGGGCATAAATAAGGAAAGGAGGAAGGTCCTTATAAACGATAGGTTGTGTTTTCTCTTTTTCAAATTTACCCAAAGTAACTCCGTCTGAAGAAATAATCTCTGAAGCAACAAAGATGTTTGGATTTTCAAGTTCTTTTACATCAGGCATTTCCCCAAGAAATCCTTGAGATACCGCAAAGAAAAGTCCCGAAATCCCCAGAACTACTGCAACAAGTCCGATCCAAATGAACGAGACCCATTTTCTCCAGGAGGTATCTTTCTTTTTTTTGGGAGGCAGAGGAAATGTTTTCCCCTTATTTCCTGCATTTTTTTTGTTTTCTTCCATTTATGGTTACGGTTTAGCCGTTTCTATTTTTACCCCAATATCCTCAATTCCCAAAAGGTTGTCATTCCTCATCGCCTGTATCAGCCCGATTTCATATTTTCCTTTTGATGGAAACGTATACTTTACTTTATACTGAAACAAAGTTTCCTTCGTATCACCAAACCCTGTACCAAGCCATTCGCCGTTAGGTTTTGCCAGTACATAATTAAGGGTGTCCGTTTCCTTTTTTTTGTTCTGAAGATTAGTGAAATTTACTATAAACCTTATATTACTGTAAGGATAATTATTGTTATTTCTTACAACAAATATAATATTTTTAGGATTCTGCGGATCTGAAATTTCAAGATTAAATTTTTGCTCACTTTTCTTATTCCATTTGTTATCAACAGAATTCATGATGACATCTCCTCCTGAGGAAGAGTTGCAGCTAAAGAAAAGGATAAGTGACAGTAATCCTAAAATTTTATGCATTATTATCTTTTTTTGGAGGATATTTTTTCTTGAATTTCTTCTTGTTCGGATTGTTTTGTTGCTTATTTTCAGCATTCGCATTTCCATCTACTTTTTCCGCTTGCGGTTTTTGCTGTGGATGTTGTTTTTGCGGTCTGGGCTGATTTCCGGACTGAGCGTTTGCATTAGGGTTTTCAGATTTTTCAGATCTGTCCGGTCTTTCTTGTCTTTCAGGTCTGTTTCTTTTTTGCCCTTGTGGCTGCCCCTGTTGCCCTTGTGGGTTGTTATTCTGCTTATTTTGGTTGCTCTGGTTGCTGTTCCTGTTTCTATTGTTTCTGTTTTTCTTTTCAAAACGATCCACGTTATTTTCCTGAATCAGATCGATAGTATGAGCAGAAGGTTCCGGCTGTTTCAGGTCTTCAAGAGGGAGTATTCTTTCTCCTCTTTTGTTCTTTGAAATCAGTTTTTTTACAAGATCAATATCGAAATCATACCATGCAACAGAACTGTCCACATAAGCGAACCACATTTTCTTTTTGAAAACATCAATTTTGATACAGAATGCTTTTCCTTTCTCTGTTTCTAAAGTAGTTGAAGAAGAAGGGAAATTGCTTAATGCATCCAGATAGCTGTCGAGTTCATAGTTAAGACAGCATTTAAGTTTACCGCATTGTCCTGCCAGTTTCTGAGGATTAATACTCAGCTGTTGATATCTTGCAACATTGGTGTTTACAGATCTGAAATCCGTAAGCCATGTAGAACAGCAAAGTTCACGTCCGCAAGATCCAATACCACCTACTTTTGCAGCTTCCTGTCTGAAACCAATCTGCTTCATGTCGATTTTTGTACGGAATGCTCCTGCATAATCTTTGATCAGCTGTCTGAAATCAATTCTGTTTTCAGCAGTGTAGTAGAAGGTGATTTTAGAAGAGTCACCCTGGTATTCCACATCAGTAACTTTCATTTCAAGGCCTAATCTTTGAGCAATTTTTCTTGCCTCAAGCTTTACGCCATCTTCTTTTTTTCTTGCTTCCTGCCATACCTCAAGATCTTTTTGGTTGGCTTGTCTGTATATTTTGAGTGCCAATTCTTCAGAAAACTTTTTCTTTTTCATCTGAATTTTTACTAATTCTCCCGTAAGGCTTACAACGCCTACATCGTGTCCCGGACTTGATTCTACTGTAATTACGCTACCTATATGTAAAGGAATATTATTTACATTCTTATAAAACGATTTCCTGTCATTTTTAAACCTAACTTCCACAAAATCACACCTGTTTGGTGCTGGATTGTTGATATTAGAAAGCCAGTCAAAAACACTTAATTTATAACTATTCCCGCAGGTATTTACATTTTCACAGCCATTTGCGGTTTTCTTAGGACCGCAAGAATGTGCAGAATCGCCGGATGTTTTGCATCCACAACTCATATTTCTATTATTTATAATCTGCAAATTTATGTTTTTTTATCTTTATGTAATTCTAAAATACTTAAATAACCTGAATTCGGGATAAAACATTTGCTTATTTTAAACAAGAATAAAAGCCGGAGACTGGAATAAGGGTACTTTAAAGAGAATAAAAGAGAGTTTAATTTTTTTTAATTTAACATTTTAGTGGATGGCTGTTTAATTTAACATTCATTATTATTTTACTCTATTATCCTGGTTTTTATCATGGTAAAACGTTTAAGTTAAACATTTGTTTAAAATTAAACACTTAAATGTGTTCTTGTTTAAAGCAATCTTAAAGCTTTAATAATGATTATTTTATCTTTTGTTTATTGTAAGGTGTTATTTTAAACATAGTTTTCTTTTCATATATTGTTTAAAATATTGGCAAATATTAACAGACGTATTCAAAATAATTTTATATTTGGGTTATATAATAATAGTCTATGAAAAAAATATTAGTATCAACTGCTTTATTGGCGGGAGTTCTATCTTACGCAGGAGGCTTTAGAGTTTCCCTGCAGGGGGTAAAACAATTGGCAATGGCGCATACTAGTGCTCATGCCGAAGACGCGAGTGTGACATTTTTTAACCCTGCGGGGATGTCATTTATCCCTTCCAAACTGAGCGTAGTGGCAGGAGGGTTTGCAGCAAGTAACAAAGTTACTTTTCAAAACTTCAATACTTTACAAAGTGCGGAGACAGATAACCCTGTAGGAACTCCATTCTATGCCGCGATTACTTATAGACCGATAGAAAAACTTACCGTAGGTCTAAGTGTAACAACGCCTTTTGGAAGTACGATTAAGTGGCCAAATGACTGGGAAGGTAAAGAAATGGTTCAGAAATTAGAGTTGAAAAGTTTCTACTTCCAGCCAATGGTTTCTGTAAAACTAGCTCCGTGGGTATCTTTTGGTGCCAGCTATATCTATGCAAAAGGAGTTGTAGATTGGGATAAAGCAGTAACGCAATTTGGAGGACAGGTAAATATCAATGATAAAAAAGCAAGCGGACACGGATATGGTTTTGGTTTCTATTTCAGACCTGATCCGAAATTAGATGTGAGTATTGCCTACCGTTCAGCAATAGATATGAAAGCTAAAAACGGTACAGCTACATTCCAGTTCCCATCTCAGTCAATTTATACACAGTTGAAACTGAATGCTGCAGGGCAGGATGGTTTCTCAGCAGTTCTTCCATTGGTTGAAGAATATACAATTGGTTTAACGTATAGAGTAACTCCGAAATGGCAGGTTTCGGCAGACTTTAACTACCATGGATGGGAGAGATACAGCAAGCTTACTTTAGATTTCGAGAATGCTCCTATTGGAAATAATCCATCGGATCCTACTATTCTTACTAATCCTAAGAACTTTAAAAATTCGAAAACATTCAGATTGGGGACTCAATATGCGTTCACTAATATGTTTTACGGACGTTTGGGAGCTTATTATGATGAAGCACCATACACTACAGACAACTTTATTCCAGAAACACCTTCGTATGATACTTATGTGGTAACAGGAGGGGTAGGTATTAAGCTGAAACAATTCGGAATTGATATTGCCGGAGGATATGCAATGCCTCAATACAGACATGTAGATAATGCTAACTTAGGTTTCTACGGACAGTCGAAAGCAACAGCATTCTACTTAGGTCTAGGTTTATCTTATAATCCATTTTAATTTTAGAAGACTATGAAAAAAATTATAATATCGACAATTGCAGTTTCTGCACTTCTTTTTACAGTTACAAGCTGTAATACGGATTTCGATACGGATGTGAAAGATATCCAGGTAACAAAAGGTGACGCAGATTTTACGAAATATATTTCACTGGGAAATTCACTTACTTCGGGATATCGTGACGGAGCTTTGTACAGCAGCGGTCAAAATGAATCTTACCCTAATATGATTGCAGGACAAATGAAACTTGCAGGGGGAGGAGATTTTAAACTGCCATTGATGCCTAACGATGTAGGAGGATTTAACAATCTTCCGGGATTTCCTGGAAAATTGAACCTTCAGGTGGTTAATGGATCATTGACTCCAGTGCCAAGTGCTCCGGCAGCAGCGCTAGATGTTCTATCTGGTGGAGGTACTTATAATAATATGGGTGTACCTGGTGCGAAGTCATTCCACTTGGTGGCACCAGGATATGGTAGCCAGGCAGGTCTTGCTACAGGAACAGCCAACCCTTATTTTGTAAGATTCGCTTCTTCTGCAACAACAAGTGTGCTGGCTGATGCTATGGCTCAGAAAGCAACATTCTTTTCTCTTTGGATAGGAAATAATGATGTATTATCATATGCTACCAACGGAGGAACAAACTCTCAGACGACAGGAGGTGTTACAACGTATACTACTGCTACGGTGCAGTCAGGAAATACAAATCCGACAACTTACAAATCTAATGATATTTCAGATCCTGCATTGGTGGCCGGGTCTATTAAGGCAGTTTTAGATGGTCTTAAAAGTGTAGGGACAACAAAAGGTGTTATTGCTAATATCCCTTCTGTTACTTCCGTTCCTTTTTTTACTACGGTTCCTTACAATCCTTTGACACCTACAACTTTAGGTTCAAATTTAGCAACGCTTAATACAAGCTTGTATGGGCCGTTGAAGCAGGCACTTACTGCTTTTGGAGCAGGGGATAGAATTAATTTACTTTCTACAACCGGTCCAAGCCCGCTTTTGATCAAAGATGTTGCTCTTACAGATTTATCAGCACAGCTTACTGCTGCTTTGACTCCATCTTTGGGGGCTCCAACAGCTGCCGCTTTCGGACAGATCTTTGGACAAGCAAGACAGGCTACAGCAGATGATTATATTTTACTTACTACAAGTTCTGTGATTGGAAGTACTGCAGCAGGAGTTCCGGCTCCGGTAAATATCTATGGTATTTCTTACCCATTACAAAACCAACATGTATTAACAAAAACAGAAGCTGGCTATGTACAAACAGCTACAACAGCATATAATGCCTCTATCAAATCACTTGCTGACTCTTATGGATTAGCTTTTGTGGATGCAAGCGCTAAAATGCTGGAGCTTAACGGGCAATCCGGTATTTCATTTGACGGAGTAAAATATACTGCGAAATTCGTAACAGGAGGAGCCTTCTCATTAGATGGAGTTCACCTTACAGGACGTGGATATGGTATTGTAGCGAATGAATTTATTAAGTCTATTAATGCTAAATATAAGTCTACACTTCCACAGGTAGATCCGAACAAATATTCAGGAGTTAAATTCCCTTAATAATTGATAAAATAAAAACTTAGAAACCACAGGAGTAATTCTTGTGGTTTTTTTTTAAATTTGCAAAATCTTTTAAAAAGTAAAAATGGCCGATCAGTTAAGTTATCTATTTTGTACAAGAACCAGCAGGGACTTGGCAGAGAAAATTGCCCAGAATTATGGGAAAGAATTAGGAAAAATCAACTTTCAGGAGTTCAGTGACGGGGAATTTGAGCCTGTTTTGGACGAATCCGTAAGAGGAGGAAGAGTTTTCCTGATTGGATCTACATTCCCTCCTGCAGACAATCTTTTGGAACTCCTTCTAATGATTGATGCAGCGAAAAGAGCTTCTGCAAAGAGCATTACCGTAGTAATTCCTTACTTCGGACTTGCCAGACAGGACAGAAAAGACAAACCGAGAGCGCCGATCGGTGCTAAGTTAGTTGCTAACCTTCTTACTGCAGCAGGAGCAACAAGAGTAATGACAATGGATCTTCATGCAGACCAGATTCAGGGATTCTTCGAAATTCCGGTAGATCACCTGTATGCTTCTTCTATTTTTGTAGATTATATCAGGTCTTTAAATCTTGATAATCTTACCATTGCTTCTCCGGATATGGGAGGTGCAAAAAGAGCGAAAAACTATGCTGGCCACCTTGGTGCTGAAGTAGTAATTGCTTATAAGGAAAGAAAGAAAGCTAATGTTGTAGAGGAAATGTTCCTTATCGGAGATGTGACAGGTAAAAACGTAATCCTTATTGATGATATGATTGATACTGCAGGTACACTTTGTAAAGCAGCTGATATTTTAATTGAAAAAGGAGCGAAAACGGTAAGAGCTATGGCTACTCACGGAGTGCTTTCAGGCAAGGCTTACGAGAATATTGAGAACTCAAAACTCTTGGAAGTTATTGTAACTGACTCAATTCCTGTTAAAAATAATTTGTCATCTAAAATAAAAGTGCTATCTTGCGCCCCATTATTTGCAGATGTTATGACAATGGTTCATGAACACAAATCAATTAGTAGTAAATTTGTTATTTAATTGATTTTAAGCAGATTGCAAATTAAAAACAAAATAATTTTTTAAATTTTTATAAATGAAATCTATTACAATTCAAGGTACAAAAAGAGAAAACGTGGGCAAAAAGTCTACAAAAGCTTTACGTGATGCTGAATTAGTTCCTTGTGTTGTTTATGGAGGTGAAGCACCTTTGAACTTCTCTGCTGAAGAGAGAGCTTTCAAAGGATTAGTATACACTCCTGAAGCACACACGGTATCTATTGAAGTTGACGGAAAAACAATTCCAGCTGTTCTTCAGGATATTCAGTTTCACCCAATTACGGACAAAATTCTTCACATCGACTTCTATCAATTATCTGACGATAAGCCAGTTATCATGGAGGTTCCTGTAAGAATTACTGGACGTTCTAAAGGTGTTGTTGCTGGTGGTGTTTTACGTCAGTCTTTCAGAAAACTAAAAGTAAAAGCTATCCCTGCTAACCTACCTGACGAAATCGTTGTGGATGTTACTCCATTAAGAATTGGTAACAAACTTTACATCGGTGGTATCAAAACAGAAGGTTATTCTTTCGTACATCCAGACAATGCAGTAGTAGTTGCTGTTAAGATGTCTAGAAATGCAATGAAAGGAGGTGCAGCTGCAATGGATGATGAAGATGAAGAAGAAGTTGCAACTGAAGAAGGAGCAGCTCCTGAAGCTGCAGCAGAAACTGCAGCAGAATAAGAATTGCTTATTT
Source organism: Chryseobacterium sp. MYb7 (assembly GCF_002979455.1). Taxonomy (GTDB): domain Bacteria; phylum Bacteroidota; class Bacteroidia; order Flavobacteriales; family Weeksellaceae; genus Chryseobacterium. The sequence goes on from NZ_PCOU01000001.1 coordinate 182,983, forward strand.
AAACAATATAAAACCTATCAATTTATTGGTAGGTTTTTTTGTTTGATAAAGATAAATAACAATTTGCCCTTTACTATTCTTACCTCATATACTATCCTTACTATACACTATCGAATATTTCTATCAACTGATAACTATCACCTCCTTATCTCATACTTCCTTTCGGAAAAAAAGCCGTAAATTTGAAGAGTTCTAAATAAGGACGGTTTAATTTAAAAAATAAATAAATGTTTGACATTCAGGAAATAAGACGCCAGTTTTCTATATTGGACAGAGAAGTGAACGGTAAGCCTTTGGTTTATCTGGATAATGCAGCTACCTCCCAAAAACCAAATTCAGTTTTGGAAGTCTGTCACGCATATTATACAGAACTTAATGCTAATGTTCACAGAGGAATTCATACCCTAAGCCAGCTGGCAACAGAGGAAATGGAGCTTTCAAGAAGAAAAATCCAGAAATTCATCAATGCCGAGCATGATTTTGAAGTTATTTTTACAAAAGGAACAACAGAAGGACTGAACCTTATCGCTTATATTTTAACACAGAAACTCCAGAAAGATGATGAGATCATTATTTCCTATCTGGAGCACCATTCTAATATTGTTCCGTGGCAGATGCTTTGCGAAAGAACAGGGGCAAAACTTCGTGTGATCCCGATTGATGAAAACGGAATTCTTCAGATGGATCATTTTGATCAGTTTTTAAGTGAAAAAACAAAGGTTGTTTCTGTTAATCAGGTTTCCAATGCATTAGGAATTGTAAACCCTATTGAGGAGATTATTGCTAAAACAAGAAAAAATACTGATGCTTACGTTGTAATAGACGGTGCTCAGTCTGCTCCGCATTTCAATATTGATGTTCAGAAACTGGATTGTGATTTCTTTGTATTCTCAGGCCATAAAATGTATGCTCCGATGGGAACAGGTATCTTATATGGAAAACGTGAAATATTAGAAGCTTTACCACCATTTCATGGAGGAGGGGAGATGATTGCTACCTGTTCTTTCGAAGGAACTACTTATGCAGGTCTTCCATTTAAATATGAAGCTGGAACACCCAATGTAGGAGGAAATATTGCTTTAGGTGCAGCTGTTGATTTCATGAATAAAGTAGGTCATGCCAATATTCAGAATCATGAAAATGCGTTGCTGGAGTATGCTCAAAGACAACTTCTGGAAATTGAAGGGATTAAAATTTATGGTGAAAAAGCAAAAAGAACCGGTGTTGTTTCCTTTAATTTAGAGGGAGTGGGAATTGCTTCTGACGTAGGGATGATTCTTGATAAAATGGGTATCGCTGTAAGAACAGGACATCATTGTACACAACCTATTATGAACTTCTTTAATATTGCAGGAACTGTAAGGGCAAGTTTTGCAGTGTATAATACCTTCGAAGAAATTGATATTTTGGTGGAAGGAGTTAAGAAAGCACAAAGAATGTTGAGCTAATTAATGCGAAATTCTTTATATTATAAATTAAAAGCAGCCATTGGGCTGCTTTTTTTGTTAATCCATGGGAACACAATAGCACCGGCCATCAATAATAACCTGATAATATCCGATAGCACATTCCAGGCAAATTTCTCCTCCGGCTACAATGGTTTTCAATTTTTCTTTGTTTAATTTTTTCATAATAATGATTTAAAGTGTTCGTAATCAAATATAAAGAAATAAATAAAAGATCGTTAGAAAATTATTGATCATAAAAAAGCCCTGTTTTTTAATAACAGGGCTTGTATGTTTTCTTAAGAGAATAATCTTATAAATTCGGTTTCCAGTCAACCACTGCTCTGATGAATGCCTCAGCATTTTCAACAGGAACATTCGGTAGAATTCCGTGGCCTAAGTTGGCGATATATCTGTCTTTTCCGAAACGGTTGATCATTTCATTCACCATCTTCTTAATTGTTTCAGGAGTGGAGTGAAGTCTTGCAGGATCAAAGTTACCCTGTAAAGTCATTGTATGGTTTGTAAGTGTTCTTGCAAATTCCGGCTTAATAGTCCAGTCTACACCAAGAGCAGAAGCTTTAGACATCGTCATATCTTCCAATGCAAACCAACATCCTTTTCCGAATACCACCACATGAGTAAGCGGGCTTAATGCCTCAACAATCTGGTTGATATACTGCCATGAGAATTCCTGATAATCTGTAGGAGAAAGCATTCCTCCCCAAGAATCAAAAACCTGTACTGCAGAAACACCCTTTTCTACTTTTCTCTTTAAATAAGCAATCGTAGTATCTGTGATTTTCTGTAATAACAAATGAGCTGCCTCAGGCTGTTGGAAACAGAAAGATTTTGCAATATCAAATGCTTTGCTTCCTTTTCCTTCCACACAATAGCAAAGAATAGTCCATGGAGAACCGGCAAAGCCTATCAATGGAATATCATTGTCCAGTTTCTGAAGAGTAAGTTCAATAGCATCAAAAACGTATCCTAAAGTATCATTCACATCCGGAGTTTCAATATTCTGAACCTGCTCCATTGTTCTGATAGGAGTATCTAACCATGGACCTACAGATTCTTTCATCTTGAAATCAATTCCCATAGCCTGTGGAACTACCAGGATATCAGAAAACAGAATCGCTGCATCCAAAGGAAATCTGCGGATAGGCTGTAGAGTAATCTCAGCTGCAAGCTCAGGAGTCTGACATCTTGTAAAGAAATCATACTGATCTCTTAAAGCAATGAATTCCGGCAGATATCTTCCAGCCTGCCTCATCATCCAGACAGGAGGTCTTTCAACGGTTTCTCCGCGAAGTGCTTTTAAATATAGGTCGTTTTTTATCATAATCTATTTAAACTAATATTACCGCTAATATTCGGTAACAGATATTCTAAATTCTACTTCTTATTTCTCTTCTTATCAGTTCAAAGATAGAAGTCAGTGTATTTTCTTCAGAAGTAAAAATGTCTTCCTGGGTATAATTTCTCAACTCTCCGGAAGTCGTTTCGCCAATTGAAAAAAGCTTCATACCCTCCAGAGAATTTCGCCTTGCAAAACTACGAACTCCGCTCGGACTAAAAAATACTGCGGCATGATATTTTTCATTTATTACAGGATGAGTTTCCTCAGTATTGTATATCGTAACTTTTTTGTATTTAATGTTTTGTAAAGGAAGCTGCTTATCCAGAACATTGATGGCAAGATTACCGCAAAAATGAAGAAACTGCTCGTGCTGGCAATTCCCGATAATGAATCTGGAAAGGGTCTCAGCATTTTTCAATACTTTAAAAGTTCCGAAGCCATGCTTTCTCAGTTCTCTCTTCGTTTTTTCACCTACACAATAGATCTTGTTGTAATTTTTGGCGGTAAAATTTTCATTGGGCTTAAATCTGTTTTTGAAAAATAAAATAACTCCATTCGCACTGGTGAAGATCAAAGAATAATTTTTCAGATCAAAAGGGCTGATCATAATAGGTTTGGTCTTAATTACCTCCACACAGTCAGCCAAAATATCCTCTCCTAATTCTTTGGATATAATCATTTGGTCTATATTTTTGGTAAATAAGATTTTCATGTCTGTAAAATTAAGAAGATGAAAAAGAATGGCTAAAAGAATTTACAATCTGAAATATCAGATCTGGCTTTTGATTTCTGCCATTAATTCTTTTCCACCGTTTTCAAGAACGACTTTGGCAAACTTTTCTCCAAAATTTTCGGTTGGAGTATAGTCAAAGTTTTCATCCACAGCAATACAGTTTTTCCCATCCAAAGAGCAAAGTGCAGCCTTGAAACGGATCTGATCTCCGATGATTTCTGCGTAAGCCCCAATCGGTGCTGTACAGCCTCCTTCTAGAGTGCTCAGGAAGTTTCTTTCAATTTCTACACAGATTTGTGTCTGCTTGTGGTTAATCTGGCTTACAATCTCATTGATCTCCGGCTTGCCGGTATGTCCAGCTACGGAAATTACGCCTTGAGATGGAGCGCAAATCATTAATGGAAGCATTTCATAATCAATTTCCATTTTCATTCTTTTGATTCCTGCCAAAGATAAAATGGTAGCATCAAAATCTCCATCTTCCAGTTTTTGAAGTCTGGTCTGAATATTTCCGCGAATATCCGAAAAATCAGTAGTCGGATAATTTCTCAGCCAGAAAGCTCTTCTTCTCAAACTGCTGGTAGCAAGTTTAAGCTCATGGAATTCTTTATTCCTTGCAGATTCTTTTCTGATCAGAATGTCCTGTGGATAATCTCTTTCCAGATAAGCGACCATCTCAATATTTTGAGGCAATTGAGTAGGAACATCTTTTAAAGAATGTACGGCAATATCAATCTCATCATTCAATAGAGCAATATCAAGGTCTCTTGTGAAAACCCCGGTAATTCCTAAAGAATAGAGTGGTTGATTAAGGTTCTTATCGCCAGAAGAAACGATAGGAACAATTTCCGTTAAATAATTGTTGTTCTGAAGGTGCCTCGCAACCTCTCTAGCCTGCCAAAGTGCAAGTGCGGAATTTCTCGTTCCGATTCTAATGCTTTTCATTGAATTCGTTGTTTGGTTGTTCAACTAATATTTCGTGCATTAATTTACTAATTTCTTCGGCTTTTAAAGGGTTGTCAATGATATATTTTGCAAAACGGTTGGTGATTTTCTGGATCATTTTGTCAGAAAGTTCCATGTCCGTGATGTTTATGTATTTATTCTTTCTATAAAAATTATGCATTTCATTGCGTTCCATATTCTTTAAAACCGCTTTGAAATGATGAATATTGGGTGCCAGTTTTCTCTTTTTCTCCCATTCAATAAATTCTTTCATCAGTTCCTTGATGATTTTTTCAGCTTTTGGAATTTCTCTTTCACGCTGTTGAATTGTTTCCTGGATCTGTTTTGAAAGCTCATCCACATCAATCAATGTTACATTTTCATTTTCGGTAACATTTTTTTCAACGTTGTGCGGAATTGAAAGGTCAATAATCAGAGTTTCTTTTCCGTTCGGGAAATGGGACTGGTTGACAATAGGATGTTTGGCTCCTGTTGCTACAATAAGAATATCAGTGTTTTTTAATTCCTTGTCAAAATCAGAATAATCAACATGGGGAATATTATATTTCTGGGAAATCTTTTCAGCTTTCTCCTGAGTCCTGTTAGCAATTTTGATTTTTGGCTGATAGACATGTTTTACCAGATTTTCAACGGTATTTTGTCCAATTTCACCTACCCCTAAAAGTAAGATGTTTTTCTCAGCGATTCTTTTCTGGCTGTTTAAAATATAATGAACCGCTGCATAGGAAACAGAAGCTGCTCCATTGGAAATACCGGTTTCATTTTTTATTCTTTTCGAAATCTGAATAGCAGCATTAATGGCTCTTTCCAGATAAGGGTTAGAATTTTGTCGTTCCTTTTTGAAACGGCTGTATGCTTTTTTGATCTGACCGATAATTTCAAAATCTCCGATAATCTGACTTTCAAGGCCAGCTGCTACTCTGAAAAGATGAATAAGAGCCTCCTCTTTAGTTAAGATATTGGCAAACTGAAGGAAATCCGTAAGGTGTACTCCAATGGTTTTGCAATATTCTTCAGCCACTAAAAGATAATTGGGAGAAGTGGTATAAATTTCGGTTCTGTTACAGGTAGAAACTACAAATGCATCGCCCAGGTCTTCATTGTGGACTCTGGAGACGAAGTTTTTGATGTTTTCATCAAAGAATGCAAACTTTCCTCTCGTTTCTACATCGGCTTTCTCGTAGCTTATGGAAAGCACGGCAAAATTCGACGTTTGATGGATGTTGGAATACTGTAACATAAGCAGTCGCAAATTTACGCTTTTTTTAATTAATTACTCTCAGATAGTGTATATGATAATTATCGTAAAAAACTATAGGAAGGAGGATCGGGTTTATGGCATAAAGGCAAAATTATGAAATCACAAAAATTGCAAAATTGCTTATGTAGGTAAATGTACTTGTGTTTTTTAGTTTTATTTCCGTCATTTTTGCTAGGTTTTTTAGTCTTTTCCGCCTTTTTAACACTCCATTAATTTTAGTTGAAATCAAACTCTGTAAATGTCTAGACTAAAAGTTAATAAAGAATTATAAATTTTAATAAAATTTTAACCAAATTAAGTTGGTGGGAAATTTCTTTAGTAGTCTTAAATTTATATCTTTGTAATCTTAAAATCAGAAGAAAAATATGAGTTTATTTGATATGTTTACGCAAGAAATTGCGATAGACCTGGGAACGGCTAATACCCTTATTATCCATAATAATAAAATTGTTATAGATCAACCGTCAATTGTTGCAATTGAACGTTCTACGGGTAAACCCATTGCTGTAGGTGAACAGGCTAAGCATATGCAAGGTAAAACTCACGAGGATATCAAGACTATCCGTCCTTTGAAAGACGGGGTTATTGCTGATTTCCACGCTTCTGAACATATGATCAAGGAATTCATCAAGAAAATTCCTGGAATCAAAGGTAAATTTATTCAACCGGCATTACGAATCGTAATCTGTATCCCTTCTGGTATTACTGAAGTTGAAAAAAGAGCGGTGAGAGACTCTGCTCAAAAAGTAAATGCAAAAGAAGTAAGATTGATCTACGAACCAATGGCAGCTGCAATTGGGGTAGGGATAGACGTACAGAAGCCTGAAGGAAATATGATCATCGACATAGGTGGTGGTACTACGGAGATTGCTGTAGTAGCTTTAGGAGGTATCGTATGTGATAAATCTGTGAAGATTGCCGGAGACGTATTTACCAATGATATTGCTTATTACTTAAGAACTCACCATAACCTTTATATCGGAGAAAGAACAGCTGAAAGAATCAAAATTGAAGTAGGTTCTGCAGTAGAAGATCTTGATGTAGATATCGAGGATATCCCGGTACAAGGTAGAGACCTTATTACAGGGAAGCCAAAAGAAATTATGGTTGGATACAAAGAGATTGCACGTGCATTAGACAAATCGATCATCAGAATCGAGGATGCCGTAATGGAGACATTATCTCTTACACCACCGGAATTGGCAGCTGATATCTACAAAACGGGTATTTATCTTGCCGGAGGAGGAGCGTTATTAAGAGGTCTTGCGGACAGAATTCACAAAAAGACAGGTCTTCCTGTATTTGTGGCTGAAGATCCGTTGAGAGCTGTCGTTCGTGGAACAGGTATTGCTCTTAAGAATATGGATAAGTTCAATTTCTTAATTAAATAATTTTAACTTTTTACGACTTTATATCTGAATGGGATTTTTGCTGAGATTATTTTCGAAGAATACTCTTTTCGTCTTCTTTATATTCCTGCAAATTATTGCTCTGGTTTTGATATTCTCCAGAAATGCCATGCAGAAATCCTGGATAGCGGGCCAGACGGCTGCTTTCAATTCCTGGGTTTCCGGATATATTGATGAAGGAGTTTCTTATCTGAAACTAAAACAGATTAACGAAGATCTTGTGGTTCAGAATAAAGCCCTTATGACTGAACTCTATGGAAAAGACGGAGCGAAAACTCCTGTTTTCAAAAGAGTTCATGATACCATTGGTGGTGGGCAGATCTATACTTTTGTTGATGGAGAAATTGTTTTCAATAGTATCAACAGAAGAAATAACTATTTTACAATCAACCGTGGCCGAAGAGATGGGGTTTTTCCTCAAATGGGAGTAATGGCGCCAAGAGGTATAGCGGGAATTGTAATCAATTCTACAGACAGTTATGCATTGGTTCAGTCGGTTTTAAGTGTAAACAAGATCAGAATTAATGCAGCACTCAAAAACTCAGGATATTTCGGTACTTTAACATGGAATGGAGATAACTCCAGAGTGATGCACCTTGCGGACATTCCAAAATATGTTGCCCTGAAAGTAGGGGATTCGGTTGTTACCGACGGTAAATCCGCCATCTTTCCTAAAGGGGTTACCATTGGTACTATTGCCGGATATTCTGTAGATAATAAAACCGGCTTCTGGGATATCTCCGTAGAGCTGAGTGAAAAAATGGGAGCGTTGAATAAAGTGTATGTAGTGAAGAATCTTAAGAAAGCAGAAGTGCAGAAGATTCAGGACACTATGCAGGCTGTAATAAAAAAAGAAAATGATTAGCAGGACTTTATTTACCGATATATTGATCATGATTTTTCTTGTTGCATTACAGATATTTGTATTGAACAGGATTACGCTTTTCGGGAAATATACTCCGGTATTATATCCTGTATTTGTCATGTTCTATCCATTTTTCAGAAATAAATTTCAGTTCCTGGCATTGAGCTTTTTAATAGGACTTTCTATTGATGGTTTCCTCTATTCTTGGGGGATCAATGCATTTGCGACAACGTTAATTGCTTATTTCAGAACGTTGATCTTCAGGACTTCCACAGATACATCTACAGACTTTTTCTCTTTTCAGTCCCTTCAATGGGCGCAGTTTTTGCTGTTTTTATTTTCAAGTATTTTCCTGCATCAGCTTTTAGTACAGTATATTGAATTCTTTAAGTTTAGCAGGTTTTTTGAAATATTATTTAATGTGTTGGTAACAAGTGTAATTTCATTTATCTTTATAGTCATCTACGCATTAATATTTAAAATCAAACAAAAAGTTTGAACACACGTTATTTAAAAATTTTTTCCATCCTTGTTGCTATCGCCCTCATTTTTGTGGTGAGGCTTGCTTATTTGCAATTATTTACAGACCGTTATGCATTAAATGCAGCCAATACCTCCATCAAAACAGAATACATTATTCCGCAGCGTGGAGTTATTTTTGACAGGAACGGTAAAATCATGGTAGGAAACCAGCCTGCATATGAAGTCTCTTTTACACAGGCTTTAATGAGACCTGATTTTGATACACTCGGATTTTGTACCCTGATGAAGATCTCCAAGGCAGATTTTATCAAAAGAATTGAGGTTATTAAAAAAGAGAAGTATTATTCTAAACTTACTCCCATGACTTTTCTGAAGGATCTGAGCAGAGAAGACATTGCAAGAGTTCAGGAAATTATTTTTAAATACCCAGCTTTTAATATTGTACAAAGACCTCAGCGTCAATATGAAGTTTCCACTTCAGGTAACCTTCTTGGGTATACCAGCGAAGTAAATGAGCGTGAAATAAAAAAAGACTCAGCCTACTATTTACCGGGAGATTTCATTGGGAAAACAGGTGTTGAAAAGTCTTATGAAAAAGAGCTTCGTGGAGTGAAAGGAGTGAAATATATCCAAAAAGATATCAGACTCCGAAATATTGGTTCTTATAAAAACGGATCTTTGGACAAAGATGTGATTACGGGTAAAGATATCACATTAACTATAGATTATGATCTTCAGAGAACAGCTGAAGAAATGATGGTCAACAAACACGGTGCAATTGTAGCTTTAGACCCAAATAATGGGGAAGTATTAGTTGCAGCAACCGGACCGGATATTGATCCGAACCTTTTCACCGGACCTTATAAGTCGAAAAACTTATATGCTCTTTCAAAAGATACTCTTTACGAAAATAAACCTACTTTTGACCGTTCTTTACAGGCGGGATACCCTCCGGGATCAACTTTTAAATTGTTAACAGCCCTGGCAGCAATGCAAATGGGAGTAATGGATGAAAAGACGATTTTCCCTTGTGGAGGAGGATTTTTCTATAAAGGGAAAAGAATTAAAGGCCATGGCGGAGCAGATCCGCTTATTCCTTCCATTCAGGTTTCCAGTAACTGTTTTTTCACCTATGCATTTATAGCTATTATCAAAAAATATCCAGGAAATCCTTCAAAAGGTGTTGATGAATGGAAAAAAATCATGAGCAGTTTCGGAGTAGGAGAATTTTTGAATAATGATTTTGCTGTGGGAGCCAAAGGAAGAATTCCTTCAGGAGATTTTTACGAAAAAAGATTTAAAGCCATCATGAAAGCAAGCGGTTCTCAAAGAACTGATTTTAAAAACTGGGATGAAATGTCAACCGGTGCTATTTATAATGGGATGGGACAGGGAGATGTTTTGGTAACGCCCATTCAGCTTGCCAATTATGTGGCCGCTATTGCTAACAGAGGATGGTATTATACCCCTCATATCGTAAAAGCAATTGATGGAAAACCAAATCCTGATCAAAGATTTAAAGTTAAACATCAAACTTTAGTTGATCCAAAACATTTTGAACCAGTTCTAAAAGGAATGGAAGCCGTAGTTTTGAGAGGAACAGCAAGAGGATTGAAATCCAATGATTTTACGCAGCTAGCTAAAACAGGAACAGCACAGGTTCCACAAGGGAAGGATAATTCTATCTTTGTATTGATTGCTCCGGCTGATAAACCCAAAATTGTTGTCGTTGCAGTAATGGAGCATGCCGGATTCGGAGCGACATGGGCAGGGCCTGCGTGTACAGTGATTGCTGAAAAATATATTACAGGTGACTTGAAAAGAGAAAATCTTTATAAAAAAATGATCACCTCGAGTTTCATGCCGGAATATAAAAGGCAATGGGTGGCAGATTTAAAACGCAAAGGATTGTATATTGATCCTAAACCCGATTCAATTAAACAAAAAAGAATAAAAGATAGTCTGGAGCTGGTGAAACAGCAAAAAGCTAAGCTGCAAAAGAAAATAGAAGAAGACGCAAAAAAGAATAATACTGCTAAAAAACCTGTGAAGCAATGAAATGGACGGAAGGAATAGATAAACTGGGCCTTGGGCTGTATTTCCTGCTTTGCATTTTTGCGATTGCAAATATCTACAGTGTTGACCAGAAACTGGGTGAAAAACAATTAGTATTTTTCTGTATCTCGTTATTCGTGGGACTCATCATCTTCTTTAGCAGAAGTAAGTTCTTTGAGAATATGGCGGGTATTATTTATATTGGCGGCGTTTTACTGCTGATAGGTCTTTTCCCGTTTGGTAAAGAAATCCTTGGACAGAAGAACTGGTATAAATTTGGAAGCTTTACCATGCAGCCTGTAGAGTTTGCAAAGATCGGTACAGCTCTCATGCTGGCTAATTATGTTTCCGGACCCGATTTTAATCTTAAAAACAAAAAATCTTTATGGACTACTTTAGCCATTATTGGTATTCCGGCAGCAGTGGTTCTTGCTATTCCGGATGTAGGTTCCATGCTTGTATTTATTGCATTCTTCATTGCATTATATAGAGAAGGGCTGAGTGGTCTTTTATTTACTGTTGGTTTTATTTTTGCCGGAGTCTTTCTTATTTCGCTGGCAATTCCTCCTGTTTATGTAGCAGTAGCCGTTTTAGTAATTGCCGGTGTTCTGATTGCCATGAACTATCACAGAATGTCCTGGGATGTAATTTCTATTTCAGGAATTTCAGGATCTATTCTTTTGCTGTGCGGACTGGCTTTCGGGTCTCCCTATATTCTAGAAAAACTTCCTAAACACCAAAGAGAAAGAATTGAGGTTCTTTATAAAGGAGAAAAAGCATTCAGAGATACTTCGGGTTACAACTTGTTATATTCCAAAACAGCCATCGGTTCCGGTGGAATCTGGGGGAAGGGTTACCGTGAGGGATCAGTTACCCAAGGGAAATTCGTTCCCGAGCAGGAAACCGATTATATTTTTTGTACGGTAGGAGAAGAATGGGGCTTTGTAGGAAGTGCAGTTTTGATCCTGTGTTACATGATTTATATCGGAAGGATATATTATCTGGCAGAACAACAGAAGTCTACTTTTAACCGCGTATTCGGGTATTGCTTTGCGTCGATTCTGCTTATGCACTTTTCGATCAATTTAGGGATGGTTATGGGGCTCTTCCCGACCGTTGGAATTCCGCTTCCCTATTTCAGTTATGGAGGAAGTTCTTTATTGGCCTTCTCGATGATGACTTTTATCTTTTTTAAACTTAATTATTCGGATAAGAATAGTTTGGTGTAAAAGAGGGAGGCTGGAAGCTGGATGATGGAAGTTGATCATTGTTCTGCTTACCATTCGTATTCAAAATCAACTTCATCAATACATTTTTATGAAACAATCCTATTTCTCAGACGAAAATTTCGAGAACAAAGATTTCACGCAGCATCCTTCAGAAAAAAGCGAATACGAAAACTGCATTTTCAGAAACTGTAATTTCGAGTATGGAGACCTATCCGGTTTTATCTTTACAGATTGTGAGTTCATTGAATGCAACCTCAGCATGGCAAAGCTTGTAAAGACGGCGTTTCATGATGTAATTTTCAAAGACTGCAAAATGTTTGGGCTTCAGTTTAATGACTGTAATCCGTTCGGATTATCTTTCAAATTTGATGGAAGTGCTTTAAATAACTCAGTATTTTATCAAACCTCCATTAAGAAAACGGTTTTCAAAGATTCTAAATTAATTGAAGTTGATTTTGCTGAATGCGATTTGTCTAATGCAGTCTTTAGCAGCTGTGATCTGTCGGGTGCTGTTTTCGACAATACCAACCTCGAAAAGGCAGATTTCAGGACTTCGGTTAACTACTCAATAGATCCGACTTTAAATAAGCTTAAAAAGGCCAAATTTTCACTTTCCGAAATCTACGGACTTTTGTATAAGCTGGATATTGAAATTGACAAGAACGGCTGATCTCTCAACGGTGTAAAGATTATTTATAAAAATATAGATATTAAATCAATAGGAGCGGGTTTTAACCCGCTTTTTCTTTAAATATATATTCCAATTGGCTTCAGTCGAAACTTAATCAAATAGCACATATAAAAAAGCCATCAGAATTCTGATGGCTTCATTATTTAAATCAATTATTTATAAAATTAAAAATTTGCGGGTGTAGAAAGCGTAGCGGCTGCTAAGTTATTGTAAGCTTCTCCTTCTTCATTGATCACTCTCTTAGCGAATCTGAATTTAGGCCCCCAATAAGAATCATTCAGTGAAGAAATCATTACTCCTTTTGATGTTGCTGCGTGGATAAATTTAATCTCACCCTCTTCAGAAACACTTTCTACAATACCTACGTGAGAAATTCTTCTTCCATGAGAAAAGAAAATCAAATCTCCTTTCTGTAAGTCTCCTTTTTCAATTCTTTCACCCTCCTGAGACTGAGATGCTGCTACTCTAGGTAAGCTAAGACCTGCTGCTGCTCCGAATACAGAAAGAACAAAAGCTGAACAATCTATACCGTTTCTGGTTGTCCCTCCGTATCTGTAAGGAGTCCCAAGGTATGTTTCAGCTTCTTCAAGGATACCGTCAATGGTTTTATTATGTTTGATTACTTTCGCAATCTCAGAATTTTTAACTGCTTTTTTAGCACTAGCGATAGATGCAGCCTTTTCAGCCAGGAAAGAGTCGATAAGTTTTTGCTTATCCTGTTCCATTTTTTTGCTATCTATAGAAGCTAGTTTGGCATCTGTTTTGTATTCTTTTGTGTAAGTTGCTGGTTTTGAAACCACATAATTTGTAGCACACGATTGCAATGATACTGTAGTAACTATAGCAACTAAATAAAACAAAACTCTTTTCTTCATATATATTTGATTATCCGTGTTAAAAAGGAATATTTATTTTCAAAAGCATTACAAAAGTAGAGATTCCGAGCAAAAGACCCCTGATATGATAATTGTCAGGATCTTACTTTAACACATTTTAACATATTATTTACATATGTTAAAGAAAAATAAACCGCAACAGCCTATTTTTGGTAAGTGTGCGGTTTTTTTTATTAAGATTCTTTAACAAACTTATTTCGCTTTATCCTGAATCAGCCTATTTTTAAAATTTTTAAGTCTAAAAAAGAGATTATAATTTTTGTTAATAAATACACGGTTGTAAGCCTATTTCGGGGCTTTAATTCTAATATTCTGCCCATCACGGATTTCCTCTGATGCATTCTTAACAATCATATCGCCAGAAGATACCGGACCTATAATTGTAGTAGTCTCGCCATTGGCAATCCCTGATGTTACCGGAATCCAATGAGCCGTATTTTTTTCTACTTTAATGACAAATACCCCCAGGGTAGAATTAAGCACAGCAGATGTAGGAACAGACAATGATTTACTGTTTTCGCTTAAAGGAAGAATAACATTGGCAACCATTCCCGGGAGAAGTCTTTTGTCTTTATTGTATACATCCATTTCTACCCATTGAGAACGTAATTTGTTATCTAAAGCTCCTGCGAATCTTGACACTTTTGCCGTGAAAGTCTCTCCTGGAATAGATTGAATAGAGAATTTAATATCGCCGTTTTTATTCAACAGTCCGGTATAAGACTCCGGAACATTCACAACCAAACGTAATCTATCCTGTTGTACAAGATTGAACATCGGAAGGTCAGAACCTTTTCCTGATGGTCCTACATAAGCACCTGCGCTTACATTTCTCGTGGCAATATTCCCGCTGAACGGAGCTCTGATCTGCAAATAGTTTTTAACATCTGCTACTTCACGATAGGATGCTTTGGCAGCCTCCAATTGAGCCAGATCAGATTTCTGAGCTGCTAAAGCCTGTTCCAGATCAAGTGCTGAAATGGTTCCTGGAGTTTTGCTTGTTTCCTTTAAACGGTCATATTTTGCTTTACTGGCAATATACAGGGCTTCCTTCGATTTTAAAGCTGATGATGCTGCACTTTGCTGAGAATTGATCTCCGGAGCTTCTAATGTGGCTAGTAATTGGCCAGCCTTTACTTCGTTTCCTACATCAACATACAATTTTTTAACAAAGCTGCTTACCTTGGCATAAACATCAACTTTCTGATAAGGCTGTAATTCTCCCGGAATAATAGTGGATGAAGAAAAGTCTTCCTGTTTAGGATTTACCGTTTCGATTTCCGGTGCTGAAGGTTCTGCAGATTTTTTTGCCTCCTTCTTCTCTTCATGGCCGCAGCTTTGAAGGCTGAAAATCAGTACTGCCGGAATTAAATATTTATATAATTTGTTCATCTTTTATTTTTAATAGCTTAAGGTTACTTATTTTACAATTTCAGGCATATAATGAATACTTTCTTCATCTTCAGGATCAAGAGAAACACTTTGAGTGGTAGCTTTTCCTTGTCCCCACGCAAATGCCAGCGGAAGGATGAAAAGGGCAGCGAATGTAGAGGCTATCAAACCTCCGATTACAGCTCTTCCTAAGGGTGAAACCTGATCTCCGGCTTCTCCTAAACCTAATGCCATCGGAACCATTCCAACAACCATTGCTAATGCTGTCATTACGATAGGTCTTAACCTCAACGCGGCGGCTTCTCTGGCTGAAAGTAAGGCATTTCCGTTATGTTTTCTTAATTGTTCCGCATTGGTAATCAACAATACAGCATTTGAAATGGAAACTCCGACAGACATGATGATTCCCATGTAGGATTGGAGGTTAAGCGTTGATCCACTTATGATTAATAACGCTAAAGACCCTACCAAAACCGCTGGTGCAGTTACCAATACAACGCCTGAAACTTTAAAAGACTGGAAGTTGGCGGCAAGCATTAGGAATATCACTACAATGGCAATGATCAAACTGTATTGTAAGCTGCTTAATGTTTCATTTAAAGTCTGGCTTAAACCAATCAGTTGTACGTTGAGACCTCTCGGAAGCTCACCGATATGATCAATTACTTTTTGAACATCTCTTGAAGCGGTTCCTAAATCGGTGTGATTAAGATTGGCGGTAACAGTGAGTGTTGGCATTGCTCCAAGGTTATCGGTTTCTCCATAAGTGAAGCTGTTTTTAATCGTAGCAACATCCCCAAGATTCGGTCGGTTGGAATTTTTTTGCAATGGAATTCCTGCAATTTCCTCTTTGCTGTTCATTTTATTTTCAGGAATCTGAACCTGAACGTTGTAGCTGTAACCTGCTTTTTCATCCGTCCAGATATTTTTTTCCGTAAACCTTGACGATGAAGTAGAAGCTACCAATGAACGTGAAACATCAGACATGTCAATACCCAGCTGAGCTGCGCGAACACGGTCAACATTGATGTCGAGTGCAGGATATTTTATAGACTGACCTATCTGAACATCTCTTAAATACGGAATTTTCTTAAGTTCAGCTTCTATTTTTTTAGCATAAGCCTCGTTCACACTTTTATCTCTTCCGGATAATCTTACTTCAATAGGAGTAGGGGATCCCTGACTGAGAATTTTTTCTGTTAATTCGATAGGCTCGAAGGATAACTTCATCTCAGGATTAATGCTTTTGGCCTTTTCTCTGATTTTGTCTTTCAGATCATCCATATTGGTATGATAGTCTTCATTTAATGCCACTTGTAAAACGGTTTCATGGGATCCTGCCATCCAAAGATAAATTGGGCTTACGGAGAAAAGAGTAGGATGCGTTCCTACATATGCGGAAGTGATTGAAATATTGTCTTTACCAACAATTTCTTTGATTCCATCTAATAATCTTAAGGTTTGAAGTTCATTTTTTTCTATCCTTGTTCCATCCGGAATCCTTGTTCTAACCTGAAACTGATTTCCGTTTACCTGTGGTAAAACATCTCGGCCAATACTATTCAGGAATAAGGCAACCATTGCCATCATCAATAGAATATAGGCAGAGACCACGATTTTTCTGTACGGCATGATCCGGTCTAAAAACTTCAGATATCGGAATCGGATTTTTTCAAACATACTTACTTTTCCGTCACGGTTGCTGTCTTCGTTTTGCAGAAGAATCTCTTTCTGGTTCCATGTATCACTTTCATCACTTAATCCGGCTCTTTGTAGTTCTTCGGAATCTGTCAGAACATGACCGTCTTTTGCTTTGTGATGTTTTACTTTCATAATCCAGTTTGCCATTACAGGAACGAAAGTCTGTGCAAGGAAATAGGAAACAATCATACTGAACCCAATGGCCAGTGCAAGAGGCAGGAACAGTGATCCTGGAATTCCTCCCATCGTAAATGCAGGTGCAAAAACAGCAAGAATACAAAATAGAATTAACAGTTTCGGAAAGGCAATTTCCTTGCAGGCATCCCAAACGGCAAGGGATTTTGGTTTGCCCATGTCCAGATGCTGGTGAATGTTTTCTATGGTAACGGTACTTTCATCCACGAGAATTCCAATGGCGAGGGCAAGTCCGCTTAAGGTCATGATATTAATGGTCTGACCGAAAAGATTTAAAAATAAAACCGCCGAAATAATAGAGGTAGGAATGGTAAGAATTACAATCAAAGCTCCCCTGATATCACCGAGGAATAAAATAACCATCAATCCGGTGAGTATGGCTCCGATAGTTCCCTCACTCAATAAACTCTTAACGGAATTAATTACATAGGTTGACTGGTCAAATTCAAAGCTGACTTTCACATCATCCGGAAGGTTAGATTGAATCTGTGGCAATTGTTTCTTTAAATTCTGTACAACATCCCACGTAGAAGCATCGGCACTTTTAGCAATACTCAGATATACAGAACGTCGTCCGTTTACCAAAGCGTAGCCTGAGGTCATATCTGCTCCATCAGTTACTGTGGCAACATCCCTTAAATAAAGATTCTGAACACTGCCTTTGTACAAAGGAATATTCTCAAAATCTTTTACGTTTTTAATCATCGTATTGGTGGGAGTGATATAATATTTGTCTCCGATCCTTACATTTCCGGAAGGGGCGGTTTGGTTGTTCAAACGCAATGCTTCCACAAGCTGATCGGGTGTCATATTGTGCTGCCGGAGCAAGTCTGGATTGGCATTGATAACCACTGTACGGATATTTCCCCCAAACGGAGGGGATGAAACAATTCCGGGAATTGAGGTAAATGTAGAACGGACATAGACGTTGGCAAGGTCGAGCAGTTCATTGTTTGATCTCTTGTCACTGCTTAAAACGAGCTGTCCGACAGGAAGTGTAGAAGCATCAAAACGAATGATAAAAGGAGGATTGGATCCCGGAGGAAAAGCCGCCTGGATTCTGGTAGAAAATGAATTTAATTCTGCTGCGGCCTGCGCCATATCGGTTCCGGGGTAGAAATTAATTTTCATTAACGTTAATCCCTGAATGTTTTTGGTTTCAATACTTTTGATCCCGTTCACAAAAAGGAAAATATTGATATATTGTTTGGCGAAAAATGCTTCCATCTGCTGTGGAGTATACCCGCTGAAAGGGTGTGAAACATAGATCACCGGTAGATCCAGTTTTGGAAAGATATCGACTTTAATGGAGTTCATGGACCGGATTCCGAAGAAAAACAGCCCGGCGACAATCACTAAAATCGTAATGGGTTTTCTTAATGCAAATCTTATTAAGTTCATTGAGATACTATTGATTTATAATTGATATTCATGTTACAGTTCGTTTTCAAATACTGAGAAATCACCCATCGCGGCTGCTTTTAATAATAACGCGTTCCAGACATTACTTACGGCAATATCTCTGTCGGTTTCGGCTCTTACGAGAGCATAAATGGCTTGGGATAAATCCACAAGATCAGTTAATCCGTTTTTGTATAAAACAGAACGTTGGATATAAGCATCATTGGCAGACCTGAGCTGAATTGGAACCTGATCATAAATCAGGAGTGCATTTTTCCATTTATTATCAGATAAATCCAACTGGGCTTTTAATTGCTGTTCAGCAAGATCATATTCATGCTTTAACCCTTGGCTTACATAATCCTGAGCGCTTATCTCTTTTGAGAGTCTGTAGGTTTGTGTGAAATTCCAGGAAACACCAATCCCGAGCAGGTAATTGCTTCTTGTAGGATGAACACCATCCCAATAAGAGGAAGAAAAATCATTTTGATTTTGGGCATAATTATTCCCGAATCCAGAACCTCTTGTCTGAATAATGCCTACCATTGAAAACGATGGGTAATATTGAGTTTTAAGAAATTGCTTTTCCTGTTCGCTGACATCGATTCTGCTTTTATACAGAGCCAATAAAGGATGGCTTTCCAGGGAAGTGCTTTTTTCTGTTGGGAAATCTGCCGGAATTCTTTTCAGTAAAGTACTGTCCAGAACAAATTCCTGAGCCGGAATTCCCAATAGCTGGGCTAGTTTGTTTTCCTGTTCCTGTTCGTTGTCCTTTGCTTTAGTATAGGTGATCATTGCATTGGCGTAATCTGCTTTTGCAAGAGATAAATCTACGCCGGGAACAATTCCGTTTTTTTCTTTCACCTCAACAATTCTTCTGATGGTATCGGTTCTTCCCAGATTTCGGGCGTAGGAAAGTTTTAGTTTTTGAGCTGCTAAAACATTCAGGTAGGCTGCGGTCACTTTTACTTTGTGCTGGAAGATTTCATCTGATAAATCTTTGGTGTCTCTCTGATTTTTGGATTCAGCAACCTTCACTCTTTGCTTAGCCTTTCCGAAAGAGAAAAATTCCCAGTTGACATTGGCCAGATACAAAGCTCCGAAAGAAGCATTCCAGTTTTGATCAGGGAGAGGAAGTCCGGATGAGGCTACTCCATATCCCCCGAAACCATACAAAGGACCATTTTGTCCGTTGACGGTTCCATAATCCTGTTGGATACTGATGTTAAGATTAGGCAGATACTGCCGTTTTGCCAATTCTATTGATTCCTTCGATGATTGCCGATAAGATTCCTTGGCTTTGATGGATCCGTAATTCTGAACAGCTGTTTCCAGCGCAGACTGAAGGGTAAGAACCTGCTGTGCTTTTGCTGTGTTCGTAAAAAAGACGGATAATAATGCGAGAATAAAAACTCTTGAAAGCATTTAACGTATTTTTCTTTTTTCAAAGTAAAAAATACATTTTGAAGCAAATTTGAAGTTGGGGAAAGTGATGAAGAGAATCGTTATTTAGCAAAATTTACCATCTGTTCTACGGGTTCAAAAGCCATAGTATTTTCAGTTAATGTCCTTTCGGAAATTGAAGATTCATGTGTTTTGATATTGTCAAAATAGATAGTAATGCTGTGCCAGCCGTCTGTAAAATCATAATGAACTGAAAAGTCATTGACTTCACAAATTTGTTTTACAATAGAAAGCCCAAGCCCGATGCTTTCCTGAGACTGATTGCTTTTTTTGAATCGTTTGAACAGTTCCTGGGTCGGAACATGAGGCGGAAGTCCGGTGTTGTTAATTTGAAAATAATTGTGCGTTAAATTGATTTCAATTTTTCCACCTTCAAGATTATGACGGATGGCATTGGAGAGGAGGTTACTCAAGAGAATTTCGGCTAATGTAGGGTGAATTTTGACGAAAACACTCTTTTCACAATTTCTGTTTAACGTAATATTCTTCAATGCGAGGTGATCAGCATACATGCATAATGCTTCCTTTTCCACAGTACAGAATTTCAGCTCCTTGTTCGTTAAAAATTCATTGTTGTTCAGTTTGGTCAAAAGAATAAGTGAGCGGTTTATTCTGCTTAATTTATCAATGGAATTTTGAATGTCTGTCAACAGAATAGCCTGGCTTTCATTGATCTCTGTTTCTGCAAGCAGTTCTATTTTACTTTGAATAATGGCCAAAGGAGTCTGAACTTCATGGGAAGCGTTTTCTGAAAATTCCTTCACAGGAGCATAGTCTTCCAAAGCTTTGTCTGTCATTGTTTTCAAGAATTCATTAAGCTTTTTAAACTCTTTGGTACTTGTCTCTGAAAGCTGCAGTCTTTCCTTTTTCTGAATACTGAATTGCTGAAGTTCATTAATGGCATGATGGAAAGGTTTTAATATGAATTTAGATAAAATTCTTGCCGTGATAAAAACGATGAGTGTAATTAATAATAATTTCCAGAAAAGGGCAACCAGCATTCCGCTCATGATTTGTTGAGTGGCGGAAACGTAGCCGTATGAAGAAATTTTATAAATTTTGTCATCAACTTTTGTATAAGAATTGACCTGGATCTTACATTCATTATTGGAAACTCCTTTGTTTTCCATACAGGTATGGATAACTTCCGGTTCGGATGGAATATTTTTTTTACTTTGTAAATTTATGGAAATCGGAAGTCCCTGAGATGTTTTTGCAGGATCTTCTCCCTTTTTTATTTGATTAATCACGTAGATGTTAACGTGTTTCAGTCTTTCTATTTCAACATTGTCCAGACGTTTTTTTATACTGGTGTACGAAATGTACATGCTTATGGGGGTAACGAGTAATATAATGGCAATAAACCAGACAGATATTTTATTCAATAAATTCATGCACCACTATGTTTTAGAGCATTAAACTTGTAACCCAATCCGTAGATGGTTTCAATATAATCGTTGCCGCGGGCAGCTCCGATCTTTTTTCTAAGGTTTTTAACGTGCTGATAAACAAAGTCAAAATTAGCTAAATTATCGGTGTAATCACCCCAAAGATGATTGGCGATAGACTGCTTGGATAACACGCGGTTTTTATTCACCAGAAAATACAGCAGCAGTTCAAATTCTTTTTGCGTGACTTCCAGTCTTGCTGTGTGAATAATCACTTCGAAGGTGTCTGTATTTAATATAATCTCATTGAATTTCACTTCGCTGTAACCATCCATTTTTTTTCTGCGGTATACGGCTCTTAATCTGGCGTGTAATTCCGGTAGATGAAACGGTTTTGTGATGTAATCGTCGGCACCTTTTTCAAGCCCGTTGATTTTATCATCCAGCGCATTTTTAGCAGAAATAATAAGGATTCCGCTGTTGATTTTTTCAGTTTTAATGTAATTCAAAATACTTAATCCGTTTCCGTCAGGCAGCATAATGTCAAGTAGAATACAGTCATAAGAATTGAAGCTGAGTCTTTCTAAGGCTTCATGGTAATGATACGCACATTCGCAGATGTAGCTTTCACCTTCAAGGTAATATTTCATACTTTGGGCAAGCTCATGGTTGTCTTCTATGATCAGGATTTTCATAATGAGAGCAAAAGTAGAATTAAATTCTGTATCAAATTTGAAGTTATAGAAGTCTTTGTCTATTAGTATTTTAGGCTAAATAAAAAATTCCCCGGAAAACGGGGAATTTAAACTAATATGGAACTTTACAGGACGTTATTTTGTAAACAACATTTCTCTGTATTTTGTCATAGGCCAAAGCTCATCGTCTACCATCATTTCCAATGTATCAGAAGCTTCTCTGATAGGATCGAATAATGGTTTTACTTTATTACAATAGCTTTCCGCCTGTTTTTGGCTGTCTGAAATACCTTTTGCTGCTTCTCTTGCTTTAAGAAGATCTTCAACACCAAGTTTAATTTTAGACACATTTTCAGAAATGCTTGTAATTAAACTCATTTGTTCTTTTGCTAAAGCTTTGAATTCTTTATCACCAAAGATTTCTTTAAGACCTTTTACGTTTTCAATTAATCTGTTCTGATAATTTAATGCAGAAGGTATGATGTGGTTTCTTGCGATATCACCTAACACTCTTGATTCGATATCAATAACCGTAGAGTATTTTTCTAATTTGATTTCGTTTCTTGCTTCAACTTCTCTGTGGTTGAAAATTCCCATTTCTTCATATAGATCTAAGAATTTCTTATCCATTTCCTGTTTTAAAGCTTCCGGAGTTGTTTTAAGGTTGTTCAATCCTCTTTTCTTAGCTTCTTTCGCCCAGTCATCAGAATATCCGTCTCCTTCAAACATGATGTTTTTACACTGCTTGATATATTCTCTCAATACATTGAAGATCGCTTCGTCTTTCTTAAGACCTGTTTCAATTAAAGCATCTACTTCTTTCTTGAAATCATTAAGCTGTTTTGCAGCAATAGTGTTCATTACGGTCATAGACTCTGCACAGTTTGCAGAAGAACCTACCGCTCTGATTTCAAATTTATTTCCTGTAAATGCAAATGGGGAAGTTCTGTTTCTATCAGTATTATCTAATAAAATTTCAGGAATCTTTCCAACTACATTTAATTTTAATTCTGTTTTCTCTTCCGGAGATAATTTTCCGTTTGTTACTTTTTCAAGTTCTTCCAATACGCTGAACAACTGAGTTCCGATGAATACGGAGATAATTGCCGGTGGAGCTTCGTTGGCGCCAAGTCTGTGGTCGTTGCTTGCAGAAGCGATACTTGCTCTTAAAAGGTCTGCATACTCGTGAACTGCTTTAATGGTGTTCACAAAGAATGTTAAGAACTGTAAGTTTTTCTTTGGATTTCTTCCTGGGCTTAGTAGGTTTTCACCAGTATCTGTTGCTAAAGACCAGTTGTTGTGTTTTCCGCTTCCGTTTACTCCTGCGAATGGTTTTTCGTGGAAAAGAATGTGGAAGTGGTGTTTGTGAGCTACTCTTGCCATGATGTCCATCAACAAAGAGTTGTGGTCTACAGCAACGTTCACTTCTTCGAACATTGGCGCAAGCTCAAACTGGTTTGGTGCAACCTCGTTATGTCTTGTTGTTGCAGGGATACCCAATTTCATACATTCGATTTCCAACTCTTTCATGAAGTTCATTACTCTTGTAGGAATAGAACCGAAATAGTGGTCATCCAATTGCTGTCCTTTTGCAGGAGAGTGTCCTAATAATGTTTTCCCTGTTAATACAAGGTCCGGACGTGATTGATATAATGCTGAATCAACTAGGAAATATTCCTGCTCCCAACCCAAAGTAGGAGTTACCTTCGTTACATTTTTGTCAAAATACTGCATTACATTCGTTGCAGCTTCATCTACAGCGTTCAAAGCTCTCAAAAGTGGTGCTTTGTAATCCAGAGTTTCTCCTGTATAAGAGATGAAGATGGAAGGAATACATAGTGTAGTTCCCATAATGAATGCCGGAGATGTAGGATCCCAAGCCGTATAACCTCTTGCTTCAAAAGTATTTCTGATACCACCATTAGGGAAAGATGATGCGTCAGGCTCCTGCTGGATAAGCATGTTTCCGCTGAATCTTTCGATTGCTCTGCCTCCTTCAATTGGAGTGAAGAAAGAATCGTGCTTTTCTGCAGTAGTACCTGTTAAAGGCTGGAACCAGTGTGTATAGTGTGTTACACCTTTGCTCATTGCCCAGTCTTTCATTGCTACAGCTACCTGATCTGCAATATGTCTCTGGATTTTAGTTCCTTTTTTAATCGCGTCCATGATAGAACCGAATGCTTCTTTCGTTAAATATTCTCTCATGGTTTCTTCTGAGAAAACATTTTTGCAGAATAGCTCTGATAATTTCGCAGGGATCTCAACAGAGTTGTCTTTTCTGAAATCCTTAAATGGAAGGGTTTCTAATGCTTTGAATCTTAAGGTTGACATAATTGGGTTGAATTTTTACAGGGCAAATTTACAAAAAAAATGAATTGAAAACATTTTAACCCTAAAAATTTTAGGGGTGTTGTGAAAATTTATACAATTTAAACAGTTGTTTGGTGTTTTTTGAATGGGGTGTTTTGTGATTTACTACTTAAAATGTGAGATTCTAAGGTTGTTTGTATGGGTATGGATGTAAATAGATAATATGGAGTACAATTTACAATAATTCTACGAGATTAAGCTACTTATTAAAAGACAGTTAAAATAAAATGGGTAAAGATTTTGTATATTTGTGTGAAATTTATTTTATGACAAATTCTAGAGCAAGAGAAACAACGGAGGCTATTGAAAGACTATACATCTCTATGAGACACTTATTTTATAGAGGATTTTTCAAGCCGGGTGGAGTTTCAGGAGAGAGTATCAGAAGTTTGTTGAAGACGATCAATCCGGAAATTTATGGAACCATGAATATTCCAAGCAAATTGGAACTTGACGGTTTGATGTATGTTTTAGACAGGCTTCCGGAAGGGATTGAGGAATGTGCTTTTATTCATCTTACATCTGATGAAGGGTTTGATAAAGGAAGTTTCGAACCTATTGTTCCAAAGAAAAGAAGAAGAAACTGTTATAGAATAGACGAACACCAGATGAATATTGAGGTTCTTTTGGGCCGTTCCGAAATTTATGACATTCTTACCCACCTTACCTTCCTGTTTATAGAAGCTGATAAAATCCGTAACCTGGCATTCATCCAGGACGAAAACTGGAAACCAACACGTGCCTTCAAAATTATTGAAGAAGTGGTGAAAGGTGAAAAGAAATTCAGCAGAAAAGAAAAGGAGGTGGCGCTTATCCATCTTTCTTCTTTAATAGGAAGATCTTTTGATGAAACTTTAAGAGCTTACAATACTTTTGGCGATGATCATAATCCTGACCGTTTATTTAAAATCATTTACAACTTAGGGAAAGTAAGCCTTGATGATGCAAAAGGAAGCAGAGAAAGAGAAATTCATTTCAGTTCTATATTAAAAGAAAGAGTAGGTCACCATTATTTTGGTGAAAAATGGGCCAACAAAGTGAAAGAGGTTTTATTTGAAAACAATCTTCACATGCGTCCGTTGCATATTATTTCTGCCAACATGCACTCGGTGAAAAATATGCTGTACGCTAATAATGCCCTTAAAAAGAAACAACATCACGAGATTGATTATAAACTGTACGAAGAAATTTCGAACAAAAAAGAACTTCGTGATAAAGTTTCAAAATATGCTTTGGATGAAGGTATGATCCATATCGCTGACAAAAGCGGAAGTAATATAGATGTACAGATTATAGACCTCAGCAAAACAGACCTGAAGAATACACCTTTTGCAGACTGTAAGTTTGGAGGGGATGATGTTGTGATGGTCTTTGATTATGCATTTGGAGAGCAGGCTTTTGAAGTGATGGATGAGTTGCTTAGACCTTTTGAACATAAAGGAGAAGTATACATGATGCATGTGAAATCTGTTTCTATTATGGGGAAAGCAGGTATTCTTACAGGAGCGAAAGGGGATATTATGATCCCTACTTCTCACATCTTTGAAGGAACAGCAGATAATTATCCTTTTGAAAATGCTTTAAAACTGGAAGATTTCAAAGATGGTGAATTGAAAGCGTTTGAAGGGCCAATGATTACGGTTTTAGGAACCTCTCTTCAGAATAAAGATATTCTGTCATACTTTATGAATACTTCATGGAAGGCCATTGGTCTTGAAATGGAAGGAGCACATTATCAGAAGGCCATTCAGGTAGCTTCTAAGATCAGACACCACATTTCACCGGATCTGTTTGTGATGTATGCTTATTATGCATCAGATAATCCGCTGGAAACAGGAAGTACACTATCTTCAGGAGGACTTGGCCTTACAGGAGTAAAACCAACGTATCTGATTACTTTAAGAATCCTTGAAAAGATTTTAAGAAGTGGAAAGAAAGAAGCTTCTGCTAAAAAATAATTGTAATTAAAAATATAATATCAACCTCAGGTGTATTTTGCATCTGAGGTTTTTTAATATGAATGAAAGAATGCGCTAATATTGAAATGCCGTTCTCCCTTCATCAATAGTATCAAAATAATTGCTGAGAGATAAAATACGGTCTTTATTTACAGGATTAATATATCGTAAAAACATTTGTTCGGTACTGTGTCCTGTAGCTTCCATCAGCAGTGGTGTTGGGATTTTTCCATAGAAGTTGGTTGCAAAGCTCCTTCGTCCTATGTGGCTCGAGAGGGCTTCCCATTTTTCGGTTTGTACTTCCCTGCTTCTGTACCCGATTCTTTTCCGGGATTTTAAAGATTCATTCAGATGAGCCAGTTTTGCAATTTCTTTGATGGATCTGTTATAATGCTGGATGTCCATTATTTTTGGAAAGCAATTCTTGTTTCGTTCAATAATATGCAATACTTTGGGGTGTAGGGGAAGAAAAATTTCTTTTTTTGTTTTCTGCTGAGCAAAAGAAAGACAGGTTTTTCCCTCAATAATATGGATCTGTTGCGTACTAAATCGTATAAAATCTGAAAATCGCTGACCGGTATAGCAGCTGATGAGCAGCCAGTCTTTTGCTGCTTGCAGTTCTTCCGGAACATCTGTTTTCTGTATTTTGATAATTTCTTTTTCTGTAAGGGTTATCACTTCTTTTTTTTGTTTTTCTCTGCGAAGTTCAAGCTCTCTTACACAAGTTCTGATTCCTTTTCTTTCTACAAAATTTAAAATGGTTTTGATGAAGTGAATCGTACGGTAGATGGTATTTTCACTATATTCCTCCTGTTTTCCAAAAATCATAAAATCCCTTATAAAATCCGAGTCCATATCCTCTATATAAACTGATTTGCATAAAAAACCTTCAAAACGTTCCAGGAGACGAAAGAAAACTTTATACCTTTTATAAGTGGAGTGGCAGATGAGATCCTTTTTGCTGTCAATATACCATTGCATATAATATAGGAGTGTATTTTCCTGCAATGGTTCTTTCATTCCGTTACAAATCTTTTTTATTTTACATGATATTTCACGTCTGAGAACTTTTTTGTGATCTGCTTCTTGATGATCAATATATCTTGTTACTTTCTTTTTTATGCGATCCAGTTTTGCGTTAAGGATTTTATATTTTTTCAAATAAATATTGATGGGGCGTTGTTTTTCTTTATCCCAGTTTTCTTCGGAAATGCAAAGATCTGTGCGAAAATTGTAGATTTTGTTTTTTTGATTGTCAGTAATTTTCAGGTGGATATTTTTCTGTAAACCACTGTTTTTAGATAAGAAAAATTGAAATGTCATTCTGCCCTGTTTAACGATTATTACAGGCTAAATTAAAACAAAAAAAGTAGTCCTCTTTAGACTACTTTTTCAATGCAAATATAAACTTTTTTTTGAGAAACCCAATAATTTAAAAACCTGTTGTCTAGTTTGTTGTAAGTGTTTTATTTCGTTGATTTGATATTTATGTATTGAAAAAACACAACAAAAGGTCTATATTGATGTTAATTATTTATTGTGAAATTATTGATTTGTAAATCAATGGGTTAAATAATAGTCTAAAGAGGACTATTATTTAATGATATGATGAAAAACATCCTGGTGAAAAAAAGTTTGTTTCCAATAGCATACCGTACATGCGGTATGTCTATTGGCTTTTTTCTGCAGTTTATCTCGGTGTTTTTATTCTCTCAAACTTTTAATAAAAATAATCCTGAGGTAAGTATACAGAATGGTGTTATTCTTTATACAACAGATGATTTTTCCGGCGAAATTAAAGATTCAACTAGTCCAGAAGCAAAAATCAGTACGGGAAAAGCTGAAATTTACATTGCAAAAGGTGTCCATATATATGGCGTAGAACATTTTGGAAATTCAACATTTAATAGAGAAAAGCCAATTGCCTGCGGATCAGAAAAGAGAAAAGCAGATGTAGAGCCAAAAGATCAAAAAGCACAACTTTATAAGGCTGAGAAAAAAATTCCTTCGGCATCTTTTATCAGTTCCTCAGAAAGCAGTCGTACATTCTTTGTGTTGTCCGAAGGTTATCTGGGATGTGCCGTGTTAAATAATAATCCCGTTATCCAAAAATTTCAGATCATATATGAAGATTTATATGTACCTGCATATTCTTTTATTAAGGAAACTATCATCATATTTTCATCCCGTTCATCTTCTCCTGTAAAAGAAGAATTGCTGGCTCATTATTCACGACCTCCTCCTTTCACTATGTTTTTTAATGTTTAAGCTTTTACAATTCCTATCAAATTTAAAAATCTTGAAAAGGATGTGAAGTATTTCCAGGATAACAATATTCAAGTTTAAAAAAACGCAAAAAAATATAATTAGTTTAAAATCTATAATATGAAAAACAAGTATTTATTAATTTTATTAGTGATGCTATTTCAAGTAGCAAATAGCCAGGTCGGAATCGGAACAACAGCACCCAGAGGTGCATTAGATATTAATAAACCTACCACCTATAATATGGGTTTGGTACTGCCTACCAATGCCTCTACCGGAAATATTATAAACCCTCAGGGAGGAAATGTAGCGGAAGGAACGATTATTTATGACAGCAGTATGAAATGTGTAAAAGTATTTAACGGTACAGCATGGTCAAACTGTTTATGCGACGCTTGTTCCACAACACCCACTATAGCAGCTGACTGTACTCAAAGCGGATTTCAGGGTACTTATACAGGAGGCGTAGCATTATCTGGAGCAACATTTTCCGTGACGCTTACCAATAACTCTTTCTCTACGGCTACAATTGGTTTTCAGGCCAGTGATCTTACTTTAAGTGGTGTAACCGGAGTGACTGTGGCTTCTGTAACACCTGCATCAGCTACTCTTAACGCAGGACAATCACAAGTAATTACTTACAACTTAAGCGGAACACCATCCGCATCCGGAACTTTGACAGGGTCATGGGCTAAGCTCAATTTAAGCTGTTCAAACTCTGTACCAGTTAGAAAAACAGTTCGTTTTGCGTATTGGTCTACCTATGCAATAGGAAGTGCTGAACAGGCAGCGTACAATTCGCAACTCAGCAATGCTGCTAATTATGGAACTGCCGGAACATATACAGGTAATTTCAATGGGTTTACTTTTACGAATATCACATCCACTTTATCTGGGCTTACAGTGGCCAACTTATTAAGTAACTATGATGTTATAAGTACAGGATTCGCCAATATGACGGCTGCTGATGCTGCTAAAATCAAAGGATTTGTAGATGGAGGAGGAGTTGCAATCATCCTTTTTGATTCTGGTACAGGAACCAGTCTGTTTAATGCATTCGGAGGTACAGGTGCTGTAGGTTCTGGTGTGGGTACTGCAACAACCAATACAAATGCGATCAACAATGGAATATTTGGTAATACAACAAATACTCTGATAACAGGTCAGGGATCATTTGGTGCAGTAACGACTGCTCAATTGCCTGCAGGATATACACTTTTGGCGGCTAATGGAGCTGCTCCTCAAATATTTGTGGCCGGAAACCAAGGGAAAGCTATTTTCTTCTGGGATGAAGGAGCTTTCAGAGATACCTCAGTAGCAGGTACTGTGATTGACACACAACAAGAGAGGTTCTTACATAATATCATGGCCTATGCTTTAGGTAAAGCTGGGTTTTAACCTATAAAAAGCAGGTTCTAAATAATGATGCAGTGCTTCTTTCTTTAATATGATGAAAAGAATATTGAAAATTGAAGGCTGCATTTTTTTAATAATCTAAAAAGCCGTACAATGACAAATTTTAAGGAAATACATATAGGAAAGATGATTGAGAAAAGAATTACAGAATGTGGAATGGACATCTCCCGTATCTGTAGCTTTATGAAATGTTCAACTGAAGAAATAAACAAGATGTATGAAGCCGAAAGTTTAGATGCTGAGGTTCTACTCCGTTGGAGCAAACTTTTGGAATATGATTTTTTTAGAATTTATACACAGCATCTGATATTATATGCTCCACCTTCTTCTGAAAAGAGCAGCCACAAAAAGACGGCTCTTCCTCAATTCAGGAAGAATATTTACACCAGAGAAATCATAGACTTTGTTCTGGAGCTTATTGAAAGTGAAAAAAAAACAAAACTTCAGGTAATAGAAGATTACAGAATCCCTAAAACGACCCTTTACAAATGGATAGAAAAATATAGAAAAACAGCAAATATTTAGGCTTAAGCCTAAAAAATTACTATGAAAAAATCTACTATTAATTATCAGCAAATTTTCATGGATATTCTTGATGCCAAATATCCTGAGAAAAAAGCAGCGTGTCTTCCTTTACTACGAAAAGAAAATCTATCAGAAATAGATATCATAACGCTTAATCATAAAATATTTGGGAGAGCAGACAAAGAGACGGCAGATTTTAATCAGAAACACCGTTCTTATAGTAAATCTGCGATTGTGAAAATACTGGACTTTCAAAAAAAGAATAACATGAATAACCTTCAGCTTGCAAGTTATTTTAACCTTAGCAGAAATACCATCACAAAGTGGAAGAAAATTTTCTGCGTAACGAATTAGTAAATAATCAGCTTTATGCTTTTTATAATTGAAGGGAATGCTATCATCATGAATTTCCGATAAGAATGTCAGTTTTCTAAAAAGCTGATATTTTTTTTGCTATCTACAAAGTCTGCGGAGTTTAGAAGTTATTATCCAATTACTTATCTTTAGAAAAATAAGTAGCTACCCATGAGTTCAGTGTCAGAATTATCAAAAAGATTCAGAGAAGTTATGCTGGATGGTCTCTGGATCGCCAATACCAATTTTAAAGATCAGCTTTCAGATGTGAGCTGGGAACAGGCGGTGGCAAAAGTAGATTCCTTGAACACCATTGCTATGCTCACCTTTCACATTCATTATTATATTGCAGGAATTATTAATGTTTTTGAAGGCGGCGATCTCGAGATCAAAGACCAATTCAGTTTTGATCTTCCACCCATAGAATCTCAGCAACAATGGGAAGAGTTGTTGAATAAACTCTGGACAGATTCTGAAAAATTTGCATCATTACTAGAACAAATACCGGATTCTAAACTTGATGAGGTTTTTGTTGATGAAAAGTATGGAACTTACCGAAGAAATATCGATGGAATGATTGAGCATAGCTACTATCATCTTGGGCAGGTTACTTTAATTAAAAAGCTTTTGAAAAGCAGATAATACTATTCTTGCCAGCTTTGTGATCCTTATGAAGGGTTAAAAAAGAATTTAACAAACTAAATTAAAATTCATCTAAAACCATAATAAACAGATTAAAATCTTCAAATAACTCCTATTTGAGGTTCTTATCTAAATTACCTACCTTTAGAAAAAAATAAAATTTTAAATGAGAAAATCGGCTGCAATCATTTTTGCGTTTATCATTTCACAATTTCAGGCTCAGCAAGGGGCTTATTATCAGCAGGCTGCGAAGTACAAGATGGATATTGATGTCAATGCTGAAAAATTTACCTATCAGGGAAAACAAACTTTAGAATACACCAACAATTCGCCGGATGAGCTGAATGTGGTTTATTTTCATTTATACTGGAATGCTTTCAAGCCCAATTCTATGATGGATCAGAGAGTGGCTTCCCAAGGCAAAAATGGTGACGGAAGACTGCAGAAAGACGGGGTCTCAAGATTAGCTTCCATTCCTAAAGATCAGGAAGGCGCTCAGAATATTCACTGGATTAAGCAAAATGGGAAAGACCTGAAATTTGAAGTTCAGGAAACCATTATGAAAGTATATCTGGCAGAACCTATCAAACCAAATTCTACCACTACATTTACGATGGATTGGGACTCTGTGATCCCTCAGCAGATCAGAAGAAGCGGGAGAAATAACAGAGAAGGAGTAGATATGACAATGACTCAGTGGTATCCGAAAATTGCAGAGTACGATTATGACGGCTGGGCAACATTCGATTATCTGGGAAGAGAATTTCATGCTCCGTTCTCGGATTTTGATGTAACCATTAAAATCAACAAAGATTATGTAGTAGGAGCAGGAGGAATCCTGGAAAACCCTACTAAAGTAAAAGGCTACGATGCCAATGCTAAAGTAAAGGCAGAAAAAGATAAGAAAGCAACCTGGAGATGGACTGCAAAAAACATTCTTGATTTTGCATGGAGTGCAGACAGAGATTATTCTGTAGAAAGTTTCAATGTTCCGGAAGGACCAAAAGTATATCTGGTTTATCAGAAAAATGATAAAACAAAAGCGTGGGGCGAAGCACAACCTTATATCACCAAATATTTCCAGATCATGAATTCTCATTTTGGAAAATATGTATATCCTACCTATGCATTTATCCAGGGAGGAGATGGTGGAATGGAGTACGGAATGTGTACTATGATTTTAGGTGAAGCTAAAAGCGTTAAAGATTTATTAGGCTTAATGGCTCACGAAGGATCTCACTCATGGTATCAGCAGATGCTTGCCACTAATGAGTCCGTACGTCCATGGATGGATGAAGGGTTTACAAGCTATGCAGAAGGATATACGATGTATCAGTTATTTCCGGGAGATCTACCAAATCCTTTTATGGAAAGACTTGATGCTTACAGAAAATTCGTTAAAAAAGGAATTGAAGAACCTGCTGTTTGGTTAGGAGACCACCATGATAGTGGAACGTCTTATACTTTTGCATCTTATGTAAAAGGGGAGTTATATCTGGTGCAGCTTGGGTACATTATGGGAGAGCAGAATCTTGCAGAAACCCTAAAGCAATACTATGATCAGTGGAGTATGAAGCACCCTTCAGACAGAGATTTCCTTCACATTGCTCAAAAAGTTTCGGGGATGGATCTGAAGTGGTTCCATAACTATTGGATCAATACAACCAAGACCATTGATTATGGGATTAAGGATGTAAAATACGATGCAAAATCGACTACCATTACCTTAGTTAATAATGGTCAGGTTCCAATGCCTATTGATTTTGGAGTGGTGACTACGGATAAGAAGATTGTTACCTATCAGATTCCGATGAATATGACGCATACGTGGAAAGAAAAGGATATTTATGGTGATTTTAAAACGATGCCTTATTGGGCTTGGACACAGAAAGAATATACGCTTACTATTCCTTACACAAAATCTCAATTAACTGCTCTTGGAATTGATTTCAGCCAGAGAATTGCCGATGTAAACATGGAAAACAATTTTGTCGAAGTAAAATAACTATTATCACCTATTATAAATAAAAATCCACAGATAAGTCTGTGGATTTTTTTATTTTATTTCAAATTGCTGTACCATCCAGTGTTGGGGATGATTTTTGATAAGATCCTGCCTCAGCGCTTCATCCTTGGTGTTTAAATAACTATAGACCTTTAAAGGAATAGAATCAGGATATTCTTTTAATCCATTGGCAACGGTAAGTTTTGCTTCATCCTTTTGTTGGCCACTATCTAATGCTTCCGCTTTAAAAATGTAAATGATTGCCGGGAGTTTTCCATATACTTCTTTTGTTTCACTTTCCAGAAGATGCATGGTTTCAATCTGAAATACCGGATTGGGATTTTTTCCTTCTGCTACAGTCTGGCTGATATGCTGCTGATACATTAGAAGAAGATAAAGCAGATGTATATTTTTTGTATTAGGATCAGAAACAGCTTTTTGAATTCTGTGGGTAAGTTCGGGAGTCACTTCATCATTGTCTGCCTGAAGATTTTTTTGATAAAATTCATCCATCAGATCATAAACTACTTTATCATTAGAGTCAATTTTTGATTGGCTCTTTATTTTTTGTAAAACACTTGCCATTGAGTTACCAGACTGTGCAAAAATAGAGACACTAAGGCATAATAAAGTGGCGAGGATCAGTTTTTTCATGAGATGTTTAGAATGATAGTATTGCGCAATTAAATATACTGATTTGTTCCTAAGAAAGAAAAAATAAGTGAGTCATTGTAATTTAGTTTGATAATGGCAGGTTCTTTTTCTTAAAATTATTAAATTTATTGCCTCAAAATTAAGCAGAAATTTCAATTATATATAATGAATTTCTTCTGAAAAATATGTCAATGAATTCAATTGTAATAAACGTAGGAAACAGCAATATCAGATTTGGTCTTTTCAATGGTGATAATTGTGACATTTCGTGGGTAATCAATACAAAACCTTACAGAACGGCAGATGAGCTTTATGTACAGATGCTGATGCTTTATCAAACCTATAAAATTGATCCACAAGAAATTGATAAGGTTATTATTGGGTCTGTGGTACCTCAGCTCACCAAAGTAATGAGCTCCGGGATCAAAAAGATCCACGGGACTACTCCTGTAATTGTTGATAGATCAACTCCTTCAGGCGTTCAGGCAAAATCTAAGCAGATGGGAACAGATATCTATGCCAACCTTGTAGCAGCACACAATTTGTACCCAAACAGAAAGAAAATTGTTATTGATTTCGGAACTGCACTTACAGCAAGTTGTGTAACAGAAACAGGTGAGACTTTAGGTGTGATTATTGCTCCGGGCATTGTTACCTCACTGAATTCTTTGATCAATCAGACAGCACAGCTTCCGGATATAGAGCTGAAAAAACCAAAATCTGTTTTAGGATTGGATACGGTAACCTGTATGCAAAGTGGAATGGTATATGGGTTTCTGGGAATGGTAGAAGGTTTTGTAGACCGTATCAATGAAGAAGTGAATGATGATTGTTTTGTAGTGGCAACAGGTGGCGTTTCCCATATTTACAAACCTCTTACAGATAAGATTCATGTGATGGACAGGCTTCATACCTTGAAAGGACTTTATTTCCTTGGAAAAGATTTATAAATTATAATGATTAAAGTTGAGGTTTAGTCCAGCTAATACTTTAGTCTTAACCTCAACCTTAATTTTACGATCATGGATAAATTTCCGATCATACAAACCGAAAGATTGATACTTTCAGAACTGGAAGAAAAAGATATTCCTTTTATCGTTGAATACCTTCAGCATAGAATTTTTTCTGATCTTACCTCTAATATTCCTTATCCATACGTGGAAGATGATGCCAGATCATGGCTGAAAATGTCAAAAGAAGCTTTTGATAACCATACAGGATATACT
Source organism: Chryseobacterium sp. MYb7 (assembly GCF_002979455.1). GTDB lineage: Bacteria > Bacteroidota > Bacteroidia > Flavobacteriales > Weeksellaceae > Chryseobacterium. The sequence goes on from NZ_PCOU01000001.1 coordinate 218,030, forward strand.
TTTGCTATCCGGAATAAGGAAGGTCAGATCTTAGGAGCTATCGGGCTGCATGACAGGGATGATGATAAAGCAGAACTGGGATACTGGCTGGGAATTCCTTACTGGAATAAAGGATTTGTGACCGAAGCCGCAAAAGCGGTTGTAGGTTTTGGATTTAAAAAACTGGAGTTCAATAAGATTTTTGCTACTCACTTTCTTCACAATCCGGCTTCCGGAAGAATTATGGAGAAAATAGGAATGGAGCAGGAAGCTTTATTAAAACAGGAAATGAAGAAAGACGGAGAATATTTTGACATCGTGAGATATTCTATTTTTAAAGACTGATTCTTAAGGAGTGTTGATCATTCCAGACTTTATAAAATAAAAGCGCAGAATATTTTCGAATATTCTGCGCTTTTTTATATGGTGATTAAAAGATTATCTTTTACTTTTAAAAAACTCTTTTACAATAGAAGAACACTCCGTTTCCATAATTCCAGTAATAATTTCGGTTTTCGGATGCAGAGAAAGGTGTTTGTTGATAAATCCTCTTTGTTCGTCCCATGCACCAATCACTACTTTTGAGATCTGTGACCACGAAAGTGCGCCAGAACACATCACACAGGGTTCCATCGTTACATAAAGAGTACAGTCTTTTAAGTATTTACCTCCAAGGAAATGAGCAGCTGAGGTGATGGCCTGCATTTCAGCGTGAGCAGTAACATCGTTCAGTGTTTCGGTGAGGTTATGGGCTCTTGCTATGATACGGTTTTTAGAAACCACCACACAGCCAATAGGAACCTCATCTTTTTCTAAAGCGGCTTCTGCTTCCTGCAGAGCCATTTTCATGTAATATTCGTCAGTAAACATTTTAATCTGTCATGGATAAGGTTAAAGGAAGCTTGAAACAGTAGGTAATGGGATCACCTTTTATCATGGCCGGGGAAAATTTTTCTGCAAGAGAATATAATGCAATTTCAGCCTGCCTGTTGAAGGTAAAATTATCACCCTGTGCATGAACATTGCTTACTGTTCCATCTTTTTCTACAATAAAAGCAACATCTGTTTTTACCATTTTTTCTTCAGAATATACCCCGTCAATATACAGCAGATTAGCAACCTCTTGCCTCAAAGAATTAAGCCCTCCGGGATAATCTGCAATCTTTTCTGCATCCTGAAATTTCTTAGATGAGGTTAGCCTTGGATTTTTGATGGTTTGGAGATCTTCCTGGTTTCTTACTTTTAGTAAAGCACCAATCAATGCATTATTTTCAATACTGTCCATTTTTTTCATGAAAAAAAGGAAATCTCCTTTTATTTCGATTTTCTTTACATTATTGGATTCTGCATCAAATTTTTTCTTGAATTCTTTATTCAGCATGGTTCTGTGCTGGTTGTAATAATTTTTTACAATCCGGAATTGTTCTTTTTGCTGTGACAGTAAAAAGGAAGAAATGAAGCAGCTGATGCCAATGAATAAAGTTTTCAATAAGGGTATATTTATGTAAATATAACAAAAAATATGAAATTTACTGCTTATGATCAGCTTTCAAGATAACGGTTCAAAGATTCCTGTAAATGATTGCGAATGTCATCAACTAAACCTTTAGGTTCCAGAACGGTAACCTCCTTTCCAAAAGAAAGAATTTCCTGCATAAAGTCATAGGTAGGATGGAGGAAGAATTCAAAAAAGATTTCTTCCGGAGTTTCTTTCGTTTCTTTCTGCGATTGATGAAGAGGGAAGCTTCTGATGTATTCTCCCTGATGACGGCTGCATTTTAATACAATATTCTGTGGTTTCTGCTCTGCCAGATTCATCACTCCGAATGCATTTTTGAAATGCTCTCTGAAGTTGTATTTATATTTTTCTCTAAATTGATTTTTAGCTACATCCAAATAGTTGATTCTGTCCAGCCCGAATGATTTTAAAACTTTATCTTTTGTATCAATGGCGATAAGATACCATCTGTCTTTGGATTCTTTTAAGGCTAAAGGATGAACTTTTCTGGAGGTCATCAGTTTGTTTTTATAATTGTAATGTTCAAAACTTACCACTCTTTTATTTCTGATCGCGAAAAACAGATCATAAAAATTCTCCACACCAGTGGGTTTACGGCTTTCGAAGAAGATAAAATCTGAAAAATCAGGGTGGGTATTCATAGCGTTGCTCACCTGAAAAGATTCGAGTAACTTTTGGTTGTACTCATCCACTTCCATGATGGGGCGGCTCTCAATATAGTATCGGTTGTCTCCTTTTTTCTTGTTGTGGATCGAAAGATTGAAGAGATCGGAAATTTCGCGGATATCCCTCTGCAGGGTACGGATAGAGTAACTTTTGATTCCAGCATCCTGGAATTCAAAAGAGTTTAAAAGATAGTGCTCCAGCTGGGAATAAGTAGCTGGAGAACTTTCTAATTTTTTTATAATTAAGGCATATCTTGTCAGATAAAAATCTTTCTTCATTTCTCTTTTTTTAGGGAGCAGCAGAACTGCGATTCATGGTAAAGTTTTATAAGACAAATATATGCGGTTAATGCGACAAAACGTGTCGTGTTATAATTTTTTGTTGGAAAAATCCTATTTCTGAGACTATGTTGAGGTTTATTTAATAATAGTTCCCGTTGCTGTCTTTTTTTATTTCATGAATTGAATGTTTGGACTGTATATACAATGGTTCTCCGGAGATATCTGAGAATACAAGGAAGTCAAGAGAATCAAAAACAGGTTCGTTTACCACCACTACCCAGGTATTGATAATTTCACCAGCAGGTCTCGCTACTTCATCTTTTTCATTGTATTCCACTTTGCCGATATTTTCTTCATTAAAGTAAGCCGGATTTAAATCTTTTAAAACCTTTTTTGCCTTTACTAATATTTTTTCTTCAGTATAATTCATTTTATTTTATTTTTAGTGGTTTTAAACCATACTCATTTACTCTCACTCTGTTAATGTAATTAAATGCATCGTTTAACTCTGCTTCTGTCCATCTGCTTCTTTGGGCTATAATCTGTTTCCAGACATACATTTCTTTGGTTAATCTGTTGTATCCTCTATATACTTCAGCTCCTACTTCTTCAAAGTGCTTTAAGTGACACATTTCGTGGAATGCAACTATTTCCGTACACTCTTTCGTCAAAATTAGCTGACCGGTTTGTGCACTGAACATCCCTACCTTAGGGGGAATACTAGACTTCATAAAAAGCATCAGATCTTCAAAAGTTTTGAATCCTCCGACAGGTTTATACAACTTAGTAATAGAGTTAATATCCCCATCTACAATTAAAGTCAATCCTTTATTTTTTAAGGTTCCTCTAAGTTTTCTAATTTGAGTTTCCTTTAATATATTTCCTCCTAAATTGCCAATATTTCTGGATGCCATCCAATCTAACTCTTTAGAAGTAAGATCAGCAATCTCTTCATAACGAGGTTTTATAGCTTCCTTATTTTTCAGAAACCAATCTGCGATCTTTTTCCAAATATTATTGATAAAGTCGCGCAGTTTTTGTCCCCCTGTTTTAAAAAGAAGTAGTAAATCTTCTAATGCCTTACCAGCTTTTTTATAGGCATCTGCAGTTTGAATTTTCACAAATTTACTGGTTTGGCTAATAGTTTTTCCTATTTCTGAATTTATTTTTGTTAAAACCTCTCCAAGTTTCCCAACCTCAGCAACTTTTGCTATATCGGCAATGGGAATGAAGAATGTTCCGATGAAAGAGATCGTAAATCCCGCGATATAATAAATTCTGACCCAATTCATATCATCGGAATTTTTACTTTTTAGATAGTCTGCCATCTGTTTAATTCCATCATATACCGCATTTTTAATATTGGTGAATAATGTTCCTGATTTTAACATATTCCAAAAATTATCTATCATTTCCAGAATGTGTTGAAAATCCAAAGAGATATCAAAAGGTGCTTCAAGTAAGCTCCCCAAGAATTTGAAAATTGATGATACAAAATCAATCACACCGTTCCATATCCCACAAATCAAAGCTATTCTTTCAGAGAGGATAGTGGTTTTTTCCTGCATCTGGGGGCTTTCCAAGGTTTTAAAAATATCTTCAATTTCGTTTTTTACATAGTTGTTATAATTCTCTATAAATTTTTCTATTACAGAGATTTGATTAACAACAATATCATTAATTATTTCAGGAGAAATATCAGTGAAATCAAATCCATCTTTATTGGTAAATATTTCTTTGACAATTTTTAGTTTTCCATCAGGAATGGATAAAACCTTGATTAAACTATCTTTTTTAAAAAAATAATCCTGATTTTCCGTATCCCAAATACTATCCGGAATTTTAAGAAAATCAATGCCATGCCCTAATTTATTAGAAACCCATCCTAAAGCTTTTGCAGGAGCAGAAATGCTCATAATAACATATCTGATAAAAGTAAAAAAACCTTCTTTAATACCTTTTTTTTCAATATATCCTTTTAAAAAAAGTTCTTCAATGATTTCTTTACTGACATTATTGGCATGTTTATTAATTCTATCCATAATGTCTCCGTCAAAAAAAGTTTTATATATTTTACCTGAAGACTGATCTGTATATGTTTTCTTTATTTTATCAGAAACCCTTCCATATAAAACATCGTCACTTAAAGTATCATCATCAGTTTCCAGAAAAAAGATAACTTCATCTTCAGCAGGTTTTACTACTTCGTAGCATTCTTTTACTTTATTGCCGTCAGTTGAAACAAATAGGAGTAATTTAAAAGCCAATTTTTCACTGCTATTAACCATATCATTTCTATTTGTATCTGAAAAAAATTCATATTTATAAAAAGAAAATCCGTTTTTATCAATTTTAGGATCTATTACTAAACTTGAGTTTCCTTGTTGAAAGCTTTTAGCAGAGGGATAATATTTGTTGTTGATTACAGAAGTGTTTTGGTTATAGAATTTATACGTGGCTAGAGGACTTACGTTGTTCATTCCCCGAATAAATTCTCCTGAATTGTTATCTGTAAATAATGGATTCAAAAATGCTGAGAATTTGTTTTTCATTGACAAAGCCTCTTCAACAATATCAAAAACATCTTTATAATCTGTGTTTTTCATTTTTAATAATTTTAAAGATTAATAAAAAAGGCAGAGTAAAACACTCTGCCTCATGAAGTATGATTCAACAGAATTATTGCAATGCCTGCTTTAATTCAGATAATGGTAATGAAGCGATAACTTCTTTAGGATTATCATCTGTTGTCAACTCAAGGAATCCGTTGTTAAGTTCAATTTTGTCTACAAACTTATCGTCTCCTGCGTTTAATTTAGAGTCAACAATAGAAAATTCAGTTTCTGTAACTACATCTGAAGGAACTTCAAAATCTTCTGGATTTTCCTTTGTAAATGGTAATGCTGTAGCTGTTTTTAATCCGGCTGAGTCTTCCTGTAAAATATTCAGAGAAGTAGGAAGTACAGTGATCCATGCTTTTCCTTGTTTTATTCCTACAGGTTCACGCATTTCGTCAACAATACTCAAATACATCGGATCTCCGATTACAGGTACTTCACCTCCGTTCCAGATTCTTCCGGTAGACATGAAGAATTGTACGGCATCTTCGAATCCTGGTTTTACCGTTACAATTACTCTGGCCATACCTGCCTGAAGGAAGTTCCTGAATAAAGGATCTGTACTTTGAGACAGATACATATCCTGCCATTTCGCTTTATCTCCCCAATAGTAAGGATAGAAGGTATAATCCATGATGCTCCATTCAAAGGCTTGTTCCATGAATTTTGCCAATGCAGTATATTGTTCCAGATCTTCACCTAGCACAATGCTGAAGTCCTGCATTCTTTCTGCTCCGTTGGTAAAGTTTTTCCCCAGTGAAGCATAATCCTGTAATAGATAAGCAATACAGTTATGTTTTAGGATAACAGATTCCATATTACGGTAGAAGTTGCTTGAATTAAGCTTTTCTTTATTCTGCTCTTCTTCTTCCTTCGCTTTTTTCTCTATTTCTGCTTTCTTCTCCAAGAAGATGGCATAAGCTTCATCATAAGCCTTGATAATGGCTGTGAAGTTTTCTAAGAACCATGATGTCATGTACGCTGCAGAAAGTTTACAAGTAATTTCGAATGCGATATTCACAGAGTCGATATTTTCACATCTGTACACGAAGTCATAAGAACCGGTTACATTCTGAGGTGTAAAATAAGCTGTACTGTCAATAGAAGTATTCCAGTTTTCCAAAGCTACTGTACCTCCTGCAAAATTACTTGTATATAGAACACTTTTACCTCTTGAATCTCTTTCGAAACCATAGAACATTTTTACGGCACTTGCTTCATAGTTATCAGGGATATCAATTTGTCTGTGTCTGAATTCTCCGTTTCCGTCTACTTTTTCCCATTGTTTTCCAAGAATAAGGTTAATAGGAGATTTCGGCTGTTCTGTAAGTTTTACATTATAGTAATTCGCCCAGTATTCAATCTGTTGTTGAGTGGCTTTTTGAGCGCTTGGCATATTCCATTGACCGGTAACGGTTCTTGGGTCTAAAGGTGGCGTTAATGTATCAGATTTTGAAGCAGCTGTTGCTAAAGTATGAAGTCTTGCAGGTTCAGGAACCATGAATTCAAACATGGTACGTTTACCATAGTTGAAGATCTGGTTTTTCATTTTCTTATCTACCCATCTGTACACTCCAACTACATGTTTGTTACCGTTTCTGTTATCAAAACCATGAGCATTGTTTTCTTCAAATTCTTCAATGATTTTTTCAATTCTTTCCTCGGCTACTTTGGTAAGGATTCTTTCTGTAGCTTTTTCTGTAATTTCCTGAGATTTTGAAATAGCCTGCCTTGTACTGTTTTCTTTAGAGTTTCTGGCAGCAAAGCTTCCTCCCACCTCAAAAGATTTACCCATACCTCCATATCTGAAATGTGCCTCAGTATTAATATCTTGTTGGATAACATTAGCTACTTCAGACTGCATGTCATTTCGGGTTGTAGTAGTTGTATCACTCAGGGTTTCTCTCTCTGTAGACTTGGAAGTGGTGGTCTGAATTTCACTTCTTCTCAGCCTACGGGTTGATTTTTGTTTAAACTCTTTCGCCATAATGTTTTCGATATGAGTTACCTCACCCGGAACATAAGCATGAGTTGTCTGAACAACTTTTAAGTAATCTGCAATACCCAGCCTTTTTACACCAAAGTGCTTAGGAATAAAGGTTCCTGGCTTATATCCACCATTACCTTCAGATGGGTTTTCCGTTTCATCTTTTGTCTCTTCAGTATAAAGAATTCCTGTGAATGTTCTGTTGATTTCAATTTCAGAAAGACTTAATGAAGCTTCTTTTCCATTATTGAAATAAATTTTGATGTCCATAGATCTGATGAACTTACCAAACTTATCCACTAAGAACAGAGGCAAGGCTACTTTTCCATCTACCACTTCAATATTGGAGAAGCTTTCCTCAAACAATCCGAAATCAGTGCTGGCATTGATTTTTACAGAAGCTGCTCCCCATGCGTTGCTTTCAGCCTGATAATAGAATGTAGCTGTTGCCGGCATTCTTGAATAGACTGGTTCGTAGGATGTTTTCAGATAATATGATCTTGGAACAACTCGGGATGAAGCGCTATAAGAAGCAGCTACAGGAACCAATACTCCTCCTACACTTGCATAAGTTTGCTCTGGAGCTGGTGATTTCTGGAATAAAGTCTGAACTTTTGAAGCCGTTTCTTCATCCATTTTTTCAAAAATTTCAGGATAGGTGTCAAACTCGTCAGTAATGGAAACTTCAATTGTTCCTAACTGCAGTTTTCTGTCACTTAAAACCGTTATTGTTGAGAAATCCAATCCGCCTTCAGGTTTTTCCTCACTGGTTACTTTTGTGAAAATATTGACGAATAATTTGAAAGAATCCAGAGAAAGTTTTTCCTTAAGATCCCCAAAATTAATTTCATTTTTATATTCAAACTTGAATGGCGGAACTTTTAAGGCTTCCAATGAAGCATATAAAGCATCAATTTGTTCCTGTGTTAAACCTCCTTTTGCAATTTGGGCTTTAACACTTTCCTGCAAGGTATTGTATCTCTCAATATCTGCCTGATGGGTATCCATATATTGTTTGTAAGCGGCATCATATGCTTTTGCTCTTAACGTATAGAATAACTTCTGAGTAGCTTCCAGTTCAGCTCTCAATTGTAATAGGCCATCTTTCTCAAAAGTAAGATAAGAAAGTTCTGAAATCCTTTCTCCTTCTGCTTTTAATTGCTGCTGTACCGAAAATGAAAGAGGAGTAGTACCGTTGATCATTCCCTCTCCAATTTTAGAGATGTCTACCTGAAATGCATTTCCTGAAGGATTTGATGTGGAACCTTCTCCTTCGTATCCGTCTCCAAACAATTTCATGGGTAAAACAACTCTTGCTTCCAATGCTTTTGCTTTCAGATCCTCACCGTTGATTTTTATTAATTCCGGTGTGGAAGGTAAATCAGCAACATATCCAAAGTGAAGAGCTTTTAAAATATGAACCAAAGCTTCTTTTACATAAAAGTTTTCCTGGGTAACCGTTTGATAAATAAGATTGTCCCAGATTTCTCCCATTTTAGATTGTATAGCATTGCTGTTATATAGATTCTTAGCTGTAATTTCATCTGCTACAGAAATTGCTTCTTTTTTTGCAATTTTTCTACCAATTTTAAGAGCTTCCAAAAGAGGTCCGCCTTCAATTTCAATTTCGCTTTGATATCCAACTGTATTGAATGATTTAGCAGCACGTTCCAATGCCTGGAATTTTTCTAAAGCTGTACTTGCTGGATTAATTGCCGTATCAAAAGAAGTCGTAAGCTGCGATGGTCTGTGAATAAATCCAAGATTTACTTTTTTAGTTTCTGTTAATTCTGGGTTTCTTAAGCTTACAAATCTAAATAAGGTTTGTGGTGCGCTATTGTTTGTTTCGTTTGTTGCCATTTTTTAATATTTTGTTTTTATTGTGTGTATTGTTTTTGTTTACTTAATGAATTGTGATTATACCGGGCTGTCATTTTTTTTGGTGTATTCAAGGGTCAGGGCAAATGAATTGATCAGAGAGTAATCATAATCAGAAACACCTGCAAGTTCAAATCTTACCTTTTTGTTTTCCAGTGTGATGAAAGCTTTCGTCATCCATTGATTTCCGGCAAATGCTACATCCAGTGCATACCATTCTGTGAACATTTGGTTGGAGACAATCACTTCCATATCTTCAAAAATTTTGTCAATTGGAAATTCTCCGGTTCTTGGGATCTGATCAAGGAATAATGTCTTTTTATAGACCGGTTTATTATTAATCCATAAACCACCAGTTTTTTCTTCTTTGGTAGTATAAGAGTGCTGCTTGTCTGCATATTTCTTTTGGATAAAACTTTCATTACGATAATAGTCGCCATAATAAAAAGATCCAGTCATTCCCGGAGAATCATAAGATGTTCCTATAAAGTCAATTCCTGAGATTCTTACATTACTGCCTGCATTGTATTTATTATTGATTTCAACTACTCCGTCATCAAGGAAGGAAATATATGATCCATACACAGCTCCTTTCAATTCTCTGTTTCCGTTTGTATTGTCAAAGACAATATCTCCGGTAATAGGTTTCACAGGTGTTGTACCAGAAAGTGGGACAAAATCAGTAAGGTCTGATAAATTTTTATATCCAAATACATTACCATCGTTCAGCACTGCTACTTTGGTGTAAGAACTGTCTGCTAAAGGAGTTCTTTTTGCAGAAATAACAGCGTCAAAATCTACTGTTCTTACGGCAAAGTCCCCTCCAATTAATGGAGTCACAAAATCATGACGTCTTGCTACCGGATTGGATTCAATAACCAACTTGTTGAATGTGGAACCTCCCAATGGGGCATTACAGCCAATAACGACGTTATTATCTCCCCAAACTCCCATTGCATGAGTGGTTGAAGCTGCATTATATCCGATAAATGTATTGGAACCCCAAGCCCCTGAAGTGGTAACTTTTCCGTAATTCTGCCCAGCAAAAGCTCCAAGGAATGTATTCTGAACCCCATGAGTAAGCCAGTATCCGGTTCCTATTCCTAATGTGGTGTTGTATTTACCATCAATGTTTTTAACCCCCGCTTCATCCCCAACGTAAGTACATCCAAGAGCTGTGGTTGAATTTTTACCAGCTTCAGTTCCGACCATTAGATTGTAACTTCCGGTTGTTAAAAGCGAGCCGCTGTTTACTCCTACCATAGTGTTCCAGTCTCCGGTGGTCAGGTTGGCACCAGCAAAACCTCCGATAGCAATATCACTTAGGCCGGTTGTTAGTTTTGGTAGGGCATTATATCCGATCCCAATTCCATAGGTTCCGGTATGATCTGTATTCATGTTTCCAAACCATAAAGAATAGGTTTTAGAGCTGAAATTGATTTCACCTGCTCTGCCTTCGCTCGGTTGGAAAATGATAGGTTTGGTTGTTCCGTTACCTCTGTCGATGACATTTTGTAAATTATCATTTCCGCTAAATGCTGGTTTATCAGAAAGATCATTATAGCTGCCTGTAAGCGCTACTTTTTTCAAAACTACTTTGTCCTGGCCTTCCTGTACCAATGTCATACTTCCGTCGGGATTGGTAGTCGGAATAATACTGAATTCTGATAGATTAATGTGAAAGGCAGATCCATCATTCTGGGTAATTGTGATGATATTCTGAGCGGCATCATATTCAGCTCTTTCAATATGGATGTTATTGGTAACGAGAGTACCTAAATCTACAGATTTACTTTGTTGAACTCCATTCTCACCGATATAAAATACAGTTAAGATATTTCCGTTCAATTGTGGGGTTTGAATAGATGTTTGTGTTTCGATTTTGTTTTTCCAAAGCTGAGCATCCTGTGGGCTTATATTGGAAGCGTTTACATCTGCTTTTTTAGAAAAGTCGTAATCTATTTTTTCTAAAGGAAGTTTTTCATCCTTATGCCAATATGACTCCTGCCATTCCCAAAATTCTTCCTGTTTTGGGATATCCCCGTTTTCGAAATATTTTTTTAATTCCTGTTTTGTTTTCATTTTGTTAAATTTTAATTAATAAGCTGCCCTCCGGTTACCTGAACTTCAGGATCAAAAGAATACATGTGATATTTGGTGTTTTCTCCTAATACAACCTCTGTTAGTTTGTTGCCTGAAAATGCTCCCGACTCAATATTGAGAACAGTTTGTGGAATATGTACAGATGCAATAAGGTTATTTCCGAAAGCATAATTTTTGATTTCAGTAACGTCATCAGGAATGATTACAGAAGTAAGTTTATTGGAGCTGAATAAAGTTTCTTCAATGACTTTAAGTTTCTTTGGAAGCAACAAATCTGAAATTTCATTACCTGAAAATGCGCCGTAACCAATCGCAGATAGATTTTCAGGAAGTCGGAGCGAGGTAAGTTTATTACTTGCAAATGCAAGTTTCTGAATTTCAGTAACGGTATTAGGGATCGTAATGGAAGTAAGTTGTGAGCTTAAAAAAGCATTTTCTCCAATACTTACGATACCGTCAGGTATTTGTATATCTGTTATCATTATGCCCATTGTAAAATATTTGGGAATCCTTAAAGTTCCCGGCGGTACAATTACTTTTCTTTTTAGAAAAAATTCCATTGAGGCATTTTTATCTTTATCCATCTCAGCGTAAATGATATTATATGTACCATTCTCGAGTCCTGAAACTTTTTGTGTGGAGATTTTCTCATCCTTATGCCAGTACGAGTTCTGCCATTCCCAAAAGTCTTCCTGCCTTGGGATATCTCCATTTTCAAAATAGAGTTTGAGTTGTTCTTTTGTTTTCATAACTGTTATGGATTTTACATGTCACTGATTAGAGTTCCTCCAACAACTGTAGTTTGGGCATCAAAAGCATCAGCGTAATATTGGGTAGATCTTTCCAGCCTTACATATTGTAAATTGGGATTGTTGCTAAATGCTTTGGAGCCAATCATAACAACTGTAGATGGGATGTACAGTGAACTGATTTTGTTATAGCTGAAAGCTGAGCTTTTAATTTCTTTCAGTCCTTCAGATAAGGATAATGTTGTGATTTGATTATTAGAAAATGCACTTTCACTGATGGTTTTAACCTGTGCCGGGAGACTTATTGATTTAATAAGATTATTACTGAAAGCTTCTTTTCCAATCTTAGTTACACTATTGGGAACTGATACTTCCGATATACCGGTATTGGAGAGAAACATGTCAGGAATAGACAATGTTCCTGCTTTAATAAATACTCTTTTGACACTTAAATGAGCCAGAGAAGCATTTCCGGTTTCATCGATCTCAGTATAAAAGTCATTAAAACGAGGTAATCCGTTTTCCAGACCTGCGATTTTAGTCATGTCAATTTTCTCGTCTTTATGCCAGTATGAGTTCTGCCATTCCCAAAAGGCTTCCTGCCTTGGGATATCTCCATTTTCAAAATAGAGCTTTAATTCTTCTTTTGTTTTCATTTTTTGATGTTAATAATTTTAAACAATGACCTTTTTGAGAAAGTATTGTTGCATTACTCTTCTGTGATCCTATCCAGAATAATTGCTGTTGCCGGAATACCTGCATTACTGATATCCAATCCTATTGGCTTTGCGACGGTCTGAAGAGATGAAATGGCAAATGCATTTTTTCCTACAAACCTTACCGAATCGGGAATTTCTAAAAATGTTATAGGACTTCCGGATAACTGAAATGCTCCTTCTTCAATAGTTTCAATACCATTTTCCAATATGAGTTTAGAGACACTGGCAACTGCACTTGCAAAAGCGTATGATTCTACAGTCTTGCATGATCCCGGAATCGTTAGAGTTCCTTTCAAATATTGTCCATTAAATGCTCTTGATTTTATTCTTTCCAAGGAGGTAGGAAATTTAATTTTAGAGATACGATTTTGATATGCCACTGCAAACTGAAATCCTCCGATAGTTTTTACTCCTTCAGGGAAAACCATGATAAAATCCAATCCTGTGATTTCTGTGCTGTCTGTTGGTGAATAAATAAATTCAGGGTAAGGAGCAAAATTAAGATGTGCTTTATCTATTTTTTCATCCTTATGCCAGTATGAGTCCTGCCATTCCCAAAAATTTTCCTGTTTTGGGATATCTCCATTTTCAAAATAGAGCTTTAATTCTTCTTTTGTTTTCATGTTGTTAATTGTTAGATGTCTGCGTAGTATAAGATGGTTGCTGTTGCTGGGATACCAGCATTACTGATATCTAAACCTTGTTTCACAGAAACTTTCTTTAAGGATGGGATATTGAATGCGTTTTGCCCCACTGATTTAACTGATTTAGGGATGTGTAAGTCTGTAATGGTCGTATTTCCAGCAAGTTGAAAAGCATAATTGTCAATAGTTTCAATACCATTTTCTAAGATGAGTTCAGACACTCTGGAATTTGAACCGGAGAATGCCGATGCTTCAATTATTTTGCATGATCCGGGTATTCTTAAAGTTCCGGTTATGAATTGGTTACCAAATGCATTAGCTTTTATTCTTTCCAAAGTACTTGGAAGAGTCACTTGTGTAATAATATTTTTTGCTGCTGCCTGATACAGAAAACCTGGTCCTCCAGCTATACCCCCAATAACTTTGATCCCTTCAGGAAATACAATTCTTTTTCCTATTCCCATAATCTCTGTATTGTCTGTAGGAGAAGGTAAAAATTCTTCATAAGTTATTAGCTCGAGAGAACTGTTGGGTAATTTTTCATCCTTATGCCAGTAAGAGTTCTGCCATTCCCAAAAGTCTTCCTGCCTTGGGATATCTCCATTTTCAAAATAGAGCTTTAATTCTTCTTTTGTTTTCATAAAACTTTGTGTGATTTGTTGGTTAATAAATTGATTGTTGTCTCCTTTTTTGGTGGAGGAGATTCCACTTTTGTACTATATTTTCAGACATAGTTCTGGCTGTCCAGCATTTTGTGAATGGTGAATTCAAAGGTGTTGAGACTGTTTAATGAGATTGCTGTGCGTGTATTATAGAGATTTCAAAGGTAATGGCGGACAGCGTCAGAACTTGTCGTGTTTTTATTATTTTAATTAAAAAGTATCTTCTTCAAGCACTCCTTCTTCAAAATCTTCTCTGAAGAAGTTTTCAATGTTATTGAGATAGTTTTCATAATCCATCTCTGCATTTTCGATGTCGCTCCATTCTATGGTGTAGAGATCTTCATCGAAGAGTGTATGGGTATTGTGATTGGGTGTTTCCATGTTTTGTGTTGTAAGGTGTTGGTTATATTTTGAACATATTTCAGGCTGTTCAGCATGAGAGAATGTTGAATTCAAAGGCTTTTAAAAATTTTTAAGGATTATTGTTTTGTGTCTTTTTGATACTCCAAAGGTAGTAGGGGAGAACGACAAAACTTGACGTGTTTTAAAAATATTTTCCAATTTTAAAATATAATTTTCAGAGCTTATATTGGGTGTTTATAAGGTAAAAAGCTTATATTTTATTTTTGATGAGTTTCTGAACAATTTGGTTTAATGTTTCTCTGTTATCATCAATATAGCTCAATCCTGCCTGGATCAGGTTTTCAATATTAGACCTTCTCACATTATCCATTGCTGGAGAAGCGTTTTTCAGAGAAGGATTCAGGCGGTAATAGTTCTTCTGGTTTCTAAGTCCCAGCGTTTGAAACATCTGTTCCAGCTGGTAATCCACTGTTTCTGCATTGGCAGACATTAAAATGTCGATAATAGGACTTACCCAGCCAATTTTTCCTGCTTTTTCAAGTCTTTTGAAAGGATAAGGTCTTGCTTCAATTCCTGTTCCGATAGAAATAATAATCATGTCGTTTACACTCGGATGATTGGCTTTCTGGTGGTTTTTTAACACTTCTGCAAAAGGAATTTTTCTTGCTTCTGCATAAGCACAAAGAGCAGGATTATTAGCGAACATTCCTCCGTCAATCAGGCTGAAGATCTGTCCATACATGGATTTGATCTGCACAGGGCTAAAATAAGTAGGAGCAGCTGAAGTTGCTCTGCAGATATCCTTTACAAAAAAGTTATCTGTGCTGAGGTGGGCTTTCCATGAGTTGAAAAGCTTAGCTCTTCTGTTCTCGATATCATAACTCATTATTAAACAAGGTTTTATTAATTCTTTTAATTCTAAATTTCCAAAAAAGTCATTTAAGTTTTTTTCAAGAGCTTCCTGGGAAATTCTTTCATTCAATAATCCGAATGGATTGACCAGTTTTTCCCAAAAGGAAACCTGGAAAATGTCGCCGCCTTTTTCAGCATATAATTCTAAGCCTTTCTGAATAGAATATTTTGCTTTTCGGGCTTCATCAGGAGATAAAATAATAGAAGCAATCAGACCTCCGGTGCTGCTGCCCGCTACCAGATCAAAATAATCTCCGAGCTTGGCAGTCGGTTTATCATAATACTGGAGCTGTTCTTCTATGTAACGTAGAATAATGCAGGTGATGATTCCCCTTATTCCACCTCCGTCCAAAGAAAGAATGGTTGTCTTTTTCATGTGATATTTTTAATGGTTTGTTAAAAGGACACATGCAATCTTAAATCTACAGAATCCATTGATTTTTTCAAAAAATGTTGAGATTCCATACTTGGATTTCATTGCTTTTTTCGTTGTTTTCTTATAAAGCAAAGGTAGGCCGGGGAAGCGACAGAACGTGTCGTATTATATTTAATTTCAAATAAATGACACTAAAAAATAACGTAATTCTGTTGGTCTCTTGGCATCTTCAAAAGCGTTCTCCAACTGGTTTTTACAGGACCTTTTTTAGACGGAATATTCTTTTTTTCGAAGTGGGGAAGATCCTTAAATGTTTTCCAGTTTCCACCCCAGTCCCAGCCATGGCGGGCAAAAATTTTTACACATTCGTACCAGTCGGCCACTTTATCATTGTCCCAGTCTTTTACGGTATCCCAGCTTGCTGTTTTTCCGTCAATCATAAGGCACATATCTACGGCAAGACCATAGTTGTGAATGCTCTGTCCTGCCTTAGCATTGGTTACCTTTTTTCCTGACGTAATTCTTCCGATCGCATACAGTTTTTCCTGTTCTTCAAAAGATCTTAACCCTTGGGTGATTCGTATTTTGGCTCTTCCGGTGAGTGCTTCATCACATTCCTGTATGATTTGTTTTACTTCATCTCTTACCAGCGGGTGAAGTTTTTGAATTCGTTCTAAGGTTACTTTGTCCATATTTCTTATTTTCTTATAGGACAAAAGTATAGCGTGGAAGCGACGAAACTTGACGTGTTTTATTTGAATTTTGTTTAAAATTCCAGAGTATTCATTCTGAGACAGTAACCCTATTTATATGACTAAAATTCATCTTTCAACATAAAAATTAGAAAAAAAATTGCTTTTAAAAAATAGAAGTAGTAAATATGACAGACAAAAAACACAATATCAAATGCATACCATCTTACCCTTTTTACTTGCTATGGTCGCAGCCATCGTGCTGCTCAATATGTGGGCTACTAAATTAAAAATTGCCTACCCAATTCTGCTTGTTGTATTTGGGCTTCTCGTTAGTTTTGTGCCGGGGCTTCCGGTCGTAAAGATCAATCCGGATCTTATCTTTTTTATATTCTTACCACCTCTGCTATTTGAAGCAGCATGGTCTATCTCTTTTAAAGAAATGAAAAGATGGTGGCGTATTATTGGAAGCTTTGCCTTTTTAGTGGTCTTTTTTACTGCACTGGCTGTGGCAGTGACTGCTAATTATTTTATTCCCGGATTTACGCTTGCCCTCGGCTTTTTGCTGGGAGGGATTGTGTCTCCGCCTGATGCCGTAAGTACAGGAGCAATCATGAAGTTTGTAAAAATACCATCTACTACTTCCGCTATTCTGGAAGGAGAAAGTTTACTGAATGATGCCTCTTCACTGATTATATTTCGTTTTGCCCTTGTTGCAGTTGGAACGGGACAGTTTATATGGCAGGAAGCTTCGCTTGATTTTTTATGGATGATTATTGGAGGTGCCGGAATCGGTTTAATATTGGCCTGGATTTTTGTACAGGTTCACAAAAGACTCCCTACGGAAGCTGCTTCAGATATTGCCCTGACAATTATTGAACCTTATCTCATGTATTGGATTGCAGAACAGTTTCATGCTTCCGGAGTTTTAGCTGTTGTTGGTGGAGGTCTGTATATGTCTGGCAAACGATTAATATTTCTTAACAGTACCAGCCGAATTATGGGCTATAGTGTGTGGCAGAGCTTTGTATTTATTCTGAATGGTATTGTATTTTTAATTATCGGTCTTGAACTTCCTGAAATTGTTGGCGGTCTGCGTTGGGAAGGAATTCCTTTGGGCACAGCCATTAAATATGGGGTATTTGTGACGGGAATTTTAATTGCTGCCAGAATTATAAGCTCTTATGCCGCCATGCTGGCCACATTGATTTTTAGGCCAAGTGTGGCACCCCGTGCATCTTCTAACAGGAGACGTTTGCTGATGCCTATTATACTTGGGTGGACGGGAATGAGAGGAGTCGTTTCATTAGCAGCAGCATTAGCCATTCCTATTACCCTTGAAAATGGGCTTCCTTTTCCGAATAGAAACCTTATCCTGTTTATTACTTTCGTGGTGATTCTGTTGACATTGCTCGTGCAAGGGCTTACATTGCCATACCTGATAAAATACGGGCATGTATTTGATGATTTTTCAGATGAGGAAAAAGACAAAAAAGCAAGAGAAGAAATAAAGCATAAACTGAAACAGCATGTTTATCACTTTCTGAAAGATAAGCATGAAAATGAGCTGAATAGCCATGCCGGATTAGAAAGAATGCTGAAACACTGGGAAGAAAAAATACAGACTAATGAAACCGAATGGATGAATGAAAAGACCAAAGATATCTTTTTTGAAATGTTGGAAAGTCAGAGACAGTTTCTTTCAGAACTCAATAAAGATACTTCTGTAAATGAAGAGATTATCCGCCATCAGCTCTACCAGCTGGATCTTGAAGAAGAACGCTTGAAAATGATTTAATCTTTGTTTTAATAAATGTTTTTTTGAATACAAAATTAAAGTGCTAATGCGACAAAACATGTCGTGTTTAAAAATTTTATTTATTTGTTTTTCAGACTGTTAAATATGATGTTAATTATGGTCTAAAAGATTATTTTATTCTTTAAAAACTATAATTTTGTATAGATATTTACTATACAATTGTCATGTACGCTCTGGTAGATTGTAACAATTTTTTTGTTTCCTGCGAAAGGACTTTAGATCCTGATCTTGAAGGCAAACCCGTTGTGGTTCTTTCCAACAACGATGGGTGTGTTGTGTCCAGAAGTAAAGAAGCAAAAGATCTGGGAATTCCTATGGCAGCTCCTGCATTCAAGTACAAAGAGCTTTTTCAGAAACATGATGTGAAAAGTTTTTCTGCAAAATTTGAACTGTATAATTATAAAAGCCAGCAGGTTATTAATATTGCTAAATCCTATGTTCTAGACCATGAAGTGTACAGTATTGACGAGCTTTTTCTTGATCTGACGGGATTCAAATACATTGATATTTACGCATATTGTCTTAAAATCAGAAATGAGATCCATGAGAAAGAAAATATCCCCGTAAGCATAGGAATTGCTCCTACTAAGACCTTATGTAAAGTAGCGAACAGAATTGTAAAAGAATTTCCGGATAATTTTAAAGGAGTGTATATCATGGATACTCCTGAAAAAATTGAAAAAGCCCTGAAATGGCTCAACATAGGAGACGTATGGGGAATAGGGCGAAGACTTGCCGTCAAAATGAATGACGGTGGCGTATATAAAGCATGGGATCTTCTTCAGAAACCTGAAATATGGGTCCGAAAAGTGATGGGAATTCACGGAGTAAGAATGATTAATGAATTGAAGGGAATTCGTCAGCTTGAATTGGATGCACCTTCTCCTAAAAAATCCATAGCCGTTACCCGAAGTTTTATGCAGATGCTCACCAAGAAAGAAGAAGTACGGGAAAGAGTAGAAACTTTTGGAATGTATTGTTCGGAAAGATTGAGAAAGCAGAATACCTGCTGTAAAATGATCACTGTTTTTGTACAGACGAACCGATTTAGAAAAGACCTGCCCGAATATAAAAATGCAATGACCCGCATTCTTTCCAATCCTACCAATTCATCCATCCTGATCGGAAGAGTAGTGAATGAACTTTTTGAAGCCATTTACAGAGAGGGATTCCACTACAAAAGAGCTGGAGTTATGGTGAATGATTTTGTTCCCGAAGATCAGAGACAGATCGGTCTTTTTGAGGAAGATATACAAAACCAGCATCTTCCCGTGATGAAAGCCATGGATGCTATGAACCGGAAATATGGAAAAGATAAAGTGCGTCTCGGAAGTATGAGCGGAGAAAATACCTTTGGCCGTGCAAAACTCTCCCCGGAATATGAAGCTTTTCTGAAAAAGAATACATTACCGGAAGCAAACTTCAGATTTCATTAGACTTAAATTTTTCCTCAAAAACATAGATTCTTTAAAAATTTCTATTGAAATAAGGTTTCTATTTTATTTTAAATAGTAAAATTCCGTATTTTGATAATGTAAAATAAAGTATTATTTTATTGTTTATCAGTTGATTATGTAATTGTGGCTGGTGTAGGGCTATTGTAGGACATATGCTTTTACATTTATCTTTGGCCAAGAATTGTACACGTTTTAAAACCACAAATTACATGAAAAATCTAAGTATTTTGATGAAGGGAATCCTGATTCCCTTATGCTTTACCATAAGCCACTCGAAAGCGCAGGTAGGTATTAATACTTCAAATCCTCAAACCACTTTCCATGTGGATGGGGCAAAAGATAATCCCTCATCCGGAGCACCATCTTCTACCCAAATTGCTAATGACGTTGCTGTCACTTCTGCCGGAGAAATAGGAATTGGAACTTTAACGCCAGCTGTTAAGATAGACACACGCTCGGTAACGAATTCAGACAACTCAATCGGAATAGGAGAGACCAGCCAAACCGCTTCAGTGGCAGGTGGAGGGGCTGTAAGATATAATCCACTGAATGGCGGAAAGATGCAGTATTCTGATGGTGTAGTATGGCAGGATCTTATTTCTTCCCCTACCAAAGCGGTAGTAGTAGCCAATCTTCAGGCCGCCAACTTTGCAGTTAAAATTCCCTATCAGGTTTCTACAGGGATTGCCGGATGGACGGAGGTTTCCGATCCAACAGGAAATTTTACTCCCGGAACAGGTGTTTTTACCGCTCCAAGAACCGGAGTGTATCTTGTTTCTTTTACATATGATTTTGTAAGAATTCCTATCGTTTCAGGCTACTTTTCAGAAGCAAGATATGTTGTAAACGGAAGTAGTACCGTAAAAAAATGCGTAAAATCTTATTCAAATATTTCAAAACAGGCACAGGTTGCAGGTTCTTGCGTAGCCGGGGTTCAGCTGAATAAAGGAGATACCCTTCAGCCTTATATCTACCAGTCTGTTTATAACGGAAGCCTGAGCCTGAGAACAGATACCTCTTCTGCAAGCAATGAATACGGCTTTGTAAATCTTTCTATTTTAGAACAATAACACATTTTGATATGAGAAAAAAATTAGGACTGGCTTTACTCATTTGCTGTGGCTTATGGATGAATGCTCAGATAGGAATCAATATGTCTTCTCCGGAAGGAGCAGTACACATTGACGGACAGAAGAAGACAAGTGCTTCAATACCTTCCACTTATTATGATGATGTAGTTATTACTTCCTCTGGAAGTGTAGGGATAGGAACAAAATCTCCGAAAACACGACTTGATCTGAGATCAGGAGAACGTTTAAATGCAATAGGGATTGGAGGAACTTCACAATCTGCTTCGGCAGCAAAGGCCGGAGCGATGAGATATAATTCCGGAACCCAGGATCTGAGCTATTCTAACGGAACAACATGGGTAGCATTGGCTCATAAAGCACCTAATGATTTTGTGGATGCTGAAAATGCTTCTACACAAAGCTTCAGCGATGGAGTACAGGCTGCTGTTATCGGCTGGACTAAGAAAACGGACGTGAATAGCAGTTTTAATGCAGGTACAGGAACTTTTATAGCCTCAAAAACAGGCGTATATATCGTATCCTTTACCTTTTCACTGGCTTCGGGAAGCATTGCAGATGATTCAAGGTATGAAACATTGATTCAGACCAATTCTACATCTTCTGCAACCGGTAAAGTTTTCAAATGTGTAGGAAGTTACCCGGGAAACAATACGATCGGAAACCGCGTTGCGGGGAACTGCTCCGGAATTTTTAACCTGAATCAGGGAGATAATATTACGGTAAGCCTGAATCAAAAACTGGGAAGTTCAAAAACACTGGATACCGATTCTACACTGACTTCTCTAAGTATTTTCGGATTATAAAAAGAAAAATGATGAAAAAAAATTGTTTATTGATTCTAATGACTTTAAGCTTCCAGTTTGCATTTTCACAAATTGGAATCAATACCCCAAACCCGCAGGGTATTCTGCATATTGACGGGCAGAAAGATAATCCTGTTTCAGGATCAACATTTACTCCCGCTCAGCAGGCTAATGATATTCTTGTGAACAGCGCGGGAAAAATAGGAGTGGGAACTTTGAGCCCCGCGGTAAAAGTAGACGCCAGAAATTCCGGAAACGGAGCCATTGGTTTTGGAACTTCCACCCTCACGGCAGTTGCAGCAGATGAGGGAGCGGTGCGTTATAACAGCGGAGTGGAATACTCCAACGGAAATGAATGGCTTCCCTTGCTGACAGCTCAACCTGCCAGTAATAAAGTGATTGTGATTGCGGCCAAAACAACGAATAATGTAAAGCTTGTAACGCCTGCCACACCAACAATAACAACTGGTTTGCAGAACAGAGCAAGTAATTATCTGGTAGACTGGAGTAAAACTTTTGAAAGTAATTCCGGGACGACTTTCAATGCCGGAACAGGTATTTTTACAGCGCCCAGAAACGGAATTTATGTAGCTACTTTCACCACAGATCTGGCTCCAATGGCTATTAATTATACAACAGATCCTTTAAATCCTATTCAGATAGAGGCGATCTGGCAGCTTTATGATAATACCGCAGGATTGACTGCCGCCAATATTGTCAATACCGTGAAATGTGCGAATACCATGTCCTCAAACAGTGTCGGAAATATTGATGCAGGAAGTAACTGCACCGCTTCTTTCTACATGACAGCAGGACAGAGGCTGATGCCTTACATCTGGTTTAATTTAAATAACTCAAACGTTGCAAATTTTTCGCTTAATAATACGGGCGGTTATAATAATTTGACCATAGCAGAACAGTAATCAGGAGATCTCATCAAGGGTTTTAATAAAAGCCGACGGATGCAATCCTGTGATTTTTTTGAACTCAAGAGAAAAGGCACTGTGAGATGAATATCCTGTGATTTCAGCAAGGTGATTGATCTTGTACTTTCTGTATTGTGGCTCGTTTTTCAACTGATTAACAATGTAATTGATCCTCAAGTGATTAATGTATTGGTTAAAATTGAATTTTTTATGTTTTTTAATAACCGTTGAAAGATATTTTGTGTTGATATTCAACGTGTTTGCAAGATTGTAACGAGAAATGTTTTTGTTGTTAAACTCAAGGTTTTCTTCAAAAATTTTTAATCCATCTAGTATGTTTTCCTCTACTTCAGGCGAAATTTTTATTTCAATCGGAGTAGGGGTGTTTTTTGTCTGAATATCCTCAGAAGTTTCCTGTGGATCTTCCTCATACACTACAGGTGAAATTCCATCTTTGTAAATTTTAGCAACCGCTTCTTTATGTTTTTTTCGCAGACGAATGCTATTGAAAATCATCGCTCCTAAAACAATTAGCAGAACAATACAGGCGATAATAAGCCATTTTGAAATACTGTGGCTTTCGTTGAGCTGCTGATGGAAACTTTTCTCTTTTTTTGATAATGTTTTGTTGACAGCCATGGATCTGTTGTAAGCAACGCTGTCTTTTAATTTAAGATTTTCAATTTTATACTTCTCGGTATTGGATTCGTCGTGGAGCTGGGCATACGCTTCTTCAAGGTTTTTGGTAACCTCGATCTTTTTTTCATTAAAACCATACTGATCTACAATGGCGAGGGACTTCTGAAAGTACAGCACCGCACTGTCTGGCTTATTTTGTTTTGAAAAAGAAAATCCGATATCATTAAGAATATTGGCCCGAAGATAATAATTACTTTCTCCCACCAATGAAAGAGCATTTGCAAAATAATATTTGGCTTCCTTAAATTTTTTCACCTCAGATAAATTATACCCCATATTGGTATAAGCAGAGATCAAAAGTTCATTTCGTCTGGCTGCATTTTTAAGCTTTTGAAACTCCTGAATAGCACTTTTAGAATAAAATGCTTTCTCTTTGTATTGCTCTTTATTGAGAAGAATCAAAAAAGAATTAAAGATCATCCCTTTCAGCTCATGTCCTTCTTCTGTAGTATTGTTTTTTACTTCTACTAAAGCATTTCGGAGACTTGTAGAAGACTCTCTAAGCAATCCAAGCTTTGCATACTGGGTTCCCTGCATTCTGTACGCCAGTGCTTTTCCAATGCTGTAATTGCTTTGAATAGATATTTTCAGTACTTTATCAGCAAAATCGAGACTTTTTTCAGCATCAGATTTCAAATAGCTGTTGAAAGACTTTAGATAATAAGCTTTTGCAAGAAATTCCGGGAAATTTCTCTTCTGCGCAGAATCTATAATCTTATTCAGAACAATTTCAGAGCTGTCAGGATTTTTAGAGGAAAGCATGCGGGCATACTTATATTGTCCCTCAAAATCAAACGACTGAGCGGGTGTAAAAAATGAAATAATAAGGAAGAAAAAGAGAATATTTTTTTTCTTCATTGGGTGTGTTTTTTATTTTTTCTGGTACTTCCAGTTTCGGCCTTTACCTTCGGCTATCCATTCCAAAGACTGTTCTAATCTTTTATTTCTGGTAGCTACTGTTTTGGCCTCGGAAACCCATGCAATATACTCTTTTCTGAAAGAAGGTGTTGCTTTTTCAAAAATTTCTTTTGCTTTTGGCTGGGCATTTAAAGCTGACTGAAAATAATCCGGAACATCCATTTCTACTTTGGATGGAGGGGCTTTTTTCATCGTAACTCCCATGTCTGTAAGCTCCATGGCTTCCTGGATAGCGCTTTTTAGCTGAGGTTTGGATGGAAGATCTTCAAGGCGGGTTACTTTTCCTAAACTGAACATTGAACTTTTTTCAGCAGTTGTTTCTATTTCCTGTAAAGTTTTCATTTCCTGATGAAGCCAGAATCCCAAACTGCAATATTGCTTGAAAGCAGTGATAGAACATAGGATTTTTCCTTTATACATGAACGTAGGAAATTTCCATTTGATAGCTTCTTCTGCATCAGGACAGGCTTCATGAATGGTTTCACGAAGATATTCTAAGATAGGTTTTGCAAAATCCGGAGATTTTTCAATGTATTCATCAACTTGTATGTTGTGTTTTTCCATAGTGTTTATTGGAATAATGGTACAATTTCATTCACAAAGAATCTGACCTGATCTGGTCTTCCTCTGTCATTTTTAGGATTGTTGGAATAGCTTCCGGTTTTTACGATAACGATATTATGCTCTGGAACCATAATAATATATTGTCCCTGCAATCCCAGGAAATAATAATGTTTGATTGGGTTGTCATGATTAATCCAAAGCCCCATTCCATAGATGTTTTCCGACTTTTCCGTAGGAGTTCTCATCTGTTCAATGAAGGCTGCATTAAGAATTTGCTGATCTCCAGCTTTTCCGTTATCCAGAAATAACTGCCCCAGCTTGGCAAAATCCCTCGCATTGGAATGAATACAGCAATACGTTTTTTCCATACCATGATTGTCTGTGCTCCATTTAGCGTTCTGTTCCATTCCCAGAGGAACCCAGAATTTTTCTGATAAATAGCTTGCTAATGGTTTATTCAATGCTTTTCTAAGGGCAAAGCCAAGAAGCTGTGTAGAACCGCTTTGGTATTCAAATCTGACTCCCGGTTCTTCTTTAAATTTTCTTGAGAATACCGCTTTTACAAGGCTTTTTCCATAATATGCTTTTGCATTAGGCAAAAACGGGTTGTTGTAATTTTCATCCCAGTCCAGCCCGGCTTCCATTTGAGCCAGATTTTTAAGAGTTACCTCATTTCCGTAAGGTTTATTTTTAAATTCAGAATAAAAATCAGACAGCTTTTCATCAATATTCGGAATAATGTCTTCTTCCAAAGCTTTCCCCAAAAGCATGACAGTAACTGCTTTGGCCATAGAAAAAGAATTGGTCTGCGAGAGCTGGTTGTAACCGTCCCAATACTGTTCATGAAGAATTTTTCCATTCTTTATCACTACAAAAGCAGCTGTTTTGGAGTGTTTTAAGTTTTCAACTAAATGTTTAGGTAATTCCTTTTTATTGTAATCAGGATCTTCTTCCCAGAGTTTAGGTTCTTCTGTAGCAATAGGATTGCTTGGGAAAAGATTTCCGTCATCAATGTAGGCACTTGATTTTCCTTTAAGATAGGTTTTGGAAATACCACTAAACAAATAATCATATCCCAGAAAATAAGCCGCCGCAGCACCTGCAACAGCTCCGCCTATCATATACTTTAGTATTCTCATCTTTTCATGAATGGGTCTTTAACAAATTTAGAATAATTTGGTTATAAAAATTAAAATGAATCATCAAATACGTTATTTTTGTTCTTATTTGATGAAAACAATGACCAGAAAACTGATTGTATTGGGATGCTTCCTATTTTCGATGTTAGGAATAGCCCAGATTTATAAACCAATAGATACTGCAGATTATATACAGAGAAAAACATTTCTAAAAAATTTTGAAGGAAATAATGAAGCGACTGTAAAGAGGTTAAAGTCCCAGTATTCCGGGAAAACAGGCTCAGAATTATCCAAAATTTATAAAGAATTCGGAACCGACTTTGAAAAACAGGTGAAGAATAAGGATTTTATCTTCAAATCTGAATTTGAAGCCAGTATACAGTCTATGATTCAACGTCTTAAAAAGAACAATCCTAAAATTCCCCAGGATCTTAAAATTCTGATCGCAAAAGACAATACTCCCAATGCCTATTGCCTTGCTGACGGCACTTTTGTAATCAATATGGGGCTCTATAGCTGGCTGAATAATGAAGAGCAGATTGCTGCGGTGATTTCTCATGAGCTTGGGCACAAAATAGAAGAACATTCCCTGAAAACTTTTTTAAAAATAATCGAACAGGATAACTTGGATAAAATTGTCGTTGAGAATATCAAATCCACAACAACAAGCAGGAGCCAGAGCCAGAATCAGAAAGCTTTTGATATTTTAAAAAATACAGTGTACAAAAAAAGTGTGGAGAGAAGACAAAGCGAAATGCAGGCAGATTCTCTGGGCTATGTCATTTTTAAAAACAGCGATTTCAAAAAAGCAGAATTTGTGAATGCGCTTCAAAGACTTCAGGCTTTTGATACCATTTCACCGAGAACACTAAAGGTTGAAACGTATAAAAAATTATTTAATTTCCCAAAACAGGCGTTCAATGAAAAATGGATGAAAAAAGAAGACTTCTCTCTTTACAACTATAATTTTTACAAAGAAAAACTGAACAAAGATTCTCTGGCATCACATCCCGAAGTCTCCAGAAGAATTGAAATGCTTAAAAAGACTTTTGCAGAACTTAAAACACCTGTTAGTCCGGAAAAACCTACAGATTTGTTTGTGACATTAAAGAAAACGGCAAGGATGGAAATTCTTCCCAATTATTTTCATTCGGAAGATTACGGATTGGGAATTTATACTGCCATGCAGTTTTTACAGGATGAAGAGGAAGAAAAGTATTATAAAAGCTGGCTGGGAAGATGTTTCTCCAAAATATATGAAGCTAGAAAAAATTATAACCTGAACCGCTATCTGGATAGGATAGAGCCCAAAAATCAGAGTGAAAGCTACCAGCAGTTTCTGAATTTTATGTGGAATTTAAGCCTTGATGAAATCAAAAATATCGCAGATTTTTATCAGGCGAATGAAACTATAGCGAAGGTAAACTGACCCTGATATAAATAGTTTATATATCAATAGGAACGGTATAATCCTGAGCTTTGACGAAGGGAGCCCGTTTTTTTAATAATAAAAAATTCCACTGGCTTCAGCCAAATCATAAAAGAAAGAACCCCGATGAAACATCAGGGTTCTTTTTGTATTAATAATTCAATTTTTCCAGACGGATCTTATTAAATTTTTCTTTCTCATTATACTCCCGAAGCAGGATATAACCTTCTTTTCCTACATACGGAGTTACTGCATAATTATCTTTTTCCGAAATTGGGATAATCTCCTGCTTAAATTTTCCATCAATAATGGTATTGATAAAAAGGTTCCATCTTTTCTGTTTCGTTACTTCATCTTTTTGATAGTCGCGGTAGAAAAATACCACGTCTTTTCCACCGTTGAGGTACTGTGAGAAGAGATAATCACTGTTCACCCATTTTGATTTTTCTTTCTCAAAAACCTGAACATTTTTCACTTTGAAATCTTTATCGGTGTAGATATAGACAAGATCTGTTGTTTTTGGAGCAGAGTATTGACCTTCGGGTTTGTATTTTTCTGATAAAATACCAACACTTCCATCGTTCATGAAGTACATGTCTTTGGTCTGAAGCATGTAGCCGCTTTCTACCATACCATTTTTATTAAGTTTGGGAAGAAAAGCTGAGATATTGGGCTCATAATTAATGGCTTTCATGTCTACTGAAAAGTCAGATTTGTTGAGGATCATTCTTGCAAATCCTACGGATTGGGAATCATCATAATTTCTTCCCAATAAAACTACTTTATCATCAAAAGTTTTATCATTATCAATTTTTCGGTAATTAGAGTAGAAGGTTTCAATATTGTCTATTGTATCATCAGATAATCCGGTAACGGGTTTGTTAGACTTTTCTTTTCCTGTTTTCATATCAAGAACAAGAAGACTGAATGTTTTCTGCTTGTCATTCACTTTTTTCATGATGCAGTACATATAATTCTCGTCTCTTTCCAGAACAGACAACGTAGTGTACAGCTTTTTAGTTCCGTCTGTGTTGTATTTATATCTCCAGACTTCTTTTTTATTTTCGTCAAACCTCATAAGGCTGTTGCTGTTTTCATACTTTCCGTAATCTTTGTATTCAACAGCAAAATAACCTCCTTCTTTCAGTTCTCCTACCGCAGAAACGTAGTTATAGCCTTTCTCTTTTTTCTCATCACGGTTGTCTTTACGCTGTTCTTTCCAGCTTTTCGGTTCGTTGATCTCCTTGAAAGTACCGTTTTCCAAATAGTCGTAATAGAGTTTTTTGGTAATGGAGTTGGTTTTAGGATCAATTACCATGGAAACCGGGGTGAATATCTCTTTGCTTTTTACAAGGGAATAATCCATCATAGAAGGCTTTAGGATAATCTGTCCTTTAAAATCAACATATCCTAAATAAGAGGCAGCAGTGATGTCTCCTTCAAATTCTTTATTGGCAACAGGGTTGAGGTTTTTATCCAGTATAACGTATTCAAACTTTTTGGTTTTATCACCGGATTTTCCGTAAGAATATAGAGAAACGTAACCGTAAAGATTGTCTTTATCATCGAATAGGGCATTCATGCCTACATGGTCTCCGGAAGCCAGTGTCGTCAGGTCCTGAGTTTGGGAAAATGCAAATGTCTGGATTAATCCAAACATCATCAGCGTTATTTTTTTCATGGTTAAAATTTGAGGGATAAAAGTAATAAATTAACTCATATGTTGTGAAAAATAAAAAAGCCCTGGAAATATTTCCAAAGCTTACAACCTAAAATGCAAAATAATTATTAATAGTACTCGTAAAGCCAGTTATGAGTACTTGTTCCATAGCCTGAGATATCATATGTAGTAACAGCTTTGGTAGGATAGTTGTCTCCGTTAAGCGTGTAAACTGCGGTAATTTTGTTGGTTCCATTGGATAAACCGGAATAACTCTCTGTTTGATTCAATAGATTATTATACCCTATTTGCCCGTCACTCACATCAAATAAATTGATCTTAACAAAACCTTTTATATTCTTCATAGGATTGTTGAAGGTGTCATAAGTATTGGTAATATTATAGGTAACTCCGTTATACGTATATTTAGCTGAAGCCACATTTCCTGCATTGGTTAAATTAACATCCACCTGTGCAAATACAAGATTGGAATACGTTCCTGTTGAAGGATTATAAGTTCCGCTTTTATATTCATCAAACTGAACATGGGCATCACTGAGATACTGATAAATTTTGGTATAGATCAGCGTTCCCTGTTCTTTATCAGTTATCTTTTCCGTTGAAAGTCTTCCATTGGAATAGGTGAATTCTCTCATAAGAACCAGAGAGCCGCCAATGAACTCTTCTGTCTTAGCAATATAATCTCCGCTGTAAGTATAAATTACTCTATCATCATCTGATGCGTTGTAGGTTTCTATAAGCTTGTCTCCATTATACTTAAATTCCACCACATAAGGCTGACCGCCAGGGTTGACGTCAGTTGCTTTTTTCAAGAGTGGAGAAGTACCCGTGTTATTGTTATGAGAGTTATTGCTGTTGTCTCTGTGGTCGGCAGGATTATCATTAGACACACAACTTGAGAGCACTGCCACAGCCAGTGATGAAAGTATTAGCTTTTTCATGGTTATTATTAGTTTAGTTTTTTAATCCGCTAAAAATAATCATTTTTATGGTAGGTTGATCCGGAATGTATGAAAAATAAAAAAGCCCTGAAAACCAGGGCTTTTAATTATATTTTAGAAAGTAAATTTCTGAAGTTTGTTTTCTCATCAATGATCCTTCTCAATTCTGAAACAGGAACTCTTTCCTGCTGCATCGTGTCTCTGTCTCTGATGGTTACTGTATGATCCGTTAAAGAATCGTGATCTACAGTGATACAGTAAGGAGTACCAATGGCATCCTGTCTTCTGTAACGTTTTCCGATGGCATCTTTCTCCTCGTAGAACAAGTTGAAATCATATTTCAGATCATTGAAGATCCTTTCTGCATATTCTGCAAGACCATCTTTCTTCATCAATGGAAGAATAGCGGCTTTAATTGGCGCTAATGCCGGAGGTAAAGATAAAACCGTCCTTTCTGAACCGTCTTCCAATACTTCGTCTCTTAAACAATGTGAGAATATAGAAAGGAATAATCTGTCTAAACCTACTGAAGTCTCCACTACATAAGGAACATAGTTTTCGTTTCTTTCAGGATCAAAGAACTGAAGTTTTCTTCCTGAGAATTCTTCATGCGCTTTTAAGTCGAAATCCGTTCTTGAGTGAATACCTTCCAATTCTTTAAATCCGAATGGGAAATTAAATTCAATATCAGCAGCAGCATTGGCATAGTGAGCCAGTTTCTCGTGATCGTGGAATCTGTAATTATCATTTCCTAAACCTAACGCTAAGTGCCAGTTCAGACGTTTTTGTTTCCATTGCTCATAGAATTCAAGTTCTGTTCCCGGAGCAACGAAGAACTGCATTTCCATCTGTTCAAATTCACGCATTCTGAAAATAAACTGTCTTGCAACAATCTCGTTTCTGAACGCCTTACCAATCTGTGCAATACCGAAAGGAAGTCTGTGGCGTGAAGTTTTCTGTACATTCAGGAAGTTAACAAAGATACCCTGAGCCGTTTCAGGTCTCAGATAAAGATCCATTGCAGAATCAGCAGAAGCACCTAATTTAGTTCCGAACATCAGGTTAAACTGTCTTACTTCCGTCCAGTTTTTAGAACCTGTATCAGGATCTGCAATTTCAAGCTCTTCAATCAACGCTTTTACATCAGCAAGATCTTCATTTTCCAGAGATTTTGCCAGTCTCGAAAGAATAGCCTCTCTTTTTGCTCTGTATTCCAAAATTTTTGGATTCGTTGCAACAAACTGATCTTTATCGAAAGCATCACCAAATCTTTTCGCTGCCTTTTCGATTTCTTTGTTCTCTTTATCTTCAATTTTAGCACAATAGTCTTCCACCAAAACGTCTGCTCTGAAACGCTTCTTAGAATCTTTATTATCAATCAATGGATCGTTGAAAGCGTCTACGTGGCCTGATGCCTTCCATGTAGTTGGGTGCATAAGGATCGCCGAATCAATGCCGACAATATTTTCGTTAAGCTGTACCATAGCTTTCCACCAATATTGTTTGATATTATTTTTTAGTTCGGCACCATTCTGTCCATAATCATAAACAGCGGATAAACCATCATAGATCTCACTCGATGGGAAAATAAAACCATATTCTTTAGCGTGAGAAATCACTTTCTTGAAAACATCTTCTTGCTTTGCCATAATTTTTTTACGTCTGATGTGCAAAAATATGAATTTGGAATCAAAATCATGAGTTTCAATAAAAAAAGCAGTTAATAAACAGACAAATATTTACATTTTAATTTTCCAGGAGCCGGGAACCTGCTTTCCGCTGTATCTTTTGCTCCATTGTATTTCGCAAAAGGATGTCGCTGCAATCAGGGCTATATAAGTCGAAAATTTCTACTTTTGCATCATGTTAGAAATTCTTTATCGCGACGAGCATCTTATTGCCATCAACAAACCCAGCGGATTACTGGTTCATAAATCTTTCTATGCGGGAGAAGCCGATACCTACGCTATTCAGGAGCTGAAGAAACAGATTGGGCAAAAAGTGTATCCCGTACACCGGTTAGACCGAAAAACTTCGGGTGTTCTGCTGTTTACCTTAGATAAAGATACCCTTAGAATCATGAGCGAACAGTTTGCTTCACGCGAAGTAGAGAAGAAATATCTGGCTATCCTTCGTGGCTGGACGAAAGAAGAAGAAACCATTGATTATGATTTGGTTAATGAAAATGAAGTTAAGCAAAATGCTGTTACAAAGTACCACCGTTTGCAGACTTCAGAAATAGATTTACCCTTTTTAAAACATCAGACCTCGCGATATTGTTTGGTAGAAGCCATTCCTGAAACGGGAAGATTTCATCAGTTGAGAAAACATTTTAAACATATTCTACATCCCATTTTAGGCTGCAGAAAACACGGTTGCAATAAACAGAATAAATTGTGGCTTCAAACATTTGAGATCAGCAAAATGACGCTTCACGCACACCAATTGATTTTTAATCATCCTATTTCTAACGAAAGAATTACAGTAAATGCAACCATAGATGATGAATTCAAAAGAGTAGGGGATATTCTGAAACTAGATCTGAGTGCTTACTCTTAATTTAAACCAAACGATTAAATCTACCTAGCTTCATTCACCCTATTCTCTCTTTTAGATTTTATAAATAAAACATTTTGATAAAATATCACAGGTTAATCAAAGATTAATTTTAAAATGAGTAATTTTGTAAAACTTTTTTTCAATGTACAAATCGCTCATTCGTCCGATCCTTTTCAAATTTGACCCTGAAGATGTTCATCACTTTACATTTTCAATGCTTAAGAATTTTGGATTTCTTACCAAACTATTTTTCCCAAAACCTATTGAAGACAAACGTCTGGAAAGAGAATTTTTTGGATTAAAATTTAAAAATCCTGTAGGACTGGCAGCCGGTTTCGATAAAAATGCAGTATTATTTAACGAATTGGGAGACTTAGGCTTTGGTTTTGTAGAAATCGGGACGGTAACTCCAAGAGCTCAGGCCGGAAATCCTAAGAAAAGATTGTTCCGTCTCATTGAAGATGGCGGAATTATCAACAGAATGGGATTCAACAATGAAGGTCTTGAAGCAGCTATTGAAAAACTGAAATCCAACAAAGGAAAAATAATCATCGGTGGAAACATCGGAAAAAATACAGATACAAACCCGGAAAGTTATACCCAGGATTATCTCGACTGTTTCGAAGGTCTTCATCCTCATGTTGATTATTTTGTACTGAATGTGAGCTGCCCGAATGTAGGAAGCCACGCCAAACTTGAAGATGTAGGATATCTGAGAGAGCTGATTACAGAAGTGAAGAAAATAAACCAGTCAAAATCTGTACAGAAACCTATATTACTTAAAATTGCTCCGGATCTTAACAATAATCAATTAGACGAAATCATTGACCTGATTGCTGAAACAAAGATTGATGGTATCGTAGTGTCCAATACTTCCGTAAACAGAGAAGGGCTGAAAACTTCTCCGGAAGTCTTAGAACAGATAGGAAACGGAGGATTAAGCGGAAAACCTATCCGTGAGAGAAGTACAAAAATGATTAAGTACCTTTCTGAAAAAAGTAACAGAGCATTTCCAATTATTGGGGTAGGAGGAATTCATTCTGCAAAAGATGCTATGGAAAAACTAGATGCAGGAGCTGGCCTGATCCAGCTGTACACCGGATTTATTTATGAAGGTCCGGAACTGATCAACGAAATCAACAAGGAAATTCTAAAAAGAGCAAGCAGATTACCAAGATAATAACAAAAAGAGGGTTGATATGACTCTCTTTTTTATTTTGACTTTACGACGGTTGCATTTTTTAGATCAACGGTAAATGTATGAGCTGGTGTGCTATCGGATTTACCTATTTTATATTTGATCGTTTGCCTGTCTTTGGATTTTGTTTTGGTAGCATCATAGATGTTTTCCAGACAACTTTCTATCAGGAATTCTTGATAGTGTTTATAATTCCAGTCTTTGGTAAAATAAAGAACTCTATAGCCTTTCTCACCTTCACTTGCTCCGCATCTTCCACAGGCATTAAAATTTGATGTCTGCTCAAAATAGAGCAGAACTCTGTTTCCGTTTTCTCCTGCGGCATAGGAAATCAATTCGTTTCCACCCGCTTTATTAATGAAATCATAAGTATTGATCTTTTTATTGTTAGGCAGGAACAGGTAATTGTTGAGACGATAAATCATAGCATTACCTGTAAATAATTTAGCCGGCTGAACTTTTTTGCCCAGATAAAAATGCCCGGGAATCGGGTTGTTATTCATACTCATGTTTTCGAATATAATAGATTCCTGAGGAGCTAGTTTTTGGGCTGTCTCATCTGTTTTTTCTACTTTCTGAAGAGAGGTGATCTGCTCTTTCAGAAGCTTAGAATTTTGTTTTTGTTTGCTTCCGAAATTATACAATGACAGGTTTCCATAATAATTATATATTCCGGTAAGCGGTATTTTCTTTTTGTATTTGTCATAGTAATACCATCCGTCAACGTAATGCTGATACTGGTCACAATCTACCACACCGGTATAGTTGAGCTCTATCGTAATGGGAGTTCCGCCGATCTCTCCTGTAAAAGTCTGTGAAGAATCTATTACTTTCTTGAATTCAACCTTCTGGCAGAGAAAAAATGAGAGGGAAAAGAAAAAGAATACGGTGAAAATTTTTTTCATGGTTGAGTGATCGTGGATTTTAGTTTTTTAAATGAAAAAGTGTGTGATGGTGTAGATAATCAGTCCTACCAGACCTCCAACCAGTGTTCCGTTGACTCGGATAAACTGCAGATCTTTTCCTACTTCCAGCTCCAGCTTTTCACTCAATTCTTTTCCTTGCCAGTTCCCAACAGTTGTACTGATGAGGTTCCCGAATTGATGGGTGTTTTTCAGAATATATTTATAAGCTGTCACACGCACCCAATGATCAATTTTGTTCTGAAGGTTTTCATCAGTCTTTAAATTTTGGGCGAACTCATTCAGATTTTTAGTAAGATAATTTTTCAAAGCAGAATTCTCCTCCTGAAGTTCTTTCATCAGTGTTTTTTTAATGGAAACCCAGATGTCATTGGAATATTCATCCAGTTTATCATTTTTCAGAAGCCCGTTTTTAATGGTTTTAAATTCCTCATCCCATTTCGGATCTTCTTTCAGATCAACAGAGAATTCATGAATTTTCTGCGTAATTAATCCTCTTACTTCATGTTCAGGATTTTCTTCTATTTCTTTGAAAAAATCAGAAAGTCCGTCTGCAATTTTATCGGCAATTTTAGTGTCTACAAATGATGGAATGAAAGAATAGCTTCCTTTTTTTACCCGCTCCTGAATCATTGCATCGTTTTCAATGATGTATTCTTTGATTTGTTTCGAAAGATTGGTGATGATTCTCTGGTGGTCATTTTTTTCAAGAATATATCCGATTCCGTTTCCAACCACTTTATTAAGCTTAATATCATCCGTCATTTCAGAAACCTTTTTACTGATAAACTGGCTTACCGTAGAATCATCAAGCTTATTAAGAATATCAAGAACAATATCAGAAAGATTTTTAATCAAAATCTCCTGGCTTTTTTCCTTGCCCAGCCATTCCCCGACAAAATTAGAAACTTTAAGTTTTTGGATATAAGGACGGATATTCTGAGGAGAAAGAAAGTTTCCAACCACAAAACTCCCGAGATTGTCTCCCAATCTCTGTTTACTGTTCTCAATCAGGTTGGTATGTGGAATGGGAAGTCCCAGAGGATGACGGAATAATGCGGTTACTGCAAACCAGTCAGCAAGTGCCCCTACCATAGCAGCCTCAGCAAATGCCTGTACATAGCCGATCCAATGAGAGTTATTAGACTTCTGTAAAATAGTGGTAACAATGAAAATAATAGCCATCAGGACAAATAACCCTGTGGCAAATGCTTTATATTTTCTGAGTTGTTTTCTTTTTGCTTCGTCATTCATATTCTCAAATTTACTAAATTTGGTTATGAAACCGTTTAATCTTAATAAAAGCTTTTAAACCTCACAATTTTTGCGGTTAAAGAATGAAATTTACGATGAAATTTTTAGTTTCAGTCACCTTATTATTTTTTCTGCAGGCATGTACGCAGAAATACGAACCCCATTAAAACCCCTCCCATGGAAAATACAGAAGCAAAAAACAATCCATACTATTCCAAAGCCGATACTACAAAACTTAATGTTTCTAATGAAGAATGGAAAAAAATCCTCGCTCCGGATTTATACGCAATTGCCAGAGAGGCAGCGACTGAAAGAGCTTTTACAGGAAAATACAATGAATTTGATGAGATAGGAGAATATTATTGTGCGGTGTGTGGAAATCACCTGTTCCGTTCTACATCAAAATTTTCCAGCAGCTGTGGCTGGCCAAGTTTCTTTGAAGCTGATAAAGAAGGAGTCTATTATGTAAGAGATCAGTCTTATGGAATGGACCGTGTAGAGGTGCTCTGCAAAAGATGTGATTCCCATCTGGGGCATGTTTTTGATGATGGTCCAAAGCCGACAGGATTGAGGTATTGCATGAATTCTGTAAGCCTGGAATTTGTTCCGGATTCTCAAAAATAAATGCTTTAATTCACAAAATCAGGACGTTAAAGTTTCTTAAATAGCGTTAAACTTTTTAGAGTTATAACCCCTTGGTAATTATGTTTTTATAATTTTGCCCCACTAATTTGGATTTATATAGTATTGAATGAAAGGAATTTATAGTGTATTAGGCCTTGTTTACATGGTTACGACTTCATTCTACATTTCCCCAAGAGTGGCGGCGAAAAGTGAGAATGTAACAACAACGAAAACTGAAAAAGTAGCTGAAACGAAATCTGATAAAAGCACAACAGCTGTGTCTGCATCAGAAGCACTGTACCAATCTATTGCCTTTGACCCGGAACATGAACTGAACTATGAAGTGTTCTCAAAAGCATTAACTGGTTATGAAAATTTAAAAAAAGCAGGATTGCTTACCCAGGACTCGCATTTACTGACTATCTGCGATTTTTCTATGTCTTCTAACACAAAAAGACTTTGGATCATTGACCTGGAAGACAAAAAAGTTCTGTTCAACTCATTAGTAGCACACGGAAAAAATACAGGCGAAGAATTTGCGACGAATTTTTCTAACAAGGAAAGTTCGCTGCAGAGCAGTCTTGGATTTTATATCACGGATGCTACCTATCAGGGTGATAACGGATACTCTCTTAAATTATTAGGAATGGATAAGGGCTTTAATGATGCTGCATACAAAAGAGCAATTGTAATGCATGGTGCGGATTATGTGAGTGATGCATTTGCCAGTATGCACAAAAGAATCGGAAGAAGCTGGGGATGCCCTGCCGTTCCAAGAGAGCTTACACAGTCTATAATCAATACGATTAAAGGAAAAAACTGTCTGTTCATCTATTATCCTGATCAGAATTATCTTTCTTCCTCAGAATGGTTGAAAGCATAAAGAAAAAAAGAGCAGTCAGATTGGGCTGCTCTTTTTCTTTTAAAATAGTCCTGCAATTCGAAAAATAACAATTACATTTATATAAACCTTTTAGCCTTAAAGTATAATAGAATGATGAATGGACAAGATGAAAATCAAAAAAATATAAATGTAGCCCTGGAAACATCTATGGGATTTATTCCAGCCATAAGACTGATTAATAATCCTGATGACTCATGTACTTTTGAGAAAGGTAAAATGCCTACTCTTAAACATATAAAAGCTACCGTTTTCTGGATGAGTAATGAAACGGAAGAATGGGAAAAAAATGACCATCCGGCACCCAGAAGGCAATATGTTGTTACCATCAAGGGGAATGTAAGATTTAAAGTAACAGATGGATCTACATTTATTATTGAACCAGGAATCATCCTTTTAGCTGAAGACCTTAAAGGTGCCGGACATAGCTGGGATATGGTGAACGGTCAAAAATGGGAGAGACTTTATATCCCGATTGTAGAGAATGAGAGTGACCTTTTCATGCCTGATGCTGATTTTATGTAACAGTTAAAGATAAGATAGTATAAAAAAATCCCTGTATGGCTTTCATACAGGGATTTCTCAATTATTTGAATTCAAATTATATGAATTTCTTGAAAATTAATGTTGCATTGTGTCCTCCAAATCCAAAAGCATTACTTAAAGCATAGGTAATATCTTTTTCTTTCGCTTCTCCAAATACAATATTGATGTCCTTCGGGATATTCTCGTCAATAGAATGAAGGTTAATCGTTGGTGGAATAATTCCATTTTGAATGGCTTTAATAGAAAGAATGGCTTCCACAGCTCCCGCAGCCCCCAACAGGTGGCCTGTCATGGATTTTGTAGCACTGATGTCAAGATTCTTACTTCCTTTAAATAATTTATTAATTCCATTCAGCTCAACCAGATCTCCAAGTGGAGTAGAAGTGGCATGAGGATTAATATAATCAATATCATCTACATTGATTTCAGCTTCATTAAGAGCAAGCTGCATTGCTTTGATTGCTCCAACACCGTCAGGATGAGGTGCTGTCATGTGATAGGCATCCGCTGTCATTGCTGCACCTACCAATTCGGCATAGATTTTTGCTCCTCTTGCTTTGGCGTGCTCATATTCTTCCAGAATCAAAGTTCCGGAACCTTCACCCATCACAAAACCATCTCTTTCTGCATCGTAAGGACGGCTGGCAGTTGCAAAGTCGTCATTTCGTGTAGACATGGCTTTCATAATGGAAAATCCTCCGATTGAAGCAGGAGAAATAGCTGCTTCAGAACCACCGCTCACAATTACTTTTGCTTTTCCAAGACGGATATAGTTGAAGGCATCCATTAATGCCGTATTTCCTGTTGCACACGCTGAAACCGTTGTATAATTGATTCCCTGAAGGCCATATTTCATGGAAATCATTCCCGAAGCCATATTGGCAATAAATTTCGGTACAAAGAAAGGGTTGAATCTTGGTGTTCCATCTCCAGCTGCAAAATTCATGACCTCACTTTCGAAAGTCCACATTCCTCCTTGTCCTGTTCCCCAGATAACACCTACATCAAATGGGTCCATGTTTTCCAGTTCAAGTCCGGAATCTTTGAGTGCCTCCGCAGTGGAGTACATGGCATATTGTGAAAATAAATCACTTCTTTTGATTTCGTTGTGTGTTAAATGAACTTTTGGATCAAAGTTTTTAACCTCACAAGCAAAATGTACTTTAAACTTTTCTGTGTCAAAATGGGTGATTTTGTTTGCTCCACTCACTCCATTGATACTGTTTTGCCAAAATTCTTCGACATTATTTCCCAAAGGCGTCACTGCGCCAAGACCTGTAATGACAACTCTTTTCATACTTAGTTATTGATTTTGAATAAATTCGAGGTTCCCCTCGCTATTAAGCGGGTCTTATCTGCGTTCCATATTTCGCACTGAGCGTTTACAAACTGCCTCCCTCTTTTAATGATTTTAGTTTCGGCTACAATATTATCATTTTCTTTTGCAGTTGAAAAATAATCAATGACATTATTTATAGTGGTAATGAAAGAATTTTCATTTAAAGAAAACATCGTGGCACCGATGACATCATCTATAATGGCTGCTGTAACTCCACCATGAAGATTTCCGATCGGGTTCAGCCATTCCGGTCTTATGGTATATTGAAATTCCAGTTGCCCTTCTTCTACAGAAAGAACAATAGGATTGAGCCATTTCATAAAAGGAGATGGTGACTGGTCAAATTCTTTGCCGATAAATTGTTTTAATTGTGCTAATCTATCCATACCTGAGTTTTTTACTTTTCTAAAATCATGGTTACTCCCTGTCCACGGGCTGCACAAATGGATATAAACCCTTTTCCGCTGCCTTTTTCATGAAGTAATTTTGCCAATGTTGCAATAATTCTTCCTCCTGTAGCCGCAAATGGATGGGCTGCTGCAAGGCTTCCTCCTTTTACATTCAGTTTGCTTCTGTCTATTTTGCCCAGGGCTTTTTCCAATCCGAATTTTCGCGCAAGCTCATCATTTTCCCAGATTTTTATGGTGGCTAAAACCTGTGCTGCAAATGCTTCGTGAATTTCATAATAATCGAAATCAGACAGATTCATTCCTGCTTTTTTAAGCATTCTTTCTGCTGCGAAAACCGGAGCAAGAAGCAGATCCTGTTTATGTTCTACATATTCTATTCCTGCCAGTTCTGAAAAGCTGATGTAGGCTAAAATGGGTAAGTTGTTGGCTTTTGCCCATTCTTCACTGGCCAGCAAGACTGCTGAAGCTCCATCTGTAAATGGGGTTGAATTTCCTGCTGTTAGAGTTCCGTTCTGTTTATCAAATGCAGGTTTTAGCTGTGAAAGCTTTTCAAAACTACTGTCGCGTCTTAAATTATTATCTTTATCTAAGCCAAAAGCCGGAGTGATCATATCATCAAAGAATCCTTCATCATAGGCTTTTGCCATATTCTGATGACTTTTTAAAGCCAATTCGTCCTGTTCTTTTCTGGGAATATTATAATATTTTGCTGTAATTTCTGTGTGCTCTCCCATTACCAGCCCTGTTTTGGGTTCTTGTCCTTTGTAAGGAATTGGCATCCAGTCTTTCAATTTTGGGCTTAGCAGTTGTTTTAATTTTCCAAATGCTGATTTTTCTTTATTGGCTTTTAACAGGGCTTTTCTTAATCTTGGTGAAGACTCAAACGGAATGTTGCTCATGGCTTCCACTCCGCATGCAATACCGGATTCTATCTGTCCTAATGCAATTTTATTTCCAATATAAATAGCGGCTTCAATACCTGTATCACATGCCTGCTGAAGGTCACATGCGGGAGTTGCAGGGTCAAGAGTTGTATTCATCACAGTTTCTCTGATGAGGTTGCTTTCTGAAATATGCTTAATCACAGCACCGCCGGCAACTTCTCCCAGTCGTTTCCCTTTAAGATGATAGCGGTCTATCAATCCGTTTAGAGAAGCAAGCAGGAGATCCTGGTTCCTCTGTTCCGAATAAGCGGTATTCATTCTGGCAAAAGGAATTCTGTTGTATCCTACAATAGCCACTTTTTTTGTTTCCATATTGTATAATTTATGATGGAAGAATATTGAGTTCATGATCAATCATGTAGGCGATTTTATCTAACGCATGGTTTAGAAAGC
This sequence comes from Chryseobacterium sp. MYb7, assembly GCF_002979455.1. Classification (GTDB taxonomy): domain Bacteria; phylum Bacteroidota; class Bacteroidia; order Flavobacteriales; family Weeksellaceae; genus Chryseobacterium. The sequence continues at coordinate 258,736 of NZ_PCOU01000001.1, forward strand.
TTTGATCACCCATGGTTTTTGAAAGCAGGATTCCGCCTTCAATAAGCATAATGAATAGGGAAGCGTATTGCTCGGCATCGATGTTTGTACCAATTTCGCCTTTTTTTTGTCCCTCCAGAATTGCTGCTGATATTTTGGTCATCCATTGTTCGAAGGATCTTCTAACCTGAGTTTTTAAGGCAGGAAAAGAATCATCAGCTTCTGTTGCTGCATTCATTAACGGACATCCGCCGTTGGCAAAGACAAACTTCCAGTTTTTCCGGTAAAAGTCTACAAGCGCATGAAGTTTATCCAATGAAGTGTGAAACTCTTCTCCAAAAGAGCGACTGAGCGTTTTACCCAGCAATCCGGCATTGTATTTATAAACTTCAATAGCTACTTCATCTTTATTTTCAAAATTTCCATAGATACTGCCTTTCGTCAGTCCGGTTATCTGGGTAATGTCAGACAGCGATGTGGAAATATAACCCTTTGTATTAAAAAGAGTTGCCGTTTTCTCGATGATATGCTGTTTTGTTTTTTCTGCCTTCGACATTATAAATGTTTAAATACAATGCAAATATACAAAAATATACCACTCGGTATATTTTATTAATAAGATTAATTGATGTAAATATTGATGGCTTAAGTTTTGGCTAAAGCCAATAGGTTTGTTTTTAAAATAGAAAAACGGGCTAAAGCCCGTTCCTATTGATATAAATTCTTTGAATCTTAATTCTCTAGAGTAGCATTCAATGTAATTTCAAAGTTGAATGCGGCACTTACAGGGCATCCTTCTTCAGCAATCTTAGCGAATTTCTGGAATTCTTCTTCCGAAATTCCCGGAACTTTTGCAGTAAGAGTCAGTTCAGATTTTGTAATCTTTCCGATGTTGGGGTCAAGAGTGATTACAGAAGTTGTTTTTAATTCTTCAGGATTGTAACCTGCCTGAGATAATTCTGCATCCAGTTTCATTGTGAAACATCCGGCGTGAGCTGCTGCCAGTAATTCTTCAGGGTTTGTCCCAACACCATCTGCAAAACGGCTGTTGAAAGAATATTGAGTCTGATTTAAAGTGGTACTTTGAGTAGTTAAGTGTCCTTTTCCTTCTTTGATGGTACCGTTCCAAACGGCTGTTGCGTTACGTCTCATAATGTTTGTTTTTGTGTTGAGTATTGTTTGATTTTGATGTTACAAAGATATATCGGTGACGGAGAGTGTTCAATAGATAAAAGGTGTTAAATCTTGTACTTTTTTCCCGAGGAGTAATTTTTTTTGAAATTAGCAGGTGTACTTCCTGTTTTATTGGTAAAAAGACGGTTAAAATAAGCAGGATCTTCATACCCAAGATCATAGGCTATTTCTTTGATTGGCTTATCTGTATAGAAAAGTAATCTTTTAGCCTCTAACAAAATTCTGTTGATGATCAACTGATTGGGAGATTCCAGATGTAAGTTTTTAAATTTATGAGTTAAAGTTTTTGGGGCTATGTGAAGCATTTCTGCATATTCTGCAACATTGTGCTTTTCTCTGAAATGAATTTCCAGATATCTGCTGAAATCCCGGAAAATATCAAGCTCACTGCCTGGAATTCTTATAGAGCTATTGTCTAAATTCTGTTTCTTCCATTTGCGGGTAGCCCGGATGATGATCTGTTTTACATAGGTTCTGATCATTTCCTCTGCGGAAGAATCTTTCCACTCAAGCTCATCCTGAATATTCTGAAACAGATCTTTTATAAGAGTGGTTTCTGAATCATCAAGCTCTACGAAAGGAATTTCAAATACATTATGAAAGAGAAGCCCGTCGCAGGCCACTTCCTTATCATGAATCTGGATGCAGTAAAAATCACGGTTGTAGAAAAGAAGGACAGATTCCTCTTTTCCTTTTTGGAGGTTCAGATGCTGGTTAGTCAGAAAAAAAAGTGAAGGCTTTTTGGTTTTGTAATGATTAAAATCTACCGTAAGTTCGTATCCTGAAGGAATAAAAAATACTTTAATATCTGTACTGAACCGATTTGCATTGAAGTTCTCCAGATTTTCTTCTGAAAATACTTCCAGTCCGAGTCTTTTATAGTGATCTTCGAAAATAAGCTGTTGCGGCATACTTTAACTTTAGTTTAAAGATACAAAAAAGCATGATTTTGACTCTATTAAATTATTGAAACGTAAATTTCTGATGTCTGACATACTGAATTGGAATAAAATAAATAGGAAATATATTTTTACATTGATATTATTTTATCATTTTTACAAAGATTTGTATCGCGACCTATATTATTTAATCTTTTTTCATAACTGCCTGTATGAGCGAATTAGAAAATATTCTGAGAGAAATAACTCCACTGTCTCCTGAGGATAGTTTTCTCGTGTTTGACAGGATTAAAGCGTCTTTCGACTTTCCGTACCACTATCATCCGGAAATTGAAATCAACTTTATCTACAAAGGAAAAGGGTATCGCCGAATGGTTGGAGATCATACCGGAGAGATTGGAAATATAGAGCTGGTATTGGTAGGTCCCAATCTGCCGCACTGCTGGGCCAATTACAGATGCAAAAACAGAAAAACCCACGAAATTACTATACAATTCAATCAGGATTTCTTTCAACAGTCGCTCATGGAGAAAAATATCCTGAAGCCCATCAATAATCTGATGAAAGATTCCATCAGAGGAATTCTTTTTTCTTCCGAAACTGCTGAGAAACTAAAAGATTCGTTTCTTAACCTGTCCAAGATGAACAGCTTTGAGTCTTTTATAGAAATAATGAAGATTCTGAACGAATTGGCTGTAGCAGAAAATAAAATACTTTTATCATCCTATAGTATTGAACTCGAGACTTTTGCTGATAATGATAAAATGAAGGTTGTTCATGATTTTGTGCATAAGAATTTTGAGAATAAAATAACGTTGGATAAAGCAGCCTCATTGGTGAATATGAGCAATGTGACGTTCAACAGATTTATCAAAAAAAGAACTGGGAAAACCTTTATTAATTATCTGAATGAGATAAGGATCAGCTATGCTGCACGCTGGCTGATGGAAAAGAATCTTACTGTTTTTGAGATCGCTTTTGAAGCCGGATTTAATAATATTGCCAACTTCAATAAGGTATTTAAATCCATCAAAAAGACAACACCAACTGAATTTAAAGAACAATTTAAAGGCGTTAAAAAAATTGAATAATACTCTTTTAAGTTTCACTTTTTCTACAAATAAAAGACATAACCGGACATAAGCATCCGGTTTTATTTTTGATAAAAATGAAGATAAATCCTCTTTTTTTGATAGAATTTAATCAGGTGTATTTTGTTGGTATTTAGAGGTTTAATCGGGTTTGAATAAAATTGCTGAAAAAATAATATCGTTTTATGATAAAATAGTATTATATCAGACTGGTTACAAAATTTAGATTTGTGAATGTGAATTAAATCTTAACAAAACTTTAAATAATTTAATACATAAACAGCAAAATTTTGCTGAAAAAACAATAATTGTTTTTGTATTGAAAAATAAAGCAATGTAATTGATTCTCAATTAAATCTAACGAATCTATACCTTATGAGAAAAGCAGTTATACCCGTTCTGTTCGTTTTTTCAATTTCTGCGAATGCACAGGAGAAAAAATCAGCCGATACTACGAAGACAAACAGTATTGAGGAGGTCGTAGTCACCTCTTTGGGGATAAAGAGGCAGGCCCGCTCTTTGACGTATTCCAGTCAGCAGATTGGCGGGGATGAGCTTACTGAAGTGAAAACTCCCAATCTATTAAATTCGATCAATGGAAAAGTTTCCAATGTACAGATCAACAGAACCAATGGTGTAGGTAGCTCCGTAAGGGTGATTATGAGAGGGAATAAGTCTGTATCAAACAGCCAGCCCTTGTATGTAGTGGATGGAATTCCTATTATCAACGGAACAGGAAAATCTGCGGATATAAGTCAGTATTCCAATATGCCGGATCCGGGAGATGTACTGAGTTCTATTAATCCTGATGATATTGAGAGCATCAACTTCCTGAAAGGAGCATCAGCATCAGCATTATACGGTTCCGCAGGTGGAAACGGAGCTATTTTGATTACCACAAGAAAAGGGAAAATAGGGAAGAGCTCGATCTCTTATAGCTCGAGTTTAACGGTTGAAAGAGCTTATAGCTTACCCAAACTGCAACATAGCTATTTATCTTATGATCCATCCTATCCTACTCAATCTCCAGGAAATAATATTGAGAGCTGGGGGGCAAAAGGAAGTTCGAAAGACTACCTTAAAGATTTTCTGCAAACCGGAACAACTTGGGTGAACAGCCTTTCTTTCCAATCCGGAAACGAAAAATCAACCAACTATTTTTCCATTGGAAATACTACCAATAAAGGGGTGATCCCAATGTCTTATTTTGATCAGTATAATGTGTCATTCAGAAACTCAAGTAAGTTTCTTGATGATAAACTGACATTGGATGCTAACTTCATTGGTTCATTACAAGATAGTAAAAACAGACAGACTCCGGGAGCATCTTTCTCTCCTTTAGCAAGTTTATACTGGCTGCCAAGAGGAGTAGATTTCGATCAATATGGACCTGATAACTATTCTTTCATAGATAAAAAGAGACTTTTACCTGCACAAAACTGGTGGGAAGTAAAGCCTGACGGAAGTTTCAAAGGAAACCCGGAAACTCAAAATCCATATTGGATTTTAAACAGAAATGCGGTTACGGTTAAAAATAAAAATGCATACAGCGCTGTTTCATTGTCTTATGAGATTAATCCATGGTTAACTGCGCGAGTAAGAGGTAATTATAGCTGGAACAGTTCAGACAGCCAGCGTGATATTTCGGCTTATTCAGCGCCAAGTTTACTGGCAGGAGGACAAAACGGAAGAATCCTTAAAAACGTATACGAAAATTCGTCTACTTATGGTGACGTTTTATTGATTGGTAGTCCAAAATTAAGCGAATCAATTTCTTTAGACTTTACCGTTGGAGGAAGTGTGAATACTACAAGTAATAAAGTAACACAGATTGATAATGCTTATCTGTCCAATCCTAATTTGTTTGCAATAAACAACCTGCAATGGAATGTAGACCGAAGCCCGGGAGATGGATATCATAATATCTACTGGAACTTGAAAAAGCAGGTGCGGTCAGTTTTTGCAAGTGCTTCAGTAGGGTATAAGAATATGTTTTATGTAGATATGACCTTTAGAAATGACTGGGATTCTACTTTGGCATTAACAGGAAGAAGCGGATTTGATTATGAGTCTGTAGGAGCGAATGCGATCTTATCTTCTATCTTTAAACTTCCGGAAGTGATTAATTTCTGGAAAGTAAGAGGTTCTTATGCAACTGTAGGGTTAGGATTACCAGCTAATATTTCTAATGCAATGGTTGCCTATTATAATGCCTATTCTTATGGAGTAGATGCAGGAACTATTGTATATCCGAAAAGTTCATTTGTTACCAGTCGCCCAGACCTTATTCCTCGTCCGGAACTTAATAAAACGTTTGAGGCAGGAACTGAGTTGAGAATGTTCAGCAACAGATTAAATTTCGATCTTACTTATTATAACTCTAATGCCAGCAATCAGTTGTTGGAGACAACGATTGGATCTAACTTTGGAGGAATTCCATCAGGTTCATATTATATTAATGCGGGGAAAATACGCAATACAGGTTTTGAAGCCTCTTTATCATACAAAGTTTTTGGGACAGAGAAATTTGGCTGGACAACTACAATAAATGCTTCTGCAAACAAAAATACAATTGTTGAATTATTTCCATCAAGCCTGCCAATATCAGAAAACCAGCTTTTCTCATTAACGGGTGGTGGAGATTTCACAAAATTGAGACTGGGAGGATCTTTTGGAGATCTTTACGGAGTTAAATTCAAAAGAGATGATCAGGGACGTGTTTTAGTAGATGAAAATGGAGTTCCATTGGGTACTACAGGTGATCCTCAATATTTGGGTAATCCAAACCCTAAGTTTATTCTAGGTTTTAATAACTCTTTTAATATTGGTAAACTGGGAATATCTTTCCTTATCGATGGTAAATTCGGAGGTAAAGTATTGTCTCTTACTGAAAAAGCAAATGATTTGTACGGAGTAAGCCAGGCGACTGCTGATGCAAGAGATGCTGGTGGAGTATCCATTCCAAACGCAGTATATGCTCCGGGAACACCTCTGGCAGGACAGGCTTATAACGGAGTTACCGATGCAAAAGCATATTATAAAAGAACAGGTGGTGCCGGTGGTATTGGGACTGGAATTGATGAGGCTTATTTATACAGTGCTACAACGGTACGTTTACGTCAGGCATCCATCTCATACAGCTTTGATATCCAATCAAAATATATGAGAAATGCAACGGTAAGCTTGGTGGCAACCAATTTGTTTTTCTTCTATAAAAAAGCACCGTTTGATCCGGAACAAGTATCAGGAAATACACCTGGTGGGGTTGGGGTAGATTCATTCGGACTGCCGGTTACCCGCTCAATCGGACTATCATTAAAGGCTAACTTCTAATTTAACGAAAATGAAATTCAATAATATTAAAACACTGGTATTGGGTGCGGCAGTCTTGATGACTGCTTCCGGATGCGGTGATCTAGATCAGTATAATCAGGAAAAGCTAGGGAATCCTGAAAACATGTATGCGGATTACAACGCGGTTGTTAATCCTTTAAAATCCCTTCAAAGAGGTCTTCAGTCGGATTATCAGCTATATCCCAATCTGAGTGCGGATATGTTCAGTGGTATGTTCAGTACCGCAAGCCAGTTTAATGGAGGCAAGAACAATATGACCTATTTTATGATGGATGGGTGGAATAACAGGATTATTGCAAGACAGCAGGATATTTTCAATTATTCTATCATCATCGATAATGCTGCTAAAAACTTCTATCCGGGAATAGACTTTACAGGAACATTTGCCGTTAAAAAGATTTTAAAGGTAATCACAGCGGCAAGAGTATCAGACAATCACGGTCCGGTAGTATACAGCAAATATGAAACACCCAATGCAAACGGGGTAACGGATTTTGATTCTCAGCAAGATGCATATCAAAACTTTATCAATGACCTTACTGTGGCTATTACAGATTTGCAAAAAATACAGAATATGCCTGCTGCCGGAAATGAAGGTGATAAAGCTGCATTAAAAAGAGCGGACTTGGTGTATGGTGGAAATATGGCACAATGGGCAAAACTGGCCAATTCATTAAAGCTGAGGTTAGCTATGAGAATGAGCTATGCAGATCCTGTGAAATCAAAACAATATGCAGAAGAGGCATTGGCTTCATCTGCAGGATTGATCACTGATAATGCAGATAATGCTTTGATCAGCGTAGGGCAGTCAGAATTAAGCTTTATCATTTATTCATGGGGAGACTGTTTGATCGGAGCACCTTTGATGGCTTATATGAACGGGTATAACGACCCAAGACTTCCGGCTTATGCTATTCCGGCATCGGATCCAAGTCTTCAGGGTAAATATATAGGAATACGTCAGGGAATAGATTTATTAAATGGAAAATCAACATACGGAGGATTCTCTCAGCCACAGGCAAAATCTGCCAACGGAGATTATTTCTCAGGAACTGATGGTAAAATGAAATTATTCACCGCTGCAGAAACATGGTTCCTAAAAGCAGAAGCTGCTTTAAGAGGATATGCAGGAGCTGGTGATATTCAGACCAACTATACTACCGGAGTTCAGCAGTCTTTCGGAGAATGGGGGAAAAGTGCAAGCGTTGCAACATACCTTGCGGATACTACTTCTACAGAAGCACCTTATGTGGATCCGAAAAATGCAGACAATAACATCGCTTTAGGGCATCCCCAGTTAAGTACCATCACGATTGCATGGAATAACGGCGATACCAACGAAAGAAAATTAGAAAGAATTATTACCCAGAAATGGCTTTCTCTTTATCCAAACGGACCGGAAGCTTGGGCTGAGCAAAGAAGAACAGGATATCCAATACTTTTCAAGGTAAGAAAAAATGATAGTGGCGGAGCCATCAGTACAGAAGGGATGATCAGAAGAATTCCTTTTACTGTTGATACCAAAACGTCACTATATAATTACCAGCAGGCTGCGCAGATGCTTAACGGCCCTGATACCGGAGGCACAAAGCTATGGTGGGATAAGAAATAAAAAATATTCAGAATCACTCATTAATAAAGAGACATCTCAACATCAGATTTTTATTTGATACATTCATTAAGGCAGGAGAATAGAGTAGAATCTCCAAAAAATTTATAGTTTCGTTTTTTAGCCTGAATGAATTGTTGAGATGTTCTCTTTTATTTAGAATCTTATTTTTAAATATGGGAAAAAACAACTCCGGAACCCGTCGGATCCAGCCAATTCTCTGGATTTCCACATTGTATTTTGCAATGGGTGTTCCCTTTGTAACCATTAATGCGGTTTCAGGAATCATGTATAAAGATATGGGTGTTTCGGATGCACAGATTACATTCTGGACAGCCCTTATCATGTTCTCCTGGACATTAAAGCCTCTTTGGAGCCCGTTTCTGGAGATTTATAAAACAAAAAAATTCTTCGTTGTTTTTACTCAGTTTGCCATAGGAATTCTGTTTGCATTAGTAGCCTTAAGCCTGCCAATGCATGATTTTTTCAAATACAGTATTGCCCTTTTTGCAGTAGTGGCATTTTGTGGAGCTACCCATGACGTGGTAGCAGACGGAACGTATATTGGTTTTCTTACCAATAAAGAGCAGGCAAAATATATTGGTTGGCAGGGTGCATTTTACAATCTTGCCAAAATTATTAGTAGTGGAGCACTGGTCTATTTTGCGGGTGTTTTAGAAAAGACAAAAGGCGTTACGCATGCCTGGATGATCATTATGGTGATTTATGCATTACTGTTTTTTGTGTTGGCTATTTATCATTACTTCATTCTGCCGAAAGAAGACAAAGAAGAACAGAAAGATGAAAAAACTGCAGGAAACGTTCGTCAAGAATTATTGGAAGTGATTACCTCTTTTTTCACCAAAAAGAAAATTCTGTGGTGTATTCTCTTCATTATTCTGTATCGTTTTGCGGAAGGATTCGCCATCAAAATTGCCCCTTTATTTTTTAAAGCTCCAAGAACGTCAGGAGGATTAGGACTATCTACTTCAGATATAGGACTTATTTACGGAACATACGGTTCTGCAGCATTTATCCTTGGTTCCGTATTGGCAGGATATTTTATCTCAGCCCGCGGATTGAAAAGATCTTTGATATGGCTATGCTGTGCATTCAATATTCCATTTGTGGTGTATGCATTGTTAGCGCACTATCAGCCAGATACCCTTTTACCTGTAGGAATTGCTGTAGTAGTAGAATATTTCGGTTACGGATTTGGTTTTGTAGGGTTAATGCTCTACATGATGCAGCAGATTGCACCCGGGAAACACAAAACAGCTCATTACGCATTTGCAACAGGAATCATGAATCTTGGCGTAATGATTCCCGGAATGTTCAGCGGAATGATCAGTGATTGGATCGGATACAAAATGTTCTTTATCTGGGTATTGATCGCTACTATTCCTGCATTTTTAGTCACTTTATTTGTCCCTTTCCCTCATCCGGAAAATCAGAAAGAACAACAAATCAATTCATAATAATTAAAAATAAAAAGTAAAAAATACTTTATGACAGCTCAATCAGTAATGATCCCTTGGCAGGATCGCCCGGAAGATTGCAATGATATTATGTGGAGGTTTTCCGAAAACCCGATCATTAACAGATACGCGATACCAACATCCAACAGTATATTCAACAGTGCCGTGATTCCTTTCGAGGACGGATTTGCCGGAGTCTTCCGTTGTGATAACAAGGCAGTACAGATGAATATTTTTGCTGGGTTCAGTAAAGACGGAATCAATTGGGACATCAATCATGATCCTATTGAAATGCAGGCAGGAAATACAGATATGATTGAATCCGATTACAAATATGATCCCCGCGTAACCTTCATAGAAGATCGTTACTGGATCACTTGGTGCAACGGATACAATGGTCCTACTATCGGAATTGGGTATACTTTTGATTTTAAAGAATTTTTTCAGTGCGAAAATGCCTTTCTTCCATTCAACAGAAACGGAGTTTTGTTCCCTGAAAAAATCAATGGTAAATATGCCATGTTGAGCCGTCCTAGTGATAACGGACATACGCCTTTCGGTGACATTTATATCAGCTATAGCCCTGATATGAAATACTGGGGAGAGCACCGTTGCGTGATGAAAGTAACTCCTTTCGAAGACAGTGCATGGCAGTGTACAAAAATAGGGGGAGGGCCGGTTCCTATCAAAACAGAAGAAGGATGGCTGCTTTTCTATCATGGAGTGATCAATACCTGCAGAGGATTCAGATATTCAATGGGAGCAGCTTTGCTTGATCTTGAAGATCCTACAAAAGTATTGTACAGAACGAAGCCTTATCTGTTGGCTCCGGCTGAATTGTATGAAATGACAGGAGATGTACCTAATGTGGTTTTCCCTTGTGCAGCATTAACTGAGGGAGACAAAGTAACAGTATATTACGGTGCTGCTGATACCGTAGTTGCGATTGCCTTTGGATATATCTCAGAAATCATTGATTTTATGAAAAAGAATTCAATTTAATACAGTAATATAAAGTTTAGGAAAATAGGTTAATCATCTTAATTTTCCCTTTTTCTGGGAATTTTATAATGGTTTTCCTATTTTTAAACCAACTTTTAAACAAAAAAATCTCCGATACCTCTCTTATCATGAAAAAAGAACTGTTAATCTGCTTTTTTACCACCCTGATTTCTGTAGCCAATGCCCAGCAAAATAAAAACGATGTTTTATCTTGGGTAGATCCTTTCATAGGTACAGGAGGACATGGGCATACGTTTCCGGGGGCAACTACGCCATTCGGGATGATACAGCTGAGTCCGGATCAGAATACAAAAAGCGGCGATTGGGACTGGTGTTCCGGATACCACTACAGCAGTAAAACCATCATGGGATTCAGTCATAACCATTTAAGCGGGACAGGATGGGCAGACCTTGGAGATATTCTGGTAATGCCTACGGTAGGACAGGTAAAAATGGTTCCCGGATCTGAAGAAAAGCCAGAGACAGGTTACCGTTCAAAATTCACCCATGAAAAAGAAATAGCTTCTCCGGGATATTATTCCGTAATGCTGGACAGCTATGGAATTAAAGCAGAGCTTACTGCTTCCCCAAGAGTCGGATTTCATAAATATACTTTTCCGAAAAGTAGCGAAGCCAATATCATTATTGATCCTACCAACAAAATCTTCGGAAACATCTACCATACTTTAGTGAGTGTAGAAGGCAATAATAAAATCAAAGGGTACTGCTACAGCAATGGCTGGGGAGGTAAACGATTTGCTTACTTCGTAATGGAGTTTTCCAAACCGTTTAAGTCTTACGGCGTTTATGCTGACGGAAAAATCAAAAACGATGAAAAAATTGCCCTTGCCAAAGATGCTAAAGCTTTTGTAAGATTCTCAACAGAAGATCAGGAAAGCATAGAAGTAAAAGTATCTTTATCTCCCGTGAGTACAGAAAATGCACAGGAAAACTTTGATACAGAAGCAAAAAATATAGACTTTGCAAAAGCGAAAGAAACTGCACAAAAGACATGGAGAGATCTTATTGGCAGATTCCAGGTGACAGGAGGTACAGACAGCCAGAGAAAAATTTTCTATACTGGAGTTTATCATACATTCATTGCCCCTAACCTTTACATGGACGTTAATGGAGACTATGTTGCTGCTCAGGAAAACATGAATACCAAATGGTTTACCAACTACAGTACTTATTCGTATTGGGATGGATTCAGAGCGACACATCCATTATTAACCATTATGGATCAGAAACATACAAAAGAATTTGCGAATTCTCTGATCAGCAGATATACAGATCGTAAAGACCACATGCCGATCTGGGAGCTTTGTGGATATGATAATTTCTGTATGCTGGGCTATCACAGTGTTTCGGTAATTTGGGATGCCATCTCAAAAGGAGTTCCGGGTATTGATGCCGAAAAAGCATTTGCAGCCATGAAAGATGCTTCTTTAACAGACAAAATGAGCAGCAGTGATGGTGGCGGAGGTCTTAATGATTATATCAAATTAGGCTACACTCCATCAGAAAACGGAGCTTCTGTTTCGGCAACACTGGAATATTCATACGATGACTGGTGTATTCAGCAGCTTGCTGAAAAATTAGGTAAAAAAGAAGAATCAGAAGTGTATAAAAAACGTTCTATGAACTTCCTGAATACCTTCAATAAAGAAAATAACCACTTCTGGCCAAGACAAAAAGATGGAAAATTCTTAGCAGATTTTACCCTTAATGATTGGAAAAAACTGCAACCACACTGGGTTTCCGGAAACATCTGGGCTTATGATTTCTTTGTTCCTCACCAGATTGACGAAATGATGAATCTGTACGGAGGTAAAAAAGGATTTGAAGAAAAACTGGATAAAACCTTTACAGAAGCGCTTCATATGCAAGGAGAGCAGCACGTAGATATTTCAGGATTTATCGGATCTTTAGGATTCGGAGATGAGCCTGGTCATCATGTTCCATACCTGTATAATTATGCAGGAAGTCCTTATAAGACTCAGAAAATGGTAAAATATATCCGCGACAATATGTATGCAGCCAAGCCAGATGGAATCGTGAATAACGAAGACTGCGGTCAAATGTCAGCATGGTATATCTTCTCATCATTAGGATTCTATCCTGTGACACCGGGAAAACCAGTTTATGCTATCGGAGCACCACAATTCCCGAAAGCTTCTTTAAAACTGGAGAATGGAAAAACATTCACCGTGATTGCAGACAAAATCTCCGACAAGAATATCTACGTACAGAAAATGTTCCTGAACGGTAAAGAATACAAAAGCTGGGAGTTAAATCACAGCGATATCATGAACGGTGGTGAATTGAGATTCGTAATGGGAAGCAAACCTGTAAAATAAGACTCATAAAAATAAACGAAACAAAGTATCAATGGAAAGGAGAAATTTTATTAAAACAAGTGCGCTGGCAGGAGCCGGATTGCTGTTTACTCAGAATGTTTTTGCTAAAAATTTAGTACTGGACGATTTTCCTGTTGTCCGTGTTCCTAAAGATAAAAGACATTTTACCAGCGAATCCGTAGAAAGTGCTATTGCAGCCTTTAAAAAGAAAGTAAAAAACAAAGAGCTGAGCTGGCTTTTTGAAAACTGCTTCCCGAATACATTAGATACTACTGTTTACTATACAGAAACCAGCGGAACACCGGATACCTATGTGATCACAGGGGATATTGATGCCATGTGGCTTCGTGACAGTTCCGCACAGGTTTTCCCTTATCTGCAGTTCTCAAAAAAAGATGAAAAACTTCATAAGCTGATCTCAGGAGTAATCCACAAACAGACTACCTTCATCCTGAAAGATCCTTATGCGAATGCTTTCTATAACGATGATCAGAAGATCAGTAAATGGAAAGAATATGATCATACCGATATGAAGCCGGGAACCCATGAAAGAAAATGGGAAATCGACTCGCTTTGCTATCCTATCCGTCTGGCATACCACTTCTGGAAAACAACAGGAGATACAAAACCTTTTGATGCCAACTGGCTGAAAGGAATTAAACTTACCCTGCAGACCTTTACAGAACAGCAGAGAAAACATGATCTTGGACCTTATAAATTCGAGCGTACCACAGCTTGGGCTACAGACGGAGTTCCTATGGGAGGATATGGTTATCCAACGAAACCTGTGGGATTGATCAGCTCTATGTTCCGTCCAAGTGATGATGCTACCATCTACGGATTCCTGATCCCTTCCAACTTATTTGCGGTGGTAAGTTTACGTCAGGCAGCGGAAATGGTTGCTCAGATTAAAAATGAAAAAACATTGGCTCAACAACTGAACAGCCTTGCTGATGAGGTAGAAACAGCCATTAAAAAATACGGAATTTACAATCATCCTGAATTTGGGAAAATATATGCTTTTGAAGTGAATGGCTTCGGAAGTTATAACCTGATGGATGATGCGAACTGTCCAAGTTTGTTAGGATTACCTTATCTGGATGCGGTGAAAGCTGATGACCCTGTGTATTTGAATACAAGAAAATTTGTTTGGTCAGAAAACAACCCATTCTTCTTCAAAGGTAAGCTGGCAGAAGGAATAGGAGGTCCACATATTGGGCTTGACATGATCTGGCCAATGAGTATCATAATGAAGGCACTCACTACCAACGATAAAAGTGAGATCAGATGGTGTATAGATACCTTACAGAAAACGCACGGAGGAACAGGCTTTATGCATGAATCCTTCCATAAAGACGACTCTAAAAAGTTCACCAGAGAATGGTTTGCATGGGCCAATACCCTGTTTGGCGAATTGTTATGGAAAACCTTTAATGAAAACCCTGAGCTACTGACATAGCCAACCTTTTTATATCGCTTATTCATCTGAGATTCCTTCCCGAAAAAGTAGGTGTCAGGGGAATGCTATATAAAATTCACACACCAAAAACACCTTAAAAAAATTATACAATGAAAAAAAAATCCATCTTTACCGCACTGATTGCCATGATGCTTCAGTCTGGTTCTCTGATTAACGCACAACAGCTTAGTCCTACAGGAATATGCTATGTGGAAGTGAATAACAACAACCTCCTGAATGCTGGAGCGTACAAACTGCAGACATCGAACAGTTATCTGTTTAATGTGGTGAATATTTTTGCGGCCAATATTAATTATGATACTAGCCGTGGAAGAGCTTATCTGTATTCCAATAACAACGTAACCAAGGTTCTTACCAATGCAGATACTTACATAAAGCCACTTCAGCAAAAAGGAATGAAAGTAGTTCTGACTATTTTGGGAAATCACCAGGGAGCTGGAATCTGCAATTTTCCTACCCGTGAAGCTGCAAAAGACTTTGCATTACAGTTGGCCAATACAGTGAATACCTATGGTCTTGATGGAATTGATTTTGATGATGAATACTCAGAATATGGAAACAACGGAACAGGGCAGCCCAATGACAGCTCTTTCGTAATGCTTGTTCAGGAGCTCAGAGCATTATTACCGAATAAAATTATTTCATTCTACTATTATGGTCCCGCAGCCTCAAGACTTTCCTGGAACGGAGCCAGAGTAGGAGATAATGTTAACTACAGCTGGAATGCGATGTACGGAACATTTTCTGCTCCTAATGTGCCTCCTCTTACCAAAGCACAAATCTCTCCTGCAGCCGTATGGATGGGAAATACTTCCAATTCTACCACCACCAGCCTGGCTACTCAAACGAAAAATGGCGGTTATGGCGTTTTTATGTGGTATGATTTACATGGAACTAATGAAACGTCACAGCTTTCAGCTGGAACTCAGACATTATACGGAGAGCCAACTGTTTTAAGCGGTACTTTACAATCCTGGACACAAGGAACCAATTGTGATGCCCCTATCGGACTTTACACAAGCAACCTTACAGGAACAAGCGCAAAACTAAACTGGTCAGCAGTAGGAACCAATACTTATGATATTGATTATAAGCCAGCTTCTTCAACAACATGGACAAATGCAGTTTCAGCGACAAGCTCCACTTATGTAACCATCTCCGGATTAACAGCCAATACCGAATATGACTGGAGAATCAGAACCAATTGCAGCGTGAAAAGCGCCTATATGTTTGCCCCAAGATTTACAAGTACTTCAGGAACAACGCCTACTGGTTCTTACGCCCTATCTTTGGATGGAAGTACTGAATCAGGAGCAGCTGGAAGTATGAATCTAAGCGGTTCAGCATTATCTTTTGAAGGATGGATCAAACCTTCGTCATTCAAATCTGCGTCTCCATATATTTCTTCTATCATGGGAACGGAAGTAAGCGACAGCAATTCTGCATTCTTAAGATTAGGAGATGCCGGTCTGGCAAATAATAAACTTCAGTTTGTGGTAAGCATCAATAACGTACAGCAAAAATTGGCGTCTGCAACAGCCTTGAATGCCAATACCTGGTATCACGTAGCAGCTACTTATGATGGATCCAATATGAAAATTTATATCAATGGAGTTCTGGATGCAACTAAAGCACAAACCGGAAGTGTGAATTCAACAGGTGCATTCAACGTAGGATATTTATATAACACATCAAGAAACTTCAATGGTAAAATAGATGAGGTAAGAGTTTGGAAACGTGCATTGAGCCAGACAGAAATCAGTCAGAATATGTGTAATGTATCGGTTCCGGCCACTTCATTGGCCGCTTATTGGAAATTTAACGAAGGAAGTGGTTCTACCGTTCAGGATACTTCAGGAAACGGAGTGACTTTAACACTAACAGGTGTTGATTCTTCTAATTGGGGAACAGATGTGCCATGTACAACAGGAAGCTCAGCATTAGCAAGAACTGCGGGACAAAAGGCGATCAATGTAAGAGAAACAAGCATTAAAAATCAAATAAAGTTATATCCTAATCCGGTAAGTAAATCTTCATCATTGACAGTTTCTGTTCCGGATGAATACAGCAAAGGAAAATTGACGGTTTATGATTTTAATGGAAGAATCTTAGATACAAAATCACTGAACTCAGGAGACAATCAATACGAATTGAGCAGAGTTTCAGCAGGAAATTACATCATCCAGTTTGAATCTCACGATGGAAACTTAAAACAATCCGAAAAACTAATCGTAAAATAATAAAACTCAATCATTGGGCTTCGGCCCAATGATTTTTCTACTACAAAATTGATATACTATGAGAAAAAAATCCTTTTTTATTCCCTTAATGGCCCTGATGCTTCAGTGTGCCCCGTTGCTCAAAGCACAGCAGCTTAATCCTTTGGGAGTCTGCTATGTGGAAGTGAACAACAATAATATGCTGAACGCAGGTTCATATACTCTGCAGAATACGAACAGACAGCTTTTTGATGTTGCCATTATTTTTGCAGCGAATATCAACTATGATGTTTCCAAAAGCCGTGCTTATATCTCAAACAATAACAATGTTACCAAAGTTCTGAATGATGTTAATACCTACGTAAAACCTTTACAGCAAAAAGGAATTAAAGTATTACTCGATCTTTTAGGAAACCACCAGGGAGCCGGAATTTCTAATTTTCCAAATCGTGAAGCAGCTAAAGATTTCGCTTTACAGGTTGCTCATACCGTTTACACCTACGGCTTGGATGGAGTAGATCTTGATGACGAATACGCAGGATACGGAAATAACGGAACAGGACAGCCTAATAACAGCTCTTTTGTCATGCTTTTGCAGGAACTGAAAGCGGCAATGCCAGATAAACTGATTACATTCTACTACTATGGTCCGGCTACAACCAGACAAACATATAATGGAGATTTAGCAGGAAATTATATTAATTATACCTGGAATGCAATGTATAGCACGTACAATGCACCTGTTGTTCCACCTCTTGATAAATCTAAAATTTCTGCCGCTGCAACATGGATTCTTAATTCTAATTCAGGTTCAACTTCAGCGACTACTTTGGCAAGTTTAGCAACCAGTACAAAGAATGATCAATATGGGGTATTTATGTGGTATGATTTGGGTGGAACGGATGTAGCCAGCTATCTGAGCACAGGCTCCAATATCCTTTATAATGAAAATACCCTTTTAAGTGGTCAGCTGTATTCTTGGTCTCAGGGACAGGCTTGTGATCCGCCATTGGGACTTGATGTTTCCAACGTGACAGGAACTTCAGCAAAACTGAACTGGGCTTCGAATGCTTCACAGTCTTATAATATTGATTACAAACCAGCAAATTCAACGGTTTGGACGAATGTAGCCAACAATTATTCAGGAAATAATATTGTCATCAATAACCTCACTCTGAATACAGATTATGACTGGAGAATACAGTCTAATTGCACTCCAACATTAACAAGTACTTATATTTTCGCACCAAGGTTTAACTCCGGAAGTGGCTGCACTACGCCATCAGGATTAACTTCCGGAAGTTTCCTTGGCAATACCACTCAGTTGTCATGGGATGCAGGAAATGCAACTTCATATACACTGCAATACAAAACTGCAGCGGCAACAACCTGGTCTGAAATTCCAAATATTACAACCAACACCTATTCATTGCAAAATCTGACCGCTAATACAAGCTATGTATGGAAAGTACAGGCTTCGTGTGCGGGCGGAACTACAAGTACTTATTCAGCAGAAGGAGCCTTCAACAGCGGTTTCGCACCTGTTACAAGCCCTGGAGCAAGATCCCTTGCCTTCAACGGAAGTACCAATTATCTTAATGCAGGACAATTTAATTTAAGCGGAAATGCAGTGAGCTTTGAAGGATGGGTAAAAGTAAACTCATTTAAATCAGCTTTTCCTTATATCTCATCAGTGATGGGAGTTGAAGTAGGCGATAATAACTCGGCTATGCTTAGATTCGGAGACGGAAACCTGGCGAATAACAAACTTCAGTTTATATTGAGTTTCGGTTCATCACAGGTGAAATTGAATACGAATACAGCATTCAACACTAATACATGGTATCATATAGCAGCCACTTATGATGGTGCAGCCATGAAAATTTATGTCAATGGTAACCTTGATGCTACTTTTGCCGTAACAGGTAACTTTACAGCAAACGGAATTCTTTATCTTGGAAGAAATTATGACAATTCCCGAACAATTAATGGCTTCCTTGATGAATTCAGAGTTTGGAAAAAAGCATTAACACCGCAGGAAATTTTAAATAACAGCTGTAATGTTCCTGCCAACTCCGCAGGTCTTGAAGCGAATTGGAAAATGGATGAAGGAAGTGGTTTAGGTGCTTTGGATGCTACTACAAATACGCATTTTGCAACGCTGGTAAGTATGACAGATTCGAACTGGAGAACAGATGTTGCCTGTGCTTCATCTCTTGCCGTGAAAGATGTTGAATCTGTAAAAGAGAACAGCACAGTCTATCCAAACCCTGTGAAAAGAGGAAATGATATTCATTTTGCCATAAGCGGTAATTCGGCAGTTGAAGTGGCATTATATGATGCTTCAGGAAAATTGTTCAAAAAACAGAATATTAATCAAAATAATAACGCAGTGAATACACAGGATTTAATCAGTGGTACTTATATTTACAAGATTACATCCGCCAACAGTAAAGTATTATCAACCGGTAAAATCATTGTGAAGTAAAATTCAGATAATGAAGTAATTACTGGATTCGATAAAATAAAGTCTGAAATACAAAGCAGACAGACAGGAGCTTACTTCTGTTTGTCTGTTTTTTCAGTCACAGGGATGTCTTGAATTTAAAATAAAAAATAATGCAGAATATAGTAGGAATCGATATTGGAGGGTCACACATCACTTTGGCTCAGGTAGATCCGGAAAAACGTGAAATCATTTCATCAACCTATGTAAGAGAACATGTAGATGCTTTCGAAAAGAAAGAAATTATTTTCAGTGCCTGGGTTTCAGCCATTGAAAAAGTGGCTCATAATCTGGTGAAAGAAGACCTTTTAATCGGTATTGCAATGCCCGGACCTTTCGATTATGAAAATGGAATATCTCTTATGCAGCAGGGTAAATTTATAGATATCTATCAGGTCAATATTAAAGAAGAACTGGCAAAAATACTCGATATTTCTCAGGAGCAGATTCATTTTGTAAATGATGCGGCTGCGTTTATGGAAGGAGAAGTATTCGGAGGATGTGCCCAAGGTTTCAAAAGTGCTTTTGGAGTCACTCTTGGTACAGGATTAGGAACTACTTTTTTTAACGGAGAATTTGCTACTGATGAAGATTTATGGGATTCTTCTTTCAGAGATTCTATCAGTGAAGATTATCTGGCAACACGCTGGTTTGTGAATCGTTACAAAGAACTGACAGGGGATGAAATTTCAGGAACCAAAGATTTGCTGGATAAACCCAAAGAAATACAAACCCAAATGTTTGATGAATATGCAGACACTTTCTCAGAATTTATTGTGAAATACGTAGCTCATTACAAACCGAAAGTTTTAGTTATAGGAGGAAATATTGCCAAAGCATATCCTTATTTTGAACAACAATTTATTAAGAATTTAACAAAGAATAATATTAACTTGCAGGTGAAGATCTCTGCGATATTTGAAGATGCAGCCATTCTTGGAGCTGCCAGTTATGCATTAAAAAAAGCGTATATAAATTAACAAACGAAAAGATACAATGAAGTTTATATTTTCTACTTGCTTACTTTTATTACAGGCCTGGGCGTTAGGTCAGAACGTATCTCCCGTAGACTATGTGAATCCTTTAATGGGAACCCAATCCAAGCCTTCATTATCCAATGGAAATACTTATCCGGCTGTCGGACTTCCATGGGGAATGAATATCTGGACGCCACAAACCGGTAAAATGGGCGACGGATGGGCATATACCTACGATGCAGATAAAATAAAAGGATTTAAACAAACCCATCAGCCCTCTCCATGGATGAACGATTATGGTGCTTTTGCCATCATGCCGGGAGTAGGAAAAGTGAAATTTAAAGAAGACGAAAGAGCAAGCTGGTTCAGTCATAAAGCTGAGGTTACTACACCTTATTTTTATAGTGTTTATCTGGCAGATATCAATGTTACTACAGAATTTACTCCTACGGAAAGAGCTTCTTATTTTAAATTCGATTTTCCAAAAACAGACAGTGCTTATGTAGTGGTTGATGCTTTGAATAAAGGTTCTTACATCAAAATTTTACCAAAAGAAAGAAAAATTCTGGGATATACAACGAAATATTCTACCGGGAAATATGAGAACTTTAAAAACTACTTTGTCATTCAGTTTGATAAAGATTTTGAACTGACAAAAACCTGGAAAGACGGTAAACTGATCAATGATCAATTAGAAATAACCAGCGATCATACAGGTGCTGTAGTAGGGTTTAAGCTTAAAAATAAAGAAACGGTGTATGCAAAAGTAGCCTCTTCATTCATCAGTTTTGAACAGGCAGAACTGAATCTTAAAAGAGAAATCGGAAACAGAAATTTTGAACAAGTAAAAACCGATGCTAAAAATATCTGGAACAAAACATTAGGAAAAATAGATGTAAAAGGAGGAACAGATCAGCAGATGAGAACTTTTTATTCTTCTTTATACAGAACGTTATTCTTCCCGCAGAAATTATATGAAATTGATGCTCAGAACAAAATAAAACACTGGAGTCCTTACAACGGGAAAATTGTTGACGGAAGAATGTTTGCCGGAACTGGCTTTTGGGATACTTTCCGTGCTCTATATCCTTTCCTGAATCTTGTGTATCCAAGTATCAATGTAGAAATGCAGGAAGGATTGGCCAATGCTTATAAAGAAGGAGGCTTCTTACCAGAGTGGAGCAGCCCGGGATATTCTGATATCATGATTGGAAATAATTCCGCATCTGTAGTAGCAGACGCTTACATCAAAGGACTTCGAGGATATGACACGGAAGCACTGTGGCAGGCTGTAAAACACGGAGCGAATAATGCAGGTCCTATAGAAGCGGTAGGCCGTGCAGGAGTTGAATATTACAACACGTTAGGCTATGTACCTTACGATGTGAAAATCAATGAAAATGCAGCAAGAACATTAGAGTATGCTTATGATGACTTTTCAATTTATCAGCTAGGAAAAGCACTTGGGAAACCTGCTTCAGAGATTGATATCTATAAGAAAAGAGCTTATAATTACAAAAATGTATTTGATAAGGAAACTGGTTTAATGCGTGGTAAAAATAAAGACGGTAACTTCCAGAAACCTTTCAATCCTTTCAAATGGGGAGATGCTTTCACAGAAGGAAACAGCTGGCATTACACATGGTCTGTTTTCCAGGACATTGACGGTCTGGCAGAATTAATGGGTGGAAAAAAGAAATTTGAAGCCAAATTAGATGAGGTATTCTCATTACCTCCGGTTTTTGATGACAGTTATTACGGAGGCGTGATCCACGAGATCAGAGAAATGCAGATCATGAATATGGGACAGTATGCCCACGGAAACCAGCCTATTCAGCATATGATTTATCTGTATAATTATGCAGGAGCACCTTATAAAACCCAATATTGGGCAAGACAGGTGATGAACAAATTGTATCATGCCACTCCGGACGGATATTGCGGTGATGAAGATAACGGACAGACTTCTGCCTGGTATATTTTCTCAGCTCTAGGTTTTTATCCGGTGACGCCAGCAACAGATCAGTATGTACTGGGAGCACCATTGTTTAAAGAAGCAACAATCCATTTAGAAAATGGTAAGAAAATTGAAATAAAAGCTCCGGAAAATACTGCTGAAAATCTATATGTAAAATCATTAAATGTAAACAAGCAGCCCTATTCCAAAAACTGGCTCAGCCATCAAGAACTGATGAAAGGGGCTGTTTTAGATTTTAAGATGGATAACAAGCCCAATAAAGAAAGAGGTTCACAGGAAAAAGATTTTCCATATTCAATGTCAAAAGAAGAATCAAATAAATAATTTTTAAATTAAAAATATAGCTGTATGAGTACAGAAAAAAAAGAAATATTCGAGAGAGTAGAGAGCATGCTGCAGACACAAGGTTTTAACATTGCAGCTAAAGATGATACAAGACCATGGGGAGGATTTTTTGTGATTGATGAAACACAGGCACAGGATTTTGCTAACCAATATTTCGATGGGATTGATGTAGACAACCTTAGAATAGGAGGGATGCTAAGCCCGAAAATTCTTATCGTTGCTCCGGAAGCAAGACTAAGCTGGCAGTATCACCACAGAAGAGCCGAGATCTGGCAGGTAGTGGAAGGAACGGTAGGAATCAAAAGAAGCAATACTGATGAAGAAGGGGAATTGGGAGAATATGGACCAAAAGATCAGGTGAAGCTTCAGCAGGGAGAAAGACATAGATTAATTGGCCTGGCAGGCTGGGGAATCGTAGCCGAAATCTGGCAGCATACCGATGCATCCAATCCATCAGACGAAGATGATATCGTAAGAGTACAGGATGACTTTGGAAGATAAATAAAAAAATCCGCTTCATTGAAGCGGATTTTTTTATTTGTAAGGAAGCTTGAGGCTGGAAGAAGGATGTTTCTGGAGGTTACTGGAACCTCTGAATATCATAATTAAGCTAATTTTTATTTAAAATTTTTATGACAGAGGTTTGTCCCCAATAAGAAATTCACCGACTAATGATACTCCAGGCATCATTCTTCCAGCTTCCCGCCTTAAAACGTCACATCCAGTCCCACATAGAAGTTAGCCTTCATAATAGGAGCATATACCATTCCTCCGTCAAAATAATTTCCGAAAGGATTTTTAAAATCTACAATCGCATTTTTCTGATAGTAAGAAGTAAGGTTTTCACCTCCTACATAAGCTCTGATCTTTTTATTGAAATTTCTTGAGACTTGAGCATTAAGAACAGCATACGATTCCGAATACGTTGGCAGTTGAAACTCTGCCGGATTCGTTGACGTATCAGGAAGTCTTTGCTTTCCAACCCAGTTTAAAGTTGTATCAAAACTCCAGAATCCGCCTTTATCTGTTTTATTGGTTGAATAAGCCAAGTTCACAAACCCTCTGTGTTTAGCCATAAAAGGGACTTCTCTTCTTCCACCGATATAATCCGCCTGTACATCATAATACTTATAAGCAAGTCTTACTTCAAGGTTTTTTATAGGCATAAAATCCCATTGGGTCTGGAATGAATTCGCAAACGATTTTCCATCAAGATTATAAAATGTCAGCTGTTGAGGAGATTTATCCAAATCTACCAATACCTGATCCTGGAAATCTGTTCTGAAAAAGTCTGCAACAATACTCGATTTTCTTCCGAATAGCTTAAATTCCTGTTGTAAACTTGCTCCATAATTCCATGCAATTTCAGGTCTTAATCCATAAATATTTCCTCCGTTTGGTAAGATACTAATAGCTCTGTTGGAAGCAAAATACTGCTGGCTTTCCGCAAAAACATTCGCTGTTCTGAATCCTCTTCCCGCAGAAAGTCTCAAAATAGTCTGAGGCGTGAAATCATACTTGAAATTAAGTCTCGGTGTAAACTGAGTTCCTGCCAGATTGTGGAAATCTACTCTGGAACCCGCTACTAAAGTATATTTTAAACCTGTTAAAGTATATTCAGCAAAAATTCCCGGTACAATTTCATTCCTTCTTATATCATCCAGCAAATACGTTTCTTTATAACCGTCATATAAGAAACTTGCTCCAGCCTTATACTTATGGTTGGTATTTCCGATAATACTTTCAAAGATTAAATTGGAATAATACGTATGCTGCTGCCCTGCATAATTTCTCAATCCAAAGAAACTGTCCTGTTGGTGGTAAACATATTGGTTCATCCATCCGATACTCTGATAAGGTTTTCCTTTAAAAACATATCCTGTCTTATTCCAAACCTGAAATCTTGAAATGTCTATTCCTACCCCATAAAAAGGTTGTTTATCCTGACCCAGTTTTTTATCAAAACCAATCTGTCCGGCAGTTCTCTCATCTCGGATAAAATTAATTCCAAAGTGAGACCCGAATCCTGATTTTTCAAGATCGTTATAATTCAACAAATAAGCAGCATTAATTTGAGTTCCTTTCGGTCTGTCCAGAAAACCGTCATGGTTCATGTCTGTGTTTCCAAACGTTCCGTTTCCGTGAAGAAGGAAAGTCTGTGACCATTTATCGTTGATAGGAGAAACATTGGTAATATTTATTTCTGCTCTTCCATTGAAGTCAGAAAAAAGGTTCAGTGATGTTTCAGGAGTCTTTGCATTCTTCAGAAGCTCAGTATTAATCTGCCCTGTGATGCTTTCATAGCCGTTCGTTACCGTACTTCCTCCTTTGGTAAGCTGAATACTTTCAATCCATCTTCCCGGAATAAAGTTTAATCCGTATGCGGAAGCCAATCCTCTGATTTCAGGTAATTGTTCCTTCGTTAAGCTGGTATATTTCTGATCTAGACCAAGCATTTTCAATTGTTTTGTTCCTGTAACCGCGTTACTAAAAGAAACATCTACTGTTGCATTGGTTTCGAAACTTTCAGACAGATTACAACAAGCAGCTTTTAAAAGCTCTTTTTTATCAATATTGAAAACAAGTCCGGCTTCTTTCTTGCTTAAAGCGGTTGCAGCTTTAGAACCCGTTACCACAACTCCATCTATGCTTTTTTCATGCTGAGAGTGATCTTCTTTAGTTGCAGAGTCATTGTCTTTCTGACCTTCATGTTTTGTCTCTTCTTCATAATGTACTTTTGGATTGGGTTCACCAAAAGTAAAGTCTATGTCATACAGGCAGCATCCAGGAAGTCCATTGTAAACTGCATCTGAAGCCTTATATTTTTCATTATCATGACCAGCATCAGCAATTGCTTTTAAAATTTTGTCTGATGAGGTTTTTGAAGGGTCAAAATTTAAAGTAACCGTTTGTTTCTCCGCATTCCATTCTGCAGTATCAGCACCGGCATCTTTTGATGCTTTTTCAATTCTTGCTTTACATGAAGCACAGTTTCCTCTTACGTAGAATTCATTTTCTTTTTTAGCAGAAGTAGGAGCGCTTACATGATGCTCATGATTGGTTTCTGCTTGTGAAGTCTTTGCATCTCTGTCGTAATGACAGCATCCCGGAAGTCCTTCATACGTTGTATCAGTTGCTTTGAACTTCTCATTATCATGACCTGCTTCTGCTACTTTTTTCAAAATATCATCGGGAGAAACCTTATCTGTTTCTAGAGTTAATGTTTGAAGATCAATGGAATAAACTGCTGTTTTTGCGCCAGCTTTTTTCGCGGCACTTTCAATTCTTGTTTTGCACATTTCACAGTTCCCTTTTACCTTGAACTGGTTTTTTGAAAGTGTCTGAGCAGATATAAATTGTGTAAATAGGAATAATGCACCAAGTATCAACCTGGAAATATATAATTTCATTTTGTTTAAAAGTTTAAATTAATTAAAAAACAGTTCACTATAGAACATAATGAACACTTGATATTTTAATTAACCTATCTTGGGCGGCTGCCAGATTTCCTTTAAACGGTCTGAAAGATAAGGATCTGAATAGTGAAACTGAGGATTCTTATTGGCTTTGTAATAAGACAGTTCCAGACGTAGATTCTTTGAGAAAGGGGTTTCAATAAAAGTATAGCAGGCAACACATGATGAACAGCAGTCATCTTTACATGATTTTGTTTTATCATGGTTGCTGTCTTTTTTTGAAGAATGATTTTTACAGCAGTCCATTTTCTTGGAAGACTCTGCTTTACAGCATGTTTCCTGCGCCCCTTGCGCATAGAAGTTATACTTGGGAATCAGAAAGACTCCCAGGCAAAACACTATTGCAAGTATGTGAAACAGCTTCATCTCTGCAAAAATACAAAATTTATGGCAAAGGATCACCAACTTTTAGAGAGCAGCTATGCCAAGGTTCACCGTGTGCTGGATTCAGCTTAGGTTTTTCACCCATGGCAAGATTCTGTGCAACGGGTGACGGAGCCGGACTTTGAGAAGGCTGAACTACATTTTGTGCTGGCTGTGGGGCAGGAGCGGGCTTACTGTTTAAGGGTTGCCCTACCTGAATATCACATCGGTGTCCGGGTTGTCCGTGTGGAGGGTTCATTCCCGGAGCCGTTTTTACCTGTTTTCCGTTGTTATCCAGTGTGATTTTTCCTGGTGATACTGCATTCGGGTCAACCTGGATGGTATTGCTTCCGCTCACATTTACATTTTGTGCACCAGGAGTAGCTGCTGCAGGTTGGCTATTCAAAGGTTGTCCTACCGGTATATCGCATCGGTGTCCTGGCTGTCCGTGTGGAGGATTCATTCCCGGAGCTGCAGCCATAGGAGCGGGAGCAGGGCTGGATTGGATGCCTGCCTGATCCATCAGTGCTGTTTTTGAGGTGGTATTAAGTGCTACGTTGGGTTGTCCAGCGTTGGCTTCTTCTTTTAAATAAGTCGCTCTTTCATCCTTTTTACAAGATGCAGCTAATAGTGATACGGCGATCAAACCTATAAATGTATTCTTCATATCCATGGGTATGAAACAAAATTAGCAAAACATTTTCAACTGTTTTGCTAATTTTATACTTATAATTTGATTTTTGAATTAATTTTTTACCAAAAGTCTAAATCCTTCTCCGTGAACGTTGATAATTTCCAATCCTTCGTCATCTTTTAATAATTTACGAAGCTTTGCAATATAAACGTCCATACTTCTTGCAGTAAAGTAATTTTCTTTTTTCCAGATCTTTCTTAAAGCAAGGTCTCTCGGCATGAAATCGTTTCTGTGGATGCAAAGAAGTTTTAATAATTCATTCTCTTTAGGAGAAAGTTTGTATTCTTTATCACCTACTTTCAACTGTCTCAACATAGAGTCGAAGAAAATATTACTGATCTTGAACTGCTCTTGCTCTTCGTTTTCCAACGTAGAACTTCTCTGAAGAATTGCTTTTATTTTGTATAAAAGAAGCTCAGTATCAAAAGGTTTTGTAATATAATCATCTGCGCCCAGCTGGTATCCTTTCAGGATATCCTCTCTCATATTTCTTGCAGTAAGGAAAATGATAGGTGTGTTTTTATCAATCTTTTTTACGTCTTCTGCTAATGAAAATCCATCTTTTTTAGGCATCATTACGTCAAATATGCAGATGTCGAATTCATTTTCTGTAAATTCTTTTAGTCCCTGCTCCCCGTCAGTGGCAAGAGTTACTTCAAAATTATTGATCGTCAAATAATCTTTAAGCACCGCCCCGAAACTCTGATCGTCCTCTACTAATAATATTCTGTTGCTCATAACTTTTAATAATTAATAATTAACATTAAGAATGAACTTCCTCACTCTATCTTCTATATTTTGATATTTGGTTTAATTTTATAATTGATGAATGATCATTGATAATTGATGTGAAGGAGAAGTTTTATCATCTATCATTGATATTCTATCCCATCGGCAATTTTATCGTGAACATACTTCCTTTTCCTTTATGAGAATCTACGATAATCTGTCCTTTGTGCAGTTCTACAATTTTCTTGACGTAGGAAAGGCCTAATCCCTGTCCTTTTACGTTATGAATATTTCCGGTTTCTTCCCTAAAGAATTTTTCGAAAATTTTCGTTTTATTCTGGGTATCCATTCCCATTCCCTTATCGGAAATCTCAATTACATACCAGTTCCCTTCATTTCTGGTTTCCACATGTATTTCCGGTGCTTCAGGAGAATATTTGTTGGCATTATCGAGTAGATTGACCAGCATATTGGAGATGTGGAATTCGTCTATTTTAAAATTATAATGGGTTGCATTAAATTTCTGGGTAAGAGAACCATTTCTTTGCTGTACAATCAAATTGAAAGATTCTGTAGTCCTTTTGATCAATTCCCTTACGTTGGTTTCTCTTAAGAATAATTCCACTTCATTCCTTTCAAGTTTAGACATGTTGAGTACATTTTCCACCTGTTTTTTCATCCTTAAATTCTCCTGCTTAATCAGCTCCGAATAGTATTTTACCTTATCTGGATTGGTGGCGATTTTATCATTTGCTAATGAATCCGTTGCTACAGAAATGGTTGCCAGTGGTGTTTTAAACTCGTGGGACATGTTGTTGATGAAGTCTGTTTTTACTTCAGCAAGTTTCTTCTGCCTCATCATATAATTGATGGAAATAATATAAATTCCAAGAATCGTAAGGAGAGACAGGAATGTTCCTAAAAGCATCGGCCAGTTGTTCATTGCCAGAGAATATTCTTTTTTAGGGAATACCAATGCAAGGCTGTATAATGTATTTTTCTTATCGGCAAAAAGAGGAAAACTGTAGGTATTGCTGTCTTTCTTTTCTTTGTAAGCTTTATTGGCAATGCTTGTAAGTTTATTATTGCGGTCAAGAACTCCATATCCGAACTTGGCGGTTATACCTCTTATTTTAAGTTCTTTTGCAATAACAGAGTCAAGCGTTTTCGGATCTACTCTTTTGGTGATAGGAAGATTATTTCCATATACTTTTACAAACTCTTTCATGGAGTAATCTCCTGTTTCAATCTCCTGATTGATATCTGTCGTAAGAAGTTCACGATTGGTGGTATCTCTTTTTATTTTATAGGCAGCTTCGTCTGTATACAAAGTGGTCAGCTTGATAGAATCTCCTTTTTGAGAAATCGGAAGCTGAGTTTTTTCAATAATATTTTTAGAATAGATAATCTGTCTCTGAGTGCCGGAGTCTGCTACCTGCTGAATTGTAGTTAAAGACGGCTGTTTGCTGTTGGCCAGAATGTTTTTTCTGAAATCTTTATAATCCTGATTCAGGTATTTGTCTGCTTCTATCTCTTCAATACTTTTTGAAGTACTTTCCAAAACCGCATATACTTTATTTGAAAAATCCTGTTCCAGTACGCCGTAATAGCCTTTCAACCAATAAAATTGGAGCGTTACAAAGACAATCAGTGAGATCGTCATAAACACTGAAATTATTGGGATGAATTTGTTATTCATTATTTAATTATATATGTTTTGGAAAAATGAATGTTAAAATTAATTGTTTTAAGACTACATAAACAAAAAACGAGCCAAAAAATTGTTTTTTTTCTCTTAAAAGAGTGTTTTTTAACAATTATTTATGAATTATCCTCTCCTTGTCATATGAAAAGTCCCTTCGAATGAAATAAAGTGCTAACTTTATTAAAAATAATTATTTATGGAATCGAACTTCATTTTCAACAAAGATTTTGATGCTGCCAGTACGTATGTCATGAAGATTTATAAAGCTGACGTTTCAACAGTGTGGAATCATTTTGCCCAATCCGAATTATTGGATCAATGGTGGGCTCCCAAGCCCTGGAAATGTGAAACGGTAAGTCAGGATTTCGAAAAAGGAGGATTTTGGTTCTATGCAATGGTAGATCCCAATGGTGAAAAAGGATATTCAAAGTTTGAGTATGGAGAAATCATGGAACATAGAAGTTTAGACTGGCTGAGTGCCTTTTCCGATGAAAAAGGAGACATCAACGAAGATTTTCCAAGATCAAAATGGCTGATCGGCTTTACAGGGGTAGAAGAAGGGACCAAACTGACCATTAATATTCATTATCACTCTCAGGAAATGATGAAAAAAATTATGGAGATGGGATTTGAAGGTGGTTTTACAATGGGACTTAACCAATTGGAGGAACTCATTGGATAAATCTGGAATTATAAAATAAACGATTAATAAAAGAATCCGGATCTTTCCAAGGAAAGATCCGGATTCTTTATTCTATATTGAAGATTGGCTCGTCAGTGATTAACTTTCAGCCTCAATCTCTCCGCTTCCAGCCTATATAAGCTCTTCCTCCTGAAAGTACTGAATGATTGCCTTTTTCATAAGCAAAGACTGTTCATTTGGTCTTAATTCAGGCAGGTCTTCTATTTTTTCAAAATGGGGCCAGCCATCTTCGTAATGCGTAAATTTATAATATCCAAAAGGTTCCATCAATCTACATACTGCAATATGAAGAATATTTAATTTATCGTCTTTCGTATATTTTTGTTGGCCGCTTCCTAATTCCTGAAGTCCAATTAAAAACAATATCGTTTCAATGGGTGGATTTTTTTCAGTCTGGAAATTATCTTCAAAGAATTGTTCTATTTTTTTCCAGTATTCAGCTTCGTTAATCATTCTTTTTGATTTTCTAATTTTAATAAAAATGCGAATTCCAGCGCATCTTCTTTCAGTGATTCAAATCTTCCGCTTGCTCCTCCGTGTCCGGAGCTCATGTCTGTTTTAAAGACTAAAATATTATCGTCTGTTTTTAATTCTCTCAGTTTTGCTGTCCATTTGGCAGGTTCCCAATATTGTACCTGAGAATCGTGGAATCCAGTAGTGATCAGCATGTGAGGATAATCTTTAGCTTCTACATTATCATAAGGAGAATAATCTTTCATATAATGATAGTATTCCTCGTCATTTGGATTTCCCCATTCATCATATTCTCCGGTAGTCAAAGGGATTGTATTGTCCAACATGGTGGAAACAACATCTACAAAAGGTACCTGTGCCACAATTCCGTTGAATAACTGAGGCTCATAATTCACCACAGCACCAACTAACAATCCGCCGGCACTGCCTCCCATCGCATACATGTGTTTCGATGAAGTGTAATTTTCTTTGATTAAATATTTTCCTGCATCAATAAAATCGAAGAAGGTATTTTTCTTGAATAACATTTTGCCGTCTTCATACCATTCTCTTCCCAAATATTCTCCACCACGAATGTGAGCGATAGCATAAATAAAACCTCTGTCCAGAAGTGATAGTCTTACATTTGAGAAACTGGCATCAACAGTATGTCCATAACTTCCATATCCGTATAGAAGAAGTGGAGTATCTGCAGATTTTTTGGTGTCTTTATGATAGACTAAAGAAATAGGAATTTTAGCTTTTCCATCTCTTGAATCTGCCCAGATTCTTTCTGAAACATAATTTTCAGGGACAAATTTTCCACCCAAAACTTCTTGTTGCTTCAACAGCTTTGTAGTCTTCTCCGTCATATTATACTCATAAGTAGAGCTTGGCTGTGTAAGAGACGTATAGCCGTAACGTAAAATATCTGTATCAAACTCAAGGTTGATTCCTATATAAGCTGTATAAGTGGGATCTGAGAAAGGTAAATAATAAGATTCCTGCGTCTTTTCATCAATGATTTTGATCTGAAGCAATCCTCTTTCTCTTTCTTCAAGTACCAGATAATCTTTAAAGATTTCAAAACCTTCCAGTAAAACTTCTGCACGGTGTGGAATCACATCCACCCAGTTTTCCATACCACAATTGTCAATTTTTGCTTTTACAATTTTGAAATTGATGGCATCGTCCGCATTGGTAATGATGTAAAATTCATCTTCATAATGCTCTACAGAATATTCAAGGTCATCTATTCTTGGCTGAATGACTATCCATTCCGCAAATACATCATCAGAAGGAATAAAACGGTGTTCATCAGAAATAGTGCTTGAGCTGGCAATGAAAATATATTGTAAAGATTTTGTTTTAAATACGTTTACATCAAAAGTTTCATCCTCTTCGTGGAAGATCAGAACATCTTCTGCAGAATCCGTTCCCAGCTTATGTCTGTACACTTGAAATGCACGGAGACTCTTATCTTTTCTGATATAAAAAACATGCTGGTTATCATTGGCCCAAACTGCTTTTCCCGTTGTGTTGGGAATAGTGTCTGGTAAAATTTCCCCAGTCTTTAAGTTTTTAAAATTAAGCGTATAAATTCTTCTTCCTACATCATCCGAAGAAAAAGAAGCCAGTTCGTTACCTGGGCTTACTGCTACGCTGCCTACTTCAAAAAAATCTTTACCATCTGCATGGATATTTACATCCAGTACAATCTCCTCTTCGTTGTCAAGGCTTTTGTGCTTTCTGCAGAAAATAGGGTATTCCTTACCTTCTTCATACCGTACAATATACCAGTACTCGTTGAAGAAATAAGGCAGAGATTCATCATCCTTTTTATAACGGGCTTTCATCTCTTCGAAAAGCTCTTCCTGAAGGGCTTCCGTATCTTTCATGATGAATTCTTCGTAGGCATTTTCTTCCTCAATATATTTGATAACTTCAGGGTTTTCCCTTTCATTAAGCCAAAAATAATTATCGGTTCTTATATCGCCGTGGGTTTCTAGTATTTTTTCTATTTTTTTTGCCTGTGGAGCTTTCATCCGGGTATTTTATTTTTTTTATTGAATAGAGTATGTCTTTATACTTTTTCTTCTGAAAGTAAGTAATATAAGAAGAAATCCATTCAATATTAATTTTCGTTCAAATTTAGGTAAAAAAAAACCATCTTTCCTTTATTGAAAAGATGGTTGATGGTATTTTTATAATTAAAGACTATTTGTGAAGTGCTTTAATATACTTTTCAAGGGCCATTGTCATGGAAGGAGTTTCCTTCGTAGGTGCCATTAAATCTACTTTTAAGCCTGCTTCTTCCGCAGCTGCTAAAGTCGTGTTTCCAAAAACTCCGATCTTTGTTTCATCCTGCTTGAAGTCAGGGAAGTTTTGCTGTAGAGATTTGATTCCTTGCGGACTAAAGAAGATCAACATGTCGTAATCTTTAATCGTAATATCTGTAAGATCACTGCATACAGTACGGTACATAATTGCTCTTGTCCAGTCTACATTAGAGGCATCCATGGTTTTTACAATATCCGGACTTAAAACATCTGAAGATGGTAACAGATATTTCTCAGTTGGGAATTTTTTGAAAAGAGGAAGCAGATCCGAGAAGTTTTTCTCCCCAAAGCTGATTTTTCTTTTTCTGTACACGATATGCTTTTGAAGGTAGTTGGCAATTGCTTCCGACTGGCAGATATATCTCATTGTATCCGGTACGGCAAAACGAAGTTCTTCCGCAAGTCTGAAGTAATGGTCAATCGCATTTTTACTGGTAAAAATAATACCGGTATACTGCGTCAGATCTATTTTCTGTGTTCTGAGCTCTTTATTGTCAACCCCTTCGACGTGGATAAATGGACGGAAATCAATCTTTATTTTTTCCTTCTTCGCTATATCCAAATATGGAGAAGACTCACTAGGCGCTGGTTGAGAAACCAATATAGACTTTATTCTCATCATTGACATTTATTAAAAAAATAACAACATCCAAAGCAATAATAATGGTGCGATTTGGAGGGTGCAAATATACAAAAATTTATAATACCATTTCTCGGGAAGAATCTTGTTCTTGTGAAATAAATAGAAAAAGACTTTGAAAATGAAGACAAAAGAAAAGAAGCAGATATAATATAAAAACATTTTATTTTTGTCGATAGGGAAATAATAGTGGACTACACACAAAATTATTAGCAAAAATGAAAGAATGAAATAGAACTTTGTGGAGGTAAAATAGAATATTGTCCATTTTTTTCCGTCCCCTATACTTTGATAAAATAAAAACCCTAATGTTGATTTTAATAAATAAAAAAACAGCACGGCCAGCAAAGTATATCCGAATTTGTTGAGCTGATACCCCAAAAGCTGAAGGTCGGCAATATATTTCGGTACAATTGGAATGTACTGCGAAATTAAAACGGAGAGCGTAAGAGTTGTTACACATGAGGTGATGATCCAGCTGGGAAGGTTATTGCTCGCATCAAAATACTTTTGTAGCAGAAAATCTTTGAGACTGGCATCCCTTTCTATGACGTTCATCATAAAAACATATAAAAAGATACAGCCCACGAGGATAAAAATTACCCAATCATTATTCTCAGGTATTCTTATTTGATTGACGAAGTGTTGTGATGATGGCAAAATTTAAGTTTTTATTATTTATTATTTAACTTCAGATAACATAACCCGGCACAGATTTTCCTATCACCTGATTCATAATTTTGAAGTTAAAATATTTGCTCTCATCGATTTTGCGTATTGTCCAGATCTGTTGAATAAAAGTTTCTGTTTCATCCGCTTAATCCCCGAGAAATATTTTTGCAAAATTATAGATTATTTTGTATAAAATAAAAAGGTTAAATAAACTATCTTTGCAAACTGAAATGAAAAAACTCGTCATCATCCCAACTTATAACGAAAAGGAAAATATTGAAAATATTATTTCCGCAGTTTTTGCATTGGAAGATGACTTTCATATCTTAGTAGTGGATGATACCTCTCCGGACGGAACAGCAGGTATTGTAAAAGAACTGCAAAAAAAACATCCACATTATCTGCACCTGTCAATTAGACATGTGAAAGACGGGCTTGGGAAGGCTTATATTCATGGGTTTAAATGGGCGATCGAAAATAAATATGATTATATTTTTGAAATGGACGCCGATTTTTCACATAATCCTAATGATTTGCCGAAACTTTTTGAAGCTTGTAAAAATGCAGATATGGCCATCGGATCCCGTTACTCAAAAGGAGTGAATGTGGTCAACTGGCCTATGGGAAGAGTGTTGCTTTCTTATTTTGCATCCAAATATGTAAGGTTTGTATTAGGACTTCCTATTCATGATACGACAGCCGGATTTGTCTGTTTTTCAAGAAAAGTATTGGAAGAAATAGGACTGGATAATGTAAAACTGAAAGGCTACGGATTTCAGATTGAAATGAAATTCAGAGCATTCAAAAAAAGTTTTAGAATTGTAGAAGTTCCTATTATATTTACCAACAGAATTTTAGGAGAAAGCAAAATGAATGGTGGAATTATCCATGAAGCCGTTTTTGGAGTACTGAACTTAAAATGGAAATCAATCATCAACAGATTATGAAACTGATGAAAAAGTTAATCTTTATTTTCGTTTTGCTGAACCTATTTTCGTGCAGCGATTATATAGATAAGCCTAAAAATCTGATCGATAAAGATGTGATGGCGGAAATCATTGCAGACCTTGCGATCAACGATCAGGCAATCTATGTGTATCCTGAAAAAAATATGGAAGCCGGCACAAGAGCTGTTTTGAAATCATATAAAGTAAAATCTGAAGACTTTGTAGAAAGTTTCAAGTATTATGTGATCAAAGAAGAAATGGAGGGGATCACCAATGATGCACAGGAAATACTGCTGAAGAAAGATCCGAAAGCAGATAAATATGTAAAGGATAAACTGAAACAAAACGGAGCTGTACTACCTTTAGTAAGGTAAAAAAACACCAAAGTTCAGTTTGTACAAAAAATCACTGATAAAATAGTGAATTAAAAAGGATAGAGATGAAATTTTTTAATATAGAAAAAACCTCTGAAGGAAAAGCAAGAGCAGGGGAAATTACCACAGATCACGGAAAGATTCAAACTCCCATTTTTATGCCTGTGGGAACTGTAGCAAGTGTGAAAACAGTTCATCAGAGAGAATTAAAAGACGACATTAAAGCTCAGATTATTCTGGGAAATACTTACCACCTTTATCTTCGTCCGGGCATGGAAACGATGCAGGATGCCGGTGGTTTACATAAATTCATGAACTGGGATCTTCCTATTCTTACCGATTCAGGAGGTTTTCAGGTATTTTCACTGGCGAGTAACAGAAAAATGACAGAAGAAGGAGCGAGATTCAAATCTCACATCGACGGAAGTTACCATATGTTTTCCCCGGAAAGATCAATGGAGATCCAAAGACAGATCGGAGCTGATATTTTCATGGCTTTTGACGAGTGTACTCCTTATCCTTGTGACTACAACCAGGCAAAATCATCCATGGAGCTTACCCACCGTTGGCTGAAAAGATGTATTGAATGGACTAATGATAATCCTGAATTATACGGATACAAACAAAGACTTTTTCCTATTGTTCAGGGATCTACCTATTCCGACCTTAGAAAAATTTCGGCAGAAGTGATTTCTGAAGCAGGAGCAGAAGGAAACGCCATCGGAGGACTTTCTGTAGGAGAGCCTGAAGAAGAAATGTACAGAATCACTGATGAAGTGACAGACATTCTTCCAAAAGAAAAACCAAGATATCTGATGGGTGTTGGAACTCCATGGAATATCCTTGAGTCTATCGGACTGGGAATTGATATGATGGATTGTGTAATGCCAACAAGAAATGCAAGAAATGCAATGCTTTTCACGTGGCAAGGGGTTATGAACCTTAAAAATGAAAAATGGAAGCGCGATTTTTCGCCTTTGGACGAATTTGGAACCAGTTTTGTAGATCGTGAATATTCAAAAGCGTATCTTCGCCACCTGTTTGTATCTAAAGAATATCTGGCAAAACAGATTGCTTCGATTCATAATCTGGCATTCTATCTGGATTTAGTAAAAGTGGCCAGAGAACATATTATTGCAGGAGATTTTTACGAATGGAAAAACTCTGTAGTACCGGTTCTTAGACAAAGACTGTAAGAGAATATGCTTAAAATTGTAGACAGATATATCATTAAAAAATACCTTGGAACTTTCAGTTTCATGTTGGTATTATTGTCTATAGTCGTATTGGTAATCGATGTTCAGCAGAAGATTCCAAGGATAGAAAATGCCAAGGCTATTGATCCTAAACTGGATCTTACATATTTCCTTATCCATTTTTATCCCTTCTGGATCATCAATCTTGTGGTAACATTCCTTTCCATTCTGGTATTTATTTCAGTAATTTATTTTACCTCCAGAATGGCAAACAATACTGAAATTGTTGCTATTATCAGTAGTGGAGCCAGTTTTCACAGGTTTTCCAAACCTTATCTGTTTACCTCTATTTTTATTGGGATGATAGCCCTTGTGGTATATCATATGGTGCTGCCATGGGCCAATATCAAGAAAAATGAACTGGAAGCATATACCTATAATGCCGCCAATAAAGAAAAGATTCTAGGAACAGCTCCAGCCTCTTCACAGCTAAGTAAAACAGAATATATCTTCGTGGATTCCTGGAACAAAAGAGAAAAAAGAGGATCAAGCTTCGTCTATCAGAAATATGATAAAGACAGAAAAATGACCTATGAGCTTAAAGCGAGCGAAGTATATTGGGACAAAACCAAAAAGCAGTTTGTTTTAAATAACTATCTGGAAAAAACCATCAATAAAGATAATACCGAAAAACTCGGAAACGGGATAGAATTAAGGAAAAACTATGGACATACACCAGAAGAACTTTTCCCTAATGAGCTTTTAGGGCAAAAT
Source organism: Chryseobacterium sp. MYb7 (assembly GCF_002979455.1). Taxonomy (GTDB): domain Bacteria; phylum Bacteroidota; class Bacteroidia; order Flavobacteriales; family Weeksellaceae; genus Chryseobacterium. The sequence continues at coordinate 296,272 of NZ_PCOU01000001.1, forward strand.
AAAACGACTCCGGAACTTCTGAAGTTTATTGATCGAGAAAAAGCAAGAGGAAACAGTAACCTGAACTCTTACCTGAATGAACTTCACCAAAGAACCTCAATGCCCGTTTCGATCATTATCCTGACGTTCCTGGCGCTTTCCCTGTCATCACAAAAGAAAAGAGGGGGGTTGGGCGTAAACTTGGCAATAGGGATTTCATTGGCCTTTATTTTCGTGTTTTCATTTGAAGCTCTAAAGGTTGTTTCAGAAAATAAAAGTTTGTCTCCGGCTGTAGCCATGTGGCTGCCTAATATGGTGTTTTTGCCGCTTACTCTTTATCTTTATATCAAAAGAGCCAATCAATAAAGTAATTTTATTTCCTTGTGATAAAAGGAACGCATTCCGTCTTCCAGTTCGATCCAGAGTTCACCCTTTTCGTCTGCATGTCGGATGATGCCATTTTGTCGCTCTTTTTCAATTTCAAAGACGGATACCTGATCTTTTCTGAAAAGACTTTTATTAAATCCGTCCAGAATTTCCTGATCGGAAGGAATATTTCTAAATTTTTCAGACAGATATTCATGAAAATTCAAGGAGAATTCTTCAAGGTCAAATCGTACACCTGTCTGCGTCAGAAGTGATCCTGCATTGGATATTGCATCAAAATTATCCTGAAGAATATTGATTCCGGCCCCGATGATGAAATAATTATTTTGATTAATTTTTTTCTTTTCTATTAAAATTCCAACGATTTTTTTACCTTTAAGGATAATATCATTAGGCCATTTGATTTTTACCTCAGAGTCAGACAATTTGGCAAGGAAATCCCGGATAATCATTGCGGTATAATAATTGAACATAAAGTCGGAACACAGGATGTTCTGAGTATTCACTGCCAGCGTATAAGCCAGATTTTTTCCGGCAGTCTGAGTCCAAACATTTCCATACTGACCACGGCCTTTTGTTTGATTAAAAGTATGAAGTCCTATAAAATTTGAATCTCCGTAAAGTAAAAACTTTGATATTTCGTCATTAGTAGAAGAACATTCTTTCAGGTAGAAGAGTTGGCTCATTTAAGAAAACTTTAAGACATTAAGAGGGTAAAAGTAAGGTTAAAGTAAAGAAAAAACAATAAATTTGCAGATTATAGTATTTTTTTAATGAATAAGACAGCAGAAAAACAAGCGTTAATAGATAAAATCGTTGAAGCTATCCAGGATGTAAAAGGAGAAGACATTATGATCTTTGATCTTTCCAACATCGAAAACTCCGTAGCAGAAACGTTCGTGATATGTAGTGGAAACTCAAATACACAGGTATCTGCATTGGCGGGAAGTGTAGAGAAGAAAGTAAGAAACGAACTACAGGACAGACCTTGGCACGTAGAAGGTACTGAAAATGCGATGTGGGTATTGGTGGATTACGTTTCAGTGGTGGTTCATATATTCCAAAAACAGGTACGTGAGTACTACGATATAGAAGAGCTTTGGGGTGACGCAGTCATTACCAAAATTGAAAATGAATAATAAAAATTTAAAAAGTCTAAATGAATAATAAAGGATTCAACTGGTTCTTTCCTATTGCAATCATAGCTCTTTTGCTATTTTTTGGCTCCAATTTCCTTGGGGGTGATGCCGCAAAATCTATTGATGAAGATGGTTTCTTTAGAGAAATGCAGGCGGGCAAAGTCCAGAATATAATTATATACAAAGACATAGAGAAAGCTGATGTTTTCCTAACAAAAGAAGCGAAATCAGCAATGGTTTCCAAAACCGGTAAAGAAAACAACCCTCTTTCTGCCTTCGAAATGGCTCCTAAAGCAGATTTTTCTGTGAAATATGGAGACCTTCAACTTTTCCTACAGAAATTTGAACAGGTTAAAGCCAGCAATCCGGTTATTAAAACAACAAAAGATTACGGTACAGGCAAAAGCGCACTAATGGATATCTTAGTTCCTGCGCTGGTTTGGATTTCCATTCTTGGATTATTCTACTTCCTTCTTTTCAGAAAGATGGGCGGTGGAGGAGGTCCTGGCGGACAAATCTTCTCTATCGGAAAATCTAAAGCGAAGCTTTTTGACGAAAAAGAAAGAATTCAGGTGACATTCAAAGATGTTGCAGGATTGGAAGGAGCTAAGGAAGAAGTTCAGGAAGTGGTAGATTTCTTGAAGAACTCTGAAAAATACACAAAACTGGGAGGTAAAATTCCTAAAGGAGTCCTTTTAGTAGGTCCTCCGGGAACAGGTAAAACCCTATTGGCAAAAGCTGTTGCAGGGGAAGCTAAAGTTCCGTTCTTCTCACTTTCAGGTTCTGATTTCGTTGAAATGTTTGTGGGAGTAGGGGCTTCCAGAGTAAGAGACCTTTTTGCTCAGGCTAAAGCGAAATCTCCGGCGATTATCTTCATTGATGAGATTGATGCTATCGGACGTGCAAGAGGAAAAAATAATTTCTCTGGCGGAAACGACGAAAGAGAAAATACATTGAACCAGCTTCTTACTGAAATGGATGGTTTCGGAACAGATGTCAATGTAATTGTAATGGCAGCAACCAACAGAGCAGATATTCTTGATAAAGCATTAATGAGAGCAGGTCGTTTTGACCGTTCTATCTACGTGGACCTTCCGGAACTTCACGAAAGAAGACAGATCTTTGATGTTCACTTGAAAAAGATCAAGCTTGATGATAATGTAGATAGAGATTTCTTAGCAAAACAAACTCCTGGATTCAGTGGGGCAGATATTGCTAATGTTTGTAACGAAGCTGCTTTAATTGCGGCTAGATATAACCATACCTCTGTTACAAAACAGGATTTCCTGGATGCGGTTGACAGAATTATCGGTGGACTTGAAAAGAAAAACATGGCAATCAAACCATCTGAAAAGAGAAGGGTTGCTTATCATGAAGCAGGTCACGCTACAATCTCTTGGTTGGTAGAACATGCATCACCGCTTTTAAAGGTAACAATTGTTCCAAGAGGACGTTCTTTAGGGGCAGCATGGTATCTTCCGGAAGAAAGACAGCTTACTACTACTGAGCAGATGTTGGACGAAATGTGTGCAACATTAGGAGGTAGAGCAGCAGAGCAGGTGATCTTCAATAATATTTCTACAGGAGCACTTTCTGATCTGGAAACAGTAACGAAGAGAGCTCAGGCAATGGTAACAATTTACGGTTTAAGCCCGAATATCGGTAACATTTCTTACTATGACAGTTCTGGCCAGTCTGAATACAATTTCGGAAAACCTTATTCTGAAGAAACGGCTACCAAAATTGATGCAGAGATCAAGTTGATTATCGAAAATCAGTATGAAAGAGCAGTGAGAATTCTTGAAGAAAATAAAGATAAACTTGATGCTCTTGCAAATAAGCTATTAGAAAAAGAAGTGATTTTCCGTGAAGACTTGGAAGAAATATTCGGAAAAAGAGCATGGGATCCTGAATTGACAGAGAAGCCTGTTACCAATACTATTCCTGAAAAAGATCAGCCGGTAGTAGCGGAAGCACCTCAAATCAAAGAAAAAGAAGAAGAAAGCGAAATACAGGCTCCAGAAAGCCCAACACAGCTTTAAGACTCTTAAAAATAAATATTACAAAGACCTGACAACCTCGAAAATTGTCAGGTTTTTTCATATTTAAGGAGATATTTAGGACACTATTGTAATTTATTTTCTATTTTTGTATAAAGTTGACTAAAAATAGATTAAGTTGAATTTATTCAAGAGGATTGTAAGCAAACTTACCAACCAGCCTGAAGAAGAGGACAAACAGAGCCTGGAGAAGCTTGGGGATTCGCTGAAAAATGCGGATCTTGACTATAAGTTTGCGCAATTATTTACGCATTCGGGGGGATTTTTTAATTATTGTGCAGATGAAGCGGAGGCTCTACAAACTTTAAATCAAATTATCAAAATTGAAGGTATACACAACCTTTTCTGTTGGGATAAAGAACTTCAGAACTTTTTGAACGTTGTGAAGTCTACCTATACCTCAGAACTTCAGCCGTCTAATGACGCCGCATTCATCACCTGTGAATACCTGATTGCCTATGATGGCAGAATCATGCTTTCGCATAATAATATTCTTCATTATCATTCTTCAAGGCTTCCCGACAGAATTATCATCATTGCCAATGTTTCACAGATTGTAAACAACCTGAATGATGCTATGGGGAAAATAAAAAGAAACGGAAATATCAAGAACCTTACTTCCATCAGCGGAAGCCAGTCTAAAATGGACAGTTCTTCCAATTCCAATACAAAATTATTTTTACTGCTGCTTGAAGATTAAGCAACCACCTCTAAATTTTAAATCTTGGACAAAAATCTCATTCAAAGAACCGTATCAGGTATCGTTTATGTAGCCATCATTATTCTTTGTTCTACTCCATTGGGAGCACAGCTGCTGAACAGTATTGCGCCTGGTCTTGCCAAGCAACAGTATCTTTATCATGGGTTAATGAGCTTGCTGCTGATTGTGGGAACATGGGAGTGTGTCAAAATCATGAAATTTGGAAACGGGTATGAAAAATGGGTAGTGTATCCGCTGGTCATTTTTATATTCTACATGTTTTCCAAAAGATATTTTAATCACGATTTCTTTTTTGATTTCAGGCTTAGTGAAATACTGGCGCTGGCACTCATTGGGATTGCTGTGGTTACTTTATTCAAATATCCCAACGAATTATACTTTGACAGCGGGAAACTTATTTTTACGGTTATCTACGTTGCGCTTCCGTTTAGTTTTGCATTAGGACTTCCGAAGTTCTCCAGCTATTCAGAAAATTTCTCTCTTGAGGTGCTGTTTCTGTTTATCCTGATCTGGAGTAGTGATACCTTTGCTTATCTGGTAGGGAAATTCTTCGGAAAACATAAAATGGCTCCTAAAATTTCCCCTAAGAAAACCTGGGAAGGATATGCGGGAGGTGTGGTATTAACATTAGTGTTATCTTATTTTATAGAACATTATCAGCCAGAGCTGAGAGGAAACTGGATGGTCGTAGGGTTTCTGGTAGCCGCTTTTGCTCCGCTAGGTGATTTGGTGGAGAGCCAATTGAAAAGAAATTTCGGTGTGAAGGACAGTGGAAACATCATTCCTGGGCATGGCGGAGTTTTAGACAGGCTGGATAGTTTTATTATCTGCGTTCCTGTTGTATATTTGTACTTTATTTTAGAAAAATTTATTTAGTCTCATGAAATTACATAGAGAATCAAAAGGAACAATTACTGTTGCAACCCTGGCTTTTATTATCCTGGGTGCGCTAGCAATTTATTTCCTTAAAATATGGTCCCTGCTGATCATCATCCCACTATTGGTTATTTACGGTTTAGTTTTCTGGTTCTTCAGAGTTCCGGATCGTAATATTCTTGATCACAAAGAAAACGTAATAGCTCCGGTAGACGGAAAAGTGGTAATGATTAAAGAAGTGGATGAAGATGAATTTATAAAAGGAAAAGCCATTCAGGTTTCTATTTTTATGTCTCCACTGAATGTACACATCTGTAGATATCCGGTTTCCGGAGAGGTGATTTACAAGAAATACCACCCTGGAAAATACCTTGTAGCATGGCATGAAAAATCTTCTACAGAGAACGAAAGAACTACTGTTGCAGTGCAAACAATGACCAATCATAAAGTAGTCTTCAGACAGATTGCAGGATATGTGGCAAGAAGGATTGTTTTCTACTGTAATGAAGGAGATAAAGCAAAAGCGGGGCATGAGTTCGGATTTATTAAATTCGGGTCCAGAATGGATGTATTCCTGCCTTTGGATACGGAAATCATCTGCAAGATCGGAGATATTACAAAAGGAGGTGAAGATATTATTGCCAAACTGAAAGGAAATTAATATTCTTTATCGTATATAAAAATTAAAGAGAGCTGATTAGCTCTCTTTTTTATGTTGAATTAATGAGTATATTTTATTGTTTGAGTTTAATTACGCACGCGTAATATTGCGTATAAGAAGATTAATGATATTCCGTTGAGATCAATATTTTTGCATGCTTAAAAACACAAGCTTTCGCTTTTTAGGTGATATGAGATAAATGATTATTAAATTTTATTGGGAATGGTATTTTATTTGATAATTTTAATGTTGATTTTTAGTAAATTAGAACTAGAAAAACACCTTAATCATACCCTTTTTAATGCTGGAAAAGTACTGACATATTTCGTTTTGTAAGTTTTTTATTTGCATGAGAGGCTGTTAATATGGGAGAATTTATACTTTCAGAAGTACAAATGCCAACTTAAGCTTGTGAAAGCACAAAAAAACAACATGATGATTTATAAGTTTTTCTTTAAAGTGATCAACGACGAAGCGGAGAATATGGATGATGATTTCGAAAGTAATTATCTTCATCTTATTAACCGTTATCTGCTTTTACTGTTTTTCATATTTCTGTTTTATTCTATTTTTATTATTACTTTTTTCGGAGATATGTTTATCTCGATATTTCTCACTGTTATTACCTTTTTCTGGCTGTTTTTAATGGCAATGAAGGGCAAGACGAAGCGGTTTAGAAATGTATTGAAGGGAACCGTCATCTTTATATTTGTTTTGCTGACTTTTATAGTGAGTTTTTTTAATATTTATACCTACAAAAATGCAGGTGTAGAGTATTTTTATTTTTGCCTTTTGTTTGCCGTACCATTCTTCCTGAATTATAAAAAAGATGCTTTTGCTATTTTTCTTATTACTTTCATGATCAGTATTAACTTTATTGCATGCCTTTACTTTGATTTTGATTTTCTTCCTAAAAGCAGATATATAGAAAAAGAGGACTTTAAAACCATAAAGCTGCTGAATATTTTATTTTCCGTGGCCTCTTTCCTGATGGATATTGTTTTTATTACCCAGAAAGATGCGCTTATTCATGGATTAATTTCAGATAAAAAGGAGAAAGATTCTACCATCAAAGATCTGGTAAAAACAAATACGGAACTCATGAAGCATCAGATGCTGATTAACCATCTTTCAGAAGAAAATATTCAGGAGATTTTAAATTTAGCAGAAAGTAATTCGCCTATGTTTTTTGAAAAGTTTCAGGTGTTTTTCCCTCATTTTATTCCTGATATTTTAAAAATAAATCCTAACCTCATTCATTCTGAATTGTATTTCTGTGCTTTGATGAAGCTTGATTTTGATACCAAGAAGATTGCACAGTGTACGAATAACAGTATTAGGGCTGTGGAAAGTAAAAAATACAGGATCCGGAAAAAGCTGAACATTTCCTCAGAGATCAATATCAATAGCTTTCTCATTAAAATTTAAACAAAATTCCGATTTTTATTACCCATACGTAGTGTTGAGTAGTCTTTAATGGTACTTTTTGTTTTTCTTGTCGATATTTTTACTTAAAAATATTGTGATGAATATTAAGAACATTCATATTGGGAGCCTGATCAGATCCAAAGTGGAAGAACATCAGATTTCAATAGAAAGAATCTGTAGATTTTTTGAGAGTACAGAAGAAGACGTGGAAAAAATGTATCGTGCAAAAAGTATGGACACGGAGATCCTGCTGAAGTGGTGCAAGCTTTTAAAATTCGATTTCTTTAGATTTTATACCGGACATTTGATTTTGTATTCTCCGCAATCCAGAATTGATAATGTGTTCAGAAAAAAAGAAAATACCCTGGTTTTCAGGAAAAGTATCTATACACAGGAGGTAAAGGATTTTATACTTGAAAAAATAAAAACCGGAGTAATGACTGCTAATGACGTGGTGGAAAGGTATAAAATACCCAAAACAACGCTGTACAAATGGATGAAAAAACTATAACATGATCCCTGATTACAAACAAATTTATACTGACATTCTTGAAGAAAAATTCCCGGAAAAATTAACAGAAGCCGCAATCAGGCATAAGCTGGAAGCATTGAATTCGGCGTTTGACATTCTGAAATTTAATCAACTGATTTTTGGTGAACCTGAATATAGAGTCGGGTTTAATAATCAAAGGCTCCGTTCCTATGATGAAGAATCTATTTTGAAAATTTTAAAATATCAAAAACAGTGTGGGCTTAACAACTTTCAGTTGGGTAAGCAATTTAAAATAAGCCGAAATACCATTGCTAAATGGAAGACCATTTTTAAAGTGTAAGAAGTGTTGGTTTTTGTTTAATAAAGGCGGATTATTTTTGGCAATAGTTATAGTATAATTATTATTGTATTGTTTTGGTTTTTATTTTTTAAATTATGGTTGGGTTTTGTTAAATAATTCAACTTTTTATTTGTACTTTTTTAAGGTGATAAGGTATTGGTGTTTTGTGAGTTTTACTACGCGTGAGTAGTATTGCGTAGAGAGAATTAATTTGTAATTGTCTGTGGTTGATAATTTTGTGGCAGTTAAATGATTTAGCTGGAAATTTTAATGATCAAACAATTATAAATTAAACAATGATGGAAACAAAATTTACAATGCCCTCAGTCAAAGTCTTGTTAATAGCAATGCTCTTTGTTTTTGGGAAATTTTATTCACAAACCAATAATGGTGCAGTAGGGATTAATACAACTGCGCCCAATTCCAATTCTGTTTTGGATGTTGTTTCAGGAAATAATAATAAAGGGATACTGATTCCCAGATTAACTGAAGCGCAGCGAAATGCCATTACAATTAACCAATCCAAAGATGATGGTTTAACAATTTACAATACCACAGAAGATTGTTTCAATTACTGGAGTCTTGCGGATAACGAATGGAAAAGTGTCTGCGGACAAATGGGGAAAGCTGTTTTTACGATAGACTGCTCCACTTCCAAAGCAATGGGAAGTTATGTGAAAGGTAAAGAACTTACCAATTCGAATTACCTGAATATTGCGGTGAACGTTACAAAACCGGGAAATTATACTATATCCGGAACTACTAGCAATGGATATAATTTTTACGGAACCGGAGTGTTTCTAAATACCGGAACACAGACAATACAGATTCCGGGGCAGGGAACACCTGTAAATATCCAGATAGATAATGTGTCCTTAGAAGCCAACGGGACTGCTGTTACCTGTACTCCTGCTATTTCTATTGCTGTGCTAAGTCCTGCGGGAACCTATACCATGAGCTGTGGAAGTGCAACTGTAAACGGTATTTACAAAGTAGGAACGGCTCTTACAGCTTCCAATACAATTACTTTACCTGTGAACGTTTCGGCATTGGGAAGTTATACCATTACTACCAATACGGTGGATGGCATTTCTTTCAGTGGATCAGGAACATTTACGGCTACAGGAAATCAGAATATAACATTAGGGGGAACAGGAACTCCTACATCTACCGCAGTGAAAACAATTACGATTACTTCCGACAGCCAGGGAGGGGTATCCACAACATGCTCTGTAAATGTGATTGTGGTGGTTCCAAAGAAAAAACTTTTAACAATCGGAACAGCACCAAACGGTTGTGGATATAATGTGTCAGGAACCTCTCCATCTGGTATGGTAACTAAAGCAGCTGCTAACTTTGGAACATTGGCCAATAGCATCGTAAAATACGAAGGATGGGATCAGATCATAGATGGTACAGACAGCCCAAGTGCTGCACAGCTGACCACCTGGACAACTGGATCTAATCCTGTGGATATTATCGTCATAGGATATGCATGGGGGATGAATGCAGCAGAAGCACAGGTGTTAAAGAATTATTTGGCAAAAGGAGGAGTAATCGTTGCTTATTCTGAAAGTAATGCCGGAATGCAGAACCTGTTCAGAAATGTTTTTGACGGATCAGTAAATACCGGAAGTGTAAACAGTGCAGGGGCTATCTATAAACTGCCAATGACCAATGATGAAATATTGAACGGTCCTTTCGGAGATATCAGAGGATTGCAATGGGGAGAAGATGCTTCCGCCACAACGTATGCAACGGGTCTACCTTCCAGTGAAATTACAGTGTATTCAGGTGATACAAACATCTCAACAGCTTCACCTTCAGGAACTGTAGGTCGTGTAACGGCATTTAAACATAATACATTAAACTTCATCTGGGTAGGTGATGGTGGATTCAACTCTCAGTGTGGAACGGTTACTTCTCCAAATACCTCAGATACGATATGCCCGTTCTATGCAGATACGAACTATAAACCAATTGCTAAACCCAATTACGGAAATGGAGCTGCAGCTTATGAAATGAATGTATATAACTCAATATTCTATGCCAACGCTCTTGCGTGGGCAATTAAAAAGGCTGAATTCAGTGGAATAAACACACAATGATAAAAGGTTTTTAAAGAGTGCTCCGGTATGATAATTCGTACCGGAGTTTTTTTTATTTTATATATCTTTTAACCTCCTGAGTCAGGTTTAATATCAATTCAACAGGAAGATCTTCATTTACATCAATGAGAAGGATTTTAAACTTCTTTCTGCCATCCTGGATCAATTCCGGATAATCGAGTCTGTCGCCATGATAAAAACTAAGATAATGTTTCTGGTATTTTTTGCTGTAATAGAAATAGCACAGCATTTTCTTTTTGTATTTGATAAATGGAAGCCCAAAACTGAACGTTTCTGTAATATTTTCAGGATCTGACGCTAAAATAGCATCACGTAAAAATAAAAGAGTACTTCTTTCAGGCTCATTGATTCTGTAGAAATACTCTTGTATAGGGTTCATTTTAATTCAATTAAAAGATTAGTCGAAGTTTTGAAGTTCAACAAGTTTGTGATAGGTTCCTCTTTTTGCAATCAGGTCATGGTGTGTTCCCTGTTCTACAATATCACCTTTTTCCATTACCACAATCCAGTCTGCTTTCTGAATAGTAGAAAGACGGTGGGCAATGACTAAAGAAGTTCTGTTTTCCATCATTTTCTCCAGTGCGTCCTGTACAAATCTTTCGGATTCTGTATCCAATGCAGACGTCGCTTCATCCAGGATCATAATAGGTGGATTTTTCAATACTGCTCTGGCAATAGAAACCCTTTGTTTCTGACCTCCGGAAAGTTTTCCTCCATCATCTCCGATATTGGATTCGTATCCTTCAGGAAGTTTTGTGATAAATGCATCTGCATTGGCAATTTTTGCGGCTGCAATCACTTCTTCTCTGGTAGCATCAGGTTTACCCATCAGAATATTATTGTAAACGGAATCATTAAATAATACAGATTCCTGTGTTACCATTCCTAATAGCTTACGGTATTCCTGTAGTTTTAAATGTTTGATATCTGTTCCGTCAATCAGAATTTCTCCTTCCGAAACATCATAAAATCTTGCTAAAAGGTTAGCAATGGTTGTTTTACCGCTTCCACTTTGTCCAACAAGAGCAACAGTTTTCCCTTTTGGAATAGAAAGTGAGAAGTTTTTAAGAATCGTGTGGTCTTTATCATAGTAAAAACCAATATTATTAAATTCGATGGAACTATTTAATGTGGAGATAGAAACAGGATTTGGTATTTCGTCTATTTTCACATCAGCATCAAGAATGGCTAAAACCCTTTCAAGAGAAGCTTCTCCTTTCTGTACATTCGAAATAGATTGGGATAAAGTTTTCACAGGAGGTAAAATCTGGAAGAAAATACCCAGGAAAACCAGGAAATCAGCAGGCGAAATACTTTGTTCTACAATAATTTGTTTACCTCCATACCAGGCAATAATTAAGAATGTAACCGAACCTAAAAATTCGCTCATCGGAGAGGCTAATTCTTTTTTTCTTCCTAAGCTTATTGAGCTGTTAATCCATTTCTGCATAGACTGCATAAAACGGTTGTCCATTATTTTTTCTGCACTGAAAATCTTAATCACCTTTGTAGACTTTAATGTTTCATCTACGATTGAGAAAATATTTCCCATCTCATTTTGAGCCTGGTGAGAATCTTTTTTCAGACTCTTTCCAATTAAAGCAATCATTGTTCCCATTACAGGCAATACTAAAAGCGAGAAAAGTGTCATTTCTGTACTTAAAAAGAAAAGCGTTACCAATGTACTGATCAGCATGAAAGGTGCGTTGATCAATTCAACTAAGCTTCCCAAAATATTACCTTCAACTTCACCTACGTCATTTGACATACGGGACATCAGATCTCCCTTTCTGCTTTCTGTAAAAAATGAAACCGGTAAAGAAAGAATCTTTCTGTACATAGCTCCACGAAGATCTTTAGTAACACCTACACGATAATTAATCAATAAAAACGAACCTAAATATCTGAAAAGGTTTCTTAGTAAAAACATAAAAGCCGTGATCACACAAAGCCAGGCCAAAACGTTAAGTGCTCCATGCTCAGTTACTAAGGTTTGAACATAATAATTGGCATATTCTTTTGCGTAAGAGAAGAAATCTAAAATCTCTCCCGAATACACAGGTGGATGGCTGTATTTTTTGGCCTCAATGGTTCCGAAAAGCATCCCCAAAACCGGTAGGATAGTCCCTAAGGAAGCAATCTGAAATACAGAGTACATAAGGTTGAAAAACAAACTTCCGTAGATGTATTTTTGGTGAGGTCTTGCGAACTTTAGTATTTTAATATATTGGTTCATTCAATGAAAAAATTGGATAACAAAATTACGTAAAATTAAAAGATAAGACGTTCTTAATCCTGTTTTACTTTAATGGATAAGTTCCAAAAAATGTCTTTTTGTTACAACTCAGGGCAATTAGACTTTGTTTTTTGAATCAATAAGCCTGAAAATGACTTAAGAATAAAAGATAAAAAAAGAAGATGAATTAATGAAAAAAACCGCTGAAATAGCGGTTTTTATATGATGGTTTTATTTAAAATTTGACCTGGTCATTATATTTTGGTGCAAAATTTTTAGGACTCAGTTTGTCCAGTGTTTTTCCAAAGTTATTGATGATCTGTGTCATATTATCGAAATTTACAATGTTGATATCGTCATTTTCGTGGTGATAATGAGAAGCTTTTGTCATATCAACGGTAGAGAATGAGTGAGCAATGATTTTCTTTTTTACAAAGCTTACATTGTCTGAACGGTAAAATAATTGTTGCCTTGCATAAGGATCTGCATTTATTTTTAATCCGTTCACTGCATTTTGATTAAAAAGTTCATCAAGATCTGAGAATCCGTCTCCCGTCATATATAATGCATTTTTCCCCCATTGAGATTCTGTTGCGACCATTTCAAAATTGAAAAGTGCGGTCATCTTATTATAAATAGGATCTAAGTTTTTATCTGTTGAAATAGCTCTTGAACCCAGCATTCCTTTTTCTTCACCATTAAATGCCATGAAGACCATGGAGAATTCCGGTTTTTTGTTTTTAAAATAATCGGCGATGCCTACCAGAGTTGTAATTCCGCTGGCATCATCATCTGCTCCGTTGTAAATATTGTCTCCTGTTTTATCACTGGTTCCGATATGATCAAAATGTCCTGAGAATCCCAAATACTGATCTGTTTTTCCTTTTTTGACACCGCAGACATTGTATACTGTTTTTCCATTATAGTCAAATGGTACTAAATAGGATTTTCCTGTACAGTATTCCAGATTGTTTTCTTTGAAAAGTTTAGCAATATAATTGGCGGCATTTTCATTTTCCTGAGTTCCGATTTCACGGCCTTTCATTTCATCTGAGGCCAGTGTAGAAAGGACTGTTTTTACCCTTTCTTTGGAAACTTCCTGTGCAAAGGTAAATATGGAGAAAAGTGATAAAGTAAAATAAGTTAGCTTTTTCATTGTCTTTAATTGAAAGTTATATGATCTGTCGTGGTTTCAGTTAAAATGTTGCATGAATGTACATAAATTAATTGATCTGACAGAGTAGAAGTATAAAATAGGAGTAGATGAAAAATAAAAAACAGCTCCTAAAAAGAAGCTGTTCTCACTCAAAAAATCGTTGTAAGGTTATCGAAGTCTGTCTACAGATTTTACGAGCCTCTCATCTTTACGGATGTAAACATTTGCTATAAGCAGACATATCACCGCAATTAATGGGAAAATTGGCTCAATACCCTTCTCAGGAAAATGAATTCCTCCGGATAAGTTGAGTAACCAGTACGCCAATACACCAATCAACAAAACGTTTATAATGATGCTGATGGTATTCAGCAAAATTTGTCTTTTTCTGTTTTTGAAACTAAAAATACTTAATGCTCCAATAATAACAAGGATTATACATCCCATATTAAGTAAAGGAATACTGTCTGAAATGACAACATCCTGTCCCGTTATAAAAAGGAAAACAGCAGCTAAAACTGCTAATAATGTCCAAATAGTTTGTATTCTCTGTAGCATTGAATATTAAATTCTTGGCAAAAATAACATAAATTTTGCACAATTCAAAAATAAGTGTAGATTTGCACTATACAATGTACTTGAAAACCAAAGTCGCCGGACTTACTTTTCTTACTCACAATTAATTACATTTTTACATAAATATGTTTAACATAGAAACGTTAAGGTCAAAATCCGTAACGGAACTGACTAAAATCTTAAAAGATTTGGGCGTTAAAGTTGCAAGAACCAGCAATGAAAATGACAAGATCTTTGCTATTCTTGACTTTCAGGCTTCTAACCCTAAAGTTGCAAAAGATTATTTCAACGCCACAGAAACTACCAGTGTAACCACTGAAGAGGCTCCAGCAGAAAAACCTGCTAAAGCCCCGGCAAGAAAAGCTGCTCCTAAAAAACCAGCAGCCAAGCCAAAAACAAACACAAATACAAAAGCTCCGGCAGAAGAACCTAAAGCAGAAGAGAAAGTAGAAGAAAAGGTACCCGCTTCTGAAGAAATAAAACCGGAAGAACCCAAAGCTGAAGTAGCCGCAGCAACTGAAGAATCAGCAGCAAGTGCTCAAGCTAAAAAGAAAAGAAAAAGAGTTTCTACCAATACAGCTAATACAGAAGTATCTCAGGAAAGACCAGAAACTCCAAAAAACACAGAATCTCAAGAGCCTGCTCAGGCTGATGAAAAGCCTAACAATCCTCAACAACAACAGGCTAACAGACCTCAAAAAGGACACAACCATCCACAGAACAGTGGAAACCAACATAAAAACCAAAACCAACACCAGCAGCATCAAAACCAAAATCAGAATCAAAACAGACATTCTGAAAAGGCAGAAGAGCAGCACGACCATAAAAAAGAATTCAATTTCGATGGATTGGTAAGCATTGAAGGTGTTTTGGAAATTTTACCTGATAACTACGGATTTTTACGTTCCTCAGACTTCAGCTATATCTCTTCTCCGGATGATGTGTATGTATCTACAGCACAGATCAGGAATTATGGGTTGAAAACCGGAGATACCGTGAAAGGAATTGTAAGACTTCCGAAAGAAGGAGAGAAATACTTTTCATTATTAAAACCAACAGAAGTTAACGGACGTGATCTTGCATTCATCAAAGACCGTGTTGCTTTTGAGTATCTTACTCCGCTTTTCCCGGAAGAAAAATTCAATTTGGCAGGAAGCAATTCTACGATTTCTACCAGAATTGTAGATCTATTTGCCCCTATTGGAAAAGGTCAGAGAGCAATGATCGTTGCACAACCTAAAACAGGTAAGACGATGTTGCTAAAAGATATTGCAAACTCTATTGCAGCCAACCACCCGGAAGTGTATATGATGGTTCTTTTGATTGATGAACGTCCGGAAGAGGTTACTGACATGGAAAGAAGCGTAAATGCAGAAGTAATTGCTTCTACATTTGATGAAGCAGCAGAAAAACACGTGAAAGTAGCCAACCTTGTTCTTGCAAAAGCACAAAGAATGGTAGAATGCGGACATGATGTAGTGATCTTACTGGATTCCATTACAAGATTGGCAAGAGCGTATAACACGGTAACGCCTGCATCTGGTAAAGTACTTTCCGGTGGGGTAGATGCTAATGCTCTTCACAAGCCAAAAAGATTCTTTGGAGCTGCAAGAAAAATTGAAGGAGGAGGATCTCTTACTATTATTGCAACAGCATTGATTGATACAGGATCTAAAATGGATGAAGTAATCTTTGAAGAATTCAAAGGTACAGGTAACATGGAACTTCAGTTAGACAGAAAAATTGCTAACAGAAGAATCTATCCTGCTATTGATCTTATTTCTTCCAGTACACGTAGAGATGATCTGCTTCTGGATGAAGTGACTTCTCAGAGAATGTGGATCTTCAGAAAATATCTTTCTGAAATGAATCCCGTAGAAGCAATGGAATTTGTTAATAAAAACATCAAAGGAACTCTGAATAATGAAGAATTCCTGATGTCTATGAATAAATAAATAAATTTAATTTAATATTGTTAAATAGAAAGCACGGATCATTTTGATTCGTGCTTTTTTAGGACTTAATCCAAAGATTAGAAGCCGCAAGTCTAATATTTAAATTAAAAAAAGCCTTTTAAATATCCATCTTCCCCCTTCAAACTTCCTTACTCCCAAAATTTAATTCATTCTAAATCAATGTATCAATGTTAAAGATTTATTAAAGTAATCTACAATCCTTGATAATACCTTAAATATTGGCTATTTTTGGGTTATAACATTAAAAATAAAGATTATGTCATTTGAATTACCAAAACTAGGATATGCATATGATGCATTAGAGCCGACTATTGATGCAAAAACTATGGAAATCCACCATACAAAACACCACCAGGCATATATTGACAATTTAAATAAAGCAATTGAAGGAACTGAGCTAGCAGGAAAAACAATCGAAGAAATCTGCCAGACAGGTACTGACAAGCCAGCTGTAAGAAATAATGGAGGAGGACACTTCAACCACTCTTTATTCTGGGAAATTTTAACGCCAGGAGGAAGCAAAGAGCCTGTAGGAAATGTAAAAGCTGCCATCGAAAACTACGGTGGTCTTGAGAAATTCAAAAATGATTTTTCTGATGCTGCTAAAACAAGATTCGGTTCAGGATGGGCTTGGTTGGTAAAAAATGCTGACGGTTCTGTATCTGTATCTTCTACACCAAACCAGGATAACCCATTAATGCCTGTAGCAGACGTTAAAGGAACTCCGGTTTTAGGATTAGACGTTTGGGAGCACGCTTATTATTTAAACTATCAAAACAGAAGACCTGACTATGTTTCTGCATTCTTCGATGTAGTAAACTGGGATAAAGTAGAAGAATTATTCAATAAATAATTTTCAGCTATTATAAAAATGAAAAGGTTCAGAATTACTCTGAACCTTTTTTATTAGATGTAATGGTGAAACTATCTTATTGCATCGCTTCCGGATAATCCGTTCATTCTTAATTTATATTTCCAGTTCACATACACGAAGACCTGGTATAATTTATATTCAAACTTGATCCCGTAGTTTTCCTTAGGATCGTAATCTATTCCAGATTCTATAACATTTCTGTATCTCCCGGAATTATAATAACTGTTCCATTCGTTGACCAAAAATGTGTTTTTTGTTTTCAGATAAGATTCTGTATACTGGCTGATGGGTTTGGCTACAGCACTCAGAAAATAATCAAACTGGGTGTCAATAACCGTAAGATCCCATTCTCCTTCTTCATTTTTAGAAGGCTTCATTTCATGCTGCTCTTTATCTTTCTTTGGTGTTTCCTGAGAAAAACAACTGAAAGGTACCAATGCAATCATTACTAATAAAATACTATTTTTCATGATAAAGGTATTTACATAAAAAAAGCACTCCAATAAGAGTGCCTAACTTTTTTATGGTTCTTTCTGGAGAACTACAAATGCCGGAAAGTGGTCACTGTAGCCTCCTGTAAACTGGTCACCATTCCAGGATCTGAAAGGATATCCCTTGTAATTTCCTTCTTTATTGACTAAATAAGCCGGAGCAAAGATTTCTGCTTTGTACACAGAATATTCTTTAGTTACCTGATCTGAAATAACGTTTTTAGAAACAATAATCTGGTCAAACAGGTTGGGTGCATCCTGATACGCAAGAGAAGCGACTCCTTTCTTATATAAAGGATACATCAGGTTAAGATAAGGTGTTTCTTCACTTAAATCTTTAGGGCTTGCCTGAGCTTTCAAATGATTTTTTAAACTTGGACTTACAGGATCATCATTAAAATCTCCCATTGCAAAAAGCTTAGTTGTTGGATCCGCAGCTCTTACACTGTCCATCTGTTGTTTTAACAAAGCAGCGGCAGCATTTCTTTTAGGTAAAGAAATAGCTTCACCACCTCTTCTTGAAGGCCAGTGGTTCATGAAAAATGCTACTTTCTCATTATCTAAAAAACCTGTTACCACAAGGATATCTCTGGTATATTCTCTTCTTCCGTTGTCACCATAAATGACCAGTTCTTTTTTTAATGAATTAGTTGGGGTGAATCTTCTTTTCTGATAGATTAATGCAACATCAATTCCTCTATAGTCATAAGAATTGTAATGAATGATTCCGTAATCATATTTTTTTAAAGCAGGTTCATTCACAAGATCCTGGATTACCTGTCTGTTTTCAACCTCAATTAATCCAACTACTGCAGGAGCTGTTTTGGTATATTGTGCTCCCATTTCAGAAATTACCTTCGCTTCGTTAGCCAGTTTTGCTTTATAAATTTTTGACCCATAGTTCTTTGCACTTTTAGGCGTAAATTCATCAGAGCCACTTTGTTCTCTTACTACTTTTTTCCCTTTTAAAGCACTGTCACTCCACGGCCCATCATATTTTTCAGATTCCAGAATTTTGATAGAATCTATAGGAATACTTCTGTGGAAAGCAGGATTCTTAATGTCTTTGGTTCCGTCGATATAATCTGCTGATCGAATAGTGTCCCAAAGGTTTTCAACGTTTAAAAAACCTACGGTAGCTACTTTTCTCAGTTTTCCTTGTTGTGAGAATGCCATGATTGAAATAAGGATGGCAAACAGACTTAAAAATCTCTTCATTTATTTAGAGTTATTATTAATACTATTTAATTTGCAAATTTACTTTTTTTTAATTCACTGTATTTTAAATATTTGTAAATTTAAAAGCAACAATCTTATCATCATTTATATAATGATTCTTAAAAGTTTGCAATGTTAAGAAAAATTTACGTTAAAAAAGTTGTGAATTATAAAATTTAACTAAATTTGTGCCCCCAACTTTTAAACTGTTGAGAATTAATAAGAAAAGTATTAAAAAATTAATATACTCATGATTAAAAAACTATCATTGATCTCTTTATTTACTTTGCTGCCTGCGTCGTATTATTATGCGCAGACAACAGTGTATGCGTATCTTAAGGATGCGGATGGCAAGCCTGTGGAGCAAGCAAGTGTAGATTTAAAAGGAGCAGGAAATGATGCAAAGGCAGACAAGATCGGTTATTTCCAATTTACTGACTTGATGCCCGGACATTATCAGATTATGGTTACAAAACCAAATTTCGAAACGAAAATTTTTGAATTTGACGTAACTAGTGATGAGAAAAGAAAAGATCTTGGAGTAATTACTCTTTATTCTGCATTGAATGGTGCAGATCAGGGTTTGGCTATTGTAGAGGATTCAGGAGAAAGTGACAGCGGTGGAGCACAGCAAACTGCAACAGTAGGATTGCTGCAGTCTTCTCAGGATGTATTCAACAGAATTGCAAGTTTCGATTTAGGGCCATACTGGTTCCGACCGAGAGGAATTGATAGCAGAACAGGTGAGAATATGATCAATGGGGTTTCTATGGCCGCTGCAGATAATGGAGACGTAGACTTCAGTACATGGGGAGGATTGAATGAAATTACCCGTTACCCGGAAATTTCTGCTAACCATGCGCCTTCCGAATATGCTTTCGGAGGAACTACCGGAGTATTTTATAAGAATACTAAAGCCAGTGAATACAGAAAAGGAAGTCAGTTGACCTACTCTCTGACAAACAGAAACTATACCAACAGATTATCTTACAGATTCTCTTCCGGAATGAGCAAGAACGGATGGGCATTTACAGGAATGATTGCAAGAAGATGGGCACAGGAAGGGATCCAGGATGGTACTGCCTACGATGCATACAGCGGATATCTTGGTATTGAGAAGAAATTCAGCGACAGCCACACCATGACGTTGAATGCCATTGGTTCCAAATATTCAAGAAGCTCTTCAAGTCCAAGTACTCAGGAAGTATATGACTTCAGAGGAGTTCATTATAACTCTTACTGGGGATGGCAAAACGGAGATAAAAGAAATGAAAGAGTGAAAAGAGGTTTCCAGCCGATGATCCAATTACAGGATTTCTGGAAAATCAATAAAAACTCTCAATTATGGACGTCTGTTTCTTACCAGTTCGGTAAAGAATACAGTTCAAGGTTAGATTGGTACAGAGCCAATAACCCATCTCCAACCTATTACCGTAATTTACCAAGCTATTGGTTAAACTATACAAACCCAGCACCAGAACAGGCTGCGAACATCGGAATTACCAGAGACTGGTGGACGAATGATGATCAGTCTCATACGCAGATCAACTGGGATAATCTTTACAATGCCAACAGAAACGTAGAATATAATGCTACGCTTGGTGGTAGAAGAGCTGCTTATTATCTTGTGGATGATGTAAAAGATGATAAAGTATGGAATCTAGCTACTCACTATACTTATAACTTTAATGATACATCCCGTTTCATTTTAAACGTATCTTACCAAAACTACAGATCTGAACAGTACAGAGAAGTAAACGATCTTTTAGGTGCTGATTTCGCCCTGAATATGGATCCGTTTGCATCCAATACCACTGCAGGAAGTGTTTGGGGTAAATTTAACACAAGAGAAAGCGATAGAGATGTTGCCAAAAGAGAAGGTGACAAAATAGGGTACAGTTATATTTTCAGAAGACAGGAATTTAAAATTAACCCTGCTTTCAAATTTGCAACAGGGAAATTTGATGTTTTCATTTCCGGACTTTTCGGGTATACAACAAACAGCAGAGAGGGATTGTTCCAACACTATCTGTATGAGTCTTCTTACGGAAAAGGTGCAGACCAGAACTTCTGGAATGCAGGGATTAAAGGTCAGGTTACGTACAAAATCAACGGTAGAAATTTCTTAGTTTATAACGGAGCTTACTTTTCGCAGTCTCCTTTCTTAAATGATATTTATTTTAATACAAGAGTAAGTGGTGTTACGACTCCGGGTATCAAGAACGTTGTTGTTGATGCAAACGACTTGAGTTACGTAATCTCTACCCCGATCTTAAAACTTAGATTGACAGGTTACCTTGTTAATACTCAGAACGAAACAAGTGTACAAAGATATTTTGCACAGGGAGTTAAATTGACAACGCTTACTGAAAGCGGAGATCAGGCTCCTATTCAGGATGGTGCTTTCATTACACAGGTATTGGCTGGAGCTAATAAGAGAAACATGGGTATTGAGCTTGGTGCACAATTGAAAGTTACTCCTACTTTGACAGCGAGTGGATTATTAAGCTTAGGACAGTATACCTATACAAACAATCCTACAGTTTATTTTGCATCTGATGCTGTGGGAACATTCAGAGAGCTTGACGGAAGTGGAAATATAGTATCAAGATCTTATACGAACATGGGTGAAGCTACTCTTAAAAACTACAGACAAGGGGGAACTCCTCAGGAGGCATATACTTTAGGTCTTCGTTACAGCAGCCCTAAATACTGGTGGTTGGGAGCAACATGGAACTATTTCGGACATTCGTTCTTAGATCCGTCTCCGGTAACCAGAACAGCAAGATTCTATACCAACCCTAATACACCGGGAGTACCTTATGACAACGTAAATGAGGAAGAGCTGGCAAGAGTTCTTACGCCTACAAAACTACCTTCAGCATTCTTCTTTAATGTAAATGCAGGTAAGTCCTGGATGATTGGTAAGTATTATGTATTGGTGTCTGCATCGGTAAATAACATCCTTAATAACAGAAACTTTATTACAGGAGGATTTGAGCAGACGAGAAACGTTAACTATACTGACTATGCTAATGATTACGACAGCGGAAACATGGTATTCGCTCCTAAATATTGGTATAACCAGGGTAGATCTTATTTTGTGAACCTTCAATTCAGATTCTAAAAAAATTAAATTAAAAATCGAAAACAATGAAAAATATATATTTTAAAGCGGCGATCTTTAGTGCCATTTCAATGCTGGCATTCTCGTCTTGTGTAAAAACTGATGATTATGACGTGCCGGAAATCAAATGTACCAACAAATTTGCAGCCGCTAACCACCAGTTATCAGAGCTTGCAACGATTGCAAAAGTAAAACCTGCTGAAGCTGATATCATTAAAGAAGATTATATTGTTGAAGCTTATGTTTCTTCAAGCGATGAGTCTGGAAATATTTATAAAATGATGTTCCTTCAAGATAAACCTGAAAACCCAACTCAAGGTATCGAAATTGATATCGATGGTGGTAACCAATATCTTGATTTCCCAACTGGAGCTTTAGTTAGAATCAACCTTAAAGGATTGATCGTTCAAGGTGTGAATGGAAACATTAAAGTAGGTTCTTATGATCCTAACTATCCAATCGGTAGAATTAATCCAAACAAAGTTTCAAATTATGTTGCAAGAGTGTGTGACGGACAAAAGCCAGTTGTAGCTGCAATGAAGCCGCTAGAGTTCGCTTCTATCTCAGATGCATTGAAAAATGGTGCTCACATCAACCAGCTTGTAAAAATTAAAAACGTTCAGTTTGAAGACCCGGAATTAACAAAAACTTTTGCTGATGAGTCAGCTACAGGTGACCGTTATATTACAGATAAAAAGGCAGGAAGATTAGACCTTCGTTTCAGTAACTATGCGACTTTTGCGAAGTCTCCGATTTCTCCTAAATATGCAAAAAGTGGTGATATCGTTCTTCTTTTAAGCCGTTACACAGGTACAAGCAACACTACAACTTATACAGAGCAGGCTTATATCAGAACTCTTGATGATATCAACTTCCCGAATGACAGATTCAACCCAGGTGAGCCGGAAGCTCCTTCTGCTTCTGCTGTAAACCTTTTTGCAGGATCTGATTTCGAAAACTGGGCAACTTTCTTAACAAGTGTAAACAGCTTCGGACTTAAGCCTTATGCTACACAAGGGGTTGGATTAGGATACAATGGTACAAATTCACTTCAGATTAAAGGAACACCTACAGCTAACGATTATGTATTTACATCTATCGCTACTACAGGAATCCCGGCTGTACCGAAAAGAATCACTATGTACATAAAAGGTACTGCAACAGGAAAAACACTTTCTTTCAACGTATATAAAGCAGGTGGAGGTTTCTATGTATTTAACCTAGGAACATTCTCTACAGGTGCTACTTTAGGTGTAGAAAGTGCTAACTCTTACACAGGATCCATCAACACAAACGGACAGTGGAGATTAGTTGAGCTTACTCTTACAGGTATTGCTGACATTAACACAACAGCTGGAAAAGATATGTTCGCTATCAAAACCGGAACTGGTGGAGTTTATGATGTTCAGATTGATAACATCAAAATTGAGTAGTACATTAGGATAAAATATAGTTCTAATACACTTTATAAAAATCCGGCAGCTTGAAAAGCTGCCGGATTTTATTTTTGATAGTTAGGATAAAGCTTAGTCAGCAGAGAATTTATACTTTTATTCCTGAAAATAAATAGTATTAAAAAATTAAGATGGAATATTTTATCTACGCATTGAATCATACTTATACTGATGAATCCCATACTGATACTAAATTTCTCGGTTTTTCCAATAGTATTGAAGACTTGGAGGAGTTAAAATCTAAAGCAGTTATTCTACCCGGATTCAGAGATTATCCGGAATGTTTTGTTACAGATCATTATATTTTAGATAAAGTACACTGGAATGAAGGATTTGAAGAGGTGATAGGAGAGATTGGCCGTGATTACATTGAAAAAGGTGATGACATAGATGAAAATTGTATTTCAATGAAAGGGCTAGGCTTAAATACTTTTTTCAGCGTAAGCCATTATTATACAATACACAAGTTTCTGGATGATGAAAGATATATTGGAGTATTTTCATCTTTAGAAAAAGCAGAAAATGCTATTGAGGAACTGAAAAACAAGCCTGGTTTTAGAGACCATCAAGATGATTTTAATATAAGTGAGCTTGATCTTGCAACACTTTTATGGAATACAGGATTTGGAAGCACATAAAAAACAAAAACCACCGCATCAGCAGTGGTTTTTTATTTTCTTTTATTTAACTGTAATTGTTGGATCCCAGTAAAAGTATCCGTAAAGGATTTGTTTATTACTATCCTTAGGATCTAAAATATAAAGCCCAAACTGTACATAAAAGTTCTCTGTCCCAGTAGATCTTACTTTTGAATCGATACTGGCAAAGCTGATATCTGCAGAGGTTGCAGGGAGACCGTTTAAAGAGTTTACATCCGGTACAGCAGCTTGTTTTCTTCTAACAGAATTGTATACGAAATTATTAAAAACCTGATCTCCGGACCAGTATTTAATATTATAAATAATAACCGCGTCATCCGAATTCTGATAAATTGAAGTTCCTCTGAATGAAACTACATCTCCGGCTCTTGCACTGAAGTTGAGGTCAGCAGAACCTTGTCCTGAAATAGCATTGGCATTTGAAACAATCATATGCTGGCTGTTGTGGTCAATTCCTACAGGTTTATTAGGATCTGTACTTGGATTTTTATATTTTTCCCGTACATAATCCGTGTCAATTACGATCAGGACATCTATTGCCTGACTGGACGATTTAAGTTCTATATCTTCCATGATATTTAGTTTTGTTTGGTGTTTTCTTACTCATTGGGCTTTTCAGATTCCGCCCCGTGATTAAAGTGATGCGGCTTCACCTGTTTGTAATTACTATACAAATGTACATTCCTGAAAATGAAAATATTAGAGTGAAAATGCTGAAATTTGAGATTACGTATTTGTACTTAATTAATCTCTCTGAAGTGATTTTTTTTATTCCCAAAAAAATACCCTGAAAAGTTCAACTTTTCAGGGTACCCATTTATAATGGTTAAATCTAATTCACGTTTAAAAAGAAACCTCGTTTACTTCTTTTCCTCTTTGGAAGTTCATTGTTTTCTGGCTGCCTTTGTAGGCAATATTCACCAGATTGATCTGCTTAGGAAAAGCGCTTAAAAGGATCGTATTTTTAATCTTTAAGGTGCTGATATCCGAAACGCCTCCGGTTTCAAAATACACCCATACAGTTTCTCCGCTGACCTGACTTCCTGTGAAGGTAATCGTTTTAGGAGTGCCATTGACAAATACATCAAAATTATTGTTCACATATTTCTTTACCTCTGCTTCAAATCCTGCCGTACTAGGGTTGATTTTAATAGCGTCAGAGATATGGCTTGTATTCATTTTTGTGGTAAACTTCAATGTCTTGCTTCCATCAATATAGTCCACTTTGGTCATTGAAGAGAAAAAGTCTACATACATAAAACTCATTAACACAAAAAATGTTAAAATTCCTGATATATATAAAAGTTTTTTCATCTTAATTAATAGATTTACAATCATGCTTGCTAGTTTTAAGTCACAAATAATATGCCAATTAGAAATTTACATTCACAGAATATTTATCATAAAAAGCCTTAATGTGTGCTACAGCCTCATCAGCAGTATCTACCACACGATAAAGATCGAGATCATCTTCAGCAATCATGCCTTCTTTTAACAGAGTGGCCTTGAACCAATCCAATAATCCTCCCCAAAATTCACTTCCTACCAAAACAATTGGGAATTTTCCAATTTTGTTGGTTTGAATCAGGGTCATCGCCTCAGTAAGCTCATCCAAAGTACCAAAACCTCCCGGCATTACTACGAATCCCTGAGAATATTTTACAAACATTACTTTTCTTACGAAAAAGTAATCAAAATTCATGGAGTAAGATTTGTTGATATAAGGATTAAAATGCTGTTCAAAAGGAAGATCAATATTAAGTCCGATAGATTTTCCCTTTGCATTAAAAGCACCTTTATTTCCTGCTTCCATAACCCCAGGACCGCCTCCGGTGATAATTCCGAAGCCTAGTTTGGTGATTTTTTCAGCAATATCTACCGCCATTTCATAATATTTGTTCTCCGGTTTCAGTCGGGCAGAACCAAATATAGAAACACACGGGCCGATTTTAGCCAGTTTTTCATATCCGTCTACAAATTCAGCCATGACCTTGAAGACCATCCAGCTGTCTTTAGCAATTGTCTCGTCCCAGGTTTTTTGTCTGAAACTGTTGTGTAGTTTTGTTTCGTTAATGTCAAGTTCCGGATTTACTAAACTTTCATCCCTCGTTCCATCAATTTCCATTGCAAAATTTATTTAAAATGTTTTTCGGCTTCTATTATGGACGAAGGTCTTCCAACATCAATAAGAATACTGTCATGTACAAAACCATGTATGTGCTCGGTCTGCATCAGATCCAGATATTCTTCCATAACAGAAAATTTGCCTGTTCTTTTTATTTTTTCAAAGATGACAGGATTGATGCAGTGAATTCCGCTGAAAGCTAGAGCTTTAAAGCCTTTATTGAATTCTGCCAGCCTTTGTTCACCTGTTTGAACATTCAGCCAGCCTCTCAAAACCAAATCATCATTGAAAAGGAGTTTTCTCGAACTCTCTCTGTCCGAAACCGCTAAAGTAGCAAAATCTTTTATCTTTTTGTGGTATTCTACCAATGCATTGATGTTCAGGTCTGTAAGAATATCAGCATTCATGATTAAAAAATCTTCTCCATGATCAAGAAATTTTCTTGCAAAAATCAAGCCGCCACCTGTTTCAAGGAGTTCATTGGTCTCATCAGAGATTTCAATCTTGCATCCGAAATTATTATTTTTATTTAAAAAATGAACAATCTGATCTCCAAAATGATGAATGTTGATGACAAAATCATTTATTCCGAAACTTTTCAGGTATTTGATATTTCTTTCCAGAAGCGGAACTTCGTTTACTTTGGCCAACGCTTTTGGATGGTGGTCTGTAAACGGTTTAAGCCTGGTTCCTTTTCCTGCTGCGAAAATTAGAGCTTTCATAATATTATAAGTAATGAGTGATTGGTAATGAGTAATATAAGTATAATTAGAAAATTACTTATTGCTCATTACTGATTACTAATGTTCAGTTGTGGTTGTTCATCGTGATGAAGAGTTACCTCTGTTCCTTCAGGATATTTTTCTTTGATAAATTCTGCAATTTTGATAGCGGAATATACGGATCTGTGCTGCCCGCCAGTACATCCGAAATTAATTTGCAGATGCTCAAAGCCTCTTGCAAGGTAGTCGTCAATATTAATGGAAACAAGAGATTTTATCAGTTCTAAAAACTTTGGCATTTCCGTTTTTGTTTCCAGATATTCCTGAACTCCAATGTCATTTCCGGTCTGGATTTTATATTCTTCGATTCTTCCTGGATTTAAAATTCCACGACAGTCAAACGCGAAACCTCCGCCATTTCCTGAATTGTCTTTAGGAATTCCTCCTTTTTTGTAAGAAAAACTGTGTATCTCGATGTTTAGCATATTTTCTATATAATTTTTAAACCATTAAGGCTTATTTAGCTATCTTAAAATTGCTTCGTATTGGCTCAGATATTTCGATCTGTCAGTCTGAGCGGAGCCGAAGACTTACTTATTTATAATTTCCTCAATTTTTTGCTTTGCCTTTTCTGATGTCAGCTGCTGAATTACTTTCTTCAGTTCCGGATAATGATCCATCAGTTCCCATGTATCAGCAAATTGGGTGATATTCTGGATTCCTTTTTCAAGACTGGCGATGAAATGTTGCTTTCTTTGAATCAATCCTCGGAATCCATAAGCTCCTAAAACCTGTAAAAATCTCATCATCTGAATGGGCATCACTGCATTTTTCAGTTGAATTCTTGTTTCAGAATCTTCGAACTGCTGAATATAGAATTCCAGCATTTCCTGTTTGAAATCTTTCGGGAAATTGGCTTTAGCTTGAAAAAGAAAAGAGATGACATCGTATAGTAATGGTCCCTTCATGGCGGATTGATAATCAATGAAAGAAACTTCATTTTTTTCATTCACCATAATATTTCTTGCCTGAAAATCACGGATCATAATTCCTTTAGGTTCAAGATTTTCAACGAGTGCTGCAATCTTTTTGAACTCTTTCAGGAGTGTTGATTTGTGGTATTCAAGTTCCAGAACATCAGCCACGAAATTTTTAAAATAATAAAGATCATGAATCACGGGAAGTTCATCATAACTTTCATATTCAAAGGTTCTTGAAAAATCAATTTTCCCCTGTGTTTGTATCTGCAGTTGGAAAAGCCTTTCTAAGGTCTGTTGTACCAAAGCTCTTACAGTTGGAGATAATTGTTCCTTTGTAATTACCTCGGAAAGTGTTTGTTGGCCCAAAAACTCCTGAATGTACATCTTTCTGTCATCAGTAACAGCAAGAATGGAAGGCGTATTAAGGTTCAGACTTGAAAATATTTCAGAATAATAAAGGAAACTTTCATTTTCCGGAATATTCTCATTGTAGGTGATGATGTATCTTTCAGAACCGGCTGCGGCCAGAAAATTGACCCTAGCAGAGCCGCTTTGAGCTAATGTGACGAATTCGGAAGATTTTTTACCCAAATGGTTTTCAAAAAATCGTTTTGCGTTTTCAGAAGTCATAATATGGAAACAAATATACTAAATTAACATGAGTTGGAAATAATCGTTTAAAGAACTGATATATAATGAAAAAAGAGGATTGCTATCAGGCTGTAAAATATTGATTTTATTAAATGTTTTTGAGAAAATTATTGCGTTTTATCTAGATAATTATCGGTTTTGGTTTTTGATTTTTAACTTTCTTTATTCAAATTCAGGATATTACATGCTAATTTTTATCTTTGCATTATGTTGAAAGACTTTAAACCTGTTTTAGGTATTTTATTGCGTTTTATTATTGTTTATCTGGTGCTGCTTTTTGCCTACCAGCTTTATTTGAATAGCGGTAAAGATTCCGGTTTGGATCCTTTCTCAAGGATCATTGCTAATCAGGTAACGTCTATACAGAATGTAATAGGATATCCTACGCAGCTTTATGATGATGTAAGGAATGAACAGGTTTGGTTTTATGTCAAAGAAAGATATGAAACCAGAATGGTGGAAGGCTGCAATGCTATTTCTGTCATTATCCTGTTTGTGTCTTTTGTTTTCGCATTTTACAAGGGATCAAAAACTTTTGTTTTTGTGGGAGTAGGATTGGTTTTATTGTATGTGATGAACCTTTTGAGAATTGTTGGACTGAATATCGTGATGGCTGATTATAAAGAGTATGGAAAGATATTTCACGATTTCATTTTCCCGGCTGTTATTTATGGAACTGTTGTGCTACTTTGGCTGGTTTGGATTAAATTTTTTGCTTTAAAACATGAAAATTCTTAATTGGCTTCTGATTATAATAGGAATCTGTGGATTGATAGGAGTGAGAGTTCTGGAGGATACTCTTTTCTATGATCCTTTCCTTAACTACTTTCATGAAGCAAATAAAAATATTGAATTCCCTGCATTTGAATGGGGAAAACTGATTGGAGGGCATCTGTTTAGGTTTCTTTTGAATCTTCTGTTTTCCTGCATGATTATTCATGGGTTATTTCGAAATAAACAATGGACATTGCAGGGAGCTGTGATGATTACGATTGTATTTATAATCTCTCTGCCAATTTATCTATATTGCATTTCAGACAAATTCGAGATAGGTTATCTTTTTTCTTTTTATATGAGAAGATTTGTTATCCAGCCTTTGATTATCCTTTTGATTGTTCCGATGTTCTATTATAGAAAGCAGATGATTGGTAAAGAAAGTGTAGGAAATTAGGAAGATTATTGTTTCTATAAGCTATTCTACAGTGTGTTTATCTACACTGGTTACATTTTCCGGAGTCCATTCTATGCGTTTTACAAATTCTTTTTCCCGGACAGGGCATTCTTTGATTTGGCAGATTGAACATGATATGGGTTTACAGTCGTCCATATGGAAATTAAACTCAATAGTTCGTTTAATGTTTTTCGCAAGAAGAATTATTACTTTTTCCATTTCGCCATGGGCATCCCGAAGATCATAATACCAAGGAAGTGTAATATGAGCATCAATATGCAAAGAAGAACCAAACTGCTGAATTTTCATATTGTGTACATCAATCCATTCTACGTGTCTATTTTCTTCAAGAATTCTAATGACCTGATTTAATATTTCAGGATCCTGTTCATCCATTATGCCACTTAAAGATTTTCGGACGATTTTGTAGCCTACAAATATGATATAAAGTCCGAAAGTAAGTGCTACCACAGAGTCTAGCCAATAAATTTTAGTGAAATAAACAATGATTAAACTGGCAACCACTCCAAGGGTCGTAATCGTATCAGACTGTAGGTGTTTACCGGATGAAATGAGAACCAGAGAGTTTTCTCTTTCTCCTTTTTTTATGGAAATATATCCCAGAAGATAGTTGATAATGGCTGTGGCTGCGATAATCCATATTCCCAGATCAATTTTACTCAGTGTTTTTCCTACAATAAGACTGTGAATTCCTTCATAGATGATCATAACGCCGGCTATGGCAATCAAAGCTCCTTCAATACCGGAAGTCACGAATTCTACTTTTCCGTGGCCATACGGGTGGTCGTCATCTTTAGGTTTGGCCGCAAGATGGAGAGAATACAATCCCATGAATGCACTGATGACATTGACGATACTTTCCATGGCATCGGAAAATACAGCGTCGGAATTGGTAAGTTTCCAGGCAATAATCTTTCCGATAAAAAGGATGATTCCAAACACGGCAATAAGTTTTTGAAATCCTATTTTCTCTTTGTGGGTATTTTTCTGGGTAGTCATATGAAGAGTTTGATAAAAAAAAGAATCTCAATTTTGAGACTCTTTTTTATTTTGTTAGTTTATACTAAGTTGTTTGCTACAAGGTATTCTGCGATTTGTACAGCGTTTGTTGCTGCTCCTTTCCTCAGATTGTCTGCTACAATCCAGAGGTTGAGCGTTTTGGGCTGTGACAGATCCCTTCTGATTCTTCCTACAAAAACTTCGTCTTTTCCTTCAGAATATAATGGCATTGGGTAGTGGTTGTTTTTCACATCGTCCATTACGATTACCCCTGGAGTTTCTGATAAAATCTTTCTTACTTCATCAAGTTCAAATTCATTTTCGAATTCGATATTTACACTTTCAGAATGTCCTCCCTGAACCGGAACTCTTACAGCAGTTGCTGTTAAGTTAAAGGTATCATCTCCTAAAATTTTCTTAGGCTCCTTCATCAGTTTGATCTCTTCTTTTGTGTAATCATCATCTGCAAATACATCACAGTGTGGCAATGCATTTTTGAAGATTTGATAAGGATATACTTTTTCAGTAGAATCATCTCCGCTGATTTCACCATTTAATTGGTCTACAGCAGCTTTACCAGTTCCTGTTACAGACTGATAAGTAGAAACGATTACTCTTTTTAAATCATATTTCTTGTTCAAAGGTCCAAGAACCATTACCAATTGAATGGTAGAACAATTCGGATTTGCAATGATTTTATCTTCTTTAGTCAAAACATCAGCATTGATCTCAGGAACGACTAATTTTTTATCAGGGTCCATTCTCCATGCAGAAGAATTATCAATTACTGTTGTTCCTGCTTCTGCAAATAAGGGAGCGAATTCAAGAGAAGTAGAACCGCCTGCAGAGAAGATCGCAATATCCGGTTTGGCAGCTATAGCGTCCTTCATGCTTACGATGGTAAATTCCTTCTGTTTATACTTCACCTTCTTGCCTACAGATCTTTCGGATGCTACCGGGATTAATTCTGTTACAGGGAAGTTTCTCTCCTCCAAAACTTTAAGCATTACTTGTCCAACCATTCCTGTTGAACCTACTACAGCTACTTTCATTGATTTAATTAAAAATTTAAGATTAAACTATTTATAAATTATAACGCATATAATTTTTCTTTATTTTTTAAGCTCCAAAGACTCTTACCCAAGGGAATGCAAATGCAAATAAACCTGCTGCAATCAGTCCCATAAACACTACTCCTAAAGAGATCGTATCATTGGATTTTACTTTTTTGTTAACAATAGTCATCAAAACTGCTGCCACTAACATTGAGAATGGATGCTCAACAAATGTTTGTCTGCTGTAAGCATCTTTCATTAATGTTCCTGCATCTAAAGCAGCTTTGAAACCTGGAGAAAATATGAATAGCAAGCATATTCCTAATAAAAACTGAACGTGGAAGAAAATCATCGTGAAGAGCGTTGTCTTCTTCAAAAACTTGTTCACTTTTCCACTGAAGCCAAACATAGTAGCTAAAAGTGCAATGATAAATAGTGCCACTAAAAGAAGTTCTAAATACCCGAATCCTTTGTGTGCACTAAGAAAAATCTTGTAAAAATCCATAATCCTATTTTTTTGTACACAAAGATAACAAAAATCCCGGCTCAAAGCCGGGATTGATATTTATAAAATCTAATATTGTGATATTATTAGAAGTTGAATGATAAGTTAGCCGCCCATGTTCTTCCGAATCCGAAAAGTACACGGTTAGAAGGATCCATTCCTTTGTATAGAGTAGATTGATAAGCCTCATATTGAGCTGCTGTAGCAAACTGATCACTAGTTTTTGTGAATACGTTTGTAGATGCATCAGAAATATAAGTAGTATCAAACAAGTTGTAAACATTTGCACCGATAGTGAAATATTGAGAACTGTCTCTTAATCTGATTTTGTAAGAGAATCCTACATCAAAAAGGTTGAAATCCGGTAACTTCATTACTCCTTTATCCTGCGCAGCCTGGTTCGAGAATGTAGCGATATCAATTGAAGAATACAATTTACCTACATATCTCCAAGTTCCGAAGATGCTAAGATCTTTTACAGGTTTTACAGTAGCTCCTAATGATGCAGTCATCTGAGGGATACTGTTATTGCTAGTTCCTCCTACTTTTACTTTATCTAGGTAAAGTGTTGTAGATGTAGAAGTTCCAGCTAGTGTAAGTGGGTTGTTGTTATCATCAAAAGCAGCACCTGTAGCGTTTCCTTTATAATAATAATCTCCCCATGAGAACATACCCTGGAATTCTAGGTAACTAGTTGGTCTGTAAACAGCATCTACTTCTACTCCCTGGTGGATTTCAGTAATACCACTGATTTCAGCATATCCTGTAGTAGTTGTATTATCAGGTAGAGTAAATGTCTGATTTGTTCTTCTTAACCATCTGTCTCCCCATGAAGTTCTATAAAGATTTACGTTTGCACTAAATTTTGGTGATCTGAAACCATATCCTACTTCAGCAGAGAAGATTTTTTCGTTAGTTAAAGTAGGATTAACTACCTGGAAGTTACTTGGGTATACAGAGTTGAAGAATGGTTGCTTGCTATAGTATCCAATGTTTGCGAAAACATTGTGGTTTGCATTGATGTTATAGTTAGCTCCTCCTTTGATGTTATATCCAAAAAGGTTTTTGAATCCTGTTTTTGTGTTAACAGTTTGTCCTTGTTGTTTAGTTATACCATCTTGAATGAAGTTATCAATTCTTTGGTATCCTTGGTTAGAAACTGATCCCTGTAAGAATGCAGAGAAATCATTTTTATTAAATTCAACCTGACCAAAACCACTGTACCAGATAACTTCTCCGTCATTACTATAACCAATTTGATCTTGGATAGGAGCTGTTTTTCCTCCAAATGGATTCCAAGCTAGTTGTTGATAATCATACGTTTTGTTAACAATATTAGGGGCAATATTTTTGTTATTGCTGTCCTTATATCCTGAAGCTCCATATAAATCAGAAGCTACCTGATAATGGTATCCATAATAATATCTGTCATCAGTACCTACTGAGAAGTTCCAGTTATCGTTAATTTTATGTTGGAAATTTGCTAATATACCGTACCAGTTATGAGAGTTAATACTTGATCTACGGATCAGAGTACTACCAGCAGCTGCAGTATTTACATTAACAGCTTTGTTTGCAGCAAAAATAGCATCGTAGTTGAAGTGACCACCTCCATCAATGAAAGAAGCGTCTGTGATTCCTTTTCCGCCAACTCTACCGATCTCACCTGTTCCACCTCCTCTACCATTAGA
The DNA here is from genome assembly GCF_002979455.1 of Chryseobacterium sp. MYb7. Lineage (GTDB taxonomy): Bacteria > Bacteroidota > Bacteroidia > Flavobacteriales > Weeksellaceae > Chryseobacterium. Next base: position 330,172 of record NZ_PCOU01000001.1, read on the forward strand.
CATGTATAAAACAGTACTTAACTTTGACTTTTCACTCATTGTCCAGTCCCAGTTTACCATCATTACAGGCTTAGAGTAATAGTTTGCTCTGTTAGCCAATGATACTTTATTTCCGCTTGCGTCAGTGTAGTAACCATAATCAGAGTTATATTGTCTGTATGGTGTTCCATCTTTATCCGGATTGTACTTGATATAATTTTGGATTGTTGGAGAGAATGTTCTCTGATTATGCCATTGAGGTGCAGAAGTTAGGGTAAATTGGAAGTTGTGTTTTTTATTTGGCTCCCAACCTAATGCGAAATAATAAGCATAAGATTCGTATTGTGTATTTTCTATATAAGTGCTACCAGCCTGTCTGCTCATTAAGATGGAAGATGACCATCCGTTTTCAGATTTTCCTGTGTTGTAAGCAAAAGAAGTTTTAAGATAGTCATTGTTACCAACTCCAAATCTCAGAATTCCACCTCTTTTCATATCGGCTGATTTTGTCAAGAAGTTCATAGTACCTCCTACAGAAGCAATAGCTAGTTTAGAAGAACCTAAACCTCTTTGTACCTGCATTGTACTTGTAACGTCGGAAAGACCAGTCCAGTTTGAGAAATAAACAGTACCTCCTTCCATGTCATTAACAGGCATACCGTTTACCATTACTGCGATGTTTCTGGATTCAAAACCACGCATAGTGATCTGAGAATCTCCAAATCCACCACCACCTTTTGTAGCATATACTGAAGGTGTTGTGTTTAGCAATTCTACCAACTCCTGGTTACCTTGTCTCTCAAGGATCTGAGCAGCTTTAATTGTAGATACTGCAACTGGTGTCTTTCTATCTTTAGCGATATCCGTTACACCTCTTAAGATTACCTCCTCAATATCTTTAGATTTAGCTTTCGCTGTATCCTGAACTTGTTGAGCGTAATAAACACTAGCTGTAGATAAAGTAATAACCGCAGTTAGTATCGATTTGTTGATTAATTTCATAATCGTTAGTAATAGTTAGATTTAATTTTCTGCAAAATTCGCAAAATAAAATTTAACTATTATTAACTCAATGTTAATTTTTAATCAGTCTTAATAATGTTAATTCATTGAAAATCAGTTTTTTGGCTAAAAACTGAATTTTTGTATGAAAAAAGTCATGTTATTGAATTTTTAACAAAGTGGGGGTGTTTTTGTTAAAAATTCAACGCTATTTCACTGCTTTGAGACTCAAATCTATATTCTCAGCAGAGTGTGTAAGGGCTCCTACAGAGATAAATGTAACTCCTGTTGAAGCAATTTCTTTAAGCATATCCCGGGTGATTCCCCCTGAAGCTTCGGACTCGCATGAACCGTTGATCATTTTTACAGCTTGCTTCATGGTTTTTACATCCATATTATCAAGCATGATTCTGTCAACTTTTGCGTTGATTGCCTCCTGAACTTCTTCAAGGTTTCTGGTTTCAACCTCTATTTTTAACTTTTTCTTATTCTTTTTAACGTAGTCCTTTGCCATTGCTACTGCATTGGTAATGCTTCCGTTATAATCTATGTGGTTGTCTTTCAGCATGATCATGTCATAAAGACCATATCTGTGATTGGTTCCTCCTCCAATGGCAACAGCCCATTTTTCGCACATTCTGAAATTTGGAGTGGTTTTTCTAGTATCTAAAAGTTTAGTTTTTGTACCAACTAATCTTGAATCCCAGTCGTGAGTAAGGGTCGCAATACCGCTCATTCTTTGCATACAATTAAGAACAAATCTCTCGGTAGAAAGGATAGATCTTGCGCTTCCTGTTACGATGAGGGCTACATCTCCAAACTTACAAGGAGTTCCGTCTTTAATAAAAACTTCAACTTTTAAATTTTTATCAAAAGTGATGAAGATAATTTCAGCCAGCTCAACACCTGCAAGGATACAATCCTGTTTAACTAAAAGCTTTGCACTCTGTACAAGATCTTGTGGAATAGTTGATAGGGTAGAATGATCACCATCCTGAATGTCTTCTTCAAGGGCATTTTTTATGAATGTCTTTAATGTTTTATCTGTAACGTATGCTGGTCTTTTCATTGTATGATGCTTTTAGACTAAATCTTTATTATAAAACGCTCCCTTGTTCTCTGTCATTTCCATAGATTGGGTAATGATGAGATGGGCAACGGTTGTTAAGTTTCTTAATTCTGAAAGTTGTGGGGAAAGAATGGAGTAGTGATAGATTTCATCCACAGCCGCTGCAATCTCCTGATGTTTCTGCAAAGCCATATTCAGACGTTTGTTGCTTCTTACAATCCCTACAAGATCACTCATCATTTCCTGAAGCTGTTTTCTTAGATAGCTCACGATGACCATTTCGTCCATGATTTTCATTCCTTCTTCATTCCACTCCGGAACGGCTTTCAGATCATCAAAGTTGAAATTGTTTTCATTCAGAAGTGCGACTGTTTTCATAGCGGCATTATGTCCAAAAACTAAACCTTCCAACAATGAGTTAGATGCAAGTCTGTTGGCACCATGCAATCCTGAGTTGGTGCATTCTCCTACGGCAAAAAGATTTCTGATGGAAGACTGTCCGTCTCTGTCTACTTCAATTCCTCCCATTAAGTAATGGCAGGCAGGAACCACAGGGATTAATTGAGTAAATGGATCAATTCCTTCGTCTTTGCATTTTTTATAGATATTCGGGAAGTGCTCCAGAAATTTTTCATGATTCATTTCCTTACAATCTAAACCGACAAATTCATCTCCGGTAATTTTCATTTCGGCGTCGATAGCTCTTGCAACAATATCTCTGGAAGCAAGTTCTTCACGTTCATCATATTTATGCATGAATTTTTCGCCTCTTTTGGTTCTTAATTTTGCTCCGTCTCCACGAACAGCTTCTGAAATTAAAAACAGCATTCCATCCATTTTACTATACAAAGCTGTTGGGTGAAACTGATAATATTGCATGTTGGAAACCATTCCTTTAGCACGGGCTACGAAAGCAATTCCGTCTCCTGTGGCAATCGTTGGATTGGTTGTATTTTTATAAACATGTCCGGCACCTCCTGTGGCAACCAGTGTTATTTTAGAAGTAATTTTTTTGATTGTTTTGGACTTTTCATCCAGAATATAGGCACCGTAGCAATGAATATCACCTTCATTAAGTTCTTTTCCCGGAACATGGTGCTGTGTAATGATATCAATGACATAATGATGGTCAAGGATTTCAATATTCGGGCTGCTATTGGCTGTCTGCAGTAAAGCACGCTCAATCTCAAAACCTGTGATATCTTTGTGGTGGACGATTCTGTTTTCAGTATGACCTCCTTCTCTTCCTAAAGCAAATTTGCCGTTCTTCATATCGAACTGGGCTCCCCATTCTACAATTTCGTTGAATCTTGCAGGAGCTTCTCTTACCACCATTTCTACAACATTGCGTTTGTTTTCTCCGTCACCGGCACGCATGGTATCATCAATATGCTTTTGAAAATTATCATTCTGGAAATCTGTAACGACAGCCAGACCGCCTTGAGCGTATTTGGTATTGCTTTCGTCTTCGTCAGATTTTGTTACAATAATGATTTTCGCATCAGGGAGCTGCTCAGAAACTTTAATGGCATAGGAAAGTCCGGAAATGCCGGAACCGATTACTAATACATCCGCTTTTATCATATGCTTACTTTAGGTACAATCGTTTAAAATATTAAATAAATTTAAACAATTTTTCGTTTGGTTTTCTTACTTTTTTCATGTGCTGGAAGAGGTCTTCCTCAGAACGGTAGCCTAAAGCGAGGGTAACAGTTACTTTTTCTGCTTCAGGATTGATATCTAGAATTTCTTCTATCAGTTCCTGACGGAAACCTTCCATGGGGCAAGAGTCTATATTTTCAATAGCCGCAGCATACATAAGATTGGCTAATACGATATAAGACTGTTTTTCTGCCCAATTGAAAATTTCATCCTGTGTTTTTTGTGTAATGTGTTGATTAATACTATTTCTAAATGGATCCAGTTTTTCAACAGGAGTATCTCTTACTTCAGAAATATGATTAAAATAACCACGGATATAGTTCTCTTCAATGATTTTCTTGGAAATAATAACAATAAGATGAGAACAGGTGGAAATCTGAGAGGGATTATAGAAAGCCGGAATCAGTTTCTGCTTCATTTCCTCACTCTCAACAATCACAATTTTATAGGGCTGAAGTCCCAGCGAACTGGCAGACAGTTTTCCTGACTCAAGAATGTTGTGAAGAGTTTCCTGAGGAATAATCTGATGATTGAATTTTTTTACAGAATATCTTCTGCTTAAAGCTTCCAAATAATTCATAGGACAAATTTAAGAATTGAATATGAATAAAGGGTCCTTAAAATGAAATATCTCCTGCCTGTTTACACAAAAAATCACCCCGCCAGCCGGGGTGATTCTTTTGATGTGTTGGAAAGTGTAATTATTCTCTGTTTTTTACAACAATCCAGCCTGAGAATTTTATAGGAGTACTGTTTTTATTATTTTCATTCCATGAAACAGAATACCAATAATTTCCTGTAGGAACTTTTTTGCTTCCATTAGTGGTACCTGCCCATTTGTAACCATTGGTTTTATCTGCCTGGAACATTTTGTAACCATATCTGTCGAAGATGGCTATTTCCAGATTTTGTTTGTTGGCCAATGCAGAATAGTCAACAAAATCATTAATACCATCATCATTAGGGGTAATCACATTGATAAGATTAGGAACCGTAATATTTATTTCAACAGGAACACAATTATACCCGTCTTTTACGTATACTTTTGCTTCTCCTCTCGCAATGTTGGTAAATATATTAGAATCCTGCCAGCTGATATTATCCATAGAATATTGATAAGGAGGAGTTCCTCCATTAGCATATACTGTTACCGTGCTCCCTGAAATATCAACAGTGGTAATGACCGGATTGTCAGAAGGGTAAACCGTTACTTTCTGTGTAGCAATACAATCTCCCGTTTTAAGTTTTACCCAATAAGTTCCTACTCCTACATTCTTGATAGATTGAGTGGTAGCTCCTGTGCTCCATTCATAGTTTTTGAATCCGGCTCCTGCGTCTAAAGTTGTAGTATTTTCAATACAGATCGTCTGATCATGTAGAGTTCTTGAGAAAACAGGAGGGATTACAGTTAATGTAACTTTAGCAATAGCATAACATCCATTTGCACTAAATACTTTAATATAAGCAACTCCATTAGGAGCAATATATGCATTCGGAGTCGAGATTGCGTTAGTTCCACTGATAGCATCAGTCAAAGATGGATAATATTCTTTTGTAAGCCCGCCTTGAGAAACTACAGCTGCTACAAGATTGAAAGAAGCCATAGATGGATTGGTCTCAATAAAACATGATTTTATCTCAACATCATTCACAACTACAACGGGGTAAATGTTCAGAGTGATTTTAGATGAGCTAACACAACCTTGTGGAGTAGTTACCTTTACATATATTGTTGCTGCAGCGGAAGCATAAGCAGAAGGATTTGTAATCAGGTTTGTGCCATTATTCAGATCATATAATGTAGGGTAGAATTCCTTGGTTACTCCGGCAACAGTGGTGACAGTTGCTGTGTTAAGATCAAAAGTTGCTGTCCCGGCATTGTTGTTATTACATCCGGTAAGGCTGGCATCCGTTGCGGCAAATGGAGTAGGGTTAAGTTGAATGACCCCGTCACCATTATCACAAAGAGTAGAGGTAGGGTCTTTTACAACCACCTTAATAGTTGTGTTTCCTGAATATTGGAAAGCTGCAGGATTAGCAATAGGAGTTGAACTTCCCAATACATAATAAGTGAAAATATAATTTCCGGGATTATTTACAAATTGAGAATTGTAAGAAGTAAGGTCTACTGTACCATTTCCGGTAGCCGGATTTGTACATACGAACGGAGAAATAGTATTGCTTAAAATAGGAACTTTATCTACAAATACCTTAACGTCTTTAATAGAATGTCTCGCACTGGCACCTCCCGTTGCTGCAGAAAAACCAAAATATCCTTGTGACATACCTACTGCACCTCCGGAAGGAGCAAAAGACTGGTCTACAATAAGTACTCCGTTGATTCTTACTTTGATAATCCAGTTTGTTGGGTTGGTAAGATCTGTTTCTCCATTTACTTCAACGTGTCTGTAAGTGTCACCTACAAATGGTTGAGTAGCAATAAGGTCCGGAGAATGAAATGTACTTCCTGGCGTAGTATTGTATTCAATATTGTTACCTGCTGTATTATTAGTTCCATAAAGAATGTGAACTTTACTCATCTGGCCTTCAGTGGTATTGTTGAAAATGTCAAAACCAACCATTAGTCCGGAAGCATTGGCAGGAATACCTAATCCTCCTCCGGATACAAAGCCTGTTGGTGGATTAGCAAGATACCAGAAGGTAAAGCCGTCTCCTTTTCCGAATTGTGTGGTTCCATTTCCGTCAATTCTGAAGTCGAATTCCACTTTCCATTTATCACAATAGCTAAGGGTGATTGGGGTGGATAATTTTACCGCTCCATATTTGCTGATCTGATCCGTTGTAAGTCTTACAAAGTCTCCGCTTACGATGGCATCAGAGACAAGATCCCAGCCTGTTGTATTTACAGGGTTTCCGGTAAGTTGGTAGGTTTGTGAAAATAATCTTCCCGGCAAGCATAATAAGATAGTCAGTACAAAAATGAGTATATCTTTTTTCATAGTGGATGGATTGTGATGTTATACTTAATCTTAGATTTAAAATTGTTTTTTTAAGTTTGAATTGGTGATAAAAAGCAATATTAATTCCCAATCTCTGATTGGGTAGATCCTTTTTTTAATACCGAAACTACCCCCAAATGAGGTAGTTTCTGATAGTAAAATTTATTCTCTGTTTTTAACCAATACCCAGCCTGAGTATTTAGTTTCAGTATTGTCTTTATTGTTTTCGTTCCATGAGATGGTGTACCAGTAAGTTCCTGTAAGAACTTTTTTACCGGAAGCGGTTCCGTCCCAAGTGAAGTTTCTCATTTTGCCAGCTTCGTACAGTTTATTACCATATCTGTCGTAAACAATGAAGATGAGATTTTTCTTGTACGCGAGTGCTGAGTAATCAATGAAATCGTTTACGTTATCGCCGTTTGGTGTAATGGCATTAATCAGATTTGGTACGGTAATCTGAACTTCAACAGGAGTACAGTTGTAGAAATCTTTTACATAAACTCTTACTTCTCCTCTTGCCAAGCCGGTAAATACATTGCTGGTCTGCCAGTTGACACCATCTAAAGAGAATTGGTATGGAGGAGTTCCTCCTGCTGCATTCACTGTTATTATGTTGTTGTCAATATCAATGCTGGAGATCACAGGATTTGCAGATGCTTTTACATTGACGATTTGCGTAGTGATACAATTTCCGGTTTTAAGCTTTACCCAGTAAGTGCCTACTCCTACATCTTTAATAGATGAGGTAGTTGCCCCGGTGCTCCATTCGTAGCCATTAAATCCAGGACCTGCATCCAGATCTGTTTTTCCCCCAATACAAATAGTTTTATCTTTCAGAACGGAAGATGTCACAGGCGGCAATACAATAAGATTGATTTTGGCAATATTAAAGCATCCGTTGGCATCAGTAACTTTTGCATACACAGCAGTGCTTGTAGATAGATACTGAAGAGGATTCATGATTTCATTCACTCCGTCTAAAGCATTTGCTGTGGAAGTGTAATATTTTTTTGCGGCACCAGCTGCTAAAGTCGTAACGTCTGCTGTAGTTAAATTAAAGATAGCACTGGTGATATTATTTTCAATAAAACATGACCTTAGAGTAGCTTCTTTTACAGGGGTATCTGCATAGAATGCCAATGTAATTTTCGCGGAGCCTGTACATCCCTGAGGGGTTGTTACTTTTACATAAACCACTCCGGGAGCAGATATGTAATTGTCGGGGTTTTGAATCTCATTCGTATCTGCATTGAGGTCTGCCAGCGTTTTGTAATATTTCTTAGTCACCCCCAAAACGGTGGTGACAGGGGCGGTGTTCAAATTGAAAGCGGCAGTTCCTGCTTTGTTGTTATTGCATACCGTAATGGTTTTGTCCTCAGCTTTGAAAGGAGCCAGAACCAATAAGATTTTAGCATCAGGATTATCACAAAGGAGTCCTGCATTATCTTTAATAACAACGGTAACGGTTGCGTTAGCATTGAACTGATAATTGGTTGGATTGGAAATAGGTGTTGAACTTCCCAATGGATAGTAGGTAAATGTATAATTCGAAGGGTTGCTTACAAATTGCGAATTGAAAGTAGTCAGGTTTACAGATCCATATCCTGTAGTAGGATTGGGGCAGAAAGACTGTGTTGCTGAATTCTGTAAAATAGGAACTTTATCAGTATAAATTTTTACATTTTTAATAGAATGTCTTGATCTTGCAGCTCCTGTAGATGCTGAAAATCCAAAATATCCTACAGTCATTGCTGCGGCTGTACCAGAAGGAGCGAAAGACTGGTTACAAATTACATTGCCATCTATAGTTATTTTGATAATCCAGCTGGTAGGAGCGGCAGGATCTACCTGAGCAGTAACTTCTACGTGCTTGAAAGCAGTTCCCTGAAAAGGTTGGGTTGTATTCAGATCTGGTGAGTGGAAAGAGCTTCCCGGAACATTGAAAAACTCAACGTTATTGGTGTCTGTAGTATTTTGAACCTGTCCGTAAGCAACATGTACTTTACTCATTGTTGCGGCGGTGGTATTGTTGTAAGTATCAAGTCCTACGACAAGTCCTACTGCGTTTTGAGATACACCAAGACCGGATCCTAATACACTTGAAACAGGTGGGTTGGCTAGATACCAGAAGGCAATTCCATCTCCGTTAAAAGTCTGATTGGAGTCCATTTTGAAATCGAATTCCACTCTCCATTTGTCACAGTATTTTAAGTTGATTGGGTCATTCAGTCTGATAGAGCCTGATTGGTTGTTGGTATCTGGGGTGAGCTGAATAAAATCTGTGTTTACCTGAGTAGGGGAAACCATCGTCCATCCAGTAGTCGTCACTGGGTTTCCGATAAGCTGATAAGTCTGAGCAAAGGACTTCCCGGCTATACAGAGTAAAAAAACAGATAAATACAATAATAGATTTTTATTCATATAAATGGGACTTAGATTAATGTGTAAAGATATTAAATCCCAATTAAATAATATGTATTTAATGTTAAATCTGTTAAAAATTTTAATTATTTTTTAATAAAACTTGTTTCTTCTGTTGAAATGGTAAATATTGAGCAGGGGCTTTGGATTTGTTTTAAATAAGACTAAAAGAGAGAATTGGAGTCAAGTCCTTCAAAATAGGTGTCAATTTCAAGATCGCTGGAATTGGCTGCTGCAACGGCCAGCTTGTCGCAGAGCTCGTTTTCAAAGTGACCTGCATGTCCTTTTACCCAATGCATTTTAGGGGTATGTTTATTATACAGCTCAACGAATTTTTTCCAGAGATCCGGATTTTTTACGTTTTTCCAGCCTCTTTTGATCCATCCTGCAATCCAGTTTTGATTGATTGCATCAGATACGTACTTGCTGTCCGTATACACATGGATTTCGTTTTCTGTTGATTTCAATTTTTCCAGTGCAGTGATGACGGCCAGAAGTTCCATTCTGTTGTTGGTTGTTTTTCGAAAACCTTTGGAAAATGTTTTCTGGTAATTTTTCTCAGGAACGCGCATGAGAATTCCATATCCGCCTTTTCCAGGATTTCCGCTGCATGCTCCGTCGGTATAAATTTCGATTCTCAAATTTGCTTTTTAAAAGTTGAGTTATGTAAAATTAAACTGAATTGGGTTTAGATCTCGTTATTTTAAAACGGAAAATCATCATCGTCATCAAAGTCATTCATTGATGAGCCTGAAAGTTTTGAACTGTCCGGAAGGTCAAATGCTGCCCCTGGCTGAATCGTTGTTTTGATTTTGTCGAAGCCGCTCGGTTCTCCAAAGTTGGAAGGGTATCCACCTCCGGCACCGTCCATTGCTGCTTCAATATCCCCGAATTTTGCAAAATGCTTTAAGAAAGATAATCTGACATCCGCTGTAGCACCATTTCTGTGTTTTGCAATAATCAGTTCAGCCTGGTTTTCTGTAGAAGTTTCCTGTCCTTCTTCATCATTATCCCAAACAGTAATTTTATAATATTCCGGTCTGAAGATGAAAGATACGATATCCGCATCCTGCTCAATTGCTCCGGATTCCCTCAGGTCAGAAAGCTGAGGTCTTTTTCCGGGACGTGCTTCCACACTTCTTGAAAGCTGGGAAAGAGCAATTACCGGAACGTTAAGTTCTTTTGCGATAGCTTTTAATGAACGTGAAATCATGGAGATCTCCTGTTCACGGTTTCCGACTCCTTTTCCGCCACTGCTTCCTGCTGTCATCAGCTGAAGGTAGTCGACCATGATGATTCTTACTCCATGCTGCATTACCAATCTTCGGCATTTTGCACGGAAGTCAAATATCGAAAGGGAAGGAGTTTCGTCAATATATAAAGGGGCATTTTCCAATTCAGATACATTGGAGAATAATCTCTGCCATTCTTCATCATCCAAAGTTCCTTTTCTTAATTTCTCAGAAGAAATCCTTGTTTCGGAAGCGATCATTCTGGTGATCAGCTGCACAGATGCCATCTCGAGAGAGAAAAGAGCCATAGGTACTTTGTGTCCTACTGCAATATTTCTTGCCATGGAAAGAAGGAATGCTGTCTTACCCATCGCGGGACGGGCTGCAATAATAATAAGGTCAGAATTCTGCCATCCACCGGTTTCCTTATCTACATCTCGGAATCCTGAAGGAACCCCTGAAAGTCCCTCTTTATCTTTTAAAGATTTAATAGTATCAATAGCCTGTTTTACCAATGAGTTGGCAGTATCAAATCCCTTCTTAATCGTTCCGTTGGTGATTTCAAAGAAGGATTGTTCTGCTTTGTCTAAAAGTTCAAAAACATCAGTTGATTCTTTGTAGGAAGAATCAATAACGTTGGCAGAAACATTGATAAGGCTTCTTAAAATATATTTTTCAAGAATAACACGTACGTGATATTCAATATGGGCAGATGAACTTACCCCCATCGTCAGGTCAATGATATAGTGATCACCTCCTGCCTGGCTTAGTTTATCTTCTTTTTTTAAATTCTGAATGATGGTCATTAAGTCTACCGGTTGGTTTCCCTCATAAAGCTTCAGGATGGTAGAAAAGATGACCTGATGTCTCGGGTCATAGAATACTTCCGGGGTAAGAAGGTCAATGGAATGGTCAAGACCTTTTTTGTCAATCAAAAAAGTTCCGATAACAAGTCTTTCAAAATCCACTGCATTGGGAGGCATTTTTCCATCCGCAATAGACAATTCTTTTGCAAAGTTTCCGTGTGTCAGGGATGATAATGTTTCTTTCTGCGCCATGTTGCAAAGATAGTTTATTTAAAAAATAATAAAAAAATAGTATTCAACAAATTATTAGCAGTCTTTCGGAAAATACTGTAGACAGGAGGTTGGTTGTGTTGATAAAAAAAATCACCCCGTTCTGAGGTGATTTTTTAAAAAGATTCAGTAAAACTTATTCTTTATTTTTTACCAATACCCATCCGGAGTATTTAGTTTCTGTACTGTTTTTGTTGTTTTCGTTCCATGAGATCGTATACCAGTAAGTTCCTGTAGGAATTTTCTTACCGAAGGCAGTTCCGTCCCATGTGAAATTTCTCATTTTGTCAGCTTCATGAAGTTTGTTTCCGTATCTGTCATACACAATGAAGACAAGGTTTTTCTTGTATGCAAGTGCAGAATAGTCAATAACATCATTGATGTTGTCTCCATTAGGAGTGATTGCGTTAATAAGATTAGGAACCGTAACAGTCACCTGAATAGGAGTACAGTTGTAAGTATCTTTTACATAGATGGTATTCTCTCCTCTTGGAAGTCCACTGAATGTATTAGAATCCTGCCATTTGATACCGTCTACAGAATATTTGTAAGGAGGAACTCCGCCTGTAGCAGTAACTGTAATGTTGTTATTTGATATTTCTATTCCTGAAATTACAGGCTGAAGACTTGCATGTATACGTACTTCCTGAAGAGTGAAACATTTTCCGGTCTGAAGTTTCACCCAATATACACCTACTGGTACATTGTTAATAGATTGTGTTGTTTCTCCGGTACTCCATTCGTAGCTGACAAATCCAGGACCAGCATCCAATGTCGTTTTGCTTTCAGCACAAATTGTTTTGTCTTTTAATACTGCTGATTTTACAGGCGGAAGTACTTTCAATTCTATTTTGGCAATTGAATAACACTGCTTGTCATTATCTACTCTTGCATATACCGTTTTACTTTCTGAAAGATAGTTGAATGGGGTTGCAATCGGGTTAGTCTGTGCTTTAGCATCAGCTACTGATGTGTAATATTTAATAATCGTTCCTGTAGGAGTTGGAACTGCTACACCAATATCTGCTTTAGAAAGATCGAATGTTGAACGGGTAACATCGTTATCAATATAACAGTTTTGGATTACAGCATCTTTTAATACAACCGTTGGGTAGAACAATAGTCTTATCGTAGTAGTTGCTATACATCCGAAAGTAGAAACTACTTTCACGTATATCGTTGTTTCCGGAGAAACATAGTTAGCAGGATCAGTGATTTCGTTGATCCCTGCATTCATGTCAGCAACAGTAGCATAGTACTTAATGGTTGCTCCAGGGCCGCCAAATACATTGGCTGTTGTTAAATTATATTTTGCGGTACCTGCTCCATTATTATTACAAGAATATAGAGTAGCGGTGTTTGCTGAGATGCCTACATTTACAAACTTAAACTTCCCTGTTATGAAACATCCGTTGATAGGATTGGTAGGGTTAGTTGGGTCTTGGTATACAATTCTGTAATAATATGTTGTTGTTCCGTCTACAGTTGTTACCGTAAGAGGGTTTTGTCCTGTAAGAGCGTCATTGGTTGTTTTATGATAAGTAACCTTGAAATTAGAGCTGTTACCATTAATAATAGCAGCGGTAAGTGTTGTAAAATCAAACTGTGTAGGTAGTGCACAAACCATCACCTGGTTAGGATCATTAGGAGTAGCTCCCGGTATTCCCGGAGCGATAAATGGGTAAGGCGAAAGCACAGGATCGTTAAATGCAGAGCTTAAGCTCGCAGTACCAGACCATTCTAAAGAAAATCCATTGGTGGATCTACTGAAGTTGTCAATCACCAAATAATATGTTTGACCTACTAATACATTCAAATAAGGGCTCCATTTACCGTTGTTCATACTTGCTGTAGTACCAGGAGGGTTGGTAGGAAATACAGCCGGTGGAGCAAGAGCAAGGTCCAGACCTGTGTCTCCCGGAGTACCGCTATAGTTACATCTTATTGGCTGTATGAATACGTGATCCGCATTCTGTAAAGAAGCACATCCGTTTGCTGTAGGTCCATAGACTGCGAAATCATAATCATCACCCTGATCGTTAGGTTTTATTTTAAATGCCAGTGTTCCTGGTGTGGATACAGTAAAGGTATACCAAACGGTATATCTCTCATTCGTACTAAGACATCCTCCGTTTTGGTTAAGGATTTCTATAATATTCCCTGGGCCTGAAGGAGTGTACGAAATGTCAGAGTTACCACAGATGGGGATGGCCGTGACACAGTCTGACTGTGAATAAGCCAATTGTGTTATCAATAAAATAAAAAGGAGTAGTATTTTTTTCATTGTTAAAAGTTTTTGTTAAACCAAACTGAAATCAATAATTTTTTTTCTATGATTTGTAAAAGAAAAAGCCGCCAAAGCGGCTTTTTCTTATTATATGATGATTATTCTCTGTTTTTTACAACAATCCATCCTGAAAACTTGAAAGGAGTATTCTTTTTGTCATTCTCATTCCATGTTACAGAATACCAATAGGTACCTGTCGGGATTTTCTTCCCGGCAATAGTTCCGTCCCATTTGTATCCGTTAGATTTATCTCCCTGGTGGATTTTTGTTCCGTATCTGTCAAAGATACTTAAAACAAGGTTCTGTTTATCTGCTATTGCAGAATAATCTACAACATCATTCACACCATCCCCGTTTGGAGTAATCATATTGATAAGGTTAGGAACCACTATTGTCACTTCAATAGGGTCACAATCGTAAGCATCTTTTACATATACTTTGTAAGTTCCTCTTGCGATATTAGAGAAAATGTTAGAGGTCTGCCACACAATTTTATCCATTGAATACTGGTAATCCGGTGTTCCTCCTATTACATTGATTGTTAGTGTAGTGTTGGATATATCAACACCTGTTACCACGGGCTGTTCAGAAGGATAAACAGTTACTTTTTGAGTAGCGATACATTCTCCTGTTTTTAATTTTACCCAGTAATTTCCTACTCCAACATTTTTGATAGACTGCGTAGTTGCTCCTGTGCTCCACTCATAGCTGCTGAATCCAGGACCTGCATCAAGAGTTGTAGTATCTTCCATACAGATGATTTTGTCTTTCAGAACACTTGATGTTACAGGGGCAATTACCGTTAAGGTAATTTTTGCAACAGTATAACATCCGCGGGTGTCTGATACTCTAACGTATACAAATCCATTTGGAGCAATATAATTATTAACTGTTAATATTTCGTTTGTTGCATCTATGGCGTCTGTCAATGATGGGAAATATCTTTTGGTTGCAGTTCCTGTAGGACTTGTAACCGGAGCATTGGCAAGATTGAATAACGCTGTAGATGGGTTTGATTCTATGAAACAAGATCTTATTGACGCATCTGTTGCTGTAACCAAAGGATAGAATTTCAGAGTAATTTCAGCGGAAGCTGTACATCCAAATTCGTTGATTGCTTTTACAAAAACTGAACCTTCTGCAGAAACAAATACATAAGGGTTGGTAATCTCATTAGTGCCGTTCGTAAGATCATACATAGAAGGATAATACTTTAATATATGATTAGGAGCAGCTCCCACAGTTGCTGTAGACAGATCATACGTTGCCGTTCCAGAACCGTTATTACTACAAGAAGTAAGGGTAGCAGGGTTTAATGTAAAAGATTTATCAATGAATTTAATCTGTCCAAATTCTCTACACTGATTTAAAAAGCTGGTTGGGCTGTTCGGATCAACATAACTGATGGCATATGTATAATTGTTAGCCACATTAATATTCGTAGGTGCAGTAATAGGATTGTTATCATCTAATGCGTCTGTTGGTGAAGCATAGTATTTTACAATAAAATTGGAGTTACCATTTATGATCTGTGCAGAAAATGTAGAAAAATCATAGTTTACAATTTTACCACATACAGGTATTTCTCCATTTTGGGTAGGGCCAGGCTCTAAAAACGGATGTGGCTGATAAACCTGCGCAGAGTTATTATCAAAAGGAGTAAGAAGTTTAGCTGTTCCTCCAAAAGTTAAGGTAAATGGCGCAATGTCTATAGAATAGTTATTTAAAAGAAGATGGTATACCTGTCCAGGCAGCACATCAATATATTTTACATAGCCATCACCTCCTCCGTTTTCAGTAGTATCAGTAGAAGTCATATTAAGCCCGGTAGGGTTAATGATAGTAGAATTCACGCCGGCATAAGAACATCTCAATGGAGTAGCTGTTGTATTGGCGCAGTTAAAGTTAGGGCCGTATAGGGCAAAATCATAGTCAATCCCTACTGCAGTAGGACCCGTAGGAGTTACTACAAAAGTCAATGTTCCTGCAGTCTCTATACTGAAAGTAAGCCATATAGAGTTACTTTCTCCGTTAGGACCCAGACAGCCTACCTGGCCTTCTTTCACGCTTCCCCAGCCATTAGGTGTAAGAGAAATAGCGGCGTCACTGCATATTGGGATGGCGGAAATACAGTCTTGCTGTCCAAACGCCACTTGAGCTAAGAAAAGTAGAAAAACGAGTAGATATTTTTTCATGTTGATCATTTTAATTTTTTTATTTCCAGATTATTGGACAGTGGGTACCAATTGTTTTCCCCATGAAGGAGATTTGCTGTCTGAAGAATTTTGGTTAGAAAATTCGCCTAAAGCCTTACGGTATAAAATGTCTGCATTGGATTTATCTCCTGATTTTTCTTTGATTTTTGCTTGAAGAACAGCCAGTCTAGGATTATTGCTGGAGCTTGTTTCAGCTTTTGCTATGCTTTGAGAGATCGCATTCAGATCCAACTGATTGTTTTGTGAACCATCAATCTGTATTTTCTGAAAATACAGTAAACCTAATAATATGTTCACCTCCGCATTGTCTCTTTGGATAGTCCATATTCCTGTAGCTATTTTTCTGGCTAAAGCATTGTCGTCCATGAGACTGGCTCCCGGAGCTTTGTTTAGCAGGGTTTCATTTTTAAGGTATAAAGAAACAACAGCATAGTATTTGGCCTGCCATGTTTCAGTAGTTTTTGCTGTTGAAAATTTATTGAAAAGATTGTCGTAGTCATTGGTTGTCTTGGAGCTATTAAGCTGCAAGACGCTCTGTGCTAGTGCTTTGTCGGTGAAAGTCTGGGCTTTAACCCAACAGCTTGCAATGAAAAAGCTTAAAGTTAGTAAAAGTTTAGTCATAGGGGGATATTTTATCAAGCAAATATAAAAAATTATTAACGTTAAATTAAAGATTTTGAGATATATTTAATGAAACTAATATATTGGTTTATAATGTTGTATTTTATTTTTCCGGTGCAATTATGTGGAGATCGTAAAGATATAGGTTGTTTCGATAAATATTTGTGGTGTAAATATCATATTGGCCTTAGAAAAAATAGCTATAAAACAAAAAACAGAATAGAAAACGTTCTATTCTGTTTTTAAGTATTTCGAATTACGGTTTGTTCCGTTTAAAATCTGAAAAGGGTTGAGAAATAATAAGTTAATATTGCATTTTTCTCAGTTTAGGATTCGTGCTTCCTACGATTAAAGCCACCAAAACTGTCATGCAGCCTCCAAATACAACAGAGCGTACAACCCCTAATAATTTGGCCATAACACCACTCTCGAACTGCCCCATTTCATTGCTGGACATGATGAAAATTGAATTCACACTCAGAACACGCCCTCTTATATGATCAGGGGTTTTTAACTGTACAATTGTCCCCCTTATGACCACTGAAATTCCATCAAGCATTCCACTCATCACAAGGAACATGAAAGACAGCCAGTACAATTTCGATAAACCAAATCCAATTATACAAAGCCCAAATCCGGTAACAACGGCAAGAAGTATTTTTCCCTGATTTTTTCGAAGCGGAACTATAGATAGAATCGTAATGATACACATGGAACCAATGTCAGAAGCAGCATTCAGTAAGCCAAAACCTTCAGCCCCGGAATTTAAAATGTCCGTAGCAAATACGGGGATCATAGCCACTGCGCCACCAAAAAGTACCGCAAACATATCAAGGCATAAAGCTCCCAGAATTTCTTTGGTTTTAAAAATATAAGAGATTCCTTCACGCATACTTTCTACCACATTTACCGTTTCCTTTTTATATTCTGAATGTTGCTTTTTAAGCTGCCAGAAAAATAATGAAGCAACAAAAATTAATGCTAAAATAGCAACCAATGTCCATTTTACACCGATAAATCCAATAAGTATACCTCCTACCGCATGTCCGCATACAGAAGATATCAGGAACGTTGCCTGATTCAATGTGACAGCGTTGGGCAGGTTTTCTTTCTTTACAATTTTAGGAATCATGGAAGGAACAATTGGTCCGATAAACGCTCTTGCTATTCCGGTGAAAAAGATAACTCCATAAATATAATAGGTAATCTGATGGCCTGTGAAATGCATTTCTACATCCAGAAATGCCGGAATCAGCAGAAGCCCAATCAGGAAAATATAAGCGTAATTACAGATGAGAAGCAGTCTCTTTTTTTCATTCATATCAATAACATGCCCGGCATACAGCGCACAGCTTACAGCGGGAATTACTTCAGAAAGTCCAATAAGACCTATTGAAAAAGGATCTTTTGTTAATTGATACACCCACCATCCTAATAACGTGGCAAGCATTCTGAAAGCTAAAACAATAAAAAATCTCCCGGTGAGAAGATTTCTGAACTCGACATTTTGTAATGTCTGTAACGGGGTAAAGGAAATCATGAACAAAAATAGCCCTAAAAATTTATTTAGGACTATTCATATGACAATTTTTGAAAGATATATTAAATATATCTCAAAAGATAAAATCTATTTTAGTCAGCTCTTGAAGAACTGATTACGATGGCAGCAACACCTGCAGCACCAATAATAGTAGCGCCTGCAGCAATTCTTGCTTTTCTTCTGTCTTTTACAGCAGCTACATTAGCTTTAGGAATCACTACTTCTGTACTGTCTTTCTTACCCGCTGTACCTACAAGATTATCACCAACGACGTTTCTGAACAGGATGGTCTGTTTTGGAGAACCATCTCTCATGGTTACTTTGTATACCTTTCCGGCTTCAAGATTAGAGTAATTGTTTTTTGAAATATCTTCGCTGTATTTTGTAGTAGCACAAGATGTAATAACAAATAAAGATGTTAGTAAAGACGATTTCAACAGTACAGATGCTTTCATTATTTTCTTTTAGTTTTTCAAATTTATAATTTTTTTCGAATATACGTTTTCGGAATTGAAAAAATGTGATTATTTTTTGTAAATTTCCAAGAGATCTGCAATGTTTCTGTCATTGGCCAATCTCGGTGTTTTATTTTGACCTCCCAGTTTCCCTTGAGATTTTGCATATTCATGAAACGCGTTCTTTTTAAGTCTGGTAAGCTGAAGTTTCTGTAAAATATTTCCCGCAATCAAATCATCATAATAGGTATTTCTTGCTCTAAGCTGCTGGTCCAGCTCATTTCTAAATAATTCCAGGTTCTCAGGTTCTTTTTCAAATTCGATCAGCCATTCGTGATAGGGAAGTCCTTCCTGTGGATTTACCTCAGGTGCAAGATGAAACTCCGTGATCTGGGCAGGATATTTTTCAAGAGTAGCTTTCATGGCTTCTTCCACTTCAAAAGCAATCACGTGTTCTCCGAAAGCGGAAGTAAAATGCTTCGTTCTGCCACTCACCAATACTCTGTACGGAGCTTTGCTGATGAATCTCACGACATCCCCGATGGAATATGCCCATAATCCGGAATTGGTGGTCAGGATCAGAGCATAGTCTTTATTAAGCTCAATTTCTTTTAATGTTAATCTTCTTGCGTTAGGTTTACCATATTCTTCTAAGGGAATAAATTCATAGAAAATCCCATGATTGGTTAAAAGCAGTAATCCTTCCTTTGTGTAATCATCCTGAAAAGCGAAAAAGCCTTCAGAAGCTGGAAATGTCTGAATAATATCTACTTTTCCACCCAGTAAATCTTCCATTTTATCACGATAAGGTTCGTAATTAACCCCTCCGGTAACGATAAGCTGTAGATTTGGGAAAAGCTGTTTGATTTTTTTACCATGTCTTTCGGTCAGCTTCTCAAAATACATGATTAACCATGGTGGAATTCCTGAAATCAGCGTCATATCTTCGCGTTCTGTTTCCTCAATAATTTGGTCTACTTTCGCTTCCCAGTCTTCCATAATATTGGTTTCCCAGCTTGGTAATCGGTTTTTCTGAAGATAATTAGGAATGTGATGGGCTACAATGCCGGATAATCTTCCGGTTTTTATTCCAAAAACTTCTTCCAGTTCCGGGCTTCCCTGTAGAAAAATCATTTTTCCATTCACAAAGTCTGCATTATTCTTTTTGCTGATATAATGAAATAAGGCACTTTGGGCTCCTGCAATCTGAAAAGGCATTCCTTCTTTAGAAATAGGAATATATTTAGATCCGGAAGTTGTTCCTGAAGTTTTGGCGAAATATTCCGGAGTGTCTGTCCATAAAATATTGGCTTGACCTTTTTTTACCCTTTCAATATAAGGCTTCAGATCTTCATAATCGGCTACAGGAACTCGATCCTGAAATTCTTTTACAGAATGGATGTTTTCAAAATCATGTTCGCGCCCAAAAAGTGTCTTTTGAGCCGTGTTCACTAGAGAAAGTAATAAATCCTCCTGATTTTTCTCTGCATTTTTTTTGAAATCCTCTGCCTTTTGAACATGTTTCTTTGCCCAGATAAGCGCCGCATTTTTCTTGAAGAAGTTTAACATGGGTCAAATTTATAAATAAGTAAAGAATCTGGAATCATTTTTTACGAAGCTTCACATAAAAAACCGATAGAACAAGTTCCATCGGCTTTTTCGAAATTTGATTATGAAAATAACAACTATATGTTAATGTTGTACTTATTTGTTTGCTTTGTATCTTTTATCCGGAGTACCGTCTTTTTTAAGATGTTTATTTTCTTTGTATCTCTTATCTGGAGTACCATCTTTTTTCATTTTTGCAGCCGGCTGTGTAGGTTTTGCAGCTTTAGCATCCATTGCCGGTTTTGCCGCTTTTACTTCTGCAGGCTTAGCAGCTTTTACTGTAGTTTTTACAGGTTGATGAGGCTGAGCGCTGGTAGCTGGAGCAGTTTGCTGAGCAGTTGCAAGTCCTAATCCCAGGATCAATGACATTGCTGATAAGAATTTTTTCATAAGAATTATTGTTTGTTTTTTTTTAGCTGAATAAAGATATACAAAAAGCAGGCTAGAAAATTCAGATTTTCAACCTTAACTAAAGTTTATTACAGCTTAAAAAAAAATTAAAACACCTCATTTACAATGAAAAAGCCTGTCTTCATTTCTGGAGACAGGCTTGCATAATATATAAATAGACATGGCTAGCGCGTACAATTGGCTGTCCACGTTTTGCCATCTTTCATGTACAGGATTTTTAGAACATTGTTGTCAATCCTGATATAGGAAGTTGCTGTAGAACCTATCATAACAAGAGTATGATCTCCTTCCTGATTAAACTCTATTCCGTTAAGATCCGGAATACTGTTCGAGAAAGCGAAATTATATTTGGTTCCGCTGGCGATCTTCGTTACAAATACACTTCCATTATCTGTGCTGATATTGGTAGAACCTCCGTCTTTATAAGAAACACTTCCTTTATAAGTTCCTGCAAAAAATTCGTTGTTTACAGGGTCGTCATCCTTGCTGCACGACGAAAAAGATACTGCTGTAAATACCAACAGCATCATCACTCCTAAGATTTTAATTGCTTTTTTCATAATACTATTCTTAATGTTTGGTTAGGCTGGAAGTCCCAAACACTATGCCATGTGAAAATAAATGAATTTTTTTAACGAATTGTTAGAAGAAATTGTAAAAATTTAAGATTTTCAAGCTAAATGCTTCATTTTGAATCGAAATGTCAATCGGTTTTTAAAGAAAGAAAAAAAATATACGTACCTTTGTATATCAGTAAACGGTTTCGGAAAACTCCCGAAATCGCTTTTGTCGTTTATACCAATACTATTTATGCAATTAAAATCCATCAACGAAAAGTTTCTTCCAGATCTGATGCAGAAAGAGTTCGGAAAAGAAATTTTCACGCAGTTAGAAAACAGTCAGCATATTGCCGTAAAAGGAAGTGCCGGATCTTCAGTTTCTATTTTTGTGGCTGAGCTTTTTTTGGTTCAAAAGAAAAATATTCTTTACCTGGTAGATGATAAAGAGGATGCATTGTATGCCAATACGGAAATGGAAGACCTTCTAGGTAAGGATAAGGTACTGTATTTTCCTGCGACTCATGTTGAACCTTATCAGGTAGAAAAAACACAAAATGCCAACCTGGTTTTAAGAACTGAAGTTCTCAATAAAATCAATTCCGGAAGATCTCCGAAAGTCATTGTGGCTTATGCCGGAGCTTTGTCTGAAAAGGTTTTGAAAAAAGAAGACTTTAAAGCGATTTCTCATCATATAAAAGTAGGAGATCAGCTGGACTTTGATTTTGTAGACGAATTGCTCAATCACTATCATTTCCAGCAGGCTGATTTTGTTTCAGAACCGGGAGAGTTTTCAGTAAGAGGAGGTATTGTGGATGTATTTTCTTTTTCAAACGAAAAACCTTACAGGATTACTTTCTTCGGTAATGAGGTGGAAAGCATTAAAACCTTTGATATAGAAACTCAGCTTTCGGTAGGTAAAGTAAAAGATTTTCAACTGGTTTCCAATATGAACTTCTCTGTAACAGGAAGCAGAGTGTCTCTATTGCAGCTATTGCCTAATGAAAGCTTTGTGGTTTCTAAAAACGGAATGATTGGTATGCAGAAAATCAGGACATTCTATGAAAAGTCTCTGGAAAAATATGACACTTTAAATAAAGATATCGCCCACAGAACGCCACAGGAGCTTTTTATTTCAGATCAGGAGTTTTTATTTGATTATAAAAAATTTAAGACGATTGATTTTGGTGGAGCGGTTATTGAAGGATTAAAAGAAGTCACAGAAGTCAAAATGGAGCAGGTTCCACAACCTTCTTTCCATAAAAACTTTGAGCTGCTTATTGAAGATATTGAAGAAAAACAAAATAATGGATTTGATACCTGGATTTCCTTTTCAACAGAAAAACAGAAGGAAAGACTGGAATCTATTTTTGAGGAACTGGAACATGAACTTCCTTTTAAAAGTTTTAAATCTGAACTTCATGAAGGATTTGTAGACAACGGGCACAAATTGCTGGTTTACACGGATCATCAGATTTTTGACCGTTATCAGAGATACAAAGCGAAAAATACTTTTGCAAAATCTGAGCAGCTTACTCTGAAGGATTTGATGTCATTGAAAATAGGGGATTATATTGCCCATATTGATCATGGAATCGGGAAGTTTATGGGGCTTGTAAAAGTAAATAATGATGGTAAGATTCAGGAATGTTTTAAACTGACTTATAAAAATGGAGACTTATTATATGTAAGTATTCACTCTTTGCATAAGATCTCGAAATATAACGGACCGGATGGAAGGGAGATTGTGTTGAGTAAGCTCGGTTCTCCGACCTGGAAATCATTAAAACAGAAAACCAAAGCTAAAGTAAAACAGATTGCTTTTGACCTTATTCAATTATATGCGCAGAGAAAAACGGCAAAAGGTTTTGCTTATACACCGGATTCTTATCTGCAGAATGAACTGGAGGCAAGCTTTATCTATGAAGATACTCCGGATCAGGAAAAAGCTACCATAGATGTAAAAAAAGATATGGAAGCTGATACCGTTATGGACAGGCTTGTTTGCGGTGATGTAGGTTTCGGTAAAACGGAAGTTGCGATTCGTGCGGCATTTAAAGCGGCAACAGATGGTAAGCAGGTTGCTGTATTGGTTCCTACCACTATTCTTGCTTTTCAGCATTACAGAAGTTTTAAAGAAAGATTGAAAGATTTTCCGGTCAATGTTGCTTATGTCAACAGATTCAGGACAGCTAAGCAAAAATCAGAAACACTAGATGCTTTAAAGAATGGGAAAGTAGATATTATCATTGGTACACATCAGTTGGCAAGCAGTTCGGTAAAATTTAAAGATCTTGGCTTGCTGATTATTGATGAAGAACATAAGTTTGGCGTTTCAGTAAAGGATAAGCTGAAAACACTTAAAAATAATGTAGATACGCTTACCCTGACAGCAACACCTATTCCTAGAACATTGCAGTTTTCTTTAATGGCGGCAAGGGATTTGTCTGTTATCAAAACTCCACCACCAAACAGACAGCCTGTAGATACGCAGTTGATTGGATTCAGTGAGGAAATACTTCGTGATGCCGTTTCTTACGAGCTTCAGCGAGATGGTCAGGTTTATTTTATCAATAACAGAATTGAAAACCTGAAAGATATTGCCGGACTTATTCAGAGGCTGGTTCCGGATGCAAGAGTGATTACAGGGCATGGGCAGATGGAAGGAAAGCAGCTGGAAAAGAATGTTCTAGATTTTATGGAAGGAAAATATGATGTTCTTGTTTCCACGACTATTGTAGAAAGTGGAGTAGATGTTCCGAATGCCAATACTATTTTCATCAATGATGCACAGAGATTTGGTATGGCAGATCTTCACCAGATGAGAGGAAGGGTGGGGCGTAGTAACAGAAAGGCATTCTGCTACCTGATCACTCCTCCTTATGATATGATGACTTCTGATGCAAGAAAGCGTTTGGAAGCTATTGAACAGTTTTCTGATTTGGGAAGCGGTTTCCAGATTGCAATGAAAGACCTTGAAATTCGAGGTGCGGGAGACCTTTTGGGTGCTGAACAGAGCGGATTTATCAATGAGATGGGGTTTGAAACTTATCAGAAACTGATGCAGGAAGCTTTAGAAGAGCTTAAAGATGATGCTGATTTTGAAAGTCTGTTTGATAATGAAGAAGACAGACAGAAGCTGTTTAAATCTGTGAAAGATGTTAATATTGATACAGATTTAGAATTGATGTTACCGGATTTCTACATCTCTAATACGGAAGAAAGATTATTGTTGTATCAGAAAATTGCAGAAATTACGAATGAGGCAGATCTTCATCAGTTTGAACTTGAATTGATTGACCGTTTTGGTGCATTGCCAAAAGAAGCGGTAAACCTTTTGAAGAGTGTTTCACTGAAATGGCTGGCTGCAGATATTGGTTTTGAAAAAATTGTTATGAAAAATGGGGTGTTCCTTGGATACTTCCCTGGAAACCCTCAGGATAAGTTTTATCAGACGGATAGATTCAGGCATATCATTAATTATTTAACCCGAAATCCTGCCGAAGCCCAGCTGAAAGAGAAGTCCGGGAAAGAAGGTAATCAACTGATGATGAGAAAAGAAAGGGTGAAAAATGTGGATGAGGTGAATATGCTTCTGAAGGCTATTATTGAACATAATTAAATTATAAATTTTATTTATTGTAAATAAAATCATGATAAATATAAAAAGCGCATAGAAATCTTAATTTTTATGCGCTTTTTTTGTGATTGTTATCATGTTTTTATCTGCTAATATTCAAGCTTAAGAGAATTAAGCCCTTTTTGAGGGGGCTGAAGTCACTTTTTAATGATTAAAAAATATCCTGTAAATCCCCGAACAGTAAGGGTTTGGGGCATTAATTTGTTTTTATACTATAGGAAAAGTGGAGTTATGTAGTAATAATTCTACTTTTATGTGTGATTAATTCTATTGTGTAATGTGTTTATTTCTATAGGTTTATGAATGTATAACTGGAATTTTTAGGTCTTCATTGCGTACCTTTGCAGTCCTTATTATGAAAAAAATTATATATTGCTGCGCGGCTGGATTTCTTTCTTTCTACGCCAACGCACAGGTGGGCATCGGTACTGCAAAGCCGAAATCCGTTCTAGATGTGAATGGAAAATCCACCTTAAGAAAAGAACTTAGAGTAGGCGGGACTTCAACTCAGGCTGGCGAGGCTGGGTTAAACGGCCAGGTTTTGGTTTCTCAGGGTGAGGGTTTACCTCCTGTGTGGAAATCTTTGAACGTTTCCTTTATGGAAGAGGGACAGTATAAGCTGATCAATTCTTATCTGTCGTCGGATCAAGCAGGGGTTACATCTCTTTCTAACGGTATTGCCGGGGATAATATCTACACAAACAAAGTGGGAGACAATGTCTCTGATGCAGCTAAAGGAAACTGGAAGAAGATTGATGGGCTTAAAAATACCTTTACCATTAAAAACGGGAAAAACAGAATCACCTATCAATTCCAGACAGGGATTGAAATGAAAGCACAGTCATCTACTGCTATAGAAAGTGTGAGGTTTGCCTGTGGTGTTTTCAGAAATGGACTGTTAGTAGCTGTGCGCCCGGATAGAATTGCTTCTAATAATAACACAGGGAAAAATGGTCTTCAGGATTATATCTTCACCCTTAATTATACCGAACAAAATGTTCCCATAGGAGTTCACAATATTGAAATTGCATGCCGAAAGATTGATACATCAAATTCTGCTTCAGAATTTGCAATAGGACGCAATGTACAGACTTCAAGTGGAGTATCCAGTGCATTTACTCTGGAATCTACCATGAAAATGGATGTTATCGAATACGTGAGCTATAAAAACAACTAATGATGAAAAAACTATTATCAACTCTGCTTTTTACTTCGGGACTTCTGGCAACCGCTCAAGTAGGAATAAAAACAGATGCTCCAAAAGCAAAACTTGACGTAAACGGAGATATCAACTTCAGAAACAAAATTGGTGTTTATAATTCTGCAGATAATACGATATTCCAAGGGAATAATGATCAGCTTCTGGTTTCCAGAGGAGAAGGTTTCCCACCGATCTGGAAATCACTTCGTATTCCTGAATATGAACCGAATAAATTTTACCTGATTTATAACAACTCTTTTTCAGATAAAGTAGGAACTTCATTTACAGCTTCCGATGATTCTACAGTGGCTTTCTCTTCAAGAGGAGCAACTTTTACGAAAGGAAAAGAATTGAGTACGCTTTCGAATTTTAAAAAAATAGATGGGCTCTCAAAGACGATCAGCGTATTTAGTTCTCAAAGTAAAGCTTACTTTCAATTTGAAACAGTGGTTCAGGCAGACTTTGGAGCTGTAGGTACAGCGGCAGATACTTCAATAGATTATGCTTGCGGTATTTTTGTAGACGGTAAACTAGTGAATCTGAGACAAAGAAATTTAAAGGCGATTACCACTTCATATCCTTTTCTTACCCATACCCAGATCGGGATTGTAGATAACCTTGGCACAGGAAACCATTCCGTAGATGTTGCCTGTACAAGATTAGGGTCTTATGGAGCTGCTGGCAACACCCTTACGATAGGAACTAATGTATATACTAATATTAATGGATTTATCTCACAGTCATCTCTTAAAGTAGATGTATATGAAGTTCCTCAAGTGTTTAACAACATTATAAACTAAGCAGATCATGAAAAAAATACTATTTGTAACGTCACTTCTGTTAACTGTTGCTGCAACCGCACAAGTGGGTGTTGGTACTCCAAGTCCAACTAATATGCTGGATGTGAACGGAGATCTTAATATCAGAAAAGAATTAAGAACTGGAGGTACAGATGCACTGAGAGGATCTGCCGGAACAGCAGGGGATATTTTGCATAATAATACGGACTTGAATATCAATGACTGGAAAGCGATAAAAATTGCTGACGGACAGGGAAGTATGTCTGTGTTTTCTATTAATACAGTTTCAGATAAGACCGGAGTGAGTTTTTCCGGGACTAATGGTTCAACAAACCCTTATAATGAGGGAGCAGCCCTTACTACTGACTGGTCTGTCCTTACAGGAACGATAGATAGTTTCTCTGTAACTAATCAAACGAATAAAGCAACTTTTTCGTTTCAAACAACGGTACAAAAAACAGGAGCCAGTTCTGCCAGCTTTGCTTGTGGGGTATTTGTAGATGATCAGTTGAAAGCGGTAAGAACAGATGTATTGCTTGGAGATCCCGGAGCCTATAAAATCTTTAATCTGAATGCTACCCTTACTAATCTTAATCCTAAAAATGATTATAAAGTTAAAGTAGCCTGTACCAAAAGAGCCATTTCCGGATCAACACTTGGGGTGGGAACAGCAGTGAATACTACCTTCCTTAATAGTGACATGTCACAATCTGTTTTGACAACATCAATATTGCAGCCTTATTAATTTTCATAATAATACAATATTTGGAAATCTAAAAACGTTATGTTTTTAGATTTTTTTTGTTGATTAACTCTATTTCTTGTGAATTTGTTCATATAAATTGAAGTGTATTATTAAAAATTGAATTATATTTGGACAAGCTAAAAAAATTCTATATGGTAAAAAACTATTTTTTTAAAATGTTTGCCGGTATTGCTTTTCTTGCGCTGCTGACAGCATGTAATACTACCTCAGATCCTACAGAATCTATCCCGAACCCGGATGATGGACCGCCACCTAAAAAAGTTTTAGCAAAGGTTACTTCTAACAATGTTTCTCAGGAAGAATACACTACATTGGCTGTAACCGGAGATTTGCAGGCAGCAGTCTCTAAAGATGAATTTGCCTCCGGAAGTGCTTATTTTACAGGGACAGTAACCTATACCAACAAGAATATTACTAAAATTAAATATGTAAGCTCTGCTTCATCAAGCCTTGTTTATGAATTTAATATTGTTCCGGATGATACTGGTAAAAAGATTTACAATGCAACTTCTACAGCAACAGGAGCTACTCCGTCTGCATCTGTAGTAAGTGATTATGCATTTACGTATGATTCTGTAACTAATAAACTTACCAAAATTCTTGAGAAAAGAAAAGAAGGAGGAATTAGTGCTTATAACAGATTTATAGACTATAGTTTTGTGTATAACGGAAACAATGTTATTCAGGTTGTCTGCTCCAAAGGATTATTGGATATCAACGGAAACCCGAACATGACAACAGCGGTAATAAGCAAATATAGCTTTCAAAACTATGATGCTCAGAAAAGCCCGTATTCTACACTTCCATCAGTCTATTTCATTACACGAAGTCTGATCAGTCCGGTTAATTTCTACAAGATATCTCCGAACAATCCTACTTCAATGTTTATAGAATTGCCGTCACCGGCTGCTCCTGTTAATACAGCTCAAAGTTATTCTTATGACAATCAGGGATATGTGGTTGTAGAAAAAAATCAGAATATGGCTTTTACCTATAAAAATTTATAGGAGAAAGATAGTCATTAATCTTACCGGAATATAAATAATAATACAATTTTTAGGCAAAAAAAAATTATATTTGTCAAAAAAATAATCAATTACAAGGAAATGAAACAAATTTTCTATTTTATTTTACTAATCGCAGGTTTTTCCTCAATACATTCCTGCAAGAGTTTACTGGATGAGGATGGGAATCCATTGTTGGATCTTAACAATACAAACGGATTAAGCGGTCCGAGAGCATTATACAGAGAAATTACGGATGAAGATACTATCGCAGAATATCAGTACAGCGGACTTCTTGTGACTAAAGTAATCACAGACAGTGCTTCAATAACTAATATTATGTACAGTGGTGATAAAATCAGCCAGATTAATTTTAATGGGTTTTTAGATTTAGATGATGATGGTGAGCTTGATAAAGATAGTGTGTCTTATACCCAATTATTTACTTATGGAAATGGAGGTAGATTGGATAAAATTTCTGAAAATCGTTCTATTTTTAGAAGACCGCCACCTGTTCCACCAGCAACAACTCCAGGCCCGCAGACCCTTTTAGGAAAAGAAAAAAAACAGTATGAATTTAAATATGTTGCTGCTTCAGCAAAGCTTGATTCTATAATTGGGAAGAGTGGTATTGATGTTGCCGGAACTCAATTTAAATTTACTGAATATTCGAGAACCGGGTTTACCTATATTGGAGATAATGTTTCTAGAGCTGTCAATTTTATTGGGCAGCTGACTGGTACTAATGGTGATGTTTTTCAACCACCTCTTGAAAAGTACGGTTTTGATTTTTATGCTTATGATAATCAGATCAGTCCATTCACACTATTGCCAACAGCGTATAAAATTTCAAGAATTCTATCTACAAATAATTATGGTGAAAGCCATCTTTTTTCACCTAATAACCCGAAGAGAGTATCATTAACGGATCTTACTACTCCTATCCCAACTCCAATTGTATTGAGTACCAATTACGTTTATGATCCTCAGACCTATATGACAAAAGGATACGGCGTTAATTACATCTATAAACCACAATAGAAGAATTTTTTAATAATATTCAAACTCAATCTTTCCTAAGATTGAGTTTTTTATTTTTTATCCCTTAATTTTGCAAAAAATTTCTGATGAAATATTTAATTGTCGGGCTTGGTAACAAAGGCTCAGAATATGAAAATACACGACACAATATAGGCTTTAAAGTAGTCGAAAAAATAGCGGAAACTCTTGAAGTATCATTCAATACTTCCAACTTTGGCTGGCTGGCAGAAGGAAAACACAAAGGCAGAAAGGTTTTTGTCCTTAAACCGGATACCTACATGAATCTTTCCGGAAATGCAGTGAAATACTGGATGCAGAAAGAAAATATTCCTTTGGAGAATGTATTGATCGTTACTGATGATCTTGCTCTTCCTTTCGGAACCTTAAGATTGAAAGGAAAAGGTTCTGATGCGGGGCACAATGGGCTTAAAAATATCAATGAAGTATTGCAGACCCAAAATTATGCAAGACTGCGCTTCGGAATCTCTGCAGATTTTTCTGCCGGGAAACAGGTAGATTATGTATTGGGAACCTGGAATGAAGAAGAAGTCGGAAAGCTTACGGAAAGAATTGAAACTTTTTCCAAAGCCAGTCTTTCTTTTGTATTTGCAGGATTGAATAATACAATGTCAGCCTTTAACGGGAAATAATTTCAAACTGAGATTATGGAAAATCTAAAATCATAATAGTATCTAAAAGAATGACTACCCCTTTTTTGAGGTAGTCATCTAATTATCATTTTAAGAATGATTATTTATTGCTTAAAATTAACACTGGATTTATTTAAAATCTGTAGGTATAAATTCCTCTAATTTAGAAATGTCAATTTTCTCACTTTGCCAAAAGTGTTCAATTTTCATCAATCTCTCTAAATCATTCCATAAAATCATTCTGCCTAAAACATATGAATAGTATTCAGCAATGTCTATTCTTATTCTTTCAATTCCTAAATGGTATTTTTGAATATCTGAATGGAGTGCTTCATCAAATTGAAATAAGAGTTTGCAACAATATAAGACTTCGTCCTGTTTTAATGGGAAAGTTTTAAATACAATTGGTCTTAGCCTATTAAACAAAGATTTATTTTGAGGTATAAAATGAAAATTCTTAAAATCTGTTTTAGGTAAATTAAAAGTATTAATAAGATATTGAGCGATTTGAGAAGGTGATATAATATTTTTAAAATAATCCTGTAGCTCATCCCAAGTAGTCCACTTATTCCTATCAAGTGAAAGATCGACTAATCTTAAGTAAGCATATAAAAACAATAATTGTGAATAATTTATTTGAATATTTTTCATAATATAGACTTAGGTGTAGGTTTAAATTTACATACATCTTTTACTAGCCTTTTTAAAACAATTGCGTATTAACTACACGCAATTGCTAATGAATTGTGAAAACTTGAAAAATTATTTTATAAACTTTAACTCTTCATTAATATATAAAATTGACTATTTTCTCTGGATCAGATACTTTTATTATTTCAGCTTCTTCACAATAAAAATGAATACTATCATTTTCATAATCTTCCACTAAAAAATTTATTCTCTCTAAATTATTATCCGAGATATCTATAATATCGAAGCCTGAAATTTAATGTAATCCTGAGCCATTAAAATCAATTTTTAAACTTGATATTGATTTAAATGTTGCAGATACTTCAAAAAAGTTTTTTGATGAATCTGGCCATCCACTTATATTTTCTCTTAATTGGCAATAAAAAATAATTAATAAATTATAATTTGACCATTCAAGAGATTTAATAAATGCTATGTCAGAGGGCTTCCAATCACTATAAATATTTGTTATTTTTTCTGAATTTATTATTTTTTTCATTTATTCCAAAAATTAAAAACTGTTTCTTTTCCTTTTATTGGATCAAAAGCTGGTCCGTATTCATATTGATGCAAGTGTGGAAGACTATGGTTTATCGGCCTCATATGATAAGAGAAATCAACTCTATATATTTGACGACCATAATTATCATATATAACTCTTGAAACTTCTATGCGTCCAGTCCTCCCGCTAGACCTTATCCAATCCATTCTGTTTGTTCCAAGGCTTAAGTGCATAATTTACATATATTTTAAAGTCAGTTTTTTTTTAAACTATTGCGCGTTAATACACGCAATAGTTAATAAATTAATAAGTTTAGCTTATTTTTTCACTGCTCTACTAATTAATGATATTCTTATGTAGTTTTCCTAAGCTAAAACAGAATTTATTATGCTTTATGGTCGATCAAATCTTGGGTAGCCTTTCGGGTTTTAGCCAAAGAGACACAAATTCCTTATTACCATCGATAATAGCTACGCAATTATTAATAAACTCAACAGCATTCCCTTTTTTTTCAGGGTTTCCAATACATAGCCATCCACTTTGGACATTGACAAACATTGGTAAATTATCTGGAGTTATCCTATAAGAAAAACCTTCTTTTAATTTATCTTCGACTTTTAAAGTTCCAGTTTTATATTTAGGAGGTTCATAATTGAACTTTTGCCATTCTTTATATCCACAAAATCCCCAAATTTGCACAATTTTATTATCATCAGCTGTTGAAAGGTTTAATTTGTTTATTACAATATCGAAATTTATCTCTTTTATCGACGGTTCTGTATCGAAAGAGAACTCTTCAGCATCGTAGTTTAAACGTTTAGATTTTTCTATAAAATCTTTATGATCAATTATAAATTTCATATGTTGTTATTTGACAAAATTAAAATGATAAATGATATTTGTTTCAGGATTAATTCCTAGTTCCCATATCCCTTGAGATCCTCTATAGCTGCCAGGTACTTTCCAATTCATGCCTCCTTTAAAAGTAGCATCAGGTATACCTTTAGCGGATGACATAATTTCCCGAATAGTTAAAGGAGATCTCATATAAGGTCTTGCAAGTTGTCCTGCATTTTCTCCTCGTTTCACAATTTCTGTTAAATGTTTTTCTGCAGATTTAGTAAAAGTAAAGTCAGTCTTAGCAGTAGATGGATTTACTTTTGTATATTCTCCTTTATAGATTGTTTGAGAACCTTCCTTATATATTGGTACTGGCTGCTCATTTACAAACTTTGTTCCGGCATATTCATCAACGCTAAAACCAATATCTCCAATTTCAATAGAGGTTGTTTTCACAGCAGTTGCCCCAACAGTGGTAGTTTTCGGAGTATTGTTTAAAGTCCATGCACTTCTGCCTTCAGCAATAGGAGCTCCTTTTAAAATTGTTCCTTGTGGGGCTCCAATTTTAGCCGCCTGTGTGTTTTGAGCCATTTGGCCTAAAGTTCCGGCAATTGCACCTGCCGCTCCTCCTATAGCCGCTCCTGATAAACCGCCCATTACCGTTCCTTCTATTACATTTTCCCCAAACATTACAGCAGTGGCAAAACCATTAATAGCTCCTGCAACGGCACCTCCTGAAGCTCCTGCTATAGCACCTCCTAAAAGACCGCCTTGTATTCCATAGGTTGCTGCGGCAGCAAGGGATGCAGAACCAACGGCGGCTCCAACACCTCCGGTAAATGCACCTACTGCAGCTCCCATTGCAATTTTGCCCCAGGTGGCTCCCCAATTCCATTTTACAGGATTCCATGAGCCGTTGGCTTTTACCCCGGTTAAGTAGCCACCAATAACAGCTCCTACAGCAATCCATATAAACTCCCCATTTGGGTCATTATATATAAGGGGATTATTCATCGCATACCCGTACCTATTGTAGATTTGGGTATTGAATGGATCCTGGATGTTTTCATCTGCATTCAAAAACCTTCTTAGAAGTGGGTCGTAGAGTCTTCCATTCATGTGGATAATCCCCACTTCCGTATAATGCTCATGACCTGTATAGCCTCTGTCTATCAGTAACCCTCCGGAAACATTGATAAGGACATCAATACTGGCTTTGCCAACAGCCAGTTTACTTTTTCCAATACGGAGATGAGTTAAATTACCCCACGCATCGAAATGCCTTTGTTCAAGCATATTTCCTGCTTCATCACTAATGGCTAAAATACTTCCCAGATAGTCTTTATGCAAAAATTTAAAAGAACCGCTATTCTCATCAAAGTTCTTCAAAAATACAATATTGCTTTCATATGGAGTGCCCTCTATATAGATAATATGCTTTTCCTTTCCAGAAACACTGCTTTTTATCACTTCAAAGCTTCCTTCTTCGCTGTATAGTTTGGTCAATTCTCCTTCAGTTTCTGGGTCAAATATGCCTTTATAGGTAGCTCTTTGTCTCATACCAGTTAATCCATACTGAAATACGACAGTACCTTTTTCCCCAACAATATATACAGGGTCATTATTCTCATTATAAAGAACAGTCTGAACCAGATCCTGATCATAATTCTGCATCCCGTCATTATTCAGAGTCATTCCCGT
Organism: Chryseobacterium sp. MYb7; assembly: GCF_002979455.1. Classification (GTDB taxonomy): domain Bacteria; phylum Bacteroidota; class Bacteroidia; order Flavobacteriales; family Weeksellaceae; genus Chryseobacterium. Next base: position 364,103 of record NZ_PCOU01000001.1, read on the forward strand.
AGCCTGATAAATTTTGTCAGAATTTTCATACTTAATGGTTCCCACCTGATCATTTACCAGTATTCTGCCTTTTGCATCATAAATATTTCTATTGGTAGAAGGTATATCTCCTGAAATTGGATCTGTCCAGTTGACCAGACGGTTGTTATCATCATAAACAAAATATTCTGTTTCGAAAGGTAATACTGATTTTCTGCTTTTAAGCTCGTTTTTAATCGCATCAAAATTGTATGAAGCCTTAAAAATATCTGGCTTTATGGGCGATGAATGATTAACATTTGTCAAAAATCCGTTACCATCATATTCATTATTAATTTCCGCTGCTCCCAATTTAGCCCTTACCAACAGTCCTTTTTCATTGGTTTCTTTCAGTTCCCATAAAATTTTCCCTGAGTTCTTATCCTTAACCTGATACAGCTCACCATTCCATGCATTGTACAGGTTTTCGACAGAAACATTAGTTGTTCCTACGGAAGTTTGTATTGCTTTTTCATAAGAGATTATCCTTCCTTTGCTGTCATAAACAACATTTTTGTGCGAAAAATAGGCTTCAGGAGTTTCCTGGAAAGAAGAAGTATTTCTTCCCTGTGGATCATAATTTATCGTATATGCATATTTTTTTCCATTGGAAGTTCCTTCTTTTAAAGTAAGTTTTCCCTTATCATTATAGGAAAAGCTTATTGCTTTATCAGTTTCATTTCCGGTAGTGGATTTTTCATTCTGAATGACAAGCTGACCAAGGTTGTTATACTGATACCTTTTCTCACCCTTTGGGCTTATTACTCTTGACAGAGCTCCCATATAGCCAAGGTATTGGTATTCATATACCCCTGTAGAAGGATCTTCTACGCGTGTTTTATTTCCCCAGTCATCATACATCGTGGTCACAATATGCTCCGCATATTTAGCCTGAATCTGTTGACCTGATGCATTATAAGAAAATTGTACTGTTCCACCCTTATCAGTAGATGATAAAACATTTCCTAAAGCATCCAGGGTTTGGGAAGTTGTTCTGCCGTAATCCAACTGACTGGTTTCTTTTACTGTTGTGGTCAGTCCTGATATAATGGTTTCTGTCTGCTTTCCGGTAAATGCTGTAGCCTTTATCTTAGCTGGGAATACAGTATCATCATAAACAAAGGTATTCCACTGGCTGGCTCCCTGCCCATCAAAATAGGGTTCAGATTCCTTAATCTTTCTTCCAAGGACATCATACTGTACATCTTTAGAAACATATTTTCCCTGAGCAAAAGCTTTGGAAGAAGTTTTATATTCCTCTCCCAGTTTGTTGGTGAAAACTTTTGCCACATCACCATCAGGATCATTACGGGTAATCGTTTCGTTGTACTGACTATCTTTAGCGTACTGAAAAGTGGTAGTTCCAGTTAAGCTGGAAGCAGAACTCTGGAGCTTACCCCATACATCATAAATATTGGTGAGAGTATTGCCATTCGGATCTGTTTGGGTTAGAACCTGTCCCAGGCTGTTATAAGTAAACCCAGATTCCAGGCCGAGATTATCCGTTTTTTTAATGATAAACCTGCCTGTTGGATCATACTCATCTTTCTGATTTTTTGCATTTCCATCTATGCCCGAAATAGTTTTTTTTGCCGTGATATTCCCAAACCCGTCATAAGAATATTCTTCATTTAAAGCTTGTGTAGCATCATTTCCGGGGAAAAACTTGGTGCTTTTTAAAAGATTGTTCTCATAGGTGTAGGTGGTAAAGGTATTCTGTACATCACCGTAAGCCTCTGTTTTTTCAGCCTTGTTTGTCGGTCTTCCAACATAATAATTCGTTCCTGTTCCCCCAATATTATGGGTGTAGTCGAACTCAGTGGTAGATACACCGTAACCGTAATTGGTATTGATTTCTATTTTAGAAGGCAGGTAATAGTTTTCATAGCTCGTTACCTTCTGAATGAATGTTCCGGTTAAGAAATCTTTTGTTCTGGTAAATTTCGGAACAATAGCAGTAACAATTTTGGACTGGCTGCCTGTAGGAATCGAAGTAATTACCTGACCATTCAAGAGTTTATCCACCTTATAGTCTACAGATTCAAAACTCAGAAGCTGGCTGTTATTCTCTGAAATATCTGCCGGGAAAATATTATTTTCATTATTGGTTCTGATGCTCCATTCTTTCACAGGTGCTCCATCCAAGGCAGGATCTATTTGTGATCCGGACCATATCTTGGTGTTTTCAAAACCATCAGCATACCATGAGGAACGGGCGATCTGATGAAATCCTAGTAAACTTTTACCCTGCAAGTTTCCTACAAGCCCTCTGTAGCGGAAATCCTGCTTTCTGCCTTCTTCCACAAGCTGGGATACAGCGTAAGCCTGATCCACCCTTGTCATGGCATAATAAGGATAAATCTCATTCTTTTCTTTCTTGTAGAAATCGGGAATAGAGGTATTCCCAGGAACTACTTCCATGTATTTCACCGAAGTAGTAACCCCTCCTTGGGTAATTGAAGCCATTCTTGCCAATTCAGAAACAGGAGTAGGTCCCTTTATTTTTTTCAGGAACTCTTTCCAGTATAAAAAGACATTATAATAATTATTCCCGGATTTTATAGAATTGGTAATTGGAGTAAAGAGTGTAAGATCATACAAATCCTGTGTGCTGTAAGTTGGGCTTTGAAATAACCAGTTGGGAGTAAAGTTCGGTGTTCCGTTAACATCCGATCCATTAGCCATCTTTGCACTTATAACATAACCGAAATCCCTTGAGCCAGCTGCATTGAACATATTGATCTGATTATAGGAGAATACCTGAACAATATCAGATTTCCCATCCTTGTTCATGTCTGTAACCGAAAAGAAATATTGTTTGGCGAATTTGGCATAATTGCCAGTCATTTCTTTCTGGAATTTTCTATAAGTAAAAAATTCCTGTTTTAGGAAAGGAGTAAAACCCTTATCCGTTCCCATGTAAAATCTCCAGTCGTCAGGTTTTCCTATGGCATAATCGGTAATAGGAATCGCAAAATCAAGTTTTCCGTCTCCATTGTAATCACCATATAATATAGGGAATTCAGGGTCTTTCGTTTCCAGAAGAGTTCCGGAAAATTTAATTTTCTGCAGGTATGCATCAGCACTATATTTTACAAACTCAAAAACGGTATACTGCGAATCAGCAACACTGATAACTTCTACTTTTCCGTCTCCATCTATATCCATATACTTGCGATCCTTATAACCACTTTCATTGATTCCCGAATCAAGCAGCAGTCCTACTAAAGGAGTGGCCGGGCTTTTAAGGTCTATTATAGCTTTTGTATTAAATCCTGGGAGACCTCCATCATCAAGGAAAGCATCAGGTATTCCGTCCCCATTAACATCACCTACTTCAAGAATTAAATTATCACCTTGTCCATAAAAAACGGTATTACCCAGACTTTTGTCGAATACTTTTACAAAATCATTGTTCCTAAAAATATATCCATAAATTCTACTGTCTTTATATTCAATAATTCCATTCCCATTATAGACCTGTCCGGTTTCGTCTAATAATGTGGTGACTACTTTAGCGTTACCTGCAAAAGTTTTACCTGTAGAAACTGTTGAAAAGGTTTCATTAAAAGCACCCAGCTTTACAGTACCGTTATTCATCAGGAAGTCCAGATAAGAGTCCCCGTTAAAATCTCCAACCAACTTCACATCATTAAAGGGTTCAGGTTCTGCTGTATATTCTGCATAAGAAGAATTTACCATAGCCGGATAATTAAACGTCACAGGGTTAGAAGGCTCGTTATTGGCGTTGTATTCTGTAATTTTCCCTGCAAACTGGTAATTAGTCCCATTACTTGTATAGTCTATGCTGTATCGCTTAAACTGATTATTATAAGTAAGTACCTTTACCTCGGAAAGAATTTTATTTTTGTAAAATTTGTATCCCTGCACGTAAGATTCTTCTTTTAAATCCCGATCATTATAAACAAACTGTATGGTGTTCATATAGGGTGTATTCAGGTCCTTATTGCCACCCCAGCTAATGCTGCTTATCATGGCAACACCGTTTCCCTGGATATAGCTGTAAGAAATGTAGTTTCCCTGCGGATCTTTCCATTCATCTATATAATAGTCGGTGGACGTTTTGGCAACTGGATTACGACCATACCATGCCTGGGAACCATCCTCGAAAGTCACTTCCCAATATTCCGGGCCATACCATCCGGCGGCAGCTCCTATAGATTTAAATTTTGTATTTGAATATTTCTCGGTTACATATTCTGCACCGTCTTTGCCATATTCTCCTGATTTCAGTACCAGTCTTTTACCATTAAAGCTGTAATAATCTGAGAAGTCCATCTGAACTCCTTTTACCTCGCCGTTATTTTCAATGGTTTTGCCTGTTCTGGTGATGGCTGTAATGCCGGAAATACTCCATCCATATCCCGCAATACCGTTGCCCGATTCACTATTATAGACCAAACTTACTTGTGGTGATACTGTTTTTACTCCCGGAGGAACATCTATGGGCAAAGAAAACTGTAGTTGCCCAACTCTGTTGACTTCTATATTTCCCTTAGTATCATGGAAGTTCTGGGCAAAGGAGAATATTGAAAAGAAAGATAATACGAGTGATGAAAATATTTGTATTTTCTTGTGATTATACTTTTTCATGATGCATTATCTTTTAGTGATGTTTTTACTGAAAATTCTGCCGTCTTTCAACGTAAAGCGAAGGATATATACTCCCCAATCATAACCCGTCATATTGATTTTTAACTGCCTGTTAAGTCCGGGAATATTCTGCTGCTGGAATTTCCAGTGTATTGTACTGTGTTGGTATAGAGAAACAGATTCTATAAGTTTGTCCATTTCCTCTGTCCAGTCAATGGTTAAAACATCATTGACTGGAACTGGATATAACCGTACCTGTTTCCAGAAGTCTTTTTCATTTATTACCTGAGTTCTAGCCAGAGAAGTGGTTTTAAGCTGTTTTGAAGCTTTTCCGGCAAGGTCTTCAGGACCACGGTATTTCTGGCTGCCTGCTTCATCGTATTTGAAATAGACTTCGGTTTGGGAATATCCCCAAAATCCGATCAGGAGGAAAATCAAAGGAAAGATTTTCCTTTGTATTATGATTCTCCGGGCCGACTTGCCCGGAGCGGTACATTCAGAAGATATACCCGAATAAAGTTTTTTCATTGTGTTTGGCTTTAAAGTTAAAAGTTGATTTGGTTATCCCAATGAAGGGAAATTACTGTTATATTTAACGGTGTTTTTTCGATAAGAAATTGTTATCCTGATAGATAGCATGTTTTCATACATTTTGTTTTTAGGTTGTAAGGATATAACCCGGCTGAAGTCAGGGTATTATAATAGATAGTCTAGGAGACCTTAGGTTTTAAAGCCCTACACAAAAGAAGTAAGGAAAATTCCTTATATGTGCATACAGAAATTAAGTTAGGGACATAATTTCTTTATTCATCTGTTATAGTTTTTTCGGTTGGACCTACAGTTTATCTAATAATTTTATAACTCAAAAATCAGGTTTTTGCGATAAGAATTTCAGAATGTATTCATATTTTGTTTATTTTGAGATGTTGGTTTTTAGTTTCTTTCTTTCTTTCTTTCTTTCTTGTAACAAAGCTACTGCTTCATAGCGACAAATCATGTCGTATCTTTTTTCTTATTACAAAAAAAGTTCAAGACAACTACTTTGATATACTATGATATCAAAACATTTATGATCTATCTATATTTATTGTTTTCTAATGCTAATCTAATATTGAAATTTTTATTATTAAAAACAATAATGTCAATATATAATTAATCTGTAATAATAAAAACTAAATCTCCCTAAAATGAAATGCCTTCCTGTTTTTAGTTTCTTAACTGATAAATAAACATATTATTTACTTGATTTAGAGCAAAAAACAACAAAAAATAAATGCCACCGGATTCCGATGGCATTTTCTGTAAATTATAATTGAAATTTAATGAGTTTATTTCTTATAACCACGTTACAGCACCTGTTTCAACATCATAATTGGCTCCAACGATTTTAATTTTACCTTCTGCTTCAAGGTTTTTAAGGGTTGAGCTTTGCTTACGGATGTCTTCAATGGCACTTCTTACGTTTTGTTGGTTAAGTCTTTCCAGAAGAGAACTGTTTTTTGATGAACGTTCTTCATTCTCCTCAATAATATCATTGATGATAGGATTGAAGTGATTGATAAGGTGGTTCAGGTTATCCATTCCCAATCCTTCAATCTGTGCAGCATCAAGACCTCCTTTCAATGCTCCGCATTTCGTGTGTCCTAAAACTACAATAAGTTTGGAACCGGCTACATTACAACCAAATTCCATAGATCCAAGAATGTCCTGATTTACAAAATTACCAGCAATTCTGATACTGAAAACATCTCCTAATCCCTGGTCAAAGATAAGCTCTGCAGAAGTACGGCTGTCAATACAGCTTAAAACTACGGCAAATGGCCATTGTCCCTCACGGGTAGCATTCACTTGCTCAAGAAGATCTCTATTGGCTTTAAGATTGTTTACAAATCTCTGGTTTCCTTCTTTTAAGAATTCCAATGCTTTCTCAGGAGTGATAGTAGACTGTGTTTCGTATGTATGTGCTTTCATATTATTTATTATTTTCGAATTTAAAGTTAAAAAAATTAATTGATGATTGAGATTACATGGCTCTTTTATGTGTAACTAAAATATGAGAGTCCTCGCTTCTTTCGTAATCTCGGTATGAAGTTTTGAAGCCTAAAAGTTCAACATTGATATCCTGTTCCTTGGCGCGGATATTGGCAAATTCCTGGATCATTTCCAGTACATCTGTTGCAATATAGGATGTACTTCTGGCGTCAATGATAACTATTGAGTTTGGTTTTATGTTTTTAAGTGTTTTTTTAATCGCTGCTTTATTTAAAAATGAAACTTCTTCAGCCAGTTTTATGTTGATCCCATCCGCATCATCTAATCGCTCTCTGCTTAGATAATAAGCTCGTTTCATATTTCCCTGAAGAATATAGAAAACAGAGATGGCAAGACCAATTCCTACTCCTTTTAATAAATCTGTTGCCACTACAGCTGCAACCGTTGCCACAAATGGGATAAACTGGAATTTTCCTAAATGCCAGAAATGTTTGAATGTAGCTGGTTTTGCCAATTTATATCCCACTAAAATTAAGACCGCAGCTAAAGTAGCTAATGGAATTAAATTTAAAATAACAGGAATAGAAAGTACACAGATCAATAAAAATATCCCGTGAATAATACTTGACATTTTAGAGGTTGCTCCCGCATTGGCATTAGCAGAGCTTCTTACTACTACAGAAGTCATTGGCAAACCACCAATAAAAGAGCTGATCAGGTTTCCTATTCCCTGTGCTTTCAGCTCAAGGTTGGTATCTGTAATTCTTTTCTGTCTGTCTAATCGGTCTGATGCTTCAATACAAAGCAGGGTTTCAATAGATGCTACAATGGCAATTGTAGCTCCTACGATCCAGACTTTAGGATTGGTAAAGCCATTAAGGTCAGGAGTTGTAATCAGATTTTTAAAATCATCAAAAGACTGCGGTACCGGTAATGAAACCAAATGTTGGGTTTCGATAGCCAGTGAGCTTCCGGACATCTTAAAAAGTTGGTTCAAAAGGATACCTACGATTACGGCAACCAAAGCTCCCGGTAACATTTTCATCCTTTTCAGTACGTGGATTTTGTCCCATGCAATAAGAATTGCTACGGAAACCAAAGTAACAACGATAGCTCCCGGATGGATAGCTCCAAATAATTCTGTAAAATATCCGAAGTTCAGGCCATTATCAAAAATAGATTCATGACCTTCATAATCTTTATCGAATCCCAGTGCATGTGGAATCTGTTTTAAAATAATAATGATTCCTATGGCAGCAAGCATTCCTTCAATCACGTTATTCGGGAAATAATTGGATATACTTCCGGCTCTTACAAATCCTAAAACCAATTGTATAAGTCCTGCAATGATCCCCGCACAAAGGAAAAGCTCAAATGCGCCAAGATCTGTTATGGCTGTTAAAACGATAGCCGTTAAACCTGCTGCGGGCCCGGAAACTGAAATATTTGAATTACTGATTGTTCCTACTACCAGGCCGCCTACAATGCCGGAAATAATACCGGACAATGGGGGAGCACCTGATGCTAAAGCAATTCCTAAACACAACGGAAGTGCTACTAAAAATACCACGAGTCCTGAAGGAAAATTCTCCTTGATTCCTCCTATTAATGATGTCTTTTTCATAATGTGAAGCTGTAAGATATAACCGGCTTATTTGTTTTTAAATAAGTCAATTACAAGAAGTTGAAAAAAAATTAATTTTAAATACGTGGATATCCGATATCAAAAAATGATATGGAAATGGTATCAAAAAAATCTAACTATAGGAGTTACGCTTCCGGAGGGGGAGAAAATATAGTAAGTAAAGGTGAAAGATGAAAAGAATCATCGATCAGTACAAAAGACACGCCCTGAACATCAGGTTCAGAAAATTTCAGATAATCGAATACATCTAAAGGTTTCGGAATAGTCTTTTCGTAAACAATAAATGAGGATGGGTGAGAATGAGGTTCTTCTTCATTGATTATAATATTCGTTCTTGCAATATCCCAGCCCGCAACCGCAGCAATGCTCGGCAGCGCTGTAAAATTCAGAAAAAACGTTAATACAATAATACTCCAGAATTTCATTTTACATTCTTTTTAGAAAAACTATTTGGTCTTTCTGCTCATTACCCAATCAGAACCTGTAAGATTATAGATCTTTTGAATGTCTTTTAAGGTTTTCTCAAAATCAATCTCCAGATCAATGATTTTACCTGTTCTAAGGTCAAATACCCAGCCGTGTACAATAGGTTGCTCCTCCAGGATATATCTCTCCTGTACACAGGCCATTTTAATTACGTTGATGCACTGCTCCTGAACATTAAGCTCTACAAGTCTGTCATAACGCTTGCTTTCGTCCTCAATAGAATCCAGTTCTGCCTGATGCAGTCTGTAAACATCACGAATGTTTCTCAGCCAGGGATTCAATAATCCTAAATCCTGAGGAGTCATCGCTGCTTTTACACCGCCGCAGTTGTAGTGTCCGCAAACAATAATGTGTTTTACTTTCAGATGTTCTACAGCATATTGAATAACGGCTGTGGAACTCATATCTAAAGTATTGACAACATTAGCAATGTTTCTGTGAACAAATACTTCCCCTGGTTTTGCTCCCATCAGTTCTTCTGCTGTAGCTCTGCTATCTGAACATCCTATGTAAAGGAATTCAGGATGCTGAGTTTTTGCAAGTTCCTGAAAGAAATTGGGGTCTTCAGCTACTTTGGATTCTACCCATTTTTTGTTGTTTTCGAAAATAACCTCGTACGATTGTGACATAATTTTAAAATTTTAAAAGTTTATAATTATTTATTTCGTTTAAATTATTTTCAAAATCAATAGACTAAATCAATAATTGTGCAAAAATATACTTTTTGTTAAAAAATCAATCACTTTTAACAAAGTTTAATATTAAAATATGCTTAAAATCATATCTAACATTCCGATATGCTTTGCATTACAGTTAGTGGGTTATCTATGGTAATCCAAACGTTTAAAAAACATGATAAAATTACGAAGTATAAATTAAAATTTGATATTTACGAATTAAAATATTCTTAATTATTGATCTCTTCATTAATTTTTTGAGGTATGGCGGTAAAAATCATCATAATATGTCAAAAAAATGAATAATTTAAAGGTCAATTAAAGTATTCATAGAATGTCTGATTTTGGGCTGCAATCTTTACCATCCCTATTTTATCTGGCAGGCATTTTTATTGCCTGTTTCTCTTCCTTTTTGATCTTAGGAAAGCGCAAAAAAATAATGGCAGATTATATATTAGCTGCATGGTTCCTGATTATAGGAATACATCTTATCTTATTTATTCTGTTTTTTTCCGGCAGTTATTTGAAGTTTCCCTATCTTCTGGGATATGAAATTATCTTTCCTTTTATTCACGGGCCCATGCTGTATTTGTATGTTCTGTGTGTTACAGGAAGACATCCGGGTGTGAAGATATGGTTGTTGAACGGTATTCCTGTTCTGATGATTGGCCTGCTTTTATCTCAGCTTTTGCTCTTATCTCCATGGGATAGACTGGCTGCTTATCAGAGCGGAAATAATGGATATAAGCTATTAAGTAAGGTGATCAAATATATCTTATGATTTTATCAGGAATAATATATGTTTCTTTAAGTCTTTTTGCTGTAAGAAAATATACGGAAGGCATTTCCAGTCAGTATTCCAATACTGAAAAAATGAATCTTAACTGGCTGTATTATCTTATTGCAGGGATCGCTTTGATATGGATTGCGGTGATTATTAAAAATGACATTCTTATTTTTTCAATGGTAGTTCTGTTTATTGTAGTAGCCGCTTACTTTGGAATCAGCCGTGTGGGAATTTTGAATATCCCTGCTCTTCCTGATAGGGAAGAGCCAAAAGAGCTTGATAATGAGGTTGTAAAATATCAGAAAAATTCTCCAGGAGATGAAGCTATACAATCTATTTATAGAAAACTTGTGTATAAAATGACACAGGAAAAGTTGTACAAAGACCCGGAACTTAATCTGAATACTATTGCACGGCTACTAGATGTTCATCCTAATACATTATCTCAGGTGATTAATTCTGTGGAGCATAAAAACTTTTATGACTATATCAACAGGCAGCGTATTGAAGAGTTTAAGCGTACCGTTGTCCTTCCGGAAAATCAAAAATACACGATTCTTTCATTGGCATTTGAATGTGGGTTTAATTCCAAGACTTCTTTTAACAGAAACTTTAAAAAGTACATGAATTGCTCACCGTCTGAATTTTTAAAGAATCAAAGCATTCATATGGAATAACTTATATTAAACTATTGACGGTTTTGTCTCAAACTGTTTATTATTAATGTTTTATAAATAGGTTCCACCTTTCATTTTGGAACAGATGGAGCTTTTGTAATGCTCATTTTTGCAGAAAATTAAATGAACAACTATGAAAAAGTTACTCTTTGTAATCATGTGTGTTTTGGCATTACTTATCGGATTGTATCCTTTGATCTATGCTTTTGTAGAGCATCAATATACCTTTCTAGGTTCTAAATCTTTAGAAGTACTTCATAATGTAATCTGGAAATCAGCCTTTTTTTCTCACATAGTATTCGGAGGGTTGGCTCTTTTTATAGGGTGGAGCCAGTTTAGTACTTCATTCCGAGATAAAAATATAAGACTGCACCGGATTATCGGGAGTTTTTACGTAATTGCTGTGATGATAGGTTCTGTTTCGGGTATTTATATGGGCTTTTATGCGAATGGTGGACTCATTTCAGCAACGGGGTTTATCTGTTTGGGATGCATCTGGCTGATAACGACCCTCGCGGCAGTTGTACAGATAAAGCAAAGAAATATCCTCAAACATCAGCAGTTTATGACCTTTAGCTATGCTTGTACCTTTGCAGCAGTGACGCTGCGGTTATGGTATCCTTTACTGAAAATGGCTACAGGCGATGCTGAAGGCTCTTATATTGCTGTCGCATGGCTATGCTGGGTTCCTAATCTTTTTGCAGCCTATTTCATCAGTAGAAAAACAGCTGTAATATAGGAAAGTATATATTATTCCGGCAGCTTATCATATTCCATGCTCTTCATCTCCAAGTTCAAGTACTTATTGCCTTCATTTTTATAATGCTGAGGTGCTTCCAGACCCATATATTTCATAATAAGCGGATAGATATAAGTGGTTTGGGTTTGCTTGGATTCCCGTCCGGTGATTCTGTAGTTTGCAGGTACCTTATCCCCATACCAAACGAAAAATGGTACCTGTGTAGATTCTTTAGAGTCTACATGAAGCAGTTTATCGCCTTGTATTTTAAGTCCATGATCGGATGCATAGATTACCACAGAGTTTGTGTTTTTCAATGTGCTGAAAATATTTTTGAAGACAGAATCGGTATATTTTATAGAGCTGTCATAGCAGTCCATTCCTTCAGAATTCCAGTTAGGAGGGATTCTGTTGCAAGGATTAGGGTGGCTTCCCATGATGTGGAGAACAATAAATTTATTTTCTTTCTTCTGAATAACATTTTTCAGTTCCGGAACAATAACTTCATCAAAACCGTTGATCCATTTTTTGTTTTTAGACATGGAAGCGATAGCGGTTATTCCTTTGGCACTTGCCTGTGTGCTGAGCCAGAAAGAATTATATCCGCTTTGGTTGGCGAGATTGATGATATTATAAGATAGTTTCTCATAATGATATCTGAATTCATCAGGATGAATGCTTGAAAGAATCAAAGGGACACTCAGATTGGTAATGCCTGCAGGAGAAACAGCATTGTCAAAAATCATCATATTTCCTGCCTGCTCGTCTGTATAAGGAGTTGTTCTTTTATTATAACCATACAAAGACATATTTTGTTTTCTTTCGGATTCTCCTATGATCAGAATCACATTCTCTATGCCTGGCTGTATTTTTTTGATGTTGAAAACCGGGATATTCTTTTTAATTGCATTAATGTCTCTCTGGATATTTAATGCTGTATTGAAATCGGATAGATGGTAATATACATTCTTGATCATCTTTCCTCCGCCTTTATTGCTTATATAGGTGTGTTTTAAGTGATACCCAAATGGAAGAATAAGCCATAATAAAGCAATAATGATAAATTTAGCATCAAATTTTACTACATCTTTTTTAAGATAATTTACAGAGTACAGTAACATCCCCAGAAAAATGAAAAACAAAATACCTGGAAGAATAAACATATAAGACATGCTCATGGCCTCATCAGGATTAGATTCAAGAATACTGATGGCCATTCCTACGTTAAATCCGGAATGATAAATAAGATAGCAGGATGCTGATATCAGAAAATTCAGACTTAATAATAAGCATAAGATAATAGCTATGACCGAAGTATATTTATTCTTAAAAAGGAGTGCATTAAATACAAGGAATGAACAAAACATAGTTCCATACTCAAAAAAATTCCGGATACTGTCTAATTTTTCAGCCCCAAAAAGATTATCAAAGATATAAGGGAAAGAAAGAAGAAAACCTGTAAGATACAGTATGATGAGAAGAATGATAATTATTTTTTTGAGCATATTTGTATTTATTTGTGGGCGGTTAAGATCAATTTTAAAAATAGTCTTTCTTTTTTTGGCAATCTGCTGAACATCAAATCTGTGTTGCAGGAAAAGAATTAATATCAGATAATAATTCTTAGAGATCAAAGATGTTGTATCAACTCAAAAAGAAACTTTTGAAAGATAAATCGTTACAATTTCATGGCAGAAAACTGCATCTTTCCGTTTAGATTTTGGCTATGACAGAAAGTGTAACTATAGATTTGATAAAGCAGGTGTAGAATGGGAATAATAAGAAAGTGTGTTTTTCATCAATAATTATTTTTTAAAATTAATAATAAGCCCGGGTTGTGTTTTTAAGATTAAGCGATTTTTTTCAGAACAAGTTACATTGAAGGATTGAGACTATCTTTAATGTAAAAATATGAAATTTTTTACATTAAAGGAAGATTGTGTTATTATTTCACAATCAAACAATGCATTGTTTGCAAATGTACACGAAATAACGGATACATGCAAGTAGAATTTTTACTATAAGTGCTGGATTTACTACACTTTACGGTTGATATAGTCCATTGTAGCATTGTCTGTAGGGATGATTTTTGCGGGATTTCCTATGACAACAGAATTGTTGGGAACATCAAAGTTGACATAAGAATTAGGGACAATCAATACATTATTCCCAATCGTTATAGCACCTACAATGACAGCGTTCGTACCTATCCATACTTCGTTGCCAATAATGGGAGATCCTTCATTTTTCCCACGGTTCTGCTGGCCGATCGTAACTCCTTGTGCAATATTGCAGTTTTTTCCAATAACTGTTTTAGGGTTGATAACAAGACTTCCCCAATGTCCAAGATAAAATCCTTCCCCAATCTGGGTTTCAGGATAAATCTGGAATCCGTATTTGATTTGATAATGCCTCAATACAATTCTCCAGAAAGTGTTCAGAACAGATGTTTTCTGGTATTTCTGAGCCATTCTTAAAATATAGACAAAATGAAGATTAGGATTAATGCATTTCTTCCAGATTTGAAATGTTGAAAGCCATTTTCCGCTTTCCCTGTAAAAGTCTTTTTGAATGATAGAATAATTAGCCATTGTCAATGTTTTTATACTTCATCAATTATTTTCTGAAGATGCTCCACAGATTTTTCCAATACAAATGGTAGTTCTGTTTGTGAGATCTGTTTTTTGTATTTTTCAGTGATATTTTTATCAGTAAGAAACTTTTTCATTCCTTCATATATTCCTTCTTCGGAGTTTTCTGTGATATTTCCCAGTTTTCCGTCTTGTAGAAGATCTCTGATTCCGGAAATATCCGTTGCCGAAATAGGCTTATCCAGAATAAGTGCTTCAGCGATAATGGTGGGAAACCCTTCATGCCTTGAAGACATGATATAGAAATCCGCCTTTTTCATATAAGGATAAGGATTGCTGCTGAATCCAAGCATTTTTGCAGTATCCTGAAGCCCCAGTGTGTTGAGCTGGTTTTGAATGGTATCAAAGTCATACCCGTCACCAATGATCAGAAGCTGATGTTTCAATCCTTCATCAAGAAGCCTTTTATGAACATTTAGTAATCTGTCATAGCCTTTCTGTGGATATACAGTTCCCACAGTGACGAAAGTAGGAAGATCACTGTTGAAAGGATAATCATTAATTTGAATATCAGCCTTATTTAATGTGTCATTCCTGTCTATTGGATTGAAAATTTTTATGACTGACGCTTTCTCCGCTTCATTTTTTGCGAGTTTGTACATTCCTTCCTGTAGTTTATTAGAGATCACAAGAATTTTATCGAATTTAAAAAACTGCCTGATAACTTCCGGAGTGTATTCCTTCAAATTGAAAATATCATTCTGCACCCAGATAATTTTTTTTGAATCTTTTTGTGGGCTTGATAGTATTTCCTGATGCATTGCATGGATTGCTGCAATCTCTACATCATATTTTTTATTCTTTAAAACAAACTTATAAAGCAGGGAAGGGAACCAAAGAAACATTTTCTGATAAAGAACCCTATAGGCTTTTACAGGGATATCCTGCGGCCTGTTGGTCGTTATCATTTCCCCCTTGGTCAGGTAGTATAAAGTTACCCATGACGGAACCTCTTTAATGTATAGCCCTGAATAAAGATTCACCAGAAGGTCAACTTCATATTTGTCAGGAGGAAGGTTTTTCAAAAAGTTGATTAATACCTTCTCTGCACCACCATGACGTAATGAACCTATACGAATGAGGAGTTTTTTCTTTTTCAATTTGTTTTTTCTTTTATGATTTTACAAGACTAAATTTATTTAATTTTTCTTGCTTTTTTATACTTGTGAGGAAGATTTTCTTTGATATAGGCATCCAGTTTTTTTCTGTCTTTCTCCAGTTCGCGGGGATATTCCGGATTATTTTTTAAAACGATATCTCCATAATCTTCAATGGTACACAGAAATTGTGCCGGGTTTCCAATGAAGACCGTATTGTCTGGCATAGACTGTGACAACACAGAATTCGCTCCTAAAATACAGTTGTTTCCAATTTGTACATCCTGCATGATAACTGCATTGAGACCTATTGTACAGTTGTTCCCTATTTTTATTCTTCCAAGAATCCTGGCATCTTCATATCCGGGAAGTTTTCTAAGCAGGGTAGTGGTACCACCATGATTTACAAACCTTACATCTCCTGCAATATTTACATTGTCTCCTATTTCAATCAGGTAGGGTTCTGTCCCGAAATACACTTTATCAGGCATATTAAAGTTTTTACCCACTTTCATTCCTCTATATTTTGCCACTTCAAGACTGCCTCTATTCAAAAAATTATGATACAGAGAGTCTATTTTTAATAAGATTCGGAATATAAAAATCATCACAGGTGTAAATTTGTTTTCGTTACTTTTGCAAAGAAAAAGAATTTATTTATATGATGAAAATTTCAAAAATAGAATATTATCTGCCTCAACAAGTGTTAACTAATGAGGATCTTGAAAAACTGTTCCCCGAATGGAGTTCTGAACGTATTCAGGAAAAAGTAGGTATTTCCCAACGCCATATTTCTTCGGAGAACGAAACTGCGTTAGACATGGCCGTACAATCTTCAGAAAAAATTTTTGAAAACTATGATAGAAACAAAGTGGATTTCATTTTGTTCTGTACCCAAAGTCCCGAATATTTTTTACCCACCACGGCTTGTATTTTGCAGGACAGACTTGGTCTTAGAAAAAATGTAGGAGCCATAGATTTTAACCTTGGGTGCTCAGGATTTGTATATGGACTGGCTTTCGCGAAAGGATTGATTGCTGCTGGAATTGCTAAAAGTATTCTTTTGGTTACTTCAGAAACATATACCAAACATATTCACCCCGATGATAAAGGAAACCGAAGCATATTCGGGGATGCCTCTGCTTCAGCAATTGTTGAAAAATCAGAAGGTAATGATTATCAGTTTTGCCTGGGAACAGATGGAAGTGGTGCCGAAAACCTTATCGTAAAGCAAGGTGCTTTTAAGAAAGATTTTGAACTGAATCCAGAGCATGAATTCAGCCCTGAAAATATTTACATGAATGGCCCTGAGATTTTTAATTTTACCATTGAAAATATCCCGGGACTGGTAAAAGAAACGCTGGAAGTAAATGGAATGACGATGGATGATATTGACCATTTTGTTTTTCATCAGGCGAATTCTTTTATGTTGAATTATTTAAGAAAGAAAACAAAGATTCCGACAGAAAAGTTCTATATTGATATGGAAAAAACCGGAAATACCGTTTCTGCAACCATTCCTATTGCCCTTAAAAATATGATGGATAAAGGAATATTAAAAGCAGGAGATAAAGTTTTAATGGCAGGATTTGGGGTGGGATATTCTTGGGGAGCTACCATTATGGAAATTTAGAAAAACAACAAACATTTAAAATTATACAATATGAAGACATCCGTTTTTTTAGAAAAACTACAGGAAGAATTGGAAGAAGATAACACATTAACTACTGACACAAATTTGAAATCTCTGGAAAGCTATGACTCTATCAGTTTGCTTTCTGTTATTGCATTTGTAGACGAAAATTTCAACAAAAAAATTGATACAAAGCATTTTAAAGATATCGAAACCGTTTCAGATTTGATGAATGTTATAGGAAAAGAAAATTTTGAAGATTAATGGATGCTTTCTCATTAAAAAATAAAATTATTCTCATTACAGGCGCTTCTTCCGGAATAGGGAGAAGTTGTTCTGTAGAATGTAGTAAAAGTGGTGCTGATCTTATTCTCGTGGGAAGAAACCATGATGAACTGATGAAAACCGTTTCTATGCTGGCTCCTGAAACAAAAGTAGAAACCATTACTGAAGATATTACCCAATCTGAAAACCTTGAAGCTATCATTGCAGATAAAGTTTCAGTTTTAGGTAAAATATCAGGATTTATACACTGTGCCGGTATTGAGAAAACATTACCGTTAAAAAAGCACAATCCTCAGTTGTATCAGGATATATTTGCTGTCAACGTCATTGCAGGACTTGAAATTGCTAAAATTTTATCTTTAAAAAAATATAAAGACGAAACCTCTAGTTTTGTATTTATTTCTTCCGTTGCAGGAATGGTAGGGGAGGCAGGAAAAGCAGCTTATTCTGCCAGTAAAGGAGCTGTCATTTCAGGAGCCCGTTCTTTGGCTATGGAGCTTTCCAGAAGTAATATCCGTGTCAATAGTATAAGCCCAGCAATGGTTAATACTCCCATTTTGGAAAAAATGTTTGAAGATATTGGTGATGAAGCTTCATCAGAAATCATAAAAAAGCATCCGCTGGGAATAGGTGATCCTAAAGATGTAGCGAATGCTTGTATTTTTCTATTGTCTGATGCCTCAAGATGGGTCACAGGAACCAATCTTGTGATTGACGGAGGATATTCCGCCCAATAGCTTATTGTTTGTGCAGTGTTTCTATAATGTTTTCTACACTGTCAAATATTTTCTTATTGTCAAACTGACTTTCAATATTTTTGAGATTTTCTCTGATATGAAGAACAAGAGCAGGATCTGTAAGGAAGGCTTTTATTCCTTTATACATCTCATCAACATCATAACTGATGAGGTATCCTGTTTCTTTGTCTTTGATCATCAATCCTACATCACCCACATTAGTAGCCACAATAGGCTTCTGAAGAATTAATGCTTCGGCAATCACTAATGGCCATGCTTCAGATTCTGATGGAAGGACAAAATAATCCGCTTTTTTGATATAAGGATAAGGGTTCATTTGATTTCCAACCAAAATGAATGTCTTTTCCACCTTGTTAGCTGCTGCCTGTTCTTTAAGGTTTTTCATTTCACCACCGTCGCCTATAACAACAATAGTATGATGGAAACCATCATTGATGAGCCTTGTATGAGCTTCAATAAGTTTATGATATCCCTTCCTTGAATGAAGTCTTCCAATGGAAACAAAAACAGGTCCTTCAGGGAAATTATCAAGCTTTTCTTCTGCTTTGCGCTTTATTTCTTCGATAGGAATAGGATTGATAATAACACTTTCCGCCGGATAATTGAGGTCAGGATAATACTCATGCATCATATCCTTTATCTTATGAGAGCAGTATACCATATGATCAAACTGGGGAAAGCTCTTTAAAATATCCGGAACCAATGGCTGAAACTGAGGTACATTGACCTCAGAATGAAACCATCCTATCTTTTTGGAGTTTGTATGGGTAGAATTCAGAATTGCATCATAATCCCTGTAATCCATCCCGATTTCTATATCAAAAGTATCATTAATAAGCCGGTCTGCAATGGCGGGATTATTTTTTAGCTTTCTTAGCTTCAATCTTCTTTTAACAAGCTGAAGTTTCTGTAAAATAGAGTTGTCGGAAAAATCTTCTTTTCCATCCGTAAGGTATATTTTTCTGATATGTTTTGGAAGTTCATCACGCAATTTGCCCTGATTGAGGGTAAGGCATACCGTTATTTCAAATTTGTCTGGGTTGAGGTTGTTGAGAAGGCTCAACAGTACTTTTTCTACCCCTCCCATTTCCATGGAACGATGTCTGAATAAGATTTTTATTTTTTTTTCTAACATTATCCGAAAATTGATTGTAAAGTAATTTTTATTTTTTTCTTAATACGGAAAGGCAGTTGATGCTGATATTGCAACAGGTCAAAAATTTCATCTGCTCCTGTATAATGATCAGGAACGTTCTGACCATTGATGGTGGTAAGGCCTCTTCGCTTCATTGTGTTGAAAATCACCTGAGCAAAATACTCATGGGATTTCTTTTTATTGTCGTTCTGGGAAATTCCTCCCAGATGCGTTCTGTAAAGGTAATTGGTATCATTAATAAACTGAACTTTCCCTTTCTCATACATTTTAAGATACAGATCCTGATCTTCACCGATTTTTAAATTAGGATTCATTTTTTCAGTCTGCTCATAAACCGATTTTCTGAAAGTCACAAAATGAGCAATCTGAATCGGGAAATTAAAAAAATAAGGATCACCATTCGGTACCTGCATAGCAGATCTGAAGGGGGCAATAGGCTTCAGGTTCTGATCACATGTCATAAACCGGGAATAAGTAAGAACGGTATCTTTTTTAGCCTGAAAGATTTCCATACATTTTTGAATGGCTGTAGGGTTGATGGCATCATCGGGATCCAGGAATCCACAAATGTCTCCTTCTGCCAGTTCGATCAGTTTGCTTTTTGTAACTCCTACACCGGAATTCTTTTCATTTTCAAAAAATTTAAACCTTTTATCATTTGAAATGATTTCCTGGACCATTTTCTTTTCGTGTTCAGAGGATGCATCATCTAAAATAATGGCTTCCCAATTTGTATAGGTTTGCTGAAGGATACTTTCAAAACATTCTTTGAAAAAAAGGGCGTTGTTATAATGGGCAATAAGAATAGAAAACTTCATTAATGTTCCTTGAATATTAAATCTTGACGATTGATTACAGTGGTATTAGCAGGGATATCTTTATGAATGGTACATCCTGCCCCGATGATACAGTTGTCTCCAATAGTTACTCCTTTTAAGACGGTAACATTACTTCCGAGCCAACAATTGTTTCCGATTCTGATAGGTGCTGTTTTGAATTCAGAGTGAAATAATTTAAATTCCGGGTGAGACTGGTAGGCGTGGTTGTGGTCATACAGCTTTACATTTTCCCCAAATAAAGTATTGTCACCTATAGAAATGCTGTCCAGACAGTTGATGGAACAGAAATTATTCATGAAAAAGTTATTTCCGATTTCTAAAGTGGCATTTTTCTCCACCAAAATGTGTATATAATTTCTGAAACTGACAGAACTGCCGATCGTAACTTTTTTTAGATTTTCATGCAGGATAAAATGATCACTGATCCCAAGCTTTATGCCCTTAAAAGAAACATGAGGGTGTTTTTTGAGACGAGAAATCTGGCTCTTACGTTGAATTTTTGCTAAAATTTCATCAAGCATACCTAAATTTATTTTTCACATTTGTAGTTGACAAAGATACTCCGTTTTGCATAAATTATAATAATAAATCTTATTTTTGTGCCTTAAAATTAATACTTTATATGAAATAAAACAGGCTTTTAGCATTGATATGGCCATGTTTTAATAAAGTAAAGCATTTTGCAATTCTGTGAAGATAAGTCAGATTACATTTACCCGGTTTGTTGCCGCTATGGCAATTGTTATTTCCCATTTCAACAAAGATCTGTTTTTATATAAGATAGATTATATTTCCAATTTGTTTCTGAGGGCGAATGTAGGGGTAAGCTATTTCTTTATTCTTTCGGGATTTATTATGATCATTGCATACCATAAAAAAGATAAAATAGATTATCTGGAGTTCTATAAAAACAGATTTGCAAGGATTTATCCGCTTTATATACTGGGTTTGTTGCTGTATTTCATGACTAGGTATGATATGTTCGACTGGTATAAACTGGTTTTATACGGATTGGGAATTCAAAGCTGGATACCGGGAGAAGCCATGATCCTGAACTTTCCCGGGTGGTCTATTTCCGTAGAATTTTTCTTCTATCTGCTTTTTCCATTACTTTATAATTATTTTTATGCTAAGAAGAATAAGACGATTTGGGTATTTGCCATTGGCCTTTGGCTGATTACTCAGGTATTTTCTAACTTATATCCTGTATATGGCGCTTACGAAGGACCACACACGAAAAGCCATGAGTTTCTGTATTATTTTCCTTTATGGCATCTTAATGAATTTCTGATCGGGAATCTGGCGGGGATATATTTCGTTATAAACTACAGACAGAAGAATTATGACCGTCAGGTTATTTTTCTTTTTTTCCTGATTCTTGTATCACTGATGTTTGTTCCGCTTTTCTACCATAATGGTTTGATGGCTCTGCTTTTTGTTCCTGCTATTATGATGATTTCGGCTAATAATGGAAGAGTAAGTAAATTATTTTCACTAAAACCGCTGGAATACCTGGGAGAAATAAGTTATGGGATCTATATCACTCATATTCCGGTTCTTTATCTGGTAAGGGAGTTTTTACAATGGCAGCAGTACACCTTCAATATTGATGTTGTATTTATAATCTACATTATTGTGATGTTATTCAGTTCAGCAGTTTTTTACCAATTTATTGAAAAACCGATGCGTGATCTTTTAAGAAAAATTCATTTTGTAAAGCGTTAAAAATGAGCGTCCGTCTATAAAACTAAATATTTAGTTTTATAGACGGACGAGATATTAATCTTTAGAATCTGATTAGGAGAATAAGTCTTTCCTGAAATTGATATTGTACAATCCGGAACGTATACTTTTATAATCTGTAAGCAGGTATTTTGTAATCATTCCCCACTTTTTCAATAAAGGAGCATTCGCAATCTGGAAGCTTCGGTATACTCTTTTAATGTGAAGCTTAACATCGTCAGGAATGGTATTTTCATTTTCTGCCCAATGGTTTACTTCCTTCCACAGAACAGCTCTTGTTGACGCAGGTTTTACTTCTCTTGCATCTATTTTGGTAATTCTGTTATTCTCATGAACTCCTCTTATGGCTACCGCTTTGTCAAGAATTCCCGGATATAAATTAAGATAGTAGGAGAGTCTGAATAAAAATTCTGTGTCCTGATGAAGTCTCAAATGGGTTTTAAAGAAATACTCCATGCTTTTCAAAGAGCTTTTTCGGATTGTTAAAGCATCAATGCTGAAAAGCCCGAAAGTTCCTCTCATATTAAGCTGTCCCGGAAATACATCTTTTGGATCATGTTTTTTATAAACGGTAGTGAGGCGGTCGCCAAAGACCTTATAATATTGTTCTTTTGCTTTTTCAGAATAATAATGTACTCCTATAGCGCCATATACGCCATCTACCTCTTTATTGGGGAAAAGTTCTTTTTCTGCATCAAAACGGTTGGGCATATAATAATCATCAGCATCAAGGAATGCAATAAAGTCTCCTTCCGATTTTTCCATTCCAAGGTTTCTGCTGGCGCCGGCTCCGTGATTTCCTTTGTCCGGATGTTGGTAGAGTTTTACTCTGTCATATTTCCCGGCAAGTTCCCGGCATACCTGCAAGGCGTTGTCCGGAGATTTATCTTCCACTAATACCACCTCATGCACAACATCGAACTGAAGAGCAGATTCCACAGCCTGGGAAACATATTTCTCAGCATTGTAAACGGGAATAATTACAGAAATTTTCATTGTGTCAAATTATGTTTTTTTAAGTGTAAAAGCTAAGCTTTTGTTACTTTATAAATTTTTTCAGAATAAGCTTCATCACATATGGAATTCTGGAAATATTATGTTTCATTGTTTTGAAGCTGTCTATCGTAAAATCTGTATCTTTTGTCATTCCAAACTCAGAAAAATTCACCTCAGGAACGGCCTTATGCTTGAAGGTGGCATTCATCATGTTAAACTGATGGATGATCTGTATATACATTTCCTTCGTATCTTCTATGGAAAAATCTTTATAATCACGATAACAGTTGTGTGCTCTTTCTTTCAGGACAGTCTTAAAATTGTCTACACTTTCCGCCAGACTTACAAACGGATTGGCAACAGCATTATAAACTGTTACTACGGCTTTACGGCCTGGCAGCATAGTAAGCTGGAATCCTCTTCTTAAATCAATAACAAGGTCATGAACCGGTTTGAAGTGTTCCTGTACTGTTTTTACGTAATCTTTGTGAAGCATATCATCATTATCCAGTTCACTGGTGATTACAAATTTTGTGTCAGAATTGAAGAACTGCGGAATAATTTCTACAGCTTTGGTTTTCATTACATCAAAATCTTCCACAAAAACAGCTTTGAATACAGGGTATTCTGCTTCTATTTCTTTGATTATATTCCTGAATTTTTCTGAAGTTTTAACATCAAAAAAGGTAAGCCAGATATAATTCTGGTTAGTTTGGTCTTTATAGGAAGGAAGAACATATTTTCTGAACAATTTAAAACGATCGTCCAGCCATTCTTCTGTAAGGGGTTTGAAGCCTGAACGGGTTTCGTCCCAGCCTTTTGTAGGAACATTGAATCTTGTCATTATCACATGTACAAACTGACTCATTTAAATAAATTTTTTATAAAGTTATAGATTCTGTATGGTTTACTGCTGTATATATTTTCCAGCTTGGTTTCATAAAACGTCTTTCTGTTCAGAAGAGCAATATAGCTTGGGAAAAATTCATGAAAGAGCGCTTTATGTTTTTCGTATACAGCATGGTAAATAAATTCTTTCTTATCATTGTTACCAATGATTTCTTTGATCATTGAGGTTTCCGGATGGGATCTGTAATTGAAAACAACATAATCAATTTTTGTGATAGGCTGTTCTCTATGTGCAGATATAAGCTGTATCCAGAACTCCCAGTCTTCAAAACCGTGTCTTAATTTCTCATCATATGTAATGCCTTCATCAAAATATTTCTTGGCAAACATGGATGTACAATATAATTTATTTCCCAAAAGTAATTCTTTGAGAGTGAATTTTTCCTGAAGATTAGATTTTTTACTGGTGTGACCAAAGGTAACGGTGTCTGAAAACACAATTAATGTATCCGGATTCTGATCAAAAACAGCAATCATTTTTTCTAAAGCCAACGGATTAAGGGTATCATCAGAATCCAAAGGAAGAATATAATCTCCTGTAGCATTCCTGATCCCTGTATTTCGTGCACCGGAAAGTCCCCGGTTTTCCTGATAAATGTAACGTATTTTATCATTTTCAAGTTTCTTGCCTACAATTGCTGTATCGTCAGTAGAACCATCATCTACAATAATACATTCCCAGTTGGTGTAAGATTGGTCTTTAATAGACTGTATACATTCTTCCAGAAATTTAGCATGATTAAAACAGGGAACTATAATGGAAATTTTATGTTTCATCAAATAAATTTTTACTTTATAAATAAGCTAAGAATAATCTTCGTAAATAATCTTCAGAAGAAATTCCTGTAAAAAAAGTTTCTGTAGTGGAATTGAATTCAATTGTATAAAAAGAACCTTCATCAATATTTTCATAAACTGCTTTTTTACCTAAATGTTCTTCCAATTGAGAAAGAATCTCAGGAAGAGAATATTGGTAAGGGTATGTAAGATTGACAATATCATTATTAAATTCATCAATATATTGTTTTATAAATAAAGCAATATCGTCTGTTCCAATAAGAATTCTTTTTGCATTATTATGTAAGATGAATTTATTTTCATAGAGTATAGAGTCTTTAAGGAAGTTGATCAGGGTGTTTGGGTTTCCTCCACGCCCTACTGCATTTCCGATTCTGAAAATAATGAAATTCTTACATGTATCAGTGATCAGTTTTTCAGCATTAAGTTTATGAATAACATATGGGCTGTCTTTTTTTGTGGGATCATAAATACTGCAGGTTGAGAAATAAATCAGTTTTTTATCTGGAAATTCTTCTAAAGCTGATTGTAAGAGCCTGATTTCTCTTTCAAATTCTGCGGGATTTTTTTCCAGAGAATTGGAAACTCCGGATGCAAAAAATAGTACATCTTCTCTGTCATAGGATCTTACGGAGTTTGCCAGAATTCCATTACCAATAATCATATTTTTTTATCTAAGTGTTTTGAAAAGATTTTACAGGTATTTAAAAATTTTAAATAACCCGAGTTTGTTTCCTAATTGTGCCCATCTTGAATTCTTTACACGTTCAAGTTTATCAAGGGAATATTGATATTTGTTTCTTGGAACATAGTTCTGTACAAACAGGTCTTCAATATTAATATTTCTTCTTTCTGCCATTTTTATAAGGGCTACCCAATGCCAGTAAAGAGCTTTTTCCGTGTTTTTTGTAGTGGAAATTCCGTTATTGTGAATTCTATATAAATACAGGTCTTCATCAATGTATTTCACGGGGGCAGTCTCGCATATTTTCATGTACCAATCTTTATCTTCTGCAATTTTCAAAAAGGGATCTATCCCCGCCGTTTTTTCATATATGCTCTTTTTTAAAGCAGCAAAGCTTGATATTTCTCCTTTAAAATTGTAATAAGACTGGTCTAATTCAGTAATTTGTTTGGCTTTGTGAACCGCTTGAGGGTTAAGATTCTCATCACAAAATATAAGGTTAGAATATACCAACCCCACTTCCTTATTTTCTGAATGGGTTTTTAAAACAATTTCTAAGGCATGAGGAACCAATGCATCATCAGGGTCAAGAAATCCGCATATTTCAGATGCTGCGAGAGAAATCAGTTTTTTCTTTGTATATCCGATTCCTTTATTTTCTCCGTTTTGATGAATTTTAAAACGAGGATCGTCTTCTACGATTTTTTTTATAATCTCGAGAGAATTATCGGTAGATCCATCATCTAAAATTACGGTTTCCCAGTCTGTTTCAGTCTGAGCAATTAAGCTTTGATAACATTCCTCGAAAAAATGTCCGTTATTGTAGTTGGCGATAAGTACGCTGAATTTACTCATTTTGACTGTATTTGTTCAATATTTTTTTTAATGCATTCAAATATCCGAAACCATATTTTCTATCCGGTTCCAGAATATTTCCTTCTGCCCATTCGTTCCAGGATTTTACAATGAGAAACTGTTCAGGATAATCTTTTTTATCTTCAAGATATTTTGCTGCTTTTTCTACCTGCTGTTCAAATAACTCCGGAGAATTATCCGTAAGAATGATCCCTCTGTAGCCACTTCTTGGAGTATTGTCCCAGTTAGGCAAAACGCATGGGTAAGTGGTCACATTGCTTTCTTCATACTGAAGATCGTTTACAACGGTACCAGCGTCCTGAGTTCTTACTTTCGGCTGTTCCTTTTTTTGTAATCCTATTAATCCCTTTATCCTTTTTTTATAATATTGAGAATGGGAAATATGTTCTTTCTTCTGAATATGAGGATTCCATGCTTTATGAAATGCATTGGAAATCTTACTATCATATCCCATCGATTTGAAATCAAGATCATCACTCAGTTTATTGGATGCCATGATATACAAATCATCAAATCCGTTTTCTTTTGCAAGCTCTCTGAATTTTTCAATGTATTGCGGAGCTTCTTTATTTAAATGATTAGGATCATAAATGATAAAAAGAGGCTTATTATCCACCTTGATGTATCTGCTGTCTTTGAAGAATGGCAATAAATATTCAAAGTGATCGATTAAATCCTGTTCGCTTGGGTAGACTTGCTCTACCAATATTTTTTCAGACAAGCCGTGCCATATTCCTGACCATGTTTCATTAGCCCAGCAAAAGCAGAAGGGAAAATCCGGTTTTCCGCTTTTCAGTACATCATTTGCAATACGTTCCAACAATTGTTTGCCATTTCCAAACCAATAATGATAATAGATAAACCCATGTACGCCGTAATTTTTGGCCATTTGTGCCTGCGCTTCCCTTATTTCGGGAACCCGAAGATCATAATATCCGAGATCTGCCGGGTATATAGGCTGATCGTGTCCTTCAAATAAAGGTTTTGCCTTGCCTACATTAGTCCATTCTGTAAATCCCTTTCCCCACCATTCATCATTTTCCGGGACGGGATGATATTGAGGGAGATAAAATGCAAGTGGTTTTATTTTTTTCATAATCAGTTTTCTAATGTTTTTATTAATCTGGCGGGAACTCCTGCAATCACTGAGTTTTTTGGAAAACTCCTATTTACTACAGAGTTTGCTCCAATAATACAGTTTTCACCAATAGTAACTCCAGGAAGAATACATACGCCTTCACCTATCCATACATTATCTTCAATAATAACCGGACCTTTGGAGTACAAGGGCCTTTCAGCAGGGATATTTTCTAAATCATTACTCGTTATATTGCCATGAGCATGATCAGAAATATATATTCTGCTGGCCATTAATACATTATTTCCTATGACAATTTTATTGATTGCTCCGATATGAACATCGGAATTACAAACTACATTATCGCCAATTATTATTTCCGGGTGAAATATCTCACTCTGAAAACGATCCCAGGCCTCTAGCCTTAGGTGGAATAAAGAGCTGAAATTATTACCTATCGATATATACTTAGGATTTTTTATCCAATGCTCTTCTGGCAATGCCGAATTCGTTCCGAATTTTTTGAAGCTTTTCTGTGCCCATGTATTTAATTTGTTTTGTTGATGGGTTTTATAAGCATTCGAATTCAGAACATCGAACAAAAAATTGACAATATATTTTTTTAGAAAATTCATCTTTTATTATTCAGAAGTGACAATGCTGTTGTATTATTTAGCAAAAAAAATGTTAATCAGCTCTATGATTTTATGCTGTTCGTTTTCAGATAATTCATAATAGAATGGCAGCCTTAGCAGGCAATCTGTGAAATGATCAGAATTAGGGATGTCAATTTTAGGATTGTTGGCCAGGAAAAAATCACTTTTATTCAAGCTTAAATAATGGAAAACAGGGTGAATATCCTGAGCCTTTAAATGTTGAATCAAATTGGTTCTTTCCTCATAACTTCTGCAAACAATATAATACATGTGAGCATTGTTTGTAGCATAAGAAGGCATATCAGGTAAAATAATGAACCTTTTTTCCTCTAATTCCGAAAGTCCGTTCTGGTAATTGTTCCAGATTTCTAATCTTTTTTTCTGAATGATATCCAGATTTTCTAATTGAGCATACAAGAAAGCAGATATAATTTCTGAAGGTAAGAATGAGGAGCCAAGATCTACCCAGCCATATTTATTTACTTCTCCTCTAAAAAAAGCGCTTCTATTGGTTCCTTTTTCGCGGATTACTTCAGCACGGTCAAAATATTTAGGATCATTAATTACAAGCATTCCTCCTTCTCCTGCAATAATATTTTTGGTTTCGTGGAATGAAAAAGCAGCAAAATGCCCTATTGCGCCCAAAGCTTTCTTTGTTCCGTCTGAGAATGTATAATAACTGTCAATGGCCTGTGCTGCATCTTCCACTACAAATAAATTGTGTTTGTGAGCCAGCTGCATAATTTTCTCCATATCACAGGCTACCCCTGCATAATGTACGGGTACAATTACTTTTGTTTTTTCAGTGATATGTTTTTCTATTTCTGCGGGATCAATATTGGGGTTGTCCGGATAAGAATCTACGAAGACTATTTTTGCGCCGCGTAAAGCGAAGGCATTGGCAGAAGAGACGAAAGTATAGCTTGGAACAATTACTTCATCGCCGGGTTTTACATCACACAGAATAGCTGCCATTTCCAAAGCATCAGTACATGATGTTGTCATTAGTACTTTTGGGAAATTATAGTTTTTTTCAAAAAAATGCTGGCATTTCTTTGTAAACATTCCATCTCCTGAAATTTTACCGCTCTTTACGGCTTCTTCTATGTATATAAGTTCTTTACCAATAATAAATGGTTTGTTAAATGGGATCATAGTGTTTTAAATTTTGCATCTTTAATTTTTATAAATTTTTTCTCCACATATCTGAAAGAGAGATAACTAATCACAACAGTTAAAACTGGAATGCAAATATATATCGCAATATTGAATACAAATATATTATTATAAAATGCTAATACCTTATAAAAAACAGGGAATAGCAGAAACATCACAAAAGGATGGTACATATAAATACCATAAGAGATATTTCCTAAGAATGAAAGATATCTGTTCCTGAGAGGAAGTGGGTTGGATTGGTTAATACTCACCAGAATAAGTACCAGAAAAAGAAATCCTAAAGCAAGATTTTGAATATACAGTCTGAAAACAGGTATCGTAATCAGGAATCCTATAAGTAGCAGTACCAATGTATAAATGAATTTACTTTTTGGGTATTGCGTAATAATATCAGAATATTCTGAATAAAAATAGCCGCCTAATGAACCTATTGCCATATATTCAATCGGAATAATACCCACTATTGTACTTAATATGGTATCATAAAATTTGAAATTTATCATTACGATAACAAACAGAATAATTCCAAACACTATAGCTGTTACTTTTTTGTTAAAAAAAGATACAATAAGAGGCCATATTATATAAAATTGTTCCTCTACTCCTACAGACCAGGATTGTGATGCTCCTACAATAATTCTTCCTTCATATAAGGCAAGATTAGGGAGGAAAAAAACATACAGTAATATCGTCCTTAAACCATAATCCGATTGTCTAATTACTGTATTGTAATATGAGGGAGAATCCGCGAATAGAGCAAAAGAATTGGCTAAAAAAGGGATCAGAATAAAGGATATAATAACAATAATATAATACAAAGGCCATATTCTGAATATCCTTCTTAAGTAGAATTTTACCAGGTTGATACGGTTGCTTTTTTGTTTTTCAGACAGTAAAAGATAAGTGATCAGAAAACCACTGAGGACAAAAAAAAGATGTACTCCGTTTTTACCTAAATGCTCAACCAAATATGAGGTGTATTTTAAATTCAGTAGAGAGGAAATTTTGTCGTGGCTTTTAAACAGTTCAATATGGTGCAGGATAACAGCAAAGGCAGCAATTGCTCTTAATTCATTTAATCCGCCAAAAAAAATATGTTTTTTTGTATTCATATGCTTATCGTATAAATTTTACAGGATTTCCTACATATAGCCCCGGCTCGTCAATATTTTTAATTACCACGCCTGCACCTCCTATCTGGGTTTGGGCAGCTATGGTAATATGATCTATAATCGTAGAATTAATTCCAATAATACACTGTTCTTTTATATTTACAAAACCTGCAATAGCAACGGATGGAGATATGAAAGAATGACTTCCTATGACCGAATCATGTGCCACGGAACAGGAAATATTTACTAAAACATTTTCTTCAATTCTGACATGCTGATCAATAACGCAGCCGGGATATATTACCGATCCCTGACCAATTGACGCAGCCGGATCAATGTAAGAGGAAGAATGAATAAATGTGTGAAAGGGTACTTTACCGGCAAGTTTCTGGAACAGTTCTTTTTTTACGCCAAGGTGTTTATAACCAATGGCTATCAAAACTGCATCAAACTCATCTTGCTGATATTTTGTAATAACGTCATCATTTCCTCCAATAACGGGAATCTGGCTGATAATAGTGCTTAGCGGCTGAAAGTCATCAAAGAAAGCAACAACCTTATCGCCGGAATCCTGCTGGATGTGGTAGGCGATTTGCTGTCCTAAATGCCCTGAGCCTATAATGGCAATTCTTTTCATATTTGTGGTGTTATTTTGTATGAGAAATTACATTATTTTAAAATTATTTTATGATCGGGAGATTTGTAAATCAGGTAGCCGGATCTGTCATTGCTTGAGTGAGCAGGTTTAAGACCATGTGATAAAATTTCTTTTTTAACAATATATTTTTCCTGGTTATCACTCTTGATAACGGGAAGCAGGAATTCTGTTTCTTCCGATAGAAAATAAACACCGGAGTATGCTGCTGACGGTACACTTTCGGGAAGGTTGTATTGGTTTAAGGCTATATCCAATACGGCCTGCAGATAATCAAAGCCTGTAGAAAGCTGAACAAGATCAGAACCAATAAAGTCGCCTCCCATACGGCTTCCTATTTCTATAGGGTAAACTTTTCCTTCATCAGTAATCATAAGTTCTATGTGGGACGCACCGTTTTCAACTTTGGTCGCATTCAGAATATGATAGCTTACCTCACGGATCCTGTTTTTAATTTCCTCAGAAAATGCACTTGGCTGGTGATGCGCAAGTTCTACAAAATAGGGCTCTTCTGTTATTTCTTTATCTGTTATGGTAATAATGAGATGTTCGCCTTTGAAACTTATAGTTTCTACACTTACTTCTTTTCCTTTAATAAATTCTTCTACCACACAAGTTTTGGAAAAGGAAACCTGTATGGCATTTTCAATCGCTTTTTTACACTCTTCCAGCGAAGTAACTTTAATGACTCCTAAACTTCCTGATCTGTCTGATGGTTTGATAATCAGTGGGTAAGCGAATGATTCAAAATCTTTTGCATTAAATTCGGAAACAGTGACGGATTGAGGAGAAGCTATGTTATTTTCCCTGAAGCATTGTCTCATGAATGATTTATTGGTTGTCAGTAATGAACATTCAATACTGTTCCCTGTTAAACCTAAATTATGGGCTACATATGCAATGGAAGGAATGCAGATGTCTGTAGCTATAGTAAGGATGCCGTCTATTCCTATTGCTTTACATTCTTTAAGAATTATATCTTTCTCTAAAACAGAAACATCATAGAAGTGGTCGGCAATATCTTTACAAACTGCTTTGTCATCATCCCATGCAAAGCAATGAACTTCCAGTCCGTTTTCCTTTGCCTTTTGAACAAGGGGAAGCTGTAAGTAACTTGCTCCCAATATTGCTATTTTTTTCATTTTTTTATTGTTTTAAAATTTGAGGGTAAGATTTTATTCAATAAAATGTTATAAACTTTCAATTTCTTTGATGTCTATAGTGTATTTATTATTATGCCAGGTTACAATACCTACATCCATCCATGGTTTGTCCATCTGCTTTTTTAGGAATCCTTTTTCCCAATGATAAGGAGGAGTGTCAATTTTCTTTACTTTGATGATAAATTTAGCATCTTCCAGACTTACTCCATTCATTTTGGCCCAGAATGCGGTAAAGTCCCTGATTCCTCTTTTCAGATTGTCCTGATTAATGATATTATCTGTAGTACGGAACGTCCATTTGATCCATGTGGGGCCATGAAGGTAGCTTCCTGCTGTACCATCATTATTAATAATAGGCAGCCATACCTGCTGGCCTTTTTTATCAACATAAATAACAGAAATAATATGGTTGTATTGATTAAAATGATAATCCATAAAAACAGCATGATGGGTAATCCCAAGATAAGTCTTCGTAGGCTTTTCTACCGCATCTGAGATTTTACTCATTTCTTTTCCTGCTGAAGTGTTTTCAAATCCTCCTTTGTTCTTTATAGAATTGTAAGAAACAATTATTTGAAATAGTATAACTAGACACAGGCCTCCTTTGATAAGGGAGATTCTGAAATCTTTAACAGTATAATTCTCAAGAATCTTTATTTTGTCCTCATCCATAGGAATAATAGGGGGAATATAACCGCAGTTTTCTTCTGTACAGCGTTCTGTATTTCTGTTCTTGGCTACATATTGGTAAACAGCTTTTCCCATGTGGTAAATTCCGGGAATACGTAAGATCCAGCTTAGTGGCTTTAAATAAGTAATGGCATTGAAAACCTGAATGTAGGTATCCAATCCTTTATAAACTTTTCCGTTTCTTACAGAATGAATATCATTTAGGAGTTCATCTGTGGAAATACCTTTTAATAATTCATTTTGCTCAGCGTAATATTGTACTGTTTTGAAATCAATTCTTTTTGCAATGTCAAAATGTTGTATCGTAATCTTGGTTCGGTTACACAACGGACATTCTCCATCATAATAAAAAGTGAGACGTGCTGGTTTTTCAGTGCTTTTAAATAATTTTTCCCACCATGAAACAGGAACCATTAGCAGATAAATGGTACACATTCCTAATCCGAACCAAGGAATAGGATAGCATATCAAAATGCCTAGATGTAATCCCAACCCAATGATTAGCAATGGAATTCTCCATTTTTTCAGGAAAAAAGTAAAAATGAAAATAAATTCAAAAATAAGGGTTAAATATCCCAAAAACAGCATCAGGTACTTTTGATCCAGTATATAAGGAATGGAAATATAATTGGTGAAAGGAAGACTGCTTGGATACCACATTCCCAATCCTACAGTCCAGTAAGATGAGGTAAATTTATAGAATATGGAATCAAAATAGACAAAAGCCAGCCCAACGAATATAGGAACAAGATAACATAAAGTACTGATCTTTTCAGGTGGGTTATACTGAAATCTGGTGTTTGAATATTTATACTTCAAGAGAAGCCTGTCCAGCGATAAATTTCTGGATATAGGCAAAAACATTAAGAGAAAGTTGATGCCCAGATAAGCATAAAACATATGATACTCATAGGTAGTTATACTGCCTATCAGAATGACGGTCATTAAATAATTAATGATCGTTGCCAGTCTTGTGAAAAGCCCAAATATGATGAAAATGATGGCAATCATCCAGATCCTCAGAGGAATACCAAAGTCAATTTCAGCGGGTCTTATAAATGGAATCTTATCAAAAATCAGATGTTTGAAATAATTGAGCTGAACTACTTCACAAAGTAATACCATTGTATAGGCAATTCTGAAAATAGAAAGGCCGAGTCCGGAAATTTTTTCGTTATAAAGTCTTTTGATCATCCTGTGTTAAAATTTTAGTGAAAATCTCTTCTGCGTATTCATAGGAGGAGAATTCCTCTACCTGATGAACTGCATTTTTAGAAAATATACTGTAAGAGTCTTTACTGAGCTCAAATATATTTTTAATTCCCTCGGCTAATTTTTTACTGTCTTTCAACGGAGCTTTATACCCATTATAATTATCTATTACCATATTGGTTAGAACACCTGTATCAAAACCTACAACCGGAGTTCCGCAGGCTAAGGCTTCAGAAACCATCATGGGACCCGAATCTTCGATGGAGGAGTTCACAAAAAGATCAGCAGCCTGATACAATAATGCCAGCAGTCTGTAATCTTTTATATAATCTATTTTCTGTTTGGTAAAGGTAACCTTGTCAAACTCTTCATTCACTCTATTGGAAACTACCAGCAGAACGATCTTATCTTTTAGATGCTGAGGTAATTCCTGATCCAGTATTTCAAGAGCTTCCATCAAATATCTGAAACCTTTTCTGGGGTCGTCCATATTCTGTGCTCCTGTTAAAATATAAAAATGATCATCAGACAATGAAAAAATCCTTTTGGCTATTGATTTATTCTTGTCATTGAGCAGGTTGGTATCAATTAAACTGTTGATATTATAAATCGTTTTCTGATTTTTATAAATCTTCGAATTTTGAGATTGCGTTAATGTTAATCCTGATCCGGCAATGATTTGAAAATTAGCTTTTTGGGCATTTTCGTATTTTCTGTTAAAATTATCCTTCGCCAATACTTTTTCATTCTCTTTTGTGATAGCGGGACAATTTTCATCGCATCCTCTGATATATCCTTCGCATCCCCAGGAGAAGTGGCATCCTCCTGTGAAATGATTCATGTCTACTGTAATATTATATATTTTTGCTTTCGTAGCATTGTATATATTGAGAAGATCTGTTGTATTGAGAAAATCAATGGTCATCCCTGTGAAAATAAAATCAGGGGTGAAGCCCACCGTTTTCAGCATACTTTGAACATTAATATTTTCCGACAACTCATCTGTACTTAAAAAAGCATATTTGCCGTCTGTACTCAGCGGTGCTTCTATCTGTAAGGGCTTAATTTTATTCTTTAATTTATTGATAGCTCTTGTTAATAATCCAGGCTGTGCTGCAGAAGAAGTAATATGTTTATAAACTTTAATGAAATCTTCATTTTTTGTTTTTTGTTTTACACACATCACAACTTCATGTCCCATATTTTTCATAATATGAGCTATTTTGTACATGGCTTCGTATGCTCCATTTACATCACCAGTAGAAAGAATTAGTATTTTTTTACCCATTATTTTACATCCATATTACAGGAGGGGTAATAATTCCGTTATCTGTGTCTCCGGTAAGAAAATTTTCATGTCCTGTTTCAATGATATTAAGTTGTATCCCTCCATTTATAATATCATATAATTCTACTGAAGGAGTATCTATAGCCACTGAAAGTACATACGTATTAGGTATTAATTTACCTCCTTCAATCTTTACTGTGAAATTATTTTCATTTTTATCTTCAAATACTTTTCTGGTGACAAAGATTACATTTTCAAATTTGTCTAAAATAGCAATGTTCACTCTTATCCCTTTATTTACACTTCTATTGACAAAACTTATATCAAGTTTGATATCTTCACTATGTCCGAATTCTGTGGTGTCTTCAGATTTATTATTATAAATTCGAACTTTTTGAATCTGGGCTTTTTTACTTAGATCTTCAATATAACTGAATTCAATATTAGGGGAAAGCTCGTTAATGATATAATTCTCAAGTACACTATTGATATCTCCCTGATGAGCAACCTGTCCGTTTTTTAATAGAATGCCGGATGTACAAAGCTGCTTTACAGCTGCCATATTGTGACTTACAAAAAGGATTGTTCTTCCTTCTCCTTTTGTAACGTCATTCATTTTTCCAAGGCATTTTTTCTGAAATTCAGCATCTCCTACTGCTAAAACTTCGTCTACAATAAGGATTTCAGATTCCAAATGTGCTGCCACGGCAAAAGCCAGACGAACATACATTCCTGATGAATATCTTTTTACAGGAGTGTCTATATACCTTTCTACTCCGGAGAAAGCTACAATTTCATCAAATTTTCGTTTAATTTCTTTACGGGTCATCCCCAGGATTGCTCCATTTAGAAAGACATTTTCCCGCCCTGTCATTTCCGGGTGAAAGCCTGTACCTACTTCTAATAAAGAAGCAATTCTACCATTTGTATATATTTTCCCTGTGGTAGGTTTTGTTACTTTGCTCAATAATTTCAGCAAAGTAGATTTTCCTGCACCATTTCTTCCGATGATCCCTACAGCATCTCCTTTTTCAATCTCAAAATCGATATCACGAAGAGACCATACATATTCGGAATCCCCTTTTGTAGCTCTGTCATTGGCTTCACCAATCTTCAAATAAGGATCTTCTTTCCCTCTTACTTTGTACCAGAATCTGTTCAAGTCATGAGATAGTGTTCCCGTTCCGACTTGCCCAAGACGGTATTGCTTAGATATATTTTCTGCTTTTAAAGCTAGCATGTTTTTTTAATTTAAATTTTTAAAGGAATAATTAATTACACGGTATCCATAAAAGTTTTTTCAACTTTATTGAAAATTACAACTCCTATAGCCATAATAATAACAATTATGAAAGAGCTTATACCCAGCATTGTAGGAGAGAAGTCACCCACGCCTAACCAGGCATATTTAAAACATTCAAAAATACCTGTCAGAGGATTATATAAAGCAAGTTCTTTGAAAACTCCTCTAAGAGCAGAAGTAGGATAAATAACAGGAGTCGCATACATAAATAAACTAACACCAAATCCTAAAAGCATACTAAGATCTTTGTATTTTGTGGTAAGAGCAGAGAATATCATTCCCAGTCCCAAAGAGAAAAACGCCATCATTAAGATGAGAAAAGGAGTAGCTAAAACCCACCAATTGGGGTTTACCTGCCCTTTACTCAAATAATACCCCCATACAAGAATGAATAGAAGGAACTGTACCCCAAGTCGCATAAGGTTAGAAATAACAATGGATAATGGTGTAACCAGTCTTGGAAAGTATACTTTTCCGAATATCCCCGCATTGCCTGCAAAAGTAGTAGATGTAGCTAGCAATGAAGTGGAAAAATAATTCCATAGTGTTACCCCTGCCAGATAAAAAAGAAGTGGTGGTGCATCATCTGTAGGGAGTTTGGCAATCCTTCCGAAAATAACCAAATAAACGATGGTGGTAAGAATGGGATTGATAAAAAACCAGATCGGTCCTAAAACAGTTTGTTTAAAACTGGATACAAAATCTCTTTTTACAAACATATAAACAAGATCTTTGTATCTCCAGACTTCTTTTAGTTTCAGGTCAAATAACGAATGATCTGCATCAATCGTTTCTGTCCACGTCTGTTGTGGTTCATTCATTTGTGTAATTTTTTGCAAATTTATAATAATTATTTATTACCCTGTTATTTAATTTTGAATTTTTCATTTTAATAAAATTAAAAATTAACAACTAATATATTGATATTTGCTGGTATAAACAAAAACTATTGGCTTTAAAGCCAATAGTTTGAGAATTTTATAAATTATATTGATTATTTAACGATAAGTTGCTTCAGGTACTCTCCATAGCCACTTTTGCCGTATTTGGCGGCTGTTTCTAGAAGTTTATCTTCATTGATGAATTTATTCCTAAATGCAATCTCTTCAATACAGCCAATTTTGAACCCCTGTCTCTTTTCAATAACGCTTACAAATTCTGAAGCATCATGAAGAGAATCAAAAGTTCCTGTATCCAGCCATGCGGTGCCTCTGTCAAGAACGGCAACTTCCAGCTTCCCGTTATTTAGATAAACGTTGTTAACATCAGTGATTTCCAGCTCACCTCTTGGAGAAGGTTTGATGTTTTTAGCAATTTCCACCACATTATTGTCATAAAAATAAAGCCCGGGAACAGCATAATTTGACTTAGGTTTTAAAGGTTTTTCTTCAATAGAAACAGCTTTCAGATCCTTATCAAATTCTACAACACCATATCTTTCGGGATCAGCAACATGGTAGGCAAAAACAACTCCTCCTTCCGGATTGGTTTTATTTTTTAATAAAGTTCCCATTTCGGAACCGTAGAAAATATTATCTCCCAGTACCAGCGCAGCAGAATCATTACCAATAAATTGTTCGCCCAAAATAAAAGCTTGTGCTAAACCATCAGGGCTTGGTTGTACAACGTATTCTATGTTACAGCCAATTTGAGAACCATCACCTAAAAGCTTGATAAAGCCTTCCTGGTCATGTGGTGTAGTAATGATTAGAATATCCTTGATTCCGGCTAAAAGAAGCGTGGAAAGCGGATAATAAATCATAGGTTTGTCATAAACAGGCATTAGCTGCTTGCTTACAGCAATAGTTAGAGGGTAAAGTCTGGTTCCGGATCCTCCGGCTAATATTATTCCTTTCATGTATTGGTGCGTATTAATCTTATTTTTTGGGGTTTAAGTATAATTTCTTTCGAGTGTAAAGAAATTATACTTCCCATTTATTGTTTTAACAGAAAAATGTCTAGTTGTATTGCTTGCTATAGTAATCCTGATAATTCCCTGAAGTTACATTCTCCAGCCATTCTTTATTTTCAAGATACCAGTCGATCGTTTTTCCTAACCCTTCTTCGAAAGTTACTGACGGTTTCCAGCCTAAATCCTTATTTAATTTTGTTGCGTCAATGGCATAGCGTTTATCATGGCCTGGTCTGTCTTTTACAAAAGTAATCAGTTTTTCAGAATAGCCTTCCGGCTTTTCCAGCTTAGCATCCATTTGTTTGATCAGTTCTTTTACAAGATCAATATTTTGCCACTCATTGAATCCTCCGATGTTGTATGTCTCGCCTGTTTTAGCCTCATTGAAAATCTGATGAATAGCTTTGGCGTGATCAATGACAAATAACCAGTCTCTTGTATATTTTCCATCACCATAAATAGGAAGTGGTCTTTCATTGATGATATTCGAAATACAAAGAGGAATCAGTTTTTCCGGGAAATGATTTGGACCGTAATTGTTGGAACAGTTAGATACGATAAACGGCATTCCGTAAGTGTTTCCGTAAGCTCTTACCAAATGATCAGAAGCAGCTTTTGATGCAGAATACGGAGATTGAGGATCGTATGAGGTTGTTTCTAAAAAGAACCCTGTTTCACCTAAACTTCCATATACTTCGTCCGTAGAAATGTGATAAAAAAGATTGTTTCTTTTCTCGTTCGGGAATCTGCCATGAGTATGATCCGGATTTAATGTCCAGAACTCTTTACAAAGGTTCAGAAGATTAGCCGTTCCGTTCACATTTGTATTGATAAATGCCATTGGATCTGTAATGCTTCTGTCCACATGACTTTCTGCAGCCAAGTGTACAACAGCATCAGGATTGTATTTTTCGAAAACCTTTCTTAATTCTTCAGGTTTTGTAATATCTGCTTTTTCGAAAACGTAATTAGGCTCATTTTCAATGTCCTTTAGGTTTTCTAAATTTCCTGCATATGTAAGAGCATCAAGGTTGATAATCGTAGTGTTTGGATTATTTTTTACAAATTCTCTTACAACATGGGAACCGATGAATCCGGCACCTCCTGTAATGATAATATTTTTCATTTTCTTTATTCTTATTTTGAGATGGTCTTTCTTCCTATACTTTTATAATGGAATCCATTTTGTTCAGGGATTTCCAATGGATACATATTTCTGCCGTCAAAAATAACTTTATTTTTCATTTTTCTGGCCATCAACTCGAAATTAGGATTTTTAAACTCCGGCCATTCTGTAGCTATAAATAATGCGTCAACGTCTTCCAGAGCATCATACATTCCTTTGGCATATTGTATTTTGTCGCCAAGAAGTTTCTGAACATTGTTTTCTGCAACGGCGTCATATGCTATAACTTCTGCACCTTTTTCCAATAAAAGAGCAATATTGTCAAGAGATGAAGCTTCTCTGATGTCGTCAGTATTTGCCTTGAAGGCAAGCCCCCACATGGCAATTTTCTTTCCTTTGATATTTCCACCGAAATATTTTTCAATTTCAGAGACCAAAATGACTTTCTGAGAAGTATTTACATTTTCAGTAGCTTCAAGAATCTGGAAGTTAAAATCTTCCTGTTTTCCAGATTTTATAAGGGCTTTTACATCTTTCGGAAAGCAGCTTCCACCATATCCGATTCCAGGGAATAAGAATCTATGGCCTATTCTGTCATCACTACCCATTCCTAATCTTACCTTATCCACATCTGCTCCTACTTTTTCACAATAGTTGGCGATTTCGTTCATAAAGGTAATCTTTACTGCTAAAAACGAGTTCGCTGCATATTTTGTAAGTTCCGATGATTTCTCATCCATAAAGATAATGGGAATTCCCGTATTGGTAAAAGGCTGATAAATTTTAGAAAGAATGTCTTTTGCTCTTTCGGAGCTTGCGCCTACTACTACTCGTGAAGGGTTCATGGAGTCTTCAACGGCAAAGCCTTCTCTTAAAAATTCAGGATTTGAAACTACATCAAAAGGAATGTTTGTTTTAGCAGAGATTGTTTCTCTCACCCTATCTGCAGTTCCTACAGGAACGGTACTTTTATTGACAATCACTTTGTACTCTGTCATCATCTCGCCAATATTATTAGCTACCTGAAGTACATATGATAAATCTGCAGAGCCATCTTCACCCGGAGGTGTAGGCAGTGCCAGATAAATCACTTCGCTTTTGTCTAAAGCTTTTTTTAAATCGGTCGTGAAAAATAATCTTTCAGATTGGATGTTTCTTAAAAACATTTCTTCAAGGTTCGGCTCATAGATGGGAACTATGCCGTTTTTCATGCCTTCTACTTTTTTTTCATCAATATCAACACAGTATACTGAATTGCCAAGTTCTGCAAGAGTTGTTCCTGTAACTAACCCCACATAACCTGTTCCTACAATCGTTATATTCAAAATGTCTGTTTTTAAATTCTTAGGGACAAAAATATAAAAATACTGTGACATATTCTTTTAATTTATTGTAAATGAATTGGGCGCTATTTACTTGATACTTAAGATAATTTTGCATTTTTAGAAAAATATCGTATATTTGCCATGGATTTACGGAAAAAATGGGAAGGCTTCGGAAGAAAGCCTTTTTTCGTACTGTAAATCAAGATAAATATATATGGAGTTTAGAAAAAGAATTGAAGAATTATTAAATGAATTCCTTGAGACCAGAAAAGATCTGTTTCTTATTGATCTTAAAATTTCTGCAGGGGATGATATTACAGTGATTTTAGATGGTGATAATGGAGTTTCTTTGCAGGATTGCCTTGATGCAAGCCGTGCAATAGAATTCAATATGGATCGTGAGGAGCATGATTTCAGCCTTCAGGTGATGTCTGCAGGATTGAGCGAGCCATTAGCCACGCCAAGACAGTTCGGTAAAAATATTGGAAGAGAAATTGAGGTGATGCTGGAGGATTCTTCTAAAATTGAAGGAGAATTGTCAAAAGTAGATGAAGAGAAGATCACACTTACTTTACGTTACCGCAAACCGAAAGATATCGGGAAAGGAAAAGTAGATGTAGAAGAGGAGAAAGAGATTGCTTACTCCGAGATCAAAAAAGCATTAGTAGTAATTAAATTTTAAAAAGAAAAAAGAATAGATGGATAATATAGCGTTGATTGAATCCTTTGGTGATTTTAAAGACGAAAAGGGGATCAGTAAGATTGATCTTATGGCAATTATTGAAGATTCACTGAAAACTCTTTTGAGAAAAAGATTTGACTCAGATGATCATTTCGATGTGATTGTAAACCCGGATAAAGGAGATTTTCAGATATTTTTAAATAAAACAATTGTAGAGGACGAAATGTCTGAAGATGATGATTTGGAAATTGAAATTTCTGAAGCTAAGAAGATAGACCCTACCTTCGAAGTAGGTGAAGACTTTACAATGGAAATTCCTGTTGCCCAATTGGGAAGAAGAAATATTCTTACCCTTAAGCAAATCCTGGCTACAAAACTTCAGGAGCACAATAATGCAATGCTGTACGAACAGTTTAGAGATAAAATTGGAGAAATAGTTGTTGGAGAAATCCACCATATCCGTCACAAGCACGTGATTTTGCTGGATGATGAAGGAAATGAATTTATTTTACCAAAAGAAAACCAGATCCCATCCGATTTCTTTAAAAAGGGTGAGAATATCAGAGCTATTGTCGAGACAGTAGATTTCAAAGGTTCTAAACCACAGATTATTATTTCCAGAACTGCACCTAAATTCCTTGAGAAGTTATTGGAGCTGGAAATTCCTGAGATCCAGGACGGAACAATTATGCTGAAAAAAGTAGTGAGAATTCCTGGTGAAAAGGCGAAGATTGCAGTAGATGCTTATGATGACAGGATTGATCCGGTTGGGGCATGTGTAGGAGTAAAAGGATCCAGAATTCATGGCGTTGTAAGAGAGTTGAGAAATGAAAACATCGATGTTATTCAGTGGTCTAAAAACCCTGAGATTTTGGTGAAGAGAGCATTAGGAAATGTCACAGTCAATAAAATTGACATCAATGAGGATCAAAACTATGCATTAGTATATACTCCTGTTGAAGAGATTTCTAAAGTAATTGGAAAACAAGGACAGAATATTAGACTGGCTTCTTGGTTGTCAGGATATGAAATTGATGTATACAGAGAATCCAGCGAGGATGACGATGTTGAATTGAGAGAATTTAACGATGATATCGAGCAGTGGATTTTGGATGAGTTTAAGAAAGTAGGACTTACAACTGCAAAATCAGTATTGGATAAAGAAACTGAGAGTCTTTTAAATATGGTAGACCTTGAAGAAGAAACAATCGAAGAGGTTAAACGTATTCTGAGAGAAGAATTTGAAGATTAAGATGATAAATAAATCTTAATAAACAGTAAAAAGGAAATACTTTAATTTTAAAAATTAAAAACAGTAAATAATATAGATGCCAAAAATTAGATTAAATAAAGCGGTTAAGGAATTCAATATTTCGATGTCCAGATTAGTAGAGTTTTTACAAGCTAAGGGTATCGAGGTTGAAAGCAATCCTAACGCTCAATTGGAAGAAGCGGCATATTCTGCATTGGAGGCTGAGTTTGCTAAAGACGGCGAACAAAGAAAAGCTTCCCATGAGGTGGTGATCACTAAAGTTCCGGAAGAAAAACTGGAAATTGAAGAAAAGAAAACCCCTGAAGTGATAAGAGCTAAAGCAAATAAACCAGAAACTAGAATTTTAGGTAAAATAGATTTGGAATCTAATAAGCCTGAAGTTGAAGAAGCTCCTGCGGCTCCTGCAGTGGCTCCTGTTGCAACACCGGTTGAAGAAAAGAAAGAAGAAATCGTGAAAGAAGAACAACCGGAAATTAAAGCAGCTCCTGAAAAGCAGGAATTCAAGGTTTTGGATAAAATTGATTTGTCTCAAATAGAATCTAGAAACAGACCTGTGAAAAAAGACAAGCCAAAAATGGAGGAGAAAAAAGAAGAAGTAAAACCTGTGGAAACAGTTAAAGAAACTCCAAAACCTGCTGTTGTTGAGGAGAAAAAAGTAGAAACTCCAAAAGCTGAGGCAGAACCTGAATCCCAGGAACCTCAGAAAATTGAGACGGTATATCAAAAACTTGACGGTCCTAAGATTGTTGGGGAAAAGATCGACTTGACTCAGTTTGCGCCAAAACCAGGTGCTGGAGCAAAAAAGAAAAGAAAGAGAATTGAAAAACCTGGTGGTCAGAATAACCAACAAGGTCAGGGGAATAATCAAAACTCAGGAAATAATAACAATAACCAAGGTGGTCAAGGCCAAGGAGGAAACCGTCCACATAATAACAATGGTGGTCAAGGTGGACAAGGAGGCAATCGCCAGGGCCAAGGAGGTCAAGGAAACCGTCCTCAAGGTCAGGGTGGACAAGGGGGAAACCGTTTCGGAAATAACCAAGGTGGCGGAAACCGTCCGCAAGGTCAAGGTGGTGGTGGCTTCAAAAAAGGAGGCCAGAATAACAGACCTGGACAAAGAGTTATGCCAGTTGAACTAACTGACGAACAAGTTAAAAACCAGATCAAAGAAACATTAGAAAAACTTACTAATAAAGGAGGTAAGTCTAAGTCTGCAAAACACAGAAAAGACAAAAGAACTTTCCGTAGGGAGCAGGATGAGCGTCAGCAAGAGCTTGAAGCACAAGACAGAACTCTTAAAGTAACAGAATTCATCACTGTAGGTGAATTGGCAAGTTTAATGAACGTTTCTCCAACTGAAGTTATCTCTGCTTGTTTCTCATTAGGAGTAATGGTTACAATGAACCAAAGACTTGAAGCTGATACCTTATTATTAGTAGCAGATGAATTCGGTTACAAAATTGAATTCTCGGATGCTGATCTTGAAGATACAGATTCAGAAGATGAAGTAGATACTGAAGAAAGCCTATTGCAAAGAGCTCCTGTAGTTACTGTAATGGGACACGTAGACCACGGTAAAACTTCATTGCTGGATTATATTAGAAAAACAAACGTAATTGCTGGTGAATCCGGAGGAATTACTCAGCACATTGGTGCTTACAACGTGAAATTGGAAAATGGTCAGAGAATTACATTCTTAGATACTCCTGGTCACGAAGCCTTTACAGCGATGAGAGCAAGAGGTGCACAGATTACAGATATTGCAATTATTGTAATTGCTGCTGATGATGATGTGATGCCACAGACAAAAGAAGCTATTGCTCACGCTCAAGCTGCACAGGTTCCAATGATTATTGCAATTAACAAAGTTGATAAACCTAACGCAAATCCTGATAAC
The DNA here is from genome assembly GCF_002979455.1 of Chryseobacterium sp. MYb7. Lineage (GTDB taxonomy): Bacteria > Bacteroidota > Bacteroidia > Flavobacteriales > Weeksellaceae > Chryseobacterium. Next base: position 408,715 of record NZ_PCOU01000001.1, read on the forward strand.
ATCCGTCAGCAGCTTTCAGGCTTAAATCCTTCGGTTTTAGTGGAAGAATGGGGTGGAAATGTTCAGGCACAGGAAATTTCAGCTAAATTCGGTAATAACGTAGATGTATTATTGGAGAAAGTTTTATTACAAGCCGAAATGCTTGATTTAAAAGCAAATCCTGAGCGTTCCGCAAATGGAGTTGTTATTGAAGCATCTTTAGATAAAGGAAGAGGTTATGTAGCAACAATGTTGGTGCAGACTGGAACTTTAAGAGTTGGAGATTATGTAGTAGCAGGTAAAAACCATGGTAAAGTAAAAGCTTTGCTTGATGAAAGAGGTAAAAATCTTACAGAAGCAGGTCCATCAATTCCTGCAACAATCTTAGGTTTAGATGGAGCACCTACTGCAGGTGATAAATTCCGAGTATATGCTGATGAAAGTGAAGGTAAAGCTATCGCAAACAAAAGAGAGCAATTACAAAGAGAATTATCAATCAGAACCAAGAAACATACGACACTTGAAGAATTGGGTAGACGTATTGCTTTAGGAGAATTTAAAGAATTGAATATTATCCTTAAAGGTGACGTGGATGGTTCTGTAGAAGCGCTTTCTGATCAGTTACAGAGATTATCAACAGAAGAGATTAGCGTGAAAATCCTTCACTCAGGTGTTGGACAGATCACGGAATCTGATATTAACTTAGCGGCTGCATCAGATGCAATTATCATCGGATTCAACGTAAGGGCTGGTGCTAATGCAAAAGAACTTGCAGACCGTGAAGAGATTGAAATCAGAACATATTCTGTAATCTACAAAGCAATCGATGAAGTAAAAGAAGCGATGGAAGGAATGCTTTCTCCGGAAATTCAAGAGCAGGTAATCGGTAATGTTGAAATACGTGAAGTATTCAAGATTTCTAAAGTAGGAACAATTGCCGGTTGTATGGTTCTTACCGGAAAAGTAACAAGACAATCTAAAGTACGTTTATTAAGAGATGGCATTGTGAAATTTGACGGAGAACTTGAAAGCTTGAAGCGTTTCAAAGATGATGTTAAAGAAGTCACAAAAGGTTACGAATGTGGTCTGAATCTGAAAGGTTACAACGACATCGAAGTTGGAGATATTCTCGAAGTTTACGAAGAAGTAGCTGTCAAGAAAAAATTGAAATAATTATATCCTAAATATGTGAAAACCACTTTTTTATAAAGTGGTTTTTTTATTTTTTACACTCATCTAATTTATAATGATTCTAAATAATATTTTTTAAGTTATTAATAATTTGTTAAAGCGAATTAAAAGTGTAAAAAAAATAATTTTTGTTTAATAAAACTAGTCTATTGTTATTGAATCTTATTTGATTTGTGTAAAATTTAAATGAAATATCAAAAAAAAAGCGTAGTTTAAACATAGGTTTAATTTGCGGATGTTAATATTTATTAACATATTTGCCCATTAAATATATTAAAATTTGTTAATATGAATGTTAAATTACGTGTATTGAGTGCTGGGGCGCTATTTTTCTTTGGAGGAATGGTAATTGCGCAGCAGCAGACAACAACTAAGAAAAAGGACACGGTAAAAAAAGAAACATCAATTGATGAAGTAGTTTTGCTAGGTTACTCAAAGAGTATCACAAAACCTAAGTCAACTGTTGCTTCTAATACTGTTGGGGAGGTATTCTTCGAGAACAGACCAAATGTCAATATGTTAACTTCTTTACAAGGGTCAGCACCAGGGGTAATCATGAATGGTGGTTCTGGTAGCCCGGGTTCAGCTAAGTTTAGCTTATTGATTCGTGGTACGAGTTCTATTAATGGTAATACAGATGCCTTAATCGTTATTGATGATATTCCATCAAATGCTTCAGAATATAGAAACTTGAACCCTAATGATATCGAGTCAACTACTATTTTGAAGGATGCTGCAGCTACAGCAATCTATGGTAACCGTGGTGCTAACGGGGTTGTAGTTATCAGAACAAAAAGAGGTAAATATAACAGTGGATTTAAGCTTTCCTATACAGGGATGACTGGTATGTCATTGAGACCGCTTGATAAATATAATCTTGCCAATACTGAACAGTATATGGGCATTATGAAGTTATATGGTTTCTCTGACACTAACTCAGAATATATTAAAGCTAAAGATGCTTTGGCTCAAGGGATAAATACAGATTGGAAAAAACAATTCTTTAAGCCGGAGATGTTCCAGTCTCATGACGTAGCGCTTTCAACAGGTGGAGCGAATGTGTCTTCTTATAACTCATTCGGTTATATGGAGCAGGGTGGAGCCGTACCAACTACGGATTTCAAGAGATTTACAGTTAGATCAAACATTCAGGCTAAATCAAAAGACAATAAACTGAATGTTAACTCACAGCTTGCCCTTGCATTTTCAAGAAGAAACGAATTATTAGAAGAAACGACTTCAGGAATTAGTAACAACTCTGTACAGAATCCACTTCTTGGGGTTCTTATGGGCTTACCATATTTGTCTCCGACTAAATATGCAAATGGGCAGCAGTTATTTAATTCTATCGGTACCAATTTTAGTAATGGTAATAATATCTATGTATTACAAAACCTTTTAACAAAAGGGAATCTTCCAAATATGGTTGACCAGGTATCTATTGGAGCAAACTTAGGTGCAACTTATGCTATTAACAAGAATTTTACCATTGGTAATAAATTAGGTATTGATTACAGACAAAGTGACAGAATATCTGGTAGAGCTCCTTGGGCTTACTTGGCATTAGCAACACAAGGAACCGCTAAATATACAGGTAACGAAGATCAGACTACAACAAGAGATTTAACGATCAACAACGTAGTGTCTTTATTATATAGTGGAAAACTAGGCGAGCATTCTGTGGACGCATCCGTGAATATGGAATACAACAAGGTAAACTATAGATCTACAACAAGAAGACAAAATGGATTAGATCCAAGAACCTATGTGCCTGGTTCAGGTACAGGATATGTGCCATTTGATAATACAGCAACATCCCCTTATGTTCCTTCCGTAAGTGCTTCAAGAATTACAGCAGGTACTTTAGGTATTTTTGGAACAGTAACCTATGACTATGCAGGAAGGTTTGGTTTCCAGGGAACCTTAAGAAGAGATGCTTCTTACCGATTCGTTGGAGAAAATAAATGGGCAACATACTGGTCTGTAGCAGGTAGATGGAATATTGATAAAGAAAGTTTCATGGAAGGATCTACATTCAATACTCTTAAGCTGAGAGCTTCTTATGGAACAAATGGTAACCAGAATATTATTGCTGCAAACCCTGGAGCAAACCCTTTATTAACAGCTAGCCAGGTTGTAAGAGATTTGTATACTTCTCCTACAGGATATGGTAACGCTCTTGGATTTGGTTTCGCTTACGCAAATCCATTTGTACAATGGGAAGATGTAGCTCAAGCCAACATTGGATTAGACTTTACCTTACTTAATAATAAATTGGAAGGTACTCTTGATGTGTACCAAAAGAAAACAACGAATCTATTCAGTACAATTCCGACTTCTGGTGTCGTTGGCTCTTATTCTATTAATGGTAATAACGGAGCAATGACGAACAAAGGTATTGAACTTGGATTACGTTATAATGTTATAAAAACTAACGATCTTACATTCAGTGTATTTGCTAATGGTGCTTATAATAATAATAAAATTAATGAATTTCAGATTTTTGGAGACCCAGAACCTGGTTCAACTACAACCATTGCTGGGCACGCTCTGAATGAATGGTATGTTTACAAATACGCTGGAGTTAACAAGAGTAATGGTAACCTGTTATTCTATTCTAAAGACGGAGGAGTTACAGAAGCCCCAAAAGTGGAAGATGCACAATTCATGAATGTAAGTCCTATTCCTAAGTATGCAGGAAGTTTTGGTTTTGAAACGAACTATAAAGGGTTCTTCTTTGACGGATTATTTACATTCCAGCAAGGGGTTAAGAAATTCGACAATGCACTTTATTGGTTAGCGAATCCTGAAGGATTAGGATCTAGTGCTGTTGGTTCTTCAAACATGTCAACAGATTTATTAAACGCATGGACTCCTCAGAATTCAAATTCTGATACTCCAAGTTTAAGAGCTACCAACTGGGGATATACAGCGGATTCTGACTACTTCCTTAAAGATGCTTCTTTCTTAAAAGTGAGATCTGTTACAATTGGATATCAGTTGAGAAAAGAGCAGTTACAAAACCTGCCAATTACAGGGCTTAGAATATATGTACAAGGGGAAAACCTTTATACGTGGACAAAATGGAGAGGTTTCGATCCAGAACCAATTACAGGAACTAATTTAAGTGTATATCCTAACCCGAGAATGTATACAGTAGGGGTGAAAATTGATTTCTAAAAAAATTATTAAAATGAAAAAAGTATTTTATATATTATCGTTTTTCTTAGTGCTGACGTCATGTAAAGATGCACTAGATATTGTCCAGGATGGGGAGATTAATGATGCAAATGTTGCATTTCAGTCAGTAGATGATATGCAGAAGTTTTTGAACGGAAGTGTATATCCTGCTGTAAATCCAACAAATGAGATCTTTTTTACTTCTCTTTTCACGGATGAAATTGGATACGGACCAAGTAGTGTAAGTACATCAGATATCTTAACGCATAGATTTGTACTTAACTCTACAACTAGTCAGGTTTCCGGAATTTGGGCGAGTAACTATAACATTATCAATAAAGTAAATATCCTTTTGAAAGGAAGTGCTTTGATTAATTATAACTCATTGTCTACTGCTAATAAAGCATTATACACTAATATTCTTGTAAACGCAAGAGCTATCAGAGCATATGCTTATATTACTCTGGAATCATACTTTTCTACAAATATGAAAGACCCTAATGCTTTAGGAGTTATGCTTAGCACTGAACAGGCAGATCCTTTTACTACAAAATTACCAAGAGTAAAGAACTCTGATATTTTTGCTTTGATTGAATCAGATTTACAATATGCACTTACGAATTACAACGGAGTTGCAGTTTCTTCAGGGGTTTCTGCTCAGCATTACTTTGATAAGAAGGCATCAATTAATGCAATTGCAGCAAGATATTATAATTATAAAGGTGATGATACTAATGCAAAAGCTAATGCAGATGCGGTTATTAGTACAAGTACTTTAAGTTTAACACCATTTGCAGCATATACTTCCGTTTGGAATGATACAGCAAGAGGTGAAATTATCTGGTCTTTATACAGGCCAAATAGTGCAACAGGTACCTGGTCTAATATTGCAGGTCTCTGGACTACCAACTCGACAGATATCGATGGTTCTGTAAACTTCGATATGGGAAGGAAATTATTTACACTTCTTGATACTCCAATCGGAAATCAAAATGACAGTCGTCGTCGTGATTTTGTAGATGATACAAGTAAATTTGATGCGTTCTATCCTAATGGAGCAAACGCAAGAGAAGATGATGTAATCGTGATTAACAAATATCCAGGGAAAAATCCTCCTCGTGCTAGTTCTACCATGCAGATAAGAAATGACATCAAGATGTTCAGATTATCAGAAATGTATTTTATTTTAGCTGAAGTCGCGGCTCACCAAGGAAATTATGCAGTGGCTGCAGATAATATCAACAAAGTGAGAAAAGCAAGGTCAGAAAATGGTCTTGCGCCTATGCCTTCTTATTCTGGAGCTCAGCAGGCATATGCTGATATCCTTTTAGAAAGAAGAAAAGAATTGTGTTTAGAAGGACACCGTTATGTAGACTTAAAAAGAATGGGGGTAGCTGCTGGAGTAGGTGTAGACAGAGATGTATATGATGATGACAACAAGACGTTGCCACTTACACTACCTGCTAGTGATTATAGATTTACATTGCCGATTCCATTGAATGAGCTTAATGCAAATCCTAATATCCAACAAAACCCGGGTTATTAATTTTTAATAATATAAAGAGATTATGAAAAAAATTGCATTTTTAATATTGGCATTCTTTGTTTTTTTCCTAAATAGTTGTAAAGATGAAACTGCGGTTTACGAAGGAGATTCTTATTTACACTTTAATCAGGGAACAAGAGGAGAGGCTATTGTGACAGAGGGAACAGGTTCTAAAATTGTAGAAATTGAATTTGGGACAGTTCATCCATTGCCTGGTTCGGCACAGGTGAAATTGGTAGTTGATCCTAGTACTTCGACAGCTATAGAAGGAACAGATTTCCAAATTGTGAATCAAAACCTAACAGTGAATGCTGGTCAAATCAGCGCGAAATTTCAAGTAAAACTTTTTGAATCGGGAGCTACAGTAAATCCTAAAGCAATTACGTTTAAATTACAGTCTTCATCAGTAGCCAATGCTACTTTTGATCAGACGTATTCTTTAACATATACTAAAGCTTGTCTTTTCACTATTGCTCCATTTACTGGAACTTATAAAGTAAAAGTTGACTCATGGAAAGATTATTCAGTAGGTGATGAAGTTCCTGTTCAGCAAGGACCAGGTGCTAATCAATTCAAGATTTTATCAACTAATAACCCTGCTCTTTTAAATGCAGCTACATCTTATATGCTGGTAACAGTTGCAAATGATGGTTCGGTTGTAGTTACTTCTAATCAGCCTTTTAATTACGGAGGAACAGATATTTTCGCTGTAACAGGTACTGGTAGAGTTAAGTTCTGTACTGGAGACATTGATATTACAAGTCTTGCTTTTGGAAGCAATACAGGATATAAGTTTAGCTTATCGAAAAATTAAAATTTTTCTAATAAAAATATCTTAAACCCCACATCTTTTGTGGGGTTTTTTATGTCCTTTTATTTCTTATTTTTGCTGTACAATAATGAATAATGAAGTACATCCTTTTCATACTCTTGTCTTTAAGTTTTGTAGCCAATGCTCAGGTTGTTAATAAAGCTGATGTCAAGCCTCAATCCAAAAAAGAAGACACACTGGTGATAGACTCCGGGAAAAAAGATTCCCTGAAAATTTTCAAACCCACTATTAATGATTACCTATATCAGACTCAGTTTTCTGAAAAGAAAGTTTTTGATACCGTAATGACTTTTGATAAAACCTATATCTTTTCACAACAAAATAATAAAGATAACTTTGGAAGAATACAGCCTGCCAATATTGGTTCAGGATTCAATCCTCTTGTATTTGAAGTAAATGCTGAAGAGAATCTTTCCTTATTGCCGTCCAATAAATCTTTTATGATCATTGGAGCCAATGATGTGAAATATTACGATGTAAAAACACCTACCGCTACATTTGTTTATCACAATGCAATGCGAAATGGAGCTGCTCTAAGATCCACTTATACCCAAAATATAGGGAAGAGATTCAATTTTGCACTTGAATATATGGGATTGCGTTCTCAAGGACTTTACAGAAACTCATTATCAGCCAATAACAATACGTTATTTTCCGGACACTATGTTTCAAAAAGCGGAAACTATGAACTTTTTGCCCACTATCTTCACCAGAATGTAAACAACCAGGAGAGTGGTGGTATTACTGAGGATAATTTGTTTATGAATGGTGATAGTAATTATAAGAATAGACAAAATGCTCAGGTGAGTCTGGCGGGTTCCAGTTCACAGTTTGCTTACAGAAGATACTATCTGAGTCATCAATTTACACCATTCAATTCAGAGAAATTTCCATTTAGCATAAGACATATTATTTCTCATCAAGGGAACAAATATTATTATAATCAGACAACTCCAGAGACGTATTGGTATAAAGTTCCAGCCGATCTGGTCAATGGTTTTCCATTGACAACAAAAAAATATTCCGAAAACTTCAGTAACACAGTAAGCTTGATCTTTAATAATGAAAAATTCAAGTTAGATGCTGGTGTACGTTATCAGATCATTAAGTTTGGGGTAACAGATATTGCGTCTATTAATAATGCATTTCCTTTTCCAAATGAACTTAAAGAAAACAGAATTGGAGCTGTAGGAAATCTACAGGTAAAACTTTGGGATAAGATTCAATTGAACTCATTCCTTGAATTTTCAAACGGAAGCCAGTTTAAAAGCTATCTTAAAACAACCAATAATCTGAAGTTTGAGCCTATCAAAGATTACTTTGTGAATGCTAAAGTAAACTTCCAAAGTGCATATCCTTCATTTAATTATTTGATGAATACTTCTGTATACAAGAACTTTAATTATTATCTGGAAAATGCAAAGAACCAGTCTGTCATGGAAGTGGGAGGAAGTATCAACCTGAAATGGTTTAAAACCGAAATCTTTGCCAATTATTTCAGAATAGATAATTATACTTATTTTGACAGCAGTATGAGTCCGAAGCAAAGTAATAACTCTGTGAATATCTCTCAGATAGGAGGTGAGGCTACATTCAGCTTCAATAAATTCCATCTGAATACAAGACTGCATTTCCAAAATACGCTGACTAATAAAGAATTGCTTCCTTTACCAGGTTTCATCGGTAGAGCCAATTTCTTCTATCAAACACAAGCATTCAAAAAAGCAGCAGAAATTCAGGCTGGAGTTAAAGTATATTATTTCTCGAAATTTGCTTCAAGAGAATATTTCCCTGTTCTTAACGAATATATTCTTCCGCGAGCAGATTCTTTCTCAATTGGAGGACAGCCTATCGCCGATGTCTATATCAATATGAAAGTGAAAAAGATGTTCTTTTTCATAGAAGGCCAGCAGATAGGAACAGTTATCTCCAATAACAAAGCATACGCATTTCCACATTATCCGGTATATGATTTCAGACTGAACATCGGTATTGTGTGGTATTTGTTCAACTAAAAACGATACAGGTTGAAAACAATTAATAAAATATCATTTAACGATATAGAAAGTATTCCTCAGCTCGTAAAAGATTTTTTAAATCAGAAAATTGAGGGTTTTGAAAATAATACATTTTCTTTAGATCATTTCAGACAACAGATTCATCTTAAAAAAGACTCTTTCTCATTAGAAAAAAGAGAAATTTTATCTGAAGTATTCGAAGGTCAGCTTTCAGATCTTACTCTTTCCTCAAAACAAAGAGAAAATCTAGATCATCTTAAGCTGCCTAATACATTTACAATTACAACAGGACATCAGCTGAATCTGTTTTCAGGCCCTGTGTTCTTCGTATATAAAATTCTTCAGACTATTAAGACATGTACGTATCTGAAAGAAAATTTCCCTGATTTTAATTTCGTTCCTGTCTATTGGATGGCTTCAGAGGATCATGATTTTGCAGAGATCAATCACTTTAAGACCGAAAATAATTATTACGAAACCAATGAAAAATCCGGAGGTCCCGTAGGAAGAATTGAGATCAATGATGCTTATTTTATTTCCGAGTTTGAAAAAGAATTCAAAGATTCTATCTTCGGAACAGAGCTTATCTTAATGATGAAAGAAGCTTATAAAGTCGGAAATACTTTAACAAAAGCTATTAAAATTCTTGTAAACCGTCTTTTTTCAGAATTTGGACTTCTGATTTTAGATGGAGATTCTAAAGAACTTAAAAGCCAGATGAAGGAGATTTTTAAAGATGAACTTCTGCATTTCTGTTTACAGAAAACTTCTGAAGATAAAGTGAAGTTTCTGACAGAAAAATACGGAAAGGTTCAGGTAAATCCCCGTGAAATAAATCTGTTCTACCTTTCTGAAACCAGAGACAGAATAGAATTTAACGGCCAGAAATACATCATTGTAGATAAAACGATCCAGTTTACAGAAGAAGAAATTCTTGCTGAATTGGAAAATCATCCTGAAAGATTCAGCCCGAATGCCTTAATGCGTCCGGTGTATCAGGAAAATGTACTTCCTAATCTGGCCTATATCGGAGGAAATGCCGAAATCATGTATTGGCTGGAGCTGAAAGATTATTTCTTAAAAATTAATACTCCTTTCCCTATCTTGATTCCAAGAAATTCAATGCTTTTCCTGAAAGAAAAAACTGTTGGAAAAATTGAAAAGCTGGATCTTAGGATAGAAGATTTCTTCCAGAATTTTACCGTACTTACCAATCAGAAGATTTTAAAAGATAATCCGATTTTACAATTACTGGAAGAGAAAGAGGAATTACTAATCAGTAATTTCTCAGCATTAAAAGCCTCAGCAGAAACTACTGAGAAATCTTTCGGAAACATGGTAAAGGCGGAAGAAGTAAGACAATTAAAGTCATTTAAAAGAATGAAAAAACGCTTGCTTCATGCTGAAAAAATAAAACAAAATGAATTGTTGGAAAGACTTGAAAATCTGTTTTTAGATGTTCATCCTGCAAAAACATGGCAGGAGAGAGTCTATAATTTTAGTGTGTACTTTTCAGATTATGGTTATTCGTGGCTTGAAAATTGTTTAGAGGAAATGGTGGTTCAAGATTCAAAATTAATAATTGTTGCCATTTAATTTTAAAGAAGTATTTTTGTAAATTATAATTATCGAATATGATAAAGAGGTTTTTTATTCTATCCAGTTTATGTATGGTTTTGGGAGTTTCAGCCCAGAAATCACATACCGTTGTGCAAGGCGATAACCCTTACAACATTGCAAAAAAGTATGGAATAACTGTAGATGAATTGCTGAAGCTCAACCCAAAACATAAAGATGGCAAACTGGCCATTGGAGATGTTTTAACGATTAAATCAGAAAAAACAGCTACAGCAGCTGTTACCAAATCAGCTCCAGCTGAAAAAGCAACAGTGAGCACAAGTACTTCTTCTTTGGGTAAAATTGTTTTACAGCCAAAGCAGACTATTTACGGTATCACAAAACAATACAGAATTTCTGAAACCGATTTGAGAAAATTGAATCCTGAACTGGATTCTCACATGAAAATCGGAGACGAGATTACTTTACCTCTTGCAAGTATCAAAAAATATGGAGGCACTCAACAGGCTGTAACAGCAGAAAAACATACTGAACCCCCTGTAGAAAAAACAATAACAACAATTACACCTACAGTTGTTACCACTTCCGTAGAAGGTGAATCTTATGTGATTCAGTCTAAAGATAATTATTATAGAATTACAAAGCAGTTTGGAATCAGCCAGCAGGATCTTTATGCTTTAAATCCAGGATTGGAAGAAAAAGGACTTAAGCCTGGTGATACTATTAAGATAAAAAAATCCAATACTAACACAGCAAGTAATGCTGTGGTTGAAGAAGCTGTAAATCCAAAAGCAAAAATGGATTCAGGGAACGAAAAATCAACTACCTCTTCCAATGTTGCTGCAGGTGATGATTATGTGACCTATACCGTTCAACAAGGAGATACTGTATTCTCTATTGTGAATAAATTTGGGGTTTCTATAGATGAACTTATTGCGCTTAATCCTGACCTTTCACACGGGTTAAAAACCGGAATGGTTTTAAAAATCAAAAAACAGGATGCAGCTTATATAAAGAAAAATGGGGATGCACTTAGTGTTATATTAATGCTTCCTTTTGGGTACAGTACTAATGAAACCCAGTACAGAGGGATGGCTCTTGACTTTTTGACTGGAGCTAAGCTTGCTATCGAAAGAAATGCAAAGGGAGGACAAAAGCTGGATATTAAAGTAGTGGATTCAGGAAATGAGGCTTCATTCAAAAATTCTTTGACACAGATCAATCCTGATAACACCGATCTTATTATCGGACCTTTCTTTAAGTCCAATGTAATTGATGTCCTTGACTTTACCAAAAATCAAAAAATCCCGATTGTAGCGCCATTTGCCAACTCTCCGGAATTATATAACTACAGTAATCTGATTATTGTTGAAACCAATAATCAGACCTATGCTGATAAGATTGTAGAAGAAGTAAAAGGAGTTTATTCCGATCAAAAAATATATATAGTGGCAGATGCTAAAAAAGAAGATGCAAACTATATTAAAGCAGGACTTGAAAAAGCGGTAAAAAATCCTAATATTATTATTGTTAACTCTTCGGCAGATATTCAGCCGGATCAAAACATGATGACAGGACAGTCTGCACCGGTTATTGCCATTTTAGCTAATGATGATAATGCAGCAGGTGATGCTTTTGCCAACAGAATTGTTGCTATGTCTAAAGAAGTACAGGGTATGAAAGCGTTCAGTATGTTCTATTCTCCAACCTTTGAGAAGAGAGTAGATGAGCTGAGCCAGGCAAGTCTTGTGTATTTGATGGATAGAAAGATCAATACAGACGGAAGCTTTGAAAAAGAAATTCTGGCTGCATATAAAAGCAAATACTGTAAAACTCCACCGAAATATGCTATCGTAGGTTTTGATGTTGTCAATGACATGTTAACCAGAGAAAATAAAAAAGGAGAGATCTTTAAACAGATGAATAAAGTTCAGACTCAGCTTGCTACAAAATTTGAGTTTGTAAAATCTAAAGCTAATGGTGCTTATGTAAATACCGGTTATAGAGTAATCAGGTTAGTACCTTAAATGATTTATAACTGTTTAAAAGAATATTGTTAACATTATAGTTATATTTGCATAATATTTAATTCAATACATGAAAGCACTTGTATTTCCAGGGCAGGGTTCTCAGTTCGTAGGAATGGGAAAAGAATTGTATGATTCTAGAAAAGATATTAAAGATCTGATGGAATCTGCCAATGAAATTTTAGGTTTCGATATTCTTTCCATTATGTTTAACGGAGCGGATGAGGATCTTAAGAAAACAGAGGTTACCCAGCCTTCAATATTTATACATTCAGTAGCAGCATTAAAGGCAGTAAATGGTCTTGGTGCTGAAATGGTAGCAGGACACTCATTAGGAGAGTTTTCAGCTTTGGTTGCCAACGGAGTTTTATCCTTTGATGACGGGTTGAAATTAGTTTCCGAAAGAGCAAAAGCTATGCAGGAAGCTTGTGATGCAAATCCAAGTTCTATGGCAGCGATTCTGGGACTAGACGATGCCAAGGTTGAAGAAATCTGTGCACAGATCAGCGGAATTGTTGTTCCGGCAAACTATAACTGTCCAGGGCAATTGGTAATCTCAGGAGAAACACCTGCAGTAGAAGAAGCTTGCGCAAAACTGAAAGAAGCAGGTGCTAAAAGAGCATTGCTATTGCCAGTAAACGGAGCTTTTCATTCACCATTGATGCAGCCTGCACAAGAAAGACTGGCAGCAGCTATCGAAAAAACAAAGTTCAGAAAAGCCACTATTCCTGTATATCAGAATATCACTACCACAGCGGTAACCAATCCTGATGAGATCAAACAAAATCTGATCGCTCAGCTTACCGGTCCTGTAAAATGGACTCAGTCTGTACAGAATATGATTAAAGATGGTGCCTCTAACTTCGTAGAAGTAGGACCAGGTAAAACCCTTCAGGGATTGATCAAAAAAATTGACGGATCTGTAGAAGCAGTTTCTGCAATCTAATAAAAATATATGAATGCGATATTTTCACCGGGCAAGCTTATGCTTACTTCAGAATATTTCGCAATCGATGGAGCTCTTGTCTTAGCGGTACCTACCAAGCTTGGACAAGAGTTTTTCTTTGAAGAAAAAGAAGATGGTAAGTCTCTTATTTTTTGGGAAGCCTATCATCAGAACACATTATGGTTGAAAGCTGTCATTGATTATAAAAAATGGCAGATTCTGGAAACCAATATTCCATCCAGCGCTGAATTCATTACCAAAACATTACAGAATGTTCAGCAGCTTTCTAGCAGTAAATTCAAAACAGATCTTACGTACGATCTAAAAACAAACCTTCAGTTTCCAGCAGATTATGGACTTGGAAGTAGTTCTACCCTGATGAATAATCTGGCAGAATGGGCGGAAATAGATCCTTTTTATCTTAATGCCATAAGTTTAGGAGGCAGTGGATATGATATAGCAGTGGCCAAGGAAAAATCAGCCATCCTTTTTCAAAGTAAACCTGAGATCAAATACGAGAAGGTGAATTTCAATCCTTCTTTTAAAAATGAGCTCATTTTTATTCATTTAAATCAGAAGCAAGATAGTAGAGAAGGAATCAATTTTTACAAATCCAAAAAAAAGTCTCCGGAACTGGTTGATGAATTTTCAGATCTCACAAAAAAAATATTGTTATGCAATGAATTGGAAAATTTTTCCGAACTAATGATGATTCATGAGCATAAAATTGCAAATTTTCTTGAAATTTCCACAGTTAAAGAAAAGATATTCTCTGATTGCCCTTTTTTTGTCAAAAGTTTGGGGGCTTGGGGCGGAGATTTTGTAATGAGTGCCAAATTTGGGGACTACAAGAACTATTTTTGGGAGAAAGGTTTTACAACCGTTTTGGAATGGGAAAATATAATTAATTTATAATCAATATCTTACGATCCTGTTTTTTTATTTGCCATTCTGACTTATATCAGTATATTTAAACCGTCTTTAACAAATAATTAATATTATTTTTGTTGAAGTCAATAAAGAAATAGAAAATATAAGTAAAATGAAAAACACTAAAATCATCCAGGATTTAGAGAAATTAGGGATTAAAGGAAACTATGAGGTAGTGTATAATCCTTCTTATGAAGAATTATATCAGGCTGAAGTTTCTCCTGAAAATCAGGGGTTTGAGCAAGCTGAGCTTACAGAGTCTGGCGCAGTATCGGTAAAAACAGGAATTTTCACAGGTCGTTCACCTAAAGACAGATATATTGTTCAGGATGATGTTACAAGAGATACAATTTTCTGGGATGGTAAAGTAAACTTACCTACAACCGCAGAAATTTTCGGTTCTTGTAAAGAACTAGTGATGAACCAGCTTTCTGAAGCTAAAAAAATCTATGTAGTAGATGCATTCTGTGGTACAAATGCAGATACAAGACTTAAAGTAAGATTTATCGTTGAAGTAGCATGGCAGGCACATTTCGTGACCAACATGTTTATTCGTCCTTCTCACTACGAACTGGAAAACTTTGGTGAGCCGGATTTCACAGTAATCAACGGATCAAAAACAACAAACCCGAACTGGGAAGCTCAGGGATTAAACTCTGAAAACTTCATTATGTTCAACCTTACTGAAAAACTACAGATCATCGGTGGTACTTGGTACGGAGGTGAGATGAAGAAAGGTATGTTTGCAATGATGAACTATTACCTTCCATTGAAAGGTATGGCTTCAATGCACTGTTCTGCAAACGTAGGTGAAAAAGGAGATGTTGCTTTATTCTTCGGTCTTTCAGGAACAGGTAAAACTACTTTATCAGCAGATCCTAAAAGATACCTTATCGGTGACGATGAGCACGGATGGGACAACAACGGAGTATTCAACTATGAAGGTGGATGCTACGCTAAAGTAATTGACTTATCAGAAGAAAAAGAACCGGATATTTTCAGAGCCATCAAAAGAGATGCACTTCTTGAAAACGTTGTTGTAAACAATGGAGTAGCAGATTATACTGACGGATCTATCACAGAAAATACAAGAGTTTCTTATCCAATCTATCATATCAACAAAATTGTACTGCCTTCTAAAGCAGGTCATGCTAAGAAGATTGTATATCTTTCTGCAGATGCATTCGGAGTACTTCCTCCGGTTTCTATCTTGAATGAAGATCAGGCTCAATACCACTTCCTTTGCGGTTATACCTCAAAATTAGCCGGAACTGAAAGAGGAATTACAGAACCTCAGCCATCTTTCTCACCGGCATTTGGTGAAGCATTCCTTACATTACACCCAACAATGTATTCTAAAACATTGATCGGTAAAATGCAGGAGCACGGAGCAAAAGCTTATTTGGTAAATACAGGTTGGAACGGTACTGGAAACAGAATCTCTCTGAAAGATACAAGAGCAATTATCGATGCTATCATTGATGGATCTATTGACAATGCTCCAAAAACTCAGGTTCCAATTATGAATCTTGAGATCCCTACAGAATTGCCAAATGTTTCTACAGGTATTTTAGACCCTAGAAATACGTATGAAAATGCCTCAGACTGGGAAGAAAAAGCAAAAGATCTTGCTTCAAGATACATCAAAAACTTTGAGCAGTACTGTGATACTGAAGAAGGTAAGAAATTAGTAGCTTCAGGACCTCAATTGCAGGAACAAACTATCTAATAGTTACCCATCAACATACAAAAAGCCTCATCAATGATGAGGCTTTTTTATTTTATTTAATTTTAGTTCTTACAGATTTAGTATTATATCGAAGTTATTGAAATAAATTTATTTTCATAAATTACGTTTTCTATCCACAAACATCTGTGCAATCTGTGGGAAAATAAGCAACTGAATTATTTTAAACTCAATAAAGCCAATCTATATCCATCCATTCCAAAACCAGATAATACTGCATCTGTATTAGCTGCTGTTACAGATTTCTGTCGGAATTCTTCTCTTTTGTAAATATTGCTGATGTGAACTTCTACTTTTGGTTTACGAATATTTTTTAGACAATCCGCAATTGCGTAGGAATAATGGGTGAAAGCTCCCGGATTGATCACTACTGCATCAAAATCATCCTCCTGAAGTCTGTTGATAAGCTCGCCTTCTATATTAGACTGGTGATATTTTAATTCATGAGTCTGAAACTCGGATTTTAATATCTCCAAATAGCTTTCCATAGAAACATTTCCATAGATTTCCGGTTCTCTGGTACCTAACAGGTTGAGATTAGGTCCGTTTATGATCAAAACTTTCATACTATAAAATTAAAAACTTTTTTTAATTAATGGTCAAAAATTTCTTCATTGATTCGCTTTTCGTGAATTGAATTATTAGTAATGATATTTATCATGTCTGATAAAATGATAAAGAGTGTAACTCTTTGCTGTAGGGGATTTTATTAAAAATTTACGTTAATTTTTGAAAAATTATCATGAAAAATGAATAAGTCTACTTGTTTTGTAGACTAAAAGTTTTTAGCTTTGTAACCATATTTCGATCGGCTTATAAAGAAAGATGGAGGGAACTGACCCTATGATATCTTGACAACCTACCCGTGGGGCAAGGTGTTACATTCAGCCTTTTTAGGAAAAATAAGCATTTGGTTTATCGTATTTATCGATGCCCTTTGCTGACTTTTCTGCAAAGGGCTAAGTTTTAATATATGATAAATAAAATTGATTATGATTAGCAAAAATTTATTCAATTCTAAGGTTTGGATACCTCCGGTTGCAGCATTTTTTCTGGGGGTGACCAGTTTCAATGCGCAGAATTCCAAGCCTAAAAAAGATAGCCTTCATGAAAAAGAGATTGATGAAGTCGTAGTGGTAGCATACGGAAAAGCTAAAAGAAACAGCTATACCGGTTCTGTAGCTACTATTTCAAGTGATAAAATTAATAACAGACCTGTTACCAATATTACCAAAGCATTGGAAGGACAGGTTGCGGGGATTCAAACAACCAGTGCATCAGGGCAGCCTGGAGCTGTTTCTACCATCCGAATCAGAGGGATTGGTTCCATCAGTGCTTCCAGTGATCCGTTATATGTAGTAGATGGAATTCCTTTTGACGGAAACCTGAACTCTATCAGCCCAAGCGATATTGAATCCATCAGTGTTCTGAAAGATGCTACAGCAAGTGCTTTGTATGGTTCAAGAGGAGCCAATGGGATTATCATCATCACCACAAAATCAGGTAAAAAAGGAGAGGCTAAAGTCAATTTTAATATCAGCCAGGGATTCTCCGGAAGAGCGGTTAAAGATTACGAACAGGTTAATACAGATCAATATTTTCAATTATACTGGGAAGCATTGAGAAATGGATATCAATCTGGGAAAGTGAACGCTCAGCAAGCTGCTCAGATGGCAACGGACAACCTTGTTTCTTCATTGGGCATCAATCCATATGGAACAGGCTATCCAAAACCGGTAGGAACAGATGGTAAATTGTTGCCGGGAGCTTCACCACTTTGGAATGACGACTGGAGAGATATTTTACAGAGAGTAGCTTCAAGAAATCAAGTAGATCTTGATATCAGTGGAGGAAGCGAGAAAAGTAATTATTTCTTCTCTCTGGGCTATCTGGATGATAAAGGAATGGCGATTGAATCAGGATATAAAAGATACAATACCCGATTAAAAATCAATTCTGAAGTCAAAAAATGGCTGAATGTAGGAGTAAACTTAAATTACACAAACAGTATTCAGCAAGCTCCTACTTCTTCGGATTCGAAAGCGAGCAATATCATCAATGCGGCAAGATTTATTCCTTCATTTTATCCTTATTATGAAAGAAATCCGGACGGAACTTATATTTTGGGCTCTGATGGAAATCCAATTTATGATTTTGGAAAATACAGACCTACAAATGCCCTTCAGAATCAGAATGCTGCTGCAACACTGCCTTTAGATAAAAATGATAATAAAGAAGATAACTTCTCAGGAAAAGGATTCATGGAATTTACTTTCTTACCGGAGTTGAAATTCAAAACAAGTTTCTCTGTTGATTTGGTGAATTATAACGGTCATTATTATTCAAATCCATTGCTGGGACAAGGAGCTGAAACTGGAGGTTCGGTGACGAAAACAAATACCAGAACACTTTCTTATACCACCAGTAATATTCTTACGTATGATAAGAAATTTGGAAAACATCATATCAATGCTTTGGCAGGACATGAATTCTACAAATACGATTATCAGACAATTTCCGGAACAAGAAGCCAGTTCTCACTGCCTTATTACTATGAACCGGATGCTGCTTCTTTATTAGGAAACTTTAGTGGAAACAGCAATAAATTAAGTTTATTAAGTTTCCTTGGAAAAGTAGAATACGATTATAACAATACCTATTTCCTGTCAGCTTCAGGAAGAGCAGACAGTTCTTCAAGATTTGAAAAGGATAACAGATGGGGGAGATTCTGGTCTGTAGGTGGTTCATGGAAGATTTCGAATGAGGAATTTGTTAAAAATCTGAACGTTTTCAATCAGTTGACTTTGCGTGCGAGTTATGGAGGTCAAGGGAATGATAAATTGCTTAGGCCAAACGGACAGCCGCTTTATTACGCTTATCAGGAGCTATACAGATTTATAAGTCTTGGAGGAGAACCGGGGACAACACTGGAAAAAACGTCTACCAATAATGTGAAATGGGAAACCAACCTTAATTTAAATGTAGGATTGGAGTTTGCTATTCTGAATAACAGAATTAAAGGAAATATCGAATATTTCAAAAGGCAAAGCCAGGATCTTCTGTTTAATATGCCTGTTGCACCATCATTGGGAATCAGTGATTATCCAGCGAATATTGGAACAATTCAGAATACGGGATTTGAATTTTCATTATTCACAACCCCAGTTAAGACGGATGATTTTCAATGGAATGTGGATGTAAATCTGAGTACTTTAAATAACAAAGTAACCAAGTTACCTGGTGGTTCTCTTGTGGTAGGAACGAAATTATTAACAGTAGGAGGTTCTGTATATGATTTCTTTATTCCGGAATGGGCTGGAGTAGATCCAAGCAATGGAAAACCATTGTGGAAAACGGTTACTACAGATACCAGCGGAAATTCGGTGGAAGGAACTACTTCAGAGTATTCAAAAGCTACAAAACTGTTACAAGGTTCTGCCTTACCTAAACTAACAGGAGGAATCAGTACCAGTATCAACTATAAGAATTTTGATTTTTCAGGATTACTGACATTCAAAATCGGGGGTAAAATTCTGGATAATGATTATACTTCCATCATGCATAACGGAAGTGCCGGAGGACGTGCATGGAGTGCCGAAATGCTGAACAGGTGGACTCCGGACAATCCTAATACAGATGTTCCGGGATTGAGTACCACAACGAATAACTGGACATCAACATCTTCAAGATTTTTATATTCCGGAACGTATGCAAGGCTTAAAAATGTAAGCTTAGGATACACTCTTCCCGAAGCTTACTTTGAGAAGATAGGATTGAAAAAGTTCAGAATTTATATTCAGGCAGAAAACCTTCTGACCTTCTATAAACATAAAGGAATGGATCCTGAACAGGCTTTGGACGGGACAACGTATTACAGATATCCTGCAATGAGAACCATCACTTTTGGTCTTCAGGCAACGCTTTAACCATTTAAAATCGAAACAATGAAAAAATTAAAATATATATCGTTTGCACTCATCGGATTTTTGTCGCTGACAAGCTGTGAAAATGATCTGGATACTGCACCAACAGATCAGGCTAACAGTGTGGAGGTTTTCAAAACAGCAGAAAGTGCAGAAACAGTTGTGAATGGTACATGGGCAAAGTTTAATAATGACGGAACTACGTATGCCAATATCGGGTATTCTACTGTTCTAAGAGCCAGTGATGCCATGGGAAGTGATGTGGCTGTATTGACCAATAAATATGGTTTTGGCTCTACTTACGCTTTCACTGAAATGGTGAACAGCACGGCCAGCCGTCCGTTATTTATCTGGACTATGTTGTATTCTACCATCAATAATATGAATAATGTGATTACAAGAATTGATGGAACGGAAGGAAGCCAGGAGAAAAAAAATCAGGTGAAAGGACAGGCAAAGGCATTACGTGCTTTCTGTTATCTGAATCTGGCAAGCTTTTATCAGTTCAGCTACCTGAAAGACAAGTCAGCTCTGACAGCTCCTATTTATACTGAACCTTCCACAACGAGTACGGTAGGGAAGAAAAGAGCAAGCCTTGAAGAAATTTATACTCTGATTAAAAGCGATCTTACCGATGCAGATAATCTGTTGAAAAATTATACAAGAAACAACAAGGATAAGATCAACCGTGCTGTAGTTAACGGACTTTTAGCAAGAACTTACTTAAATACAGGAGAATGGAGTAAAGCTTCAGCATCGGCCAAAATTGCAAGAGAAGGTTCTCCACTGATGGCTCCGGAAAAATATAAAGATGGCTTCAATGATATCAATAATGCGGAATGGATCTGGGGACATGGGCAGACTCAGGAACAGTCTGATGAAAGTTATGCTTTCCATTATCTGGATGTATCTTCATCGGGAAGTTTTTACTACAGTTTTATGGCTGACCCTTATTTTAAAGATCTTTTTGATACTAATGATATCAGATCCCAGCTGTTTTCATGGGACGGACAGAAAGGAAGAGAAGGATTGCTGAGGTATGCTAAGTTTAAATTCAAACCAACCCTTATTGCAGATATTGTCTACATGAGAGCTGCAGAAATGTACCTGATCGAAGCTGAAGCCGAAGCCAGAAACGGAAATGTCTCTCAGGCTGTAGCTGTTTTGAATCAATTAAAATCTGCCAGAAATGCTAATATTTATAATGGTTCATTATCCCAGAACACGGTGATAGATGCGGTTTTGATTGAAAGAAGAAAAGAATTGTTCGGAGAAGGATTCTCCCTTTCAGATATTATCAGAACGCAGGGGACGGTAGTAAGAAAACCATTTGTAGATGCAGATGGGAAACCGATAAAAGTACAGATCACTACACCGGACGGTACCGTGAAAACGGTAGACGGTAAAGGGCATTCTGTTCTTGATTTCCCGGATAAATCTGCTTTCACGCCGAACAGCAATTATTATCTATTCAGCATTCCACAAAGAGAATCTGAAAATAACCCGAACTTATAAGAGGACATACTTATAATTAGATTTGATTTTTAGCCACTGCGTTTGCGGTGGCTTTTTTATTATTTAAGACTTTATTGATAATAAAATGTGTAGATCTTATCTGATAGATTTACATAGACTATATCTCCCATTTTTTCTCCACTGATCTTCTTAAAATAGACTTTATCATTTTGAGATTTGTCAACTTTTCCGAAATAAATGGATCTAATAGTTGAACTGTCCATCGTTTTGTTTTTAAAAACAATATAGAGAGAATGGTTGTTTTCCCTATTATAAATAGTATGAATACCTATCTTTATATAATTTATTTTGCCATTCGGTTCCTGAATCTTATAATAGCCATTAATTTGAGCTAAGTTATCATCAGACTTGTAACTACTGAAATTACTTGTTACACAGCTAATAGTTGTACATAGTATAGAAAATAATAAAATATATTTAACCACAATCAGATACTTTTTATTCATATGCTATAGTGGAAGGCTCCAGTTGTTTCACTTCATTTTTGTTGAAGATAATATCCTGTATAGTTTTATTAATTCTGTCGAATTTTTTTCCATTATAGCAGAACCATCCTTCTTCAGCATTGTGAATATATTCTACATTAATATTGTTCAGACTCAATCTGTCATAGATTTTAGGATTATATCCCCATATAGAACAATCAATTGTAGAAGGAAGACTTTCAAAGCTGTTTTCTGAAAAAGTTTTCAGAATTTTTTCTTTTTCTTCTCTGGTTAAATTGACCTTTATCGTAGTCGAATCAGAATCATAATTTCTTGTAAACAAACCTGTTTTTGAATCATAGGTATCAGTCAAATCTTTATAAATGAATGATGAATTCTGGTTTATTGTATTTTGCTTATTACATGATATCAGACTAATGATAATCAGCAAATAAAAGGTGATAAAAAAGTGATTATTTTTCATATGTGCCCTTTTTGATATTGAGTTATTTTTATTTTCAATGATATGAATTTTATTTTTATCATAAAGACCTTGGTACATATTTGCGAATAGGTTTTTACATAAAAATGTTAGTTAAATACTTAATATGAATAATTCAGTTTAGAAAAAATCTCTACCTTTGTAACAATGAACCTCTTAAGATGGATACTGGCAATTTATTTCATGGCACTGTCACTAATGCCATGTGCTGACGTGTCTCATCCGCAGAATTCGGGAAATAAAATGATTTCTCTAAGTGTTCAGGAAAACCATTCAAAAGAAAAAGGAGATATCTGTTCTCCACTGTGTGCTTGCAGCTGTTGTCAGATGACGGTTTCAGCATTTAAAATGGATCCTTTATTGGAGATTCCTGAGCAGATTCCTGCTTACTTTTCGAAAAAAATTCTATTCCACAAAAACGACTTTGCTTACCAGATTTACGACCCTATCTGGCAGCCTCCTAAAATTTAATTTTTATTGATTTTTAGAAAGTTATGCTTTCTAATGATAAACTGTGCTTGAAACTTTGCAATACCATTGCAGAGGTTTTCATGATATTTTTGCTGCAGTATTTTATACTGTATGCATTCATTTTCAATAAAAATTATATTTAAATCGTGTTAGATAAAATCATAAAATTCAGTATCAAAAACAAGGTGATCATTGGTTTGATGACGCTGGTACTGATCATCTGGGGAACGTGGAGTGCCACCAGATTACCTATCGATGCTGTGCCGGATATCACCAACAATCAGGTGCAGATCATTACTGTATGTCCTACATTGGCAGGGCAGGAAGTGGAACAGCTGGTTACCTTTCCTATTGAACAGAGTATAGCCAATGTTCCCGATATTCAGGAGACAAGAAGTATCTCAAGATTCGGGCTCTCTGTGATTACAGTCGTGTTCAAAGAAAATGTAGATGTTTATTTTGCGAGACAGCTCATTAATGAACAACTGAAAAATGCTGTGGAAGAAATTCCAAAAGGAGTGGGAACTCCAGAGCTGGCTCCTGTAAGTACAGGTCTTGGAGAAGTGTACCAATATATTCTTCACCCTAAAAAAGGAAGCGAAAAGAAATACAATGCTAAAGAACTGCGCACCATGCAGGACTGGATCGTTCGAAGACAACTGAACGGAACTCCCGGAGTTGCAGAGATCAACAGTTTCGGAGGCGAATTAAAACAGTACGAAGTAGCCATTGATCCCAATCGTTTAAAAGCAATGGGAACAAGTATCACCGAAATATTTACAGCCCTTGAAAAAAACAATCAGAATACAGGAGGAGCTTATATTGATAAAAAACCCAATGCCTATTTTATTCGTGGAATTGGCTTAGTAACCTCTTTAGAAGATATCAAAAATATTGCGGTTAAAAATGAAACCGGAAGCGTTCCGATTTTTATAAAAGACGTTGCTTATGTTCGTTTAGGAAGTGCCGTTCGTTACGGAGCATTAACCTATGACGGAAAAGTAGATGCCGTAGGTGGAGTAGTGATGATGCTGAAAGGAGCCAATAGTAATGAAGTAGTCAGCAATATCAAAGCAAAAATTCCGACCATTCAGAAATCTCTTCCTGATGATGTTATCATAGAACCATTTCTGGACAGAACAGACCTTGTAGACAGAGCCATTAATACGGTACAAAAAAACCTCATCGAAGGAGCTCTGATCGTTATTTTCGTTCTTGTAGTTTTCTTAGGAAATCTGAGAGCCGGACTTATTGTTGCTTCGGCCATTCCGCTTTCCTTATTGTTTGCACTGGGAATGATGAATGTTTTCGGAGTAAGTGCCAACCTGATGAGCCTTGGAGCCATAGACTTCGGGTTGATTGTAGATGGTGCCGTAATTATTGTAGAAGCAACGTTACATCATTTAGGCGTAAGGAAATCTGTCCGTGCATTGACACAGTCGGAAATGGATGAAGAGGTATTTCTTTCTGCATCAAAAATAAGAAGCAGTGCAGCCTTCGGGGAAATTATCATCCTTATCGTATACATTCCGATTCTTACACTGGCAGGTGTAGAAGGGAAAATGTTTACCCCAATGGCAAAAACAGTAGGATTCGCCATTCTGGGAGCCCTGATTTTATCTCTTACCTATATTCCAATGATGAGTGCTTTATTTTTATCTAAGAAAATATCCCATAAAGAAACGTTCTCTGATAAAATGATGAATCGTCTTCAAAAGGTTTATCAGCCATTATTACAGAAAGCGATTAAAGTAAAATATATCATTGTTTCAGCAACAGCTGTTGTTTTTCTGATCTCCGCTTTTATTTTTAAAAATATGGGTGGTGAGTTTATTCCGCAATTACAGGAGGGAGACTTTGCATTCCACTGTATTTTACCACAAGGAAGTTCACTCAGTCAGAGTATAGAAACCTCCATGCAGGCGTCAAGGATTATCAAACAATTTGATGAGGTGAAAATGGTCGTTGGGAAAACTGGTTCCGCTGAGGTTCCTACAGATCCCATGCCGCCTGAAGCAACCGACATGATTGTAGTATTGAAACCACAAAGCGAATGGAAAACTAAAAAGTCCTACAATGAACTCGCCGATGAGATCAGTGAAAAGCTGGAAACAATTCCTGGAGTGTTCTTTGAGAAAAACCAGCCTATTCAGATGCGTTTCAATGAGTTGATGACAGGAATCAGACAGGATGTGGCCGTAAAGATTTTCGGAGAAAACCTTGATTCTCTTGCAATATATGCAGATAAGGTTGGAAAAATCATTCAGACGGTAGATGGAGCGACAGCGCCTCAGATTGAAAGAGTGAGTGGTCTTCCGCAGATTAATGTTCAGTATGACAGAACGAGAATTGCCAATTATGGATTGAATATCGAAGATGTCAACAATGCAGTAAGTACAGCCTTTGCAGGGAAAGCTGCCGGACAGGTTTTTGAAAATGAAAGACGTTTTGATTTGGTTGTCCGCCTGGACAGTCTACACAGAACGGATATTTCAGATGTGAACAATCTGATGATTACTTCTGCTACAGGAGCTCAGATTCCATTATCACAGGTGGCTAATATTAGTTACAAATTAGGACCGGCACAGATCAGCCGTGAGCAGGGAAAACGTAGAATTGTTATTGGCTTCAACGTGAAAGACAGGGATGTGGAAAGTGTGGTGAAAGATATTCAGGCAAAACTAAATAAAGTGAAACTTCCTTCCGGATACTATTTTACCTACGGAGGACAGTTTGAAAATCTTCAGGAGGCGAGCAAACGCCTGATGATCGCTGTTCCGGTATCATTGCTACTTATCTTTATGCTGCTGTATTTTACTTTCCGTTCATTCAAACAGGCCGCATTGATCTTTACAGCCATTCCGATGAGTGCCATTGGCGGTGTATTCGCGCTTTTAATAAGAGATATGCCATTCAGTATCAGTGCAGGAATCGGATTTATTGCTCTTTTTGGAGTAGCAGTATTGAACGGAATAGTTTTGATCGGAACATTCAACCAATTAGAAAAAGACGGTGAAACTGATATTCTGAAAAGAGTATTTGAAGGAACAAAAACCAGATTAAGACCTGTATTAATGACCGCTACGGTAGCTTCATTAGGATTTTTACCAATGGCTATTTCCACCGGAGCAGGGGCAGAAGTACAGAAACCTTTGGCCACAGTAGTAATTGGTGGTCTGGTAACAGCTACATTCCTTACATTATTTGTTTTGCCAATGTTATATATCATTTTTAACACGAAGATTTTGAAAAGAAAAAATAATAATACGGGAACCATTACTGCCGTTCTTGTTGTAGGATTGATGATGCTGGGACAGACTTTTAAAGCACAGTCCAGATCGATTTCGGTAGAACAGGCGGTAGAACAGGCAGTGAAAAATAATTTAACCCTGCAGTCAAAAGATTTAAGCATTAAATCTGCTGAAGCATTAAGGGCAACTGCAAAAGAACTTCCTAAGCTCGGTGTTACAGCACAGCTTGGACAATACAATAGTCCAAAGTTTGACCAGTCGTTTGCGATCTCACAAAGTATTCCTTTTCCAACCCTTTTTAAAGCGAGAAAAGATTTAATCAATGAGAATATCAAAAGCAGACAGATTGATAAGGAAATTACAGCTAATGAACTGATAAAACAGGTTCGTACCTATTATTATCAGATTGAATATCTTCAGTATAATAAAGCTCAGCTGACCAGTTTGGATAAATATTATGAAGAATTCATCAGGATTGCAACCGTAAGATTTAAAGCAGGTGATATCAAGAAAATAGAAATCAGTACGGCAGAAACTCAGAAAGGAGAAATTGATCTGCTGCTCAGACAAAATGAAGTCTTTCTGAATAATGCTTATAAGAATTTAAAGACCCTGATGAACACTTCAGAAAATCTTGAAGTTCCGTTTAATAAAGATTATGCGCCTTTAAAAGCAGAAAGTGTACTCGATAGTGCTGTGGTTGCCAACAACCCATCTGTAAAAGCTTTTTACCAGGAAATGGAAATTGCTGAGAAAAATAAAAAAGTTGAAAAATCCCTCGGACTGCCTGATTTTAGTTTAGGATATACCAATCAGTCTTTGATAGGTCTTCATACCATCAACGGACAGGAGAATTTTTATAACGCAGGGAAGCGTTTTCAGTCGGCAACAGTAGGAGTGTCTATTCCATTGACATTTGGAGCCACAAAAGCGAGAATTCAGGCATTGGAATATGAAAAACAGGTCGCTGAAACCAATGCCAAGATGCAGAAGAAACAACTTACTGCTCAGTTAGAAAATGCGTTCAGCCAGTATCAGCAGGATTTGCAGCAATATGATTACTATACAAGTCAGGCACTGCCGAACGCAGAGAAAATTGTAAAAGCAGCTCAGTTAGGATACAAAACAGGAGAAATTTCCTATGTGGAATATCTTTTTGCCCTGCAGACTGCAACGAATATCCAGTTAAAATATCTGGAATCTATCCAGCAGGTGAACCAATCTGTGGTTACTATTAACTCAATTATAAATAAATAATATGAAACCGCTGTTAATAAAACTTTCTGCCAGACCTATGAAAACGAAGGCATACAGCATCAGACAAAATACATTTTTACTTATGAAACTCAAATATAATATCATCCCGCTTATCCTGATCTCAATGTTACTAACAAGCTGTGGAAAAAAAGAAGCTTCTGAAGAAAAAGCTCCTGAAAAAACAGAACAGAAAGAGCAGGCACATGAAGAAGCTCCACAAACGATAGCTTCACTCACAGAAGAGCAGATGAAGTCTGTAGGCGTTGCTTTGGGAACCGTAGAAATGAAAGAACTGACTTCTACTATAAAAGCCAATGGTTTACTGAGCGTACCGAACAGCAACAAAGCCACAATCACTTCCCTGTATGGAGGAATTATCAAAACCATCAATATTCAGGTAGGAAGTATCGTGAAAAAAGGACAGGTGATTGCCACTATTGCCAACCCGGAATACATTCAGCTTCAAGAAGATTATCTGACTACCAATAGCAGAATAACCTATGCAGAACAGGAATACAGAAGACAGAGAGAGCTTTTTGATAATGATGCAGGAGCGAAGAAGAACCTCCAAAGTGCCGATGCTGAGCTGAAAACCTTAAGAACAAAAAGAGCATCCCTTTTAAAACAGCTTCAGATGATGGGAATAAGCCCGGGAAAAGTAAGCAATGGAAATATGAAATCCGGTTTGGTGATCACCGCACCCATCAGCGGGACAATTAGTGCTATCACCGCGCAGATCGGAAGTTATGTAGATATTTCTTCTCCCGTTGCAACGGTTATTGATAACGGTTCCATTCATCTTGACCTTCAGGTATTTGAAAAAGATCTTCCTAAAATGAGAGTAGGGCAGGTTGTTCATTTTAAACTGACCAACAATCCGGAAACAGAATATGATGCAAGAATTTACAGCATAGGATCTTCTTTTGAAAACGAAAGCAAAACCATCTCTATGCACTGCGAAGTGATTGGAAACAAATCCGGACTGATTGACGGAATGAATATCACCGGAATTGTAAGCCTTGATAAAAGTACAACCCCGGCAGTTCCTACAGAAGCTATTGTTGAAGCAGACGGGAAATATTTTGTATTTGTTCAGACCGATAAAAAAGCGGAAGAAGAACATGAAGAAAAAGGAAAACCACATCCGAAAACCTTAAACTTTGAGAAAATAGAAGTGGTAAAAGGAACTTCCGATATGGGATATACCGCGATAACTCCGGTAGGGAATATTCCTGACAATGTAAAGATAGTCGTGAAAGGGGCCTTTTTCGTGAATGCGAAACTGGTAAATTCCGGGGAACACGAACATTAATGAAAGCCGTCGGAACCCGCGAAATGTCGATTTTTATCCTTAAATTAGAGCTGTTTACGTAATTTTTTATTGAATAAAAACGGTTGGAAGAAACTAAAGATAACCTCACCGAATTTTAATAAATAGTCCAATTATGTTATTAAACAAAAAAATATCAGTCTGGTATTTCATTCGTGAAATAAAAAAACAAATTCTGTTTATCGGAATATTTGCGATAGCCATTGGTCTTTTGGACGAATTGCCGTGGTTTCGCAAAATATCACTGCCCTTGAATATTCCGGCATTGCTAGGAACAGCAGTATCATTGCTGCTGGCATTCCGTACGTCCCAGTCCTATGAAAGATGGTGGGAAGCCAGAACTGTTTGGGGGGCAATTGTAAATGATTCCAGAACTTTTGTGAGGTTGATTATACAGTTTATGCCGAAAGGAGAAGACAAAACAATAAAAGATTTTGCCGAAAGACAAATGATCTGGACGTATGCACTTGGAGAATCTTTGAGAAAACTGCCGTTTTCTGAAAAAGTTCAGCAATACTTGGATCAACATCAGATCAAAGGAGCCAATATTCCCAATGCAATTCTGGACGAACACTCCAGACAGCTGAAAGAAATTGCAGCCTCCAAAGGGCTGACCGATTTCCAACAAATGCAGCTCAATGATATCATCACAAGGCTCTGCGACAGCATGGGAAAATGTGAAAGACTTAAGAATACAGTTTTTCCGCGTTCATATAGTGTTTTAGTTCATATTTTGATCTATGTTTTTGCAGCAATTCTTCCATTTGGACTTGATGATTCACAGCTGTTGGTAGAAATTGCCATTACTTTCCTGGTTCCGGTGACATTCATCGCCATTGAAAAAACATCCATCATCATGCAGGATCCGTTTGAAAATGGCCCTGTAGATACTCCGATGACTTCCTTGGCACAGACCATAGAAATCAATATCAGACAGATGATCGGTGAGCAGAATGTTCCCCCTAAAAAAGAAAATACATCTTATTATGAAATGTAATTAAACCATACACCATATGGAAAATACACCAACACAAACCGTTTCTGCGGGAAGCAGACATAAAAAGAACCTTCTGATTGTCCTTTGTCTTAGTGGAACTTATCTCATTGCTGAGGTAATAGGAGGAATAGTCACCAACAGTCTTGCGCTATTAGCTGATGCAGCCCATATGCTGACAGACGTTGTAGGATTGTTACTGGCATTTATTGCTATCAAGATAGGAGAAAGAAAAGCAGATCCTTCCAGAACATTTGGTTATTATCGGACAGAAATATTAGCAGCTGTAATCAATGCAGTGGTTTTGCTGGCCATTTCGATCTATGTTTTGTTTGAAGCCTATCAGCGTTTTCAAAATCCGCCCGAAGTACAAAGTAAATCAATGCTGATTGTAGCCGGAATCGGATTGATTGTCAATATTGTCGGAATGATGATTCTGAGAAAAGACTCAGAAGGCAGTCTCAATATGAAAGGTGCTTATTTTGAAGTCCTTTCAGATATGCTTACTTCAGTAGGAGTAATGATAGCCGGAGTAATTATGCTTACGACAGGCTGGTACTATGCCGACCCGTTAATCTCAGCTGCCATCGGATTATTAATCTTTCCAAGAACATGGAGACTGTTGAAAGAAGCCATTAATGTTTTGCTGGAAGGAACACCCAAAGATGTGGATATTCATGCCCTTCGTCAATCATTGGAGCAAACTCCCGGAGTGAAAGATGTACATGATCTGCATGTATGGTCACTGACATCCAGTGTTAATGCAATGAGTGCTCATGTGGTAAAAGATGCAGGCTATTCTCAGAATCAATTATTAACTGTATTGACAAATTCTACGATTACTAATTTTAAAATCAGTCATACCACTTTTCAGATAGAAGAGGAGGGTTATGAAGAAAATGAAGTCCATCTGTAAAAATTTTAAAAGCTTACAATGAAAAAAGATATCGAACACAAACTCATTGATAAAAATACCAAACCTACCAGTATGAGGATTTTGGTATATGATTTCCTAAGCTCTCAGGAAGCAGCTTTAT
Source organism: Chryseobacterium sp. MYb7 (assembly GCF_002979455.1). GTDB lineage: Bacteria > Bacteroidota > Bacteroidia > Flavobacteriales > Weeksellaceae > Chryseobacterium. The sequence goes on from NZ_PCOU01000001.1 coordinate 439,415, forward strand.
CCCTTTCTGAAATAGAAAATCATTTTGATAATGCTGACAGAATTACCATCTACAGAACATTGAAAACCTTTGAAGAAAAAGGAATTGTTCACAGCATTCAGGAAAATACAACCACAAAATACAAACTGTGCGAAGACGATTGTGATGAAAAAACACACAAAGACTGGCACTTGCATTTCTACTGTAAGATTTGCAAGCAAACCACCTGCAAAGAAGATATTTCTTTCCCTGAAAACATCCAGACTAATTTCAGGATTGATGAAATAAGATTGTTCGCCAAAGGAATCTGTGAAAACTGCCTTGAAAGTTTGCAATAGCATTGCATCAGTCTCATCTTTACATTTGTATAAAAATATTCAGTTATGGAAAAATGCTGTAGTACAACCCCGGAAAAACCAGATACAAAAGAACATAAACATAATCACGCAGAAGGAGACGGACATGACCATGACGGGCATGATCATTCTCATGACTCCGGAGATCAGACGGTCTTTCAGATGTTTCTTCCTGCCATTATATCATTTGTCATCTTATTAGTAGGAATTGCTTTTGACAACTATATAAAACCGGCATGGTTTACAGGCTGGGTACGTTTAGTATGGTTCCTTGCGGCGTATATTCCTGTAGGATTCCCGGTATTAAAAGATGCCTATAAAAGTATCATCAAAGGAGATGTGTTTTCAGAATTCTTTCTGATGAGTATCGCAACCATTGGTGCCTTTGCCATTGGAGAATACCCTGAAGGAGTAGCGGTAATGCTGTTTTACGCCGTAGGAGAAGTATTTCAGTCTATGGCGGTGACCAGAGCCAAAGGAAACATAAAAGCGCTTTTGGATCAACGTCCTGATGAGGTAACGATTATGGAAAATAATCAGCCAAAGACCATGAAAGCCAAAGAAGCTAAAATTGGAGACATTATTCAACTGAAACCCGGTGAAAAACTGGCGCTGGATGGGGAACTGCTTTCGGATTCAGCCTCATTCAACACCGCAGCTTTAACGGGAGAAAGTAAACCTGATACCAAAAATAAAGGCGAAGTAGTTCTTGCAGGGATGATCAATATGAACAGTATTGCTTTAGTAAAAGTAAATACGGCCTATGAAGACAGTAAATTGAGTAAAATTCTGGAGATGGTTCAGAATGCTACAGCTCAAAAAGCCCCTACAGAATTGTTCATCAGAAAATTTGCGAAAGTATACACCCCTATCGTTGTATTTCTTGCCATAGGAATCTGTTTACTGCCTTATTTCTTTGTAAGCGATTATCAGTTCAGAGACTGGCTGTACAGAGCATTAATATTCCTTGTTATCTCTTGCCCCTGTGCCCTTGTTATTTCAATTCCGTTAGGATACTTCGGAGGAATTGGGGCTGCAAGCCGAAACGGAATCTTGTTCAAAGGAAGTAATTTCCTGGACAGTATTGCAGAGATTCAGAACGTAGTGATGGATAAAACAGGAACCATGACAGAAGGCGTTTTCAAAGTTCAGGAAGTCAGTATGAGCTCCGAATTTAACAAAGAAGAAATCCTTCAGATGGTCAATGTCCTGGAAAGTAAAAGTACCCATCCGGTGGCAACAGCTATTCATAATTATGCAGGAGAAATCAATCACAGCCTTCCTTTAGAAAATGTAGAAGAAATTGCAGGTCATGGATTAAAAGCAACGATTAAGGGAAAAGAACTTTTGGTTGGAAACTTTAAACTGATGGATAAATTTAATATCAGTTATGATCTTAACCCTGCTAACATCGTTTATACGGTAATTGCGGTAGCTTATGATAGAAAGTTTGCAGGCTATATCACCATTGCAGACAGTATAAAAGAAGATGCAAAACAAACCGTAGATAACCTTCATAAAATGAATGTAAAAGCTACAATGCTGAGCGGTGATAAAAGTACTGTTGTGAAATATGTAGCAGATCAGCTGGGTATTGACAATGCATTCGGAGACTTGCTGCCTGAAGATAAAGTCAATAAAGTTAAAGAAATCAAAGGCAGAAATCAAAGTGTAGCTTTCGTAGGAGACGGAGTAAATGATGCTCCTGTAGTGGCTTTAAGCGACGTAGGAATTGCAATGGGAGGTCTAGGAAGTGATGCCACCATTGAAACTGCAGATGTAGTGATTCAGGATGATAAACCAAGCAAAATACCAATGGCTATCAACATCGGAAAGCAAACGAAAAAGATAGTTTGGCAGAATATCATCCTAGCGTTTGCAGTAAAAGCAGTGGTTCTTATCCTGGGAGCTGGTGGACTGGCAACCATGTGGGAAGCCGTGTTTGCAGATGTAGGAGTCGCATTGCTGGCTATTTTAAATGCGGTGAGAATCCAAAGAATGAAATTTTAAGAAGCAAATAATAAACACAACTCAATTATATTGAATAAAAGCTCTGCTGAACCTCAGTAGGGCTTTTGTTTTAAAAAAAATACATATCATATTTGTCATTCCGTAGGAATCTCTACAAAGATAAATTAAACGAGTATTGCAATTTTATCAGAGATAAAATCCTTGCGCTTTAAAGCAGTAAGCATTGAAGTCATCTTGACTTTTTCAAAAATTATATTTTTTATTTGAAATAAAAAAAGGGATTAGGAAATTAGAGTCGCTAA
>NZ_PCOU01000010.1 GCF_002979455.1 Chryseobacterium sp. MYb7
AACCCAGTAACCAGAAACTCGCAACATAATAACCCGAATCACTATACCCCGAAACCCATCATTCATCATTCATCATTCATCATTTATAATTCATCATTCATAATTGACTCCCCTCCCCTAGCCCTGATAGAAATGATTACCCCGCAGTATGGGTTGGAGGGCGAGAGGGTTTGGGTGTGGGAGTGCGCTGGCGCGAGGAGTATGAATGAATAGCAGGATGAAGCTCCTGAGAATGTTCGGGAGTGAGAGAGTCTGAGAGTGGGAGAGTGAGAAGGTTTGAGTGTAAGAGGTTGTGGGTGGGAGTTTTTTTGAGAGGAGAATGGTTGGGGAGAATTGGAGTGATTGAGAGGAAGATGAGAAAGTAAAGGATAAAGAGATTTAGAGAAGTGATGTACTAAGAGGTAAGAATAGGAATTCTGATATGTTTTAAGGGGAAGGAATAAAAAAACATTCCGTAAGAATCCTTTATATAAGGAACTCCTACGGAATGGGTATAAAACGAAGTTATATTTTTAGTTCAGGACGTATGATGTTCCGTCTCTTCCGTCTTTCAATTCGATACCTTCTGCAAGCAGTTTGTCTCTGATCTGGTCTGACAGGTCAAAGTTTTTGGATTTTCTTGCCTGGTTTCTCAATTCGATCAAAACTTTTAAGGTCTGATCAAGCTTTTCATGGTTGTTTTCTTCTACTGTCTGCAGTCCTAAAACATCAAAGATAAAGGCATTGAGAGTGGTTTTCAAATCTTCAAGATCTCCTGTTGAGATTGTTTCTTTACCATCGTTTAAGGCAAAGATGTATTTCACAGCTTCAAACAGGTGAGCAATCAGGATTGGTGAATTGAAATCGTCCGTTAAAGCTTCATAGGCTTTATCTTTCCATTCTTTCAGGCTAAAACCGGATTGTTTTGTGTCATCAGGAGTAATTGTATTCAATACTTTTACAGCTTCCATTAATCTGATGAATCCTTTTTCACTGGCAATCATGGCATCGTTTGAAATATCCAGCACACTTCTGTAATGCGCCTGCAGGAAGCAGAAACGCACGATTGAAGGATGGAAGGGTTTTTCAAAGAAGTCATTATCTCCGGTAACCAATTGCATTGGAAGGATATAATTCCCTGTAGATTTACTCATACGCTGAGAATTCATCGTTAACATGTTGGCGTGCATCCAATAATTTACAGGTGCTGCATCATTGCATGCTTTCCCTTGTGCGATTTCACATTCATGGTGAGGGAATTTAAGATCCATTCCTCCTCCATGGATATCGAATGTTTCACCTAAATATTTAGTACTCATTGCAGTACATTCAAGGTGCCATCCCGGGAAACCTTCTCCCCAAGGCGAATTCCATCTCATGATGTGAGCTGGGGATGCTTTTTTCCATAATGCAAAATCCTGTGGGTTCTTCTTTTCTCCCTGTCCGTCAAGGTCTCTGGTATTGGCAAAAAGTTCTTCTATATTACGTTTTGAAAGTTCGCCATAGTTCAATCCTCTCCTGTTGTATTCCAATACATCAAAGTATACTGAACCGTTGCTTTCGTAAGCAAAGCCTCTTTCAATCAGCTTTTGCGTTAATTCAATCTGCTCTACAATATGTCCTGTAGCGGTAGGTTCGATGTTTGGAGGAAGCAGATTGAACATATCCAATACTTTGTGGAAATCTACAGTGTACTTCTGTACAATTTCCATAGGCTCCAGCTTTTCAAGTCTGGTCTGTTTTACGAATCTGTCGTTGTCTACATTGCCATCATCGGTAAGATGCCCTGCATCGGTAATATTTCTTACGTATCTTACTTTATACCCTAAATGCACCAGAGTTCGGTAGATGAAATCGAAGGAAAGGAAAGTTCTCACATTCCCTAAATGCACATTGCTGTACACTGTAGGTCCGCAGACGTACATTCCGATATTTCCTTCTAAAATAGGTTTGAATATTTCTTTTTCCGCTGTAAGGGAGTTATATATTTTTAATTGCATTTATTTTTAAGTTAAAAGATTTAATGATTTTAAAGATTCAAAAATTAGTTAAAAAATTATTCTGTCACAACAAATAATCGTTGTGATAAAAATCTTATGGGAAACTTTTTTAAATTTTATCATAATTAAATCGCTTTTAGATGATGCTGTAAGTGGTCTACATAATCATCAATAATAAACTCCAGCGTATACACCCGAGGTTCTGTTTTTGTGGTATCGCAAGTTCTCTGCAATGCTTCATCGGGGATATTTTCCACGATATGAACAATCTGATAGTTCAAAGACTTCCACAGATCAATAAGATCTGAAGTAGGAACATTCTGATAGTTTTGAGCTTTTACCCAGAAATTCTGATCATATACAATATTTTCGTTCTCTTTATATTGGGTCACAACAAATCTACGGATATTTGTAAAAGCACTGTCACAAAGATGGCCAATAATTTCTTTTTTAGACCATTTTTCCGAAGAACTTCTATACGACCATTCTTCTTCCGAGATGTTTTGAAATCTCTGAAGCTCGGCATCAATAATATTTTTAAGGATCTGGTAGTTCATTGTTTAATAATCCAGTTTTGCATGGCTTCCTACGTAATGTAAGAATTCCTGTCTTGTAATAGGGTTTGTTCTGAAAATACCGCTCAATTCTGCAGTAATGGTAGAACTTGCCGTATCTTTTATTCCTCTGCAGTTTACGCAAAGGTGCTTTGCATCAATGATACACGCGACATCTTTTGTTCCCAAAGCTTCTTTCAAAGCATCTACAATCTGCATGGTAAGCCTTTCCTGAACCTGTGGTCTTTTCGCATAGTAATCCACAATTCTGTTAATTTTTGAAAGACCAATTACTTCTCCATTGGAAATATAAGCAACATGAGCTCTTCCAATGATAGGTAAAAAGTGGTGTTCGCAGAAAGAATATACGGTGATATCCTTTTCTACCAGCATCTGGCGGTATTTGTATTTATTGGAGAAAGTAGATATTCCTGGTTTGTTTTCAGGAAGCAGTCCTCCGAAAATCTCGTTGACGTACATTTTGGCAACACGTCTTGGAGAGTCTTTCAGAGAATCATCCGTCATGTCCATTCCTAATGTTTCCATAATCTCGCCAAAAAGCTCGGTAATTTTTTCAATTTTTTCCTGTGGCGATTTATCAAAAGCATCTTTCCTTATAGGCGTATGTTCTTTTCCAGTGAAAATATCATCGTCGTTATCAGTAAAATCAACCATTTTTATTTAATTTGCAGCAAAAATACGGATAATATCTATTTCTCTATTTTAAATAAGATGAAAAACATTATCTTTTATAGCTATTCTGATTAAAAAGCCTATGATTATTGTCGAAGAAGTACAAAACAAACTCCATAAGAGGGAATTTCTGGAATTCCCAGCCCGCCTTTATCAATCCGACAAAAATTATATCCGCCCTTTAGATAAACATATTGAGGAGATTTTTGATCCTGAAAAAAACAAGTTCTTTAAAAACGGTGAATGTAAAAGGTTTTTGTTTAAAAAGAATGGCGACACTGTTGGTAAAGTAGCCGTTTTTGTGAATGGTTGTTATGAGCAAAAGCAGCCTACAGGAGGATTTGGTTTTTTCGACTGCATTCATGATCAGGAAACGGCCAATTTTATTTTTGACCATTGTAAAAACTGGCTTCAGGAAAAAGGAATGGAAGCAATGGATGGTCCTATCAATTTTGGGGAACGGGATAAATTCTGGGGACTTTTGATTGAAGGCTTTATTGAGCCTTTGTTTGGAATGAATTACAACTTTCCTTACTACAAAGATCTTTTTGAAAATTACGGGTTTCAGATTTATTTTGAACAGCTTTGTTTTACCCGGCCTGTTTTTGCAGAAGTTTCGAGGATTTTTACGATTGCTCATGAAAGAAACAGAAGAAATCCTGCAATTTCGGCTCGGCCTATGAAAAAGAATAATCTGGCGAAATTTGCAAAAGATTTTACTGAGGTTTATAATAAAGCATGGGCATCTCATGGGGAAGGAAAACATCTGGAAGAATCCAAAGTTCTGAAAATGTTCAACACGATGAAACCTATCATCAATGAGCATATCTCCTGGTTTGTTTATGAAAATGAGAAACCGATTGCCATGTGGATTAATATTCCTGACCTCAACCAATGGTGTAAATATTTGAATGGGAAGTTCGGAATTTTTGAAAAGCTTAAATTTTTGTTTTTAAAGCGATTTAAAAAGAACGAGAAAATGGTGGGACTTGTCTTCGGTGTTGTTCCTGAGTGGCAGAAAAAAGGTATTGACGGATATATGATCTGGGAAGGAACCCAGCATTTGAGAAAACATACAGACTTTACTATTACGGAGCTTCAGTGGATTGGTGACTTTAATCCTAAAATGATCAAAATTGCAGAAACTCTTGATACCAGTATTACCCGAAAGCTGGCAACCTATAGGTATTTATTTGACAGAAATAAGGAGTTTGAGAGACACCCGAATTTATAGCTCAAGAACAATTATTTCTTTTCACATAAATTGATGGAATAGTTGTATTTTTGAAAGTAAATTTTTAACAAACTAAATAAAACCATATACAATGAGAAAAATCATTATAAGTATCTTATTAGTATCATTCATTCCTCTTTCTGCACAGCAGATGACTACATTGAGCTATGACGGATCACGATTACTGAATCACACGTTTTATCAAAATGGAGATTCAACCGGTAAGGGAATCAGCTATGATGACATCCAGGGTACTCCTTACTATGATAAAGCATTTTCGGCTGCCAAATTTATTGTTGCAGACAGAGCTGAAAATGCTGTAGCACGTTATAATATGTATTTTGATGAAGTAGAGTTCAAGAAGGATGAAGAAACGTATTCTTTAGTTCCGGACAGCCCTTTTACCAGAATTGAATTTACCAGAACAAAAGAGACATTGGTAAAGCTGGACACTGGTGATGATTTAAAAGGATATTTCTTTGAATTGGCAGGGGGTAAAAACGGACTTTATAAAAAACTGAAATCTCAATTTAAAAATGCTGTTGCTGCGAGAAATTCATACGAAATGGACAGACCAGCAAGCTTTAATACACTGGATCCGGTTTATTATATCAAAACAGAATCGGGATATATTAAAAATCCAAAGAAAGTAAAAGAGATAACGGAAGCTTTCCCAGCAAAAAAAGATGATATTGAAAAATTCGTAAAATCGAATAATATTAAAATCAATAAAGAAGCAGACCTCATCAAACTGGTTAAGTTCTTAAATCAATAAAAAATAAACCCCTGTGAAATTCACAGGGGTTCCTTCATTTTTGGTACTTTTATTAGAATAGCTCACCGGCTACTTTTTTAATGTTATCACTTTTCCCCATTGAGTAAAAGTGCAGAACAGGAACTCCGAAATCCAGAAGCTCTTTGCATTGTGCAATGGCCCATTCTATTCCGATTTGCTTCACTGCTTCATTATTTTTTGCATTTTCTACTTCATTGATCAGTTCTTCGGGAAGATCTATTTTGAATACCTGTGGCAGGATTTTCAAATGTTTCTTTGTGGCAATAGGTTTTATTCCTGGAATAATTGGAACCGTGATTCCTATTTCTCTTGCTTTCTGAACGAATTCTATATACTTTTTATTGTCAAAAAACATTTGGGTAACAATATAATCTGCTCCGGCATCAACTTTTTGTTTCAGCCACTTCAGGTCATAATTCATGGAAGGGGCTTCCATATGTTTTTCCGGATATCCGGCGACACCAATGCAGAATTTATTCAGTTCATCACATGCCTGTTCTTCGTTATGAAGATATTTTCCTCTTCCGAGATTATTAATCTGATTAACAAGATCCATGGCACTTGGATGTCCTCCCTGAGTAGGTTCGAAATACTGATGTCCTTTCATGGCATCTCCTCTTAAAGCCATTACATTATCAATTCCGAGATACATACAGTCTACCAACAGATATTCTGTTTCTTCTTTAGTGAATCCTCCGCAAAGAAGGTGTGGTACTGTATCTACATTATATTTATGCTGAATGGCGGCACAGATTCCCAGTGTTCCCGGACGCATTCTTGTAATACGGCGTTCCATTAACCCATTTCCTTTGTCTAAATAAATATATTCTTCTCTGGATGTGGTAACATCAATGAATGGTGGTTTGAATTCCATTAACGGATCTATATTGGTATAGAGATCTTCAATCCCGATTCCTTTCTGTGGCGGAACAACTTCTAAGGAGAATAAAGTTTTTCCATTGGCGTTTTTAATGTGTTCTGTTATCTTCATGTTAATTTTAATCTGCTAAATTTGGCGACAACCATTTTCTCGCTTCCTGAATGCTGCAACCTCTTCTTGCTGCATAATCTTTAAGCTGGTCTTCTGTAATTTTTCCTAATCCGAAGTATTTGGCATGCGGGCTTCCAAAGTAATATCCGGAAACAGATGCTGTTGGGAACATGGCAAGGCTTTCTGTAAGGAAAACGCCAGTATTTTCTTCTACTTTTAGTAGATCCCAGATTGTTTTCTTTTCCAGGTGGTCTGGGCAAGCCGGATATCCCGGAGCCGGACGGATTCCTTTATATTTTTCGGCAATCAATTCTTCATTGCTTAAAGTTTCCTGATTGGCATATCCCCAATATTCTGTTCTGACTTTTTTATGTAAAAATTCGGCGTAGGCTTCTGCAAAACGGTCAGCCAGGGCTTTTACCATGATGGAGTTGTAATCATCATTGGCTTTTTCATATTCGTTGGATAGTTCATCAGTTCCAAATCCTGTTGTTACACAGAATGCTCCTACATAATCAGTTTTTCCAGAACTTTGAGGGGCGATGAAATCACTTAGAGCTAAATAGTCTTTTCCTTTTGATCTCTGAGCCTGCTGTCTTAAGGTTAAAAACTTCGCTTGCTCATTATTATTTTCGTCAAAAATCAAGATATCATCAGAGTCATTGGAATTGGCTTTAAAGATTCCGAAGATGGCTTTTGCTGTTAGTAATTTCTCATCCAGAATTCTTTTCAGAATCACCTGGGCATCTTTAAATAGTTCTTTTGCCTGAGCACCTACAACCTCATCTTCTAATATATTTGGGTATTTCCCGTGAAGATCCCAGCTCCTGAAAAACGGAGACCAGTCGATGAAAGGAAGAAGTTCTCTCAGATCCTGATTTTCAATTACTTTTATTCCTACAGTATTCGGAGTGAAGATCTCTTCGTTTTTCCAATCAATTTTAAAATTGTTTTCTCTTGCTTCTTCAATGGAAACATAATCTTTGTCTACCTGTCTGTTCAGGAACTTTTCTCTGAAATCAGAATAGTCATTCTTTAAATCCGAAACATATTCTTTATTTCTGTCACCCAGCAATGAGCTTACTACATTTACAGCTCTTGAGGCATCATTCACGTGAACGACGGCATTTTTATATTTTAAATCGATTTTCACTGCGGTATGTGCTTTGGATGTTGTAGCACCACCGATTAATAAAGGAAAATCTAAGTTTTGTCTTTCTAATTCTGAAGCGATATATACCATTTCATCCAAACTTGGGGTAATCAATCCGCTTAATCCTATAACGTCTACTTTTTCTTCAATGGCAGTCTGGATAATCTTTTCAGCAGGAACCATTACTCCAAGATCAACAATTTCGTAATTGTTACAACCCAGAACAACGCTCACAATATTTTTACCAATATCATGAACGTCCCCTTTTACCGTTGCCATTAAAATCTTTCCGTTAGCCGGCCTTGTCCCATCTTTTTCTGCTTCAATGAAAGGCTGTAAATAAGCTACTGCTTTTTTCATTACTCTCGCAGATTTTACAACCTGCGGCAGAAACATTTTTCCGCTTCCGAATAAATCTCCTACAACCCCCATTCCAGTCATCAGATTAATTTCGATGACATGTAGAGGTCTTGAAGCCAATTGTCTTGCTTCTTCTACATCTTCTTCAATAAAACGGTCAATCCCTTTTACTAGCGCATAGGTAATTCTTTCCTGCAAAGGATTGTTTCTCCATTCAAGGTCTTCTGTTTTTTCTTTTTTTACTGATTTGTGCTTTTCGGAATAGTCAAGAAGTCTTTCTGTAGCATCTTCTCTTTTATCCAGAATTACATCTTCTACAAGCTCCAGTAATTCTTTATTGATCTCATCATACACCTCAAGCATGGCCGGATTCACGATACCAATGTTCATTCCTGCCTGGATTGCGTGGTAAAGGAATACGGAGTGCATCGCTTCTCTTACGGTATCATTTCCACGGAAAGAGAATGAAACATTGCTCACTCCCCCACTTACAGAGGCATAAGGAAGATTTTGTCTTACCCAGCGTGTCGCTTCAATAAAATCGATGGCATTTCTTCTGTGCTCATCCATTCCTGTTGCTACCGGAAATATATTTAAGTCGAAAATGATATCTTCTGCCGGGAAACCAAGCTGGTTTACCAGAATATCATAGGACCGTTTTGAAATTTCAATTCTTCGTTCAAAACTGTCAGCCTGCCCTACCTCATCAAATGCCATTACAATAACTGCTGCACCATATCTTTTAATGGCTTTGGCATGTTTGATAAATTCTTGTTCACCTTCTTTTAAGCTGATAGAATTCACTACACATTTTCCCTGAGCTACCTGAAGACCTGCTTCCAGGATTTCCCATTTGGAAGAGTCTACCATAATTGGAATTCTTGCGATATCCGGTTCGGAGGCAATTAAGTTCAGGAATTTGATCATGGATGCTTTTCCATCAATCAACCCATCATCAAAATTGACATCCAGAATCTGGGCACCTCCTTCTACCTGATGGCGGGCAATATCTAATGCTTCAGAGAATTTCTCCTCTTTGATCAGTCTTAAAAACTTTTTGGAACCGGCAACGTTTGTTCTTTCACCAACATTGATGAAATTACTTTCCGGCGTTATGATAAGAGGCTCAAGGCCTGATAATCTTAAATACTTCATTTTATTCTTCTAAAATATAGTAGGCATTATTGGCATTCTGCCTCAATAAATTCCAGTACTTGCCTGAAAGTTGCAATCACTGAAAATTTCCCGTATGCTAAATAACATTCTTTAGCAAATCCCCTGCTTTCCTTGGCGGATACTGTTCTACCAGATCAGCGATCGCTTTAATATGTTCAGGAGTTGTACCGCAGCATCCTCCGATAATATTGATAAGCCCTTTTTCCACATATTCTTTGATCTGTCTTGCCATATCTTCAGGGGTTTCGTCATATTTTCCGAAAGCATTGGGTAAACCGGCATTCGGATAAGCTGAAACATAGAATTCTGAATTATGAGCCAGTGTTTCAAGGTAAGGAGTCAGCTGATCGGCTCCCAATGCACAGTTGAAACCTACGCTTAATAAGTTCAGGTGGGAAACTGAGATCAGGAAAGCTTCTGCTGTCTGTCCGCTCAATGTTCTTCCTGAAGCATCGGTAATGGTTCCTGAAACCATGATTGGAATTTGTATTCCTCTTTCGTCTTGTAATTCATCAATCGCAAATAAGGCTGCTTTCGCATTCAAAGTATCGAAGATGGTTTCTACCAAAAGGATATCTGAACCTCCGTCAAGCAAAGCTTCACATTGTTGTTTATAAGCTACTCTCAATTCTTCAAAAGTAATTGCTCTGTATCCTGGATCATTCACATCCGGGCTTAAACTTGCCGTTCTGTTCGTTGGTCCAATAGATCCTGCTACAAATCTTGGTTTGTCCGGATTTTTTGCAGTGTATTCGTCACAGGCTTTTCTGGCAATTTTTGCAGACTCATAGTTCAGGTCGTATACCAGATCTTCCATATGATAATCTGCCATCGCAATAGTAGTTCCTGAAAACGTATTGGTTTCTATGATATCAGCTCCCGCTTCAAGGTATTTCTTGTGAACTTCTTCAATCGCCTGAGGCTGCGTCAGGGAAAGCAGGTCATTATTTCCTTTTACAGGATGTTCCCAGTCTTTGAAACGCTCTCCGCGATAGTCTTCTTCTTCAAATTTGTATCGCTGAAGCATGGTTCCCATTGCACCGTCAAGAATTAAAATTCTTTCGGATAGTGCTTTATATAATTGTTCTGAATTCTTCATTTTCTATCAATTTGTAACAGTTTATAAATCCGATGACCAATTTTTTACATAAGAGGATTTTTTTATTGATGACTTCAAAATCTTCTTTAGAAATGTAATGTTGGTCTAGAGCCAAATGGAAATGAGATTCCAGCTTATTAAGAGATTCTCCTGCGATATGTAGAAACTGTAAAGTATCTTCAGGGGTCACTCTTCTACTTCCTTCCGTAATATTGAACGAAACTGAAGTTGCCATTCTTCTTATTTGACTTGTTAAAGCCAATAATTCTTCTCCAGGAAAGTTTGTGGTCAAAATATAAGTCAGAGTAACCAACTTTCGTACTTCCCTATAAATTGCTAATTCTGTGTAGTCTCTATCCATTTTGGCTTTATAAACTGTTAATGATTAACTAATCTAAAGCCTGTTTCAGGTCTGCAATGACATCTTCTACATTCTCCAGTCCTACTGAGCAACGAACCAATCCTGCAGTAATCCCTACTTCATTTCTTTCTTCGTCTGACAGTTTGGAGTGTGTAGTAGATGCCGGGTGAGTAACGATCGTTCTTGTATCACCTAAGTTAGCAGACAGCGAACACATTTGTATCTTATCTAAAAAGGCTCTTCCCCCTTCTATTCCGCCTTTTATTTCAAATGCTACGATATTTCCTCCCAGCTTCATCTGCTTTTTGGCTATTTCATAACTTGGATGGGATTTCAGGAAAGGATATTTTACCAATTCTACATTAGGATGGTTTTCTAAAAACTCAGCTACCTTCAATGCATTTTCACAGTGCTTTTCTACTCGGATAGCTAATGTTTCAAGGCTTTTTGATAATACCCATGCATTAAAAGGAGACAATGCAGGTCCTGTATTTCTTGCAAAAAGATAAATTTCTCGGATCAGGTCTTCTTTTCCTACTGCTATTCCTCCTAAAACTCTTCCTTGTCCATCAATCAGTTTCGTGGCTGAGTGTACAACAATATCTGCACCGTATTTGATAGGCTGCTGAAGATAAGGTGTTGCAAAACAGTTATCTACAATAAAAATAAGATTATGTTTTTTAGCGATCTGCCCGAAAAACTCAAGATCCAGAATTTCAATAGCTGGATTGGTAGGTGTTTCAAGGTATAAGATCTTGGTATTAGGTTTAATATATTGCTCAATATTTTCTGCATCTCCTGCTTTGAAGTAAGAGGTTTCAATATTCCATTTCGGGAAATACTTAGTAAACAAAGTATGTGTAGAACCGAATACTGACTGACAGCTTACGATATGATCTCCTGCATTTAACAAAGCTGCAAATGTAGAATAGATCGCTGCCATTCCTGTTGCAAAGGCGTATCCAGCTTCTGCGCCTTCCATTTTAGCAATCTTATCTGTGAATTCTGTTACGTTGGGATTAGAAAAACGGCTGTATAGGTTTTTAGGTTTTTCTTCTGCAAAGCTTGCTCTCATATCTTCCGCATCCTGAAATATAAAACTGGAAGTAAGATAGAGCGGCGTAGAATGCTCATCAAACTGAGATCTTTCCGTTTGGGTTCTTATTGCTGATGTTTCAAAATTTTCCATATAGTTTTAATTTTAATAATGTACAATGTATTTTCAGGCTGCTATTCTATACTCCATTAAACAAATCCTTCTGCAGTGCTCTCTTCTTCATGAATACATTGTACATTTTACTTTGTACAAATTATTTAGTTTCACTTACTCTTAAAATATCTCCGAATACACCTCTTGCTGTCACCTGTGCTCCGGCTCCGGCTCCCATAATCACGATTGGGTTTTCACCATAGCTTTCTGTATAAATTTCAAAGATTGAATCTGAACCTTTCAGCTGTCCTAATGCGGAAGTTGCAGGAACAGAAACCAGTTTTACATCCAGCTCACCTTTGTCTTTCTGCAAATCACCGTGTAAGTCACCCACATATCTCAATACGTGTCCGGGTTCCTGATTTTCTTTTATTTTCTGGTATTCTTCATCCAGTTCTTCCAATCTTGAAAGGAATTCTGATTTTGAAACTTCAAGTAAGCTTTCCGGAACCAGATTTTGAATATTGATATCTCCAAATTCGTTGATTAAGTCTAATTCTCTTGCCAGGATCAATAATTTTCTTGCCACATCATTTCCAGATAAGTCTTCTCTTGGATCCGGTTCTGTGTATCCTTTTTCCAAAGCTTCATTGATAATGGTTGAGAATTTATCGTCTCTCAAAGAAAAATTATTGAAAACATAACTCAAGGTTCCGGAGAATACTCCTTTGATTCTTGTGATATTTTCTCCTGAAAGGTGTAATAATTTAATGGTATCAATTAACGGTAAACCCGCACCAACATTGGTTTCATACAGATAACGTCTGTTATTTTTACTTAACGTATATCTTAGTTTTCTATATTCTTCTATCGGAAGGGTATTGAAAATTTTGTTGGAAGAAACGAGATCGAATCCGTTTTCTGCCAAAGCATGGTAGTTCTTTACAAAATCTTTGCTTGCTGTATTATCCACAACAATTAGATTTTCCAGTTGATTTTCATTGGAGAAATTAATCAGTTCTTCTACATTCGATGGGTGTTCTGCTGTCAAAACCTCATCCCCCCAATTGGCATCAAATCCTTTTTTGTTGAAGGCAATTTTCTTTGAATTAGCTACTGCAACTACTTTAAGGTCTATTTTTTTACGCTTTTTAATTTCTTCTGCAGATTCCAAGACCTGTTGTATCAATGTCTTTCCTACGTTTCCATGACCAATGATTGCCAGATGAACTGTCTTTGGTTTTTTGAAAATTTCAGATTCTATAATGTTTCTCGTTTTTTCATCCTGTGAGGAAGTCACTACGATGTTGACTCTGTTTTCTCCTGCTACCTGATTCAAAAGCAACGGGAAAACATTGTTTCTTGCCAGTTCTGCAAAGACTTTATTGAAATCTTCTGCTACAAAACCGATTACAGAAACATTATTGATACTATAGATCTGAGAAACTTTTCCAGATTTTCTTTCTGCTTCGAACTCATCAATAAGACAAGCTACTGCTTTTTCTGCATCAATTTCCTGAACCAGGATAGAAATTCCGTTTTCTATGGCCTGCTGAGAGATTACTCCTACACTGATACGCGCTAAAGTAAGCGCTTTAAAAATTCGTCCATCAATCCCGATTTCTCCCAGGAAATCTTCTCCTTCAAATTTGATGATTGATCTGTTCTTCAAAAATTTTATTTCGTTAGCATTTTTCATTACTTCTGTAAAATGTTTTTAATGATATTATTTAATTGTTGATATTCCATTAGGAAGGCATCATGCCCGTGTATAGATTGGATCTCGTGATAAGAAACATCCTTATTTTTCTCTTGTAAGTTTTCAAAACACATTCGGATTTCAGAAGCCGGGAAGAATAAGTCTGTATCTACTGAGATCATGTGCATTCGTGCCTGTATGTTCTCCAGTGCTGTTTCATTAGCATTGATATTCATCAAGAGATGATTCATCAGTTTGTATGCTTTTAAACTAAACCTTTCGTTTAGTGCATTACCATGATAAACCAACCAGTCTTCTGATTCCAGGCGTTGTTTGTCCTGATTATATTGGTTTTGAAATCTGTCATTGAGTGACTGTGGAGTTCTGTAACACAGCATGGCGTGAATTCTTGCCTTCTGTAATGGTTCCTCTTTATCATTCAATAAAAATTTCTGAACCAGACACTGTGCATGAAGCCAGTCGTGTGTTCTGTAATCACAGGCTATGGGAATAAATATTTCTGCGAGATCTGGCTGCTTGGCAAGCATTTCCCAGGCAATCCCTCCTCCCAGAGAGCCTCCGATAATGGCATATAAATTTTTGATATGTAAAGCTTCAAACCCTTTCAGAAATATCGCTGCGATATCCGAAGGAGTGAAGTCTTCATAGTCTTCAATTAAAAAATCGTCATATCCGTTCCCGGGTATGTTGAAGCATAGAACAGTATATTTATCGGTATCAACGACCTGATTTTTTCCTACCAATTGTTTCCACCAGCCATTATCTTCGGATACATTGGAATTTCCGGTAAGAGCATGATTGATTAAAATGATAGGGGCTGTAAACAGATCTTTCCCAAAAAGCTGATAGCTTAACGGGATATGGTATTCCTTTTGGGAATAAGTTTGATACGAAAGATTAATATAGTTTAATTCTGTTTTCAATTCTATTAAATTTTAATACAATTGAAAATGCCACAGGAAATGGCTGAAAAAGAACTTCAGTGAGTTATCTGTCCAAAATACTTTGGTAGAACGTAGCACCTTCTTTGCTTGCGCAAAGGGTTGCTAAGGTTTCATAGGGTCTAATCCCTCAACCTTTCTTGATAACATTTTCAATATTTGAATGAACGAATGATGCAAAGGTAGTTCTTTTCTTTTAATTTCAAAAAAAAATTATTTTAATATTCAAAAAAGCCCTTAAACACAAGTATTTCAAGACTATATTAATAATTATTCAGATGAAAAAAATTGGAATTGCTTCTCAAAAAAACTAACTTCGTGGGGAAAAATGATGAGATATGACCGCTGAAAAAGAAAGATTACAAGATACCAAATGGAAAAACTGGGGACCTTATGTAAGCAACCGGCAGTGGGGAAATGTACGCGAAGATTATAGCCCAAACGGAAATGCCTGGAATTTTACCAATCATAATAATGCCGAAAGCTATGCCTACCGCTGGGGTGAAGAAGGTATTGCCGGAATTTCTGATGTAAAGCAGATTTTTTGTTTTTCGTTTTCATTTTGGAACAAGAAAGACAAAATGATAAAAGAAAGGTTCTTCGGATTGAGCAACCCCCAGGGGAATCATGGGGAAGACATCAAAGAAATCTTTTATTATCTGGATAATACACCTACTCATAGCTATATGAAAATGGTTTACAAATATCCGATCAACGAATTTCCTTACGATGAGCTTGTTGCAGAAAACGGGAGACGCAGTAAAAAGGAACCGGAATATGAACTATTCGACACCGGGATTTTTGATAATGATGAATATTTTGATATTTTCATAGAGTACTGTAAAGCCGACCACAATGATATTCTTGCCAGAGTAACCATCTGCAACCGAAGCCAGCACGAAGCACCTATTCTGGTAGCACCTACTGTATGGTTCAGAAACAACTGGAAATGGGGATATAATACCTATAAAGGAGAAATAAATGCTTCTGAGAACGGAAGTATCAATATTGGCCATGATAGTATTTCGATCAAAAAGTTCTATTCCCGAAATACCAATGCACAAAGCGTATTTTGCGATAATGAAACCAATAACGCTAAACTTTATGGAACACCTTCTGCTGAAAACAGCTATTTCAAAGATGGGATCAATCATTTTATTACCCATCAGGCAAATACGATAAATCCAGAAAAGAAAGGTACAAAAGCTTCTTTACTGATTGACGAAATTATTGGCTCCAGAGAATCAAAAGTTTTTGAATTCAGATTATGCCCTGATGAGGCAGATGAACCTTTTGAAAACTTTGATGAAATTTTCAATACTCGACAGGCTGAAGCTGAAGATTTTTATAAAGAAGTTCAGAATGATACCGTAAACGAAGATGAAAGAAATGTTCAGAGACAGGCTTTTGCAGGACTGCTTTGGAATAAACAGTTCTATCATTACAATATTGGAAAATGGCTGAAAGGTGATCCTAACTTTGAAGCCCCGAGAAATTTCAACGAATATGTAAGAAATACAGAATGGAATCATCTCCACAATAAGGATATTATTTCCATGCCTGACAAATGGGAATATCCATGGTATGCTACTTGGGATCTGGCATTTCACTGTGTTCCTTTTTCTATCATCGATGCAGAATTTGCCAAAGGACAGCTTTTACTCCTTACGAAAGAGTGGTATATGCATCCTAATGGCCAGCTTCCTGCCTATGAATGGAATATGAGTGACGTGAATCCGCCAGTACATGCATGGTCATGCTTCCGTGTTTTTAAAATTGATGAAAAAAATAACGGAAAGCCGGATTTATTATTCCTGGAGAAAGTATTCCAGAAACTGCTTCTTAATTTCACATGGTGGGTAAACCGAAAGGATAAAAACGGGAAAAACATCTTTGGAGGAGGTTTTCTTGGTCTCGATAATATCGGAGCTTTTGACCGAAATATGGAACTAAAGGATGGTCAGCATCTTGAACAGGCAGACGGAACAAGCTGGATGGCGATGTATGCACTGAATATGATGCGTATTGCAATGGAACTTGCCCAATATTATCAGGTATACGAAGATATGGCGATCAAATTTTTTGAACATTATCTTTATATTGCCGAAGCGATGGAAAATCTGGGTGAAGGTACAAAAGGTCTCTGGAATGAAGAAGACGGATTTTTCTATGATGTATTACAGCTTGGAAACGGAGACAGTGTTTCATTAAAATTAAGAACTATTGTAGGCTTGATTCCTATGTTTGCCGTTGAGATTGTGGATCATCATTTACTGGAAAAGATGCCGAATTTCAGAAGCAGAATGGAATGGATCTTAAAAAACAAGCCGGAACTCACCAAACTTGTTTCCCATTGGGACGAGGAAGGGCAAGGCCGAAAACACCTGATGAGCATCCTGCGTAAAAACAGACTGACAAAGGTTCTGACCAGAATGCTTGATGAAAATGAGTTCCTGAGTTCTTACGGAATCCGTGCCATGTCTAAGGTATATGAGGAAAATCCTTTTGTCTTCTCAGTGCACGGAAAAGAAAATATAGTATACTACACGCCTGCAGAAAGTGACAGCCGAATGTTCGGAGGAAACAGCAACTGGCGCGGACCCATCTGGTTTCCTATCAACTTTCTGATTGTAGAAAGTCTGCAACGTTTCCATTTTTATTATGGAAACAGTTTAAAAGTAGAATTCCCAACGGGAAGTGGTGATAAAAGAAATCTTGATGAAGTGGCTCAAAATATCAGCAAAAGACTTTGTTCGATATTTTTAAAGGATGAGCATGGGCAAAGGGCTTTCAATGGAGGTAATCCCAAGTTCAATTATGATGAACATTTCAGAGATTATATTACCTTCTTTGAATATTTCCATGGGGATAATGGCCGAGGTGTAGGCGCTTCCCACCAAACAGGATGGACTGCCACCGTGGCAAAACTGATCAAACCAAGACTTACCTTCTAGATGAATAATCAGTAATAGGTAATGAGTAATAAAAAAGCCGGATGAATCATCCGGCTTTTTCTATTTTTTTAAATGAGAGATTAAATTTTTTCTCCGTTCACGTATACTTCGTATCCGATTTCTACATTCGGTTCTAACGTTTTTGATACAGAACAGTATTTTTCAAAAGATAGCTCTGCTGCTTTCTGGGCTTTTTTAGGATCAATTTCTCCTTCTAAAAGGAACTTAACGTTAATCGATTTAAAAGGTTTTGCATCATCTACCTGTACTCTTTCTCCTTCTACTTCTGCCTGGAAGCTCTTGATTTCCTGACGTTGCTTCTTCAGAATAGAAACTACATCAATTCCGCTGCATCCAGCCACTGCCATCAGTACACTTTCCATGGGGGAAACTCCTTTTGCTCCCGGTTGGGAAGTATTATCCAAAAGAATAGAATTTCCCTGAGCGTTAGTACATTCAAATAAAAAATCGTCGTTTATTCTGTTAAGTGTAATTTTCATTATTTATTGCTTATTACTTCTACAAAGTTATAAAATTCCTCTTGCTTTTATCTCCAAATATTTATTGATAACATCGATATTCAAATTTTCCGGAAGAGTATACACTGTATAAATTCCATATTTACGGAGTTCCTGGATGATCAGTTTCTTTTCAAATTCGAATTTTTCAGCAATGACCTCATCATAAATTTCTTGCATATTCTCAGGATTTTTGTTGATGAGTGTCTGCAATTCCGAATTTTTGAAAAAAACGACAACCAGCAAATGGTTTTTAGCAATTCCACGAAGATATTTCAGCTGTCGGTTCAATCCGTCAAGAGTTTCAAAGTTGGTAAAAAGCAGAATTAAGCTTCTTTGATTGAGGGAATATTTTACATCCTGATACAAACGGTTGAAATCACTTTCAAAGAAATCTGTTTTAATATTATAAAGCGCTTCAGAGATTTTCTTTAGCTGTCCGGATTTATTATCAGCGGCAATTTTATTTTCAGCTTTTTTAGAAAATGTCATCATTCCGGCTCTGTCTCCTTTTCTCAAAATAATATGAGACAGTGCCATCGTAGCATTGATGGAATAATCCAGTAAGCTTAGTCCGTTAAAAGGCATTTTCATGGTTCTTCCTTTATCAATCAGCATAAAAATACGCTGTGATTTTTCATCCTGAAACTGATTTACCATTAAACGGTTAGTCTTGGAAGTAGCTTTCCAGTTGATCGTTCTGATATCATCGCCGGGAACATATTCTTTGATCTGTTCAAATTCCATGGTGTGTCCCAGCTTTCTGACTTTCTTGATTCCACCTAATAAAAATTCACTTTGAATGGCCATCAGCTCATATTTTCTGAGGTGAATAAAAGACGGATAAGCAGGCAGCATAGCATCCTTCTGGAAAATAAATCTTTTTGAGATTAATCCCAATGGTGATGATGCATAGACATTCAGACCTCCAAAATGATATTCTCCTCTTTCTTTAGGCTCTAATGTGTATTGAAAAAAAGTGTTCGCTCCTGAAGCAATTCGTTTTTCAATCAAAAAATCTCTTTTCTGAAACTGGAACGGGATTTCATCAATAATCTTAGTGTCTATGGTAAAGCTGTAATTATTTTTGATATCAATTTTTACAAAATTTTCATCTCCGTTGGAGAGCTTTTCCGGCAGAATCCTTTGAACCTGTAATGCATTCTTTTGATTAAAAAGCAACAGAAAATCTACCATTGCTGCAAGAAAACAAATCAGGAGTGCGATATGGGCTACCCACATCAGCATCGGAAAGAAAAATGCCAGGACATACAGAATCCCCACTCCGATGAGTGTAAAAAAGAAACGTGTATTGATGTATAAGTTTTTCATTGGTTAGGTGGCAGGTTGCAGATGAAAGGTTTTAGGTGGTTCTTTATTAGCTTTTTCACAATCATTATTATTGTAGAGAATTAATAAGTCCGTTCAACATTTTGGATATTTCTATAATTTCCTGATTTAGTTTTAAATAATCATCCTCACTAAAAAAAACGAGATTTTTTGAAATCATTAATTGTGTTTCTACTTCTGCACAACTGCCTCTTTCTATTTTTAAAAATTGTAGATAATCAGGCTTGCTTCGTCTCGAGTTTCCCTCAGCAATATTGGAGGGGATGGAAACAGCTGCTCTTCTGATTTGTGATACCAATCCGTAGATTTCGGCTTTAGAAAAAGTTTCGGTAATCCTATACATTTCAGTAACAAAATCAATAGACTTCTGCCAAACTAAAAGCTCTTTAAAATTTGCCATATGTAATATTTTGTACTTAATTAGAATTATTCACCCACTGCTACCTGCCACCTGTTATCTACTACCTAATATCTATTTACCTATCTCGGTATTTCAATTCCTTCTAAAATCTGACGGATAATTTCATCAGCGGTAAGTCCTTCCATTTCTCTTTCGGGAGATACGATTACCCTGTGTCTTAAAACAGCGTAGCTAGCTTCTTTAATATCTTCAGGAGTTACAAAATCCCTTCCTCTTAGTGCTGCAAATGCTTTTGAAGCTGTAAGAAGTGCCAGTGATGCTCTTGGAGAAGCTCCCAGATATAAGAATTGATTTTCTCTGGTATTGATGATAATTTTAGCAATATATTCCATCAGCTGAGCTTCCACAATGATTTCTTTTACCAGATGCTGGTAGCTCTTCAACTGTTCGGCTGTGATAACCCGGTTTACCCCTTCTGTTTTATCTTCTTTTTTACTTTCGTGCTGATTTTTAATGATCGCTATTTCCTGCTCAAGATTAGGATATCCTACATTAATTTTGAATAGAAAACGGTCCAGCTGAGCTTCCGGAAGCCGGTATGTTCCCTCATGTTCAATCGGGTTTTGTGTAGCAATAACCAGGAAAGGCTCTTCCAAAATATAACGTGTTCCGTCCATTGTGATCTGCCTTTCTTCCATTACTTCAAATAATGCAGACTGTGTCTTTGCCGGTGATCTGTTGATCTCATCAATCAGGATGAAATTGGAGAAGATAGGCCCTTTTTTAAATTCAAATTCCGAATTTTTCACATTGAAGATGGATGTTCCCAGAATATCGGAAGGCATCAAATCCGGTGTAAACTGGATTCTACTGAAACCTACGTCAATGGTCTTGGCTAGTAATTTTGCTGTAATTGTTTTCGCTACTCCCGGCACCCCTTCAATAAGAACATGGCCGTTAGAAAGTAGTGCAGCCAAAAGATGTTCAATCATCTTCTCCTGCCCTACAATTACTTTTCCAATCTCAGATTTTACTTTCTCTAAGCTTGCACGAAGTTCAATCATATCAATTCTCGACTGAAACTGTTCTTCCTGTTTATTAAGATTAATAGAACTTTCGTTTTCTATATTGGGATTATCAAAATTTTCCATAATAAATTTTCATTAGTCAGTTTAACAATGCATCTCTATAACCACACTATTCAGATGAATTACCGTTATCAGCATTGAAAAACTGTTGCATCTTTAGGTTATTATATTCTTCTATTATTTAAGTATTTCATCAAGGAGCTTATTGATCCTTGCAAGGTCTTCCTTCATTACACTGGCGTAAGGATCCTGAGCTTTTTTGATAAGTACTATCGCCTCACTGATCATTTCAATCGGTTTTCCGGTTTTCATCTGTAATTTTTTCGCAAATTCTTCGTCTAAATTCTGGGTATCTATCAACAGATCCATTCTCACTTTATTCAGAAAATATTGTGCTTTTTTTGCCATCATATCATGAAAATCTCCTTCCTGAAGATACAGATTTCCAATGCTTTTCACAAAATCCAGGGAAGTATTTCGCAAGGGTTCTTCTACAGGTACTATTCTCTGTTTTCTTTTTGCATTAAAGAAAATGAAAAGGACAAATCCACCCAAAAATACCCACCAGGCATATTTTAAAGCAGGATTCGACAATACGAATCTCATAAAGAAACGGGATGCAGAACTTTTGTTGGATACAAACCAAAGAGTTTCTCTATCCTTCAGGTATGAAAACACATCCTGAGCATATTTTACATTTCCGGGTTTCAGAAGATAATAATTAGTCAGGAAAAGAGGTTCGGTGTGAGCATAGATATGTCCTTTTCCAAATTTTATTTTAATAAAGTTGGCCTGATCCGTATTCTTTTTCTCTACTGTTTTACCAAGAACTTCCACTCTGGGTTTTATAAATGAAAATCCTCTCCCAGACGGAAATTTATCAAGCTTAATAAAATCATTCTGAAATTTTTTATCCGTAAGTTTCAGAACATTTTCCTCTTCGAAAGAGATCTCAGAATCATAATATCCAATACTGTCTGAGACTTCTTTAGGCATACGGGTTACCATCAGCATTGCATCTGAACCTTCAGATACCTGAGTCAGAATTTTATTCCAGGATTCTCTGTCAATATTATTTTCAATGACGACAATATTGTGAGGTGCTTTTTTATGCTGAGTGTAATATTCGTAAGGTGCCTGTTCAATCTTCTTCAGATTATTTTTAAAAAGATCTTTGGCTTCATTATTAAAAACAAACAACCCGAACGGAGACTTTTCGTTAAGATCAAAATTCCTCCGCCAGTCTGTCGTCTCTTTTTTGTTAACTTCAAGCAACGCCAAAATAATCATCACAATGACGAAAATTACAGCATATGTTTTGAAAGTTTTATTCATGGTTACTATTGTTATGGTTTAAATGCCTGATACTGATTTTTAAATTTCTGATAGCTCTCTTCTTCAATATTGAATTCTCCGTACCAAACATAATCAAAGATATAAGAAAGGTTCGAAAATTCATTTTTCAGATGAGGAGCTTTTAGCTCTGCAGCATAGTCTTTATTTGTTTTTTCCGGATTCCAGTTGATCAGCTTTTTGTCACTCAGTTTTTTAAGAACAAAAAGAAATTGGTAGCGAACTGCCGAACGATAATCTCCTGCATGTTCAAATTTCGCAATACTTTCAGGGAAATTGATTTCATGGATATTCTCATGAAGTTCCTGTACATTGAGATCCAGCTTTTTATTCTTTTTACCAAAAATAAAATTACCATCTTTTCCCATGATATATTTAATGATAAAATATAGCAGAAAACCAACAAGAAGAATCGCAAACAAACGAATAAGGACAGTGGTAAATTCTCCCGACTTACTGAGCGTAGTTTCACCAAAAATACTCTGTATGATCTGATCCAGTTTTCGCATCAGCTTCTGAAAGAAAGATTCTCTCGGTTTTGATACAGAATAATCAAATTCATTTCCTTTATATCTAGACGAAATGTTTTCTTTGAATGTTTTCGGATAAACCTCATTTTCTGAGACCGGATTTTTCATCAATACAGAATCCGCACGCAGCATATTTCTGTAATGTCCGGTGGTGTATAATGAATCTACCAGATCATCAGAATCGGAATTATCATCCTGAGCATGAACCAGCCCAAGAGAGAAAAAAAGCAGTATGAAAAAAATAATTTTATTCATTGATTCCAATCGTATCTATTTCTGCCAATTCTACTTTCTGGTGAAGATCTGTTCTGCTATCATAATACATCAGTCCTGCATTCACATACATCAGGTTTGAAAGAAAAAATGAAAGCAGCATCGAAATTCCATACAATACAAAAAACAGGATTCCCGCAGTTCCGGTAAAAGGATTTTGCTCAAAATTTCCGTCTGGTGTAGAAGTAAGAAGTGATCCGTAAAAAAACATCATCGGGATCAATGTGAATATGGATGTTATCATATAAATAATAATAAACATCACAAATGCAGATCCCCAATATTTCCAGTATGGTGATTTTTCACTACCATTCGGGTAAGAAAACTGAGAACGTAAAGCATAGCTCAAGCTTCCCCAGAAACCTCTGTCCGAATTAAAATAATCATACATCAGAAAGGTAGTAAAATTAAATATCGTAGGATAGAGCAGCAGGATCAAAAACAATCCGATAATAATAAAAATGAGGATATAAGAAAAACCTACAACAAACAATACAGCAGGAGTAACAATGAAGATCATCCCAAGGCACAGCTTGCCAATTCTTCCTGCATTATTTTTAAAATCACTCAGAATTTCATCCGTCTTTATCTTTTCTGTTCCCTGTGCTATTCTTTTTAAATAAAAAACAGGATACAGGTAATTGACAATCATCAGAATCATGAAAAGCAGGAATGTCAATAATCCCACAGTAATCAGCATTCCTGAATTTTCTGAAAAATATTGTTCAAAATAATACGTTTCACCGCCAAGATTAGACCCAAATATCTGTGAAAAGAGTTCTTTATACCCGAAAATCACCACAGTAACCATTAAGATCAAAAGCAGGCCATTGATCAGGATATAGTTTTTGAAATAATTCTTTCCGTATAATTTGAAAAAATTGAAACTATCGCTGATGAAAGTTCCAAAATCTCTTTTTTTATAAAATTGTATCATGGATGTGTTTATTAGTTTTTTTGTAGACAACAGACGGATATACAAAATAGTAGAATCCTATAATTGCCAGTGATCCCAAAATGATGATGAGGTTCAAAATTAAAGGCATTTTCAAAGCATGTCTTGTAACATAACCTTCTATAATCCCTGCACAAATAGTGAAAGGAACCGTACTTAAAAATATTTTAAATGAATCTTTAAATCCTTTTTTAAAAGAATTAAACCTTGAAAAAGTTCTCGGGAATAAAATAGAAGCTCCCAGAATCAATCCACACATGGCTTCCACCACCATAGCAAAAATTTCAAAAACTCCGTGAAGCCAAATTCCTCTTGCACTGTCTTTCAATGCTCCGTAATCATAGAAAAAATATTGAAAAGCTCCCAGCATGACACTATTGGAAAGTAGGGCAAACAGAGTTCCCACTCCTCCGGCAATTCCGTAAATATATAATTTTGCTCCAACCTGAATATTATTAAAAATAATTCCGATCGTGCTTCCCCACGTGCTTCCACTCTGATAAACGCCTACCGCATTATTATTTTTGATATTTTCAACGGTTTCATTCACATACCCTTCACCCAGAATAATATTCACAAAATCTTTATCATAGATTGCAGAAAGCACTCCTATTGAAGTAAATAAAATGAAAAAGAGAAATGCGTACATCAGATATCTCCGGTACTGATACATCAGCAATGGAACCTCAGTTTTAAAAAAATAAACCAGTCTGTTCTCCTCTACCCTTTTTGTTTTATAGATCTTCTGAAAAATCTGGGCAGATAAATGATTCAGATAAACAGTGGTGTTACTTTTAGGATAATAAGTCTGGGCAAAAGAAAGATCGTTGATCAGGTTTATATACAATGAAGACAGATCATCAGGATTTTTTTTAATTTTCCCTTGAATAACCTGTTCGATTCCCAACCATTTTTCTTTATTTTGTTTAATGAAATAAACTTCTCTCATAATTATTAAGGCTAAAATAATAAAAAATATGTCTCAAATTGCGATAAATACCTCACAAAATGTAAATATTAACTTTAATATTGCAGGCGTAGGAGAAAGAATGCTCGCCTTCATTATTGATCTTCTGATCAGGATTGCTTATGTGGTGATTGTCCTGTATTTATTCTTCAATATTTTTGATTTGGGATACATCTTAAATGGTCTTGACGACTGGTCTATAAGAGCAGTATATCTTATTCTTACCTTTCCCATCTATATTTATCCTCTTGTTTTGGAAAGCCTGATGGAGGGACAGACTCCCGGTAAAAAACTGATGAAAATAAAAGTGGTAAAAATTGATGGTTACCAAGCCAGTTTCGCAGATTATATGATCCGATGGGTTTTCAGAATTGTAGATGTTTCATTTGCCGGTGTGATAGGACTTATTTCTATGATTGTTTCTAAAAATAACCAACGTCTTGGCGATATTGCTTCCGGAACGGCTGTAATTTCTCTGAAAAACAACATCAATATCTCTCATACAATTCTGGAGAATATTCATGAAAATTATATTCCTTCTTTCCCTCAGGTAATTGCTTTAAGTGACAATGATATGAGGATCATCAAAGACAATTATACCAAAGCTTTAAAAGTAGACGACCGCCAAATCATCAATAAACTTTCCAATAAAATCAAAAGTATTCTGAAACTGGAAATAGATCCCACTAAAATGACAGAGAGACAGTTCATCAATGTTATTATCAAAGATTACAACTATTATACAGGAAAAGACAATTAGTAGAGTCAATCGTCAATTTTGCTTCGCAAGTGAATAGTCAATTTAAAAATGTTGAAAATTAACAACTAAGCACATCCATAATTACTTATTGCTTATGCAAAGCCCGGTGCAATTTTTGTATATTTATCATTAAAGTCCTGAAACATGAAATTTGAAAACAATAAATCCGGAAACGGCGGTGTTCTTACTTTAAATAATGAAACAAAAGAAGTGGGAAGGCTTACCTATACTATTTTCCCGGAAGATCATAAATTTATCATCTCTTTTGTATTGGTACACCCGGAATTTGAAGGCAGAGGAATGGGAAAATTTTTAGTAGAAGAAGCCATCAAATTCGCCAGAGAAAACAATTGGAAAGTATACCCGCATTGTTCCTATGCCAGATCTGTTATGATGAGAATGAGTGATGTGGAAGATATTTTTTTAAAGAATTAAAACTTCATTGAGTAATATATCTTCAATATCATCCGGATAATCTACTTTAAGATGATGGTCTGAGGCTACCCACTCCATAATTTCCTGAAGATTTAAAACCTTAGAATTGGGGATCCCCATTTTGTCAAGAGCACATGCATTGCATTCCTGCTCATATTGATTGTGGATAGGAATCACAAATAGTTTTTTGTCCATAAACAATGCTTCTGCAGGGCTCTCAAAACCTGCGTTGCATAAAATACCTTCACAACCTTCAAAATATTTCAGGTACTGGCTTTCATCAATAGGAAACACTTCTACGTTTTTCACTTTCACCTGTACTTTGCTGTATTTTGAAAATACTTTCCATTCTACAGGGATTTTTCTTAAAACCTTGATGATATTCTCGTCTGCAAAGCTGGGTAAATACACAAGATAATACCCCTGTTTGTAAGGATTAAGATTTCTGATCTTTCTTCTGATTACCGGTTTTTTGATCTGTGGATGATAATTTTCAAAATGAAACCCTATTTTTCTCTCACTGGGAACATAGTATTTTAAAATCATTTCTCCGAGAAAGTCTTTTTTCTTAGGTTTTGGAGTTTCCGGGAAACTCATGGAAGCCTGATGGCTGAGTTCTATCATCGGAAGATTTTTCAGTTTGGAGGCCCAACCTGTCAGAGGCTCATAATCATTAATGATTAAATCATATTGGGATAGTTCCAGTTCTCTGATTGTTTTGGCTGCTTCGATGAACTTATTTTCTGTAAACGTTTTTCGGTATGATAAACCGCCTGTTTTGTTATAAAGAAGGGAAATCCCTCTATATTGGAAATTAATGTCGAAATCAGCCTTTAATTGCGATTGGTGCCCACTAATCAATGTATCAACAGATGCGTATTTTTTAAGAAGAGGAATAATTTCCTGTGCTCTGGCAACATGCCCGTTTCCAGTACCCTGGAATGCATACAAAATCTTCATTTAGGAAAAGTTGGTTACAATTTTTAAAAGAGCAGAATTATCCATTTCCGGGATTTCTTCCACTTCATCATCTTTCAGTAAGTGTTTGTGTTCATCATAGTAAAAAATCTTCCATTCCTTATCATGATATTCTAAAGCAGATAGATTTTCAATCCAGTCACCGGAATTCAAATAAGTACAGGCTCCTTTTTTATTAACTACCTCACGAATCTGCGGCTGGTGGATATGCCCACACACCACATAGTCATATTGATTGTCAATAGCCAGTTCAGAAGCTGTAAGTTCAAAATCTCCAATGTATTTGACTGCTTTTTTCACATTATTTTTGATCTTTTTAGAAAACGAGTATTTCTCTTTACCCATTTTTTCTAAGAACCAATTTACAACATTATTGATAATAATAAGAAGATCGTAACCTTTTCCGCCAAGTTTGGCGATCCATTTGGAATGCTGGACGGATGCATCGAAAACATCACCGTGAAATATCCAGGCTTTTTTCTGATCGATAGTGAGACAGACTTTATTACACACTTTAAGTTTTCCCAGTTCAAAGTCTGTGAACTTACGGAACATTTCATCATGATTGCCCGTAATGTAATACACATCTGTGTTTTTTGTGGCTAATGAAAGAATCTTTCTGATTACTTTCAAATGAGGTTTAGGGAAGTAAGACTTTTTAAACTGCCAGATATCAATAATATCACCGTTTAAAACTAAAGTTTTAGGCTGGATAGAATTGAGGTATCTCAACAATTCTTTAGCCTTACATCCATAAGTTCCCAAATGAACATCCGATATAACAACTAATTCAACGTTTCTTTTCATAGTTTTGTACAAAGAAACTAATTGAAAATTAACTGTATATGAATGCTATATTATTTTTTATAAAGAGTCCATCAGCTCTTCTGTGATTTCCATGTTGTGGTAAACGTTTTGAACGTCATCATCCTCTTCGAAACGCTCAAGCATTTTCATATTAGCTTTGAACTGTTCTGCATTTACTTCTTTTGTATTGTTTGGAATTCTTTGAAGTTCTGCACTTTTAGCTTCAATTCCAAGATCATCCAGTTTGTGAGATAAAGAACCGAAATCTTCAAAAGCAGTGGTAATCATTACTTCTTCTTCGTCTTTTTCTACATCTTCTGCACCACCGTCAATCATTTCCATTTCGAAATCATCCCAATCCATTTTAATCTGAGCCAAATCAATTGTGAAAATTCCTTTTCTGTCGAAGATAAATGCTAATTCGCCATTTTTACCAAGGTTACCGTCAAACTTATTAAAGACAGCCCTTACATTAGCTACAGTTCTTGTCGTATTGTTTGTAGTACATTCTACAAAGAACGCAACACCACCTTGTCCATAACCTTCATAAGTGATTTCTTCATAGTTTTCTGCGTCTGCACCACTTGCTTTCTTAATAGCTCTTTCTACATTATCCTTAGGCATGTTGGCTCCTTTCGCGTTTTGGATACATCTTCTCAGCGCAGGATTAGATTCAGGATCTGTTCCGCCAGCTTTTACAGCTAGTGCAATGTCCTTTCCTATTTTAGAGAATGTTTTGGCCATTTTATCCCATCTGGCCATTTTAGAAGCTTTTCTATATTCAAATGCTCTTCCCATTTTAATTTTTAAATTTCCAACAAAATTACTCAAAAGTCAACAAAAAAAAAAATACCTCCAATAAAATTGGAGGTATTCATTATTTAGAAAAATTAATTATTTTTTCTTTTTAGCAGCAGCTTTTTTCTTAGCTGGAGCTTTTTTAGTAGCTTTCTTAGTAGCTTTTTTTGCTGGAGCAACAACATCAGATTTCTGATATTTGTTCCATTCGCTGTCATCACCAATGTATCTAACAGTTACTTTTCTATCAGCTTGTCTTTCAGCATCAGATGCAGATTCTGCAACTTTAGCATTTTGCTCACCAATACCTACTGATTTCAATGCGTTAACATCTACACCTCTTGCATCTAAAGCAGCAACTACAGAAGCAGCTCTTTCTTTAGATAATTTCAAGTTGTAAGCATCACTTCCTTTTTTGTCAGTTTCACCAACTAATAGGAATCTACCTCCATCTTTCTTGATGATTTCAGAAGCTGTATCTAAAGCACCTTTAGATTCTGGTCTGATAGTAGCTTTGTTGAAATCGAAGTATACGCTCTTAAGGTTCTTTTCAACGTCAGTAGCTGTTACTTCTTTTGGCTTAGGACATCCGTTGTATTCAGGAAGACCTGGAACAGTAGGACAAGCATCATCTTTATCTAAGATACCGTCACCGTCTGTATCTGGCCAAGGACAACCGTTGTTTTCAGCAGGACCTGCTACTGTAGGACAAGCGTCATCTTTGTCGATTACACCATCACCGTCAGTATCTGGCCAAGGGCATCCGTTGTTTTCAACTGGACCAGCCACTTCTGGACATTGATCGTCTTTATCTGGAACTCCGTCACCGTCAGTATCAGGACATCCTTGGAATTCTGGTAAACCTGGTGTATCTGGACAAAGGTCATCTTTATCTAGGATACCATCCTTATCTCTATCTCTGTTTCCGAATCTGAATAAGATAGAAGCAGAAGCTTGCCAGAAGTTAGCCACTGTAGAGTGGTCACCTGGAGTTGATACATAGTCTCCTTGAACACCAAGACCGAAGTTCTTAGTTACCCAGAAGTTAGCACCAGCACCTGTAGCTAAAGCAAAGTGGTTAGCTTTACCGTTTTCGTTACCATCCTTACCATTTGATACATTTTCGATTGGATTACCGTTAGCATCTACAGCAGTTCTTGGGAAAGTAAGAGCAGTATAATCGTGTCTTAAGTAGTTAGCACCAACTCTTAAATATGGATCAAACCAAGATTCTTCGTTCCATAAAAGACCTGCAGCGTGAGCCTGGAAACCAAGACCTGTCATTAGGAAAAATTCTTTCCCCATGTTGAATCTTTTGTTTTCAACATTTCCAACAGAAGTCTGCCAGTCAATTACTAAACCTTTACCAACGTTTCTAGCAACTGTTAACTTAGATAATGGAGGTGTAATAGAAAAGTTGTTCACATTGAACATACTTTTTGTCAAATTGTTAGCAGAGAACGTATTACTGAAACCTGCACGTGCTGCTACGTGGTTTTCTGCATGAGCACCAACTCCGATTAACCACGGATTGTTGGTAGTCTGTGCGAAAACAGTAGAGGCAACAGTAAGCGCCAATGCTGAAATTCCTAATTTTAGATTTTTCATAGAATTAAATGATTAAATAATTGATAATGCAAAATAAATATAATTTTTCTTTATATACAAAGTTTTTCAAATGATTTTTAACTTTTCTTTAATATTCTGTCCAGGTTCCGTTTATTTTCTCTATCTTTTATCGCCTCTCTTTTATCGAAAAGCTTTTTCCCTCTACCCAGCGCTATTAGCACCTTTGCTTTACCTCGGTCAGTGATATATAATTTTAAAGGTATTATGGTGTTCCCAGCATCCTTTAACTTTTTTTCAAGTTTTTGCAATTCTTTTTTGTGCAAGAGCAATTTCCGTTCCCTTTTTGTTTTATGATTGTAAAAAGTTCCTAATTTATATTCATCAATCATCATGTTGATGATGTATAATTCCCCATCAATAAACTGACAGAAGGATTCTGTGATGGATGCTTTGGAAGAACGTAAAGATTTTATTTCTGTACCCGTCAAAACCATTCCGGCTTCGTATTCTTCCAGAATTTCGTATTCAAAACGGGCTCTTTTGTTTAATATGCTAACTGTTTTCTCAATCTTCATCATTTTAAAATTTCGTTAATGAAATATATAAAAAATACCATACATTTAAAAACTTGACTATTATATTATTACAGAATACCCAAATTCTTTTCGTATTTTTGCGCCAAATTTACAAAACTATATGTTAACAGTATCTAACTTATCTTTACAATTCGGGAAAAGAGTTCTTTTTGACGAGGTAAATATTATGTTTACCAAAGGAAACTGCTACGGGATCATCGGAGCAAACGGTGCGGGAAAGTCTACATTCCTGAAAATACTAACAGGAAAGCAGGATCCTACAACAGGACATGTATCTCTGGAACCAGGGAAAAGAATGTCAGTTTTGGAGCAGGATCACTTTGCTTATGATCAGTATACTGTTCTTGAAGCAGTTTTAAGAGGTAACAAGAAATTATTTGAGATAAAAGAGGAAATGGATGCGTTATACGCAAAAGAAGATTTCTCTGATGAAGACGGAATTAAGGCCGGTGAATTAGGTGTAATTTATGATGAAATGGGAGGATGGACTGCAGAATCTGATGCACAGACTATGCTTTCAAATGTTGGAATCAAAGATGATATGCACTGGCAAATGATGAGTGAACTTGAGAATAAGGACAAAGTAAAAGTTCTTTTGGCTCAGGCACTTTTCGGAAACCCTGATGTATTGATTCTGGATGAACCTACCAACGACCTTGATATTGATACCATCTCATGGTTGGAAGATTTCCTTGCAGACTATGAAAACACCGTAATTGTTGTATCTCACGACCGTCACTTCCTGGATACGGTTTGTACGCACATTGGTGACTTGGATTATGCTAAACTAAACCTTTATACGGGTAACTACTCTTTCTGGTACCAGGCTTCTCAATTGGCAACAAGACAAAGAGCTCAGGCTAACAAGAAAGCAGAAGAGAAGAAAAAGGAACTTCAGGACTTCATTGCAAGATTCAGCTCTAACGTTGCTAAGGCAAAACAGGCTACTGCAAGAAAGAAAATGATCGACAAATTAAATATTGACGATATCAAGCCTTCTTCAAGAAGATACCCTGCAATTATTTTCGAAATGGAAAGAGAAGTAGGAGATCAGATTTTAGATGTAAAAGGTCTTGAAAAAACAAAAGACGGAGAATTATTATTCTCAAATATCGACCTTAACCTTAAAAAAGGTGATAAAGTAGCTATCCTTTCTAAAAACTCTTTAGCGATTACAGAATTTTTCGAAATTCTAGCGGGAAATGTTGAAGCTGACAAAGGAACTGTTGCCTGGGGAGTTACAACGAACCAATCTCACATGCCTTTAGACAATACAAGTTTCTTCCAGGAAGATCTTAGCTTAGTTGATTGGTTAAGACAATTTACTAAAAATGACGAAGAGCGTCACGAAGAATTCATGAGAGGATTCTTAGGAAGAATGCTATTCTCAGGAGATGAAGCTTTAAAATCTTGTAAAGTACTTTCCGGAGGTGAGAAAATGAGATGTATGTTCAGTAGAATGATGCTTCAGAAAGCTAACGTTCTTTTATTAGATGAACCTACCAACCACTTAGACCTTGAAAGTATCACAACTTTGAACAACTCTTTATCCAACTTCAAAGGAAATCTTTTACTGGCATCTCATGACCACGAAATGCTTTCAACAGTCTGTAACAGAATCATTGAACTGACTCCTACCGGAATCATTGACAGAGAAATGACTTATGACGAATACCTTGCTGATAAAAAGGTAAAAGAATTAAGAGAAAAAATGTATTCATAATCTGAACAACATTAAAATCTATATAAAAATACCTCAAAGCGTTGCTTTGGGGTATTTTCGTTTAAACAATAAATAAAATAATTATTTCGTTAATCTCACTGCAGGCAAAGAAACAGTTCCTGGATCTTTCCATAAGCCGTCTTTCTCTGCTTTCTTTTTAATAGCTTCTGCTCTCTTATTACTATCCGGATGAGAGTTGAACATTTTCTCAAAGTTGGTCTGCGTACTTCCTTCCGAAAGCAAACCTAATT
This sequence comes from Chryseobacterium sp. MYb7, assembly GCF_002979455.1. GTDB lineage: Bacteria > Bacteroidota > Bacteroidia > Flavobacteriales > Weeksellaceae > Chryseobacterium. The sequence continues at coordinate 32,474 of NZ_PCOU01000010.1, forward strand.
TTTTGAATGCTGTGTACGCTCCTACTACATCATATTTATTAGCTTTCATAAAGTCACAACTTTTTTGACAATTATAAAGTCAAAAATTCTCCGAAATCTTTTTTGAATAGTATCTTTATTCCAGACAAAATGATCATAAAAAACACTTGAAAAGTATCATTTGAATGAGTACAGTATTATTATAAAGACAACCTCTGAAAGAAACAGAAAGAGAGATATTACTATCTTTTTTACTAACAGAGATAAGTTTTACAAAGGACACCCTTAGTCTTATTTCAAAATCTAATTTGCTGATTTTTAAAGCCACTTTTAGAACTTTTTTCCTTATTTTTGTGAAATGAGTCAAAAATGGATTTACAAGCCTGAACCCGATGAGGAAGTTGTGGACAGACTAAGTTCGTCACTTGGTTTTGGTACTTTTGAATCTAAACTTCTCGTTCTGAGAGGAATTGACAATTACCAAAAGGCCAGAGAATTTTTTAAACCCAACCTTAACGATATCCACAATCCATTTTTAATGGCAGATATGCAAAAAGCTGTAGAGCGTATTGCAACCGCAATTGAAAATGGTGAAAAAATATTGGTATATGGTGACTATGATGTGGACGGAACCACAGCGGTTGCTTTAATGTACCTTTATCTCAGTAAGATTGTTGAAAAAAAATATTTAGAATACTATATTCCAGACAGAAATTCTGAAGGATATGGTATTTCTACAGAAGGAATTGATTTTGCCAAAGAAAATGGTTTTTCATTAATCATTGCTCTGGACTGCGGAATCAAAGCACTAGACATGATCAGCTATGCCAGTAATCTGGATATAGATTTTATTATCTGTGATCATCACCTTCCGGGTGAAGAAATCCCCAATGCTGCAGCAGTACTTGATCCTAAAAGAAATGACTGCCGATATCCATTCAAAGAACTTTCAGGATGTGGTGTTGGTTTTAAACTATGCCAGGGACTTAATACAATTTATAAATTACCGGAAGCAGAATTATTTGAACTGACGGATCTTCTGGCCATCTCCATTGCAGCAGATATTGTTTCTATGACTGGAGAAAACAGGGTTTTGGCTAAAATGGGATTGAAAACACTCAGAAAGACCAGAAATCTTGGGTTAAGACTCTTAATTCCTGAGGATAAGCTTTCTCATTTTGAAATTTCCAATATTGTTTTTGAAATAGCGCCTAAAATCAACGCTGCCGGAAGAATCTCTCATGGTAAAGCAGCTGTAGAACTTATGGTTTCTGACAATCTGAAACATGCCAACCAGATTGTAAATGATATCATGAATCTCAATGATGAAAGGCGTGAACTGGACATGAATTCTACACTTTCTGCATTAAACCAGATTATAGAATCTCAGCAGGAAACCAAGCATACCACTATTGTTTACCATCCTGAATGGAACAAAGGAGTCATTGGTATTGTGGCATCAAGACTTATTGAAACCTATTATAAACCAACCCTTGTATTTACCGATGGTAATAACGGGGAAATGGTAGCTTCTGCAAGATCTGTTTCTGATTTTGATGTGCATGAAGCTCTTGATCTGTGTTCTGAATATTTCCTTAAATTCGGGGGACATCACGCTGCTGCCGGTCTTTCGATGGAGAAAGATAAGTTTGCTGCTTTCAAGGAAAAATTTGAAAGAATTGTTTCTGAAAAAATTAAAGAACATCAGAAGGAACCTTCCATTACCATTGATACGGAGATTACGGTGGATGAAATCAACAGAGAGTTTATCAATTTCCACAGAAAATTGGCTCCATTTGGGCCTCATAATATGAAACCTATTTTTACCCTGACAGATCAAAAACTTTCAGGATATGTAAAAACTATGGGGAAAGACAATAATCACCTTAAGTTTTATATCAAGCAGGAATCTACAGGACGAAATATTGAATGTGTCGGATTCAAACTGGGACAGTTTGTTGAAGATTTTAAAAATAAGAATTTTGATCTTGCTTTTACACTGGAAGAAAACCATTGGAAAGGCAATGTAACGCATTATCTGAACATTAAGGATGTAAAATTTAGGGAGTAAGAAGGTTGCAGGATTTAGGTTGCAGGGAGTAAAAGCCTGCACAAAGATAAAATTCTGATCAAAATATTGATATTTCAAACTACTGTAACCCGCTACCTACTACCTATTACCTAACAAAAATGAAAAAAATCGGTTTATTTTTCGGATCATTCAATCCTATTCATATCGGACATCTTATTCTGGCAAATTATATTCTGGAAAATTCTGATATGGACGAACTTTGGTTTGTGGTAAGCCCACAAAATCCTTTCAAAGACAAAAAATCTTTGCTGAAAGATCATAACCGGCTGGATATGGTACAGCTTGCAGTAAAGAATTATCCGAATATGAGAGCTTCCAATGTGGAATTTTCTCTTCCGATGCCCAGCTATACCATCGATACTCTTACTTATCTTCATGAGAAATATCCTGAATATTCTTTCAGCCTGATTATGGGAGAAGATAACCTGAAGAGCCTTCACAAGTGGAAAAATTCTGATATTCTGATCAAGAATCATCATATTATTGTATATCCAAGAGTATTTGAAGGAGAGAAAAAAGATTCCGAGTATTTACAACACGAAAATATCTCTTTGATAAAAGCACCGGTCATAGAGCTTTCTGCTACTGAAATCCGAAATATGATCAAAGATGGTAAAAATGTAAGACCTATGCTGCCTCCTGAAGTTTTTGAATATTTGGATGGTAGCAGTTTTTATAAGTAATTTTGCAACCAGAAATGAGAGGCTAAAAACTAAAAGCCAGAGAAAGACTCTTACCTTTTACCTCTCACCTCATACCTCAAGAAATGGAATTCATCGAAAAAATATTCTCAAAATATTCTCAGGAAAAAATCATCAAGTGGTTTAAACAGATTTGTCTGGCAGAAGCCATTTCATGTCTTTTACTGTACTGTGTTGCGATGATCTGGATTCGATATGATGAAAATTTATATTCTATTATCTTCATCAGCGTTATTGGGAGTTTACACGGATTATTTTTTACACTTTACCTCCTACTCTGCCTTCCTGCAAGAAAAATTTATCATTGGGACGATGAAGATTTTGTTTTCGCCTTACTATCTGCATTTTTCCCTTTTGCAACAATTTGGGTGGATAAAAAACTTGCCCGATTCGACAGAGAATAAATAATACAATAAAAAAAGGACCTTTTCGGTCCTTTTTATTTTTACAGTGATTACAGATCACGTTTTACGTGCCCTGTTGCCGTGAAAGTATGATTTCCTGAACTATTGGTGTAAGTTCCATTGACGGTGAAATCAATATAATCTCCTACAGCTCCAAAAGAAGTTACATTTACAACGAGGTTGCCATTATTTGAAGTAATAGCACCTCCTGAAAATTCAAATCCATAATTTGAAGTAAAGCTTGCAGCAACTCCCAACATATTATTCTGAGTCATGGAAAAAAATGGGCCTGCAGCATTCATTGAATTTATTCTCAATTGTTTAGGTGACATATTAGGTGATGTAGGTGTGAGGCCTGTCCATTGTGCATTAATCAGTCCTAACACATAAACAACAGGCTGATTATCAATCTTATAATTGATAAATTCACTCAAAGAATTACAAGCCATAATATTTCCCAGATTTACAGTATTAGTTGTTGCCGTGAAAGTAATTTCATTGGTTGTCTGAAAATTAACACTGTCAAATCCTTCATAAGTAAACTGTGGATTTGCATTGCATGAATAGGTATTAAATGTAAAAACTCCGGTACTGTTTACCGGTACTGACAAATATTGAAAGTAGTTAGTACTTATTACAGGTTTCAGGATTACATAACCATCTGTAACATCAGTATTCGAACAGGTTTTCAAATTTCCCTGAATGGTATAACTGGTAGTTGTAGTGGGATTTACAGTAATATCTGGGATTGTTGTTATAATCCCAGCTGGAAATGGCCCAACATTCGAGGTATAAATTACATTATTACAGATATCATAAACTTTTAAGTTAAGAACTTCACCTGCGGGAACAATTCCAGACACCATACCTGTATTATCTGTCATTCCATAGGTTTCATAGGATTGAGAACTTCTCTTTAAGGTCACTCTAATATTAGGCAAAACTTGTCCTGCTGAATTTTTTACCGTTACTTTCATGGTTGCCTGTGCAAACTGTGCATCACAATTCCACCAGGAAAAATGATTTACTGTTCCTACATAGTTATTTCCAATCTTTGTTGCGGAACCTTCTTCTTTCCACATTCCTGTGTCTTCGTTATAAGACCATAATGGAATTGTGCTGGGTGAATTGGAAGTTTGTGAAGCATCTACCGGAACTGTAATTTCCGCAGTATGGCCGTTTGCAATCTGAAGATTTTGTCCGGCACTACCCGTTAACTGTACATGCAACATCCCAAAAGTTTCCATCACTCTTGCATTCCCCCCGGAATTGGTTGCCAAAAAAGATCCTGGCATGAGTTCATTCAGGTATTGATTGGATGGAGCTAAATGAAAAACTCCAACACTCACATTTCCTGAATAAGCATTTCCGTTTGCATCTTTAAAGCTTCCGTCAAATTTTACTTTAGTTCCGTTTGGAAGTGAAACTGTAGAGGTAGAGCCTGAAGTAATTGTAGAAGTAGTTGTTACAGGAATCATCATGATATTCACCTGATTTATTCCGTTGGTAGGAACTAAAACCCTTGAGGCATTCACGTATCCGGTCTTTGTCACTTTTACATGGGCAAAGTTTTCTTTTACTGAAGCATTTTTAAAGGTAAACAAACCTTTAAGGTTGGTTGTTGCCGTATTGGCTCCAATGGTAACGGTTGCTCCTGAAACCGGTTGTCCGTTTGTGTCGAGAACTACACCCTGGAAATTCTTTTGCGCAGTACTTCCAAAATTATAATTAGATGTAGGATCTGATGTGTTGTCTTCTATTTCTAAGAAAGATTCATTTTTACATGAAAATATTAATATTAACAACAAAAATAATAAGTAAAATTTTCTCATATGATAATGATTTTTAGTTTTCACTAAATTAATAATAAAAAACAACCGCTTACATTTTTTATTCTTTTTCTTTATTTTTTTTATAAAAATCTTCATGAATTTCATTTTGTGATGTAACATTTACGATCTGTCATTTGTCTTATCATACAGAAAGATCAAGTACACTAAATTTTTAATTAATTTTTATTAACTGATAATCAATACGTTAAATTTAATTATAAATATTTTCAAGTACTTTGTATTGCATGATACTAAATTTATTATATATCTTTGCAATGTAAAATAACAAACCATACAAGCTATTAATTAAAAAAGAATAATCATGAAGACTCAAATTCTTATCGCAGCACTATTTTTCGGTGGACTTGTAACTGCCCAGCAGAAAAAAGACAGTATGAAAGTAAATGCTATTGATGCAGTGAATATCAAGAAGCAGGTTTTCAAAAAACAAGGTGACAGATTAGTTTATGATGTAGCATCTTCATCTATTGCTAAGGGAACCAACACCTTCAATCTTTTGAAACAAACTCCGATGATTTCCAGTATAGATGGAAAAACGCTGAAGATTTTGGGAAAAAACGATGCAATAATCTACATCAACAATAAGAAAACCAATATGGATTCTGAGGCATTGATTGAAATGCTGAAATCTACTCCATCAGAAGATATACAGAAAATTGAGGTCATTACAGTTCCGGGAAGTGAATTCCAGGTAGAATCTAAAGAAGGAGTTATCAATATTGTCATGAAAAAAAGTAAAAATAACGGCTACAACGGAACGTTGAAAATGCAGAATGAGCAAGGTTATTACAACAATCCCAATGCAGGAGCTTCTTTTAATTTCAGACAAGGAAAATGGTCCGGTAATTCTAATTTCAGAACAGGAAGCTGGACAGACAGACAAAGATACACACTGTCTAACGGAGACCCTACCTTCAGAAATGAGTCTTATGGATATAATGATGATCCCAATAAAAACTACGGTGGAGGGTTCAACATTGATTATGAGATCAATAAGAAACACAGTCTTGGACTCTCTTACAACATGAGATACAATAAAAGTTTCAATTCTGTGCTAGATATCACTAACTGGCAAGATGGAGTTTTGAACAACAGAACTGTCAATAATGAGGATGCACAAACCAGAAATCATTCTTTCAATTTAAATTATGAAATGAAAACCGATTCTCTGGGAAGTAAACTGACATCGAATGTGTCTTATCTATGGTTCAACAGGAATAAAGTAAGTTTTAATGAAAGCTTTCCTCTGAACAGTAATCCTGATAACAACTATTCTGCATTACATCAGTCTGTACCCCAAATTATCAATAACTATGCAGCCAATATCGACTATCTGAAAAAGACTGCTAAAGGATCAACATGGTTAATGGGTGTAAGCTATAATCACACCAATACAGATAATGATACCAAGCAGGATAAACTGAAAAACGGAGAGTTTGTAATAGATCCTAACCAGACTAATCACTTCATTTATAAAGAAAATATTTTGGGAATTTATCTGAATTATGAAAGAAAACTGACTGAAAAGTTATCCGGGAAAATAGGAGCTCGTTATGAAATGACAAGAAGTACGGGAGATATTGTAGACAAAACAGGATTTGAAAGAAACTATAATAACCTTTTACCTTATCTGAATTTAAATTATGCCATCAATTCAGATCATAATTTGAGTTACACTTTTTCCAGCAGAATCAGAAGACCAAGATTCTGGGAACTGAACCCTTCCAGAACTTACTTCACTCCTACCAATTATACGCAGAACAATCCTTTTATACTGGCTGCTAAATTTTATAATCAGGAGCTGAACTATATGTATAAAAATGCCTATTACGCGAATCTTAGTTTTAACATGGTAGAAGATGCTGCGGCTTCTGATCTGCTTCCGTTACAGGGAACGGTAACACGTCCTAAAAGAGATGCAAATGGTAATATTATCAATGATGGTAGCGGCAATGCAATCACGGAAAAAGTAAGATTTCTAAGATATATCAGAACCAATTACGGAAAAAACAGAGAGCTTGCCTTAACGCTTGGTATGAACAAGTCATGGTTCAAAGATATCTGGACAACCAATTATTCTGTGAACTTAGGATATGTAACATTTACAGGCGGTGTATGGGAAGACCCAACTTCTATGCCGGTTCCGGGAGAAACTGAACAAGTAGAACCTTATATCATTGATGTGAAAAACTATAATATGTCTCTAACCTTGAATAACGTAATCAGGCTTTCATCTAAAAAAGACTGGTTCTTAGGAGTTAACTACTTCTTTGGAAGCCAGACAGCCATGGAAGGAGGAATGATAGGAGCAAGACAGAGTTTTGATTTTAATGTGAAGAAAATTATTGGTGATTGGACGATTGTAGCGGAAGTAAGCGACCTATTTAATCAAAGTTTCTACAGAATTAAAGGAGTACAGCCCAACGGAACCTATAATAATATCACCAATTTCAATTATCCAAGGCTGATGAGTATCGGTGTTACTTACAATTTTGGAAATCAGAAACTGAAAAAAGCAAGGGAAATGAAATCAGCGAATGATGCTGTAAAATCAAGAACCTAAACTATAAAACTTATATCACTACATCCACTCTTAAATAAAAACAACATGAAACGTATAATTTTGTCAATGGCCATCGTATTCGGTACATGCGCATTTGCTCAGGAAAAGAAAGCTGACACGGCAAAAACAAAAAATATAGAAGGAATTACCATTACAAAACAGGTTTTCAAAAAACAAAGTGACCGTTTTGTATATGATGTAGCAGCTTCCCCCGTAGCCAAAGGAAATACCACGTTTGATCTGCTAAAGCAGACTCCGTTATTATCTTCAACAGATGATAAAACATTGAAAATCGCTGGAAAAAATAATGCCCTGATCTATATCAACGGAAGAAAAACGAACATGGATTCTGAGTCTCTGGCTCAATTTCTGAAAAATACTCCGGCAGAAAATATTCAGAAAATTGAAGTGATTACCGTTCCCGGAAGTGAATTTCAGGTAGAATCATCCGACGGGATCATCAACATCGTTCTTAAGAAAAAAATGAGCGATGGGCTTAGTGGAAACATGAGAATGTCTAATACCACCAATAAATATAACGGAAGCCAGGCCAGCTTCTCTGCCAATTACAGAAAAGGTAAGCTGGGAGTGAGCGCCAACCTTAGCGGTGGAGAAAATATTGAAGCACAAACCTACACATTAAGAAATGGTACTGCTAAAACTTCTAATCAATCCACAGGAGATATTGATGATCCTAATAAAAATCTAGGTGGCTATCTGAATATTGATTATCAGCTGAATGAAAAAAGCAATCTTGCTTTATCCTGGAACACATGGGCAAATAAAAGCTATAATTCAACAGTCAATCTTTTCAATACAATCAAGACAGAAGACGGCACAAAATATACATGGTCTAAAAACAAAGAAGATGCAAGATCTTATAACAATTCACTGAACTTAAATTATGAGTTAAAAACGGATTCTCTTGGAAGTAAGCTTAATGTAAATGCAGCTTATCTTAATTATAAAAGATTCCAGTTTACAGACAACAGAACGTATATGTCTGATGTGAATATGGGAACTGGAAATATGACAACACAAGTATTCCAGGATCTCCCTCAGATCATTAATAACTTCTCCGGAATGGTAGATTATATTCAGAAATTTAAAAATGACCTGACGATCTCTATAGGAGGAAATTACAACAAAACCAAAACAGACAACGATTCTAAAAACATAACGTATTCTTTTGATCCCGCAAAAGATCCGGATCCAAGACCAAATCACTTTATTTATGATGAAAATATTTACGGAGCATACCTTACTGTAGAAAAGAAATTCTCGGATAAAATTTCCGGAAAAATCGGGGCGAGATATGAAATTACAAACAGTCTCGGAACTTCTGATAATGCTCCTACAGACGAACTTAAAAGGATTGAAAGAAATTACAATAACTTACTTCCTTATTTAAGTTTCAATTACGCTATCAACGATAAAAACAATATTTCGTACTCTTTTTCAAGCAGAATGAGAAGACCTAGTTTCTGGGAAATCAATCCTGTAAGAAATATCCTGACGGATGATAACTATACACAGAACAACCCATTTGTAAAAGCTTCCTCTACTTATAACCAGGAACTTACATATATGTTTAAAAATTCATATTTCCTGATTTTAAACCATTCCTATATTAAAGATGCTATCACTCAGGTTCCGCTGCAGGGATATCCTGTATCACCGGATGGTACGGTGGGGACTAATCCTGTATTGAGATACATCAGAACCAATTTTGGAGATAAGCAGGAAATGTCTGCCATGGTAGGTATTCAGAAGTCATTTTTTAAACAATACTGGACCACCAATTTCAACATCGGAGTTCAGCACAATATCAACAACGGAAGTCTTGATACTGATCCTACTACAGGAGACCGATTCAGAAACCAGGATGGTAAAGATATCGCTTACACCAACAAAACGAATTCTACCAGTCTTTTGATTCAGACCAACAACACCATTCGTCTTGACAAAAAGAAAACATGGTTCTTTGGAGTTAATTATTTCTTCGTAGACAAACAGCAGATCGAGCTTGGATTACTGAAAGGTTTAATGAGTTTAGACCTCAGCTTGAAGAAAATGTGGAACGACTGGACCTTTGCAGTGAATGTAAATGATGTTCTGAATACCAACATCGTTAAAATTGAAGATTTTCAGGATAACGGAAATTACAATTACATCCACCAAAACCGATACAACAGAAGTTTTACGGTAAGCCTTACCTACAATTTCGGGAACCAGAAAGTGAAAAAGGTAAGAGACATCGAAGGCGCTTCAGATGCTATTAAAAGCAGAACAAGATAAAGATTATCTTTCTTCATATTCAATTATTCTTACGGTATCCGCTGATTCTTTTCAGCGGATTTTTTATATTTAATAGCTATGAAAAAGGATATAAATATTATTTTAATTTGCCTGAGCCTGCTCTTTCTATGGACAAGCTGTAAAGAAAAAAAGATAAAGCTAGGTAAAGGTGTCAGCTTTGATAAAGAGGAAAATATTCACTATGGGAAAAATTCTGACCAAATAATGGATCTTTATATTCCAAATACAAAGTCAGGAAAGGGAAAGGAAGTTTTCATCATTATTCATGGTGGTGGCTGGCGTGCTGGGGATAAGACACAGCTCACTTTTTTCACTCTTTCTATGATGCAAAGATTTCCTGATTATATTTTTGTCAATATGAATTACAGACTCGCTTCAGAAACCCAGTATGGATTACCCAATCAAATAAATGACATTAAAGATGTTTCCGCTTTTTTAGAAAAGAAACTTAAATACAGTCCTAAGTTTATATTACTTGGTAATAGTGCTGGAGCCCATTTATCTATGTTGTATGCTTATAAATTCGATACTGATAAGAAAGTAAAAGCCGTTATTAATATTGTGGGACCTACTGACCTCTCTGATTCTGGTTTCAAAAACTATCAGGAATATTCTTTTGTGGAAAGCAGGCTTGTAGATCCTCGTATAATGAAAACTGGAGTTTCAAGAATAGATTTTGCCAGCCCTGTCAAATGGATAAATAAAAACTCCCCTCCTACTTTATCTTATTATGGAAATTCGGATCGCGTTATTCCTTCTACGCAAGGAAAAATCTTAGATTCAGTTTTAAATAAATATCATGTACTCTATGAGTCTTATCCATTCAATGGCGGTCATCTGGATTGGGATAAACATCCTCATGATGAATTTCTCATCAATAAAATTGAAACATTTCTTAAGAAAACAGACAAAAAATAACACGTTCTGATTTTCAAAACGTGTTATTTATTTATTTTTTAATTCAATCTATTCAGATTTTGCAACGGCTGTTCTTTCTGAAACGCCATTCGCATTGAAAGCTTCAATCTGGAAATAGTATGCATCTGTTCTGTCTGCTCCTGTAAAGAAATATTCATTTTTTCCGTACACCATAATGCTTCCATACAATTTATCCGGAGTCTTACCAAAATAGATTACATAGCCGTCTGCATCAGGGTTCTGCTGCCATTTCATCCAGATACTTCTTCTTTCACCATACTTTTTGGGATCAGCTCTTAAAGGCACAAACCCTTCTACTTTAGCAGGCTGTTTCCCAGCTCCTTTTCCAAACACTCTGAAACCGCTTAATGCAAATTTTCCGGTAGGCATTTTCAGGTTTTCCATTTTCAGGAAACGGGCTTTTGCCGGCTGTTCAAGCTCAACATAATCGTGGGGAACATCTTTTGTATTTTTACTTTTATCTACAATCACATTCCATTTCTTACCATCATTGGAACCGTAAATTTTATACTGATGCATTTTCCCTAAGGTTTTCCCCATGAATTCAGCATCCTGATCCGCATAATTGATCTGAATGGCATTGATGGTGGAAACTTCACCAAGATCCGTCTGAAACCATTCTCCTGAATTCCCGGTTTTGGCACTCCAATACGTTTTGATATCTTCATCTACCGCATTATTGGGCTGATAACCTCCTAAAGTAGATGAAACCTGAACAGGTTTATTATAATTTAACAGCATCCATCCGGCAAAAAGACCCTTTGTAAAATCTTTCCCCTGTGCATACTGCGGAAGATAAGTTGGATAATCTCCATAAGCCGTGTTACAGTACATCACATCATCTTTATCAAAACCTGCAGGCCAGATTCCGAGTCTTCTTTCAAAATTATTTTTGGTTGAAATAAAGATGGTCGAAATGTGCCACCAGTTTTTATAATTGTCTTCAAACGTAGCGCCGTGGCCCGCTCCTCTGGCAAAACCTCCCGGTTTGTACGAAAATGGATTATGCTGTTGATATTCGAAGCCTTCCAAAGGACTTTTGCTCACATATACTCCATCAGAATATCCACTGAATTCTGTTGCCGGAGCACCATACTGCATATAATATTTCCCATTGTGTTTTGTCATCCATGCCCCTTCTACAAAAGGCTGAAGAAAAACATTATCATTGTATTCCCCAAAACGTTCCCAGCCATGATCTTCAGGTTTTAGCTTAATAATAGGCTTTACGAAACCTTCAGACTGAAGATTTTTCACTTTCACCTCTGTTCCCAGCAATGGCCATTCGTTACTTGAGCCCCAGTACAGATACAGTTTATTTTTATCTTCATCATAATGGAATGCCGGATCCCACGCTCCTACTTTCAAAGTATCCACTGCAATTTTCCAGTCATCTTTGGTAGGATTTGTACTTTTCCAGATTGGAAAATCCTGTTCCCAGGTAGAGCCATAGACGTACAGCGTATCTTTCATCGCCCAGACAGCCGGAGCATTAAGGTCATGGGTATATTTATTATCTCTTAAAAATTTCCTTTTCACAAACTTCCAGTCCAGCATATCATCACTGTACCAGTATCCTTCCTGATTGGTAGAAAAAAGAAACAGTTTATTCTTAAAATTAACAATTACCGGATCTGCCGTAGCACGGTGTTTTCCCTGTTTTGAAAAAACTTCGAAAGGCGTATAACCATAATCAATATTAATGGGATTACAGAACGTTTTCTGCTGAGCCCCTACAATCATTCCAAGAAAAATTGCTAATGACAGAAAGTATTGTCTCATTATTAGATTTTAAAGATTACCGCAAAGTTAACTAACTTTTTTTGGTTTTCTCCAAATAAAGCCATCAAGCAGATAATGAGTAAGCTGCGGAACCACCAATAAAGGAACGAGGAACTGAAACAATTTTTCTGAAATAATTATATTCAGGGAAAAATGTTCGTTCCATACCAAAGTTTCCCATAAAAATTCTTCCAAAAAGGCGAAACCTAAAATAACTCCTATAAATAAAAATATTCCTGAAAAAGATTTAAAAATCTGCATTCTTTTCAAGTGCCTATTTTCCTTTTGCTGTATTTCCCGGATATAAATCAATGCGATATAAGGAATTCCGTGAGAAACTACATTCAGAAAAGTAAACAGAAGGTCATTATTGAAATAGACAATCCCAAAATACCAGGAAAGAAAAGTTCCGGTGATCAATGCGATTTTCGGGATATTAATATTTCTTGTTTTAAAAGCTTCGAAAACAGTTTTAATGATCCAAATGAGCAGAATTGTAAAATACGCAATCGTAATCAGAGGAAGATAGTTTGGAAGATTTTGAAGCCAGTCAAACTCATTGTTGACAAACCATGTAAAGGCACGTGGAGTCTTAAACCAGTACAACATGGGAAAAATGGTAGCAGAATAAACAGCGACCTCATCTATTTTTTTGCTCCAGTTATTGGGTTCAAAGCGGGCATAGATCCTCATAAAACCATATTGCTGGCGTATAAAATGGAAAACAGCAACCAATGCCAGGACCGACCAGAATGTCAGGCTCCCAAACTGAAAAAGGATAATCCCTAAAATCCAGCTTATTGCAGGAATTCCGAGATAAAGCCATTTATTTTTCTGTATTTCTCCTTTTATGAAATACGTTTTGAAAAGGGTAGAATATACATGCGCCACATCCACAAAAACGATCAGGAAAAGCCATGTGTAAAAGGAATAATGATTTTCTAACCCTTGAATTTGTTTCTGAAAAAGAAAAATAATCAACAATACAACAAAAGGTGGTGATAAGATAAACCACCAGTCTGTTTTTGCATTATGTATCCACGGCTGTTTCATTGTATTATTTTATATCATTTGTTCTGCAGTCCGGATTCCCTGATAAAAGGCTTCTTCAAAAATAGATATTCCTGAAAGATCAGAATGGGCAAAGAAAATTTTCCCTTCTACAGGTTCTTTCGCTACTTTGGTTTCTTCCCCAAAAATCTGGTTGGGAACCGGAGCAATCATGGCGTGTCCTATTTTATGAAACTGCATTTCCAGGATAAAATCTTCTATCAGTGTATGTGCTTTCTTCAAATCATTTAAAACTAAACCTTTCAGTTCAGCATCTTTCATGGCATAAAGTTGTTTCCTTGCTTTCTTACAGTCTGCTGTTGAAAAACTCTTATAATGAGTAATTACTTTTTCACCTATAATCTGGTTCAGATTCTGATGTTGATCAAAGATGTAGCCTAATCCGGAAGAGCCGTAGATTACATTATCCCAGGCGAGTTCTTCATCTCCTCCAAATTCATTCTTCAGAGTAATGGTGGTTAAAAGCCACGGAACATAATGAAATGACGAAGCTTTTTTATGATTAAAAATCCTTTCATTCACAAATTGTGGTGAAGCAAACAGGACTTTATCCGCAATGATCTTCTTCGTTTTCTTTTGAGCATTATCAAAACTCAATACCTCAACTTTATCATTGATTTTTACATCAAAAACTAAGTTTTCAGGCATATGTTTTCCCTCCGTATATTTTGAAAAATGTTTTGCCAGCCTTGCATTTCCTTCCGGCCAAGTGAATACCTGATCTTTGTATTTCGTGCTCCAGTTGTTTTTTCTTCCGGCAAAATAATGAATTCCCGCCCATGCTGAAACGTAATCTATTCCTAATCCGAAATCATCTCTACAGGAATAATCCAACAGCCAGAGAAGTTCTTCGGAGTGATAATTATTTTCTCTGAGCCAGTCTTTAAAAATGATTTTTTCAAGCTTTACAACCTCATCTTCTCTGCTTGAATCATGTACCGGAATAGCAAACCAGTATTTTCCCTGTGAATCTTTCTTTGTACGAAGCTCATCCATCAACTTAAAAAAGCGGTTAAGTTCCTGTTGGGTTGTTGCTGAAATACCTCTTTGAGGCACAATATCATTTTGCCATGAATTCTTATAAAACAATCTTTCCTGCTGTGGAAAAGTCATTTGGTATTCGTCAAGAATGGGTTCTCCGTTATCTTCAGTTCCTAAAAATATTTTGCATTCTTTCAGGAAGTCTATAATTTCTACGTTTTCCTTATTGGGTAAAGGTAAATAATGTGCTCCTAACGGAAATTTTGAAAATGAATTTTGCCCGTTGGAAGAATTTCCTCCCAAATGGTTTTCCATTTCAAGGAGAAGATAATCTTTTTCATTATTCTGACTGAAGAATCTACAAGCTGAAAGTCCGGATATTCCTCCACCCACGATAAGATATTTTGTGTGGATAACTTCTGAAAACTGTGGAAAATCTTTAGCCCACAGTTTATGACCGAGAACATGGTTTGTCCCGGTGATTTTAAGCAGCGATGATTTTACTTTCTTTCCGCAATACTGCAAAAAGGGAAGCATCAGGCTACCTAAAAATATAGTTTTAAGAAAATCCTTTCTACTGTACTTTCCCCCACTCTTCATCGAAATAACGGACTAATATCTGGTTATCCAGACGGTTAACTTCTACATCTTTCACTTTCATATCTTTATTAAAATATGCCATTTGTGAAAAGTTGTAATCATAGTATTTTAAGCCGGGAAGCTTTCTGTAGACTCTGTTGTTGATGGGTTCAAATGAAGCCATCGAAAATCCCCATTCCCCAAAAGATGGAACATAGGTATGATAAGCTGCTGTGAAAGGGAAAATCTGATTGATTGTTTTTTCGATACACCAGAATGATTTCGGAGCAAAATACGGAGAGGTGGTCTGAACTACAATTTTGGTATCAAGCGTTGTTAACTTCTCCAATTCCTTATAAAACTGCAGGGAATAAAGTTTTCCTAAGCTGTAGTTAGACGGATCCGGAAAGTCTATGATAATGACATCAAATTTCTTTTTGCTGTCTTTTACCCAAATGTAAGCGTCTTTATTGATGATTTCTACTTTCGGATTGGAAAACGAGTTTTGGTTTAACCTGCGCATGGTTTCGTTGGTCTTAAAAAACTGAGTCATTTCACCATCTAAATCTACAAGGGTTATTTTTTTAACATCTTTGTATTTCAGTACTTCTCTGGCTGCGAAACCATCACCACCTCCCAAAATCAGGACATTATCAACGTTTTTGGCCATAGACATTGCAGGATGTACTAGTGCTTCATGATAGCGGTATTCATCGGTGGATGAAAACTGTAAGTTGTTATTCAGATATAAACGAAATTCGTGAGTATTTCTCGTTAAAACGATTCTTTGATAGGGTGAGCTTTTGGTATAGACTACATTTTCACCGTATAATTTTTCTTCAGAGTATGATAAAATCGTATCTGAGAAAAAGAAAAGTCCCAACAGAAATGCAAATGCTGCAATAGATTTTACTTTTAAGGACAAGGGTTTTGACAATTCCTTGGTGAGATAATAGCATAAAAATATAGCAATAGAGATATTAATCAATCCAAAAAACAAAGGTGTCTTTACAATTCCCAGTTTTGGAATCAAAACCAACGGAAAAAGAATCGATGCTAATAAAGCCCCGATATAATCGAATGCAAAGACATTTGAAACTAAATCTTTAAACTGTACCCTGTCTTTCAGAATGTTCATCAAAAGAGGGATTTCCACTCCAACCAAGCAGCCTGTGAAAAAGACAAAAAGGTATAGAACGCTTTCAAAGTGTGCCAGAGTATTAAATAGAATAAACAGCACCACAGAGCTGATTCCGCCTACGATTCCCACAAGGATTTCAATCTCGATGAATTTATCAATAAGATTTCCTTTGATGAATTTTGCAAGATAGGAACCTACTCCCATTGAAAAGAGATATACCCCGATAATGAAAGAAAACTGCTTTACAGAGTCTCCTAAAAGATAGCTCGCCAGGGCTCCGGCCACCAGCTCATAAATCAATCCACATGTAGCAATGACGAATACTGAAAACAATAAAAGCAGCTCAAGAGGAATCCTCTTCTTATCCATGAATTGCCGCGCTTATAATCATTGAAATTCCGATAATAAATGCTCCGAAGACAATAGCCAGTGCTATATTTTTGTTCTGAGCGATCTCATGCCAAGTTTTCTCCGGGGTAAGCTTTTCGATGATAAAATAGCATACGAGTAGAATTGCGATTCCTAAAAATGAATAAAGAACCGAGTTTAATATGGGTAAGAAATTGATGTTGTCCATAGTTTTTATATTTTATTTGTGATAGTATCTGTAGAATCCTACTCTGGAATGGCTTCTTGTGGTTCCGTCACGATACGTTTCCGTTTTGGCACAATCGCAGACCTGATTTCCCCGGTAGGTAAGGTATACAAACCAGGTCATGAAAAATCCTCCGATCAGGCAGAGCATCCAGTTTTGTCTTATATAATGTAAAATAGTGTTCATCATGATGTGGAATAAGGGGTGTTTGAGCTATTTTTCCATTTATTCACATTAAAGAAATGTCTTCCTATCAATAAAGCAATAAATAGTACAATCATCAGGAATAAAATAAATCCGAAATTCCAGAATGAAACGGGAAGCCAGGTTGCTTTGAGCTGTACATAGGTATTGCCTGATGTAGGATCTGTAGTAAGCTTAGGTGCTTCAGCATTGATCAGAGAATCTATTTTTGAAGTTCCGAATGATGCTTTCACCAGTTTACCCAATTCTGTTGTATCTTTTTCTAAAGTCTTTCCGTCTATGAAAGTGTTAGATTGTGCTTTATAGATATCGGTTACATCCAGAATTCCGGATTTATCCCTTGAGATTAATACTTTTGAATCTGGTGACTGAAGACCAGAAAATTCAGGTAATAGAGATCCTTCTTTTTCTGCTGATATAAGAAAATGATAATTCCCGGAACTTACTCCACAAAGGTTGAATTCTTCAGATTGATTTCCTTCCGACCAGCTTTCACCATCTTCATAACCATGATACTGTTCGATATCTTTAGAGGTATAAATAATTTCATTGGTTTTTTCATTCACAAGACTTAGCTGAACATTCGCCCATGAATTATCAACTGCTGAAAAAGCATTTACTTTCAATGGTGCTGAGCCTCCGGAAAGAGTAAAACTTTTGCTTACGAGTTCTTTATCTTTTACATCTGCAAAATTGATAGACTGTTCAAAAACAGTTTCATTAGTTCTAGAGATATAAACATACAACTGAATCAGGCATATCATTAACGCAGCCACACAAAAGATGTTGATCACCTGTTTGATATCAAAATAATAAGGCTGAACGATTCCTACTCCTGTATAATAAGGCATGTGAGCTATTTTAAAAGCTCTTTTAACATCATGTTTTGAAATGTGAACTCCATAGAAGTACTGGCTTTTCTTGCTCGTCTTCTCCTGAGAGATCATACGGGTTCCGTTGACATATTCTTTGTAGGTAGCAACGCTGAAATCAAGGTGTTCATCAAAAAAACCAGCAGCAGCATGAATAGTGCATGGAGTATTTTCATACCAGCGATAAGTTCGTCCGGCATAGGTTGGTAATTTCGAACTTTTACTTTTAAAATCGTCAGGATGCATTGGGAGTATAAAAACCCAATGTCCGTCACTTTCACTCAGGAAAGCATCATTTCCCTTACTGTCTTTTAAAGAATATTCACGCCAGAAAATACTGTTTCCGTATTTCCTGACAACAATTGCTACAACGGTATATTCTGCATCTTCAATTTTTCCTTTCTGTCCGACATCCAACACAACGTTTTCAGTCGGTACCTTCAAATGTTTGGTATTCTTATTTCCAGCTACATCAATGAGATGAGAGCAGGTTTTACAAACATATTCCTCGATAGGAAAAGTAAGATCTAATGTATTTTTTGATTCGCATGCTGGGCAGACATAATGCATTTTTTATCTGTAAATTTTGTGTTTCTGAATGGTATTAGCTTTAAAATACTGAACCACTTCATCTGCAATTTGCTCTACTTTTGTGGTATTGTCCTGTGTATAATTACAAAGAAAAACATCAAAAGTAAGCTGTTTAAATTCCGGCCACGTATGGATACAAAGGTGAGACTCTTTCAGGATCACTGCGGAAGTAAAACTATCATTTTCAAAAATATGATTGGTAACTCCTACAATTTCTACATCTTTTGTTTTCAGAATTTCTTCTGTAAACGTCAGAAAACCTTTGCTGTCTAATAACAAATCTTCTGACTCTGTTTCCAAAGTCAGAAGAATATGTAAACCTTTACTTGATAATGGGTTCAATTAATTTTTTCGTAAATATATTATTTTTTTGGAAGAAAAACCTCAGCAAGCATACATCTTGCGCTTCCGCCACCATTTACTTCAATGGTATTCAGGTCTGAATAAATAATTTCGCAGTATTTTTCAATAGCAGCTACCTGTTCTGAAGATAAAGACTGGTATGCTGTCTGGCTCATCACCAGGAATTTCTCACCATCTTTGTTTTGAACCTGAAGCATATTTCCTGCAAATTGCTGCATCTGTTCTTCAGAAATTTCAATAATTTCTTTTCCTGTACCTTTAATGGTTTCTATTACTTTTTCTCTTTCCAGCTCATCATCAATACAATCAAGACAGATTACGACAAATTGATCTGCCACACACATCATTACATTGGTGTGATAGATAGGAAGTCTTTCTGTCCCTACGGTCTGGAATGAATGGAAAACAACGGGAGTAAATCCGAATTTTGTACAGAATTCTCTGAACAGTTTTTCATCCAGCCTCAAAGAAACTGAACCGTAAGCGATTTTATTATCGTGGTCAAAGATCATACTTCCCGTTCCTTCCAGGAAATGTCCCTGAGTTTCAGAGAAAGACCAGTCATCAATTTCAGCCACTTCAAATCCTTGAGCTTCGATGGTTTCAATAATATCTTCTCTTCTTTCCACTCGTCTGTTGGATGCGAACATTGGGTATAAAACCACTTTCCCGTCGTTATGGAAACTTACCCAGTTATTTGGGAAAATAGAATCCGGAGTATGTGGATCCAGAGTATCTTTTATGGTGATTACATTAATTCCCTTTCCTCTCAGCTTTCCAACAAAAGTACTGAACTCAGCCAAAGCTTTTGACTGGATATCAGAACCTGTCTGTTCTACCTGAAAATAATTATTTTTCGCTGTCTCAGCGTTGTAACCGAATGCAATCGGTTCTATCATTAATACTGTATCTGTTGTTTGCATTTTTTTGATTTAAAAATTAAAGATTGAAAGGTTAAACTCCTCCCCTCAATTATTCTCTCACAAGCGGCATTGTAGAACATCTCAACAAACCACCCATTTTGGATATTTCTCTGTAAGGAATTTCTTCAACCGTCATTCCCCATTCGTTTCTCAAATGGTTATTCATTCTGGTGAAAGCTTTGTCTGAAACTACTACATCGGGAGAAATAGAGAAAATATTCGGGAACATTTCAAACATTTCTTCATCATTGATGTGGAAGCAGTTTTCTTCTCCGAAAATATCGATGATTAAACGGTAGTCGCTTTCATCCACAAATCCGTTTTTATAAATGATACATTTGTCTTCTCCTATTGGATTGAATGTACAATCCAAATGCAGGATACCTTCAAACGGAATTTTATCATTTTTCTTCAGTTCCAGGTCTATGATTCTTTTCTTTGGAAAATATTCTTTTAAGATTTCAATAGCATACTCGTTGGTTCTTGCCGTCTTATAGTTTCGATAGTCTTCGCTGAAGCAGGTTCCGATGAAAATAAAGTCATTCCATACGATTACATCCCCTCCTTCAATGTGTGCTGTTTCCGGAAGATTGATAATTTTTCTCCATGCTACTTTTTCAAAAACGCTTTTGTATGCTTCCTGCTCGTCTGCTCTGTCTGCAATCACATTGGAAATGATCATCTTGTCATCAATCACAAAAGCTACATCTCTTGAAAAAACCTGGTTATAGTCTTTAATGATACTTGGACGAAGTACTTCAACGTCATACTTTTTTAAAACTGCTTCAAAAGCGTTCATTTCATTGATAATATCCTCTTCTTTAGGATAAATATTATGTTCGATTGAGTAATATGACTTTGCGTCATAGCTTTCCTCTAGTGTGGGAACGGCTCCCAATGAATTAGGCTGGCCTAGAACTACTGACTTCAGCCTACCCGTTTCGTTTTTAATGTTTAGTCTCATAAAGATTTATGCAATACTACAAATATAAGTAAAGGGCGCTACCTATAAAACTTTTGCATTATTTTATGCATTAAATTTGATTTCTAAAATCAACACTCTTCAACAAAATTTCCTTGTCTGTGCAGCCAACTGCAGTGAATCGTCCCAAAAACATCTACAACTTACTATTTTCCATCTACATAAGAACAAAAAAATAGATAATTATATTATTTAATTTCCTATATTAGTGATATAATTTTCGCGAAATTATAAACCATAAAACTTAACTATTAACACCAAAAATCAAAGTTATGAACAAGAACAATCCGGTGCTGAAAAATGCACAAAAATTAGGAAGAGAGCAACAAAAATCCGTAATGGGAGGAGCGCCAATTTCAACAGCAAGAAGATGTTGCGAATGGGACGATACAGGAAAATGTTATATCTGGACATGTGACAGATGCCAATGTCCATAATAAAAAACGAAAACCTGCTTTCTCAAGCAGGTTTTCTTATCTCGTTCTGTTTTCTTCTTCTGTTTTCTGGGTTTCTTTTACCTGATATCTTGTACTTCCTATGCTGTAACTGAGCGAAAATACGAACCGGCTGCTATCCCACCAGTGGGTAAGGCGGTTATCCATAATCTGTTTATGCCGGAATTCCAGTTTCTGTTCGTATGAATCCAGGAGATTATTAAAACCAATTTTAGTGTTCAGTTTATTATCAAGCCATGACTTCTGAACTGATACATCTATGGTATATCTTGGTTTAATGATGTAAAGACTGTTACCTGTTTTGGATTCATAACTGCCAAATACATTCATTGTAAATCCTTTCGGAAGTGAAAAAACCTGGTTCAGTCTCAGCTCATAATTATAGATATTCAATGCAAAGACCTCATCCAGATAAGGCCTGAATTCATAATTATAATATCCCACAATCTGGCTGATGATATTCCACCATTTTGTAATCCTGACCGGAAAACTTGTTTCCAGAATAGCAAAATTTCTATAGGGAAGATTTGTTCCCAAATATTCCAGCACATTCGTTTTCGGATTATAAAGTGGATAACGGGTCATCACATCATGTTCTTTTCCAACAGTAAAACTTGTGATCCAGTTTTTATGCCGGTAGGTTGCTTTGATCTGGCTGGTAAAAGAAGGCAATAGATAAGGATTTCCAATCCAGTAATTTAGCGGACTGAAATAAAACCGGAACGGATTAAGTTGTGAGAAAACGGGTCTTGTTATTCTTCTGCTGTAAGAAAGAGACAACTCGTTGGAAGCATTAAAGGTGTACGCTGCACTTAGAGATGGCAGCCATTTTAGATAGTTTCTGGAAACAACAGAATCCACAGTAACGGCATTGGAAATACTGTTTGTATGTTCAAACCTTAATCCTGCATTGATTTGAAAGTTTCCCATTTTTTGTCTGTAGGCAATATATCCAGCCCATATTTTTTCTTTATAGGAGAATATATTACTTCGCGTAGGATCAAAAACAAACTGATTTCCCGTTGATAATGTATCATATCTGATATTGTTATTGGTATCTGAATGGCTGTATTTAACGCCTGCTTCAATATCGATGTTATTTATTTTTTGGGAAGCATCTATCTGGGCGGTATTGATATTAATTTTATTAAAAAGATCAGATTTCCAATAAGAAAGTATATTTGCTTTATCCTGATCTTTATTGATAAAATCATCATTCTGCTTATTTTTTACCGAAAGATAGTTTCCTAAAAAACTGAGCTTAAATCCTTTGTTCTGGAAAGAATAATCTGCTGCTATTCCATAGTTGTCCTGGCTGTAATCTGTCGGATTCTCACTGACAGTATTTACTACTACCTTGTTTTCACTTTGATCTGTTGTATATAGTGATCCGTTGCGTATTCGGTCAATGTTCCGGAAGTTTCCTCTCAGATTGAGTCCTACTCTGTTTTTATCATTCAGTCTGAAATCAACACCTGCCTGCAGATTGTAAACCTTTCCAAAATCTTCCTGATAAGTACGGGTGCGCATGATATTTGTATTTGCCAAATGCTGTAACGCATGATAACGATAGGTTGAAATTCCTTCATTGTAAACTGCCTGTACACTGTAGGTCACTTTTCCGGTATGATAGGAAATGTTTACTGCATTTTCATGATAGTTGAATTTATTGATGTATACATTCCCGATATAGCCTAATTTCCACCCAAGATTGATATTCTTTTTCAGTTTAATATCAATAACTCCTTTGAACTCTGCATCATACTTCGAAGACGGATTGGTATTTACCTCCACAGATTCTACCATATCGGGAGATAAAGACCGTAAATAAGTCTGCAATTCCTGATTACTCATGACGACAGGTTTTCCATCAATCAGAATAGCAGGTGTAATTCTTCCTCCGACAAAAATTCCGTCTTCCTGGTCTACTGTAACACCAGGAGTCTTTCTCAGGACATCAAGAAGATGAGTGGAGGTTTTAAAATCTTTGTTTCCGGCAACAGACTGGATAAGATTGCCGTCATTCAGTTTCATTTTTCGTGGAGCAGACTGGATAACAACTTCTGATATATTCGTTGTGGATGATTTTGCTTCAGCCAGAGAGTCCCGAACTTTTGCTTTTACAACACCCTGCTGTGCTTTTCCAAAGAATAACAGAAAAAACAGGAAGAGCAAGTACCATAATTTGATGATCATAACTTTTAAATTTTATGAAATCAAAAGTATCGGCTTGCTGCAACAATACGGTTTTGAAATTGAAATTCCGCAGTACTGAATTATAAATTTGAACTCTGAAACCTAGGCTCGGTAAGGGTTTGAGACTGTTTATACAAAAGAGGTGTTGTATTTTTTATTTTTTTGAATGTTGAGAAGAAAGTTGATTTCGAATTGAATCCCACCTCATAACCTATCTCTTCAATTTTCAGATAAGATCCGTTTTCTATTTTTTCACAAGCTTCATTGATTCTGTATTCATTGATGCAGGTAGCAAAACTTTTCCCCAGGTTATCATTCAGCAACTGGGAAAGCTGGTGAGAAGACATATTCATTTTAGAAGCAAGATCACTCAGTTTTAAATTCGGATTTTTATAGAGCTCTTCTGTATCCATTAATCGTTCTAATTTCGATACAAAACTATCAACCTGTTCTCCGGAAATCTTTTTATTGGAGTATTTCTCTGTTTCTTTTGCGGGAAGCTGCTGATATTTTTTATTAAATAAAATCAAAAAGTTGGCATACAGCACAAACGAAAACACAAGGCTGCCTCCTGCGCAATAAATTTGTAACCAGCCTGTCGAAATCAGCTGATAACTCAAAAATATAATCACATTGCTGACCAGAATTGGAAGTACAAAGTTATTCGGACTTTTATGTTTCTGTTTAAGCAAAATATAATAATGATAAACCGTAAGAAATATAAATACAGACCAAAAGGTATAGATAAAAGTAGCAAAATAGTTATCCCATGTAATCGGAAACACCAGATATAATAAACCAACAACTCCTAAGATAAGGGTTAATATCCCGAACCATCTCTGACAGTTCTTCCAATCAAACTGATCCTGCTGAAAAGAGGATTTTACATAGTAATACAAAGCCGGTCCGGTAAAAAATAGAGCAGACAGTCCTAGATGTGCAATAATTCGGAGTAAATCGGGGTAAAAATAAAAGCATACAGAGATCGCTACTCTTGAGCTTAACATGAAGAGAAGAATTCCGAGGAAAAAATCCGGAGGGTATTTCAGTTTTTTTACAAACAGCAGATAAATGCCCAGCAGAAGTCCGTTGAATGCTCCTACTGCGCTGAAGAAAAATAACATCTGTTCTCCGAAAGTCATTGGGTATTACTTTTTTACAGTAGTAAATTTAATCAAATTATTATATTCGATTTTGTAAAATAACGAAAATGTTTTACGTTGTTTTAAGAACCGCTTTCCTGCCTTTTCAGGATTAATGTTCTTAAGCGTTCTTCATGATCATCCCCCCATTTTCCTAATACAGCAATGACCGGAATCAATGTTTGTCCGAATTCTGTAAGCCTGTATTCCACCTTTGGAGGTACAACAGGATAAATTGTCTTGGCAACAAGCTCATGTTCTTCAAGTTCTTTCAACTGTACATTCAGTACTCTGCGGGAAGCATCAGGAATCTTTCTCTGCAACTCGCTGGGTCTTTGATACCCCTCATTAATAAACCACAGCAAACGAATTTTCCATTTACCATACAATACTTCTGCAATCAGATCAAGACCGCAGTTCAGGTTGGGTGGGATTTTTCTTTCATACATAAAACAAATTTAGCACAATGACAGGATATTACAATAGGGGATTAATTTATCCCTATGTGATTCGTAACCCCGTACTTGTAAGAACTTATCGTACTCCTGAAATTTGTACAAAAAAGAAATCATGCCAGAATCATTTAATTTCAACAACGAATTATCAGGTAAAATTGCTTTGGTAACGGGAGGAACGAAAGGAACCGGAAAAGCTATTGCAGAAAGATTATTAACCGCTGGTGCCACTGTGATTATTACTGCAAGAAATCAACCTGAAGACATGAATAACCAGCTACATTTTATTGCAGGAGATTTGAGCACGGCAAAAGACACTGAAAATCTCGTAAGGAAAGTTCTTTCTACTTTTGGAAAGCTTGATATTTTAATCAATACTTTAGGCGGTTCAGAAACTCCCGGTGGTGGCTTCTCTGTTTTAAGTGACGAAGATTGGGAAAACACAATTCAAACCAATCTATTGGCACCAGTTCGTTTAGACAGAGGTTTTTTACCCCAAATGCTGGAACGAAAATCGGGGGTTATCATCCACATTGCGTCCATTCAGGGAAGACTGCCTTTATTTGATTCTACATTACCTTATGCTGCTGCCAAAGCCGGACTGATCAATTACAGCAAAGGTTTATCTAAAGAAGTTTCACCCAAAGGAGTTCGTATACTGACTGTTTCCCCAGGTTGGATCATGACTTCATCTGCTACCCGAATGATGGAACGCATTGCTGAAAGCTCAAAGAGCTCAATAGAAGAAGCTACACAAAGTGTTATGGATGCTTTGGGTGGAATTCCTATTGGTAAACCAGCCCAGCCGGAAGATATTGCAGAGTTTGTTGGTTTTTTAGTTTCTCCCCGGGCACAATATTTAACCGGAACCGAATATGTAATAGACGGCGGCACCATTCCTACTGTTTAATCATTTAAAAATAACAATATGAAATTACCTATCATTTTACAGGAATTCTTAAAGGCACAGGAACTTTTTGACAGTATCTCTTTTGCTAATTGTTTTTCTGAATACGCCTCTGTATTTGACGAAGGAAAAATATACACTGGAAAAGATGAAATAAAACAATGGAATGAAAAATCTAATGAGCAATACAAAACCTTGTTTGAGGTGATGGATTTTTCTGTGAAGGATAATATGACAATTTTAAAAATCAATATTTCCGGTTCTTTTGACGGCAGTCCGGTAGTCCTGAATTTTTATTTCCGGATTGAGAATAATCTTATTAATGCTTTAGCTATTGTTGAATAAGTTTTTAAAAATAAAGAATCCCAAAGCTTGCTTTGGGATTCTTTTATGGTATAAGCAAATATTATCTGCTTGCGATGTCGATGTAGTTTCTTTCCTGAGCACCTTGGTAAACCTGTCTTGGTCTTCCGATTGGGTCTCCTTTCATTCTCATTTCTTTCCATTGAGAAATCCATCCTGGAAGTCTTCCTAATGCAAACATTACGGTAAACATTTCTGTAGGAATTCCTAACGCTCTGTAGATGATTCCTGAATAGAAATCCACGTTTGGATATAGTTTTCTTTCAATGAAGTACTCATCTTCAAGTGCTACTCTTTCTAACTGCATTGCAATATCAAGAGCTTTATCCTGGATTCCTAATGATTTAAGGATATCATCAGCAGCTTTCTTGATAATCTTCGCTCTTGGGTCGAAGTTTTTGTACACTCTGTGTCCGAATCCCATCAGACGGAAGCTATCATTTTTATCTTTTGCTTTAGCAACATATTTAGATACGTCACCACCATCTTTCTCGATAAGCTCAAGCATTTCGATTACAGCCTGGTTAGCACCACCGTGAAGTGGTCCCCAAAGTGCAGATACTCCAGCAGAGATAGAAGCGAAAAGACCTGTGTGAGCAGAACCTACCATTCTTACTGTAGAAGTAGAACAGTTTTGTTCATGATCTGCGTGAAGGATTAATAATTTATCTAAAGCATTTACAACTACCGGATCCATCTCGAAATCAACGTTTGGTAATCTGAATGCCATTTTGTAGAAGTTTTCTACGTAGTTTAGGTTGTTATCACCATGGTTTAATGGTAAACCTTGAGTTTTTCTGTACGTCCAAGCACAAAGGTGAGAGAACTTAGCGATCATAAGCTCAGCAGCATGATCCATTTCTTCTTTAGAGTTTACGTTCACTGCTTTCGGGTTGAAAGCGGTTAATGCAGATGTCATAGAAGATAAAACTCCCATAGGGTGAGCAGAACGAGGAAAAACATCAATGATTTTTTTCATTTCGTCTGCGATGAAGTTATATTTTTTAATATTGTTGTCGAATGAAGCAAACTCATCCTGATTAGGTAATTCTCCATGTAATAAAAGATACATTACTTCAGTAAAGTTAGATTTTTCAGCAATCTGCTCGATTGGATAACCTCTGTAAAGTAATTCTCCCTGATCTCCGTCTAAGTAAGTGATGTCGCTAATAGTAGCTCCCGTATTTTTGTAACCTAAATCCAGAGTGATCAAACCTGTCTGGTCTCTTAATTTTGAAATATCAATCCCTCTGTCTCCGATAGTACTATCCACGATTGGATATTCATATGAATTACCTGCGTAATTCAATATTACTTTGTTGTCTGACATTATTTATTTATTTTTTTTAAATATACCACTTTCCATAAAATACGGCAAACAAAAATTATCGCTTGCCGTTATTTATAAATTCAATTATCTTTTTATCTTAAATGCTTCCAGTCCTGGGAAAATTGCAGTTTCACCAAGAGCTTCTTCAATTCTTAATAGCTGGTTGTATTTTGCCATTCTGTCTGATCTTGAAGCTGAACCTGTTTTGATTTGTCCACAGTTCATTGCTACTGCTAAATCAGCAATTGTAGAATCTTCAGTTTCTCCTGATCTGTGAGACATTACTGAAGTGAATTTGTTGTTCTGAGCCATTTGTACTGCAGCCATTGTTTCAGAAAGAGAACCAATCTGGTTTACTTTTACAAGGATAGAGTTGGCAATATTTTCTTTTACTCCTCTTGATAGTCTTTCTACATTGGTTACAAATAAATCATCACCTACAAGCTGTACTCTGTCACCAATTTTATCTGTTAACATTTTCCAACCTTCCCAGTCATTTTCCTGCATACCATCTTCAATAGAAATGATTGGGTATTTTGCAGCCAGTTCAGCAAGGTAAGAAACCTGCTCGCTGCTCGAAAACTGAGCTGCATCCGGAGTCTGGAATTTTCTGTAATCATAAATTCCGTCTTTATAGAATTCAGAAGCCGCACAGTCAAGTGCTAACATAATATCGTCACCAGGCTTATATCCTGCTTTTTCGATCGCCTGAAGTAATGTATCCAAAGCATCTTCAGTTCCTTTGAAAGTTGGAGCAAAACCACCTTCATCACCTACTGCAGTAGATAAACCTCTTGAATGAAGAATAGATTTCAGGTTGTGGAAAATTTCAGTTCCTTTTCTCAATGCATGAGAGAAAGAATCTGCTTTTACCGGCATAACCATGAATTCCTGGAATGCGATAGGAGCATCTGAGTGAGATCCACCATTGATTACATTCATCATTGGAACAGGAAGTGTGTTGGCGTTCACACCACCTACATATTTGTATAGAGGCATTCCCAATTCTGCAGCTGCAGCTCTCGCTACTGCCAAAGAAACACCAAGAATAGCATTAGCCCCAAGATTTCCTTTGTTTGCCGTTCCGTCTAGATCGATCATAATCTGATCAATATAATTTTGTTCGAAAACCGGCTGTCCTACTAAATTCTCTGCAATTACTTCTTTTACATTTTCAACAGCTTTCAGAACTCCTTTTCCCTGGTATTCTGAACCACCGTCACGTAATTCTACTGCTTCGTGTTCTCCTGTAGATGCTCCTGAAGGTACAGCTGCGCGGCCCATTGCTCCGCTTTCTGTAAATACATCTACTTCGATGGTAGGGTTACCTCTGGAATCTAAAATCTGTCTTGCTTCTATGTAAGAAATTGCACTCATTTTTTATTTTTTTTAGTTTAGACAAATTTAATCAAAATTTAACTTTTAGGGGTATTTCGAGGGATTTTTTTGAGATAAATCCAAGTTAAATTTTAGTTAATTTATATTATGATAATTCCACAATTTCCGGGTGGCAGATCAGGGATTTAAAAAGAGAAAATCATAAATAAAAAACCCACCTTAAAAAGTGAGTTTCTATACAATTATATGAAGCTATTATTATTTTCTGGGTGTAGGAGACAGAAGGCCGGCTAAAGCCCCTATAGCTCCTGATGAAATGGTTGCAAAAATCGTTACCAGTTGATTGTCTTTCGAGGAGCCATCATTCCAGTAAGCAATGAGAATAAGTCCTGCTATAATACTAATTACTGCCAGCCCGAGCATAAGTACAATAATCCTGTAGATCCAATAGTCCGTATCTTTCGGATTTCTTATTTCTACATTTTTAATGGCTTCTATAGGATTTGTTTTGAACTTCTCCTGAAGATCACTGTTGTTTTTTAAAGCAGCTTCTAAATCTCCAATACTATCGTTAATAAGAGTTTTCATGGCTTTTAATTTTATATATCAAATTTCCCTCTAAAAAGCATATCAGTAAATTACACAAAGGGGTAATTTATTTATACTATTATTTTAAAAACCAGACAGGTTCCGAGATTTTCGGATACAACAGTACATTCTCCAGACAATTCATTCATTCTTCGTTTCATATTCCGCAGGCCGTTTCCTTTTGGCTGTTCATCCTGAATTCCTTTTCCATTATCAGCAATCCTCATGGAAAAGTTATTTTTTTCCTGTGAAAATGAAAGCTTTAAGGTATTGGCATGGCTGTGTTTGTATACATTATTAACAGCTTCTTTTAAACAGAGAAATAGATTACGCCTCATTTCTGTAGAAACTGGTGTTTCAGTAATGATATTTTCACATTCAGAATGCAGTACTATTTTTGTTTTCTTTAGGAAGTTTCCGGTATAGAGTATGGCATAATCAATGAAGCTGCCCAGTGTATCATTTCCGGAATTCAGGCTCCAAAGCATTTCACGCATAGAAATATTCATTTCTTCGGAAGTTTTCAGAAGTTCATCAATATCGTTTTGCAGATCATCATCTGATGCTTTTTGTTTTATAAATTCTGCCTGAAGTTTTAATGCGGAAATTCCTGCACCGAGGTCATCATGCATATCGTGAGAAATACGTTCCCTCTCCTGCTCCAGAATTTTTTGTTTTTCGAGTTCTTTCTGAAGGAGCTGATTTTGATACTCGGCTTCTTTGAGCTGTTGCTGCTGAATGAAAAAAAGCTGTTTCTTGTTATATAAAACAACGATTAAAACAATGAAAATAACAAAAGTTATTAACAGAATAACTGCAATAATGTAAGCCAACCTTATTGTATCCGGCAATTGTTTCATATTGTGTTTTTATTTTCCGCTATTCTCGAAATTCTTTAAGGCAATATAGAACATTCCATACATGATGATATTAACGCAATACTGCATGGTTTTTAAAATTTGCAAAAAACCCGGATCATTATCCTGAAGAAAAAACATAGGGATTGATCTGAAAATAAAAAAAATACTCCAAAAAAGTAATCCACAGGATACCCAGAAATGTGGGTCATTAAATATTTTTATTTCGTCAAAGTTTTTCAGTCTGATATAAAACCAAACCAGTGCGTTAATGATAAAATAAAAGCAAACTAATATTCCTAATGTGTTTTCATAGTTTTCACTGTAAAACTTTACAAACAGGGCAACATAGGCTAATATTGCAATCAGGACATACAGAAAGAATATTTTGAGTTTTTGAGGAAAGATTCTTGCATAGTATCTGTTGAAAAATATAATAAGAAAAATACTGTAGTAATTGAAGAGATAAGCAAAGTCAAATTCCTGAACATATATTTTATAGTGTCCATAAAGCTCAAGACATAAAGAAAGGAATAAGTATATTGTAAAATAGTTTTGGCTGGAAAGACCTTTCTTTCCAGCTAAAACCATCGACTTTATAGTATCTATAAAGAGTATTGATATGTAGATAATCTGAATGAGCATTTTATGGATATAGTGAGCCCATATCGAAGAATACTTCTTTCCCGACAAGGTCATCCGGCAGGTATTTTCCAATTGTGGTAAGTCGTTTTTCATTTCCGCCATAGGCTGCAGCATATGCCACATCATCGAAAATATAATAAGGATTGTCTCTAAAATACTCTCTGATGATGTCAAGCTCTATCACTTCACCAAGAAAAAACTGGACTTCTTTGTAAAGGCGGCCGTCTATATTTCTTTCATTCAGTATTTTATTGATATCCGCCCAGGTATAGTATATCCCTTCTGCCTGCATCAATGGAGCCCTGTAAGCATTCATATTACTATAAAATTGTGAGGAGAGATAGTTATCATGCAGGGTTCGTCTTTCTTCAGGGCTAATGAAATCCATACTTGCTTCAAACTTATGCCCCAAATTAAAGATAATATAATGTCCCATAGCGCTATCATTATGATCCAATGGTGTAGCGACAAAGTATAGAAATTCGGTTGCTCCAGTAGAAACATTCGTACTGCCCGTATACTTAATATAATCCTGCTGGCTAATGAAGATAAACTCAAATTTAATCCCTTTTCCCTGCGGACTGAAGGTGTTGAATAACGTTTCAAAAGTACTGATATCTACCGAATAGCTGTTCAGAAACGGATTTACCAATTTTGATGCAGCTCCGGAGTTGCTTAAAACACCTTTTTTCGCCTGAAACATAAACATGATTCCTATATCATGATCCATATGTCCTGCTGCAACTAATGGGTTAGTTCTTTCTTTTCTTAACGAAACCAGATCTGCAAGTTTGTTTCCAATAGCCTCTGTCCCAAATTCGGGATTTTTTAACTCTAATGTCTCCATAATTTCTTAGTTTTTAAAATTGTTAAATTTATTGATCGCCTCCACTTTATTGTTTACGTGAAGTTTTCTGTAGATATTTCCAACATGCTTTTTAACGGTATCAATACTGATACATTTTTTATCCGCTATTTCCTTATAAAGAAGTCCCTCTGAAAGAAGCTCAAGAACTTCTTTCTCACGTTCTGTGAGTTCATCGAAACCTTTGATTTCTGTAAGATTTCTTTCAAAATGCTTGAGAACTCTACGGGCAATTGAAAAACTCATTGGAGCACCACCGTGATATACATCCCGGATGGAAGAAAGAATTTTATCCATGCTTTCTCCTTTTACGAGATATCCCATTGCACCGGCTTTTAAAGAATTAAAGATCTTCTCATCATCATCGAAGCTGGTACACATGATGAATTGTGTATTGGGCATTTCTTTTCGTAGTTTTTCTATGATTTCTATTCCCAGCATATCTTGCAGCTGAATATCCATCATCACCACATCCGGAGAAATATCGGGAAGATTTTGCATGGCATCATTTCCATCAAAGAACTGAGCAATTACCTTCATATCCTGTTGGTAATTGATGACTTTCTTCAACGCATTGTTGTAGTTTTTTTCATCTTCTACTATGGCTATGGAAATGCTCATGACTTTGTTTGTTTGTAGCAAATTTCAACAGAAAACAAATTGAAATCAATTACACCTTTGTGTAATATTGACAATCGAGTTTAATAATTATGGTTTAGTTTTTTATTTCTATTAAATTTAATCAATTTTTCATTCCAAAATGCATATTAATTTAAATTAATAATAACATAATAAAATAAACGGTAAATAAATGGCAATCTATTATTTGAAAAATCAGTTTTACATGCAGAAAAACTCATTTTGAGGAACAAATACTTAAAGGATTTCAATTTAAAAGAAAAATAATCTCAATCAAGCTGAAAATTCTGTTCATAGGAAATTACTTTATTTAAGCAGAAAAAGAAGAGAATTATATTTCAATATTGACAGAAATTTCTCATCTTGTCAGGCATGATTTTTGTAAAAATTAAAGAATAAAAATCATAATAAATATCAAATAATATAATCATGAAAAAAGGTCTTTTAGCACTTGGTGCTGTACTTACATTATCAGCTGTGAGTTGTAAAAAAAGTGAAAGCGGAAACAAAAGCGTTATCAAAACAGACAGCTCAACAACTGTAGTGACAGACAACAACGGAAAAATAGATTCTGTGACAGAAAGTTCTTCAACAGTAGACATCAACGGGAAGAAAACTGTAAAGACAGATTTTGTTTATAAAGCCACAGACGGAACTTTAGTAAAAGTGGTATTCAAAAACGATCCTAAAGAAAATACAGTAGCTATTACAAGCAATAAGAAAACATTTACATTGCCTAAGACAGAAACCAAAAGTGACGAAACAATTTACAAGAAAGATGATATGACCGCAAGGGTAAAAGGAGACAGCCTTCACCTTGAACAGGGTAATAATGTTATTGAACTGAAAAGAACAAAAATTTAAAATAGTAATGTCCCTCAATGTTGAGGGACATTTTATTTTTATAAGTATTATATCTTTTTCAACAAATCACTATTGATCCAACCATATATTGGCTCCCCATCTTTCCCTGGCTTAAATAAAACATATACATAGAACCAACCCAGCTTACTTTGAATGAATTCAACCTGGGTATCTTTTTTAAGCTCTACGATGGCTTCAAATTCACTTCCCGCCCCATTTCTTACATTTGCATATTCGGCATTTACTTTATACATATCAGCTGTATCATCTTCTCTTCCTAATAGCTTTGCTCTGAAATTATCCATTGGAAAAGCAGGCCCCGGATCATTTTTCCTGAAGGGAGCGATATCATCATGGCCAAGGATATTTTTGATATTATAAGTTTCCATCAACAGTTTGCAAACCTGAAAACACGTGTCTAATTGTTTTTCTGTAAAACTATGCCAATAAGAAGTTTCCTTTTCATGTTTGTGCTTGGCGGTTACAACAACATCTTTTGAATATTCTTTTTCAAACCATGCATAAAATCTTTCATTTACTTTGGTAAGCCTTCCCGGATTTTCGAGTTCAATACCAATAGAAAAATCATTGAACCCTGAACGGTCTGCCCATCGGCTTCTTCCCGCATGCCAGGCCTTCTTGTTAAATTCCACCATTTGGGTAATCCTGCCATCACTATCTATAATAATATGTGCTGAAGCTTTTGCTGTAGGATCTTTAAACCAGTTTATCGAATTTTCAGCTCCCCGTCCCGCAGTAAAATGAATGATAATGTATTCCGGAATAATAATTCCCTCTTTATTGGGAGTCTCTATAAAGCTAATGCTCTCCCCGGAAATTGTTTTTCCTAACTTATCTTTTAAGATGATCATGCTCAAGATTTTTTTAAACCCTCAAAGTTATTCTAAATATATTAATTAAACGTTAACGAAATAAAAAAAACCATCCGTATTTCGGATGGTTTTTTTCAATATCTAAATGAATATTACTATTCTTCAGTTTTTTCTTCAGTAGTATCAGCTTTAGCTTCTTCTACTTTTTCTTCTACTACAGGAGCATCAGCAACAACTGCTGCTTTAGCTGGTGTAGATCTTCTGCTTCTTCTTGTAGCTTTTTTCTCTTCAGCATTAGGGTTGTAAAGCTCGTTGAAATCTACTAATTCGATAAGAGCCATATCAGCAGCATCACCTGGTCTGAAACCTGTCTTAATGATTCTTGTATAACCACCGTTTCTTTCAGCGATTTTAGGAGCTACAGTTCTGAATAATTCAGCAACCGCAAATTTATTTTGAAGGTAAGAGAATACTACTCTTCTGTTGTGTGTAGTATCTTCTTTTGCTTTTGTTAATAGAGGCTCAACATATACTCTTAAAGCTTTAGCTTTAGCTACAGTAGTGTTGATTCTTTTATGCTCAATTAGAGAACAAGCCATATTAGAAAGTAAAGCACTTCTGTGAGAAGCTGTTCTTCCTAAGTGATTGAATTTTTTACCGTGTCTCATTATTAATTATTTATCAGCGTCTAACTTATATTTTGCAACGTCGAAACCGAAGTTAAGACCTTTTGAATGCACTAATTCTTCTAGTTCTGTCAAAGATTTTTTACCAAAATTTCTGAATTTCATCAAATCAGACTTACTGTAAGAAACCAGTTCTCCAAGAGTTTCTACTTCAGCTGCTTTAAGACAGTTAAGGGCTCTTACTGAAAGATCCATATCTGCTAATTTAGACTTAAGAAGTTGTCTTGTGTGAAGTGTTTCTTCATCGTATTGGATAGATGCTTTTACAGCTTCAGTTTCAAGTGTGATTCTCTCATCAGAGAATAGCATGAAGTGATAAATTAATATCTTTGAAGCTTCAGTTAAAGCATTCTGAGGGCTTATAGACCCGTCAGTTTCTATATCTAATACAAGTTTTTCGTAGTCTGTTTTTTGCTCTACACGATAATTTTCAATGCTGTATTGTACTTTCTTGATCGGCGTGAAAATAGAGTCGATAGCAATAGTTCCTACAGGAGCATTGTTTGACTTATTTTGTTCAGAAGGAACATACCCCCTTCCTTTTTCAATATTGAAAGTAATTTCGAAAGTTACATCACTGTTTAGGTTGCAAATCACTAGATCTGGGTTTAAAACCTCAAATCCATTGACAGACTTACCTAAATCACCAGCAGTAATAACCGTTTGACCTGAAACTTTAGCAACAACCTGCTCGTTAGCCTGGCCTTCTGCTGCAGCTTTTAATCTTACCTGCTTAAGGTTAAGAATAATTTCGGTAACGTCTTCGATTACTCCTGGAATAGTTGAAAATTCGTGCTCTACACCTTCTATTTTGATAGATGAAATAGCGTATCCTTCCAGAGAAGAAAGCAACACTCTTCTCAAAGCATTACCGATTGTAAGCCCGAAACCTGGTTCTAAAGGTCTGAATTCAAATTGACCTTTAAATTCATCAGAGTTAAGTAAAATTACTTTATCGGGTTTTATGAATTGTAAAATTGCCATATTATTGGGTTGAGCAAAAATTTGATTAAAAAATTATTTAGAGTAAAGTTCGACGATAAGGTTCTCCTTAATGTCCTCCGGAATTTGGATTCTTTCAGGAGCAGAAATGAAGGTACCTTCTTTCTTCTCATCGTTGAATTGTAACCACTCATAGTTTGACTTAGAAGCCAATGCATTGGTAACAACATCAAGAGACTTAGACTTTTCTCTTACGGCGATTACATCACCAGCTTTTACCAAGTAAGAAGGGATATTAAGAATCTCTCCGTTCACAGTGATGTGTCTGTGAGAAACTAATTGTCTAGCACCAGATCTAGTTTTAGCAAAACCTAATCTGTAAACTACGTTATCCAATCTTGATTCACAAAGTTGTAATAGAACTTCCCCTGTTACTCCTTTGCTTCTGTGTGCTTTTTCAAATAAGTTAGCAAACTGTCTTTCTAAAATACCGTAAGTATATTTAGCTTTTTGTTTTTCAGCTAACTGAACTGCATATTCTGATTTTTTAGCACCTCTTCTTTTGTTAGGACCGTGTTGTCCTGGCGGTTGGTTTTTTCTCTTTTCGAAGTTTTTATCATCTCCGTAGATTGCAGCACCAAACTTTCTAGCAATCTTAGTTTTAGGTCCAATATATCTTGCCATAATGGGTAAATTCTAAAAATTAAACTCTTCTTCTTTTTGGTGGTCTACATCCGTTGTGTGGCATTGGAGTCACATCAACGATCTCGCTAACTTCAATTCCTGAATTGTGGATAGATCTGATAGCAGATTCTCTACCTGCACCTGGACCTTTCACAAACACCTTTACTCTTCTTAAACCAGCTTCGTGAGCTACAGCAGAGCAATTTTCAGCTGCCATCTGAGCAGCAAATGGAGTATTCTTTTTAGAACCTCTGAATCCCATTTTACCGGCAGAAGCCCAAGAGATAACCTCTCCGTTTTTATTTGTTAAAGAAATGATGATGTTATTGAAAGAAGCTTGAATATGCGCTTCTCCAATAGCTTCAACTTTTACTTTTCTCTTCTTAACTACTTTAGTTTGTTTTGCCATAATTCCTAACGATTATTTACTAGCTTTTTTCTTGTTAGCAACAGTTTTTCTCTTTCCTTTTCTGGTTCTAGAGTTGTTTTTCGTTCTCTGGCCTCTTAAAGGTAATCCAAGTCTGTGACGTATTCCTCGTTGGCATCCTATGTCCATTAATCTCTTAATGTTCAATTGCACTTCAGATCTTAATTCTCCTTCAACTTTTACGTTGTCTAAGATATAAGTTCTGATTGCAGCCAATTCATCGTCATTCCATTCGTTGACTTTTTTGTCTTCGCTGATACCGGCAGCTTTAAGGATTTCAGAAGAAGTACTTCTTCCAACACCATAAATGTAAGTTAAACCGATAACTCCTCTTTTGTTTTTTGGTAAATCAATACCTGCAATTCTCGCCATAATTTAATTAACCTTGTCTTTGTTTAAATTTTGGGTTCTTCTTGTTGATTACGAACAGTACACCTTTTCTGCGTACGATTTTGCAATCAGCGCTTCTTTTTTTAATTGATGCTCTTACTTTCATTTTGATAGTATTTATTTTTTAACAAGAGCCAAATGGAGATCCGTGGATTCCATTTGGCGTTTGTTTAATATCTAAATGTGATTCTCCCTTTTGATAAGTCATAAGGAGACATTTCTAGTTTTACCTTATCACCAGGTAAAAGTTTAATATAATGCATTCTCATTTTACCAGAAATATGAGCGATAAGAATATGCCCATTTTCTAGTTCTACACGGAACTGAGCGTTCGAAAGTGCTTCCGTTATAACGCCGTCTTGTTCAATATGTTTTTGTTTTGCCATAAATTAATATCCAGTCGTTCTTGATAATTTAGACTGCATTAAGCCATCATAATGATGGTTCAGCAGATATGTATTAATCTGTTGAACTGTATCTAAAATTACACCCACCATAATTAATAGTGACGTTCCCCCGAAAAATAGGGCAAACGCATCTGTCTGAACAAAGGTTCCATGCACAATTGCTGGAAGGATTGCAAAGATAGACAAAAATATTGCACCTGGCAAGGTAATTTTTGATAAAATATCATCTAAATAATCAGCTGTCTCTTTTCCTGGTCTTACTTTCGGTACTAAACCTCCATTTCTCTTCAAATCATCAGCCATTTGGTTTACCGGAATTGTAATTGCAGTATAGAAAAACGAGAAGATAATAATTAATAGTGCAAACAATACATTGTACTGCCAGCTAAAAACATTCTTGAAACCTGCAAGAAAAGTATTAGACTCATCGAATTTTGTTAATAATCCTGGTACGAACATCAATGCCTGAGCAAAGATAATCGGCATTACACCAGCAGCATTTACTTTCAATGGAATCCATTGTCTTGCTCCCTGCATAAGATTTCTGTTTACACCTCCTCTTGCTTGAGCTCTGCTTACATACTGAATTGGGATTTTTCTGACAGCAACTGATAAGATCACTGCTAAAAGAACAACCACCATCCAGAATAATACTTCAATAAGGATCATGATAGATCCCATTCCTCCTTTTCCATTCTGCACGGCCATTTCCTGAACGAATGCTTCCGGT
Source organism: Chryseobacterium sp. MYb7 (assembly GCF_002979455.1). Classification (GTDB taxonomy): domain Bacteria; phylum Bacteroidota; class Bacteroidia; order Flavobacteriales; family Weeksellaceae; genus Chryseobacterium. The sequence continues at coordinate 71,151 of NZ_PCOU01000010.1, forward strand.
AATCTTGAAAGGATCCCCACCATAATAAGGATAGAGATACCGTTTCCGATACCTTTGTCGGTAATTTTTTCACCTAACCACATTGCGAATACTGAACCAGCAACCAAGATAACAATACTTGGCAACCAGAACATGATAGAATTTGGCTCTACAAAGTATGCAGACTGGAACTGAGCATACGGTAAGAATAATTGAGTAATAGAAGTTAAGTAAGAAGGTGCCTGTACCAGACAAACTCCAATCGTTAACCATCTTGTAATTTGGTTCAATGTATTTCTACCTGACTCTCCATCTTTCTGAAGCTTCTGAAGATAAGGAATAGCCATTCCCATCAACTGAACAATAATAGAAGCAGAAATATAAGGCATGATACCTAACGCCATTACGGAAGCGTGGCTGAAAGCCCCCCCCGTAAAAGACGAAAGCAAGCCAAGGAGACCTGCTCCTTGCTTGTTACCGCCTTGATTTTTATAATGCTCTAAGAGATCTCCCACCTCTGCAAGATTAATTGCAGGAAGTGAGATATAAGATGCGAATCTATACACAAGGATAATACCTAACGTAAAGAGAATTTTATCTCTTAATTCCTTTAGGCTCCATATATTTTTAAGTGTTTGTATAAATTCTTTCATTAGTAAGTATTATAAGGTAATTGCTTTTCCACCTGCTTTAGCAATAAGCTCTTCAGCAGACTTAGTGAATTTGTCAGCAGAGATTGAAACCGCAGATTTCAATTCTCCTCTACCCATAATTTTCACTAGTTCGTTTTTAGAAACTATCCCGTTTGCTACTAAAACTTCTTTCGTGATTTCTCCCGTGATGGATTTGTTCTCGATTAAAGTTTGAATAGTATCAAGGTTAACTCCTCTAAACTCTTTTCTATTTACGTTTTTGAATCCGAATTTAGGTAATCTTCTTTGTAAAGGCATCTGTCCACCTTCGAAACCGATTTTTTGAGAATAACCAGCTCTAGCTTTCTGACCTTTGTGACCCTTTGTTGAAGTACCTCCTTTTCCGCTACCTTGACCTCTACCAATTCTTTTTGAGTTGAAAGTAGATCCTGCAGCAGGTTGTATGTTATTTAAATTCATTTTAATTTCTCTTTTATAAAATTATTTTTGAACTTCAAGTAAGTGTCCTACAGCAGCGATCATTCCTAAGATGGAAGGAGTAGCTTCATGTTCTACAACTTGGTGAAGTTTTTTTAATCCTAATGCTTCAAGCGTTCTCTTTTGGGTTTTTGTTCTACCAATAGCGCTTCTTACCTGCTTTACTTTAATTGTTGCCATTGTTTTATATATTAACCGTTAAACACTTTACTTAGAGAAACTCCTCTCATTCTAGCGATTTCTTCAGGTCTTCTGATGTCTAATAACGCTTTGAAAGTAGCTTTCACAACGTTGTGAGGGTTAGAAGATCCTTTAGATTTTGAAAGGATATCGTGAATACCAGCAGATTCCAATACCGCTCTTACCGCACCACCGGCGATAAGTCCTGTACCGTGAGAAGCAGGTCTTAAGAAGATATCTGCACCACCGTATCTAGCAGTAGTTTGGTGAGGGATAGTGTGGTTCATTACAGGAACTTTAACAAGGTTTTTCTTTGCGTCTTCAACTGCTTTAGCAATTGCAGAAGCAACCTCTTTAGATTTTCCTAAACCGAAACCGATAACACCTTCTTCGTTACCCACTACAACAATAGCAGAAAATCCGAAAGCTCTACCTCCTTTTGTTACTTTTGTTACTCTGTTAACAGCTACGAGACGATCTTTTAATTCTAATCCTCCCGGTTTTACTCTTTCTATATTATCTAGTCCTAACATATTTTCCGAAATTTAATGATTAGAATTTAAGTCCACCTTCTCTTGCACCATCAGCTAGAGCTTTTACTCTACCGTGGTATACGAATCCGTTTCTGTCAAATACAATACTTTCGATTCCTGCAGCGATAGCCTTAGCAGCAATAGCTTTACCAACAGCAGCAGAAACTTCAGTCTTAGTACCTTTAGCGTCTACACCTTTTTCTCTAGAAGAAGCTGATGCTAAAGTTTTACCATTTTTATCGTCGATTAACTGAGCGTAAATTTCCTTATTACTTTTATATACAGATAATCTTGGCAATTCAGAAGATCCAGAGATTTTCCCTCTTACTCTTCTTTTGATTCTTATTCTTTTTTCTAATTTACTTAATGCCATAATACTTATAATTTATTAAGCAGATTTACCAGCTTTACGTCTAACAATTTCTCCTACGAATTTCACACCTTTTCCTTTGTATGGCTCAGGCTTTCTGAAAGAACGGATCTTTGCAGTAACCATTCCTAGAAGTTGCTTGTCGTGAGACGTTAAAGTAATAATTGGGTTTTTACCTTTTTCAGTCAATGTATCAACTTTTACTTCACCTGGAAGTTCTAATACGATACCGTGAGAGAATCCTAAAGCTAACTCAAGTTTTTGACCTGTGTGAGAAGCTCTGTATCCTACCCCTACTAGTTCTAGTTTCTTTTCGAAACCTTCATTTACACCTACGATCATGTTGGCGATTAACGCTCTGTATAAACCGTGAAGTGCTTTGTGTTGTTTAGAATCAGATGGTCTGTTTACGTTAAGTTCACCATCTTTTTGTTCTAAAGTAATTCCTGCTGTAAGCTCTTGAGAAAGTTCTCCTTTTGCTCCTTTTACAGTTACTACACCGTTATTTTCAGTGATTGTAACTCCAGCTGGAATTGTTATAATTGCTTTACCAATTCTTGACATTTTCCTCTGATTAAAAATTAATAAACATAGCAGATTACTTCACCGCCTACTTTCTCTTCTCTAGCTTTCTTGTCAGTCATTACTCCTTTAGAAGTAGAGATGATAGAAATACCCAAACCGTTTAATACTCTTGGAAGTTCAGTAGAACCTTTGTACTGTCTCAAACCTGGTCTAGAAGCTCTTTGGATAGACTTGATAGCTGGTTTGTTGGTTTGCTTATCGTACTTTAAAGCGATTTTGATCACTCCTTGAACAGCGTTATCTTCAAACTTGAAGTTTAAGATATACCCTTGATCAAATAGGATCTTAGTAATCTCCTTTTTGATTTTCGATGCAGGAATTTCCACCACTTTGTGGCCTGCGCTTTGTGCGTTCCTTACTCTTGTTAGGAAATCTGAAATTGGATCTGTTACCATTTTTCTTTTATAAATTATTGGTTAAAGAACAATCAGTATTGAAAAGACTTGAAGATTAAAATATCAGACGTCAGAAATCTTCGGTCTGATATTTTTATTCTTTAGTATCTTGACAACTTAATTGTCCCGATTTTTAATTAGTAATTATTACCAACTAGCTTTTCTTACACCTGGGATAAGACCGTTGTTTGCCATTTCTCTGAAAGTTACTCTGGAAATACCGAACGTTCTCATGTATCCTCTTGGTCTACCTGTTAGTTTACATCTGTTGTGTAATCTTACAGGAGAAGCATTTTTAGGCAATTTTTGAAGTCCTTCGTAATCACCTGCTTCTTTAAGAGCTTGTCTTTTAGCAGCGTATTTAGCAACTAGTGCTTCTCTTTTGCGCTCACGCGCTTTCATTGATTCTTTAGCCATTTCTTAGTTCTTTTTAAATGGTAAACCGAAGTGAGTTAATAATGCTTTAGCTTCTTTATCTGTTTTCGCAGTAGTAACGAAAGTGATGTCCATCCCTTGGATTTTTTTCACTTTGTCAATTACGATTTCAGGGAAGATAATTTGCTCAGTAATACCTAAGTTGTAGTTACCTCTACCATCGAAACCATCTGCTTTGATACCAGAGAAATCTCTGATACGTGGTAAAGCAGAAGAAGTAAGTCTGTCTAAGAACTCATACATTCTCTGAGCTCTCAAGGTTACTTTTGCACCTACAGGCATTCCTTTTCTAAGTTTGAATGCAGCTTCGTCTTTCTTAGAGATCGTACCTACTGCTTTCTGACCTGTGATGTTTGTAAGTTCTTCTACAGCATAATCGATAATTTTCTTATCTGCAGTAGCGTCTCCTAAACCTTGTGATACAACGATTTTCTCTAATCTAGGTACTTGCATGATTGACTTGTACCCGAATTCTTCCATCATTGCAGGAACAATTGTCTCTTTGTATATTTTTTTGGGTCTTGCTATAAATTCCATGTTAATTCAAATTATAAAGTTTCACCCGTTTTTTTGTTAATTCTTACTTTCTTATCTCCTTCGATTTTGTAACCGATTTTAATAGCTTTTCCGTCTTTACCAACTAAAGCTACGTTTGAGATATGAATAGAAGCTTCCTTTTCAGTAATTCCTCCTTGAGGATTAGAAGCTGAAGGCTTAACGTGTTTTTTGATGATGTTAAGTCCTGCAACGATTACTCTTGGGTCTCTACCTTCTTTCTTGATCACTTCAATAACTTCACCAGTCTTACCTTTGATATCTTTCTTACCAGTAGTAATGATTACGTTATCTCCTCTTTTTATTTTTAACTTTGACATTTCTTTTAAAAATTTTTAAAATTAAAGTACTTCAGGAGCTAATGAAATGATTTTCATATATTCTTTGTCTCTCAACTCACGAGCAACTGGTCCGAAAACACGCGTTCCTCTCATTTCTCCCGCTGCGTTTAGTAATACACAAGCATTGTCGTCGAATTTGATGTATGAACCATCTTTTCTTCTTACTGCTTTTTTAGTTCTTACTACTACAGCTTTAGATACCTGACCTTTTTTAGCGTTTCCTGATGGTGTAGAATCCTTGATAGTAACAACGATTTTATCACCAACTGAAGCATATCTTCTTCTGGTTCCTCCCAGAACTCTAATAACTAGTACTTCTTTAGCACCTGTGTTATCAGCAACTTTTAATCTTGATTCTGTTTGTAACATTATTACTTAGCTTTTTCAATGATTCTTACTAATCTCCATCTCTTGCTCTTGCTCAAAGGTCTAGTTTCTTGGATAAGAACTGTATCACCTTCTGTGCATTCGTTGTTCTCGTCGTGTGCAGTATATTTTTTCGTTTTCAAAACGAATTTACCGTACATCGGGTGCTTTACTCTTGTAGTTTCACTAACAACAATAGTTTTTTCCATTTTATTGCTGGAAACCACTCCGATTCTTTCTTTTCTTAAATTTCTATCCATTGTAAAATGAAATTATTGTTTGTTAGTTAACTCAGTGTTTAGTCTTGCGATTGTCTTTCTCAAATCTCTGATTTGAATCGGGTTTTCAATTGGGCTGATTGCATGAGCCAATTTCAATTTAGAATATTGAGCTTTTGCTTCAGTTAATTGAGCTTGAATATCACCCGCGCTTAAATTTTTAATATCAGCATTTTTCATTGTATTCAAAGATTATAGAGGTTTAACAAAATCGTTAGCAACGATGAATTTAGTAACTACTGGTAATTTTTGTGCAGCAAGTCTTAAAGCTTCCTTAGCGATATCGTAAGGTACACCTCCGATTTCGAACATAATCTTACCTGGTTTTACTACAGCTACCCAATATTCAACAGCACCCTTACCTTTACCCATACGTACTTCCGCTGGTTTTTTAGTAATTGGCTTATCTGGGAAGATTTTGATCCATAGTTGACCTTCTCTCTTCATATATCTTGTCGCAGCGATACGAGCCGCTTCAATCTGTCTTGCAGTGATCCAAGCTCCTTCCGTTGCTTTGATCCCAAAAGTTCCGTAAGCAAGTTGACTACCTCTTTGGGCATTCCCCTTCATCTTCATCTTGTGAACTCTACGGAATTTGGTTCTTTTTGGTTGTAACATAATTTCTAAATTTTAGATTTTAGATTTTAGATTTTAGATTTTTTTTAATTTTAAAAAAGTAACGGTAATTTAAAATTCAAAATTTCTAATCTAAAATTTTAATTATTATTGTTATTGTTGTTGTTTTTTCTAGGTCTTCTGTTGTCTCTGTCTCCTCCTCTGTTTCCTCTGTCTGACTGACCTCCTTTTTTCTGTTGTCCTACTAATGGAGAAAGTTCTCTTTTACCGTAAACTTCACCTTTCATAATCCAAACTTTTACACCTAGTCTACCGTAAGTAGTGTGAGCTTCTGCCCAGTGGTAATCGATATCAGCTCTGAAAGTTGACAATGGAATTCTTCCTTCTTTGAAAGATTCTGATCTTGCCATCTCAGCTCCGTTCAATCTACCAGAGATTTGAACTTTGATACCTTCAGCACCCATTCTCATAGTACTTGCCATTGCCATTTTAACAGCTCTTCTGTAAGAAATTCTGTTTTCAATTTGCTTAGAAATACTATCAGCAACTAGTACAGCATCTAATTCAGGTCTTTTGATTTCGAAAATGTTGATTTGAATATCCTTACCTGTAAGTTTCTTCAATTCTTCTTTCAATTTATCAACTTCCTGACCTCCTTTACCGATGATAAGTCCCGGTCTAGCAGTAGTGATTGTAACTGTTACTAATTTAAGTGTTCTTTCAATATAGATTTTTGAAATACCACCTTTAGATAATCTAGCCTCAAGGTATCTTCTGATTTTGTAGTCTTCAGCGATTCTGTCTCCATAATCGTTTCCACCAAACCAGTTAGAATCCCATCCTCTGATGATACCTAATCTATTACCAATTGGATTTGTCTTCTGTCCCATACCTTGATTAATTTTCTTTTTTACCTAAGATTAATGTAATGTGGTTTGATCTTTTTCTGATTCTATACCCTCTACCTTGTGGAGCTGGTCTTAGTCTCTTCAATTGTCTTGCACTGTCTACAAAAATTTCTTTAACGATAAGATTAGCTTCTTCAATATCAGCACCTTCGTTTTTAGTCTGCCAGTTAGCCATTGCTGAAAGCAATACTTTTTCTAACTTGTTAGATGCGTCTTTTTTAGAATATTTTAGAATGTATAAAGCTTTGTCAACTTGCTCTCCTCTAATGATATCAGCAACTAATCTCATTTTTCTTGGAGAAGATGGGCAATCATTGTGTATTGCTTTTACTACATCTTGGTTTGTCAATTTACGTGCTAATGCACTTTCTCTTTTTCTTGATCCCATGATTATCTGCTTCCTTTGTTTTTGTTACCACCATGACCTCTGAAAGATCTTGTTGGAGAAAATTCGCCTAGCTTGTGACCAACCATGTTTTCTGTAACATAAACAGGGATAAAAGATTTCCCGTTGTGTACTGCAATAGTTTGTCCTACGAAGTCTGGAGAGATCATTGATGCTCTAGACCAAGTTTTGATAACTGTCTTCTTACCAGACTCTATGTTTGTCTGAACCTTCTTATCTAAAGTATGATGAATGAATGGTCCTTTTTTAAGTGATCTTGCCATAATTATTTACGTTTAGATATGATATGACGGTTAGACGCTTTATTTTTCTTTCTGGTTTTGTAACCTTTAGCAGGCATACCGTTTCTAGATCTTGGGTGACCTCCTGAAGAACGTCCTTCACCACCTCCCATTGGGTGATCTACCGGGTTCATTACAACTGCTCTTGTTCTAGGTCTTCTACCTAACCATCTGCTTCTACCAGCCTTACCTGATACAGTTAATTGGTGATCCGAGTTAGAAACAGATCCAATCATTGCCATACATTCAGTAAGGATCATTCTTGATTCTCCTGAAGGCAATTTGATGATTGCATATTTACCATCTCTAGAAGTTAATTGAGCTGAAGAACCAGCACTTCTTGCTAAAATAGCACCTTGTCCAGGCTTCATTTCAACACAAGAGATTACAGTACCCAATGGAATGTTTTTCAATTTCATTGCGTTACCTACGTTTGGTTCAACGCTTTCTCCTGATACTACCTTCTGATCAACTTTGATACCGTTTGGAGCGATGATATATCTCTTCTCTCCATCAGCATACTCTAATAAAGCGATAAATGCAGTTCTGTTTGGATCATACTCTACAGTTTTTACAGTTGCTTCAACGTTTGCTTTGTTTCTTTTGAAGTCAATAATTCTGTATTTCTTTTTGTGTCCACCTCCGGTGTAACGCATGGTCATTTTACCAGTTTGGTTACGTCCACCTGACTTACTAATACCAACTGTTAGAGATTTCTCTGGTTTGTTGGTAGTAATTTCTTCAAAATTGTTTACAATTCTGAATCTCTGTCCCGGGGTGATAGGTTTTAATTTTCTAACAGACATTACTATTATTTATAATTAATAATTAATTTACAGCAAAAATATCGATAACCTCACCTTCAACAAGTTTAATTACCGCTTTTTTCAATTTGTTTGTCTTTCCTACTTGAAGACCTTTTTTAGTGTATTTTGAAGAAACCTTCGGAGCATAAATCATTGTGTTAACGTCTGCTACTTTTACACCGTAAGCTGCTTCAACAGCTTTTTTAATCTGGATTTTATTCGCCTTAGGTTCAACTAAGAAAGAATAAGAACCTCTTAAATCTGTAAGGTAATTAGCCTTTTCTGAAATAACTGGTTTAATAATAATAGACATGACTTATTTCTTTAAATTTTCCTGGAATTTTTCAACTGCACCTTCAAAGAATACAACTTCACCTGCATTTACTAAATCGTAAGAGCTAACTTCGTTGAAGTTCATTACTTTAGTTTTAGGTAAGTTTCTTGAAGATAAATACACATTCTTGTTAGCTTCAGGAAGAATGAATAAAGATTTTTTACCGTTCAATGCTAATGCATCCAATAAAGTAATGAAATCTTTAGTCTTAGGAGCATTTAAGCTCATATCTTCTAAAACTCTGATGCTGTTGTCTCTCATTTTCTGAGATAAAACAGATTTCTTCGCCAATCTCTTAAGAGCTTTGTTCAATTTGAATCTGTAGTCTCTTGGTTTTGGTCCAAATACTCTACCTCCACCTCTGAAAGTTGGAGATTTAATATCACCATATCTAGCAGATCCAGATCCTTTTTGCTTCTTAAGCTTTTTAGTAGAAGCAGTAATTTCGCTTCTTTCTTTTGCTTTATGAGTCCCTTGTCTTTGTGCAGCAAGGTACTGTTTAACTTCTAAGTAAACCGCGTGCTGATTTGGCTCAATTCCGAATACTGTTTCGTCTAGAGTTACTTTTCTTCCGGTCTCTTTTCCTGATGTATTTAATACTACTAGTTCCATTTTCTGATAATTACATAAGAATTTTTAGCTCCCGGAACAGCACCTTTTACTACTAAAAGATTTTGTTCTTGATCAACTTTTAACACTTGAAGGTTTTGAACAGTTACCTGCTCACCTCCCATTCTTCCAGCCATTCTCATCCCTTTGAATACTCTTGAAGGGTCTGAACCAGCACCGATAGAACCTGGAGCTCTAAGTCTGTTGTGCTGACCATGAGTTGCCTGCATTACACCTCCAAATCCGTGTCTTTTAACAACACCCTGGAAGCCTTTACCTTTTGAAGTTCCTGTTACATCTACATACTCACCTTCGATGAATAGATCAACACTTACTACCTCTCCTACTTTTGCTTCAGTAAATCCATCGTGGAATTCTACTAATTTAGCTTTAGGAGCAGAACCAGCCTTTTTAAAATGACCAGCTAACGCTTTACCAACGTTCTTCTCACTCTTGTCATCGAAACCTAATTGAACAGCTGTATAACCGTCTTTTTCTAAGGTTCTGACCTGTAAAATCGAGCATGGACCAGCTTGAATAACTGTACAAGGAATGTTTTTCCCTTCTTCGTTAAACAAAGACGTCATACCGATTTTTTTACCAATAATACCTGACATTGTTTATATTATAATAAAATTTATCCTTTATTTATCACCATTTTTTGGAAGTCTGAAGTAATTTCTACTTTTGATATAGGCATACTACGCTCCTAAAATGAGTGTGCAAATTTATGAATAATTTTATAACTGACAAATATTTCGGGTAAAATATTTTGATTTTTAATCAATTAGGTGATTTTGAAAAAATCCAGACCAGATTTCCCAAAGATTTATTTTGATTTTGAAAAATAAATTAAGATGAAAGCATTATTGAGACAAAACATTCACTCCCAATTCCTCCAGCTCAGCCCTGTCTTCAATGGAAATACCATGATCAGTAATTAGGTAATCTACCTGGTCTAACGCTGCAATTTTCCCAAAACCTTTTTTATTTAATTTAGAAGAATCAGCAAGAATAACAGTCTGATCAGCGCATTCCATCATAATCTGATTAAGGTGAGCTTCTGCTGCATTGGAGGTACTGATTCCGAATTCAGGATCAATGCCATCTACACCTAGAAAAAGTTTATTGCATGAAAACTGTTTAAGAATTCCTTCGGAAATAGATCCTACAATAGAAGTAGAGCTTTTTCGTACCTCTCCTCCCAACTGTATGATATTAATATTAGGATTATTGCAAAGTTCAATAGCCACCCTCAAAGAAGATGTCAATACTGTAAGAGGCCCAAAATTCACCAGCATTCTTGCCAGATAATGCATTGTAGTTCCGGATGCCAATATAATACAGTCATTTTCCTGAATCAATGACAAAGCCGCTTTTGCAATAGCCTGCTTTGCCTCCACATTGATACTTTCTTTCTCCCCTACATTTTTCTCATAGGCATATCTTACCTGCTTACTCGCTCCTCCGTGGTTTCTGAAAAGAAGTCCCAGACTTTCGAGATAGTTCAGATCCTTTCGGATCGTAACCGAAGAAACGCTAAGCTTCTCACACAGATCCTGAACAAGCACATGTCCTTTTTCCTCAAGCTCTTTCAGTATTTCATCCTGCCTTGGTAGTAGCTTTTCCATTTTATTCGTTTCATCAAAAATACCGATTTTTTTTCACATCTTAAAATTTCATTTATTTTCTTTTTGCTTTCATTTTTAATTTATATATTTGAAAACGAAACATAAACGAAACATTTATGAAACGAAACGAAGAACTCAGTAAGTTAACCAATGTAAAAGAATGGGACTTTATTGTCATAGGAGGAGGAGCCAGTGGTTTAGGTTCAGCATTAGACGCGGTAAGCAGAGGATTCAAAACATTATTGCTTGAATCTCATGACTTTGCAAAAGCAACATCCAGCAGAAGTACCAAGTTGGTACATGGTGGAGTTAGATATCTCGCTCAGGGAGATGTCGGATTGGTAAAAGAAGCATTAAAAGAAAGAGGACTCTTAGCAAAAAATGCAGCACATATCGTAAAAAACCAGTCTTTCATTATTCCGAACTACACATGGTGGGGAGGAATCTACTACAAAATAGGGCTGTCTGTTTACGATTTCCTTGCCGGAAAACTAAGTTTAGGAAAAACAAGATACATCAGCAAATCAAAAACCGTTGAAAAGCTTCCTACTATTGAACAAAACCACTTAATGAGCGGTGTTGTTTACCAGGACGGACAATTTGACGATGCCAGACTTGCGATTAATCTTACCCAAACGATTATTGAGAAAGGCGGAAGTGCTGTTAATTATGTAAAGGTAATCAACCTTTTGAAAGATGACTCTGATAAAGTAATAGGGGTGGTTGCAGAAGATCAGATTTCTAAGCAGCAATATCAGATTCATGGTAAAGTAGTCATCAACGCCACCGGTGTATTTACGAATGACATTCTTAATATGAATAACCCCAAGCATGGTAAATTAGTTGTACCAAGCCAGGGAATTCACCTTGTATTAGATAAATCTTTCCTGAAAAGTGATGACGCCATCATGATTCCTAAAACTTCAGACGGCAGGGTTTTATTTGTCGTTCCATGGCACGACAGAGCTTTAGTAGGAACTACGGATACTCTTTTAAAGGATGAAAGTTTCGAACCTCGTGCTTTAGAAGAAGAAATTAGTTTTGTTTTAAATACCGCCAGACAATATCTATCTAAGAAACCAACTCGTGAAGATGTAAAATCAGTTTTCGCAGGCCTTCGTCCACTTGCCGCTCCTAAAGACGGAAGCAAAAGTACAAAAGAGGTTTCCCGAAGCCATAAAGTGATTACTTCAGAAACCGGATTAGTTTCTATTATCGGAGGAAAATGGACAACATACCGTAAAATGGCCGAAGATACAGTAGACGAAGCGATGAAAGTCCACAGGTTGGGTAACAATCCATCTAAAACAGAACATCTTTCCATTCATGGAAATGTAAAACCAGAACAGGTAGACAGAACCAATCACCTGTACGTTTACGGATCTGATATCCCCGCTATAAAAGCATTGCAGGAAAGCAATCCCCGTTATGCGCAAAAAATCCACCCTGATCATCCTTTCACTGTAGCAGAAGTTGTATGGGCTGTAAGAACAGAAATGGCAGAAACTATTGAAGATATTCTGGCCAGAAGAGTACGTTTACTGTTTCTTGATGCAAGAGCTGCTATAGACAGTGCTCATAACGTAGCAAGAATCATTGCTGAAGAAAAAGGATATTCTGAAGAATGGGCTCAGCAACAGGAAAATGAATTTATTGAATTAGCAAAAGGATATTTATTAACTCCTTATTCACCTAAAGTTATCAACCTAAATTAGCATTATATACATGAATGAAAAACTAATTCTCGCTCTAGACCAGGGAACAACTTCCTCCAGAGCGATTCTCTTCAATCACAGCGGAGAAATCAAATATGTATCGCAAAAAGATTTCAGTCAGATATTCCCCACCCCAGGCTGGGTAGAGCATGATCCTAACGAAATCTGGTCATCACAAATCTCCGTAGCAGCAGAAGTTATAGCGAAAGCAGGTATCTCCGGACTGGAAGTTGCCGCTATCGGTATTACCAACCAACGTGAAACGACAATCGTTTGGGACAAAGAAACCGGTGAGCCTATCTACAATGCAATTGTATGGCAAGACCGCAGGACCTCAAAGTACTGCGATGAACTGAAAGAACAAGGGCATGCAGAAATGATCAAAGAGAAAACAGGACTTGTTCTGGATGCTTACTTTTCAGCAACCAAACTGAAATGGATTCTTGATAATGTAGAAGGAGCAAGACAAAAGGCGGAAGAAGGAAAATTATGTTTCGGAACTGTTGACACATGGCTTGTCTGGAAACTTACCCGTGGAAAAATGTTTATTACAGACGTTTCCAATGGCAGCAGAACAATGCTTCTGAATATTCATACCTTGGAATGGGATAATGATTTATTAGAATTATTCAACATTCCGAAAACTATTCTTCCTGAAGTAAAACAAAGCAGTGAAATATATGGTGAAACTGCCACTACTCTATTCTCTACCAAAATTCCGATTGCTGGAATTGCGGGCGACCAGCAGGCTGCTTTATTCGGACAAATGTGCACTACTCCGGGAATGGTTAAAAACACATACGGAACAGGCTGTTTCTTATTAATGAATACAGGAACTGAAGCTGTTTCTTCTAAAAATAATCTGCTTACAACCGTAGCCTGGAAAATTAATGGAGAAGTGAACTATGCACTGGAAGGAAGTGTATTTGTAGGAGGTGCAGCCATTCAATGGTTGAGAGACGGTCTTAAAATTATTCATTCTTCAGATCAGGTGAACGAACTGGCTGCTTCTGTGCCAGATAATGGCGGAGTGTATTTCGTTCCTGCATTGACTGGTCTTGGCGCCCCTTACTGGGATCAATATGCACGAGGAACTATTGTAGGAATTACCCGCGGTACTACTGACGCACATATCGCAAGAGCTACGCTGGAAGGAATAGCATTCCAGGTTTATGAGATTGTAAAAGCTATGGAAGCAGATTCCGGAAGAGCAAGCCTTGAATTAAGAGTAGACGGTGGTGCTTCTGCAAGTGATCTTCTGATGCAGATACAGTCTGACCTATTCGGTTTCAAAACTACGAGACCTAAAACACTTGAAACAACAGCACTAGGAGCAGCTTATCTTGCCGGCCTTGCTGTAGGATATTGGAAAAACATTGATGAAATTCAGGAACAATGGATTATAGATAAAGACTTCCACCCTCAATTGAGCAGGGAGCAAGTAGATAAAATGACCCATTTCTGGAAGAAAGCTGTAAAAAGCGCTCAAAGCTGGATAGAAGATTAATTCACTTATAAAAAAAACTTATATGACCCCATTTATTGCAGAAGTTATCGGAACGATGCTTCTTATATTGTTAGGCAACGGTGTTGTAGCCAATGTTGTCTTAAAAGATACGAAAGGAAATAATTCCGGATGGATCGTTATTACTACCGCATGGGCACTTGCCGTTTTCGTGGGAGTAACCGTTGCCGGGCCAATAAGTGGGGCTCACCTGAACCCGGCTGTAACTATTGGTCTTGCAGCTGCAGGAAAATTTTCATGGGATTTGGTTCCGTCTTATATCGCCGCTCAAATGATCGGAGGAATGCTGGGTGCTTTTCTGGTATGGTTATTTAATAAAGATCATTTTGCCATTACAGAAGATGAAGGGGCTAAACTGGCTTGTTTCAGTACAAGTCCTGCCATCAGAAAAACATCTTCTAATCTGATCAGCGAAATCATTGGAACATTCGTTCTGGTATTCGTTATTTTTCATTTTTCAGATCCGAGTATCTCTTTACAGGCAGATCCAACCGCAAAAGTAGGATTAGGCACAGTAGGGGCTATTCCGGTTACCTTTCTTGTATGGGTAATAGGATTATCGCTTGGAGGTACTACAGGATATGCAATCAACCCTGCAAGAGATCTTGCTCCAAGAATCATGCATGCCATCTTACCTGTAAAAGGAAGCAGTGATTGGGGATATGCCTGGATTCCGGTAGTAGGTCCTGTTACAGGAGCTATTATCGCAGCAGTTTTATATGGATTTTTAAAATAAAAACAAATGATGAAAAAAGTCTTAAAGGGGATCTTCCTTCTTGCCATCGGCACAGGAAGATTATTTTCACAGGAAAATGGCGAAACCAAGGAAACCAAAGAAGGCAGGCTTGATTTTACAGCCAACATTCAGAACAATCACTTATGGAGAGGGCTTATTATTACAGACAAACCTGTTGTAATGGGAAATCTTTCTTATGCCTTAGATGCGGAAAAGAAATGGAAGGTAGGAATTTGGGGTGCATCTGCATTAGCAGATGATAAGGACAACACTCATTATAAGGAGATCAATTATTATGTTCAATATTCCAACGGACGTTTTTATATTGGATTATGGGATCTTTATAACTCCCGAAACATCAATACTGCAGTGGCTGCTGATGATATCTTCAGCTATTCGCAGAGGAGGACTGCCCATATCATTGATTTAAGAACAAACTATACTTTCGGCCCTTCATTCCCGATCAATATTGAAGCTGATATCATGCTGTATGGTGGGGCTAACGCAGGAGAAGTTATTCTGGAAGCTGATGGAACCTACAAAAAGAACAGATACTCTACTTATGTACAGGCAAGCTATCCTGTCATTAAGGGAGAGAAAGTGAATCTGGATGCATTTGTAGGAGCAGGATTTGCGCTCAACGACAAAACATTTTTATATGGCAATGGCAAAAACAGCTTTGACATCGTGAATGTAGGAGTAAAAGCTGGAAAAGTAGTTAAGATTACCGATCATTACAGCCTTCCTGTCTCTATGATGGCCATGTGGAATCCGTCCAATAAATATGCAAGAATTCAACTTGCAGCAACGGTTTTTTAATCTGATTTTAGCTAAATTATAGAAAAGCCACTCCTTTTGGGGTGGTTTTTATTACACCTCGGCTTAAAAAGGAGAATTGCTTAAAAATACACTGTAAAAAAAACCATACAATAACCGGGTTTTTACGGAGGCTCCTTTGCTTAAATATATTTACTTTTGAAAAAAATATGTATGAAAAAGATTTTCAGTTTACTGATTCTGTGTATTAGTCTTTTTACTTTGGCCCAGCAGGTGAAAGTTCCTTTTACCGGACACAGAAGCTTTGATATCATGAAAGGTTACAGTGGCACCGGTACACCTCATTATTATGTGGATATTAAAAAGAGTGGTGATGTTCATTTTGGATATGTTCAGGTGAATCAGGCTGACGGAAAAGAAACAAAAGAAGAAATAAATGCCGGACAATATGCTCCTAATAAAGTCATGAAAGTAGGTTTTAAGGAATATGAAGAGAATTTTTTGGTGAAATTTGACAAAGATAAAATCTATCTTACCGATGAAAGAGGAAATATTCTACACCTTGAGGACTGCTGTTCATCCAGTGAGAGTGTTAATAAAGACACGTGTAAGTGTGAAAGTGAACTTTATAAGTAGTTAAAATTGTATATATAGAGAGAGCCACTCCATCTGGGGTGGTTTTCTTTTTGTAGTGAAATGCCAATCACCGGGATTTTACGGTTTATATTCTGCCTGAATATCCTTATTTTTGATGAGTGATTTATCCCCATGAAAAATTATAAAATCCTTTTTCTGCTTATCTTTTCCCTTATTGTGTCATGCAGCAAGAAAGAAAATCATCCTTACACGTTTTATTACTGGAAAACCAAATTAAAACTTGACAGCGAGGAGAAGAAAGCATTGGACAAATCAACTGTTCCTTATTTGTACACAAGATTCTTTGATGTAGATAAAGTGAACGGAAAATTTCAGCCAGTGGCTGTTATTACTAAAGACAAAAGTTTTCAGACTGACAAGCAGATTGTCCCTACAGTTTTCATTACCAATCAGACCTTGCTGGGTATTTCTGCGGATGAAATCAAATTTCTGGCGGAAAGTATTCATCATTTAGTTCAAAAGAAAGCGGAAGAATATCAACTGAAAACCAATAACGAAATCCAAATCGACTGTGACTGGACAGCTGGAACGAGGAATGATTATTTTAAATTTCTGAAAGAGCTCAAAAGAGTTTCCGGAAAAGAAATTACCTGCACCCTTCGTCTTCATCAGGTGAAAGATAAAAAACTGACCGGAATTCCTCCTGTGGAAAAAGTCTATCTGATGTGCTACTCTACTTCATCCCCCTTGGAAAAATCTGACAAGAATTCTATTCTGGATGTTAGCATTCTGAAAAGCTATCTTTCAAAAATGGAAGAATATCCCATCAAAAAAGTTGAAGTGGCACTTCCTATTTATTCATGGGGAATTGTCACCAATCATTTAGGGAAGCATAAACTGATTAATGCCTTATCCAAAAGAGATCTGGAAAATCCCAACTTTAAGAAAACGTCCGATCATGAGATTGAAGTTCTGAAAGATGGATTCTACTTTGGAAGTTATTTAAACAAAGGCTTTACAATAAAGATAGAGGAAATTTCTGAAGATCAGCTAAACGATGTTATACAGTTTTTACAGAAAAAAATCCCACATTTTACTATTATTTATTATCAATTAGATAGTAAATTTGTGTCAGACAGGAAATTTTAATCTCTTGCAGATAGAGGCAAACTGCCAGAACCATACCATCATACAATATTAAATTAAAAATAAAAAACACTACACACCCTATGAAAAAGTACATTCTTTCACTTGCGGTTGTATCACTTTTCTATACACAATCTGACGCCTGTGCGTGGTCAGATCCTGATTATGATTACTTCAACCTTTTTACACAAACCATCATCAAGGACAAGGCTTATCTTCCTTTTCTGCACAACTATTCAAGCAGATTTTATGGAGGATATAATTCATCATTGATTCCTGATGACAATATCGAAACATGGAAAAAGTTCTTCAACAATCAGCTTAGCTATTCTGAAACCCAGAATCTGGTGTATAAGATCAGTATGAACGATCTGAATGCTTTAAAGAACGGAAATCCTGCCAATCCACTTTTACAAAAACTAGGCACCGGATTTTACCAGAAATATAAGGACGGTATTGATTATTTGATTGAGGCCAAATATATTGAACCTTTTATGAGCATCAATTATATTGAAAGCGAGAACTCATTCTATTACGATAGAGATACCAACAGAAAAAATGCCACAGCTATTGATTATCATAAAACCATTGCAGCCTTAACGTCTTTGTACAATGCAGCGAGAAATCCTGAAATCAAACAACGTTACGGCTATCAGTTGGTAAGATTAAATCATTATACAAGAAACTATGATTCTGCAGTACAGGCTTTCAAAACTTATGTTGCTCCTATAAAACTAAAGGGGTCGGTTTACTTCATGTCCCTGGATCAGCTGGCGGGAGCTCAAAGAGGATTGGAAATGAACAGTGATGCCAACTGGAACTTTTTTCAGGTATTCATGAACAGCAAAGACCGCAAGGAATCTGCATTTGTTTCTATGAAGCTTTCGGATACGGCATCTTTCAGCAATATCCTGAAAAGAGCCAATACGAATGATGAAAAAAATATGGCTTATTTCCTTTTAGGATATGAAGATTTCAACAATCCTATTCCGATGATGGAAAAGATGTATGAAATCAATCCTGATTCTGAGATCCTGAAGGTAATGGCAGCAAGAAGTATCAATGAACTTGAAAGAAGCTATCTGCCTACTTATTACTATACTTCAGAGGCTCAAAAAACAGAAGCAAAGGAAAACTCTAAGGACAATGCTTCAAAGAACCAATCAACAGATCAAACCAAAACTGAGGTAAAAGAAGAAAAGCTTTCTTTCTGGCAGAAAATTGTAAGGTTCTTTAAAAATCTTTTCGGAGGTTCAAAATCAGAAAAAACAGGTGATAATGCTAAGGCTGATCAAAGTGATGATGAATTATTCAGCAATCCGGACAGAATTCCGTTCTACAACAGAACGGGCTATTATTACGATGAAAAAAGACAGGACTTTCTGGACAGCCTGGAGAAATTCACCGATAAAACCAAAGAAAAGTCTAAAGATGAATACTGGCAGATTGCAGATGCTTATCTTAAATTTTTAAAGAAAGACTATAAAGCGAGTTCTGAAATTTTGAATGACATCAAAACAACCAATCCGGAATATCTGGAGGAAATAAAAAGAATGAAAGTTCTTAATGATATTGTTTCCCAACCTAAAATTGATGCAGAATATGAAGATCATTTAATGAAAGATTATGCTGAGTATTTTGTGGAGAAAAAAGTAGTGAAAGATACAGCAGCAACAGATAATTTCGATTATTATGGAGAAGCTCCGTCTACTGCGGATTTCCTTAAAGATGTGATTGCCAACCGTTATTTCCTTCAGGGAGAGGATGGAAAATCTTTCCTGATGAATAACAAACTTTCGGATCTCCAATATAACCCGAATTCAAGTTTAGTAAAAAGTGTGGAAGAGTTTTACAGAAAGCCAAACAAAACACAGTTTGAACAGCAGATCATTGCGAAAAACATGGATAGTGTAGGTAGCGTAGATGCATTCTTCAGCACCATTTACGGAGACAGAGCCATGAGACTTGCCGATTTTGAAAAGGCGAAAGCTTATTATGAAAAAGCAAAAAGCTTCGCGGGTATTCCAAGACAAAATTATGACTGGAATGAAAAGAGCAGTCAAACCATCACCCCAAAACAATATACTCCTGCTGAATACAACGGATTTAAAAATATTTCAAATCTTGTATTCGGACATAATGTTTGGGAAAGCTTCGGAAGTGCTGATACCGAAAGTATGAAAGCGGAAAACTATACTGATTTCCCTTTCATCAAAACAAGCATGGATAAACTTGAACTGGCAGATGCACTGATTAAATTGAAAAAAATTGGAAACGGGACAGGTGAAAAAGCAGCCAAAGCCAATCAGCTTATCGGTAACTTACTTTACAATACTTCTATTCTAGGATATTACCGTGAATTGTTTGTAATGGATATCGACAACAGCAACGGAGGTAAATACAACTTCTGGAACACCGACAGAAAGAACCCTTACAAGTATTATTATAAAAACTTCCTGGACACTTCTTATATTGAACCTGATAATTTTGATCTGAGTATCAATTACTATCAAAAGGCACTTAAGCTTTCCAACAACAAGGAAGAAAAAGCAAGAATCTTATTCCAGATGGCAAGTGCTGAGCAGGGTAAATATTACCAGTATGAAGCTAAAGCACCAAAAGATTTTGATTACTCAGATCCTAAATGGTCTGAAAAAGAAGATGCCCGCCAAAAAGAAATGGACAACCTTAAAAACCAAAAATACAGAACTTATTTCGTTCAGTTGAAAGCTCAGTATTCTGATACCGAGACAACGAAAAACCTAATGGGCAGCTGTAGTTATTTCAGCTATTTTATGAGATAATATAAACCATAAAAAAACCTCTGAGTGATCAGAGGTTTTTTATTTTATTTTTTGTTCACCTATTTTTTAACAAATTTAGTTGTGGTCTTTTCTTCTTTACCATTTTTAATTGTAATAAAGTAAACACCTTTTACAAGAGTGCTGACATTAATTTTGCCTTCACCAATATTTCCGCTTGCAACCAATTGCCCCGGAGCATTAAAGATTTCATAAGATGCGTTGGCTGAAACATTCATAACATTCAATACATCTTCTACAGGGTTTGGATAGATCTTAACAGATTTTACATTTCCTGCTTCAGAAACTGCCAATAAACTAGCAACACTAGCCTGCTTCACTGCATAGAAAACATTCCCAAGTGCAGAAACTCTCAGGTAAATTGTTTTTCCGGCTAAAGATGCAGGGATGAAAACACTTGCTGATCCATTATTCGGAACTGATGCTGCAAGATCTGTCCAGGTTACTCCCATATCTTCTGTATAATCAATTTTAACATTTGCT
This sequence comes from Chryseobacterium sp. MYb7, assembly GCF_002979455.1. Lineage (GTDB taxonomy): Bacteria > Bacteroidota > Bacteroidia > Flavobacteriales > Weeksellaceae > Chryseobacterium. Next base: position 91,650 of record NZ_PCOU01000010.1, read on the forward strand.
ACGTTGTATGGAGAAGCCGTAGTTCCGGAAACCGTCCATGTAATAGTAGAATTCACATTAGGAGTAAGTGATGTTGTATTGACTGTAAATGCAGCTGCAGATCCTACAACAATAGTTTGTGTTGCATAAGCAGTCTGAGCCTGTCCTCCAGGTTTATTATCTCTTACTGTCACACGGAAGTTGGTTGTTCTTGCCACCGTACTTGCCGCTTCAAAATCTGTAGTGTTTTTTACAGTACCTCCTAATACCGTTGCCAGCTTAGGGAAATATCTTGTAGGGCTTGCGGTAGGCGCCCAAGATCTGAAACTTGCTCCTGAGCTTGTATTTCCAATATTAGATTTAGTAACTCCATTAGCAAGCTTACTAGGGTTAACCTGTTCCCAGCAGTATGTCAAAGCATCTCCATCAGGATCTGTTGCTGAAGCTGTTAAAACAAAAGCTGTTGATTTTGGAATAGTATATGTGGTATTCATCGCAGTCACTACCGGAGGATTATTGGTAATAGGTGTTTCTACATCTACAGTTACAGTGGAAAGATTTGTCTGTACCTGATCAATACTCACACTATGGAAATAGGCATCAGAATGTTGCTGAACATCAGTACTGGCACCGGTAATACCTGCATAGCCCATAATAGTTGATCCTGACCCTGGCTCAACCTCTTGATTCAGGTAATTTTCGTAAAAGCTGTATGTATGTGAATCACCTAACTGGTGCCCTATCTCATGAGCAACATAGTCTATATCAAAATTGTCACCCATTGGTACATTACTGGCCGGAGAAGTTATTCCGCTTCCTTTATAATTATCCGGAGCGGTGTAAGCATAATAATTTCCACCTGCATCCTGGCAGTCACTTTGAGCAGCCGTGTAAGAAGTTGTGGAAATATCATTACTTCCTATACAACCAATACAGCCAGCATTTCCTCCGCCACCTGAAGCCCCGAACAAATGTCCAATATCAAAACTAGCATCAGTAACACCGTACGCTCCTCCATGTAAAGTATTCATCAATTCATTATTCCACTTACACATAAACTCAGATGTACTATAAGGATCAGTAGCGGCGTTGGTAAAAATAAGGTTAGGAGCATCAATAGCATTAACGTGAAGGTTAAATTCTTTTTCGAATACACCATTCACCCTCGATAAAGTAGCATTAATCTGGGTAAGCGCTCCAGCAACACCACCAAAATAATTAGTATACTCACCTGTCACCGACATAGCCAGCCTAAGAGTATGGAAAGTTTTGTTATTGGATTTAGCCACTGCACCTGCATTCATTAGTTTTTGCAGGTTTTCCACAGATTCTTTACTTTCTTTGGTCTTACAGGTAAATGCGTGTCCACTCTTATTAGTCTTCCCATGGATGGAGTAATAAGATTTATCTGATGTTGCAGGTTCTATAAATTCATATTTCCCGTCTGTACCAATAATCATGGATTGGAAATCATTGGGAGCAACACTAAATCTGATATATTTGGTAGGATCATCAATTCCTATCCCTACATAAGACCCAAGCTGATATTTATTCGCCAACGTCTCATCCATTACCGGAAAACTATTTACTGTAAATTTTTCAATTTTTCCATCTAAGGTAGGAATGCTAACTGTAGTGGGAGCTCCCTCACCCATTTTAGGAGCTCTGAGAAGCTGAGTTCTTATCTGATCCAAATCAAGTTTATAATAAACTGAATGATCACTTTTCTTAATAATTTTTTGTTCAGGAATCCCTCTGTTCCATTGCGCATTTGCCGAAAATGCTAAAAACAGCACAGGCAAACAAAATAATTTTGTTTTCATATATTTTTTTTGACAAATGTAAATATTTCTCAAAAAAAACAATTAAAAATAGATAAAAAAATAACTATGAAAAAATAATTAACACATATGAGAAATAAAAAATCATTTTCTTTGCTCCTGTTTCTGCATCCATTCTTCATGTCTTCTTTTAAAAAACTCATATTTATAATCATGATTTATCTGTGCAACATCAATGGAATGAGACATATGAATATCTGTATCTTTTTTAGCAAGTTCACCCAGTTTCTCATAATAGATGTGAAGCTGATCCAATTCTGCTTCTGTAAGATCTTCAATATCTACCATTCGGTTGCTTGCTTTTTCATGGGCAGCAATAAGTTCATTCAATTTGATTTGTATTGCTTTTGAGTCTTTATTCTGGGCTTTTTGAATCAAAAATACCATCAAAAAGGTAATGATTGTCGTTCCGGTATTAATTACCAACTGCCAGGTTTCAGAGTAGTCAAAGAAAGGACCGGAAACTGCCCATACCAAAACGATAAGAAAAGCCCCAACAAAAGCATAGGCACTTCCTGTAAATTTTACAGCCCAGTTTGAAAATTTCTCAAAAAAACTATTCCCTTTATGGCTCATGATCTTTATTTTTAGAATAATAAATGTATAAAATTAACAGGAATCAGACATAATAAATACTGATAAAAAAAAACATTAAAACAGAAATTCTGTCTTAATGTTTTTTTAATTAAAATTGATATGAATGTTTGAAATTATCTTATTTGATTTTTTCTGAGAACCGATATTCCAGGTTTTGTCTTTCTTCTGCTAAGATACTCTTTCCGATTTGAGCAGGTGAAAAGGTTTTTGTATAAAAAGGATTATTCCAATGATCCTTCCATGGAGAAATGTTACCCCAAGAGTATATGCTTTTAGGATCAGTGTAATGTCTTTCAATATTTTCTCTGGCTGTTTTCAGTTCTTCTTCGGACAAATGTTCTTCGGAGCATGAAGCTAAACCAGCTATGCCAATCAATGATAAAAATACTGTTCTGGTAATTTTCATAATATTTTTTTCAAGTTAGAATTTATAGTTTACCTGTACAGCAAAGTTTCTAGGCTGAATCTGATCGATGTATCCTCCTCTGAAATAAGAACTATATCCTACACTATCAAAGATATTGTTAAAGAATATTCTTATTCCCATTCCGTTTTTCATAGCATACCCTACCTGAGCGTCTACTGTAGTATATTCCGGCATATCGAAAGGTTTATCTCCTGGTTTCACACTGTTCAGGTGACCTGCTGTAAATGTTTTCTGAGTCCATTCATCAACCGGTCTTTTCCCTACATAATAAATTCCTGCACCTACATCAAGACCTGATAAAGTCCCTTTATTGAATTTATAATTCAGCCATCCGTTTGCTGTTTGCTTAGGAGCATTCATAGGTGCTGAACCATTGATATAAGCCGGGCTGTCCTGATATTGTGCATCCAGATAAGCCCAACCTGACATCACCTGAAGATTTGGAAGAATTCTTCCGATTAATTCTACTTCAACTCCTTTTCTTCTAAGGTTTCCTGCAAGACCATACATGGTTTGTTTGTTGATCACAACAGGGTTATAGTTTTCGTCAAGAATAGTAAAAGAAAGATGATCTGTTTTAATATCAAATACGGTTACATTAAATCTTAAACGCTCATTGAACCAGTCTGATTTAATACCTGCTTCCCACTGTTTAGTCATTGACGGCCCTACTCTACCACCATCTAAAAGGAAATTATTAGAAGACCTTAAAGAGGTTGTAGTGGTATATGATCCAAATACATTAACATTTGGAAGTGGTGAAAGGATCAATCCGAAATTAGGGTTCCATGTATCTACAGATTCATTAGTGGAACCATTTAATCTGCTGTAACGAAGTCCTACATGTGCTTTTACATATTTCCCGATCGTCATTACATCCTGAGCCATCGCCCCAATACTTGGTGTCAAAACAGCATTTGATCTTCCAAGGTTTTTGTAAACAACATTCACAGGAAGCTGATTCGGGATACTTCCGTTTACTACATCAAAAATATCCAGAGGATTAGCAGCGTAAGTTGTATTTCCGATTTTTGTAGCACGTGCCGTGATTAAGTTCCCAGGTGCGATTGAGTTTTTATATGCTTCATATGTTGTAGATGAAGTTTCTGTTTCTCTCCAGTCAAAACCAACCTGGAAGGTATGATTAATAAATCCTGTTTTTATTTGCTCTCCGATGAAGTCTAACTGTAATACTTTATTGATATCTTCACCCTGTGATTTTCCAATAGTCCGTTGTCTGATATTATAGTTCGTTTCACCCGCCGGTAATGATACAGATGAAGCTTCAGAATCAGTATTGCTTACTGAATTAACGAAAGCTGCTCTTACCTTTAATTTATCAGTAAGGTTACGTACAATTGTAGTAGCAAAGTTGAACGTTTCCGTTTTTGAATAATCAGATGTATATCCTAAAAACTTTCCTTTTGGCATGTGATATAATGCTTCAACAGTTCCTGGAGCAAGGTTTATGGTTCCTCTGTCCGGTGTTCTTTTATCGTGCAAATAATCCATTTCCACATTGATTAATGTTTTATCATCAGGACGGAAAGCAATGGATGGATTTACATAAATTCTTTCTCCTTTTACATGGCTTCTGAATGAATTGTTATTCTGATATGCCCCATTGAATCTAACCGCTACTTTACCCTGAGAATCCAGTACTCTCTGGAAATCTACCGTAGGTCTGTAAAAATCCCAGCTTCCGTAACGGAATCCTACATTCGTCTGATCAATAAACTGTGGTCTTTTTGTTACAACGTTGATGACTCCTCCTGCAGATCCCAAACCATTTCCTATTCCCTGGCCAATAGCAGCAGATCCTTTGATTACCTGAATACTTTCTACTCCCTGCATATCTGTGATCATCCCTGCAGTACGGAAGTCTGAATCCAGCTGAACCCCATTTTTCAATACGGGAACTCCACGATATCCTCTGATAGACATACTTTCGTTTCCTCCTCCATAACTTGAAAATAAGGTTACCCCCGGAACGTTTTTGGCAACATCAGTGACTGTAAGTGCTCCTAGTTCTTCAATAGCTTTGTGGGAGATTACTGAAATGCTCTGAATCTGATCTCTGGTTTTCAAAGGCAATCTGGTAATGGCATCCAGACCTTGCGGCTGTTTCTTTTTTTCACCAAACAGTTCTACTTCTTCAATTTTCTTGTGTTTTACTGAATCATTTACTTTCTGCGCATTGGCAAGAACCCCACCTAATAATAGCAGAGAAAAGGATACTACTTTATTCATCTGATAATTTTCTGCAAAATTATTATTTTTATTCATTCTAAATAAATAAACACAAGTGACATATGTCACCTTGAAAAGAACTATTAATATCAGATCATTAATCCTTCCTAAGGACTCTTTAGAATCCCTAAACAGATCTATTCTATCATTAAGAGTTATCCCTTCAAGGCTTTTTATGGTTACAGAAAGTACAATGTAAAAAAAACAGATTTGTAAATCATCAAATCTGTTTTTAATCCTGGTTTGGTTTTTTAGATAGTATGCACAAAAAAAATCCGTCCCTAAAAAGGAACGGATTTGTATAATCATTGCAAAGTATGCATTTATCACACTTTAATTTCAACATCTACACCTGAAGGAAGTTCTAATTTCATTAGAGCATCAACAGTTTTAGAAGAAGAAGAGTAGATATCCATTAGTCTCTTGTGAGCTGAAAGTTGGAACTGCTCTCTTGCTTTCTTGTTTACGTGCGGAGATCTCAACACTGTGAAGATTCTCTTGTTCGTTGGCAATGGAATTGGACCGTTTACAACAGCACCAGTAGCCTTTACCGTTTTTACGATTTTCTCAGCAGACTTGTCTACCAAGTTGTAATCGTAAGATTTTAGTTTTATTCTGATTCTTTGTGACATTTCTTTAATTTAAAAATTAACCTTTTGCTTTAGCTATGATTTCTTCAGCAACGTTTTGTGGAGTAGCCTGGTACTTCTCTAATTCCATAGAAGAAGTAGCTCTTCCTGATGAAAGTGTTCTTAGAGTAGTTACGTATCCAAACATTTCAGAAAGTGGAACAGAACCTTTGATTACAACAGCACCGTTTTTCTCTTCCTGACCACTGATAGTACCTCTTCTTTTGTTAAGGTCACCAATGATGTTACCCATATATTCTTCCGGAGTTACAACTTCCAGTTTCATAATTGGCTCCATAATTACTGGCTTAGCAGCACGTCCAGCTTCTTTAAATCCTAATTTAGCAGCCATTTCAAATGAAAGAGCATCAGAATCCACTGCGTGGAAAGATCCATCTTTAAGAGTAACTTTAATACCTTCAACTTCGAAACCAGCCAATGGACCGTTCTTCATTGCAGCTTTAAATCCTTTTTCAATTGCAGGAACAAATTCTCTAGGAACGTTACCACCTTTGATCTCATTGATGAATTCTAAACCAACTTTACCTTCGTCTGCAGGTCCTAGTTCAAATACAATATCAGCAAATTTACCTTTACCACCAGATTGTTTTTTGTAAACTTCTCTGTGTTGAGCAACTTTTGTTAAGTTTTCTTTGTACTCTACCTGAGGTTGTCCTTGGTTTACTTCAACTTTGAATTCTCTCTTCATACGGTCAACAATGATATCCAAGTGAAGCTCACCCATACCAGAGATAATCGTTTGTCCAGAAGCTTCGTCAGTTCTAACAGTAAACGTAGGATCTTCTTCAGCCAATTTAGCTAGAGCGTTACCCATTTTATCCTGGTCAGCTTTAGTTTTAGGCTCAACAGCGATACCAATTACCGGATCAGGGAAAACCATCGATTCAAGAACGATTGGGTTTTTCTCATCACACATAGTATCACCAGTTTTGATAGATTTGAATCCAACTGCTGCACCAATATCACCAGCTTCAATATATTCTACTGGATTTTGCTTGTTAGCGTGCATCTGATAGATTCTAGAGATTCTTTCTTTATCACCTGAACGAGTGTTCAAGATATAAGAACCAGCATCCAGTCTTCCAGAGTATGCTCTGAAGAATGCTAATCTTCCCACGAACGGGTCAGTAGCAATCTTAAATGCTAATGCAGAGAAAGGCTCATCTACAGATGGTTTTCTTGTGATTTCAGCGTCTGTTCTTGGATCAGTACCTTTGATATCATCTTTATCCAATGGAGAAGGCAAGTATTTACATACTGCATCCAACATAAACTGTACTCCTTTATTCTTAAATGAAGAACCACAAGTCATTGGGATAATAGATAAATCGATAGTAGCTTTTCTAAGAGCTTCGTTGATTTCTTCTTCAGAGATTGAATCTGGATCTTCGAAGAATTTCTCCATCAAAGTCTCATCGTAGTCAGCTACAGCTTCTACTAATTTCTCTCTATATTCAAGAACTTCAGCTTTCATGTCTTCAGGAATTGGCACTACTTCGAAAGTAGCTCCTTGTCCTGCTTCATCCCAGATGATAGCTCTGTTTTTAATTAAGTCAACAACACCTTTGAAATCTTCTTCAGCACCGATTGGTAAAACGATTGGAACTGCGTTAGATCCTAACATGTCTTTAACCTGGTTTACCACGTTAAGGAAGTCAGCACCTTGTCTGTCCATTTTGTTTACGAATCCCATTCTAGCAACTTTGTAGTTGTCAGCAAGTCTCCAGTTTGTTTCAGACTGAGGCTCTACTCCATCTACTGCTGAGAATAAGAATACCAATCCATCTAATACTCTTAAAGATCTGTTTACTTCTACAGTGAAGTCAACGTGTCCCGGTGTATCGATAATGTTGAAGTGGTAAGGTTTAGTGTCTGCAACAGGTTTTCCTTGATCAGTTGGAAAGTTCCAAGAACAAGTAGTTGCAGCAGAAGTAATAGTAATACCTCTTTCTGCTTCCTGCTCCATCCAGTCCATTGTAGAAGCACCATCGTGAACTTCTCCAATTTTATGGTTTACACCTGTATAGAATAAGATTCTTTCTGTAGTAGTAGTTTTACCAGCATCAATGTGAGCGGCAATACCAATATTTCTTGTAAATTTAAGATCTCTACTCATTTCTAATTAGAATTTAAAGTGTGAGAAAGCTTTGTTAGCTTCCGCCATTTTGTGAGTATCAGATTTCTTTTTGAAAGCAGCACCTTCTTCTCTTGAAGCAGCTACTACTTCATTAGCTAATTTCAAAGCCATAGACTTATCATTTCTCTTTTTAGAGTAGCTAATTAACCATTTCATTGCCATAGAAATTTTTCTATCAGCTCTGATTGGCATTGGAATCTGAAAGTTAGCTCCACCTACTCTTCTAGAACGTACTTCTACGTGAGGCATTACATTTGTAAGTGCATCTTTCCAGATTTCAAGTGCAGTTTTTTCAGTTTCTCCTTTTTTAGTTTCTACGATATCTAATGCATCATAGAAAATTTTGAATGCGATTGACTTCTTACCGTCAAGCATTAAGTTGTTTACGAATCTCGTTACCAATTGATCATTAAATTTCGGATCTGGTAACAACGGTCTTTTTTTCGCTTTTGTCTTTCTCATTGCTTTTGTACCTTATTTAATGATTATTTTTTCTTTCCTTTTGCAGGAGCAGCAGCTGCTTGTCCTGGTTTAGGTCTCTTAGCTCCGTACTTAGATCTTCTCTGTGTTCTTCCATTTACACCTGCAGTGTCTAATGCACCTCTTACGATGTGGTAACGTACTCCCGGTAGGTCTTTCACCCTTCCGCCTCTAACCAATACTATCGAGTGCTCCTGAAGATTGTGTCCTTCGCCCGGGATATAGGCGTTAACTTCTTTACCGTTAGAAAGTCTTACCCTTGCAACTTTTCTAAGTGCAGAGTTTGGTTTCTTAGGTGTAGTAGTATATACTCTCGTACATACACCACGTCTTTGTGGACAAGAATCTAGGGCAGCCGATTTGCTCTTCTTGGCAAGCGTGGCTCTTCCTTTTCTTACTAATTGTTGAATAGTAGGCATTTAATTGCTTTTTATTTTAGGGTGCAAAAATAGTAATATTTTTTTAATCTGCAAACACTTATATAAAAATTAAAATCAAATACTTACAGTAAAATACAGCGCGTTTCAATATGATCATCGAAGAAACATAATATATAAAAGGAAAAGAGAACAGGAAAAAAGAATTTTAGCTTTTAAAAAAGAGTATTAAATAATTATGAAATTTATCTTACTATAAAATTTTTCATTTAAAAACAGATTCACAGCACCTCATCTGATATATCCAAACTATATTTAAAAACTTTCTTATAGTTATGATCTATTAATAATCAGGGGAGTTCGGCACGATATTTCGTAAATTTGGGAGATACAAAATGATAAACTTATCAATCACTATAACAAAGTCTTCTTATACCACCCAATTGAAGCAGTGATTGTATCTCATCTTAAAAAAATAAATATATACATATGAAAAATGCTAGTATCATTGGCCTTAAAGAAGCCGATTGCAAAAAGATTTCAGAAAAATTAAATGTACTGTTGGCTAACTATTCTGTATTCTATCAGAACACAAGAGGTTCACACTGGAATATCAAAGGAGAGCAATTCTTTACCCTTCATCCGAAGTTTGAGGAATTGTATAACAGCCTTGTATTAAAGATTGATGAAATTGCAGAAAGAATCCTTACGTTAGGAGCAATTCCTGCACACAACTATTCGGACTATCTAAAAGTAGCAACTATTAAAGAAAGTAAAGAAGTTACTGACGGAACGAAAAGTGTTGAGCAGATTCTAAGTTCATTCAAAGTCGTAATTGATCTTCAGAGAGAACTTTTAGATATTACTGATGAAGCAGGAGATGAAGGTACAAATTCGCAAATGAGCGACTATATTACCGAGCAGGAAAAAGAAGTTTGGATGTATAATTCTTATCTTGGGAAGTAATTATATTTAAACTCTTCTAAACTTTTCCTTAAATAGGGTATGTCACTTTTTGTAACAGCATAAAAATTGACATACCTTATATGAGGATTTCTGAAATCACTCATTTTCCATTTTCCCACCAAAACCCAATTTTGGGGAATTTGTTTCCCAAACCATTCTGGATATATTACAGCAATTCGCGCATTTTTACGGTGACTTAATTCCCCCATAAAATAGGAAAAATTATTCCCATCAGGGTTTTTATATTTGTATTTTGCAACATCTGTACTTCCCAATCCATACATATCTAAAACTTCAATATTTGTAAAATAGGTAATTGCGCCAATATCATTGGCTACAATTGTTTCAGAATGATAGTACTTTTTTAAAAACTGTGCGAGCTTATATTGATTGTAGTAAAGATTTTTAGAATCAATATATAAAACCGGATGATACCAGTACACTTTGAATAGTCCGAAAATTACTGAGTAACCAATAAATAAAACAGCAAAAAGCTTAGGAATAGAGAAAACCGAAGTTTTAAAATAAAAATCACAAATTTTAACTCCAATAAAAAGATAGGCCATCATCAGATAATTTTCATATCTAAATGTCATTATTCCAAAAATGAGCTGTCCATAGGAAGTAAGCAAAATTATGATTGGCAATGATTCCATTTCAAGAACTCTTTGAAGTTTTACATTTCTATATCTGGAAAAAGCATACATAAAGTAAAATACACTGAAAGGAAGTAAATATTTGATATAATCTATACTCAAAAACTTACTTTTCAACATTGTTATCAAGCTTTCTACATCTGAAACATGAAAATTACTTTTGACAAGTACGGAATTGGGGAAAAACAATCCTCCCATAAGAAGAGAATATAGTCCATACATAATTATGGGGAAAAATCCGACTAGACCAATCAACAAGCCTTGTCTAAATTTCTTCTGACCTATAAAAACAAAAATAACAGCAGAAATAAAGAACACACTTTCAAATCTTACAGCACCGAGAAAAAAAACAACGATTAATACATGCGAGAAAGCCTTCAAATTTCCTGAAACTAATTTATTATAAAAAATAAAAAAAAGAACTATTAGAAATATATGAATGGTATGCTCCATTCCTAATATAGAGGAAAGATAAATCATTGCTAATGGCTGCAATAGAAGAGCAAAAAACAAAGCAAACTTCTTTCCATATTGATGGACAACAAAATTGATCGCGTAAAAACTTGCTAAAACCCCAAACATAAGATTAATAAACAAAGGATAATAAGATGAATCCCCAAAAACTTTTATTAAAAGGCTCAAAAAAAAACTATATAAAATAGATGAAGATGCCGGATCAAATGAATTGGAGTTGATAGAAAATAAAAATTGATCAGCTATATTTTTTGCCACCTCCAAATGAATATAAACATCATCAACAGGATAAAAATAGCCTACACCTTTTGGCAAAGAAAGAATCTCCGAAACTAAGTAAAAAAAATAGCTTAATAGAAAAACAAAAACACTTATAAATCCGTACTTTTTCATTTTACTGCCTAAATATATAGAACAAAATTAAATTTTTAAATTTTATTACAAAAAAATGGCTGTAATAACCTTTAACTCAATACTCGACAATAATTTTCGTACCCTTACCATTCAAAATATCACTGTAAAATTATGCATGGGTTAAATTATCAAAGGAGCGACCATATTCCGAGCAGGTAAAAGAGGTTTGGATGTATAATTCTTATATTGGAAAATAACATCATCCCAAGCATGGAAATATTTCAAAAAAATCGCCTTACATTTAAGCGATTTTATTTTTTATTTTTATATTTGCGTTAAAATTACACATATTATGAGCAACGTAAGATTGAACTCTATCCTCGATAATGATTTTTATAAAATAACCATGCAGAATGCTGTGGTAAAGCTATTCCCAAGTTCTATTGTAAAATACGAATTTATCAACAGGGGAAAACACTACTTTCCGGAAGGATTTGATGTTGCTTTAAGAGAAGCTGTTAATAAAATGGCTGAACTTAAACTTACGAAAGACGAAAAAAAGTTCATGGCAAGAACATGTCCTTATATAGATCTTCCTTATCTTGATTTTTTAGAAGGCTATCATTATGATCCATCTGAAGTAAAAATTCATCAGGAAGGAGGAGACCTTTCCGTTACTGTGGAAGGGCTTTGGTACAGAACAATTCTTTGGGAGGTTCCATTGCTGGCACTGATTAGTGAGCTGCATTATGAAATGAACCACATGGAAAGAGATTCCAATGAAGTAGTAATGAGCAAGACCCTTGAAAAAGCAGACTCATTAGCCAGGCTTGGGGTAACGTTTGCCGAGTTCGGAACAAGAAGAAGACATTCTTATAAGGTACAGAATCTGGTGATGGAAGCTTTAACACAGAAAAAAGAATCTACTTTTATCGGAAGTTCAAATGTTCATTTCGCCATGAAATACGGGGTAAAGCCAATCGGAACACACGCTCATGAATGGTTTATGTTCCATGCTGCTGAATATGGATTCAAGATGGCTAATGAAATGGCTCTGGAACATTGGGTAGATGTATACAGAGGTGATCTTGGAGTGGCACTGTCTGATACTTATACTACGGATGTGTTCTTCCAGCAGTTTGATAAAAAATTCGCGAAACTTTTTGACGGTGTACGTCATGATAGTGGTGATGCTTTAGAATTTGCCGATAAAACAATAGCCCACTATCAAAGAAACGGCATCAATCCGATGTTTAAATATATTATTTTCTCAGATGCATTAAATCTTGAGAAAGTAGAAGAAATTACCAATTACTGCAGAGGAAAAATTGGGATCTCATTCGGAATTGGAACCAACCTTACGAATGATGTAGGATTGAAACCAATGAATATCGTGATGAAGCTTATCGGTGTGCAGGCTACCAATAAAGAATGGATTCCTACGGTAAAACTTTCTGATGAACACGGTAAATACACCGGAGACCCAAAAATGATTGAATTAGCCAAAGAATTTTTAAGAATTAAAGATTAGTAATCTTATCAGAACAATTATATAATCTCGTCATCATCGAGTTTTTTTTATCATACCATTATTGAAATTTAGTTTTCAGAAATCGATAAGGTTTTGGTATATTTATCAAAATAAAACAAGATGAAATCAAGAACATTACTAACGGTATCCCTCCTTATATCAGCACTGTCCTTTGCTCAAGAAAAGAAAGCTGAAAAACCTAAATATAACCAGGAACTGGCCACTTCTTTAGGAGCTGATCAATATGGAATGAAACCCTATACTATTGTCATGCTGACGACAGGTTCTGCTAAGATTGAAGACAAAGCTAAAATGGGTGAACTTATGAAAGGCCACATGACCAATATCGGTAAGCTGGCAGATGAAGGTAAAATTGTTGTAGCCGGACCTTTTCTTGAAAAGAATAAAGAAAACTACCGTGGCATGTTTATTTTCAATACCAAGTCTAAGGAAGAAGCTGAGCAATGGGTAAAAACAGATCCCGCTGTACAAGCTGGAGTCTTTAGTTATGAAATTTTCCCTTGGTATGGTTCAGCAGCACTGCCTTTGTATCTCAAACATCATGATGAAATCTCAAAAGAAAATCATTAAGAAATAAGAAATCCCTCAGTTGAGGGATTTTTTTATTAATCAAAACAAATATACGGTTTTCTTGGTGGATAACAGCAATAAGGATTGCTGCAGAATATGTATCCCGCAGGACATCCTCCATCAACAGGTGTTTCACAGACTAATGCTGCACCACCTAAAACAGTTTTTAGCTCTTTTCTGTTTAAGCTTTTTAAATTTTTCATGATTAATTTAGTTTAATTTGATTTCCTACTCTTAAGATTTTCGGATTCCTCTTTATTATTTCTCTTTGTCTGGAAATAAATATACAATTTATTTTTAAAACTTCTATATTTCAATCAATTATCCATGAATTATATAAAAATTTTAATAATATTTCTTGTTTTAATGAATTGATTTAATTATTTTAGCTAAACAACAATTCGCCATATCTAATTAATTGTGAGCGAGTTACAATAAACCAACACCATAATTAAAAATTAATTTCATGAAAAGATTAAACATTACAAAACTTTCAAGAACAGAGCTGAAAGATGTATTCGGAGGAACACTGTATCCGGCAGAATGTCCCGGAGGATGCCATGGTGAAGGCATGATCAGATGTCCAGACGGCACTACCACGATGACTAATTTTATATGCATGGGAGGAACCTGCCAACCGGCTGCCATGTGCAAGCCACTTATTCTTGAACCCTTCCCAGATCCGATTATCTTCACTCCATAATCTGAACGAACAATACATAAAGTGAGCTTTCCGGCTCACTTTTTTAGTATCTTTAAGTAAACAAAAAACTATCATGAAAACCATTGAGGAAGTTCTGAAAAAACTGGATGAAATTATTATCTGGTGCAAAGAAAGCAAGAGTCCTGCAGGATATTTTGCCTGTACTTATAGAATTATGACAGCACAGGTTCTGAAAGGAATCCAGCAGAAAAAATTTGAAGACAATCCCAGAATGACATCTCTTGACATTGCTTTCGCACAAAGGTATCTTCAGGCATGGGAAAGCTACAGCAAAGGAAAAAGATGCACCAACTCTTGGTATACTGCTTTTGAAGCTGCTAAAAACAAGAATTTATTGATATTGCAGCATATATTTTTGGGTATGAATGCTCACATCAATCTGGATCTGGGAATTTCGGCTGCCACTATAATGCCTTACCGGAAGATCAATCCATTGAAAAAAGATTTCGAGAACATTAATAATGTCATTGCTTCCATCAATCAGAATGTGCAGGATTCTCTGAATAAAATCTGTTATCCTGTAGATCTTATTGATAAACTCTCTAACGGAAAGGATAATGCTGTACTTGATTTTGCTATTTCCAAAGCAAGAGACACTTCCTGGGCAACAGCAGTGATTGCATCCAACACACCGAATTTCCTGAGAGAATCCGTTATTGGCATTGTAGATTATGCTGCCGCAAAAGTTGCTACCCAAATTCTGAGCCCAAAAATCCTCACTCCCGCTCTTTTAAAAGAACTTAAAAATTGTGAAAGCGGTGATGTGGTAAAAAATATTGAGATTTTGGAGTCTACAAAGAATACGTAACAAAAAGGCCGGGATCTTCCTCACGGATCCCGGCCTCATAATGAACAAAATAAAAGAAACTATATTGCTTCCTTATGCTTTTTTCGGTAGGCATAATGGAAAATGATTGGCAGTATTGTAAATGACAGCAGCATACAGACGATCAGCCCGCCTACAATCATAATGGCTAAAGGTTTCTGAATTTCAGAGCCCATTCCGTTTGACATCGCTGCCGGAAGAAGTCCCATAGATCCCATCAGCGCGATCATTACCACCGGACGGATTCTGCTTTTCACTCCTAAAGAAATAGATTCTTTGAGCGACATTCTGTTTTGCAGGTTCTCTTTCATTACTCCGATCAGAACGATACCGTCTATGGTTGCTACTCCGAAAAGGATGATAAAACCGATTCCTGCTGAAATTCCGAAGATGGTTCCCGTAAACCAAAGGGATAAAAATCCTCCGATGAACGCAAATGCCAGTGTAATAGAAGAAATCAGCGTGTCTTTTATGTTTCCAAAGTTGAAATACAACAGCATCAGAATAAGAACTAAAGAAATTGGTACTACCATTGCCAGTTGTTTTGCAGCTCTTTCTTTACTTTCAAATTCTCCGGCCCAAGTCATTTTATGATTTTTCGGAAGTTTTACTTCTTTATCTACTTTCGCTTTGGCTTCCTGAATGGTACTTCCTAAGTCACGTCCTTCGATATTAAACCCAACACCGATGTATCTGCTGTTTCCTTCACGGTAAATAAATGATGGCCCGGTATGATAATCAATGGTTGCAATTTCTTTCAGCGGAACTTTTTTATTATCCTGAGTCGGGATGAGAATATTTCCCATCTTTTCAGGAGTGTCCCTGTATTGTTTTTCAAACCTAAGCATTACGTCGAACATTCTTTCTTCTTCGTAAAACTTCGTGGCAGCCTGTCCTCCGATGGTCATTTCAATAACAGCTTGTGCATCTGCTGTGGAAACACCATATTTTGCCATTTTAGAATCATGGAGCTGGATTCTCAATTCCGGAAGCCCAATATTTTTGAAAACATTCACATCTGATATTCCCGGAACGGTTCTGATGGAATTGGCTACTTTATTGGCATAATTTTCAAGTTCGAAAAGATCATTTCCAAAAATCTTAATCACCAATGGAGCTTTTACTCCTGCTACATATTCTTCTACATTATCCTGTATCGGCTGGCTGAATCCAAAATTGATTCCCGGAAATCTCTCAAGGGAAACTCTCATTTCTTCCAGAAGTTCTTCTTTGGATATTTTTTTCTTCCATTCATTTTCCGGCTTGAGCTGGATATTAAATTCAATATTAAAAAATCCGGTGGGATCTGTTCCGTCATTCGGCCGGCCGGTCTGGGTCATGACAAATTTCACTTCATCATATTTCATAAGGATCTCCTTCATCTCTTTGGTTAATCGTACAGATTCATCCAGATTGACACTGTTTGGAAGGGTTGCCCTTACGTAGATTGCACCTTCGTTTAATTTTGGTAAAAATTCAGATCCGTAATTGGAGAATCTCCATCCACAAATGGCAAGCAAGGCAACGAAGCCAATGATAAATCCTTTTTTGTGACGGTCACTGAACTCATAAATTCTGTAAATATTGACTCTGAAGAATCTTGAAATAAAGTTTTCTTTCTCTTCAATATTTTTCGTCAGCAAAAGCTTACACATTGCCGGAACGTAGGTCAAGCTTAAAATTAATGATCCTAATAATGCATATCCCAATGTAAATGCTAATGGTGAGAACATTTTTCCTTCTACTTTCTGGAAAGAGAAAATTGGCATCAGGGCAACGATCAGAATCAGCAGGGCAAAGAAAATATAACTTGCCACACTGCCTGCACTTTTCTTGATGATTCCCAATTTTGAAATTTTATTGAACCTCCTCACTCCTATTGCCCTGGCTTTAAGTTCAAGGGCGACGAAGACATGTTCTACAATGACCAGCGTTCCCTCCAGAAGCAGTCCGAAATCCAAAGCTCCCATGGAGATCAGGTTGGCTGGCAACCCTTGAATTTTCAACATAATAATAGCAAACAGGAAAGCTAACGGAATCACTGATGCTACAATGAAAGTTGTTCTCCAGTTGTAAAGAAAAATAAATACAATAATGGAAACGAGAATAACCCCTTCAATAAGGTTTTTGGAAACGGTATGAACCGTAGTATTCACAAGCTCTGTACGGTCGATGATCGGAACAATCTGCACATCACCGGGAAGCTCTCCCCCGTTAAGTTCTTGTATTCTGTCTTTCAGTCTTGCAATGACTTCACTTGGGTTTTCACCTCGAAGCATGATTACAATTCCTTCTACAACATCATTTTCTTTGTTGTATCCTACTTGCCCTAATCTTGGTTTCGCTGAAACTTTTACTTCCGCAACATGTTTTACCAAAATAGGGGTAGAACCTTTAACTTCGATCTGAATATTCTCAATATCTTCTTTTTTCTCTAAAAGACCGATCCCCCGCACTACATAAGCCTGATCACCCTTTGCCACTACATCTCCTCCTACATTGATATTACTCTTCGAAACCGCTTCATACACATCCAGGGGGGAAAGGTCATAATTGTGTAGTTCCGTAGGATTAATTTTTATTTCATAGGTCTTTTCTTCTCCACCAAAACTCACCACATCAGCTACACCCGGAACAGCAAGCAATTCTCTTTCTACCACCCAATCCTGAATGGCTGTTACTTCTTTGATGGGAAGTTTACTTTTGATAATATACCTGTAAATTTCACCTGTAGCACCGGAAGGAGGCTCAATACTATACTCTGCTCCGGCGGGGAGGTTTACATTTCCTAATTTATTGGAAGCATATTGTTGTGCATAAAAATCATTCACATGATCATCAAAAATCACAGTAACCACAGACAATCCGAATAAGGAAATAGAACGTACCGAGGTTTTATTCGGGATGGCATTCATTTCTTTGGAAATCGGTAATGTGACAAATTTTTCTATTTCCTCAGCACTTCTTCCCGGCCATTGGGTAATGACTCTCACTCTTGTATTGGTAACATCCGGAAATGCTTCAATGGGAGTATGCATGTAGGAATAGATTCCTCCTGCCAGCAAAAGAAAAGTTCCCAAAAGAACGATCAGTGAGTTTTTTAAAGAGAAGGAAACTATATTCTGTACAAATTTTCGCATTACTTCGTGGAATTATTTAATTGGTTTTTCAGGTTTTCATAAATCAGCAGTCCGTTGGAAGCAATGACGTTTTCACCTGGTTTTAAATTACCTTCTACATAAATATACTGGCTGTTGGATGCGATTTCCGTTACAGGTCTGATCTCAAGTTCACAGTCTTTTTTATAAACCACTACATAGCTTTGGTTGTTATCAAAGATTAATGCTTTTGCAGGAATTGCCAATGCACTTTTGTTTTGTGAATTGATCGGTAATACAACATCTGCGGACATTCCCGGTCTTAGCTTCATTCCGTTATTATCCATAATGATTTTAGCCTTCAGCACTCTTTCATTTTCATTAAAAACCTGAGAGATATTATTGATTTTTCCAGAGAAACTGTCATCAGGATAAGCAAGTGTTTTTACTACTACAGGCTGATCGACATACACATGTCTCATGTTGGTTGCGTAGACATTCGCCATAACCCATACTTTATCCAGATTGGAAATGGTAAACAGCTGATCTCCTCCTGCGGTAACTGGCATTCCTTTGGAAATATTCTTTGAAATAACATATCCGTCTGCCGGAGCTTTTATCTGAATCGTATTCCCTCCCGCTGAATACAACTGCATATTTTTATGTGTCTTGGAAATATTGGATTGTAATATAGCCACTTCGGAGCGAGCTTCCTGCAAATCTTTCTGCGAGGCAATATCATCTTTATACATGGCTTCTACAGAAGATAACTTTCTTTTCGCAACGGCCAGCTGAGCCTGCAAAGTTTGGGTATCATCCTGCATTTCATTCACAGCGGTACTTTTTACACTTGCCAACGTTTGCCCTTTTTTCACGTAATCACCAAGTGAGAAATAGGTATCAATCACCACTCCGTCCACAAGACTTACGAAAGGAACCGTTTTGTCCGAATTGCTTTCCACTTCTCCGGTAAGGGTGATACTTTCCTCTATGGTAAGCATTTCTGCTTTGGCCAGTTTAATATCTTTCTTAAGCTCTTTGCTGATGCAGTAGCCTTTTTCAGCTTCTTTATTTTCCTGTTCTCCGGCACAGCCTGTAAAAATCATGAGGGCAGACAGGTAAGCTGCAGCAATGTATTGGGTAATATTTTTGTTCATATCTTATAAATCTTGTCCTACAACATATTGCAGGTTTTCATAATATTGATTCAATTCTTTTTTAGTATCCAGGATGATCATTTTATTTCCGATGTAGGTATCCAGAAAATCCATGTATTCCAGCATGCTGATATTTCTTAGTCTGAAGTTTTTCTCATGGCTGACCAATAAACCATCCAGTGTAGATTCATAATCTCCATCAATCTCTTCTGAAACTTGCTGTGTTCTGATATAATTTCTGAAAACAGAGACAATTTCGTTCTCGGATTTCAGCATATTTTTTCGGGTTTCCAGTTTGCTTTTCTCAATCTCAAGCTTAGCTTCCTGAATATTCCCTTTGTTGCGATCGAAAATGGGTAGATCCATAGAAACACCTAATCCTATAAAGTCTTTCATAATATTTCCTCCGCGGTCATATCCAATAGAAACAGCAATATCAGGAGTTTTCATTGCATTTTGAATTTCCAAGTTTTTCGCAGCGTGTTTCTCTTTATTTTTTGAGATCATAATATCGGGGCGGTTTTCTTTTGCCCTGTCTATCCATTGGTTCACTTCCAGCTCAGAAAGTTGTTTTTCAGGCATCACAAATGAATCTGTTATAATCAGATAAGATTGAGAAGGCAGCATCAATAAGGCTTTGAGCTCTACCTGCTGATCTTCGATTTCCTGTTTTAATGAAATCAGTTTCTTTTTGAATTCAATTTCCTGTGCTTTCAGACGGACATATTCAGCTTTACTGATGTTTCCAAGACTTAATTGATTATTATAGGATTTTGTTAATTTCTCAATAGAAGCAATCTGTCCCTGATAAATTTTCTGCTGTTCCTGATTGTAAAGAATATCGGTAATAGTATTTCTGAGTGTTTTTTTAAGCTCACGCAGAACTTCCTGTAATTCATACTTTTCTCCTTCCACTTCTATTTTCTGGAGTTCAATATTTTTCCTTCTTTTACCAGCAGTCTGAATTACCTGTTCGATCTCGGCAGAAATCTGGGTATTTTTTCCCCAGTTTCCGATAAGAGCAGGTTGTTCTTCTATGTCATAAGTTCTCCATAGATTCACTTCACTGATACTTAATTTGGGATTAGGCCAGTATTTAGCCTGAACAGCTCTTGCCTCGGCTTGTGAAATTTCAAGCTTTTGGACAATGAGGTCCAGGTTTTTAGCCAAAAAGATAGTCTCAGCTTCCTTTCTGCCAATTTTCAGGGTATCTGAAATCTGTGCTGAAAAGAAACTGAAACAATGAATATAAAATAGTGTAAAAAATAGTTTCTTCAAGGTCTCTTATTTTAAGACCACAAAGCTATTTGTCTAATATTAGAGGGAATTTCAAACAAAATTAAAATTCGGTTAGTTCAACATTAGAGTTTGATTAGAACTTTTAAAAACACGAATATTTTCACGAATAACACAATCAGGAATGAGCCGGAAATTCAAGGAGAACATTGGTTCCAACATTTACAACAGAATCAATTTTCATTACAATATGATGATGATCAAAAATGCTTTTTGAAAGGGATAAACCAATACCGCTGCCTTTCACGGTATCAACATTTTTCCCTCTGTAAAAAGTCTCTGATATTTTTATAAGATCATCTGACGGAATTCCTCTTCCTTGATCTCTGACCTCAATATACAATTGATTGTTTTTTTCTGATAATGTAATCACGATAGGTTTATCGTAAGAATATTTGATGGCGTTTTCAACAATATTATATAATGCTAAGTATAGCAGTGTTTCGTTACCGGGAAATTCCAGCAAAGAAGGTTTTGTTACCTCAAGCTGTATTTTAATGGATGAATGGCTCTCTTTTGCTTTAGGTTCTAATTTCTCATAAATCTTCCAGATCAGCTCATCCATTCTCATAGGTTTGTGAGAAGATTCTAATTTTGTCATTCCGGACATCAGCAGAAGGTTGTTGAGGATATTTTCAATCTCATATACGTTTTCCAATGACTCTTTGGCCACTTCCTTATATTCTTCCGGCGTGCGGTCTTTTTGGGCGAAGACTTCCAAATTTCCGGAAATAGCGGCTAAAGGTGTTTTAAATTCATGAGAAACATAGTTGATAAAGTTCTGCTGTAAGAGTACATTTTCAGAAATTCTTCCCAGCAATTTATTATAGGATTTTATAAGATCTTCAATCTCATCATTGGTATTAGTGGAAGTAATGGCTGTGGAAATATTATTATAATCCACTTTATTAATACGTTCCACAACATTAGAGATAGGCTTATAAACCACCTTGGAAAGGTATCTACTCAAAAAATAAATTGCCAAAAGCCCGATCAGCAATACAGAAAGCATGATAATAGCCAATCTCAGGATCTGCGACTGAAATGAATCATTTGATGATTTTACAAAAACCACAAAATCTCCCTGATTATCCGGATAAAAAATTCCATAGTAGAATTGATTATCAGACATGAACTGTATTCCTTTATTATTGCGGACAGCCTGTAAATGGGAAAGTTTTATATTCTTGTCATTCAGATTATGTCCAAAAGTCACTTCGTTATTCTGATTGTAAACCGCTACTTTGTTATTTTGAATCAGATGATTGTATTCATTTTTGATCTGGGCATGCCGGTCTTTCGGAAGCTCATCTTTTTCGAGATAATAAATAGCAGAAATAAGAGCCGCATTCCGAAGTTTTTCAAAATAAAAAATCTTGGTGCTGTCATAATAGGCAAAGAATATCACCGCTGATGTGATGATAGAAACGATGCCAAATGAGAGGCTTGAAATAAGGGTAAATCTGTTTCTGAGCGTCATTTTCAGTCTTTGATCAAATAGCCGGTTCCTTTTACCGTATGAATAATTTTCTGTTCCGTTTCATCAATCTTATTACGGACGTAGGAAATATAAACATCCACTACATTCGTTGTATTATCAAAATCAATTCCCCAAACCTTATGTAAAATCTGAGTTCTGCTCAGCACTTTATTTTTATTCTCCATCAGGAAAGTAAAAAGTTTGTATTCCGTAGGAGAAAATTCTATTTCTTTATCGTTCTGAGTTACTTTATGAAGATCGGTATCAATTGTAATATTTCCACATGATAAATATTGGTCTTCTTTCTGGTAGCTCATTTTATTTCTTCTGGTTAAGGCTTTAATCCTAGAAATCAGTTCTTCAAAGTGAAAAGGTTTTGATAAATAATCATCAGCTCCCATATCCAGCATTTTGATCTTATCATCAGGGCTGTTCAATGCACTTAAAACCAAAATCGGAGTATAATTTCCTTTAAATCTGATAATTTGAGTAAGCTGCATCCCATCCAATCCGGGAAGCATAATATCCATCAAAATAATATCAAAATCATAGATATGAATAAGGTCACGCGCTTTTTCTCCGGAATCTGCAAGGGTCATATTGTAGCCAGCCTCGGAAAGGCCTTTTATCAGGAAATTGCTGATTCTTTGATCATCTTCTACCAACAAAATATTCATAAGTCTCTGAAATTTCCTATAAATATAAGTAATCTTGTTCAGAAAGGAATCTGGAAGAAGGAAGAGAGAGGTAACTTCCAGCCTTTTTTCATAATTTTGGAAGATGGAGATGATATATTTAATTATTGGGCTGTTTGCAGGTATTATCCTTGGTGCGGTAATCCTATATTTTGCGTTGAAATCATCAATGGTTTCAAGGAATTCTTATGATACGCTGAACACCTTATCTATAAAAACCCAGTCTGATCTTGACAATTCAAACCTGAAGATTCAGGAACTTAATCAGACTATCAGTAAAGAGAAAGAAGCCAACATGCTGCAACAGGATCTTCTGGATGATCTGAAAAATGAATTCTCTAAAATCTCCGCCGAATATTCATCGTTAAATACTCAGTTTCAAGAGTTAAAACAAACCCATCAGAGACAGACCTCTCAGATAGACACCCATATTCTTGAAAAACAGACTCTTTTTGCTAAAAACTCTGAGCTTTCTGCCAAAAATGAAGGTCTCCAAAACTCTCTTGATACCCAGAAAGAAGAAATTGTTAAGATTCAGGAAGATTCTAAACTTCAGTTTGAAAACCTTGCCAATAAAATTTTAGAAGAAAAAACAGAAAAGTTTACCACTTTAAATCAAAATAATTTAAAAAATATCCTTGAGCCTTTTCAGGAGAAAATAGCTGATTTAAAAAACAAAGTCAATGAAGCTTACGAAAAGGAAAATAAAGAACGTTTCTCTCTTGCAGAAAAAGTGAAAGAACTGGCAGAACTGAACCAGCAGATTTCTGATGATGCAAAAAAACTGACCCGTGCACTGAAAGGCGAAAGTAAAACCCAAGGAAATTGGGGTGAGATGATTCTGGAAAGTATCCTTGAAAAATCCGGACTCGTAAAAGGAAGAGAATATTTCCTTGAACATGAATTGCGCGATGAAGACAACAATGCTTTATTCTCAGAATTCTCCGGAAAGAAAATGCGCCCGGATGCCGTTATAAAATATCCGGATGAAAGAAATGTCATCATCGATTCTAAAGTTTCTCTGACTGCTTTTACAGAATTGGTAGATGAAACCGATCCTGATGTGTATGCCATCAAGCTAAGCCAGCACCTTGGCTCTATCAAAAACCACATTTCACAACTTAGTCAAAAAGCCTATGATGACTATGACAAATCCATGGATTTCGTGATGATGTTTATTCCGAGTGAACCCGCTTATATTGCCGCAATGCAGGCAGACCAGAATCTTTGGAATTATGCTTATGAAAGAAGAATCCTTTTACTGAACCCAAGTAACCTGATTACCTCTCTTAAGCTAATTGCCGATCTTTGGAAACGCGAATATCAAAACAGAAATTCTATGGAGATTGCCGAACGAGGAGCTAAACTCTATGATAAAT
The DNA here is from genome assembly GCF_002979455.1 of Chryseobacterium sp. MYb7. Lineage (GTDB taxonomy): Bacteria > Bacteroidota > Bacteroidia > Flavobacteriales > Weeksellaceae > Chryseobacterium. Next base: position 115,615 of record NZ_PCOU01000010.1, read on the forward strand.
TTGTGGGTTTTGTAGACAACTTAGAAAAAGTAGGGAAAAATCTGGATCAAGCAAAAAATGTATTCAATGATGCCTACAAGCAATTACATACGGGAAATGACAACCTTGTGATCCAGACTCAAAAACTGAAGTCATTAGGAATCAAAAACAAAAAAGACCTGCCTCAAAGTCTTATTGACAACGGCAACTTTATTGAACCATCAGAAAGCTAAATCCTGGTTTTATGTTTTCTTTTGCATCATATCCTTACCCCAAATCCGAATCTTTCAAAGAAATTTTCGTTTCTTCACTGGGAGCAGGAATTGCTGTCTATTTGTTTCTGATTATTTTCCAGCCCTTTGGTACGGAAAGCTTTCACCATCCCTATAAGTTTTTATTACTTTTCCCCTATTGCATTATTTTTGGAACTGCATTTTTCATTGCTAATCTTATAACTTCCCGTTTTAGCAACTGGAATATTGGTGCAGAACTTTTAAAAATAATTTTCATCTTATTTCTCGGCTCTGTTCTATCCTACTTTTACAATTCGTTATTCTTAAGCCATGTAGAACTTGATCTGGGCAATTATTTTTATATGTTCCTGTATTCTTTGGCAGTCGGAATTCCCATTTCAATCATTTATATTTTATCGCGGTACATCTATTTAAAAAACATTCGTGAAAAGAAAGCCCACGATATTTCTCAACATCTTCCCGTTTTGGATCCTGAACAACAACAAAATTTGTTAAAAATATCAGCTCAGAATACAGAACTTAGCATCAATGAAAAGGATTTTCTTTGCGTTCAGTCCATGGAAAACTACTGTACGTTTTACTTTTTAGAGAATAACAGCTTAAAAAAAACAGTAATCAGAATAAGCTTTTCCAATGCTTTACAACAAATCGAAACTGATTCTGTCAAAAAATGCCACCGTTCTTATATAGTTAATCTTAGAAGGGTAAAAAATCTCAAAGGAAATGCTCAGGACTATAAATTAATTCTTCCGGAAATAGACTTTGAAATTCCGGTTTCAAGAAGTTTTATTCCTTCCATTATTCCTCAATTGCAACAGTAGTATTCTTCATTTTGTCATTCGTCACTATTCTTTGTCATTCATCACATTAAGTTGAAAACATAGATTTAAAGCCACATTTTTGCTCAAAATTTAACAGACATGAGTAAAAACATCCGCTCCTTTTCAATCTTTATTCTAGGTTTTACGACTTACTATTTCTTCGATTTTTTCTTTTTTAAAACCATACAGACTTTCTCAAAAGATTTATTTCACAGCAAAGCCATAGCTCACGTTATTGCTTATTCAGTAACTTTAATTCCATTAATGGCTACATTAAAAATTCTGTTACCCAAAAGAAGCATTTCAGAGTTGCTTTCATTAAATAAGTCCATTATCAAAGGATTCACTTTGGCACTTATAGGAACTCTGTCTATGCTTATCGGATACATGATCCATTTTACAGCAATCAGTAAAATAAATTTTGAAACACTATTTATTAATACCCTTTCATCAGCATTTTTTGAAGAGATTATTTTCAGAGCTTTTCTTATCGGAATACTATACAGGTTTACCAGGCATGGTTTTTTATCCTCGGTCTTATTAGGCTCTTTACTCTTTGCACAGGTTCATTTATATCAAAGTCAGAATATAACGGAGCTTATTGAGATATTTACCATTACGTTTTTAGGATCAGTATTCTTTTCCTGGGTATATTTTGAATCTGAATATAACTTATGGACTGCCATCTTCCTTCATTTCTTTATGAATTTGTACTGGGAAATCTTTAATGTATCAGAAAATGTTTCCGGAAACCTCTATGGAAATCTGTATAAACTGATCTCAATTGCAGTCTTGATAGTAGTTATCATCTATTTTAAAAGAAAAAATAAAATCCCGTTTGAAGTAACGTGGAAAAGCCTTTTTATCAAAACCAGAGAAGTTCAATCATAAATTTTGCATAATTTTGCAGCATGTTGATAGAAAGTTTTCAAAACGATAAAATAAAAAACGTCACTAAGCTCCTTACTGACAACAGATTCCGTAAAAAATCAAAAGTTTTTGTAGTAGAAGGCCAGCAGGAAAATGAAAGAGCTATGCAGTATGATTTTGAACCGCTGGAGTTCTTTATCTGTGAAAATATCTTTAAAGGAACTCTTCCTGATGGAAAAATACATTATGTAAGTGATAAAATATATGAAAAAATAGCTTACAGAGGAAGCTCCGAGGGAATTATCGGGGTATACCATGCTAAAGAAGCTTTACTTTCGTCATTTATTCCTAAAGAAGATTCTACGATAATTATTGTGGAAGGTGTTGAAAAACCAGGAAATCTTGGAGCTATTTTAAGAAGCTGTGAAGCTTTTGGAGTAGATGCACTGATTGTAGCTGACGGAAAAACCGATTTTTATAACCCAAATGTAATCAGATCCAGTGTAGGATGTCTTTTTGGGATGGAAGTATACCAGGCTGAAAACGAGGAAACATTGGAATTTCTACAAAAGAATAATTTCAATATCTACACTACTCTTATGGATGAAAGCGCTGAAGATCTTTATAAGCGGGATTTCAAACAGCGTTCTGCTGTATTATTCGGTACGGAACATTCCGGATTGAGTGATTTCTGGATTGGAAAAGGAAAAAACACCCTTATTCCTATGGCCGGTAGTATTGATTCTTTAAACCTGAGCAATGCAGTAGCGATTACCTGCTATGAATCTTTGAAACAGAAGAAAGGGTAAATATTATTTGAGTATTATTTCTAATATGAAATTGCTTCGCCTTCGGCTCGCAATGATTAAGCATAAAAAAACCGTTTCACTGGGTGAAACGGTTCTTTTATTGTTAAGCTTATGCTAGAATTATTTCTTAGCAGCGTCTTTTGCAGCATCTTTAGCAGCGTCAGCAGCACCTTTAGCAGCATCAGCAGCTCCTTTAGCAGCATCTTTAGCAACTTCAGCACCAGCAGCAGTAGTAGCAGCAGCAGCATCTTTAGTAGCTTCTACAGCAGTAGTTGCAGCAGAATCAACAACTTTAGCAGCAGAATCAGTAACAACAGCAGCAGAATCAGCTACAGTAGCAGCAGCAGAATCAGTTGTACCTTCAGTAGCAGTAGCTTCAGTTTTTTTACAAGCAACTAGAGAGATTGCAGCGATAGCAGCTACGAATAATGACTTTTTCATAATAAATTAAATTTAATTTTGTTAATATTGTTTTATAAAATTTTCTTCTGTTCTGTTATTTGAACAAGACAAAGGTAGAGCAGTTAGAAAGTTTGTTTATGAAAAATAATTGTAATACCTTTGTAAAATAGTTTTACAAAACAATATAGCTGATAATCAACAATTTAATTATTTTTTGAAAAATTGACAGATTTAGATCTATTACACTTTGAGCAGCTAAAAAAGGATGTTCAGGGTCAATACTTAAAAGAATATACCCCTTCGCAGGATGACATATCCAAATGGAAGGGTATAGATATTATATATTTTCAGGAAGACCTTCGAAAAAAAGCGAAAGGGAACATCAGTGAGAAGTCATTTTATACCTATTTCAAAAATTCACCAGTCACTAAACTGCCAAGAATAGACATGCTCAATTTATTGAGTATTTATGCAGGTTACGACTCCTGGTATGAATTCAAAAAACAGCATCTTTTTGCCGGTGAATTGCTTCTGGAAAATGAGAATCTTGAAGAGGAAGAAATCGATGAAATTGAAAAAACAGTTTCTGAAGCTCCAGAACTTCCAAAAACTGAAATTCAGCCTAAAAAAATCGAAATTACACCACAGGAAAATACTGATTTACAAAAATCAACTACTGAAAACCAGAACATTACACAAAACAAAACAATAACAAATGAAATTGAAATTTCATCTGTTCCACCCAAGAAAAATTTCTTCAAAAAGAACGCTTGGGCATTGGTTACTTCCGTTTTGATTACGATTACCGGTCTTTTAGGATTTAAAGATGTACTTTTTTCAAAAACTTATAAATATTGTTTCATTGATAAGGACAGAGGAGTTTCCGTAATCAACACTTTAGAAATAATGGTGGTGAAAGAAAATGAATCTCCATTGATGTATAAAATAAAGCCGGGTGAGTGTTTTTATTATTCTACCAAGGATAAAAATTTAAAAATGCGCATCAGTGCTCCTTTTTATGAACCTCTGGAAGTTAACAGAAATCTTGAAAATGCTCCTGAAGAGGAAAAAATAGAACTAAAGCCAGACGATTATAAGATGGCTGCGTATTATTTCTCCATAAAAGATATCAAAGGAGGAAATCCGGATGAGCAGGTTGCCCTTATTAAGCAAAAAAGAAATCAGCTGGAGAACCTGATCAGCAGCAATGCTGTCATCTACCAAGTGTATGATAATGACACCTATGGCATTGAAAGGCTGGATAAACAGAAATATATCACTCTGGTAACCACTCCAACGACCTCTCTGAAAAACCTGAATGTAATAGAAATGAAAAAGGATAACAACGGTAAGATTGTATCAATCAAATTTAAAATTGCTACCACAGATGAAAAGAATAAATAATCTTTTAATTTTCACCGTGCTTCTGACTTTATTTATTGCCTGTAATAATAAAACCTCAGAGGTAAGCGACCTCGATAAACTACGAAACAGCAACAATGAAAAAAGCTATCCAGCAGTACAAATGGATAGTATGCAGGCGATAAATTCCATTACCAAACAAAAAGTACAGGAACTTTTGGATCTGTCAACTCTTTATCTTAGCGGAAACAGAAATACAGAAATAGATACCGTTATTTATTCTCAGATGGAAAGCTACTTCCATAAACCTGATTCTTTAACATTTAAGACATTACTGAAAGAACTTGACAGCATGAAAGCGAAAACAGCAAAGGTGAGCAACCTGAATGTTTATAAAGAGTTTTACAAAAAAGATACGCTGGACTATGCCAAGTTTAATGTAGAATACTTTGATAACAAAAATAAATCTCTGGGAAGCTTTGAAAAGAATGCACAATATATCCTGCTTTCTACTTCCAAGCTCAAGAAAGAATTTAAATTTTACTTTTTAGATTTTTATTCCAAACCGCTTAAGAAAGACAGTACTTCTGTAGGAGTAACCAAATAGTCAAGGGGAATATCATTATCCCAGACATCATCCACATATTCATCGGGGTCAAAGTAATTGACTCCGATTTTTTTTGTCTCAATGGATATATTTTGAAACAATCCATCATAAAATCCCTTGCCATATCCTACTCTATTCCCTTTTCTGTCACAATACAACAAAGGTGTAATCACACAATCAAAAGCACTTTCACCGGAATCTTCATTAGAAACTGGCTCTGAAATACCCCAGCTATTAGTTTCAAAAATAGTGTCTTTAAAAATTTCAATAGTAATAAGTTGATCACCTACAATTTTAGGCACATAAACTCGGATATTCCGGGCTAAAAAATAGTCTATAAAGATTTGGGTATTAATTTCTTTTCTTGCCGGAATCGGGATGAAAACATGTACTTTTTTCAACTCTTCAGGTTTGAAATACTGAATGAAGTTTTCAAAAATTTTCTCAGATAACAAGAAAGCCTCATCAATAGACAAGGCTTTTCTTTTTTGGGTATATTTTTTTCTAAGCTCAGCTTTTAGCATCATAATTAAGATTATGCGTTTTGCACAATTCTATACAGTCTATCAGACAAACGAACTCTGAATGGAAGCTCGAAAGTAATTTGATCTCCTGGTCTTGCCGTTTCGCAAGGTCCTCCGTTCGCATAAATCTCAGTAATAGTAACTTCCTGCTCTCCTGTTGTAGGACCAGAAATTAATACTTTATCTCCTACTGAAAGATCTTTGTTTTCAATTAAAAACTGTGCTATTTTTGATTTTGAATAGTAATGTTCTGCTTTTCCAATCAATTCTTTTTTGACAGCAATTATTTGGCGGATATTTTTTGTTTCAGCTTTTGCTAAAGGTCTATCTGATAATTCTCCGGAGTTTTTAAATTTCAGAGCATCAGATTTTCCTTTTCTGAATACTTTATTTCCAACCTGAAGTCCTTTTCTTAGCTTCACCTGCTCATCCCAGGGTAAATGAATGGTATCCAGACATTCTGTAGAACAACAGTTTTCCATTACAGCTTTACATTCATCACATTGGATAAATAATAAGTGACAGGCATCATTCGCACAGTTCGTATGGTTATCACATGGTTTTCCGCATTGGTGACACTGTGAAATAATATCATCTGTAATTCTCTCCCCTAAACGGTGGTCAAATACAAAGTTTTTCCCAATAAACTTACTTTCTATCCCTTCTTCTTTTATCTGACGCGTATATTCAATGATACCGCCTTCTAACTGATAAACATTTTTAAAGCCCTGATGTTTGAAATAAGCACTCGCTTTTTCACAACGGATTCCTCCTGTACAGTACATCAACAGATTCTTATCTTCTTTAAAATCCTGCAGCTGTTCGTTGATAATTGGTAAACTTTCTCTGAAGTTTTCTACATCCGGAGTAATGGCTCCCTCAAAATGACCTACTTCACTTTCGTAGTGATTTCTAAAGTCTACTACAATCGTATTAGGATCTTCGAGTAAATTATTGAATTCCTGAGCTTTTAAGTGAATTCCTTTATTGGTAACATCAAAAGTTTCGTCATTCAAACCATCAGCAACGATTTTGTTTCTGACTTTTATGGTTAATTTTAAAAAAGAGTAATTGTCCTGATCTACCGCTACGTTCAAACGGATTCCCTTCATGAAGTCATAAGCTTCCAGCGTACCACGAAAAGCCTCAAACTGATCCGCAGGAACACTCATCTGAGCATTGATTCCTTCAGTTGCTACATAAATACGACCAAGCGCATCAAGTGCATTCCAGGCTATAAATAATTCGTCGCGAAATTTTTTGGGGTCTTCGATTTTGGCATACGCATAGAAAGACAAAGTAAGACGGTCTTTACCGGCTTCATCAATAAGTTGAGCTCTTTCTTCTGCGCTTAAGGTGTTATACAGTTGCATGCTATAAACGTTTTAAGTGAGAATAAAATTTTTGCAAAGATAAGAATTTTTGAATTAAGTCTATTGATGGCACAAATCACGAGTTACTAACAAACAACTGTCAGACGTAAATAATTTACATTAAAATGGTGAAAAATAAATGGTATCTTAGGGCTAATTATGCCATATTTTCTTTAATTTTTTTTTAATTTTTGTTAACTCTGACATTAACAATTATGACATAAGGTATAAAATGACATAATAGCCGTTAAATTTTAGTTAAAATTGAAACATAGCATACTAATTGCTTACTTATTTAACATTAAATTTGTTTACTCAAAAACATAATAAAGAAATTAATTAATAAACAAGAAAGATATACAATGAAGAGTACTTTAAAAAAACTATTACCATTTGCAGTAGTAGGAGTAGTCTCCGGAGCTACTACCGTTGGAGCTTTACAATATTTCGGACACAGCTCCAATAATGGAGATCAATCTTATTTCACAACAGCTGCACCTAACACTTCATTCGCAGGAATGAATACGGGAGCTGTAGGTGATGATTTTGTAAAGGCAGCTAAAACAACAGTTCCGGCTGTAGTTACCATTAAAAACTACCAAAGCAGAACAGCAAGCAGAGCTTCTGAGCAAGACTTGTTCGACTTTTTCTTCGGAGATCCTTTTGGAGGAGGAAGAGGCCAGGGACAGCAGAGACAGAAGCAGCAGCAGGCTCCTGATAATATGCCATCGGGAATGGGTTCTGGTGTAATCATCTCTCCGGACGGTTACATTATTTCCAACAACCACGTGGTAGCAGGTGCTAATAAGCTGGAAGTAGTATTAAGCAACAAGAAATCATATATCGCAACATTGATCGGTACCGACCCTAATACGGACATCTCTTTATTAAAGATTGAAGAAAAAGGTCTTCCTTATTTAAATTTCGCGAATTCTGACAATATTGATGTAGGCCAATGGGTACTTGCAGTAGGAAATCCACTTGGATTAAACTCTACGGTTACAGCAGGTATTGTTTCTGCTAAAGGAAGAGGTATCGGAATCTTAAGCAGCCAAGGAAAAGCAGCAAACCCAATCGAAAGCTTTATTCAAACGGATGCTGCGATCAACCCGGGTAACTCAGGAGGTGCTTTGGTGAATACAAATGGTGAGCTGATTGGTATCAACTCTGCGATTCAGTCTACTACAGGATATTACCAGGGATACGGATTTGCCGTACCTTCCAACCTGGCAAGAAAAATTGTTGAGGATATCAAGAAATTCGGAATTGTACAGAGAGGATTCTTAGGAATTCAGTCACTAGACCTTTCTAATGATCAATTGGTAACTTCATACAACAAGCAATTCAAAACGAATCTGAAAGTAGGTTCCGGAGTTTATGTAACAGGATTTGGGGAAAACAGCGGTGCTGAAGATGCAGGTCTGAAAAAAGGAGATGTTGTTACTAAAATTGACAATTATGACATCACAGATTTTGCAGATCTTTCTATGTCTATCGGAAGTAAGCGTCCTGGCGATAAAGTACAGGTTACTTATTTAAGAAACGGTAAAGAAAGCACTACTTCTGTAACACTCAGAGACCAAAAAGGCGGAACGTCTACCAGAACGAAAGCTGATCTTAGTGTAACGGAAAAAATCGGGGCTGAATTTGATCCTCTTACAGATCGTTTCAAAACTGAATACGGGCTGAACAGTGGTGTAGTAGCTAAAAGCGTATCTGAGGGCAGCGAAATGGCTAAAATCGGAATCGTAGACAACTATATCATCATTGAAATAAATGGCAAGCCGGTAAATTCACAGAAAGATGTAGAAAAGATCCTTGAGAAATATCAGGGGAATGTACAGGTAAAATTCGTGGATGACTACGGAAGAATCTACACAAAAGGATTCAAAATGCCTTAATCAGAAAACAAATAGTTTTTCATATCAACAAAAAACGCTGCAGAAATCTGCAGCGTTTTTTATATTTTATTTAGACTTATTCATTTTTTCAGCAATCCTTTTCTGCTTATTCCGCTCATAAATAACTTCTACAATCTTACCGCCAATCCAGGAAAACGGAAAAAAGGTAAGGAAAATAGAAATCTTATAAAATGTAGGATGATAAGGAAATATAATCACATCCAGCATCGCTATAAAGAGCATAATAAATCCGATCAGAATAGCATAAGCTACTTTCGCATATTTTACAATAATAGCAGTGGCAACTCCCCCAATTGTAGTTCCTAATCCGGAAATAAACAATAGGAAGCCGAAAAATGCTTTATCGTCTTTCATGCTGAAAAGAAACCTTTGCCAGTGCTCAAACGGAGCAAAAGCCTCAAAAGTTATCCATTGCGGAAAAGCTCTTATACCAAGAGTAATAATAAGCCCTGCAATACCAAGACCTATCAGAACCGCAATTGTATTTCTTATAAAATTCATTAATCCTGATGTGCAATCATAGAAATTTCGATATCCACATTTTTAGGCAGGCATGAAACCTGTACCGTTTCACGTGCCGGATAGCTTTCTGAATCTAAGTAAGATGCATAGATGTCATTCATTACAGCAAAATCATCCATACTCTTAAGAAAGATTGTAGCTTTTACAACGTTTTTGAAAGTCATACCAGCTTCAGTAAGAATAGCCTCAAGGTTTTTCATTACCTGGTGCGTTTCTTTTTCAATACCTTCTACCAGTTTACCAGTTGCAGGATCTACAGGAATCTGTCCGGAGATATACAAAACTCCGTTGGCCATATTAGCTTGTGAATAAGGCCCGATAGCTGCAGGTGCATTAACTGTGTTGATTATTTGTTTCATAATGGATATTTATTTTTTTCTATAGTTATGGCAGTCACAATCTCAGATATCCTCCTTAAAAGTGATTTTCCCAGAATTTATTTTGGTTGCAAATATAAAATTTATATTCTCAAATGCCAATCTGATATTAGAAAGGCGCATTTGGCTGGGTAAAACTTCTGTCTTTGTACTTCAATGCGTCACTTAAGATATTGGCTTTGATCCCAATAAAGAAGTCATATACTTTATACTGTCCAAAAGGAACCCAGTTGAAATTGATGGTAAAGCTTCGCTGATCTCTTGAAAAACCAATCCTTGTATATGCCAATTGCTTAGTCACCATATCATAATGGGTACTTCCGTTGACATTCCAGTAAGGCGTCAGCTTGATACTACCATCCAACCCAATCGATGCAATTTTGTTAGCCAATCTGCTTAATCCTTTTGAATAAGCATAGTTTGCACTGATGTTTAAAGTCCATGCCTGATTAAAGTGAGCATAATGATCATCATCAAAATAGTAATTTTCATTTCGGACTTCCCCTTTTGAAGAATATTTTTTAGCATAATCTGTCTTTTCTCCAAAAACTTCGCTGCTTAAAGGATAAGATAACTGAACATTGAATCCCTGTACACTGAAATGCCCGAACTGTTCTGTTCTTACACCCGTATCTTGTCCTGAAGAGAAATCAATTTTATATGGTTCCAGCGAAAGGCTGGTATTTACGGTAAGTTTATTATTGAAGAAAGATGACTGCCCATTGATTGAGAATACTGACCAAGGGTGATCTTTAGCTGCAAAGTTGTAGCTTCCTGCAAGGTTTAAAGATTCAAAAATTTTGATTTTCTTCACTCCTGTAGAATCGCTCTTAGACTTTACTTTCATCTCGATATTGTTACCGATATTGAAACCTAAAGCTCCCACCATTCCACTTGAAGGACTTCCGATGATTCCTTTTTCAAAAATAGAATAAGGCGTCAGCGCTCCGGTTGCGTTATAATAGTTTTTGTAATATCCAAAGTTAGGACTTGAAAAATCTGGTGCATAGGTAAAACCAATACTTGGCGTCATCATATGCCTTACTGCTTCTACCGCAGAGCCTTTTTTAAACTTCAGCATTCCATAAAGTGTTGTCTGAAGACTGGCTGTTGTAGAGAAAGTAGAATATCCTGTGAAGTTTTTATTGATTTCATCAACGGTTACATTCTTTACCGGATCGTAATATCTGTTCAGCGTTTTTGTGGTCAAAGCATTGTCGATATTCGCATTTAAAGTAAAAGTAAAATATTTTGCCAGTGTTGTATTGGTTGTTAATGCAATATTGTTTTTAAGACCCGTCTGCATTTTATCCCACATTTCTTTTTTAAATAACTCATTTTCCTGAGTATTTACGAAATTGGTAAGGTTGAAACCGGTGTTCACTGTAATATTTTCAAGAAGTCCCTGTCTGATCCCTGTTCTTGATTTAAACAGATAGAACTGGTTGATGGCAACGTTCATCTGTGGAAGGCGAAGATCTGCCAGCCCTGTTGCAAAGTTCTGGGAATAAGAAGCAGTTCCAGTAATGGTCATCGGAAGCTTCAGAAATCTTTTGGTAAGGGTTACCGTAGAGTTCTGCTGGGTATTCAATACATTCTGGTTGAAAATGTAATTGTTATTCAGCGGGTTATTATAAAACTTTGTACTCACGATATCCACAGAGGCACTGAAAGTAAGGAAAGGATTGGCTTTAGAATCCTGAGAATGCGTCCAGTTGATTCTATAGGTACTATTTTTAGTATAATCATCCAAACCTTTGATTCCTCTCACCATGGTACCAATATCTGCCGTAAAGTTTCCGGAGTAACGGTATTTTTTCTGATAATTCACCTGAGGACGTACGTTCCAGCTCCCTTTTGTATAGATATCAGCTAACACTTTAAGGTCAAAATGTTCCCCAATCGGCTGATAATATCCAATTCCGTTAAGGAAAAACCCTACATCTTCCCTTTCCCCAAAACTTGGAATCAGGATACCAGCTGCTCTTTTATCTGAAAACGGTAAAATAGCAAACGGAAGATAAAGTGGTGTAGGCACCTGTTCGATAAACATCTGGATAGGCCCTGTAACGATCTGGGATTTATTTTTGGTTTTAATCAGCTTAATATTATAAGCTCTCATAAAATAATCCGCAGCTGTATCTTTTTTCTTGATAAAATAATCATCCGTTGTATAATCCGCTTTTCTCATCGCGAATACGGAATCGTTATATTTTTTGGTCTTCTGAGCTATAATTACCCCTTCATTTTCTTCTGTTCGGGCATTGAAAGCAATTGCCTGTTTGGTTTTTGTGTTATAGCTGAATTCGTTGGTTTCGTATTTTTTCCCGGCCTGTGTAGTAATTACAGGTTCGATGATTTTTCCTAAAGAGTCTTGTTTTCCTCTCGCATAGATCAGATTTTTATTATCATCTATTGAAATATAATCTGCATCAATCTGCATATCCTGATACTTTACCTGAGCATTTTTGTTCAGGAAAGTCATTTTTTTCGGGATATCTCTTCTCTGATCATCAGCTTTTGTACGAAGAATATCGTCTAAAGCTTCTTTTTTTACAACTATGGTATCCTTTTTGGAAATAGTATCATTAACCGCATTTTTAGGCAATTTTTCAGGAGTTTTCTGTGCTAAAAAATTGTTAAAAATTAGGATAATTAAAATTTGTAATATATTTTTGAGGACGGTTTTGGCCAATGTTATTCTATATAATTAAGGCTCAAAATTAATATAATTTTTATAACTGTAAGATGTACAAACAAAATTTTAAAATAATTTTATCATTTCTCCTTCTCCTTACCAGTAACTTTATTTTCTCTCAAAAGAAGTTTACTATCGTTCTGGATGCGGGACACGGAGGAAGCGATCATGGAGCGAACAGGACTTATTCTGATATTGGAAGGGTTGCAGAAAAAGATATTACACTTGCCATTACGTTAAAAGTAGGGGCAATGTTAGAGAAAAACAGAGATTTCAAAGTAATATATACCCGAAAAATCGACGAGTACCCTTCTCTATCCGACAGAACCAATCTGGCTAACAGGAGTAAAGCTGATCTTTTTGTATCTATTCACTGTAATTCTTCTCAAAGACCTACAGCTTATGGTACAGAAACTTATGTTCAGGGACCTAACCAGAACAATGAGAACCTTGAAGTTGCCAAAAGAGAGAATGATGTAATCTTCCTTGATGAAAAAGATAAGCAGACCTTCGGATCTTATAATCCTGATTCTCCGGAATCCCTAATTGCGTTAAAACTTCAGCAAAGCAAATATCTGGAATCAAGTCTTCTTTTGGGTGGATTAGTGGAAGATAACTTTGTGAATAAAGATAAAAGATCCTCTAGAGGGGTTTTCCAGAAAAACCTTCACGTTCTCCGTATGAATGCTATGCCATCTGTACTGATAGAAACGGGATTCATCAACCATCCTGAGGAAAGCCACTATATTGCTTCAGATAAAGGACAGAGTGAGATTGCAGAGAGTATCTATAATGCAATCATAGATTACAAAAAAGCAGTTGACAGAAAATCCGGAGGTTCTTTTGCTGTAAAAAAACCTGAACCTGAAAAACCGGCAGAAGTTCCTCTGAAAAATGATTTCAGAATTCTATTAATGAGTTCACCAACAAAATATAATGAAAATGATCCTGCCCTGAAAGGTCTGAATTATATTCTGACTCTTAAAGAAAACGGACAGTATAAATACTACTACGCTGTAACAAATATGGCCTCTGTAAAAGATATTAATCTTAAAACCGCTAAAGATGCAGGATTTAGAAATGCTTTTGCTGTAGGTTTCATGCCTAACCAAAGGATTAACATGGGGTATTACACCATAGAAGTGTACTCTGGTGACAAGCTGAATGGTAACTCTTACATCCTTCAGAACCTGAAAGATGTTGAAAGAGAGAAAGACAGTGGAGTGTTCTATTATACTTATGGAAAAGTATACACATTAGAAGATGCCGTAAAACTTCAAAAAGATCTTGAAGCTAAAGGGATCAAAAACACAGTGATACAGAAAGTCTACAAATAATTTAAAAGAATAATTTTGAGGTTAAAGAGTTAATTCTTACCTTTGCAACCTCAAAATTTGGCCTATTCGTCTAGTGGTCAGGACTCAAGATTTTCATTCTTGCAACAGGGGTTCGATTCCCCTATAGGCTACCATTTTCAAACCTTTAACTGATCAGTTAAAGGTTTTTTTATTTCTTGTTTTCACCCTATTTCTCAAATTTATTCCATTTTTCAGAAGGCAGATAACTCTAAATATTGGTAATAATTCTAAAAAACGGATCTAATCAAAAAACCTACTTCCCTCATGATCTTGATGTTACAGCTCATAACATTAGATGAGTTGTTTTAAAAAGCAGTTCCATTTCATTATATATTACAAAAGCATTATATTTGCAAAAATTTTTAACCATAATTGGTCACACAAATATGGCAACACTGATGAAAAATATTATTTATAAATCATGTTTGTAGTTATCTACAGGCTACCAAATTTTATATCATGCCGGATTTAAAAATACAAGAAGCGAAATTGCTTTTTAAGAAAATCCACTCTAACCCAAAAAGTTATGATTTAAAAATCAATGAAGACGGGATTACAGGCAAAGATGATAAAATCAGTTTCAGACTTTACAGGACTGGAGAAAGGGTTGCTTTTGAAGTAACAATTGACGGACTTACTTTCACCAACACCACTGGGGAATGGAACAACGCACTGATCATGCTGGGAAATACGATCAAAAAAATAGAAAAAGAACAAGAAAATTTAAAAATAGAACAAGCAATAGATAAGCTTAGAAAGTACCTTTCAGAAGAAAATTAAAATTTTCGAAAATAAATTTGGTAGTTTTAAAAAAAGTTTATAGTTTTGCACTCACATTTAAACGATATGGCAAATCATAAATCAGCACTAAAGAGAATCAGACAAAACGAAACTAGAAGACTTCGTAACAGATATTACCACAAGACTGCTAGAACAGCTTTAAAAGCTTTAAGAAATGAAGAGAACAAAGCTGCTGCTACAGAACAACTGCCAAAAGTTATCGCTTTATTGGATAAATTAGCTAAGAAAAATATTATCCACAAGAACAAAGCTGCTAACTTGAAAAGCAAATTGACAAAGCACGTTAATAAATTAGCGTAATAATATAGCTGGCCCGTTCGTCTATCGGTTAGGACCTCAGATTTTCATTCTGGTAAGAGGGGTTCGATTCCCCTACGGGCTACTTACATCTTATAAGACCACTGTAATAACGGTGGTTTTATAAAGATCACAGTAGAAAAAAGCTATATTCAAATAAATCTAACCGGCCCGTTCGTCTATCGGTTAGGACCTCAGATTTTCATTCTGGTAAGAGGGGTTCGATTCCCCTACGGGCTACAAGATTAAGAGTTGATACTTATAAAACAAAAAACTAACACATTACTTCGGTAATGGAAGGTAGAGGGCCCGTTCGTCTATCGGTTAGGACCTCAGATTTTCATTCTGGTAAGAGGGGTTCGATTCCCCTACGGGCTACAAAAGGACTTTTTCGAAAGTCCTTTTTTCGTTTTTATACCTTCAATTTGGGAAATCTTTACCCAACAATTCTGACATCTTTTACCATTCATATCTCTGAATCGAATGATCACAGTCATCTTTTAAGATCTTCAGGTTCAATTATACCTTACCACTACAATAAAGGATTTTCTCATTATCTCCTACTTTTACCTCTTTTGTTCCGGAGGTTTTAATTTTTCAATTAAAATAAATAATATAAGTAATAGTATTTGGACAAACGAATACAAAGTCATATTAAATTTTATTAAAAATATCACTAATAATGGAAATATTATTTTTTACTTCTCCTATTAATCATTAAATTTGACTAAAACTATTCATTCAAAAAATATATAACATGAAAACTAATTTACTTTTGGGAAAACGATTCTCTTTTAAAGCCGGATTAATGGCTTTATTTTTATTTTCAGCAAGCACTTTATCTTTTGCGCAGAACAGAATTTACGCACACGCTCAAAGCTCCGGTGTATTTGGAGTAGCATGTCTGGGATGCCGTATAGACAACCCATTGAATGCCGTTGGATTTAATGAGGATGATTATTCTACAATGGTATTGGGAACAGTTTTATTAGGAGGAATACAACAAACTCTAATCTTTCCTGATCTGAGATCAGATACAAGACTTGTGGTGGGAATCGGAACAAACAACATTCCTTTATCTGTACAATTATTAAGCGGAGTAACTCTTGAAACAATGAATGGGGGAACTTCCAATGATGACCGAAGAACGATAGATGTAAGTCTTCTTAAACTAGGTGCTACACCCAACAGAGGAACAGTAGAATTCAAACCGGCAAAACCTTATGACGGAATAAGAATTGGCTTAACCGGAGGGGTTTTAAGCCTTGGCGGCGGATTCAGAATTTATTATGCTTACCAGGATCCATTAGCAAACATTATGGCTCACAGCCAGAATGGTCAGGTTACTCTTGGAGGAAATGTTCCTGTAGAAGGTTCGGAGGTCATTTTATATAATACTTCAGGAAAAGAAGTGTTCCGTTCCGTAGTAAAATCTAATACATTTGAATCTAAACAGCCGGAAGGGGTTTATATTATGAACGTACAGACTAAAGAAGGAAAAACTTATTCTAAAAAGATTATCATAAAATAATTAAATAATAGATTAATTAATACGGTAGACTTATTCAGGTCTGCCGTATTTTTTTGTGTTCGTTTTCAGAGAAGTACAAATATTTTTTATTAAATAAAAATAAATTCATAATCACAAATATCAATTAATTATTAACAAATCACATAAAAATGAAATAAAATAAGCAACATAATTAATTTATTTATAAATTTACACAAAACTAAAATCCAAAATTTTTCTACATATGAAAACTAATTTATTACTTAGCCAACGCACTATGAAAGCTGCTATTTTGGCATCATTTCTATTTTTAACAAGTACAATGTCTTTTGCACAGATTGTAAAGACGTATGCAAGCAGCCAAACCAATCAGGTATTGGGATTATGCATTGGTTGTGGGGTATTGAATCCTCAAAATGCAGTAGGAAGTAACGAGAATGATTATTCTACTCTTCAGGTATCAGTAGGATTGCTAGCGAGAACAGAACAGACATTGATCTTCCCTACTACCAACATCGCTAACAACACGAATAAACTTGTTCTTTCCATTGGGTCAAACGGGACGCCACTATCTGCTCAGGTTTTAGGAGGTGCATCCATTGAGACATTTAATGGTGATGTTTCCAATAACGACTACACAAGTCTTGCTACAAAACTTCTTACTCTTGGAGGAACAGATCCAAGCAAAGGGGAAATTGAAATGACCATGAACATTCCTTTTGACCGTATCAAAATCAATGTAAATTCAGGATTATTGAACATTGGCGGCGAACTTAGAGTATACTATGCATATCAATACAAAGATCCATTTATCAATTTTATGGCACACAGCCAGGATGGACTGTTTACTCTTGACAAAAATGTTGCTGCAGAAGGCTCGGAGGTTACTTTAACCAATACTTCCGGAAAAGAGGTATTCCGTTCTAAGCTGACATCGAATAGTTTTGATACAAAACAACCACAAGGAGTATATATTATGAAGCTTCAAACTAAAGAAGGAAAAACATACTCTAAAAAAGTGATCATCAAATAAAAAGACATAACAAATCGAACCCGGCAAGCCTTTCAAGCTTGCCGGGTTTTTTATGAAATTAATTCAGACTTATTCATGATTCAAAAATTTCTCTTTCAAATCATAAAAAAATCCTGACCAAAGCTGGCCAGGATTAGATTAACAAGATTACGATCTAAATTCGTATTAGTTTTTAATTACTTTTTGCTGATATACTGCTTTATCTGTAACAGTCTTTAAAATATAAATCCCTTTTGGAAGGTCACTTACATTGATCTGTCCATTGTTCAGTTGTACATTAACTATTCTACCTGAAGCATCATACATAGAAACATTCTGGATTTTTTCCTGTGTTTTAATAGTAAGAATGTCAACAACCGGGTTTGGATAAATACCGAATTCCAGTTTTTTCACCTCAGCAGTAGCTAAAATAGAAGCTGTGCTGTTTACCGTAATTGTCTTTTCTGCCAATTTACCATTGGAGTTAAAACTGATTACAATATCAGATGTTCCTGAAGTAAGCGGTGTCAAAACAAGTTCATCATTATTATTGATAGCAACAGAAACAGCTGTAGGATTACTATTTGACTTTACAGATTTCACTACAGAAACAGCCATATTATCGGCATCAGAAACTATTGATTTCAAATCAATCGCTGTGGTATTTCCTGCTGTAACCTGTGATGGTAAAACATTACTCACAACAGGAACTGAATTATTGGTGAATACCGTCAATGAAGGAAACCAATAATAATCATTAAGAGTTTTCGTATTGATAAGAGCTCCGGTCATATCATAAGTATGAATCCAGTTTTTCTGATAGTGTGCTCCATATCCGCTTTCCGTTGTATTCAGCACCAACTCTCCGGTAATAGGATTTACACGAAGTGCCGCACCGTAAGGAATTTGCTTAAACTGTCCTGTCTGTCCCGGAATAGCTGCGAAGTTTTCGTTAAATGTTTTTGTGGTTACATCAAATCTCACAATCTGTGATCCTGAGCTAAAGCTGCTTAATGAATTAATCCAGTATAAAGCATTTTCTTTGTTACTTGCTGAAAATTTACCTGCATTCCATGCTCCCCAGTCACCGATATATTTTGTTGTTGGAATATTGTAAACCTGTGTAGCAAAAGTAGTAGGATGAATATTGATCAACTTTTGATCCTGAATTCCCCATACACTTCCGTCTTTAGCCTGAGCCACAGAATAGAAACCTCCTGCAATAGTACTTACTACCGTATCTGTATTAGGATCGATTACTAAAATTCCGGCTCCCTGCTTCACCGCAAATACATATTGTGAAGTACGGATCATGTTTCCGATCTGTCCGTTTCCGCCTGTTCCGGCAATCAGAGTTCCTACCTGTAAATTGTCAATATTGAAAAGAACAATTCCTGTAGAAGTACCAATGTATCCTTTATGTTCGTTCACTCCTACAAAAGATCTTCCGTCTCCTCCTCCGATATTGTTGAATCCGGCAATTTTCTGCATCGTCTGCGCATTGGCTACCACAAGTCTTCCTCCAGGAGTATATTGAGTATCTCCTCCATCAGCAGCCTGCTTTGATACGAAATAGAATTTGTCTCCGTAGATTGTTCCGTATTGTGTAGTGGCTCCGAAAGCATGGTTATTGTTGGCATTGCTGTATACACGGTAATTGATTTGACCATTATTGTCAATGAAATTCACAGATCCATTAGTATGACCAAACCATTCTTCGTTTACCATGAAATATCCATTGGTAAAGTTATTAGAAGCTACATATGGAGAAACAGGAGTGATAGTAGATGAAACAGGAGTTTGACTAAATCCTACATTAAAGTTCCAAACATCCCATGACCCGTTTTCTAACACACGTGAAGAAGCTCCAACACTGGAATATCCGAAATCAGCATCAGCAGGATTCTTTACCCAATAAGACCAATATCCATTCACTGTCCAGCCGGATTGCCAGTGATCGTTGGCAGCATCTACAATCGTATAGCTGTCAAAATCATAAGCTGTTGTATTGACAAAACCATTTACCGGATATAAGGGATAAGTGGTATTTCCGCTTTTGATCAGTGCATTGGTGTTCTGCCCGTTTAGGTCAAAACCAATTCCTCCAACCGCAGATCCAAACTGAGTTCCCTGATACAGTAAGGTGTACAATCTGTGATCTGCTTTAGCAATAGCTTTCAACATGTCTTCTCCTGTGGCATTTCCGTCCCATTTGAATCCCCAAACCATGGCGTCAGGATTTTTGCTATCGTTCCATTGTACTACAAAAGCAGCCTGATTGGCTCCTGATCCTACCCAATACTGAATATCAGAAAAACTGATTGTAGTGGTATTAAGCTGGCTGATCCCTGAAATATCATTTCTGGGTACACCCTGAACTTTTATCTGTGCATTTGATACGCATGCAAACAGAAAAAGCATCATAAAAAGATAAAACTTTTTCATTTTTTATTAATTTAAATAGATTCTATTATTATTTGAAATGTAAATCGTAAGCTCCTGCCACTTCTGTAGAAACCTCTCCCAGCCAGCCAGCTTCCTGATTGACTCCCGTATATATTTTCATAAAATCGACTCCGGGAAGTTTCACATATTTTCCGCTTCTGTCTACCGCCCATGAAATATCAATGTTGGAAGCCGCATCTGTATTTGGAGCATTATCTGCATACCCAAACTCGTAGGATTTCCCTACCCAATAGGATCCGTCCCCGCTTTGGTCGAAGAAATTATTCGCCAGTCTGGTTCCTGAAAAGCTGTATGAAGGATCTGTAAACCATAAAGGATAATAACTTTGTACGTGAAAAGTATTTTTTGTTTTAAATCCTTGATTCCCCAGATTGTCACTCCACTTGATATATTCTACATCAGTCTGCCAGAATTCGGCTCCGGCTACCGGTGTTTTATTTTCGTTTGGTTTATAATAAGTAATGCTGTAATCTTTTACAGTGGTATTTTTGAAATATTCACTGCCTGCAATCTCGTACCATTCATCATTATCAGGTTTTCCGTTTTTGTTTCGGTCGTAGGCTACCATAATAATTCCCGGTTCGCAAGATCCTGAGCGTTGATCAGCAGCATCATTTCCAAAGAATGCATTTCCCAGTACTTTAAAATCACGTCCATTCAGATTGGGAATGGTATGATCAAAACCGAAAACTACGTATCCGCCATAACCTCCCAAACTGATCATAGTAGAATTTCCTCCCACTAATGATTCGTTGGCTTTCTGAAGCATATTTGCAGCTGTATTTCCGGGTAAATATTCCGGAATTTCGTTCATAAACTGTCCTACAGCAGGGCGGAACTCTAATATTTTAGAAATATATTTACTGTAAGGTGTTTTTTCTTTGGTAACAATTATTTTGGAATGAAAAACCTGTTCGTTTCCTTTATTATTAATCTTTAAAGTCAAAGGATAAGCATCTGCTTTCGGACTGATAAATTCAAGTTCTGAATTTTGAGAAATAATGGAATCATTAATACTCCAGATAACTGATCCAGAAGCATGAGTAGGAATACTCAACACTTTGAAACGCTCAATGGAATAGGAATCATCCAAACCGTTGAATGTAAATTCATCTTCATCATCGTGTTTACAGGCTATCACTCCTACGAGGAAGCATGATAAAACTCCGATTTTTAAATAAGTAAAGGTATTTCTGTTCATTTCTTAAATTTTGGTTATTTGTATAAAAAAGCGAAGTGGGCAGGGATATTCCCGCCTTCCGTTTTCCATTTAAAGTGTCCGTTTTTATCAAAGCAATACACAAATCCCATGGATACGTAATTTCTGGCATCTGTGATGTAGATATCTTCTGTGATGGGGTTTACTGTTATGCCGTAAGGAGTTTTAATAGCATCTTCATATTCTTTATCAAAAATTCTGTTGGCAATGATCTGTTCTGTTTTCACATCAATGATTCCAAAACTCTTTTTATAGCTGTGGGTATTGTAATTGAATTCATTTCCATAAAAATAGAGCTTATCATTCACGATTGTCATTTCACTCACGGAGAGATTAAAATTTTTCTTGACGATCCCTGTTCCTGCATCTATCAAATACAAACTGGAAGGAACGTTATAATAATCTCCTCTTGAGGTCACATAAAGATCACCGTAATTGTCTTTTTTAAGGTGATGAAGATTAATGGCAACATTTAATTTCTGGATTTCAGTAAAGGTGCTCAGGTCAATTACGGAAACCGTATTGTCATAATCGGGAGCTTTATATCCACCGGAATTGGCAACAAATAATTTATTTCCTACAATTTCAATTTCTTCAGGTTGATATCCTACCGTTACTTCACGCTGGATGGAAAGAGAAGTGGTATCAATTTCCACTACTTTTCCCTTGGGTGCTTTTGGATTAATATCTACCGGTCCGGCATAGCTGCTTGCATACGCTTTTCCATCTTTAAAGGCTAAATATCTGCAGTTTTGCAACGGAATAGAAGTAATACGTTTAGCTGTTTTGGCATCCAGCACTTCAATTTTATTGGAAACATTGACAACAATGTAAAGTTTGCTGCCATAGACTTTGATATCATTTCCTACATCTCCCAGTTCTTTTACCACATTAGGATTGATTTCCGCATAGATATTCCGGTAATAGGTTCCTTTGGTATAATCAAAAAAATCCAGGGTACATTTATTGCTCCCCATATTCCCTTCATTGAGCATATAAAAGCCTTTTATAGCCGTATTTTCTGAGGGAAGTCCTTCTACCACTTCCTGACGGACGATAATATCATCTGTACGGCATGAAGTAAGAAAAGCTAATACAAGAAATAAAAAATAAAAGTTTAGTTTTCTCATAGGGTGAAGTTTAGAATAAGTTTAAAATTTCTTCCGGGCATCGGATAATTGATGACCACATCATAGTATTGATTGAAAATATTATTCATCTCAAGGCTCACTTTAAATTGATGATTGTCCCAATTGAATTTTTTCTGAACAGACAGATCGTGAGTATACCAGGGCTGAACATAATTGTATTGAATATTGTCCTGATTCACATCATATCTTTCTCCTACATACATCGCACTGTAATTGAAACTCCAGTCTTTATAATCTGCCATCAGGCTGAAAGATCCGCTATGCCATGGTGTGTAAGGAATCTGATTGCGGTAGAAAGTGTCTTCCGGATCACTGATATCTCTTGCACTTTGGTACGTGTAAGAAAGTAATGGTCTTAGCTTTACCTGCCCAAGCTGCATTTCAGTCTGAAGATTTACATCAGCTCCGATGATTTCAACCATTCCAAGGTTCATCATCAGCCAGCGGAACATACTTCCGTTAGGTGCTGCTACAATTTTATCCTGTACTTTGTTGTAGTAACCGTCTACTTTAGCATAAAAGGATTTAAAGAAGCGGTTGTTGTAATTCTTTTGATAGGTAAATCCCAAGTCGTATTGATTGGTGAATTCCGGCTTCAGGTAAGTATTTCCGATATTGGTATAATAGAGATCATTAAAGGTAGGAAGTCGGAAAATCCTTTTATAGAAAGCTCTTAGAGTAAGCTCTGGGATTATTTCCGGCTGATAGCTTATAAAAACAGCAGGTGTCCATTCTCTGGCGTCTCCAGGTCTTTTATTTTTTCTTACTTCTTCAAAAGTAAAGGTTCCTAAAAGGCTTCCCAGAATTTTGAATCTGTTCCACTGATAGGTTGTTGCCAATGCTACCAGTGTTGTGTAACGGGTAGGATAAGAAAAGTTATCCAGATTGGCGTCCAGATTATTGTACTGAAAATCTCCACTCAGACTGACATCCCAATTAGGCGTGATTGAATAAATATTGGATGAGGAAAGATAAAGCTCTCTTTGAATATAGGTGTTATCGGTGTGAATAATAGATTGTGAACGAACGGTATCCATGAAATGGGTATAATCATAGGCAAATTTTGCTTTCAACTGTGTTTCAAATTTCGGGAAAAGTTTTTTTCTCAGATTGGCCTGTACAAAATAATTTTCATCGGAAAGTCTCGCTCCTCTTCCTCCGAAACGTCCGTTGACAATTGGCGCCGGCATTCCACGGTCTGAAATATAGCCGTAGCCACGGATATTCCAGCTTCCGTTATTTAAAGTTCCGTTGAGAGAAGTTTCAAAACGTTTTGCTTTAATATCTGAATCCTGTCTCTTCGCAATGGTATCATAAGCCTGCTGCCCGTCTGGATATTTTTTTGCATATCGAAATCTGTAAATTCCGTCACTCTGCATAAATTCTCCACTCAAGCTGGCAGAAATCCTGTCTGAAATCTTCTGTTCCAATCGGAATGATGGATTGAAAAGATCAATAGAAGCACTTTTTGCTCTTATAACAAGATTAGTTTTCCTATTTCCTTTAAATACCGGAGTTTTAGGCTGTAAATAGATAGATCCGGAAGACCCGAAGTCTTTTGCTGGCTGGAAGATTTCACTTTTCTGACCGTTATAGAGTGATATTTCTTCCAGATCATCCAAAGAATATCTCCCTAAATCTACCAATCCGTTTTGGGCATTCCCCAATTGAATTCCATCATAGAAAACGCCTACATGCTGGCTTCCCATACTACGGATATTAATGGTTTTCAAGCCACCCAATCCTCCATAGTCTTTGATCTGGACACCAGAAAAATATCGTAAAGCATCTGCAACAGAATGACTGTTCAGTCTTTCCAGCTGTTCGCCCTGCAAGGTCTGTGCAGGAAAGATTTCTTTAAAATTCTTTTTGTAAAGATCGATTCCTTTAATGGTCTCTTCCTGAAGACTGTCTTTTTTCTTTGTTTGGGAATATAAAAGTTGAGATGTGATCACCAATATTGTGAAAACAGCTTTTTGAATTGCAGAAGTAGTTAGTTTTGCCGCCATTAGCTTATTTAGTAACATGAAGACGCTAATGGATATAAGATAGCAACGACAAAGCACAGCTGTCACTGCACAGAATCATTGATGTCCTAAGCTTTATTCCACGAAAGCGTCAAACGATTATTTTCTGGCAGGTCTTCTGACTTACTCCATTTTTGAAATCCTTCCCATTAAAAAACAGTGGATATATTCTTCAAAAACTTTGGTGTGGAGCTTACAGCAGCGGGTCTGTTCCGGATTTTCACCGGATTCCCTTTTAAGAGCTTTTTAGGGCTCACCAAATTTCGGCAAAGATAAATAATTATTCCTAATCCCCAATTAAAATCATGATTCATAAACAATTAAAGCTCCCGAAGGAGCTTTAACCTGATTTTATCAAGGGTTTCCTCTTTAAATTCCAATATTCAGAAAAATACTGAATCTCGATTTGGCTTCAATATCTCCTCCTGCAAGATGCGTGTACATAGGAAGCATGAGTTCACTTCCAAGGCTCAGCTTTTTATAAGAGGCTTCAAATCCCAGTTTTCCGTACAAAGCACTTCCTGCGGTATTGGGCAGGGCTTCATCAAATTGTTTGTTCTGCGCATAAACCTCTCCCTGAACTCCGGTCTTTACAGAAAAAATGGATTTTTCATTTCCTGCAACCTGATAAAAACCTGTTGCGGCATAGTTCCATTGGTTTCCAAAACGGTAATTTTTCTTATTCTCTGTTTTGATGGTATAGTCTGTATTGACCAAAACGGCAACTTTATTTTTCTGAAATTTATAATTCAAAGCCGCTTGGTAATCCCAGCTTCCTGTTCCCAGCTGAAAACTCGGATTGACCCCGGATGCTCCTTTTTCATCAAATTTCCCCAGAGGAATTTTCACACCCAAACCTCCGCTCAGGTGATGAAAATTATCTTTAGAACTCATCAGCTGGTAAATTCCCATCAGGTTCAGATCACCGATTCCATTGATTTTGATATCTCCCTGTAAGGTTTTCTTTTCATGGAAATGGAAGGGCAGACTTGCATATACACTCAGTTTTTTAGTCAATGGAATTTTCCCCCAAAGCTGCAGGGTATTGAAATACTGATCCTGCGTAAGATCTTTTACAAATAAATTTTCTTTGGCTTTGTAATGCTGGGCAAAGTATTTGATTCCGATAAACTGTGGGTTCAATAAAGACTCAAAACCTGAAGATCCATTTCCTGCTGCACAGCCACAAGCATCACAATCATCATCAAAATCGAATCTGCTAAAGGTATCCGAAGCGCTATAAACACTGTCTCTAATGGTATTTGCCTGATACTGATTAAACAGGATCAAACTTAGTATCAATATAATCTTCTTCATGTTTTCTATAAATTATTCTGCAAATTTTGGATTGGATATAAAACTTTTGTCGGACAGTGTTTTCAGGAATGCAATGATCGACTGTTTTTCCTGGCTGTTCATGGCAATTCCTATATGACCGTTCTGTTTCAGCTGTGGATCCAGATTGGCATTATCTTCTACCTGATCTGAATAGAAACTGAGCACCGCTTCTAAAGTGTAAAACCTCCCGTCATGCATGTAAGGTGCTGTATATTCTACATTTCTTAAACTCGGAACACGAAATTTCATCCAATCTACCTGATTAAGGGAAACTCTGTAACGCCCTGCATCCTTGAATTCTGTATTGTAATACATTCCCGTGTTTCTGAAACTCTCATCAGTAAACAGTTCTCCGCTATGACATGAGGCACATTTCTGCCCGAACAAAGCCATTCCCTGAGATTCTACTAAACTTAGTTGTTCTTTTCCCTGTCTGAATCTGTCGTATTTTGAATCTGCGGAAATTAAAGAAGCCATAAACTGTGACAATGCTTTCAGAATTCTTTCTCCGGTAATGGTTTCATCACCATAGGCTTCTCTAAACAGTTTTTTATACTTTTGATCATCTTTTATCTTCGAAATGGCTTCCGGTATGGAGCTGTCCATTTCATTGACATCCGTAATGGGGCTAATGGGCTGTTCATTAAGGTTATGAATCACTCCGTCCCACATATATCTTTTCAAAAAAGCCATATTCTGAATGGGTGGTGCATTTCTGATTCCTATTCTATCATCAACTCCATGACTTACTGTGTGACCATGATGGGTAAAAGCATTTTCCTGAATATGACAGAATCCACATGAAATGGTATTATTCCTTGAAAGTCTGCCTTCATAGAATAATTTTCGTCCCAGCTCTACCCCATTTTTGGTCACAGGATTAACTGATTTGTCAAAAGTCATTTCCGGAAAATAAGAAGGAAACTGCAAGTTATACGCTTCATCTTTTTCCAGTGGCTGTATCACCTCATCAGAACAGGAAATACAACTCAACAGAAATACAAGCAGAACCAGTATCGTTTTAACAAAAAAATTAATCATTATGAACGTGATCTACTTTAAACATTTTTGTAAGATTGTTGGTAACGTCTACCAAGTGTTGGTTTGACCCCATCAGCATGTCATTACCTGTGGCAAGGGTAAGCGCCTTATCTCCGCTCAAAAACTGATTCAGATCTGCCAGAATATGAACAGAAGGGCGAATCTGACCTGTTACTCTTGCTGTTGTAGGAAGATTCAATGTGATTTCACGATATAAATCAGCCTGTTGATTAGCTGTAACATTTCCCATATTTCCGGTATGATTCATGAATTCCTTTGAAGGAGCATCATTTCCATATTTTCCTTCCAGTTTTACAAAAATATAACCGGCGGCCCATGACCACGTCATTCCTTTCTGTTTGGCTTTTGTCCAGAATTCAGCCTGTCCGTCTTGTCCTAACAGATAGGCTTTCTGGCTGATTCCTAATCCGAATTTTATTTTCTTGTAATTGTTTTTCGGAACACCATCCAGGTTAAGGTAAATAATTCCGGCCACCGCATCTGCCTGATCTACGATAAAAGCTCCTTTATCCGGGTTGTTTTCATTGTATTTAAATTCATTTCCGTTTTCGTCTATCAATGAAATGTTGCTGATGACATATTTCAAAGCAGAAAAATTATGTTTCTGTCCGTTAGAAGATGTTTGAGTTGTTTGATTCAAGACAATATCCCCTACATTATTAAAGCCGTTTTCAAATTTGATCTGAAGTTTTCCGGGTGTAGTATCCTGTGGATTTTCGTCATCTCTGCTGCTTTCACAGGCAACAAAAGAGAATAAAGTAAAGGCAATAAAGAGTAGTGATAAAAATTTATAAATTTTCATTGTTGATTTTTTAAGTTGAATTATAATTTTTGAATGCAAAAACATTCTTTTTTACCAAAAAAGGCATAAAAGGTTCTTACACTTAAATTATTTTTAAGTGACAGGTTTTATGCATGATAAAAACACTTAAGCTTTTAATTCCTCTAAGCTTTTGTGGTTGAATAATGATCGTTTACCTTAAAAAACCGGTGGTTTGAAAATGTAGGTAAGAAACAGAAAAGAATAAGCTGTTTCATAAGTAAAATTGAAATTGAAAAACGACTGTTTTTCAGTAGTACTGATCTCTGTAGTCTCCGGCAGGATATAGGTATCAAGGACTTTCTGTCCTGAGTTTTTGAGTTTCTGAAAGGGTGAAGATTCCGAATCATTGGTTTTGGCCAGCTCTTTACTCAGATAACATTTTCCGTTACAGTGAATCTCCGGCCTGGATTTATTAATACAGAGAACTTTAACAATATAATCATAATTTACAGCATACTCTACCACGGGCACTAAAGGTCGTAGCACCATATAAAAGGTAAAAAGTATGCTGTAAAATAATTTCATCTGATTATTTCTTGCTTATCGCTTCGTCATATCTTCTGCTGATCTCTTTCCAGTTGGTAACATTCCAGATAGCGGTCAAATAATCTGCTCTTTTATTCTGATATTTTAAATAATAAGCATGTTCCCATACATCAATTCCGAAGATAGGCGTTCCCTTCTCTTCTACTACATCCATCAAAGGATTATCCTGGTTAGGAGTAGAAGAAACGAATAGTTTTCCGTTTTTATCCACAGAAAGCCATGCCCATCCTGATCCGAAACGGTCTGCTCCGGCTTTAGCCATTTTTTCTTTAAAAGCATCTATGCTTCCGAAAGTTTCAGTGATGGCTTTTGCTAATTTCGCTGAAGGCTGTGTATTTTTCTGAGGAGTCAAAACAGTCCAGAACAGTTCATGGTTGTAATGCCCTCCCGCATTATTTCTCACTGCAGCTGGCAGTTTTGAAACATTGGAAAGAATCTGAAACAACGTTTCTTTTTCCTGTGGAGTTCCGGTAATCGCTTTATTCAGGTTGGCTACATAGGCTGCTGCATGTTTTGAATAATGGATTTCCATAGTCTGGGCATCAATATTTCCTTCCAAAGCATTATAAGCATATGGCAGAGGGGTCTGCTTAAACTGAGCCATTGTAAATTGGGCCGCGAAAACTGCACTTAAAGCAGCTATTTTCAAAATCTTCATAACGTTTTTGTTTATGGTTTAACAATGTTTTCTTATTAAGCGGGAAGATGGGAGATGGAGGCTGGAAGCAATTTATTTTTAAAGAATAACTTCTTCAACTTCTATTTTGCTTTTACAGCTATCTCAAAAATCGCCAGAGCTTCATCGTCTGGAATAACTTCCAGCTTCAAACATCCGGCTTCCCTCCTCTCTATTTCAATAATTTCTTAATATCCTCAATCAGAATTTCTCTGTCCGGGTGGTATTTTCCTGTCAGCATTGGTGTTTTACCTTCCGGGTCTCCGTAATTCAATCCTGAATAATACAGGATAGGCATATTTTCTTTGTTGTATCTGCATCGGATATTTCCGTCCTGATCTACAAGCGCAATCATTCCGCTGTGATTAAGACTTTCTCCTTCATCTTCTTTGTCGCCAACGTAGATATTAAATTTATCTGCTAGATTCCCAATATAAGTACGATCTCCAGTCAAGAAATGCCAGTTTGGAGATTTTGCGCCTATTCTTTGAGCATGTTCTTTCAATGCTGTAGGCGTATCGTTTTCCGGATCAATACTGATGGAGATAATACCAAAATTAGGGTCATTGATCTGATTCTGAATCGCCTTCATATTGGTATTCATCACAGGACAAATGGTCGGACATTTGCTAAAGAAAAATTCTACGAGATATACTTTCCCCAGCATATCTTTATTGGTGATTTTTTTGCTGTTCTGATCTGTCAGTTCAAAATCAGGAACTTTCATCACAGTATAAAGATTCTTTTTAAAATACCCCATTCCTACCCCTATTCCAAGGAAAAGCAATGCAAATAAAGCAATGGGTATAATTACTTTACTTTTATTATTTGACTTTTTATTTTTGGGCATATTTCTCAGGGCTTTTTTTGAATTCAAGTTTGCAGGAGACACTGCAAAAACCGTACGTTTTATTTTTATATACAGCGGTATCTTTAATAGATCCGGCTGTTTTCATGTGACAGATGGGATCTTCTTCATTCACTACCTGTACATTTTCTACATTCTTTCCAGAGGAGTCCATATGACTTGCATGCTTTACCTGAGGGACTTCCTTGGCACACGATACTAATGATATTGACAGCAGGGCGGTCAAAATAATAAGGGATTTCATTTTAATGTTAAATTGAAATTAATAATGTTAAATAAAATTATGACACAATGTACAAGTCTGAGAAAACACGAAATTCCTCAATGTATTTTAACTGCATGATGTATCTTTGATGACTTATCTATAAAAGCTTTAAACTCTTTTACCCCATAAACTAAAAACATAGTTTACAATAAAAATTAAGCCAATGGAGGATGGAATATCCTTGAAAAGTATTCTGAAGAGTGAGAATTAAAGTAACTGGAATCAGGAACTTCAGAAAGTAATTCTGAGTTCAGTTGAGAGGAGAAGGAAAGAATATCATGAGAAATAAAAACATCTAAGCCTGCAATCTTTATGGTTTGAGAGCTATTGGACTGCTTTTCTGTTTTTGCCAGTTCTTTTTCCACGTAGCATTTTCCTTTACATGTGGATTGTGGTACGTTTCTATTCTCACAAAGGTTTTTAACAATATAATCATAGTTCACTGCATAATTTACCAATGGCAAAACGGGACGTATTGCAACAGTAAAAATGATGAATATGGAAATGAATAACCTCAATGATTTTGTTCTCTGTTACAAATATACTACTTCAAAACTGTTTTCCGGATGATTTATGATGAATGTCATTATGCTTGTTTACTGTTACCTACAAAAATTACAAAACTGTGCCTGTTACCAGTATAATTTTATCCCGAACTTTGATTGAAAATTAAGATCTAATTAAAAAATTTAGTTCTTTATATCAAATTTAATCTTGTTGATAAAAGCTTTGCTCATGTTTTTGGCAGAGCTTTTTTATATTTTGTTGGATAAACGCAAAGACACAAGTTATTTTTTAATGAACTCATCTTGACTTTCTTTTTATGAATTTTTTACAAGCAATAACAATAAAAGCTAAATAATTGAATCCGATCCAG
>NZ_PCOU01000011.1 GCF_002979455.1 Chryseobacterium sp. MYb7
AGAAATATAATTCATCGTAAGTAAAATGCTTCGACTAAGCTCAGCATGACACCGCTAATACTTACTGCTAAAAAACCTTAGACATTATACTGTCAGCTTACTTCCTTTAAAAACTTTTATAAATAAGCTCGGATTCCTACGGAATGACACAATGGGAATAGCAGGATATCTGTACACTGGTTGTTGTATAGGAATTGTAGATGTAAAAACTCCAGACTGATTACTGAAACCCAGTAACCAGAAACTCGCAACATAATAACCCGAATCACTATACCCCGAAACCCATCATTCATCATTCATCATTTATAATTCATAATTCATAATTGACTCCCCTTCCCTAGCCCTGATAGAAATGGTTACCCCGCAGTATGGGTTGGAGGGTGAGAGGGTTTGGGTGTAGGAGTGCGCTGGCGCGAGGAGTATGAATGAATAGCAGGATGAAGCTCCTGAGAATGTTCGGGAGTGAGAGGGTTGGAGGGGCGAGCATGACTGTAGCTAGGTTTGAGAACAAGAAGGTATGGGTGTGGAAAGGCTATAGCTATTTCTTTATATATATGATGAATGTTGGGAGCAATCTCACGAGCAAAGATCATTAATATAGTAATGTTGAAAAAGGATTTTGCTTATACTATATATAATATATGTAGAATCACTTCATAAATTAGGATTAATCAAACAATCTTAGTTGCTGGTCTCGGGTTCCGGTGAAGTTGGAGGTTGAAAGCTTTGGAAATTCTTTCCCTTCAAAAAACTTCTTTTTGCCAATCTTAAATGTGGTGTGAATCATTTCTGCAATATTACCCTCTCCTCTCTGTCTTTCAAAATATCTTTTATCACCTAATTTTCCACCACGCATAGATCTGATGAGATTTAATACTTTCTGCGCTCTGTCCGGAAAATGGGATTCAATCCAATTCACAAAAACAGGCTCAACGGTATCATTTAATCTTACCAGGGTATATCCGAATCCTAAAGCTCCAGCATCGGAAATGGCTTTTAATATATTCAATGGTTCATCACTATTGAGTCCGGGAATAATGGGAGCGACCATGACATGTACGGGAATTTTATTTTCTGAAAGGATTTCTACAGCTTTTAATTTATTTTTTGCAGAACTTGTTCTAGGCTCCATCTTTCGTCTCAGGTCTTCATTGATTGTTGGGATACTTAGAGAGACTGACACCAGATTTTGTTCTGCCATGGGTTTTAAAATATCCAGATCTCTTAAGACCAGTGCGTTTTTTGTCAGAATATTGACAGGATGTCTGTAATCAAGACAAACCTGCAGCAATTTTCTGGTAATTTCGAATTGTCTTTCGGCCGGCTGATAGCAATCTGTGTTTCCAGACAGAAGAATCGGGGCTGCTTTATAGCCTCTCTTTTGAAAAAACTTTTCCAGGAGTTCGGGAGCATTCTTTTTTACCATGATTTTTCTTTCAAAATCAATTCCGGCACTATAGCCCCAATATTCATGGGTAGGTCTTGCAAAACAGTAAGAACATCCGTGTTCACATCCCTGATAAGGATTCATGGAATATTCCATCGGAAGATCTTCGCTTTTGACCTGATTAACAATTGTTTTGGGGAATACTTCGGTGAAAGAGGTCTTTACTAT
The DNA here is from genome assembly GCF_002979455.1 of Chryseobacterium sp. MYb7. GTDB lineage: Bacteria > Bacteroidota > Bacteroidia > Flavobacteriales > Weeksellaceae > Chryseobacterium. The sequence goes on from NZ_PCOU01000011.1 coordinate 1,616, forward strand.
TTCGAAATCTTCATCTTCCGGCTCATAGGTATACCTGTCGAAGCGATTGACAACGTTCCGCTGAGCTCCCTGACCTTTTATGAAATTTTCGTTTTGCATTCTGATGTAAAATTAGAGTGGAATTTTTATAAAATAATGAGTTTTAACATTAAAGTTTTCCACAAAAAAAATCCAACACTTTCAAAAGCGTTGGATTTAAACATAATTAAATATATTTTTTTACTACTTCAGCGCGTAAAATTCCACTCCGTGTGTTTCATCGTCGTGGTTCTTTTCATCAAAGTGTCTGTGATAATCCGAATAGGAATCACTATATTTTTTATCTTTTTTTGTCAAAATTTTTTTAATACTAATTAAGCCTAATACTGCCAAAAGACCTACTCCTCCTGCCAGTAAAACTCCAACTTCTTTTTTCATATTTTCTTTGATTTAATATTGTTACCATTGCAAAAAGTATACCTATTTATTTTTTTAAAATTATAAATTTTGTTAACATTAAACTTTATTTTTATGAAAATTATAATCTGCTATTTTTCTTATATTTAAAAATTGCAATGGTTTAATTATTGTACTTAACAAGAAAAATATTATTATGGAAAATCCAGAAAACATCGACAGAATGACGACCTTAAGCGAAGTCATGAAAACACTTTCTGAAAGGGGAATACAGAGAGAATTCAGGATGAATGAGAATTGTGAAATGAAGTTTGAAAATTCTGAGAAAGTCTATCAGCCTGCAGAATTGGTGATTTTAAAAACATATCGTTTTGAAGGAGACAGCAATCCTGATGATAGCGCAGTGCTTTATGTAGTAAAAGATGGTGCCGGAAACCGTGGAATGATCATAGATTCATACGGAGCAGACAGTAATTATCCCGGGGAAGAGTTTGATAAGTTTCTAAGAGATATCCCTATATTGGAAAGTGATGAGTTCAATTTTTAAACTGAACCTATTCTATATTAATTCTTTAAACCATTAAGCTTAATTTAAAAGGCTGTTTGTTTCTAGACGATCGTTACATCTTAATGGTTTAAAGAAATTATTCTCCGGAATTTTCTTTTTTCTTGAATATATTGTTCAGAAAACCCTTCTTTTCCTTTTTTTCTACTTCCGGTTTCGGAGCCTCTTTTTTATTTTTGATCTCCTGCTTTATTTCTTTTACAGACTGTTTCATATCTTTCACGGAGGAAACGGCCTCTTTTACCTTTTTTTCTGTCTTTTCTACATTTTTACCAATGAGCGTTTTCTTCAATCCTTGCTCAATTCCTTTCCAGAACAGATTAAAGAAAGACTTTGTCGGGTCACGTTCTACATTTTCTACGGCAACAGCTTCAGGAAAGCTTCCTGAATTTGATTTCAGAAAAACATTGGCAACGGCCGTGAGAAACCCTTTTTTCTCGTGATTATTCTTATTGAGTACCGCAATTTTCAGATCTTTATGTTTAAGATTAAAGGTTCCGTGTAATCCTGCAGGATTGCCTTTAAAATTAAAAAGCATTTCCTGAATTGTTCCTTCTGTAGCCGTCACATGAAGATAAGGTCTGATAAACGGATTGATTCCACTGGCGGGAAGATTTGTAGTTTTCCCTGAAATGGCAAAATTATCGTTCTTATCGGCAACATCGAAGCTCCAGTTTACGGAAAGGGGTGACAGATTCATGAATGAACAATTGATTTTAATGTCAACTTTTGTAGGGTTTCCCTTTATTTTAGCAGAATTCAGGTTTCTGACATTCATATTAAAGTTACTGAATATCAGTTTTCCAGGCCCCATACTTTCCGGAGTGTCTTCTTCATAGACTAATACTGAATTTTTCAAATCAAGATTATTGATGGTCATCGGAATTTTAATGGATCGCAGCATTTTGGAATACAATGCTTTTATTTTTGGATCGTCTTTCGGAATTTTACTCCTAAAAATATTGGCATCTGCCGACTGGATCGTAACATGGGAAGCGTTCACCATTTTGTCATGAGAAAACAAATCCCACGTTCCTTCTGCAATTATTTGTCCGGCTTTTATATCATACAAATCTCTTTCAACGGGGATCATTTTGATAAACTGTGCTCTCGAAACGAGAGGTTTCATTGCAAAATTATTGATCTGAACTTTATTTTTATTAAGCTTAAGAAGCCCTAAACTCATGTTGTAGAACTGTGTTTTGTAAGCCAAATTCCGAGTGGTGAGATAATAATCTTTAACCTTAAAGGATAACCCTGGTTGATTTGGCTTGGGCGCTAGTTCAATAGCATTAAGTGTGGCATTCAAATCATGAAAAACCACGGGCTCCTTTCCGTTATCATAGGTAATATTTGAATTTTTCAAAGACATTTTCCCTATAACAACAGATTGTATGATGCCGGGTTCCGGAGTTTTATTTTGCTTCTTCTCCCCTGCTTTGACCGTTCCATTTACATTCTCCAGAAGAATATCTTTGAGATCCAGATTCACTTTTTTATTAAGAAATTCTAATTTATTAATATTAAAAGCAATGTGGTTTGTCTTTATATCAGCCGTTGTTTTTCCTGTTGACGGAGTTTCTGATGTCAGCAGAACATCCATGATTTCTCCGCTTTTAGGGCTCAATGCAAAACTTCTTATAGAGATATTTTGATGATTGGAATACTGGATATCTTTTCCGGAAAGCAAAAAATCTTTATATCCGATAGGAATTACCTGTTGTGCGCTTTCTTTATTAAACATCAGCTGATTGATATTCAGATTAAGATTTCCTACAGAAAAAAGTTTGTTCCCATCCGGTTTATTGATCTGAACTACGGCATTATTCAGTTTTATATTTTTTAAATCAACCTCAAAACGGGAGTTTTTATTATTTTTTATCGCTTTTACCCCTGTATTATACACTGTAAAAGAAGGTTTTTGAAACTCTGCATTGGCAAGCGATACCTTATTTTTAATCAAAACCACATCTTTGAACTCCATCTTTGGAACACTGAATTCAAATAACTGGGGCTTTTTAGGATAAAACTTTTTAAACTGAGTGAAAGAAAGAAGCGGAGTCAGCCTGAAATTTTCAACTGACATCTGCCCATCATGTGTGTTTATAGTACTGATGGTAATAGCATACGTTTCATCGGGACGGAAAAAGAATTTCTCTCCTTTAATGCTGTATCTGTCAAAAACTACAGGAAGTTTATCTTCAACAGATTCTTCTGTCATCTGTAAATTTTCTACAAACAGATCCAGTTGGTCCACAGATAAAAATTTCTGTTTGGTATGCTTAAAAACGGCAATCTTACCACCATTGATTCTTATATTTTCAAATAAGAACGGACTTGTTTTTTTTCCTGTTTTCCTATCAACCGGTTTTGCAAGGATGATATTTAAATTGGGTTTTGCCAGCAGGAGATCTGAAGAGCTTATTCTTTTATTAAAAATAGCATCGTAGATCCCAAAACGGTTTATTTTAAGAGTATCAATAGTGCCCTGCAGTCCAATAACGTCAGTGTTTTGAGGATCTTTACTGTTGACAGAAATTCCGGAAGCAAAGATATTTCCGGTTCCTAAATCTACATCCAGAGTTTTATAAGAAACTTTATAATCGGTATTCTTTTTTATGTATTCCGGAAGCTGGGTTTTAAGCCATATATTCAGTCCGAAATTCGCAGCAAGAAGAATTCCTGCCAGGATTCCGAAACTTATCAATAGTCTTTTAACCCATTTTCTCATATTTTGTAATTTGGTTTTATTTTTTCATTGATTAATTCCTTATTTCAAGGTCAATCACATAGCCTTCATGTCCCCTTACATTGATGAAATTTCCTCCTTCAAATCCAAGATACTGCCCTTTGATTCCTGTAAGTTTTCCAGTAAATTCAGGTTTTTTATCTAATGTAAATGAAGTCACCTTTGTTGGTTTTTCAAAAGGATAATCGAACATCCACAATTCCTCTCCCTCACTATAGAATTTCTGAAAATCTTCGGGGAAATATTCTTTTATCTTCTGTCTGAAGTCCGCAAGGTCTATTTCTCCTTCAAAATCATCCTGCAGCATTTTTCGCCAATTGGTTTTGTCTGATAAATGATCTTTTAAAGCCACTTCTATCATTCCTGCTTCATAGCGGTTTTCGGTTCTTGCTATAGGTAATGCAAAAGTTGCACCCTGATCAATCCATCTCGTAGGAATCTGGGTATTTCTCGTAACTCCAACTTTTACATCCCCTGTATAAGCCAGATACACCGTGTGCGGCTGAAGCTGAATTTGTTTTTCAACCTCCAGATCTCTTTCTGCAACTCCTAAATGTGCCGTAGAAAGCTCCGGACGGATAATGGTATCACTTGCATAAGGACTTTCAAAAAAACAGCTTTTGCAGAATCCCATCCTGTAAATAGGTTTATTTTCCCCACAGTTTACACACTGGAATCCGGTATGCCTGACACTTAACTCCTTTCCAATCAACCCATTCATATGAATCAGATCCCCTGAAAGATTGAGATAGTATTGGATTGGCTTTGCATCGTAACTTGTCATCTTTAAAATTTGCCCTTGAAACTGCATATTATATTTATATTGCTTTTTTAAGTAAATTTAATGATTATATTTTTCAAAAAGTAAAATTTATATTTTTGTACTCATAAAAAATACAAATGGTTTATCTTGTAACAGGCGGTAGTGGGTTCATCGGATCTCATTTAATTGAACGATTATTAAGAAATGGACATTCTGTCATAAACATTGACAATTTTGATGATTTCTATAACTATCAAGTAAAAATTAAAAATACTTTAGAGTCAATTGGTAAAATTTCGGATTTTGAATACTCAGACAAAGAGACTGATATCCGCCAATTGATTTCACTTACTCATTCTGACCAATATTCCCTCTATTGGCAGGATATCCGAGACCAAAAAGGTCTTGAAAACATCTTTAAAAACCACCATATTGATATGGTGATTCATCTGGCTGCACTTGCTGGTGTACGCCCTTCCATTGAGCGTCCTTTAGAATATGAAGAAGTGAATGTAAGAGGCACAATGAATCTTTGGGAACTGTGTAAGGATTTTAATATTAAAAAATTTATTTGCGCCTCCTCGTCAAGTGTTTATGGAAACAATGAAAAAGTTCCTTTCGCGGAAACAGACAATGTAGACAATCCTATATCACCTTATGCAGCTACCAAAAAAAGCGGAGAAATCATAGGACATGTTTATCATAATCTATATCATATAGATATGATCCAGCTTAGGTTCTTCACGGTATATGGGCCAAGACAAAGACCAGACCTCGCAATACATAAATTTGTAAAGCTCATTTCAGAAGATCAGGAAATTCCTTTTTATGGTGACGGAAATACTGCCAGAGACTATACTTATATAGATGATATTATTGACGGTATTACCAAGTCTATCCTTTATCTGGAAACCAATTCCGGGGTTTATGAAGTGCTTAACCTAGGAGAAAATCAGGTGATCACTTTATCTGAGATGGTTGCCACTATAGAAAGTGTATTGGGAAAAACTACCACTAGAAAAATTCTGCCAATGCAGCCCGGAGATGTCACAAAAACGAATGCAGATATTACCAAAGCAAAGGATTTAATAGGGTATAAACCGGCCACAGACTTCCAAAATGGCATAAAAAAATTTGTGGAATGGTTTTTGAGAAAACGACATTAAGTAAATTGCTGACACAACTGCCATTCAGTTTGTGACAGTCGTTTATAAGAAAAAATTATAAAAAGAATTGAAAATCAAGTATAAAAAAGTTTATTATACAACCTATTTTTATACTTTTGCAAAAAATTAGAAAATTATGTACTGGACATTAGAATTAGCTTCATATTTAAGTGACGCACCTTGGCCAATGACAAAAGCAGAGCTTATTGACTACGCGATCAGAACTGGTGCACCTATGGAGGTAGTAGAAAACCTTCAGGCAATCGAAGACGAAGGAGAAATTTATGAATCTATCGAAGAAGTATGGAGCGACTATCCTACTGACGAGGATTTCCTTTGGAACGAGGACGAATATTAATAAAGCGATAAGCTTTAGGCTGCGTGCTTAGAGCTTTTTTGCCCTTTTTTATATATTAATTCACACGATAAGCGTGTCATTTAAAACGCTTAAAGCATCTTGCATTAAGCATAAAGCAAAAAATTTATGAGTTTTTTAAACAAAGTTCTTAAAGGGTTTTTGGGAGACAAAAAAGCGCAGGACCTAAAAGAAGTAAAAAAAGTTGTAACAAAAATCAAGGCTGTAGAACCTAACATCCAACAATTGACGGATGATGGGCTGAGACAAAAAACGGCTGAGTTTAAAGAGAATATAAAATCTGCAACCAGCAAGATCACAGCTCAAATAGAACAGACAAAAGAGCAGATAAAAAATTCAACGAACGTTGACGAAAAAGAAGCTCTTTTTTCAAAAATTGAGGTTCTAAAGAAAGAATCATACGAAATTGAAGAGAAAGTTCTTATTCAGGTTCTTCCCGAAGCTTTTGCATTGATCAAAGAAACGGCAAGAAGATGGGCTCAGAACGGAGAGATCCGTGTAACGGCAAGTGACTGGGACAGAGAACTGGCTGCTGCAGGAAAAGATTTCGTTAGCATTCAGGGAGACACAGCTGTTTGGAAAAACTCATGGGACGCTGCCGGAACTCCAGTAGTTTGGGATATGGTCCACTATGATGTTCAGTTTATCGGAGGGGTTATTCTTCACAGCGGTAAAATTGCCGAGATGGCAACCGGTGAAGGTAAAACTTTGGTAGGAACATTACCTATTTATTTAAATTCACTTCCGGAAAGAGGAGTACACGTTGTAACTGTGAATGACTACCTTGCAAAAAGAGACTCCGCATGGATGGGTCCTCTTTATCAGTTCCACGGAATGTCTATCGATTGTATCGATAACCACCAGCCGAACTCAGACGGAAGAAGAAAAGCATACAACTCAGATATTACTTACGGAACCAACAATGAATTTGGTTTCGATTACCTGAGAGATAATATGGTGACATCACCTTCAGAATTGGTACAAAGAGAATTGAACTTTGCTATCGTGGATGAAGTTGACTCTGTATTGGTAGATGATGCAAGAACACCATTGATCATTTCCGGTCCGGTTCCTCAGGGAGACAGACAGGAGTTTGATGTTCTTAAACCTTCTATCGACAGAATTGTTGAAGTACAAAAGAAAACTGTTTCTGTTATTTTCAACGAAGCGAAAAAATTAATCGCTGCAGGAAATACAAAAGAAGGTGGTTTTAAATTGCTTCAGGCATACAGAGGTCTTCCAAAAAACAGACAATTAATCAAATTCTTATCGGAAAGCGGAAACAGAGCATTGCTTCAGAAAGTTGAATCGCAATATATGCAGGACAACAACCGTGATATGCCGATCGTAGATAAAGATCTTTACTTCGTAATTGAGGAGAAAAACAATCAGGTAGACCTTACAGACAAAGGTGTTGAATACATGTCTCAAGGAAATTCTGATGCTAACTTCTTCGTTCTTCCTGATATTGGGACTGAAATTGCTGAAGTAGAAGCTAAGAATCTTTCTAAAGAGGAAGAATTTGAAGCGAAAGAAAGACTTTTCTCTGACTTTGCTGAAAAATCTGAGCGTGTTCACACAATGAGCCAGCTATTGAAAGCATACACATTATTTGAAAAAGATGATGAGTATGTAGTAATTGATGGTGAAGTAAAAATCGTTGATGAGCAGACAGGTCGTATTATGGAGGGACGTCGTTATTCTGACGGTCTTCACCAGGCAATTGAAGCGAAAGAGAATGTAAAAATTGAGGCTGCTACTCAAACTTTTGCAACAGTTACGCTTCAGAACTATTTCCGTATGTACAACAAACTTGCGGGGATGACTGGTACGGCTGAAACTGAGGCTGGAGAACTTTGGGAGATCTACAAATTAGACGTAGTGGTAATTCCTACCAACCGTGTTATTTTAAGAGATGATAAACAAGATTTAGTTTTCAAAACTAACAGAGAAAAATACAATGCCGTAATTGAAGAAATTGAAAAATTAACCGCAGCAAGAAGACCTGTTTTGGTGGGTACAACTTCTGTTGAAATCTCTCAATTATTATCAAAGGCACTTCAATTAAGAAAAATTCCGCACCAGGTATTGAACGCGAAACTTCACAAGAAAGAAGCAGAAATTGTAGCAGGAGCAGGACAGCCGGGAGTGGTAACTATTGCAACCAACATGGCGGGTCGTGGTACGGATATCAAGCTTTCTAAAGAAGTAAAAGAAGCAGGAGGTTTAGCTATTATCGGTACTGAAAGACATGATTCAAGACGTGTTGACAGACAGCTGAGAGGTAGAGCGGGACGTCAGGGAGATCCTGGAAGTTCTCAGTTCTATGTATCTCTTGAAGATAACCTGATGCGTTTATTCGGTTCTGAGAGAATCGCTAAAATGATGGACAGAATGGGTCATAAAGATGGTGAAGTTATTCAGCATTCTATGATCAGCAAGTCTATCGAAAGAGCGCAGAAAAAAGTAGAAGAGAATAACTTCGGAACAAGAAAGAGACTTCTTGAGTATGATGACGTAATGAACAAACAGCGTGACGTAATCTATAAGAGAAGAAAGAATGCTCTGTTCGGAGACCACCTGAAGTATGATATCACCAATATGATTTTTGATGTTGCTAATTCTATCGTTGCGAAAGGAAAAGCTAATGGAAATTATAAAGATTTTGAATTTGAAATAATCAAGCATTTCACAATGGCTTCTCCTGTTTCTGAAAGTGATTTCAGTAATAAGCAAGTTCCGGAATTAACGGATATTTTATTCAAGGCTGCTCAGGAAGATTACGCAATGAAGTTGAACTTATTGAAAGAAAAATCATTCCCAATCATTGAGAATGTATACCAAAATCAAGGTTCAATGTTCAAAATGATCCAGGTACCTTTCACAGACGGGCACAAAACAATGACTATCGTAGCTGATCTTAAAGAAGCTTATGATACGCAGTGTGAAAGTTTGGTGAATGATTTCGAAAAGAATATCACGTTATCAATCATTGATGAAAACTGGAAGCTTCACCTTCGTGAGATGGACGACTTAAGAAGATCTTCACAAGGAGCCGTTTACGAGCAAAAAGATCCGCTTGTTATCTATAAGCAGGAATCTTTCCACTTATTCAGTGAAATGATCGACAAATTGAACAAAGAAATTATTTCTTTCTTATACAAAGGAGAAATTCCAGCGTAAGAAAAAATTAACAATATTGTATAAAAACCGCTTCAGCAACAGCCGAAGCGGTTTTTTGTTATTCGGAATATATTAATTTATGATAAATATCAACCTCATTATTTATTTAGAACAGTTAAAAATAATATATTTGCAGAAAATTTGACTTTCATGAAAAATGTACTAATCTGTGCTTCTGTGCTGGGATCCGTAGTGACCTTTGCTCAAAAGAAGGATTCTGCTGATACTAAAAGCATTGATGAAGTATTACTAATAAACACTTACATTAAAAAAGACAGTGAATCTTCCAATAAAATGCCCTTAAAGGCTATTGAAAATCCACAAGTTTATTCAAGTGTTGATAAGGGTATTTTAGAAAACCAAGGAGTTTATACTGTAGATGATGCCTTTAAAAACATTACCGGATTACAGCCTATGTGGACTTCAAACGGAAGAGCAGGAGACGGAGGTGCATATGTAAGTTTAAGAGGTTTTGTATCTTCAAATTCTTTAAGAAACGGAGTGCTTGGAGCTGTAACTGGAACAATTGATGCCATAAACCTTGAAAAATTGGAAGTTCTGAAAGGGCCGTCAGGAACTCTATTCGGAAGTTTATTGTCAAGTTATGGTGGTGTAATTAACAGGGTAACCAAAAAACCGTATGAAACATTTGGAGGAAATGTCACTTTGGCAGGCGGTAGTTATGATACATACAGAGCAGCAGTAGACATCAATACTCCTCTGACGCAGGATAAAAAATTATTATTCCGTTTAAATTCTGCTTATACCAATGAGGGAACTTTCCAGACAGAAGGATTCAGAAGAAACCTTGCAATTGCTCCTAGCTTAAGTTATAAACCTACTGATCGTTTAAGCATTAATTTGGATATGGAACTTTTCCAAATGAAGAATATGAGTGATCAAACCTTTTTCTTTTATTCTGGAAGCTATCTGCAAAAAGTAAACAATATCAAGGATCTAAATCTCGATTATAAAAATTCATATTTGGGAAAAGATCTTACCAATACTGGAAGAAGTATTAACTTTTTCGGACAGGTAAATTATAAAATTTCAAATTCTATCACTTCTTCTACCAATTTCAGTACATCTTCCAGCTACTCGAACGGGTTTATGCCTTATCTCTATTTTATGGGAGACAGTGCAGACAGTATGTACAGAAGTGATCAGTCCACAAGGGACAGCAGAAAAAAATCCCTTAATTTCCAACAAAACTTTAATGGTGATTTCCGCATTGGAAACCTGAGAAACAGAGTGGTATTAGGTTTTGATTATTTGAGAGTCAATAACAATCAAAACTTCTATGATGTGAATGGGTTTGATAGAGATTCACAAGGAAACCCAATTCCTGTTCCTTTACACCAGACCGGCTTTGACTATACAAATTTCAATGGTACAGCACTACAGGAAAAATATAATGCTATGGCTGGTAATGAAAACCCTTATATTATAAAAGGTATTCAGGAAAACTACGCCGTATATATTTCCAACGTATTGAATATTACGAACAATCTTAATGTTTTAATGGCATTAAGGGTAGACAACTTTACAAATAAACCAGGTATTACAGGCGCTGCCAGCTCTGAAGAAAGTAAAAAATTAAATCAGACTTTCTTTTCTCCAAAATTAGGGATCGTATATGAGCTTATTAAAGACAAGGTTTCTGTATTTGGAAACTATCAGAATAGTTTTAAAAACCTTTCATACTTTGTGGATGGGTCAGGGATTACAAGAACACCGCTTCCTGAACAGGCTAACCAGATGGAAGGAGGAATCAAAACAAGTCTTTTTAACGGAAAAGTATCTTCTACGTTCAGCTATTACAATATTAAAGTAAAAGATGTTTTAAGAAACTTACAGCTTGCATCTAACCCACAGGCTCAGATTCAGGATGGCACAATAGTAAGTAAAGGGGTTGAACTTGAGATTAACGCTTATCTGGTAAAAGGTTTCACAGCAATTGCCGGATTTAGTTACAATGATTCAAAATATACAAAAGCGGATCCTTCTGTAGCAGACAGAAGACCGAATACATCAGGTTCACCTTATCTGGCTAACCTGTATGCGAGCTACCAATTCCTTGACGGAAGGCTAAAAGGATTAGGATTTGGACTTGGAGGAAACTATGCCAGCGAAAATAAAATCTATAACTCTGCAGATGGAGTGTTTTCTTTACCATCGTATGTTGTTTTGAATGCCAGCGCTTATTATGATGCTAAAAAATTCAGAATTGGTATTAAGGTAGACAACTTTACCAATCAGCATTACTGGATCGGATATACCACAGCAAACCCACAAAGGCTGATCAATGCTGTAGGAACTCTTACTTATAAATTTTAAACTGTTAAAGAATAAATTACTCCCCTTATAAACAATGAAAAGAATAACAATAGGAGCTGCATTATTAACATCTATGTTCAATTTTGCACAGGAAAAAAAAGACACCATCAAATCCAACGATATTGAAGAAGTAATTGTTAACGGAAGGTATTATAAGAAATACGTAGAAAAACAAGGTTCATCTTCTCTTCGTCTGGATGAAGCACTTATTAAAATTCCTCAAAACATTTCAATCATTACCAACAAGGCTTTAGAAGATCAGCAGGTTACTACTTTGAGTGATGGTGTTCTAAGAAACGTTGCCGGTGCTCAAAGGTTGGAACACTGGGGAGATATGTACACAAGAGTCAATATGAGAGGTTCCAGAGCTTCAGCTTTTATGAATGGAGTGAATGTAACTTCAAACTGGGGACCTTTGAGTGAAGATATGAGTTATGTTGACCATATTGAGTTTATCAAGGGACCATCAGGATTTTTAATGTCAAACGGAGAACCAAGTGGTATTTACAATATTGTTACTAAAAAACCTACGGGAAACCCTTTAAATGGAACGGCAAGACTTACTCTGGGAAGCTTCAACATGTACAGAGGGGAAGCTGATATAGATACTAAAATCACCAGTAAAGTAGCTTTCAGATTGAATTTAATGGCTCAGAACAAAAACAGCTTCAGAGACTATGAGTTTAATGACAGATATATCATTAATCCTTCGTTAAAAGTAGACCTTAGTGATAAAACTACTTTGACAGCGGAATATATATACCAAAAAGCAAAAATGTCTGAAGTAGGATCTGCCTATGTATTCAGTTTTCAGGGATATAAAGCAAAACCTGTAGGATATACTCTTACAGATCCAGGTATTGATCCAACAAAGGTTGATAACAATACTATCAATATTAATTTACAGCATAAATTTAATGAAAACTGGAAATTAACATCCCAATTAACGTATGTAAATGAATATACAATGGGAAGCGACCTTTGGCCAGCTATGTTTGAAGGAAATCACATGATCCGTCGTCTGAATTATTGGGAAGCTGATAACACCATGAAATTCGGGCAGGTCTTTTTAAACGGGCTTGTAAAAACAGGGCCAGTTAATCACAAAATTTTAGCCGGGCTTGATCTGGGAAGCAAAAAGTATATGGCAGACTGGTCTCAGGGATATAATCTGGATAAATATAATGCTAACGGAGATTTTGATCCTGTCACTAATAATGTAGCTGATCATAACTATTGGTATAATACAGACACCAGCAACTATGATATTAACGGCGAAGGTGCATATTATGGGCCGAACAATACGGCTGCTTACAAGCCATTCAACAAGTCTACTCCACTTTCTGTTAGAGCAGGGGCAGGCAGTACTATTGATCAAAGATATACAGGTCTATACTTGCAGGATGAGCTAGGTTTCTTCAATGATGCATTAAGGCTTACACTGGCAGCACGCTATACCAATGTAAAAGAGGTTAACTATGGAGTAAAGTCTGAAGCCAACAGAATTACTCCGCGTATCGGATTAAGCTATTCCATTGATGAAAATATGTCTGCATATGCATTATATGATCAGTCATTCGTACCTCAGGTAGGTCTGTTCAGAGACGGAACAACTGCTTCTCCTTTAACAGGAAACAATATTGAAGTTGGATTTAAGAAAGACTGGTTTTCCGGTAAATGGAATACCACTCTTTCATTATATAATATCAACAAGAATAATGAAATTACAGGAGATCCGGATCTAACTAATAATCCGAATGGGAAATATTCTATTCTTCTTGGAAAAACAAGAGTACAGGGAGTAGAATTTGATCTTAAAGGAGAAATTGTAAAAGGATTCAATGCTATTTTCAACTATGCTTTTACAGAGAATAAATTTACTGAAACAACAGCAACAAGAAAAGAAGGTGACAGAGTTCCTGGATATGCCAAGCATACTGCAAACGGTTGGTTAAACTATACTTTCAGCAATAATATTCTTGAAGGTTTCGGACTGAGCTTTGGTGGAACATATATGGCAGACCGCAGCAGCTGGGACTGGGGAAGCACCAATACCTTGCAAATGGCTGATTATGTAAAATTTGATGCAGGAGCGTCATGGGAAAATTCAAAATTCAGAGTTAATTTCAATGTATTCAATATCTTCAACAGGTATCTGTATTCAGGGTCACCATATGCCGGTTACTACTATTACCAGGCAGATGCACCAAGAAACTTTAGAATCACTATAGGATATAAATTTTAAAAAAATAAAAGGTTAGCCCCTCACGGGGTTAACTTTTTGCTATGAAAAAGCATCACCATAAAAAGAAGGTTTCTTCAACAAAAAAATGGTCTGCCAAGCTGCATCTGTGGTTTGGTCTGTCTGTTGGCATCATTATATTTATAGTCTCTCTTTCGGGGACTTTATATATTTTTAAGGATGAAGTACAAAACAGTCTGCGTAAAGAAGCTATTTATGTAAAAAAAGAAGATCTCGGGAAAAAGGCGTTATCCCTTAATTTACTTCGTGAGAAAGTTTCACTGGAACTTAATGAAAAACATCCGCTAAGCTCGGTAGAAATCCCTTTAGACAAAAGCAAATCCTATCGTTTCCTTTATTATGATAAAAGTAAAAAAGGCTGGAATTATTTTCAACAGGTTCTCATCAACAAGCAGGTATATGTAAATCAGTACACCGGAGAAATCATTGCGGTGTATGATGAAAAATATGATGTATTTAATATTCTGAAGTATATCCATTGGGGGCTTCTGCTCAATTCCGAATGGGGGCCATTTACTGTAGGAATCCCGACCGTTCTTTTTATCATCATGCTGATTACAGGAATTATTCTATGGTGGCCTAAAAATAAAAATGCAAGAAAAGGACGTTTCTGGTTCAATTGGAAAAATATAAAAACCTGGAAACGTAAAAACTATGACCTTCACAATATTTTAGGGTTCTATGCCTCATTCATTGCCTTATTGATGAGTGTTACAGGGATTTATTTTGCCTATCCGTATGTAAAAAATACTTTTAACCTCGCTATATCCGGTTATTGGGAAGCTCCAAAAGAAAAAGAAATCAAGTCTCCGGATTCATTGATGGTAAAAAATAAAGCTGTTTTTGATCTGGCCGCCGCACAGACAGAAAAATTGTATGCAGGCTCATCCAGCTTCAGAATCAATTTAAACGGAAAAAATAAAAAAGGAAAAGAACTGAAGAACCTTCCCGTTACCATCTATGGACAGGACGGAAGATTCAGCGAAAGAAATCTGCTGACATTCGATAAATACTCAGGAAAGCTACTCGCCAACAAACCTCATCAAAAACTGAGCAACGCCGAAAAATATGCCAATGCTAACTATGATATCCACACAGGATCCTACTTTGGACTGTTTGGAAAAATCATCTGGTTTATTGCCGGCCTCATGTGTACATCACTTCCTGTAACCGGATTTCTGGTCTGGTGGGGAAAAAGAAAGAAACAAGGAAAGAAAATATAATGAAAAAAGCGCTTTTATCAGCTGCCTGTTTAGGAACTACTACCGTTTTTGCCCAGGTAAAAGATACATTACAAACCAAAAATGTGGATGAGGTTGTTATGACTGCCTCAAGAAAAAAAGAAAATATAAAAGAGGTTCCAAGCTCTATCACTATTGTCGGAGAAAAACAGATTCAATCTCAGCTGACTGTTAACTCTGATATTACGAGCATCCTGCAGTATACCGTTCCCAGTTTAGGAACCAACTCAGGACAGACTTCCAATTCGGGACAGACTTTAAGAGGACGCCAGGTTTTGGTTTTGATTGATGGGATTCCACAGTCTACTCCACTTCGTAACGGAGCAAGAGACCTAAGGACTATAGACCCTTCAGCTATCGAAAGAATTGAGGTGATCAAGGGTGCTTCTTCCATCTATGGAAACGGTGCAGATGGTGGTATCATCAATTATATTACTAAAAGAAGCAAAACAGATAAAAAAATCTCTGGAATTTCACAAGTTGGTCTTACAGGACAGTCTTACGGAGGGACTTTAGGAGTAAGAGCAAGCCAGCTTTTAACCGGAAAGATCAACAAATTTGATTATACCCTTTCACTGGCTTACGAAAGAACCGGATATACAAAAGACGGAGACGGTATTTTAATAAGCCCTACTTACAGCATTGCCAAGATGGTCAACTACAACGGATTGCTTAAAATAGGATATGATATCAATGAAAACCAGAGGATCGAGGCTTCTTATATTGGCTATTCTTCAAGATCAGGGCTGAATGTAGGATTAAAAACAGGAAAATACGGTATCACTCCTACCATTGGTGAAGGAGTAGGAAAAGGATTGGAAACAACCCCTCAGGGAACCCCGAAAAACCACAACATCAGAGTGAGCTATGATAATAAGAACCTGTTTGCAGGAACTTCTTTAAACATTAATCTTTATTATCAGGACTTTAAAACCGTTTACGGATACAGTGATACTTTCTTCAATGGTGGTCAATCCAATGTTATTTCCCAGAAAAAAGGAGCAAGAATCAATTTGGACACCCAACTATGGAATTCTCCAAATTCTCAGGGAGAAATCATCTATGGAGCTGATATTCTAAATGATCAGACCGTACAAAAGCTGGAAGACGGCCGTTTCTGGACTCCTAATATGAATATGACCAATATAGCTCCCTTTGTATTGGCAAAAATTGATCTGTTCAAAAAGTTTACCATCAAAGGAGGTTTCCGCTACGAAAATATCAAAGTGAATGTAGATGACTTCAATACACTTTCCTCACTTAAAAGTGATGGAACATTTACTACGAGTATTCCTGTTGCAGGTGGAAAACTGAACTATAATGCATTGGTTGGAAATATTGGTATCCGTTATAATATTGAGCCTTATATCAACCTTTTTGGAAGCTTCTCACAAGCCTACTCTATCAATGAGTTAGGAAGAATCTTAAGAACCTCAACGTCTGAAACCATCAATAGCTTAGAAACAAAACCCATTATCGTTAACAATTATGAATTGGGAGCCACAGGACAGCTGTCAAGTTGGTTAAATTATGAAGTAACTTCTTATGTGAGTACATCTAAATTAGGAGCATCATTCGTACAGAGCCCGGACAGAGCATTAATGATTCAAAGATCGCCGGAAATTGTCTACGGTGTTGAAGGATTTTTGCATTTTACTCCTACAAAATGGATTCAGTTTGGTGGAAGCTATAGCTGGATGGAAGGAATTACCTCTGTAAAAGATGACGGTGATTATTCTGCAAAGATCAACAACAGCAGAATCTCTGCCCCTAAAGTATTGGCTTATGTTCAGGCAAGACCTGTTCCTGCTTTATCCGTTGGTCTTGATATGCTTCATTCTTTCCAGCAAAACAGATTTGAACCTAATGCTAAAACAGGACAGTATGCCTATGGTGAGGGGTTTGTTCCTGAATATACTGTTTTTAACTTCAAATCGAGTTATGAGGTTAGCAACAACTGGAGACTTTCGTTAGGTATTGAAAACCTATTTAACAAAGTGTATCAACCTGCTATTTCTTGGTGGACAGCAAGAGACAGTGATTTCACGAATGCTCTTGGATTGAGAGGAACATTCATGATTGAATACAAATTTTAATTAAACTAAATAAAAAGTAAAGCATATCTTTGCTTTACTTTTTACTGTTATATGAAGAAAAATCATCATAAAAAGAAACCTGGATTCTTTAAGAAATGGTCTGCCAAGCTGCACCTTTGGTTCGGGTTGGGAATAGGCTTTCTAATCTTTATTATCTCTATTACTGGCGCATTATACGTTTTTAAGGATGAAGTGGAAAACATCACCCGAAAAGATGTCATTTACCATCATGAGCAAAATATTGAACAGAAGCAGGTTCTTCCTATCAGAGTAATGGAAAAGGTTGTTGCAGAGCAGGTAAAAGAGAAATACCCCATCCACTGGGTAAATGTTCCTATTGACAAGACGCAGTCTTATATGTTCTTCTGGTATGAGCATAATACGGATGCCTGGAACTATTTTGATGAATTTCCCATCTACAAACAGGCTTATGTAAACCCATACACAGGGAAGGTACTGAGAGTCTATGATGAGAAAAACGGCTTCTTCAATATTGTAAAAATGATCCACTGGAGCTACCTTTTGAAGCAGGACTGGGGAACTTATGTAGTGGGAATTCCTGTTATCATTTTTATCATTATGCTGATATCGGGTATTATTCTTTGGTGGCCTAAAAACAAAGCCGCAAGAAAACAGCGTTTTGCTTTCAAATGGAAAAATATTAAAAGCTGGAAACGAAAAAACTATGACCTTCATAATGTCTTAGGATTTTACGCCTCGATTTTTGCTTTAATCTTATCTATTACAGGACTTTTCTATGCGTTTTTTGTAGTTCAGGCCATGATTTATGTGATATTTTCCGGTGGTGAAACCAAGTACCCTGATTTTTCACATATCAAGACAAAAGCTCCTATTGAGCTGAGAACAGAAGGAACACTGGATAAAATCATCAATACAGTACAAACAAAATATCCGGATTCCTATGGTTTTGCCATAGACTTAGGCCATCCACATATGGATGATCATGAACATCCTAACTTTGAGGTATATGTAAAACACCTTTCTTATTCTTATCATAAAAGCAGCAGCTTAATCTTTGATGAAAATTCCGGAGAATTGCTTCATACTCATGATCCCAAGGACAAAAACTTCGGGGAAAAAGTAGTAAGTGCTAATTATGATATCCACGTAGGAGCTATTTTAGGACTTCCGACCAAGATCATTGCTTTTATTGTAAGTATTATCTGTGCCTCTCTTCCGGTAACTGGATTTATGATCTGGTGGGGAAGAAAAAAGAAAAAAACAGTAAAAACGGTTTAACATATTAAATAAAACGGAGTTAATAATCCATTAATACAATCTTTTTTATAATTTTAGCCCCTAGAATTTAATAATAGAAATGTCATTAATAGATTTATCAAAACAAGTTGCCCTTGGAGTTGACATCGGCGGAACCAATACTAAATTCGGAATCGTAAACCACCGTGGAGAAGTTCTGGATAAAGGAAATCTTAGAACTGATGCTTATGATAAAGTAGAAGATTTCATTGATGCTTTATATGAACATGTTCGTCCAATGATGGAAAAATATGGTACTGAAGCACACTTTGACGGAATCGGAGTAGGTGCTCCCAACGCAAAC
This sequence comes from Chryseobacterium sp. MYb7, assembly GCF_002979455.1. Classification (GTDB taxonomy): domain Bacteria; phylum Bacteroidota; class Bacteroidia; order Flavobacteriales; family Weeksellaceae; genus Chryseobacterium. The sequence goes on from NZ_PCOU01000011.1 coordinate 20,333, forward strand.
TACTACAAAGGAACCATAGAACTTGCCCCCAACCTACCCTGGAAAGGAGTCATTCCATTTGCAGAGCTGATGACTGCAAAGTTTAATCTTCCTTGTACAGTAACCAATGACGCCAATGCTGCAGCCCTTGGAGAAATGCTTTTCGGAGCAGCTAGAGGAATGAAGGATTTCATTATGATTACCCTGGGAACAGGAGTAGGAAGTGGAATTATCGCTAACGGAAGCTTAATCTATGGACACGACGGGTTTGCCGGAGAATTAGGACATACAATTGTAAAACCAGGGGGTAGAAAACACTGGAGCACAGGTTCTGAAGGAAGTCTCGAGGCTTATGCTTCTGCTACAGGAATTACCATTACAGCAAAGAAAATGAGAGCTGAGTTCCCGGAATCTATGCTGAACCAATATCCTGAAGACGAAATTAATTCTAAAACAGTATACGAGTGTGCTATCAAAGAAGACCCAATTGCTATTGAAGTTTTCAGATATACAGGACAGAAGCTGGGTGAAGCATTAGCTAATTTTGTAATGTTCTCTTCACCTGAAGCTATTCTTCTTTTCGGAGGAGTAATCAAAGCTGGAGATTTTATTTTAAAACCTGCTAAGCTTCATATGGAAAGAAACCTTCTTCCCATTTTCAGAAATAAAGTAAAGCTGGTATTCAGTGAACTAGACGAAGCAGATGCTGCTATTCTTGGAGCAAGTGCTTTGGTTTGGGAAAAATAAATAATACCTTTTTTAAATGATACAAAGCATCCTTTTTAGGGTGCTTTCTTTTTTCCGCAGATTGCACAGATTTTCACAGATGATCGGGTTGCATTTTTCTTGTGTTTATTCCTGAAAACATTAGTGTTATTGGTGTTTAAAATTAAAGTGCTTCGACTCCGCTCAGCATGACATTGCTAATACTAACTGTTAAAAAACTTAGGTATTATATCTGTTATTTTACATTCTACCCCATATCTATAAAAACAGCTTGTAATTGTGTTTAAAATCATTTGTCACATCTATCATTATAATTTGAGTTTAAGACATAAAATCATGTTCAAATGAAAAAGTTTTTCATACTTTTGATCAGCTTTTTCCGGATCTGGAAAAGATAACACAACAATATAATTACCAAAAATGGACAACAATAATTTAGACCAGATTACTTTCGGTGGCGGATGCTTCTGGTGTGTAGAAAGCTGTTTCAATATGCTGAAAGGGGTACAATCTGCTATTTCAGGATATTCTGGAGGACATAAAGATAATCCGACATATCAGGAAGTCTGTACTGGAGAAACAGGACATGCAGAAGTGGTACAGATCACTTATGATCCTGCAGTTATTTCTTACGAACAATTAATGGATGTATTTTTCTTCCTTCATGATCCTACTCAATTAAACAGGCAAGGAAATGATATCGGAACTCAATACCGCTCTGTAATTTATTATAAAGACGAAGCTGAAAAAGCAAAAGCTGAAGAAGCTATCAAAGTGTCTCAGAAATCAGGAAGATGGGCTGGAACTTACGTTACAGAATTAACGAAATTCGATAAATTCTGGGCGGCAGAACAATATCATCAGGGATATTACAACGAAAACCCGACACAGCCTTATTGCAGCGCTGTAGTAGGCCCTAAAATTCAGAAGTTTAAAAAACATTTCGGAGAACTGGGAATGTTGAATGTAGAATAAAATTTTGTAAATTTTAAGTTTTGGCTAAAGCCAGATGGATGTTCGATATTTTGTTAAACGGACTCCCTTCGTGAACTGGCGTTCGTAATCTGCCAGATTATGCTCAGGATAATGTTCCGTTCCTATTGATGTTTACTATCATTATCACAATTTTAGCAGAATATTTACAAACCGATATAAAATAACAGAAGCGAAGAGGAAATCTCTTCGCTTCTTGTTTGACGCAAAAAATAATTGTTTATAAAAAGAAACTAATATCCTGGATTCTGGGTAAAATCTTTTGAGGCATCAATAGTTGCCTGAGGAATAGGAAAAATTCTTCTGTAAGGCTGAGAAGCTGGTTTTGCTGTTCCCGGCAAATCAAATTTCCCAAATCGGATCATCGCCTTTCTTCTGTACATTTCCCAATACAATTCATATCCTGATTCTTTAAAAAGGGTATTCTGATCTAAAGAAGCAAGAGCAACTCCCGGAGTATTGTTCTTTAAAGCATTATTCGTTCTGCTTGTTCTCAGTTTATTCACATCTGCCAACGCACCCGACATATTTCCGCTTCTTAAATAAGCTTCTGCTCTCATCATATAGATGGTTCCTAGTCTGTACAAAGGCACATCCATTCCGCTTGTTCCGTTGTTTCCATATCCCGGATCGAATTCAAATTTAAAGTTTCTTACCCCTCTGTTGATCTGAGCTTGTGTAAATACAGATTCTGAAGGGTTGTCAAAATTCAATTCAGGAGTAAAATCTGCGGCAAGTGTTGTATTTTTTTCGGTAAATAATTTATAGACCTTAATTCTTCCATCTGCTGTCATATCAAAGTTTCCGTCAGCAAGAAGTTTAGGCCCGTATTGCTGCCCTACCTGCAGGCCTCTGTTGAAATGAAACCATGGTTTTCCTGTTCCTTCTACTTTGCTGGATGAGGGCACACTTACATCTGTTCCGTCATTTCTGAACCATGTTCCGTCTGCATACTGATAAGATCTCTGAAAACGCGGATCATCATGATTTCCGTTCCATGAATAATAGAATTCCGGGGTAATGCATGATGCATTGGTTCCTCTGTTATCAGGCGATGGCTTCTGGATTCTTTCCATAGACATATACGCAAGGTCGTTATCTGAAGTCTTGTCTGTATTTTTCTTCTGAACGATCGAAAAAATCATTTCCTTACTTGTGTCATTATTGATATCAAAATTGTGGAAATAGTTAGACTCCAGACTGAAGTGTGGATTGTTGATCAACAAATTCGAATATTCAATTACTTTATCCATATCCGTTCCCGAGCCATTCACCGCCTGTTCCAAAAAGTTGAAAGATCCTGCCGTTTTATTCTTCAAAACAGCTCTATTAAGATACATATCTGCAAGAAATGCATAAGCTGCCTGCTTTGTAAATCTTCCGGCGTGCGTGTTCTGTGTTTTAATATCTGCCAGATTGGGAATAAGCCCTTCTACTTCAGTAATCAGAGCATCAATGGTAGTTTCTGCCTTTTTAATCTGAATAGGAGCATTAATATTATTGGGATCTCTGTAAGGAGCCTGCCCGAAAAGATCAATCGTTGTATACGTATAATAGGCCAATAGTCCTTTTGCTTCAGCTAAAAATAAAGCCCGGTTTGTGCTGTTGCTTTTTTCAATACTTGAAATGGCTGTCAAAGACTTTGTAATTCCAAAATTCAGGGAATTCCAGGTTGTTTTTACTACATCACTGCCTGCATCCCATGAGAATTCATGCATCGCTCTCCATTTTCCGCCATCACCCCAGTCGCTTCCTCTTGTTGGTAATAACGCTTCATCAGTAGAATATTCCTGCAAGGCAAAAACGTTTCCGTGGTCTACAAAAGTTCCGTCTCCCAGCTGGCTGTAAGCAGCGGCAAGAGCAGCTTCAGGATCTGCCGTTTCAGAACCCAATACCTCATCGATCACTTTTTCATCCAGATTGGTACATCCCATTAAAGAAAATACAGCAATGGATAATACAATTTTATTGATATTTAAAAATTTAGATTTCATGATTTTTTTTCAATTAAAATTTAACAGTAGCTCCCAAAATGAAAGTCTTTGCAGACGGATAAGTAGTATAATCAATTCCCAGAGACTGGTTTCCACTCACCTGTTTGTTGGTATCCACTAATGGATCATACCCAGAGTAGCTTGTAAGGGTAAGCAGGTTTTGTGCACTTACATACAAATTGATACTTCTCAAAAACTTCAGTTGGCTGGTATCGAAAGTGTATCCTAATTTCACGTTATTTAATCTGATAAAGTCTGACTTTTCAAGATAAAGGGATGATAGCTGAGGCTGATTGGTGAAATTGGCTCCTGATTCGTAGAAGTTTTTCAAAACATTTCTATCTGAAGCTAAGTTATTGATATTTAAATCCAATGCAGTATTATTCACAAGGTAGCCACCCGTTTGTCCGATGAAAGAGAATGAGAAATCAAACTTCTTGTATTTCATATAAGAATTGATCCCGAAAGTGAAATTCGGAATAGCTCCTTCAAAGATCTTTCTGTCATTCTGATCAATTCTTCCATCATTGTTTACATCTTCATAGATATATTTTCCGTTGGCATCTACTCCCAGATAGTTCAACATATAAAAAGATCCAACTTCGTAGCCATTTTTGTAAATATTGGCAGTCACTCCGGAAAGCCCAGGTCCTGAAACCTCCCCTGAATAAATAGCCGAAACCGGAAGGTCTTTTACTACGTTATTAACCGTTGCTCCATTGACATCAAAGTTCCATGTGAAATTTTCAGTTTTAATGATTTCTGAACCTAAAGAGAATTCAAAACCTTTATTGACAATCTTGGCATCAACATTTTTCCACACCGTGCTTGTAGGACTTAATGGTCTGGAAGGGATATTCAGAATCGGGTCTTTTGTTACTTTGTTGTAGTATTCTAGTGATCCATACAATTTGTTTCTCCATAAGCTGAAGTCTGCTCCAATATTGGTCTGTTCCACCACTTCCCACTTCAGATCGGGATTAGGGGTTCTGTTAATTACTACTCCATTGATCAGATTTAAATTATCATATAAATAATATCCTCCGGATGGCGACAGTGAAGAGCTCGCCTGAGTAATCTTGTTCGGAACTTCCTGGTTACCGGTTTGCCCCCAGCTTCCTCTTAATTTTAATTCATTGATGATTTGAGAATCCTTCAGGAAATTTTCATTCGAAACCGTCCAGCCCACAGCAGCAGAAGGGAAATACCCGTATTTGTTATTCTGACCGAAACGGGTGGAACCGTCAGCTCTCAATGAAGCCGTTAATAAATATTTTTTATCAAAATTATAATTTACTCTTCCGAAATAGGACTGTAGCTCATTCTCCTGAGCATATCCCGCAGCCGGAATAAATGCTTCCCCAGAATATCCCGGGTTAATTTCCGGAGAAATTCCTGCTCCCTGATTCGCAATGTTTTTTACTCCGAAATACGTTCCTGTAGTTTTAAATTTCTGATAAGAGAAACCACCTAATAAGCTGAAATTGTGCTTGTTTAAATTAAGGTCATAAGTTAAGTAATGTTCCAAAAGCACATTATAAGAATCAAGATTAGCCTGAACGTACATTCCTTTCGGAGTTCTATCTGTAATATTAGGATACATGGTTGTATTTCTCTCGGACATTGTTTTATCAATCCCCAGGTTAAACTTATAATTCAACCCCGGTAAAATTCTCAATGTGGCTTCTGTATTCCCCAACACTCTGAAAGTATTGGTTTTATCATTGTAAACGCTCAATAGATACAATGGATTGTAATGAGCGTTCATATTGAAATTGGTAAAGCTTCCGTTCTGGTCATATACGGAACGTGTAGGATTCGCCATCAAAGCATGGATAATCACCTGACCATCAGAACCTGCGTTGGCTCCGTTCGGGATTCCGGTTTCTTTGATGTCACTTGCCGTAAGGTTGAGCTTAATCTTTAATCTTTTATTATCAAAGAAAGATTCTTCTGCATTCAAACGGGCTGTCGTTCTTTTGAAACCACTATTCAGAATAATCCCGTCCTGATCCATATGAGAGATAGACGCAAAGTAATTTCCGGTTTCCGTAGATTTTGAAAATGAAACGGAATGGTTAGAAGACACTGCATTTCTGAAAATTTCATCCTGCCAGTCTGTATTTCCACCATGATCATACAATTTGTTGATTCCTGCCGACCTGTATTCATCAGCGCTCATCAGGTCTAGTTTTTTAATGACTGAAGAAAAACCTTAATACGTGTCATACGTAAACAAAGGCTCTCCTTTTCTTCCTCTTTTTGTCGTTACCAAAACAACACCGTTGGATCCTCTCGCTCCGTAGATCGCTGCTGCAGAAGCATCTTTTAAAACGGTGATAGATTCAATATCACTCGTATTTAAGAAGTTTAACGGGTTTTTTGCCTGAGCATTTCCTAAACCAATATTTGGGCCTGTAGCACTTACGGCATCGTTACTCAAAGGCACTCCATCTACAACGAATAAAGGCGTACTTCCGCTTCGGATAGAACCGATCCCTCTGATGGAAACATTCACTCCCGCTCCCGGTTCTCCACTAGACTGAACGATACGGACACCTGCGATTTTCCCCTGCATCAGGTTGTCAACGGAAATGTTCATCCCTTCTTTGAAGTTTTCTGCTTTCAGCTGGCTCACTGCTCCCGTTAAGTCTGACTTCTTCTGAGAACCATACCCTACCAATGTAACTTCTTCAATGGAAGTGGATGCTTTTTGGGGTTCTAGTTTTACAGCAACTGAAGTACTGGAGATTTTCACCATTTGGGTTCCATATCCTTCATAAGAAATAGATAAGGTCTGCCCGATATTGGCCGAAATGGCAAATTTTCCTGAAGCATCGGTAGAAGCAGTATCTCCGGTTTCTACCACTGTGATTTTGGCGCCTTCAATAGCCGCTCCTTTCTGATCCGTTATGGTTCCGGAAATGGTTTCGTTTACCTGCGAAAACACAGGATAGTTTGAAGTAAATCCTTTCGCATCAGCTTGGCTCGCCACCAAAAAAATTAATGCAATCGGAATTAGCTTTTTAAACTTAAAAAAATTAATTTTGTGGTACATATCAATAAGTAAAGTAATTGCAAGACGTTACATTGCTTATCAAAAAGCCGCTGTTGTTCCCGCAACAGTGGTTTTCTTTTCAGGCAACGGTTAGTTTTTATTTCGGCATACAAAGTAAAAGGATCTACCACAATTCTATTTTAACATAATATTATCTTAAAGTCAACAAAATATAAATATCTCAATTTGGGATAATATAAACAGACTAAATATCAAAGTTTTATACCTCTTTATTTTTTTAACATTCACAAAATTTTAAAAATTACTTAACATAATATATAAATCGTTCCTTGTAAAGAGTGATTAATTTCGCATGTAAAATGTATCGAAATGAAAAAGGCTGTTCTTCTTAGCATGTTTTTATCTTCATTCCACCTATATTGGTCACAATCTCATCCTCTTGGTGATTTAAAGATTAATGAAGTTCAGATTATCGGATCTCATAATTCATATAAAAAAGCAATTCTTCCCGAGGTGTACAGTTATTTGGCTCAAAAAGATACGCTGAAACTTTTACCAAGGATTCAGTATGAGCACATCCCTATTCCTCAGCAACTGGACCTGGGGCTTAGAAACCTGGAAATAGATGTGTATGCAGACAGCAAAGGAGGAAAATATGCTCATCCAAAAATTCTGGATCTTGTAAATACCTCCGAACCTTTTGATCCGGAAGGTAAAATGAAAAAGCCGGGTTACAAGATGATCCATATTACAGATATTGATTATCAAACCTGGTATTATACATTAGAAGACTGCCTGAAGGACCTGAAAAAATGGTCAGACAAACATCCTGATCATGATCCTGTATTTATAACCCTTGAACCCAAAGATGGAAAAGCTAATCAGTTCGGAACAGAATCGGAGCATTATACAGCACAGCTTTTTGACGATCTTGATAATGAATTAAAAAAGTATCTGGGAAAAGATAAAATAATTATTCCGGATGATATCCGTGGTTCTTATACAACACTTAATGAAGCTGTTGTAAAGAAAAACTGGCCTAAAGTAAAAGACGTAAAAGGAAAATTTCTTTTTGTAATGGATAACAATGGAGAAAACAGGGATTTGTATAGTAAAGATCATCCATCTCTGAAAGGCAGAATGTTTTTCACGAATTCCACTCCGGGAACTCCTGAATCTGCTGTTTTATTTATGAATGAACCCAAGAAAGACGATAATGTGATTAAAGATCTGGTTAAAAAAGGATACATCATCCGTACCAGAGCCGATGCCGATACCATGGAGGCACGAAATGAAGACTATTCAAGATTTGAGAAAGCCAAGCAAAGCGGTGCGCAAATCATTACAACAGATTACTATTATCCGAGCAAGCTATTCAAATCCAATTATAAGGTAAGTTTTGACAATAACACTTATGAAAGAATGAACCCTGTAACAGGAAAATAGTCCTGTTTTGCTATTAGATTTATAATTGAGGGGCTGCCTGAATGGGCAGCCTTTCTGTTTTTTAAACACTAACGGCGCTAATATTTTTCACAAATAGACACAAATGTTTAAGCATAAATTGCATGCTTATAAAGCATTACAATTTACAATCTTTTTATTTCTTTTCTTTTTAAATCTATTTCAAAATGATCTGACGGATCTCCATTGGAAAGTAATGAAAGAATTTTGAAAACAGATTTTAACTGCTGAACAAATGGGTCATCTTTCGAGTCTTGATCCTTGTACAATTTCTCCAATAACTGATACTGCTTCAGTCTCTCTTCGGGAATGTCCTTTTTTGCGAGCTCATCAGCGGATTGAAATTTATATAGATCCAGCAACAGATCATCAAAAGACCATTTTTTAAAGTCTTCAGAAGTGATTCTTTTTTCTTTTAGTTGATCTTTATTTTGAATGAGTAAGAGAAGGTCTTCACCATTTAAATTTTTAGTTTTTTCAATAAAATCTTTCGGCCAGTCATCCGGAATCATCCGTAGGCGAACCAGTTCTTTTAAATGAAAGAGCATGAAATCATGATAGGATTTTGTCTTTAAAATATCTTTATTCCATAGTATTTTACCTGTGCTGTTTTGTAAAGCTTCATATTCCTTTTCATATAATGGAAACAATTCATCGAAGCGAGGAACTTCACTTAAAACCTCTGTTTGCACTTCCATCTTATCGGGAGATTGGATGGTCAGAATTTTATATGCAGGAAGATAAGCTGCCAGTGATGGTACCTGAACATTTACTAAAATGTTATCTCCTTCCCTTCCGATTCCTGTATCATTAATGTGCATATGACCTGCAAAATGAATCTGTAAACCAGCTTCAGCAAAAACTTTTGCGACTTCTTCCTGAGGAACACGTTCCAATTGCCACTTTTTCTCACCTAACAAACTTTTAATCTCCTGCGTTGCTCCATCATTGAAATCAATCATAGGGTAATGGGTAAATGCAATCAGGGTTTTATTGTTTTTCTTTGCTTCAACAGACAATTTTTTTACCCATGGGATTAAATGCTGTTTGTTGGTCAGTACATTATTATAGCCGATACTTGCTCCTTTATAGTTGGACGTATTTTCAGGGTGTTCATTGATGTTTTTCGGAACATAAGTATTCCCATCTATAGCAATCATCCATACATCTTTCACAGGTTCAACAACATAACTTAAATCAGGAACAGAAAAACCTTTTGTTACTTCATACATTCTTTTGGAATAATCTGCAGCCTGGATTCCTTTTTTATAATTATAATTTTTAAAAGGATTATGATCAAATGGTGTACCCCAGTACAAATCTTCTTCTTTGGGATAGAATCCAAAATCTTTTAATTCATTCAAAATTTCAAGATACCCTGATTCGGCAATATCTTTTGTGATCACTTTATCCGTTGTTTTTCCGATATTCTCTTTGCTGTAAATCCCCAATGGCTTTCCATCCTGCCCAAGGAAATCATCTTTTCCTCCTTCATTTCTGAAAGGTCCTACCGGATCATGGTTCCCTGTTGTTAAATAAAAACGAATTCCATATTTCTGATGATACTTTTCTAAAATAGCATGCAGCCCACGAAGGTTATAAGCTTGTCCATCATCTGAAAAATCGCCGGGCATGGCTACAATTTTAATTCCTTTTGTGGCAATATCATTCAGTGCTTTGAGAAAAGCAAAATAGTTCTCATTGAAAATTCTGGTAGAGTGCAATTGAGAATCCATTGTTCTCAGAATAGTAGGTTTTCCTGTTCCACGATTCATAATTCCTTTAAAATTCTGATCTGAAAAACTCCCGTACAAATCCTGAAAATGCACATCAGAAAGAAATGCAATCTGTACCGGTTTCTGTGCGGATAAAAACGGAGCTATAAAAATGAAACAGGAGAATATTATTTTATTCATCTTAAAATAAGACGAAATTACAGGAATAGATAAGGAATTATTTTAATTGAATTTTAAATAATTGTGAAGGAAAGTTATTCTTCTATTAATAAAGCCCCGGCATTTTTTCCTGCATATTTTGTGATCATATGCCTGCTCGCATCTCTTAGACTTTTACCGTTGTCCGGATTGATTCCATCCATTGTAAAAAAATCTACTGCATTATCATACTTTGTATACCAGGAGTTACCTAATCCGTTTTCTATTGTCAAAGTATCTGGCCTGGTAATTTTCTTAAAATATTTTAATCTAACAGTGTCAACGGGCAATAACTGATGTTTAGGGTTCTTATCATTACAAGAAGTTAATTTATATTCATCTCCATCCCAATACATACATTGATTCTCTTCTTCAAATATTTTTAAACCTCCTTTTCCTGAAGAAAAACTTGCAAATAAAATTAAAACCATTGCTCCTATTCCCATCCCGTTTTTTGCCATCTGTGGAATATTGAAAACAGGTGCATTGGTAATGTTTATAATTATTTTAGAAAGCTTTTCTGACAAAGAATCTTCATCATTTCCAATTCTCATTTCTATCTGAGTCTCTCCATGATCTTTTTTAATTGTATAATTTTCAGAAAAATCTTCAAAATTATCATAACCAACATACCAACTTAATTGGTCTAAAGTAATTGCATCAATAGGATAGTCTTCATTTTTCTTTACCAATCTTTTATAGTATCGCACAAAAGTTCTTCCATCCTTAGAAGAACCAAACTTTTCCTCTAGTTTCTGGCTTAAAAAATCGAATACAGTACTATAAACATCTGTTTCAAGTTTAAGTTCTTTTTTTGCGGTTTCATATGCTGCTTTTATGAGCAATTTTCTTTTCTCAAACATACAATTTCGATAATGGATTAATATGCTGTCCAAATTAGACACATTTTAGACATTATAATTGCGGTTTCCCGTAAATAACAGCATTTTACAAGGCTTTGCTTGTCCACTCGCTGTCTTATATAAGACAACGTACTATCGGATATTTGTAAAAGAAATCAGGGACAAAAAATAAACAGAAAATCAAAACTCTGATTTCAAAAATCACCAGATAAAACGGAGGAAAACTCCGGGTTGGGAAGCAGATGTTTCTCCTCCGTTTTTGAAGGTTCACTTCCCAAAAAATTTAGAAGCGCTTCAATTTTTTTAACCGTATAACACTGTCTGCGATCTGCTTCGCAGGGAAGAATACGAATGCTTTAACAATAAATTTTTTGAAAAAATGATCGAAATTATATTGATGCTATTCGGTTTAGCATTCTCAAACAATACTGCCAATGCAACAACAGCAAATGATAATAACCCAACAACTGTAACCACACAATCTCAGGGAGAATCTTCAGATACTGGTGAAACTGGGGGCACAGGAGAAAGCGATACGGGAGGAGAAACAGGACAAATAATACCTCCAAGAAAATAACAAAGAAAGCGAAAGAATTATCTTTCGCTTTTTTTATTAAATTTGAAAAAAAACCATTGAAAGCTTATATAACTCTTCTATTAACCTTATCTGCTCTACTTTCTTGTTCAAAGAAGAAGCCTTCAGTAGCCGATCGAATAAATTACGATAAAGGTTATGATTATTTAGAGGCAGCAAAAAAAGACGCTGCATTTAAATATTTTAATAAGGCAAAAGATGATTTTATTCAAAAAGGATATCCTTCTTATGCAGGCAATTGTTTAGTACTTATGGGAATCATCCAGTGTGAAGCTGGAGATTACTATGGAGCACAAGAAACAGCTCTATCAGCTATCAAATTTCTAGATAAAAAAAAGGATTCGGTAGAAATTGTTTCCAATTACAATAATCTTGGTATTTCTTGCCAAAAATTAAAAGACTATAAAAGAGCAGCAGAATTTTACAATCAGGCTTCAATATATGCTCAAGATTCAATTAAGCGATTCACTCTTCTTAACAATATGGCCGTTTCATATGTATATTTGAGAGAATACAATAGAGCAATTAATATTTACAAAAGCATTTTATCCTCCAATATTGAAAAAAATTCTGTTATTTTCTCTAAAGCTTATGACAATTTAGCTTTTGCAAAATTTAAACAAAACGTTCAATATAATGCAGAATATGAGCTGAACGAGGCTTTTCAAATTCGAGAGAAGTTGAAAGATAATGATGGACTAAATGCAAGTTTTTCTCACTTAACAGAATATTTTGAGAATCGTGATGTTATAAAAGCTCTTTTTTATGCAAAAAAAATGTTCCAGACTGCCTCAGTTAATAAAAGTCCTGATGACAAATTAGAAGCCCTCCAAAAAATAATACAATTAGAAAAACCTGAAAATATAAAAACAACTTTCAAGCAATATCAAAATCTGAAGGATAGCTTAGAAACAGCTAGAAATAAGTCTAAAAATCAATTTGCTTTAGAAAGATACGATTCTGAAAAACTGAAAAGAGAAAATATAGAAAAGGATAATAATATTTTAAAACTTTTAATTGGAGTGGTTATATTAATTGTTGCAATTATATTTATTGTAATTGGTTACAGAAGAAGACAATTAAAATTAAAGCAAGAAAAAGAAATCGAAATAAAAAACACCCAGCTTAAGATGTCTAAAAAGGTTCATGATGTAGTTGCCAATGGGATTTATCAGGTGATGACAAAGATTGAGAACCAGGAAGACTTTGACCGGGATAAAGCCCTTGATGAACTGGAATTTGTGTATGAAAAATCAAGGGATATTTCCTATGATAAAATTGGCGAAGAAAAAGAGTTTAGTAAAGTAATTTCAGAGCTTATTGCTTCTTTCAATAGTGAAACCGTAAAAACCTTCACAGCAGGAAACAGTCCTTCAATTTGGGAATCTATTTCTGCTACAGCTAAAGAGGAAGTTTATCAAATGATCCGCGAACTGATGGTGAATATGAAAAAACACAGCCATGCCAGTCATGTGGCCGTGAAGTTTGAAAAAATAAACAATCTTGTTGATATTCAATACAAAGACAATGGAATAGGAATTTCCGGAGATCTTATTTATAAAAATGGGCTGCGTAATACGGCATCCCGTATAGAAGCGATAAACGGAACCATTACTTTTGACACCAAAATTGAAAAAGGACTGAAGGTAAATCTTTCATTCCCTGCTTCCTAATCATATAGCCATGTTCAAAAAAGTTTTAATCGTTGAAGACCAGGAAATAATGAACCAGGGAATCCTGAACACGATAAAAGAATTAAATATCCCTGACTTTGATTATGTAATGTATTGTGATGAAGCTTTAAGCAGGATCAAAACAGCTTTAGAAAAGAAAAGTCCTTACGATCTTCTTATCGCTGATCTGTCGTTTGAAAAAGATCATATTCCTCAGCAGATTCGTTCCGGTCAGGAGCTTATTTCTGAGGTAAAAAAGGTTCAGCCTGAGCTAAAAACAGTTGTGTTTTCTGTAGAAAAGAAAGCTAAAACAATTGATGATCTTTACAAAAAATATAAAGTTGACGGATTTGTGAGTAAGGCGAGACGTGATGGGCAAGACCTGAAAAGCACAATACGGAAAATCTTTAATGGAGAGATTGTAATTCCTCAGGAAGTTATCAATACAATGCGCCATATTTCTTCTGAATTTGATGTGTATGATATGAAATTAATTGAACTGCTTGCCAAAGGTCTTAAACAAAATGAAATAAGCACCTATCTGAAAGAGCATCGAATGACGCCTTATGGTATTAGATCTATTGAAAAAAGATTGAACGAACTCCGTGACAGTCTTGGCGCAAAAAACAATATTGAGATGATCGTAACCTGTAAAGATATTGGCCTCATCTGATCAAATCTGATGAAAAGGTTATTTTTTCGCTTTATTTACGGGATCACGTAATGATGAAAAAATAAATGAATATACTTTTGAGGTCTTAACCTATTTTTTAATTAAATCGTATAACCATGTTCAAAAAAGTTTTAATTGCCGAAGACCATGAAAGCATCAATATTTCCGTTCAGAAAACCCTTGAGGATCTAAATATTCCCAACGTAGATTATGTATACTATTGTGATGATGCCGTAGGAAAAATACAGAAAGCTTTAAGGGAAGAACACCCATACGACTTGTTGATTACAGATCTTTATTATGAGGAAGATCATCATGAACAGAATCTTAAAGACGGAAAAGACCTCATCAGAAAAGCAAAAGAGATACAGCCCAACCTTAAAGTCATTGTATTTTCAGCGGAACATAAAACAGGGGTAATAGAAAATCTTTTTTCAGATTATCACATTAACGGTTATGTTCGTAAAGCCAGAAATGATTCAAAAGATTTAAAAAAATCAATTACCTCCGTATACATTGGTGAAGAATATTTATCTTTTGATCTCAAGCAGGATATGAAAAAATTCAATAGCTATGAATTTTCTACCTATGATATTACACTTGTTTCTCTCCTTTCTAAAGGAATTTTACAAAAAAATATACCTGTACATCTTGAGGAAAGAAATATTAGACCCGCCAGCCTCAGCAGCGTGGAAAAAAGGCTAAACAGCCTGAAAGAAGATCTTGAAGTAAAAAGTAATGAGCAGCTGGTGGCCTTCTGCAAGGATATTGGGATTATATAAAAACAATTCATCTCACTTACAACCTTTCAAATTTTTTGAAAGGTTTTTTATTTTTTGCTCGTTTTACGGTTTTCCGTAATGAACCAAAATTTAATGCTCATATTTTTGGAGTGTTAAAACAATAAACAATTTTTATTATGAAAAAGTACTATGTAAACAAAAAAGCTCAAGCAAATGGAGACCATGAAGTACATCATGAAAACTGTATATATCTCCCGAGCATTGATAACAGAAAATATTTAGGTCAGTTTTCGTCTTGTAAAGACGCAGTAAGAGAAGCAAAAAGAGATTATTCGAAAGCGAATGGCTGCAAAACGTGTTCTAACGAATGTCACACAAGCTAAAATAGTAATCATGGGAAAATTTATCATCACACAAAGAATCAACAACGAATATCAGTTTAATCTGAAGGCCGGAAATGGCGAAATTATTTTAACGAGCGAAGGATATGTCCAGAAAGCATCTTGCCAAAAAGGAATTGAATCTGTAAAAGTTAATTCACAAGACCTTTCGAGATACGACAAAAGGGTTGCGAAAAACGGAAAAGATTATTTCGTTTTAAAAGCAAGAAACGGAGAAATCATCGGGAACAGTCAAATGTACAGCTCAAAGTCCGGACTGGAGAATGGCATTGCATCCGTAAAAGCAAATGCTCCAACAGCAGAAATCGTTGATGAAACTTTAAAAAAATAATACTATGGATCTCAAAATTAAACTTGATCAGTTACATCAGAAAGTAATCGGTCTGAAAGAACAGATAGGAACGGAAGAAGCTACAAAAAATGCTTTTGTAATGCCTTTTATACAAATTCTGGGTTATGATATCTTCAACCCAACGGAAGTTGTTCCGGAATACATTTGCGACATTGGAACGAAAAAAGGTGAAAAAGTGGATTATGTTATCAAAAATAATGATGAGCCCATCTTCATTATCGAATGTAAACATTGGAAAGAAAGTGCAGATGCTCACAATTCGCAACTTCACAGATATTATCATGTTTCGAAAACGAGATTTGGTATTTTGACCAATGGTATAGTATATAACTTTTATACAGATCTGGAAAAGCCCAATATTATGGATGAAAAACCTTTCTTCACTATTAATATTGAGGATTTAAAAGACAGTTCCATTAAAATTCTGGAAAGCTTCACGAAGAAGGATTATAATCTGGAAAACATTCTCGATTCTGCAGAAGCATTAAAATACATCAAGGCCATCAGAAAAGAATTCGAAAAAGAGATCGAAAACCCATCTGATGAATTGGTAAAACTATTGGTGAACCGTTTCTTTGAAAAGCCTTTAACAGCCAATAGAATGGTTTCTTTCAAAGAATATGCTAAAAAAGCTCTAACAACTTCTATCAACGAATCCATCAGCTTCCGGTTAAAATCTGCATTGAGCATCAATGAACAAATAGAAAAAAGAGAAGATGATGTGAAAACATCGCAACCCATCGATGAGAATAATGATTCTAAAATTGTAACAACGGAAGAAGAATTGGAAGGATTTCAAATTGTAAAAGCTATTCTGAGAGAGAAAATTCCTTCTTCCAGAATTGCTTACAGGGATACGCTTTCATATTTCGGAGTCTTATTGGATGATAACAATAGAAAACCGATTTGCAGACTACACTTTAATACAGCAAATAAATATCTGGAGACTTTTCACAATGGTAAAGAAGCAGGAGAAAAGATTTTATTGACTACTCTGGATGAAATCTATAATTACAGGAATCAGCTTCATCAGACCTTGGAAAATTACCATTAACATGAAAAAGCTAATACCTTTCATTATATTGACGTTCAGCTTATTTCTTTTAAATTCTTGTCTGAAAGCCAATGACAATGTAGAACACGGCGGAAGATGTACAGGTTCTTCCTATTGCACGGCTTGCTCCAACTGCTCAAGATGTGGGCACTGTAGTGGCGGTGGAACCTGTGGAGTTTGTGGAGGAGGCTCTTCCGGAAGAAGCTCATCATCGGGCAGTTCCAATAAGAAAAGTAAGTCTGGGAAATACAAACCTTCTGATTCTTATAAATCTTCCAAAACAAAATCAAGTAAACCACCAAAAGTATTTATTGATGAAGTTAATTTCAATATTAATTCCAACAACAGATACATTGCAGGAATAGAAGCAACAAATATTTACGAGAAACCATCTCTAAAATCTAAAATAATAGCAACGGTGCCTAAAAAAGCCAAGCTCATTCAACTTTCCAAAGAGGGCTCGTGGTACAAAGTACAAGTTAAATCAAGTGGGAAGCAAGGATATGTTTATTATAAAGATGTAAAATAATCAAAACAAAATAATATGAACTTAAAGAATTTTTTAAATGAAGAACAGGATCCTCAGGCTGTTGAAAAGCTTTTAGGAAGGATAAACAGTCTTCTTACCTCACAAGAAGTTGTAGAATACATAGCTGTTCAGAAAAAACCTGTAATCAATTTATCTCCAGATTGTATTGCCCTAACGAACAGAAGGATCATTTTCTGCAGACCGAAAAACTTTGGCTTATCAATGGATTTTCAGGACTACAGCTGGGTAGATATAGCCGATTGCCACATCAAAGAAGGGATTGTTGGTGCTACGTTTATCATGAAAACAACAAACAACTTCACCAATATGATGGATTATCTCCCTAAAAACCAAGCCAGAAAACTATACCAGTTTGCACAGGAAGTAGAAGAAAGAATGCGCGGTCTGAGAAGAGAAAAAAATCTTGAAACTTTGAGAGCTTCAGCTGGTGGAGTTACTGTGAACAATGCTACTCCTATTATCACACAACCACAACAATTTCAGGAGGAAAAAAAACCATTGTTAATAGAAAATGAAGATCCTTTTGCTTTATTACAGAAGTTAAAAGACCTAAAGGAAAACGGAATAATTTCTCCTGAAGAGTTTGAAACAAAAAAGAACGAAGTTTTATCAAGAGTTTAAATTATGAAATCAAAATCTACCGCCGCATTACTTGCTTTTTTTCTGGGAGGATTAGGCATTCACAGATTTTACTTAGGTCAAAATGGTATGGGAATACTTTATCTGGTATTTTGTTGGACATTCATTCCTGCATTAATTGCATTTTTCGATTTCTTTGTATTTATTTTTATGTCTGAAAATCGTTTCAATTATAAATATAATCTTAAAACCGGATTTTAAACCAGTACTATGAAACCATTTCTCACCTTCTGTGCGTTATGTTGTTTCATCGGTATTTTCAGACTTCCTATAGAATATTATACTTTCCTCAGAATTCTTATTTCCATTGGAGCTTTATTGGTTTTATACAATACTTTAAGCTTTAAACAACATTATTTCAGTATAATTTTTCTGATCATTCTCATTCTTTTCAATCCTGTTTTTCCCATTTATCTGTATCGAAAAAGTATTTGGATCCCTATCGATACCATAACGGGGATTCTGTTCTTATTGATCAATTTCATAGAAAGAAAAGAACAAAAAAAGGATGAAGGAGTTACCGAAGAAACAACAGAACCTTCAATGCCCATTCACCAAAGAACTGTTTCAAGAGACAGAATTATTAATCCTAAAAAACCAAAAGAAGAATAACCATCATGGAAAACAATCAAATAACTGAAAATCTCAAAGCTCATTTCTTAAGATTGTATCAAATGGCAATCTGTGATGACGACTTCAGTGCATTAGAGCTCAAAATGCTTTACAGGTGCTCTGAGGAAAGAGGAATATCCTCAAAAAACTTGGATGAAATCCTTTTAAACCCGATCAATCTAAAATCATTAGTACCCCAAACTATTGAAGAAAAAATAGATTATCTGTATGATCTCACTGTTATGATCTGGGCAGACGGAATTGTTTCTCCAAACGAATATGCCGCGATGCAAAAATATGTTTTAATGTTTGGTTTTTTGGAAGAAAATGTAACGGCCATTGTAGACTATCTCATTGATGCCGTAAGAATCGGAAAGAACAAAAGTGAAATTTTATATGAACTAAAAAACTAACCTATCATGGACACTACCAGTATAAAAAATTTATTCAAACTCAAATCTGTTCCGATAGAACCTAAACCGGAGCCGCTTCCCCAAAATAATGACAATCCGAATGATGAATCTCTGGAAGAAACCCGAAAAAGAACCTATCATGAATCGGGATACAGAGACAGCTCGCGAACCAACGGAAATCATTCTACCCTATCCATATGCCTTGATGCCGTTTATTCCAAATTTCAGAATGAAGAAAAGGAAATGGTAGAAAAGCAGCAAAAGCTCAAAGAAGCATACATTAACGAACAGAAAAATCGGGAAACTGAGGTCAAAGCTTTATTTGTTTCACAGGAGACCAAAGAGGAACAGTTAAAAAATAAAAACAAAGAAGTTGAAAATCATCAGCATACGATTGAAATTTTAAAAGCTGAAATGCTTGATCTTCCCAGAAATCCTGAAAAGTATAATGTAAAAGCTTCAAAAGGAGCCTCTGCAAAGTTTTGGATAGGTTTTATTCTTCTGATTCCTATAAGCTTATATTTATTAACATTCTATATTTCAACTTCGTATTCCGCATTTTTTAAAAGCTTTGATGCAAAAAGTACAGTTATTCAAAGTGTTTTAGATGCACAAGCTTTCAGCAAAGCCTGGAATGAAGGAGCTATTGAAGGGGCTTTTGTTACTTTAATTCCATTTGTGTTTCTAGGATTGGGATTTTTGATTCACATGTTTAATGAAAATAAAACGAGAGCCAATTACATCAAATTAGGTTTATTATTTATTGTAACCTTTGTTTTTGATTCTATTCTAGCCTATGAAATTGAATCAAAATTATATGAACTCAATAAAACGTTTGATTCTCCTCCTTTTGATCTCAAAATAGCTTTCACGAAAATTCAGTTTTGGGGAATTATTTTTGCCGGATTCATTGTATACATTATTTGGGGCGTAGTTTTCGATTTTGTCATGAAAGAACTTCGTGAAAAAGATAAAATCAAAAACGAACAGGAAATCAGACAAAAAAGAGTTGAATTTTTTCAGGAAAAGATCAATATTTTGAAAAAAGAAATCGAAGAAATCCTTGCCAGTATCGGAACAATAAAAGAAACCGTTATCAAAACACGAGGAAGAATCGAAGAGCTTCAGAATATTATTGACGGGGTCATTATTCCAACCAAAGATTACAAATTGTATGCTTCAGAATATGTTCAGGGTTGGATCACTTTTATCGGTGAAAAAATAGCAGTATCAAGAACTGAAAAACAAACGTTGATTGATGACTGTATTGCCACCTACAATACGAATTTGGAAACCGTAGGTTCTAATTCCGATAATCAGAATTTAGTGTATTTATCATCTTTATAACTGAAAAATTATGAAAAAGATATTCTATTTATTATTCATTATTTCTTTGGCTTCTTGTTGCAAAGGCAAGAATGACGGAACAAATACAGAAAAGAAAGATTCTATTGTTGTTGACTCAAACAACATCAATCTCAGTATTTTAATTGACCTTTCTGATAGAATTGATCCTAAAACAAATCCGAACCCAACAATGGAATATTACCTACGAGATGTGGAATACATTAAAGCCAT
The DNA here is from genome assembly GCF_002979455.1 of Chryseobacterium sp. MYb7. GTDB lineage: Bacteria > Bacteroidota > Bacteroidia > Flavobacteriales > Weeksellaceae > Chryseobacterium. The sequence continues at coordinate 40,588 of NZ_PCOU01000011.1, forward strand.
TGAAAAAGGATTCATCAATCATATTAAATCCAAGAAAATCATCACATACGATGATCAGATGCAGGTTTTCTTCAATCCGGAACCTTCTGACCCTAAGATAAATGATTTCACAAAAGAGCTGAAAGTTTCTTTCAATAAAGACATTCCAAGAAGTTATTTTGATTCCGTAGATAAAAAATATGCTGAATTACCTTTAAACATTTATCAGTCAGCTATAAAAGACGGAAAATTTGTAGGCTCAGATATTTGGGAATTCTTTAAAAACAAGGTCAACGATTATTGTATAAAACAAGATAAAAGGAATATTCTGTTCATTCTGACAGACGGATATATGTATCATCAAAACACCAAGTTTGACGAAAACAAGGAAAACTCACACAAAACGTCTTATCTAACAACTAAACTTGTAAAAGCTAACAACCTAACTACCTCAAGCTTCAAAGATGCCATTGAAAAAAACGGCTATGGATTTGTAAAAGCAAATGAAAATCTTAATAATCTCGATGTCATCGTTTTAGGAATCAATCCCGAAAAGGGAAATCCTTTTGAAGAAGCAGTTATTAAAGAATATTGGGAAAATTGGTTTAAAGAAATGAAAATCAAAAAATACCAAATCAAATCTGCCGATCTTCCTTCCAACCTGGAACCCATTATCTTAAAAACAATTTCAGGAAAGTAAAAACACCTCAAATATATATTTAACTATCAAAAAAGCGAAGAATAAATTTCTTCGCTTTTATTTATTTTCTTATCATTTCCGTATGCGGAATATCATCTTCAAGATATTTATTCCCCGTATCTTCAAATCCGAAACCACTGTAAAATCTTAACAGATAATCCTGTGCGGATATTTTAATTTCAGAAGTATGAAAACGGTTTTCTATAGTTTCTATAGCGTATTGTATTAACTGTTTCCCAAGGCTTTTTCCTCTCGCCTGTTCTGTGGTCAGAACTCTTCCGAAAGAAGTTTCATCATATTTTATCCCCTTGTCAAATACACGGCAGTAGGCCAGTACCTGTCCATTTTCTTCCGCCCAGATATGAATTCCTTTCTGGTCATAATTATCCAGATCAGGATAAGGACAGTTCTGTTCAATAACAAAAACATCAATACGCGCCTTCAGTACTGCATATAATTCAGGAACCGTAAACTCATCAAATGTTTTAATTTTCCAGACCATATTACTCATCGAAACTTATATTATTATTGGTTAAAAACTCATTGGTCTTTTGGATAAAATCAAGGATCTTGTCTCCACCCTCTTTCTTTTCCGCTGAAGTAATATAGAGTTCAGGAAGATCTTCCCAGCTTTTATGAAGCTCGGTTTTATAGTCTTCAACATTTTTGATCACAACATTTGGCTTTAGCTTATCCGCTTTTGTGAAGACAATTGAAAAAGGAATTCCACTCTCTCCGCACCATTGGATAAATTCCAGATCGATTTTCTGCGGATTATGTCTCGAATCTACCAATACAAATAGATTCACCAGATTTCTTCTGTTTAGAATATAATTGGTGATCAGTTTTTCAAAATCCTTTCGCTGAACTTTTGAAACTTTTGCATACCCATATCCTGGTAAATCGGTAAGGTACCAGTTTTCATTTACCAAAAAATGATTGATCAGCTGGGTTTTCCCCGGAGTTCCCGAAGTTTTAGCCAAATCTTTATGATTCATCATGGCATTAATCAGTGATGACTTTCCTACGTTCGACCTTCCGATAAAAGCATATTCGGGAATACTTGGTTCAGGGCATTCCTGCCATTTTCCACTACTCTTTACAAACTCTGCTGTCTTGATAATCATTTTTGAATATATTTTAGAAAAATAAACCACTAAGAAAAGCTCTTAATGGTCATTTATATGTTTTTAAACTTTATCTTTTATCCAGTTATACAGGATCTCATTGAATTCATCTGGTTTTTCCATCATGGCAGCATGACCACATTTATCAATCCAGAATAAATCTGAATTAGGAATAAACTTATGCATATCTTCTGCCACTTCCGGAGGAGTTACATTATCCTGCTTACCCCAGATCAGACACGTAGGGGTCACAATCTTCGGAAGATCATTCAACATATTGTGTTTGATGGCACTTCTTGCCAGCATTACTGTTTTTATTCCTTTCATTCTATCGTTTACCACTCCGAAAACTTCATCTACAAGATCCTCTGTTGCAATCTTTGGATCATAGAAAACTTCTTCAGTCTTCTTTCTGATATAAGATCGGTCATTTTTTCTCGGAAAACTGTCCCCGAAAGTTCTTTCATACAATCCGGAACTTCCAGTAAGAACAAGATTCTTTACGAGATCAGGTCTTGCCAAAGTCATAATAAGCCCTACATGCCCTCCCATTGAGTTTCCTACAATGCTTACAGGACCGGAAATATGACTTTCTATAAACTTAATGATATATTTTGCAATAGTGGTAAGATTGGTATTGAGTACCGGCAGATCATAGATCGGCAACTGAGGAACATATACTTTGAAGCCTCTATCCGAAAAAAAATCTACCATTTTATCGAAATTACTCAAACCACCCATTAACCCGTGCAACAGCACTAATGGATGTCCTTCTCCCGCTTCTACATAGGAATATTTCTTTTCTTTTTTTGTACTAAATATCATAAAACGCCTTAATAAAGCCCTGCAAAAATACAAATTAAACCTCAAAAAAATTTTGATTATCCTAATTTAAGATAAAAATAATATAATATTCTCCTTTTTAACCTTTTTTTTCAAAACCGCTTTATTATGGCCTAAATAACACTTTTAGCAAGTCTCTTCATATCAGTATTTTACATTATTGAAATTCAATCTTTAATAAAACTTATTAACATTGAGTCAAAAAGTGGGAAAAAGTGGGAAATTTTGGAAATTATTATATAAATTTGTCCCAAATGAAAAATTTCATTGGGACATATGAGTGCAAAATTGACGACAAAGGCCGCTTGAAAGTTCCTTCATCTTTAATCAAACAGATGGAAAACTTCGACGACAAGGCGTTTGTAGTCAAAAGATCTGTGTTCCAACCTTGTCTGGAAGTCTATCCTATGAATGCATGGGACAAACTGATGGGCAAAATTAATAAACTGAACAGATTCATAAAAAAGAATGCTGATTTCATACGAATGTTTACGGCAGGAGTAAAGACAGTAGAATTGGATAATGCAGGAAGATTACAGATCTCAAAAGACCTGACGATTTTTGCAAATCTTCAAAAAGATATTGTGATTACCAGCGCGGGAGAGCTCTTCGAAATTTGGGATAAAGATGCCTATGAAAAGGTAATTTCCACCAATGAAGCTGATTTTGCAAGCCTTGCCGAAGATGTGATGGGCTCTTTCGATGAAGAATAACTGTAGGTTATTAATTGATTATAGTATTAAATAAAAAACACAATTAAGCATGTATCATAACCCCGTTTTGTTGAAGCAGAGTGTTGATGATTTGGTGACGAATCCTGACGGAATATATGTGGACTGCACCTTTGGAGGCGGAGGCCATTCAAGAGAAATCTTGAGCAGACTTTCCGACAAAGGGAGATTGTTCAGTTTTGATCAGGACCTGGATGCACTTAAAAATACAATTGATGACCCCAGATTTACATTGGTTAATCAGAATTTCAGGTTTCTGGAAAACTCATTGCTGATGTACGGAGTTCCTCAGGTGGATGGTGTTTTGGCTGACCTGGGCGTTTCTTCACATCAGTTTGATGAAGCAGACAGAGGTTTTTCCACAAGAAGCAATGCTCCTTTGGATATGAGAATGAATGTAATGCAGAATCTGGACGCCAAAAGAGTAATTAATGAATATGAAGAAAGTGAACTTGCTGATCTTTTCTACCATTACGGAGAATTAAGAGAAGCAAGAAAACTGGCAAGAGAAATCGTTCACCACAGAAAAACTAAAAGTATAGATACTACGGAAGATCTGAAAAAATTATTCAGTTACATTCCGCCTCACAAAGTGAATAAGTTCTATGCCCAGCTTTTTCAGGCGATAAGAATTGAAGTAAACCAGGAACTTGAAGTATTAAAAGAAATGCTGGTTCAGGCTTACAATGTTTTAAAACCGGAAGGAAGATTAGTCGTTATTTCTTACCACTCTCTGGAAGACCGTTTGGTAAAAAGATTCCTGAAAAACGGAATGTTCGAAGGAGAACCGGAAAGAGATATCTACGGAAATTATAAAAAGGCATTCGAATTGATAAAGAGTAAAGCAATCATTCCTGACGATCAGGAGATCGAAGAAAACTCAAGAGCAAGAAGTGCCAAGATGAGAACAGGAATTAAAGTATAATAATGAATGAGTGAATCGTCAATAGTGAATTTTTAAAATAAAATTGACAATTGACAAACAAAGTGAATTCACTGCGAAGCAAATTGACATTATAAATTGGCAAAAAGAACAACAAATCGCCCCCAGAAAAGACTCACTTTTATAGATATTATAAAAGGAAACTTTCTGAATCGTGATGAGATCAAAATACATTACAGGTATTTTCTCTTGTTGTTTATCCTGATGATGGCCATGATTTATACGAACCATCTCGTCAATAAAAAAATAAAAATTGTAAACGCCTTAAAGGAAGAAACAGAAGAATATAAATCGAGAAATGCTTACGCCCAGAGTAAGCTGATCAAAGTAAAAATGGAATCAGAGCTGGGGAAAGAGGTCGCCCGGGATTCATTAATGACCCTGGAAAACCACCCTCACAAATTGCTAATAAAACTGGACAGTACAGATGCAAAAGCAAAATGAATACGACAATAAACGTAAGAAAACGTTACGATGGGGCTACCTCTTTGCAGTGGTAGCTTTGTGCGTGTTTGTCATGTTCCTGGCACGAATTGTCATCCTACAGAACACCAATGTCCAGGAAATAAAAGATGATTACATTAATAAAAACTATCGTGAAGCTACTTTAAAAGCTGCCCGCGGTAATCTTTTTGCTTCCGACGGTTCTATTCTCGCCACAACTGTGATGCGATATGACATCTATCTTGATTTCAAAACAATGAAAGATACGGTGTACTCCAATAACATCGGAGCATTAACTGATTCCCTGAGCAAAATGTTCGGAAAATCCAGAGGAGAATTCAGACAGAAGTTTGATGAGCAGAAGAAAAAGAAAAACCAATACTATACTCTGGTAAAAGGACTGGATTTCGATCAATACGACAGAATCCGAAAGTTTCCTATCTTCAAAAGAGGAAAAAACAAAGGAGGATTTATTGTTGACAGAAACTATAAAAGAGAATTGGCCACTTCAGAAATCGGAGCCGGAACCATCGGTATGGATAACGGAGAGCTTAGATCAGGATTGGAAGGAGCTTTCTCAAAATATTTAACCGGAACAGACGGAAAAAGATTAGAACAGAGAATCAATTCATCTCAATGGAAACCTATTGACTTCTGGAAAGTTCAGGAGCCGGTAGACGGAGAAGATGTTTATACTACCTTAGACCTTAGAATTCAAGACATTGCACACTCCGCTCTTGAGAAGCAGCTGATTAATTTCGAAGCTAAACACGGTACTGTAATCGTCATGGAAGTAGAAACCGGAAAAGTACGTGCCCTTGTTAATTTAAGAAGAACAGAAGAAGGAGAATACGAAGACTCTTACAACTACGCTCTGAAAGATAATATTGAGCCCGGATCAACTTTTAAAACCATTTCGCTTCTGGCCGCAATGGATGATGGATTCATCGATGAAAACACAACGGTAAACGTAGGAAACGGAGTCTGGGTATATGCAAAACAGAGAATCTCTGACGGCCACGGAGGAGGAACATATGATATCAGTGATGTATTGGCAAAGTCCAGTAACGTAGGAACTTCAAAGCTGATTACAAAATATTATGCAGAGAAACCGCAGATTTTCCTTGACCACCTGAGACGTTGGAAATTATTCGACAAAATGGATATAGAGCTTCCAGGAATTACAAAACCGAAGATCGTAACTCCACAGAATAAAAGATGGAATGCTGCAACACTAGCCTCTATTTCTTACGGATATTCTTCCAATATCAACCTGCTGCAATTGACAACTTTCTACAACGGAGTTGCTAATGGAGGAAAAATGCTTAAGCCTTTATTCATTGATAAAATCATGAAAGACGGTAAAGTAATGTACAATGCCAAACCCGAAGTAATGGTGAACAAAATGGCCTCTGAAAAAGCCATTAAAATGATGACCAGCGCTTTAACCAAAGCCGTAGAAAAAGGAACAGGACGAAGCATCTTTACTCCTAACCTGAAAATGGCAGGAAAAACAGGAACCGCAAGATTTGAATACTGGCTGCCAGGTCCAATGAAGTACCGTGCATCCTTTGCAGGATTTTATCCGGCTGACGCTCCAAAATATACTTGTTATGTAATGATTAGTGAGCCTAACACAGCAAAAGGATTTTATGGAGGTTCCGTTTCAGCACCGGTGTTTAAAGAAATTGCAGGAAAGACATTCCTAAAAACACCTCAGAATATTGAAAAAGAAATGCTCGTAGACAAAAAGGTAAACCTGAGCAAAATGGTGGAACCTAACGTTAAAGTAGCAGTAAATGATAAGCAGATGCCTAATGTAGTGGGATTAATCGGGAAAAACGTAATTCCACAGTTGGAAAACTTAGGCTACCGTGTCGATTATAAAGGAGTAGGAAGAATTAAAGAACAATTCCCTCTGGAAGGCACAACGATCAGTAAAAACCAGAGAATTTATTTATCTCTGCAAAATTAAAACAAGGTTTCAAAAGGACCATTTAAACCCAAATAGGGCAAAGCCTTATTGATAAAGATGATTATAACAGAATTAGTAAACAGAATCCCAGTCTTGGAAATTCACGGTGATAGCAGCCGTGAGGTTACTGAATTGGTGATCGACAGCAGAAAGGTTACAGAAAACTCTCTTTACATTGCTATGAGGGGAACCGTAGTGGATGGTCATTCATTCATTGCATCTGCTATTGAAAAAGGAGCTGCCGCAATCGTTTGCGAAGAATTCCCTGAAACATTGGCTGAAAATGTAACTTATGTTCAGGTAAAAGATTCATCTAAAGCCTTAGGTCACCTTGCCTCTAATTTCTATGGAAATCCTTCACAGAAGCTGAAACTGATAGGAGTTACAGGAACCAACGGAAAAACATCTGTTTCTACCCTTCTTTTTGACGTCTTCAAAAATCTGGGATACCCAGCAGCTCTACTTTCTACTGTTGAAATCAGAATTGGTGAAGAGATTATTCCAGCAACCCACACCACTCCTGATGTGATTACGATCAACAGGATTTTAGCGGAAGCCTTAGAAAAAGGATGTGAATTTGCCTTCATGGAAGTAAGCTCACATGGAATTGCCCAAAACAGAATTGAAGGATTACATTTCAAAATAGCAGGCTTTACGAACCTTACTCATGATCATTTAGATTATCATAAAACATTCGAAGAATATTTAAAAACAAAGAAAAGATTCTTCGATCAATTAGAAGATACAGCCATTGCCATCACCAATGTGGATGACAAAAATGGCAACGTCATGCTTCAGAACACGAAGGCTACCAAAAAGTCTTACGCCCTGAAAACCATGGCAGATTACCACGGAAAATTATTGGAAGTGGATTTCAACGGAATGCTGTTGAACTTCAACGGAAAAGAATTCTGGACGACATTAACCGGAAAATTTAACGTATACAATCTGTTGCTTGTATTCGGGATTGCTGAAGAACTAGGTTTCGGGCAGGATGAAATTCTTCAGGCCATCAGCAAATTAAAAAGAGTTTCCGGAAGATTTGAAACCTTCAAATCCGATGGTGGAATTTTCTTTATCGTAGACTATGCACATACTCCGGATGCTTTGGAAAACATTCTGGACAGTATTAACGATATCAGAACCAAAAACGAAAGATTAATTACCGTATTTGGCTGCGGAGGAGACAGAGATCACTCCAAAAGGCCTGAAATGGGAAATATTGCCACTAAAAAATCAACGCTGGCAATCATCACTTCAGATAATCCTAGAACAGAAGATCCTGCACAGATCATCAAAGAAATTGAAGCAGGTGTTGAACCTCAAAACTTCAGCAAATACACTTCAATTCCGGACAGAAAAGAAGCCATAAAAATGGCCATAAAGTTTGCAGAACCTAAAGATATTGTCTTAGTTGCCGGAAAAGGCCACGAGACCTATCAGGATATAAATGGTGTAAAACATCATTTTGATGACAAAGAAGTAATTAATGAGCTTTGGAAATTAATGAGCAAGTAAATTACAAACGATAATTGATCAATTATCAATGATTATTTATTAACAATTGAAACTATGCTATACTATCTATACGAATATCTAACCGACCATGGAATTCACGTTCCGGGATTAGGAATGTTGAAATACATCTCCTTCCGTGCCGGAATGGCTGTATTATTCTCTCTCATTATTGCTCTTGTCTACGGAAAAAGAGTAATCAATTACCTGAGAACAAAACAAATGGGTGAATTGGTACGTGATCTTGGATTGGATGGCCAAAAACAAAAAGAAGGAACTCCTACTATGGGAGGACTTATCATTATTTTGGCAACCATTATTCCGGTATTGCTGTTTACAAGAATCACCAATGTGTACATTGTGCTGCTGTTGGTTTCTATGTTTTGGATGGGTGCTATTGGTTTCCTTGACGATTATTTAAAGAAAATCAAAAAAAATAAAGATGGTTTAAGTGGTAAATTCAAAATTGTAGGGCAGGTCGGATTAGGACTAATTGTCGGAATTACAATGTATTTCCACCCGGACATTACGGTTAAAAGAAAATATGCAGATGCTAAAGTAGTGAACAGAAACAATGTAGAGCAAAACTTTATGCCCACAGAAAAAATTACTGTTTCTACCGTTCCTTTTGCAAAGAATAACGAGTTTGATTATAGCGGAATTTTATTTTGGATGAATGATAAAGATGCCCATGAGTGGGCATGGATTGTATTTATTCCTATTGTGATCTTCATTGTAACTGCCGTTTCAAACGGAGCCAATATCACAGACGGAATTGACGGTCTGGCAGCAGGAACGAGTGCCATTATACTCCTCACGCTGGCTCTTTTCGCTTATCTTTCAGGGAATATCATCTTTGCAGATTATCTCAATATCATGTTCCTTCCAAATATGGGAGAAACCACCATTTTTGCCGTGGCAATGGTAGGTGCCGTGATCGGATTCTTCTGGTACAATACCTATCCTGCACAAGTTTTCATGGGTGATACCGGAAGTTTGATGCTTGGAGGGGTGATTGCCGTTTTAGCCATTATTTTAAGAAAAGAATTGCTGATTCCTGTATTATGCGGAATCTTCTTGATTGAAAACGTATCTGTAATGCTTCAGGTCGTAGTTTTCAAATACAGAAAAAGAAAATTCGGGTTGGAATACGCCCAAAACAATAGACTATTCAAAATGTCACCATTACACCACCATTATCAGAAAGAAGGATTTCACGAAAGTAAAATCGTAAACAGAATGATCATCATCGGGGTAATACTGGCTATTGTATGTCTGATCACATTAAAAATGAGATAAAAATTAAAAGCTGTAAGCAATAAGCGTAAAGCTTAAAGCCTACAGCATAAAGCTTTTATAATATGAAAATAGTTGTTTTAGGAGGTGGAGAAAGCGGATGCGGAGCTGCTTATTTGGCTAAAAAGAAAGGTCTGGAAGTTTTTCTTTCAGATAAAGGAGCCATTAAAGATAACTATAAGCAGTTTCTTACCGATAATGAGATTGAATTTGAAGAAGGAAACCACAATGAAGAAAGGATTTTAAATGCTGACTGGATTGTAAAAAGTCCGGGAATTCCGAAAAAGGCAGACATTATTAATAAAATTCATCAAAAAGGAATCAGACTTTCCTCTGAAATTGAATTTGCTTCTGAGTTTACAGACGCCAAGATCATTGCCATTACCGGAAGCAACGGAAAAACCACCACCACTTCCCTGATCTATTATATCCTGAAAAATGACGGATTGAATGTAGGCTTGGGAGGAAATATCGGATACAGCTTTGCCAAGCAGGTTGCAGATGAAAACCATGAATATTATGTACTGGAAGTAAGCTCTTTCCAGCTGGATGATATTCAGAATTTCAGACCTTATATTTCTTTATTGTTGAATCTGTCTCAGGACCATCTGGATCAATACAACTACAACTATGAAGAATATGCGTTGGCAAAATTCAGAATCACTGAAAATCAGGAGAATGACAACTTCTTCATCTACAACAAAGATGATGAAATGAGTAAAAGTCTTCTTGAAAAGCTTGAAATAAAGGCTAAAATGATTCCTTTCTCAATAAAAGAGAAGCTACCTGAAGGAGGTTTCATCAATGAAGATGAAATTGTGGTAAAAATGAAAGACCAATTCGCGATGAAAGTGGATGAATTGTCTCTATTGGGAAATCACAATGTAGCCAACAGCCTGGCGGCATCCATTGCCGGTAAGATATTAAAAATCAACAATGAAAGCATCAGACATTCATTGATGACCTTCCAGGCAGTAGAGCACAGATTGGAATTTGTGACTGAAATTGATAACGTAAAATACATCAACGACAGTAAAGCAACCAATGTAAATGCTACTTACTATGCTTTAGAAAGTATGAAAACACCCACCGTATGGATTGTTGGTGGATTAGATAAAGGAAATGACTATACCGAAATTGAAGATTTAGTCAAAAGAAAAGTAAAGGCAATTGTTTGCCTTGGAGTAGATAACAAGAAGATCATCGATTTCTTTAAAGATAAAAAAGAACTTATCTATGATACTTCAAGCATGGAAGAAGCCGTGAGAGTTTCAAAATCACTGGCTAAAAAAGGTGATACCGTCTTATTATCTCCATGCTGCGCAAGCTTTGATTTATTCAAAAGCTATGAAGACAGAGGACGCCAGTTTAAAAAACAGGTATTAAAAGCCAATGGCCATCAGCCAGAATAGCATTAAATATGGACGAACAGAACACAGAAAGCAGATTTGAATTTCTAAAGGGCGATAAAGTACTTTGGATGGTCATCCTTGTGATCTCCATTTTCTCTATTTTCCCTGTATACTCTGCCAGTTCAAATCTCGAATACATTGTTAATAACGGGACCACAACAGGTCACGTTATCAAACATATGTTCTTTGTAGTCTTGGGATTAGCAATTATGAGACTGGTAGGAACCATAAAATATGAATACATCGGAAAGCTCAGCAGCATCCTGCTCGGCCTTATGATTGTTCTGTTGATTGTTACCATGTTTACCGGACAAACCATTGATGGAGCCAGTGCTTCCAGATGGCTGAAAATCCCGGGAACACCCATCTCCTTCCAGCCTTCATCATTTGCTTTTTTAATGCTTATCATCTATCTGTGCAGATATTTGACCAAAAAGATCACCAGAGAAAGGCTTCCGATAGAGAATATCATGTACATTTTCGGGCCAATCCTGCTTGTTTTTGTATTGGTAGCCAAAGATAACGGGTCTACAGCATTAATGATTTTAATGGTTTCCGTAGTGGTTCTTATCATTGGACAGCTTCACTGGAAATACATTGCAGGATTTATTTCTGCTTCATTTGTAGCCATTGTGTTATTTTTATTAATAGCCCTGAATACGAACATGATTGGTGGAAACCGTGTGCATACATGGATGAGCCGTGTAGAAACATTTACCTCGAGCAAAGCAAAATCAGCCGATGTAGATGATGAAAGTATAAAAGCAAAAAACTATCAGGTAATGCAGGCCAAAGCAGCTATTGTACATGGCGGAATTACCGGAATGGGACCAGGAAAAAGTGCATTGAAACAAATGCTGCCACAATCTGCCTCCGACTTTATTTTTGCGGTTATTGTAGAAGAATACGGAGTAATAGGAGCTGCTTTTCTGATCAGTTTATACCTGATCATGATGATAAGGATTGTAATGATCGCCAGTAAAATGCCGGCATTTTTCGGATCGTTGCTCGTGCTCAGTCTCGGGGTAATGATCTTCATCCAGCTTTCGGTCAACATAGCCGTTGCCGTGAATCTTATCCCGGTAACAGGGCAGCCACTTCCTTTGATCAGTTATGGAGGAACCTCAATGCTGGTTACCTATTTGCAGTTAGGCATTATTTTAAATATAAGCTCAAGAATCCAGATTTATGATGAAGAAGGAATGGGCAAAAAACAAAGTATAGCAGAAATAAACGATATCGCTTAAAATGGACAAAAAATTGAAAATATTATTATCAGGCGGCGGAACAGGAGGTCATATCTTCCCGGCCATTGCCATTGCTGATGAAATCAGAAAAAGATTTCCTGATGCAGAATTTTTGTTCATTGGTGCCAATGGAAAGATGGAAATGGAAAAAGTTCCGCAGGCAGGCTATAAAATTGAAGGAATTGATATTGCAGGAATCGACAGAGGGAATCTGTTATCCAACCTGGGACTTCCTTTCAAGATCCTGAAAAGTTTATCAAAATCTAAAAGGATTATCAAAAACTTTGCTCCGGATTTTGCCGTAGGAACAGGAGGATTTGCTAGTGGCCCTGCTCTTTATGAAGCAAGCAAAATGGGAATTCCGATTTTCATACAGGAACAGAATGCCCATGCAGGAGTAACGAATAAAATTTTAAGTAAGAAAGCTAAAGCTGTTTTCACGGCCTATCCAAAGGTAGAAGGTTTTCCGGCAGAGAAAATAAAATTCCTGGGAAATCCGATTCGTGAAAATATAGTTTCAGGAATGCAGGATACCGCTAAGGCAAAAGAAAAAATGGGATTAAATAAAGACAAACTTACGATTCTGTCTGTAGGAGGCTCTTTAGGATCCAGAACATTGAATAATGCCTGGAAATCTCATTTAAAACAAATTGTAGATAAAGATTATCAGCTGATCTGGCAGACAGGAAAGCTTGATTATAAAGATATTTTAGAAGAAACAAAAGATACAGATACCCGAAATATTCAGATCCTTGAATTTATCAAAGATATGGAACTGGCTTATTCTGCAGCAGATATCATTGTTTCCAGAGCCGGAGCTATTGCCATTTCAGAGTTGGCTGTAGCACAAAAACCAGTGCTTTTGGTACCTTTCCCTTTTGCAGCGGAAGATCATCAAACCAAAAATGCCATGAATCTGGTTGAAAAAAATGCAGCCAGAATGGTAAAAGACTCTGAAATGCAGGAAAAATTCTGGAACACATTATCAGAAATCTGCGAAAATGAAAACATAAGAAAAGAAATGTCGGACAATCTCACCTATTTTGCCAAGCCAAACGCTGCAAAAGAGATTGTAGATGAGATTTTTAAAGTAATAAAATAAATCAATGAGTAATTTACAAACATATCAAACTTTTTACTTCGTCGGAATCGGAGGTATCGGAATGAGTGCATTAGCACGCTATTTCAATGCATCCGGGAAAAAAGTATTGGGCTACGATAAAACCAATACAAAATTGACACGGAACCTAATGAATGAAGGTATTGATATTGTTTTTGAAGACCTTGTTGATGAAAGGATCACCTCCCTTCAGAAAGAAGATACTCTCGTAATTTATACTCCAGCGATCAAAACGCTTGGAATCCTTGATTATTTCAACCAAAATCAGTTTGAAGTACTAAAACGTGCTAAAGTTTTAGGCTTAATTACTGAAAATACAGACTGTATCGCTGTTGCAGGAACTCATGGAAAAACCACCACGTCTACCCTTGTGGCTCATTTATGCAAAGAAGCAGATCTTCCTTTCTCATGCTTTTTGGGTGGAATTTCGGAAAACTTTAAATCTAACTTCCTGTACAATGGTTCCACTTATTCTGTAGTAGAGGCAGATGAATATGACAGAAGCTTCCTGAACCTCTCTCCGGACTGGGCAGTGGTAACTTCTACCGATGCAGACCATCTGGATATCTATGGAGATAAAAGCCACATTGAAGAAGGATTCAGGCAGTTTGCGGCTTTGGTTCCCAATGATCAGCAGCTTTTTGTAAGAAAAGGACTGGAAATCGGCAGAAACCATCAAACTTATGCGGTGAATGAACCAGCAGATTATTATTCGGACAATCTGAGAATGGAGCATGATAAAATTTATTTTGACTTCCATACCCCTACTGAAAAGATTAAAGATTTTGTCTGGGAAATTCCGGGGATCCATAATGTCGAGAATGCCACTGTAGCACTGGCTATTCTGCATAATTTAGGCGCAGATTTTGATACGCTGAAAAAGGCAATTGCCAATTTTAAAGGAATTAAAAGAAGATATACTAAACATATTTATCAAAACGGTAAAATTTATATTGATGATTACGCCCATCATCCTACGGAAATCAATGCTGTAATGGGCTCAATCAAAACATTTTATCCTGATAAAAAACTATTGGTAGCCTTCCAGCCACACCTTTTCAGCAGAACAAGAGATTTTGCAGACGGATTTGCAGAAAGTTTAAGCAAAGCAGATGAGCTTATCCTTCTAGATATTTACCCTGCAAGAGAACTTCAGGAGAATTTTGAAGGAATTACTTCAAGCTGGCTGCTGGATAAAGTAACATTAGATAAAAAAGAAGTATCAGCATTATCCGATGCTTTTGAAAAAATAAAAGAAAAAGATTTTGATATCCTTCTAACAGTAGGCGCAGGAAATATAGATACCCTGTATGATCCTATTTGTGAATGGATTGAGAAAATTTGAGTATAAACGCAATGCTCGCGAAGAAAAAATATGAAAAATAAATACAGAATATTAAAAATTGCTGTCACTGTAATCATCCTTGGATTGTTACTGAGTTTCTCATTGAAGAGATTCAGCCACCAACAGATTACGGACAATAAGATTTCTGTAAAAATGAGTGAGAAAACTCCGGTCTATTTCGTGGATGAAAAAGACATCAGGGACCTAGTAAAAAAAGAAAATCCATCAGGAAAAGTAGGAGACCTTAATATCCCTTCTTTAGAAAAAAGAATAAATTCTCTTCCGGCTGTTGACAGTGCCAATGTCTACTTGAATCTGAACGGAAAGCTGAATCTGGATATCAAGCAGAGAGTTCCTATATTCAGGCTGAATAAAGAGGGAAAAGACTTTTATGTAGATGAAAAAGGAATTGAATTCCCTATCTCCAGAACGTATTCACATCCGTGTATGCTGGTAACCGGAAATGTAAAGCCGGATGAATATGAAAAACTGGCAGAACTGGTAGAAAAAATTGATAAAGATGATTTCAGTAAAAAATATTTTATCGGAATCTCAAAAAATAAAGAGAGTTACAGCCTTCTGACAAGCGAAGGAAACTACAGAGTAGAGATCGGAGATCTTGACAATATTGATTTTAAAGTAAAAGGATTTAAAACTTTCGTAGAAAAATACCTGGTCTATCAGGACCCTCAGAAATACAGCATGGTTTCTGTAAAATATCAGAACCAGATTGTCACTACTTTAAATCCATATTTTAAAGAAAATGACAGTATTTTAAAAGCAGGAAAAATGGAATTGGCAAAAGCCCCTACAATAGCGGCTAAAAAAACAGAAACTAAACCAAAAATAGCGGAAGCGAAAAAAGCAAGTTCCACACCGGCCAAACCGAAAGAGGCTACAAAGACAAAAACACATACAAAGGAAACGAAAAAAACAGAGAAAAAATCCACTGCCTCGGCAAAACCCAAGCCCAAGGCAAAAGTAAAAATAGAATAAGTCCTTCAGGACATTTAATACACAAATAGGATAATATCCTTACAGAAAAAAGGAAATAAGTAGAAAAAATCAAATCGATATAAAAATGGAAAATCAAGAGTATTCAGTAGGTCTGGACATCGGGACAACGAAGATAGTCGCGATTGTCGGAAGAAGGAATGCACACGGGAAGATAGAAGTTCTCGGTGTAGGAAAAGCTAAAAGTCTTGGTGTTCATAAAGGGATTGTGAATAATATTTCACAAACCATCAATTCAATCAAGGCTGCAGTATCCGAAGCACAGTCCAGTGCTGGCGTTCCTATCCGCAAAGTCACGGTAGGTATTGCAGGAAAACACATACGTTCTCTGCAGCACTCCGATTATATTATGCGTGAACATCCTGATAAATTTATTACAGACGATGACATCGAAGCATTAAAAGATCAGGTAAAAAAGCTGGTCATGCTTCCTGGAGAAGAAATTATCCACGTACTTCCTCAAGAATATAAAGTGGATTCCGAGGGGGAAATTCAAGAACCCGTTGGGATGCATGGAAAGCGTTTAGAAGCTAACTTCCACGTTGTAGTAGGCCAAATGGGCAGCATCAGAAATATTGCAAGATGCGTTCGTGAAGCCGGTTTAGAAATGGAAGCTCTTACTTTAGAGCCATTAGCCTCTTCAGAAGCTGTTCTTACAAAAGAAGAGAAAGAAGCTGGTGTAGCCATTGTGGACATTGGTGGTGGAACTACAGATATTGCTATATTTAAAGATAATATCATCCGTCATACCTGTGTGATCCCATACGGAGGCGGAATTATTACCGAAGATATCAAAGAAGGATGCTCTATTATCGAGAAACATGCAGAACAACTGAAAGTAAAATTCGGTTCGGCTGTTCCCGAATTAGAAAAAGACAGTACTTTTGTAACTATTCCGGGGCTTCACGGAAGACCTGACAAAGAGATTTCTTTAAAAACTTTAGCACAGATCATCAATGCGAGAGTAGAAGAAGTTTTGGAAATGGTCAATACAGAACTGAAAGCTTACGGTGCTTTTGAACAAAAGAAAAAATTGATTGCCGGAATCGTCCTTACCGGTGGTGGTTCAAACCTTAAACACCTTCGTCAGCTGGCCAATTATACTACAGGTTTTGACAGCAGAATCGGTTTTGCGAATGAATATATTGCCAACGATAAAAATCAGTACCTGAAAGGCCCTGAATTTGCTACGTCTATCGGGTTACTGATGGAGAGTTTAAAGATCAGAGACAAAAAGCAGAATGCTGATGAAATCATAGAAGTTGTTGCAGAACAGCCAAAGCCGGAAACCACTTCGGTACAGACAGAAACGGTTCAACCGGTTCAGCAGGCAGCACCTGTTCAGGAGCAGCAGTCTTTTGAAAATGAAAGACAGGAGAACAGAAAGGCGAAATTGACCTTCGGGCAGTCGCTTATGGAAAAAGTAAAAAAATTCTTTGAAGAAGTAGAGTAAATTATAAATGATGAATGATAAGCGATAAACGATCTTTTCCTTATCAATTATCATTGATCAATTATCAATTATAATTATTAAAAGTATAGTTATGGAAAATATAGGTACACAAGGATTTTCATTTGATTTGCCAAAAGGAAATTCATCCATTATAAAAGTAATCGGTGTAGGGGGCGGTGGAAACAACGCTCTGAAGCACATGTACGAGAAAGGAATTCACGGAGTAGACTTCGTGATCTGTAATACGGATGCTCAAACTCTAGATAATAACCCTGTTGCCAATAAAGTACAATTGGGGACTACCATTACCGAAGGTCTAGGAGCTGGAGCTGATCCTGAAGTGGGAGAAAAATCAGCAATAGAAAGTATTGAAGACATCAAGGCTGCTATGGGCCAAAACACCAAAATGGTGTTCATCACTGCCGGAATGGGTGGTGGTACAGGTACCGGAGCTGCTCCAGTCATTGCTAAAGTAGCAAAAGACATGGGAATTTTAACGGTAGGTATTGTTACCGTTCCTTTTAGCTTTGAAGGTAAAAGAAGATTAGATCAGGCCGAAAATGGTCTTGACAAGCTAAAAAATAATGTTGATTCATTAATTGTTATCAATAATGATAAATTAAGACAACAATTTGGAAACCTTGGATTCAAACAGGGATTCTCAAAAGCTGATGAAGTTCTAGCCAATGCGGCAAAAGGTATGGCAGAAGTTATTACAGGATACTTTGATGTAAACATTGACTTTAGAGATGCTAAATCTGTGCTTCAGAATTCTGGTACAGCATTGATGTCTACGGGAACAGCTTCAGGTGAAAATAAAGCTGAAGAAGCAGTAAGAAAAGCCCTTGATTCCCCATTATTGAATGATAATAAGATTACAGGTGCTAAAAACGTTTTATTGTTGATCAGAAGTGGTGCTGAAGAAGTTACGATGGACGAAATCGGTATCATTATGGACCACATCCAGAAAGAAGCAGGAAACACTGCAGATATTATCTTCGGGGTAGGTGCAGATGAAGAATTAGGGGATGCAGTAAGCGTTCTTGTTATTGCTACAGGATTCTCAAACGAGAATAAGAAATTTGCAGGACCCACAGAAAAAATCAGAATCAGCCTTAACGATAGTTTTGAAGCTCAAAAAAACTCTCCTTTCAAAACAAGAGAGGAAAGAGAATCAGCTCCTGAAACAACACATGATTTTGGCGGTAAAAACCTTTTCAGACTAGATGACGAGGACCATAACACTCCCTTCAATACAGCATCTACGGAAAAAAAAATGATTATTGAAGAAGAGCAGCCAAGAACTGAAATAAAATTCTTTGATAAAGAGGAAGATACCGTAAATACTCCTGAACAAAACTGGAGAAATGAAGAAGAAGAACAGGAATACAGCTTGCTTTCAATTGATGAAGAGAATGAAGATCCAAATGATCTTGAAATCCAGTCTTTTTCATTTGATTTTGAAGATAAAAAAGATGAGCCACAATCCGGGACTACCTTCAACAACTCTTTTTCTGAGGAAAAACCTGTTGAATTCAGTTTCTTTGTAAACGAGCCTGTAAGAAATGAGCCTAATACTGATTTCGGACAGCCAAAAGCGGAGTTTAATACGCCTACCAATGCTGCGGTAGCAGAGCCTGCTCAAAAGATTGAAACATTCTACCAAAAGCAGGAAGAGCCAAAAGCAGAAACAAAACCTGCATTTGAAAACAAAACAGAAATTGAAACTCCAAAAACTGAAGAATCAGAATTCACGTTTGTGAATAAAACGATGGATCAGGAAAGAGTCATTGAAAGAAGAAATAAATTAAAAGAATTCAACTCACGCTACCAAAGTTTTGACAGCACAAGTGAGTTTGAATCTATTCCTGCTTTCAAAAGAAAAAATATCTCGATTGACGGAAACAATGCCTCAGATCAGAACATCAATACGTATCTGTCTGACAACAATGGATCTATGCAGATCAGAGAAAACAGATTTTTAAATAAAGACGTTGATTAAATGCTATAAGCAGTACGCAGTAAGCCATAGGCTATCCCAGCCGGATCAAAAAGCTTACTGCTTATTGCCTAAAGCCTAAAGCATATAAACATGAGTTTAGAAAATATAATAAGCGAAGCTATAAAAACAGCCATGAGAGAAAAAGACAGAGTAGCTCTGGATTCTCTTCGTGCTGTAAAATCTCAAATTCTTCTTTTAAAAACAGAAGCAAGAGGCGCTGAAGTTTCTGCTGAGCAGGAAATTGCCATTCTGCAGAGAATGATCAAGCAGCGTAAAGATTCTTTTGAGCAGTTCACCGCTCAGGGCAGACAGGATCTTGCAGAAGTAGAAGAAGCTCAAAGTAAAGTCATTGAAAAGTTTTTACCTCAACAGCTTTCTTCTGAAGAATTAGAAACAGAAATTAAAAATATTATTTCTGAAACCGGAGCTGAATCTATCAAAGATTTAGGGAAGGTAATGGGAGCTGCCTCAAAAGCTTTAGCCGGAAAATCAGACGGAAAAAGCATTTCCGAGATGGCTAAAAAGCTCCTTTCATAATGTGATCCGGTTTCGGGTTTTGGGGATTGATCTCAAATTCCGGAAACATGCATCTCATTCCATAACTAAGGATATACAACCTTTGCATATCGATTTGATTAGAAGCCCGGAACTCTTCAGTTCCGGGCTTCACTTTGTTTGGATATTAAAGTTTGTTAATCAGTTTGATTCTAAACTGAAAAAAAGAATTAAGATACTACCATATTTCAGAAAGTATTTAAGTGATTGATTGCTTGAGGGAAAGCTTTTAAATGTTTTTTCACGGTCGTTTGTTTTTCAGAATCATTTCAAATTTAACAATAATATTTTATTATTCCTAATTTTAATTCATGTTTTTTAGAATATTATTACAATATTAATATTTGATTAATTTTTTATGACTAAACGATTGATAGTTTTTATATATTGAAGAAAAGCAAAGAATTGCTTAACTTTGTAGAGATAAAAAACAATAATATATGTATCCAACAGATTTGGTAATGCCTATGAAGGCAGAGCTTACAGATAAAGGTTTCCAGGATTTAACAACTCCAACTCAGGTAGAAGAAGCTTTGAAGCAGTCAGGAACTACTTTATTGGTCATCAATTCCGTATGTGGCTGTGCTGCAGGAGCTGCAAGACCAGGAGTAGTATACTCTTTGACAGGAGATAAGAAACCTGATCACTTAACAACTGTATTTGCAGGATTTGATACTGAGGCTGTAGTAGAAGCAAGAAAACACCTTGCTCCATTCCCTCCAAGTTCTCCATGTGTAGCCCTTTTCAAAGATGGCGAATTGGTTCACATGCTGGAAAGACACCACATCGAAGGAAACCCTGCAGGAGCTATCGCAGCAAACCTTCAGGCTGCATACGATGAGTATTGCTAGTAAACAATAAACTAAATATCAAACCGTTACAGATTTTGTAACGGTTTTTTTATTTAATCACTTAAAAAATTTTCTGAAAATTCAAATATCATTATATTTGTTGGAATGGCAACCAAAGCACTTTTCAACACCGTAGTCAACTGGTTCATCCGACAAAGGATAGACCAGATACAGAATTTCATGGATCATCCCATTGAAACTCAGAAAGGTATACTCTTTTCTCAATTGTTTCATGCGGAGGACACAGAATATGGTAGGCTGTACGGATTCAATTCTATATCAAGTTATCAGGATTTTAAAAACAAGGTTCCTATTGTTACCTATGAAGAAATGGAGCCCTATATTGAAAAAGCAAGACAGGGGCAGAAGGATGTAAGCTGGCCCGGACTTATTAAACATTTTGCCAAATCATCGGGAACCACCAATGCCAAGAGCAAATTTATCCCTATCTCTGCGGAAAGCCTTGAATACTGCCACATGAAGGCAGGAAAGGATATGGTTTCCATTTATGCCAATAATCACCCCGAAAATCAGCTTTTTAATTATAAAAATTTACGCCTCGGGGGAAGTTCAGAATTATATGCAGATTTCAATACAAAATTTGGAGATTTATCGGCCATTTTAATTGACAATCTTCCATTTTGGGTAGAAATTACCACTACTCCCAGCAAGAAGGTTTCTTTAATGGGAGAATGGGAAAGCAAACTGAAAGCAATCACCTCTGAAGTAAAAAATGAAGATGTGGGAAGTATCCTTGGGGTACCAAGCTGGATGATGGTTCTTCTGCAAAGAGTAGTAAAGGAATCTAATATTGAAAGTATTTCGGAGCTGTGGCCTAATCTGGAGGTATTTTTCCACGGCGGAATTAGTTTTAAGCCCTACAAGGAACAATTCAGACAGATCATCGGAAAAAACATCAATTACTACGAAATTTACAATGCTTCTGAAGGTTTCTTCGGCATACAGGATAGATCAGATAGTGATGAAATGCTTCTGATGCTGGATTATGGTATTTTTTACGAATTCATTCCTATGGATCAGTTCCATTTTTCAAATCCAAAGGTGGTAAGCCTGGAAGACGTGGAAGTTGGAAAAAACTATGCGATGGTGATTACCACCAATGGAGGCCTTTGGAGATACCTGATTGGCGATACCGTTGTCTTTACATCTACCAACCCGTTCAGAATAAAAATAACAGGAAGAACAAAACATTATATCAATGCCTTTGGGGAAGAACTGATGATTACCAATGTGGAATCAGCCCTTTCAAAAGCCTGCGAATTAACAGGAGCACAGATCACGGATTTCACAGGAGCCCCAGTTTTCATGAAAGGAAATGAAGGCGGTGCCCATGAATGGATCTTTGAATTCAGCCAGCATCCGGATAACCTGGACAGCTTTATTGATGCTTTTGATAAGCATTTAAAGACCATCAACTCAGACTACGAAGCAAAGAGATACAATAATATAACACTTAAGAGACCTATTGTACATATTGCTAAAAGCAATCTGTTCTATCATTGGCTGGAAGGCAAAGGAAAGCTTGGCGGGCAAAATAAAGTCCCTAGATTAAGCAATGACAGAGAATACATCGACCCATTGCTGGAAATGAATAAATAAAGAGTATTTCTTAAACGCAAAAAATTAGTAATTCGAATGTTTTATTTTAGGAGGCTAAGAATAGGGCTGCTAATTAAGCGCAATGCCTGTGCGCACACTTCATAAAAATCAATCTATAGATTCAACCTTTGCTCCCTCAAAATATTACGATATCAAAATAGAAACTTTGCGTTTAAAATATAATCTTGCAAGAAAAATAAAAAAGCCGTAATTCTGATTGAATTACGGCTTTTGCTTTATTTACTTAAGTCTTCTTTTACTTTTGAAGCTCCTTTTTTGGCCGCTTCCTTAGCATCTTTTCCAGCTTCCTGTGCTCCGGTTTTAATATCTTTTCCTACTTTATTAGCTTCAGTTTTGATATCTTGTCCGGCTTTATGAAGATCTTGTTTCGTTTTATCTGCAGTTGCATCAATTTTATCTTTAGCCTTCTGAGCAGCAGCATCAATTTTATTACCAGCTGCGTCTACTTTAGCCTTTACATCTTCTTTGGCATCGTTGATTTTTGCTGTATCCACTGTGTTTGGAGTTTCTGTAACGGTAGTTGTAGTAGTGGTAACGGATCCGTCAGAATTTTCTACCTGCTCTGTTTTTGTTGTTGATTTTGTGCATGCTACAGTGAAAACTGAGATCACTACAGCTGCAAGGATTTGTTTTTTCATATTGTATATTGTTTAATGATGTCGGGTTTATTGTGTTTTAGTGTCTGATGCTGAAGGGGTTTCAGAAGCCTTCTGTTTCTTTTCGGCCTCAGCCTTTTTCTTTTCCTCTTCCTGTTTTGCTTTATTTTCTTTTTCCAGCTCTGCTTTTATCTTATTCTCTTCTTCCTGAAGCTTTTTAGCCTGCTTTACTGAATCAAGATATTGAGGGGAAGACATTCTTATCTTTCGGGCAATATCTACTGAAACAGCTCCTGTGGAAAAGGAATCAACAGCTGCTGTATCATACTTGATCATCACTTCCTGTTCTGCACCAAATCCCGGAGATTCTTTCTTCGAGCAGGCAGTAAAGAGGAGTGTAAAGACGAAAATCGCAGACAATATATTTTTCATGGAACTAATTTAGCAGAAATTCTGCAATTACGGGATAATGATCCGATAATTTCACAGACTGATCTACTTTATAGCTAAGAGGAATAATGGATTTTGAACTGAAGATATAATCAATTCTCAGAGGAACTTTATAGTCATGAAAACTGCTTGCACTTCCTTTTCCCGCTACCAGAAAGGCATCCTGAAGATCCTTACCAAGATTATAATATTCATAAGAATTAGGAACAGAATTAAAATCTCCCGCCAGGATAACCGGGTATGGGGATAAATCTACCATTTTTCTGATTCTTTTTACCTGATCTTCATGCGCCTGAAATGTTGGAGTCATATGAGACAGCAGTGTAGAAACGTTTCCCAAGCCCAACCCGTCCAGTTTGGTAAACATAGATTTATGAAGCCTGAAAGGTTCAAGATAAACATTAATGATTCTGATTACTTTTCCATTGATATCAATATCAGCGTAGAATGAATTTCCTCTTGCTTTCTCATCAATCAGTTCTGCCTGTCTTACAATTTTATGTTTTGTTTTCAGTATAACGGAAGGATACTTTATAAGATCCCTCTTTATAGCGCGGTTAGTATCTTTTTCCTGTACAAGAATAATATCAGCATCCTGTTCTTTGATATAATTTTTCACTTTATCCCAACCATACTCTCCATATTTTACATTAAATGTCAATACTTTAATATCCCGTATTGTTTTTCCATTTTCTGTTTTGGGGGAAAAATTGATCCATCGTCTGATGGGATTATAGAAAATAAGTGTACCCAGTGCAAAAGCGATTGCTATTTTTTGTTTTTTAATGATCCAGATTACCGTCAGAATAATATGAGACAATATCAGATATGGGAACCCCAGGGAAAGAAGGTTAAGATTGCCCAAAATATTAGGCGGAATCCACGCATTCCCCAATGTGCATAGCAACAAAACGGCAACAACGATATGTATAAATAGCAATATCTGATTCGACTTCATGAAAAAACGGTCTTGGTACGAATTTCTTTCAACAAAAATCCTACCAAGCAGATAATTTTAACTCTTTTTATGATTATTTGTTTTCCGTAGAAAACTTTGCAGTGACAGGAAAATGATCTGAAATACTTACAGAACGGTCAACTTTATAAGATATTGCCTTTAGTGCGGGTGAAGAAAAAATATAATCGATTCTAATGGGAAATTTATAATCGTGAAAACTGGTTGCACTCCCTCTTCCTGCCGTTGAAAATGCATCTTCAAGACCTTCAGACAAATGATAATATTCATAAGAATTAGGAACAGAATTGAAATCTCCGGCAAGGATAACAGGATACGGTGAATTTTCAACAGCCTGTCGAATCAAACCAATTTGTTCCTGATGCTTTTTAAAGGTAGGAATCAGTCTTTTGACAACATCTTTTATTTTTTGTTCGTTGGCATCGGTATTTCCGTTAAGCCTTACCATATCCTTATCAAAACGGAACGGGTTAAGGTATGTATCAATAAACCTATATACTCTCCCATTAATCTCTATATCAGCTTGTAAACCAGGAATTCTTATATTTTCATCCTGAGGATCTATGATTTTATGGCTAATGATTTTATGTTTTGTCAAAATCGTTAATCCTGCTCCGGGGTTTACTTTCTGATAACCTTCAAATTCATATCTCGTACCATCATCCTCCTGCAAAAGAAGTACATCCGCATTCTGAGATTTTAGAAAAGGCTCAACACCCTCATTTCCCCTTGCTCCTGCTCTGGTATTGAAGGAAACCACTTTTATATCAAAATCCTGATTTTTCGGTGAAGAATAATTGATCCATCTTTTTACCGGGTTGATAAAAGCCAGCCCTATAAACATGAATACAAAAGCTCTTTTTTTCCAGCTGAATACCCAGAATATTGTTAGAATGATATAAGAGATCATCAGCACCGGAAACCCTAGAGAAAGTAAATTAAACCACGGAAAAATTTTAGGTGGAATATAGGCATTCAGTAATGTACCCAGCAGCAGAAACAGAATTCCAAGATGCAGGACGAATAGTATGAGTCGGAAAATCTTCACAAAATTATTTTAATTGAATCTGTACAAATGCTTTTTCCAAATTCGTGCCAGCAGCCATCCCACTAAAGCTCCACCTACGTGGGCAAGGTGGGCAATACCTCCTCCGTTTCCAGAAACGCCAAGATATACAGAAATCACCACAATGATTGGCAACAAGTATTTTACTTTAATCGGAACCGGAATAAACATAATACCAATTTTAGAATCAGGATATAAAGTTGCAAAAGCAGCTACCACTCCGAAAATTGCTCCGGAAGCACCTAACATTGGCGATCTTAAATCTCTATAAAGCTGATCTGCTAAATTCTGGGCTTCTTGGCTAGATGCATGGAATGTTAAATATTCAGCAGTATTAAGAGATACCCTTGAATAAATTTCAGAAGCATTTACTCCTAAGCTTTCCAAACCAGAAACAATCTGTTGAATTTCAACAAAATTCCACAGATTGAACAAGAAAAATGAACCAAGACCACTTGCAAAGTATAATATTAGATACTTTTTATCCCCAAGTGTCTGCTCCAAAATAGGTCCAAAACTAAACAAAGTAAACATATTAAATAAAATATGCATTATCCCTCCAGGTTCATCAAGAGGAGCATGCATAAACATGTGTGTAATTACTTGCCATGATTTGAAGAGTGGAGAAAAAGGATAATAACCTACCAAAGAATCATACAATCCTTTAAAAATAAAATTAGATATTAGGTATACTATAACATTTATAATGATTATGTTCCTTGTAATCGGCGGTATATTGTTAAACATATTTTTTAAAATTTGTTTTTAAAGTCATTAAACGGAACTTCATAAAAACATCTTTTGCCGTCCGGTAAAAATTCCGGGAAGCCTAATGCTGTAAAGTCTTTGATAAGCTGTTCCGCATCTTTTTTATAAATAAAGTCAAATCTTGACTTCGACTGCATTTTGTTCCATTGGTTATGGTAATACTGCAAAAATTCTTCCTCTGTCTTGTAGTCAAGGATCTCAAAAAGGTTTTCCAGAAACTTCATTGCCTGTGTTTCTTTCAGTCCTTCGGGAAGAGAATCTATTCGAAGTACACTTTCATGAGCAATTTTCATGTCAAACCCTAATTCCGGAAGATATTTTTTAATCGAATTGTATTTTGTCTTTTCGATTTCATTCATATGATACTCCAGAGAGAAAAGAAGAGCATGGCTGTTTGTACTTGATTTTCTGGTAGATTTGTTCCCTTCAGAAACCAATAATCTGTGCATCCTTCCAAGATCCAGCATTAATGTAACATCTCCTTTATTGAAAAGCCAGTAGCCGTTTGGGAGTCTCATCAAATCTTCATCAAAGTCTTCGTCTTCAAATAAATTAATCTTTGATGGTTCTGCTGTAATATTCTGATGATACATTTCCGTAAGGTTCTGAATTTCCTCCGGATGTACTACATTTTTCTCTTCCAGAAACGGATTATAGTCTTTATCTACAATGATCTCAGGCATTTTGATAATTCCTCCGTTTCTTCCCCCTCCGTTTCCTTTGCTTGGAATGGGCTTATTCATCATTTCATCCAATTCGGGATCTCTGTCAAAATCCAGGCTTGGGGAAACATTATAAATTCCTAAAGATCTTTTTATGGTTGAACGAAGCAAAGCAAAAATAAGGTGTTCGTCCTCAAATTTCACCTCTGTTTTCTGCGGATGGATATTCACATCTATCTTTTCCGGATCAAGTTCCAGAAAAAGGAAAAACGAAGGCACATATCCCGGCTGAAGCAGTCCTTCAAAAGCTTCCTGTACTGCCTTATTGAAGTATGGACTTCTGAAATATCTTCCGTTCACAAAAAGAAACTGCTCTCCTCTTGCTTTTTTAGCCCCTTCCGGCTTGGCAACGAAACCATGAAGCTTACACCAGATAATATCTTCTTTAATGGGAATCAAAAGCGGCTGAAGTTTTCTGCCAAAAACATCAACAATACGCTGCATCTGACTTCCTTTTCTCAGTCTGAAAACAGCTTCATCATCATGAAACAGGGAAAACTCCAGATTCTCATGAGCCAGTGCAACACGCTGAAATTCATCAATAACGTGTCTGAATTCAACATTATTATTTTTCAAAAACTTCCTTCTTGCAGGAACGTTATAGAAAAGATTTTTCACTAAAAAATTTGATCCGTCTGCAGTTTGAATCGGGTCCTGAAACTGAAAAACTCCGCCTTCTATATAAATATTGGTGCCGATGGAGGTATCATTTTGTTTCGTTCTCAATTCTACCTGAGAAACCGCAGCAATAGAAGCCAGAGCTTCACCACGGAACCCTTTTGTGGCAATCTTAAAGATATCTTCTGTTCCTTTGATTTTGGAGGTAGCATGCCTTTCAAACGCCATGCGGGCATCTGTTTCGGACATTCCTTTCCCGTCGTCTACTACCTGAATAAGATTCTTTCCGGCATCCCTGATGATCAATTCAATCTTCGTTGCATCGGCATCTATAGCATTTTCCAAAAGTTCTTTCACGATGGATGCAGGCCGCTGCACCACCTCTCCTGCTGCAATTTGGTTGGCTACATGATCCGGTAAAAGCTGAATAATATCTGACATAAAAACGTAAATCAACTTACAAAAATAGTCAATGGAAACGGGAATTAAAATACCAAAACCGTGATTTAATATTTAATTATCAACATTTTTGCTTATTTATCCCCAACTGTTTTTTTTAATGTTTGTAATGAAGGGCTTTAGCAAGTTTATTGATTCGATCAGGAAATTTTCATTTTAACAACCATTAATAACAAGATAAAAAATAAGAGATTTATAGATTTTAGTTTAATTTTTAATAAAAACACCCCTATTCTATAATGAAATAAGGGCATTTACAGCTAGTTTATACAAAAAATTAATAGTGTGTTTTATATTTTTAATCCTCAAAGACAAGTTTTCTTTTCTTCTCTCTTTTAGGAGTTCCATGGATTTTCTCATACAGGTAAGCAAAAATATTGGCCTTTCTGTAAATCCTGTTATATCTATAGTTTGTGTTGAAGTGACGGATATGAATTTTATAAGCATCGTACCCGATGACAATCAGCAAACATATACTGATCACATAGAACACTCTGAACTCCAGATAATAATACGTCAATCCAGAAAATACTGCTCCCATTACATATGCAAGCATAATACTCATAAGAAGTTTGGCTCTACCAATCAACTCTCCATTTCTTCTGTATTTTTTCTGTGTAAACATCGATGCCAGGATTCCTAAATCGGTGGTTGTTCCGGTAAGGTGGGTGGTTTTCACAGAGAAGTTGGAGATACTTGCCGTTAATCCGTTTTGAAGTCCGGTAGCAAAAAGCATCAATGCAACCAAATATTCTGTTTCTTCTAATGTTTTCTGGTAATAAAACTGCCCGTATACTCCTACAAAAAGCAGACATATAATTTCCAGCACAATGGGCATGGAATGGGCAAAATATTTACTTTTCTTATTAAAATTGATGACAATAAAGTTGGATAGGAAGCTTCCGAAGAAGAATAAAAAGATCCATCCTCCTACGACTCCTACCTGCGTCCAGTTTCCTTTACTGATCTCAGCCGCTAAAATAGCATAGTGTCCCGTTACGTTCGACGTAAAAGAGAGAAATATCAATAGGGAAGCAATGTTTATAGTACCTGCCGTAAAGGCAGTCAGCGTCCCCAACCTGATATTGTCTCCCAGTGTCCTGCTGTTACTATAATTTCTTAACATTTTTAATCGTTTTTAAATAGTGTTTAATTTTTAGACCTCTACAAAGATCTCTGCCAGTCTTCCTCTTTCCGGAAGTCTTTCTCTCACTTCGACTGTAATTTCATGAGATTTCAACTCTTTGCATTTTTTGATGAAAGGAATCAGATCGAATTTGCCTTTTCCTTTGCTTTTGATGGATGGAGAATAATAAGCCTCCTCAATATTTTCCGCTTTTACATATTGGTTGAATGTTCTCTGGAAACTTCCTGTAAAAATGTCGCAGATGGTTTTATTAACCAGATGAGGATATTTATTACTGATAATTCCAAGGGCATCACAGAATTCTGCTGGTCTGATTTTATTAAAAACAGAAGTTTTGGTACTGAACAAAAGATCTCTGATAGAATCTCCGGAATCATACCCGGAAGTCAGAAGGATATTATATTGGTTCTGATCTTCTGCCGCATCTTTCTCTTTAAGTACTTTTTTCAATATATTCAATGACTCAAGAGAGTAATCTGTTGCAATTAAAATTGTTTTAGCCATGTTCTTATTATTTTGTATTGTGTTTATCTTTTTTGATGATACAAAACTAGAACGACCAAATTAGAAGATCTTTGGAATGGAATTAAAATGTGATTAAAGAGATTAAAATGAGATTAGAAAATTGTTAAGGGGAGTTAATATGGGAATAAAGCCCAATCGAAAGGGATCGAAATTAATGACACAACACCCTTATCTGTCAAAATAAAACAGACTAAAAAAGGCAAGTAAATAAAGATAAAATAGTGTTTCTTACTTATTTATCTCTTCATTTTTCTGCGTACTATAGAAATTAGGAAAGCGCATCTGTACGGTTGTTCCCTGGTTCTCGTGCGAGCTTACGATCAGTTCACCGTGATGCATTCTTACGATGTTTCTTGCCAGCGGAAGCCCTATTCCGTAACCTTCATAATTATTGGTATTGGAGGCTCTGAAGAACGGATCATAGATTTTATTCATTTCTACTTCCGGAATTCCGATACCATTATCTTTTACAATGATATAAACGTCTGTATTCGTAGCACCAAGAGAAACTTTAACCTGTTGGAAATTAGAATATTTACAGCCATTGCTGATGATATTGGCCACTGCAAGATGCAGTAACTGCTCATTCCCTTGTACTTTGAGCTTTTCCGGGTTATCGGGAAGCATACTGATATCCAGATAGATATTGTTTCGGGAATCTATTCTTCTGAGGGTTTCAATAACATCCCAAAGCAACTGATCAATTCTTACCTTATCC
Organism: Chryseobacterium sp. MYb7; assembly: GCF_002979455.1. Lineage (GTDB taxonomy): Bacteria > Bacteroidota > Bacteroidia > Flavobacteriales > Weeksellaceae > Chryseobacterium. Next base: position 70,826 of record NZ_PCOU01000011.1, read on the forward strand.
ATTTTCTGGATCTTCCCATCGAATCCAGTTTGGGCAATCATAAGCAAGGCTTTGATTTTTTTATCCAGCTTTTCGGCTTCATCCAGAATGATACCAAGAGTTTCTTTATATTCGTCTGCCGTTCTGCCGATAGAAAGCGCTACATCAGCTTCCCCCATAATAGAGGTAAGAGGAGTTCTCAATTCGTGGGAAACATTTCCAATCAGGTGATTCTGGGTTTCGAAAGATGTTTCAATGCGGTTGAGCATATCATTAAAGGTATCTACCAGCTCATTAAGTTCCTTATTATCAGGCTGAGATTCCAGTCTTAAGTGAAGATTTTCAGAACTGATTTCCTTTACTTTTCCGGTAATTTTTAAGATGGGCCTGAATAAAGTTTTAGACAAATAAAAAGAGAAAATCATACTAAAGAAAAGCGATAGTACAATACACGTAAGCAGTGTTCTTTTTAAAAAGCCCAGATAATAAACAACATAGTGGTTTTTAGCAGAAGCAATGGCTATATAATCTTTATCATCATATCTGAAACTCTGCCCTATATAATAGAATTCTTCGTCATTATAATTAGATTCTCCTTCTTTGATAATGTTTTTGAAGAAATATGAAGGGATATGAACCTCCTGAGATATCTTTTTGAAATTGGAATCTGTAGGAACAGCAAAAACATAATCTTTTTCCATCGGAAGCTCCTCGTCATTTAAACTGCTGAGAACATAATTTTCCGGAAGGTCGAGATGGTCTTTGCTTTTTTCGATCTGAACAATAGTTGCCGTTCTGATCTTCAATAGCTCATAAAACCTCTGGTGTGAAAAATTAACGATAGAAAAGTATACCAAACCACTGAACAACAAAATGATGGCGGTAAAAACCAACATCAAAAGCACCATCGCTTTGGTCTGATTTGTAATGACTTTATTAAACATTCGTTATGTCTTTTTCAATACATACCCCATTCCTATCACGGTATGAATCAGCTTATTATCGTCGTGATTGTCCAGTTTTTTCCTTAAATAATTTACATACACATCTACCACATTGGTTCCCAGCTCGTAGTTTACGCCCCAGACTGCATCCAGAATTTCTGCTCTTGAAATTACTTTTTCCGGGTTATTCAGAAAATACAGCAGCAATTTATATTCTGTTGATGTGAGGGAAATATCTTCTCCGGCGCGGGTTACTTTCTTGGTATAATCATTCACCATCAGATCCGAAAACTGAAATACATGCTCATTATCCGGCTCCGGTTCAGCGATTTCCTGGGGACCGTTATTATTGCTTCTTCTTAGCAAAGACTTCACACGGGCTACCAGTTCAATGAATTTAAAAGGTTTCACCAGATAGTCATCTCCACCGCTTTCCAATCCGAGAACGATATTTTCAGAAGTTCCCAAAGCGGTAAGAAATAAAATCGGAACACTCTGATTGGTTTTTCTTATTTCTTTACATACATCCAGCCCATTCATTTCCGGAAGCATAATATCTAAAATTACGAGATCGAAATCGTTAGCCTGCACCAGCTGCACTCCTGTACGTCCGTCAAAAGCAACAGAAATTTCATATCCATTTTCCTGAAGTCCTTTTTTAATAAAGGAAACTACACTGGTTTCGTCTTCGATAAGAATAATTTTTTTCATAGATGAAATAAGGAGTTTTACAAAAATAGGGAAATTTTCTTGGGGAGAAAAGGCGAAAGAATCTGAGAAAGCAAAGAAGGCAAATAATAATTTTCAATGAATTGATTCCCTCCTGTATCCAAACTCTATAGAATAATATTACCTTTGTTTCAATATAATGATGATAAAATAATTCAGGTTAAATTACACACAGTATGAATGACTTTTTAATAGGTATCGGCAAGAGATTAAAGGATATTAGAAAAAAGAATAATTTAACCATTAATGAACTGGCTTTCAAAGCCAATGTGAGCAACGGTCTTGTTTCCAGGATTGAAAATGGAAGAACGATTCCTTCGCTTCCCGTTTTATTAGATCTGATTCAGTCTCTTGAGATTGATGCCAGCTATTTCTTTGAAGGGGTTGAGAAAAAATCCAATGCCAAATTTATCTATGTTCCGAAAGAAAGCCAGCAAGTCATCGAAAAGGAAGTAGAAGCTGAAGGATTCAAGTATGTGCATATCTTCAGCAAAAGTCTTCATTCTTTGGGTTTTGAAGCTGTATTGCTGACTCTCGAACCTAATTCTAAAAGGGAAAAGGTTATTACGGATGCCTGGGAATTCAAATATATACTGAAAGGAGAAGTGAAATATGTAATTGATAATGAAGAAATCATCTTAAAAGAAGGTGATTCACTTTATTTCAATGGGAAGTTTCCTCACGTTCCGGTAAGCATTAGTGATGAGAGTTGCGTCATGCTTGTTCTTTATTTTTATACGGCTTAAATACTTTTTTTAACGCAAAGTTTTTTACTATTTTACTTTTGTCATTCTGATGAAGGAAAAATCTCTTATTTGCATTCAATAACTTGAGATTCTTCATTACATTTCATTCAGAATAACAATTGTAGTGTAGATTCACTATAAATATACCTATAATAATCACGCTTCATCAGCGACAATATCGCACACTTATTATTTAGCGTTATAAATATTAAACTTTGCGTTTAAATCATATTCCAATTTTTATATCATTCTTCAATTTTTGATATTCTAGCACACACGAAAGTTTACAAATATGCAACTTTTGTTTTTCCATTTTCTTTCTAAATGAACGAAATATGAACAAAAACACAGCTATTTTCGGCAGGTTTCTATTCCTTTTATTTCCTTGAAATATTTACAAAAAACGTTGAAACAGGTACTTCAAATCCCATTTTGTCAAATTTTCAAAGAACAGGTTTTATTCTTTTTAAAGTAAAAATGACGTAACAAATCAGACTCATTTGTTAATCAATACTTAATACAAAATATTTATATATATTAAAATTATTAGCGTGATTTGCATAAAAAATTTAATATATGTAAAAATGAAAACAAATTTAGAGAAATTACTTACCCTTGTTTTTGTCTGTTTCATTGTCTTTGTTTCAGCACAAAAGCAGTTAATTATAGGAACTGTTCTTGACGACAGCCAGCCTCTCCCCGGAGCCACAGTCAAAATAAAAGGCTTATCTAAGAATGTAACGACTGATATTGAAGGAAAATTCACCATCAATGATATCAAAGAAGGCCAATACACTTTACAAATAAACTATATAGGATATGAACCTTCAGAGATCAATGTTGATCTGAAAACAGAACAAACCGTTGATTTAGGAATCATCAAACTTTCACAGCCACGAAAAAACATTGATGAAGTCGTGGTTACCGGAACACTGAAAAATACGGAAGCAAGAGCTTTAAATCTTCAGAAAAATGCAATCAATATTACCAATGTAATCGCCTCGGATGGGATTGGGAAACTACCGGATAGAAATGCCGCAGAAACGGTACAGCGAGTACAGGGAGTTTCTATTGAAAGAGACCAGGGAGAAGGAAGATTTGTTTCTCTGAGAGGACTTCCTCCGTTCTGGGCATCCACAACCATCAACGGAAACAGACTTCCCACTGCCGAGGAAGAAACAACTTCCAGAGCTACTGCATTCGACTTCTTTCCTACGGAACTGATCTCCTATGTACATGTAAACAAGTCTTTTACCCCAGATATGGAAGCAGATGGAATAGGTGGTGGTGTCAATTTTATCACCAAAACGCCACCGATGAAAACAGAGTTCAAAGCCACTGTAGGAAGCGGTTATAATGCAAAGTCTGATAAGGGAGTTTACAACCTTGGATTCTTGTATGGAGGAAGAACGAAGGATAAAAAATTTGGATATTTATTCAATTTTGCCCACTTCATAAGAAACTGGTCTACAGATAATTTCGAGGCGAGAAGAAGTGGTGATGAAGGGGTTTTCAGGTTGGAACTGCGTGATTATAACGGGGTAAGAAAAACAACGGGAATCAATACCGCTATTGAATATGTATTGTCTCCAAAAACAACCTTCTATTTAAAAGGAATGTATGGTACATTATCAGATGACGAGACCCATTATAAACACAGAATACGTTTTGATAAATTCAGCAGTGCCAACAATACAGCAAGAGTAGAGCTTCAGAATATCCACAACTTACTGATTACGGAACTTACTTCTGTTTCCCTGGGAGCTGTTCATCAATTAAACAAAGGAAAAATCGACTGGGATTTATCGTATTATGACAACAAATTCAAGTATGGAAATATTCCTGATAAACAGAACAATTCTTATTATGTCATCAAGTACACTCAATCTGGCGTAGGCATCAATCCTGATTATATTTCAAATCATGGAAATGGTCCTAGAGCCTACTGGAAAGCTGATGGCGGGAAGTTAGATTATAAAAATCCAGATGCTTTATTCGGTTTTTACAGTGATCCGAATTTTAAAATGGATGCTTCTCAGATGAGGTTTACAGATCTTGAATTCTATAAGGTATTTGTAGAGGAAAAGGATAAGATTGTAGCAGCATTCAACCACGAAATTAATGCTTCTGATAAACTGACTTTAAAGTATGGTTTTAAATACAGAGATAAGGAACGTAATGCAAGATTCTCTGATATTTTCTACAACTGGAGCAGCGGAACAGCGCCTATTCTGTCTGATTTTTCTCAATATATCACGACACAGCCCAACGGTCCGAAATATTTAAGTGAAATGAATGCCCACATCGGCAACACATTTGGTTCTGTACTTTCTACCAAAGGAATGAACCAGTTTTGGTATGACAACCAGGGAAATTTAAAAATAAATACTACTGATTCTGAGGCCCTTGAATATAATAAAGCATTAGGAAGAAACTTTGATGTATTTGAAAAACATGCAGATGCTTATGGAATGGCAACGTATAAACTGAATGATAAGATGACCATTTTAGGAGGAATCAGATTATCGAATACCAATACAAAAGTGAAGGGGTACAGTGTGAACGATGATGTGCTGACGCCTGTAGAAAACACAAAAAACTATCTGGCTGTCCTTCCGATGATCCATTTAAAATATACTTTGAATGATAAAACCAATCTTCGTTTTGCTGCTACAAGAACGTTCTCAAGACCAAATTTTGGAGATTTAACTCCAGGAGGAACCTATATTGAAGCAGACAACGAGTTCAAAGGAGGAAACCCTAATCTTAATCCTACGTATTCTTTGAATTTTGATCTGATGGGAGAATATTATTTTTCCAATGTAGGGATTCTTAGTGGCGGAGTTTTCTATAAATCCATTACAGATCCTATTTTCCAGGACTCATTTATCGGAAACTATAATGGAATTACAGGTGTGCAGTTTACAGCTCCTAATAATGGAAAAGCAGCATGGCTTGGAGGAATTGAGTTGGGAATTAACAAAAGATTTGACTTCCTTCCAGGGTTTCTTCAATATTTCGGAGTACAGTTGAACGCCACATTCATGACTTCCGAAATGGAAAAGCCAAGCGGAAGAACGGTAGCTCTGCCCTACCAGGCAAAGGAACTGTATAACGCACAACTTTTCTTTGAGAAAAAAGGATTCAATGCCAGATTGGCTTACAACTACAAAGGAAAATATGCCGTAGAATATGCCGAAGAGGATATCAATGATTCTTATTATGGCAAATACAGCAATCTGGACTTCGGAGGTTCTTATCAATTTACAAAATATCTGACTTTGTATGCGGATGTAAACAATATTCTGAACAAACCTCTGATCTATCATTTCGGTAAAAATGAAGACCGTCCGGAGCAGGTGGAATACTATGGAGTACGATTTAATCTTGGAGTAAAACTGAACTTCTAACCCATTATTATGGCCAGAACCATCAACAAAAAAACACTGGTAACACTAAAAGCTGCTTTCGCTGCTTTTGGTGTTTACTTCTGCATGTACGGCTTCAGAAAACCTTTTACTGTTGCTTCTTTCGAGGGACTCTCCTATTTCGGAGTAGATTATAAGATTCTGATTATTATTGCACACGCAGTAGGCTATTTTATTTCAAAATTTATCGGGATCAAATTTATTTCTGAACTGAAACCACAAAAAAGACTTACTTATCTGTTTGTTTTTATTGCTATTGCAGAGCTTGCCCTGTTAGGATTTGCAGCTGTTCCCGCTCCTTACAATATTCTATTTATGTTTATCAATGGGATTCCGTTGGGAATGATCTGGGGAATTGTTTTCTCCTATATTGAAGGACGCAAAACGACAGAAATCATCGGCCTTTTTCTATGTTCAAGCTTTGTCGTTTCTTCAGGGTTTACAAAGTCGGTAGGAAAATTTTTAATGGATACGTTCTCGATTTCCGAGTCCTGGATGCCGTTTTCAGCCGGACTTCTTTTTGTGATTCCTTTACTTCTTTTCGGGCTGCTTCTTGAAAGAATTCCCAAACCTTCGGAAGAAGATATTTTACTTAAAAACAAGAGACAGCCGTTGAATGGTGTAGAAAGAAAAGCTTTGATTCAACAGTTTTTTGTACCCATCGTTTGTATCATCTTTTTATATATCAGCTTAACAGTTTTAAGGGATTTCAGAGATAATTTTAACCGTGAAATCTGGGACGGATTGCATTTTACTTTTGACAGTTCTATTTTCACCCTAACTGAAATTCCTATTGCTGTAATGGTTCTCGTGATTTTAAGCTTTATGGTAAAAGTAAAAAACAACAAAAAGGCATTTTCGTATTATCATTACATTCTTTTTGCGGGAATTCTTACGGTAGGACTTTCTACGTATCTGTTTCAGCAGGGTTCTCTCTCTCCTTTTTTATGGATGACCATTTCAGGCTTTGGAATGTACATCTGCTATATTCCTTTCAACGGAATTTATTTTGACCGGATGATTGCCGCTTTTGAAATCAAAGGAAATGTAGGCTTTCTGATCTACATTGTGGATTCCTTTGGTTATCTGGGAAGTGTTCTGATCCTATTGTATAAAAACTTTGGCTCAGCTCAAACCTCGTGGTTAAACTTTTATATCCACTTAAATTATATCATCACCATAACGGTTTTAATTCTTTCGGTGATTGCTTTTCTGGCTTTCAGAAAGAAATCAAAGCCGAAATCAAACTCAAATTCAAATCAATTCATCAATTTCGATACGTCGAAAATTTTATAAATTATAGTACAATGACAACAAAATTTGATTTACTCGTTGTAGGAGGTGGAATCTTAGGAACATTCCATGCTTATCATGCGCTGAAGAAAAATCTTAAGGTGGCTTTACTGGAAAGAAATTCTGTTCCTCAGGGTGCCACGGTAAGGAATTTCGGACAGGTAGTGCCTTCCGGAATGGATCTTAAATGGCAGAATTTCGGAAGAGAAAGCCTTGCCATATACAATGAACTTCATGATCAGGCAGACCTTACCATCAGACAAAATGGTTCCATCTATATTGCTTCTAATGATGAAGAACTTCAATTGATTGAAGAGCTATATGAAATCAACAGAAATAATGATTATGAATCTGTGTTATTATCAAAAAATGACTGCATCAAGAAATTTGACGGTCTTCGTTCCGAGTATTGCAAAGGTGGTTTGTTTTTCCCACAAGAGCTTTCGGTAGATTCTGCAGAGATGATTATAAAGCTTCACAAGCTGCTTCAAGAAAAAATGGGATTGCAGATTTTTTACAATACAATGATTCTTGAAACCCATGAAAATGATCAGAAATGTACAGCTGTAGCTGCGGACGGAACGGAATTCAATGCTTCCAAAATCATTATCTGTGGCGGGCACGAATTCAAAACTTTATATCCTAAAGTATTCAATGACAGTGATCTGGAAGTGAGCAAGCTTCAGATGCTTCAGACCAAGCCGCAAGGAATCTATTCACTTCAGGGAAATATTCTTACAGGACTTTCTGTGAGAAGATATGAATCCTTTAGTGAGTGTCCTTCTTTTCAGAAAATCAAAGCTTTAGAAGATCCTAACTCGTTTGAGAAGAAATATGGAGTTCATATTTTATTCAAACAGGCTCTTGACGGTTCTATAATCATAGGAGATTCCCATGAATACGCGGATGCCAAAAATGCCGATGATTTGGGGTATGATCTTAATATGGAGATTGATGAATTCATGATTCATGAGGCTAAAAAAATTATTGATCTTCCTACGTATGAAATTCAGAGAAGGTGGTTTGGGATCTATTCCCAGTGCAAAACAAAAGATATTTTTGAGCATAGCCCATCTGCCAATATTCATATTGTAACGGGTATCGGAGGAAAAGGAATGACGGGAAGCGGTGGCTTTTCCAAATTTAATATTGAAAAAATTTACGCATAAATTGAAATGAAAAATATAGAATTACTAGTTCTGGATATGGCCGGAACAACAATTGATGAGGATAATGTAGTCTACAAAACACTTACTAATGCCGTGAATGATTATGGCTACAAAGTAAGCCTGGAAAAAGTATTATCCAGCTGTGCCGGAATGGAAAAACTGGAAGCCATCACAAGTCTTTTAAAAGAAATTAATGGAAATGAAGAGGACGCTCCTGCTATTTTTGAGAATTTTTCGGACCAACTAAAGGAATCCTATAAAAACCTTGACGTAAAACCCATCAACGGAACTGAAAATTTCCTGCTCAGCATGAAGTCTCAAAATAAAAAAATTGTTTTAAATACAGGGTATACATCGGAAATCGCTCAACAGCTTTTAGATAAACTCAACTGGAAAGAAAATATTCATTTTGATGCTTTGATTACCGCAGACGATGTTTCGGAAAGCCGTCCAAGCCCTGAAATGATCCATCTTGCGATGAAGAAATTCAATATTACGGAAGCCAACAAGGTTTTAAAAGCAGGCGATTCTGTGATTGATATTGAAGAGGGCAAAAATGCAGGCTGCGGACTGACAGTAGCGGTTCTTTCCGGAGCTCAGACCCAATCAGAGCTTGAAAAAGCGTCCCCAGATTATATTCTGAATACGATTTCTGAAGCTGAAAGTATCCTTTAAACACTTCTTTTTCATCATATTTTTTTAATACTTCTTGACACAAATGTTTTCATGGTAATCCATTGGAAATGTTTGTGTTTTTACCACCCCGTCAAATTTTCAATTTGACAGAGGTTTTCACAAAAGTCAAATGATTTGGCTTTTGTCATTCTGACGAAGGAAAAATCTTCTTGATCTTCAAATACATGAGATTCTTCACTACATTTCATTTCGTTCAGAATGACACTTGTGAAACAGCCTCGATGTAATGCATCCATTTGAAGACTTTAAAAAGCTTTTTGAGTGAACTTTTTAATTATCAATTAATTAACTTTCAGTTCACGAATGTTTACAAATAGTAAACTAATTTTACAATAATTAAAAATAAATTACTATTTGTAATTTTTTTACTTTCAAAAAACTCTTTTTCCCTATGAAAACAAAACTATTCTCAATGGCTGTTGTCATGAGCTGTTTCCTTGGAGCTCAGACTAAAAAAGTTCTTTTTATCGGTATCGACGGATGTCGTGCAGATGTAATGATGTCTACCCCTACTCCTAACATCCAAAACCTTATCAATCAGTCGATTTACTCTATGGACGGACTTTGTGCCGCCACCACCTGGAGCGGAAACGGATGGAGCACCATGCTTACCGGTGTATGGCATACCAAGCATAATGTTCAGGACAATAACTTTACCAGTCCGAACTATGTTAATTATCCTGACTTTTTAACAAGAGCCGAAACTTACAATCCAAACCTGAGAACAATTTCGCTTGCACACTGGGCGCCTATCAATGATAAAATTGTGAACAATGCAGATGTAAAAACGAATCTCGCGACGGATCTTGCTGTAAAAAATGCAGCTGTAAATGCTTTACAGAACGACAATCCTGATATTCTTTTTGTAGATTTTGATGATGTAGACCATGCAGGACATTCTTATGGCTTTGCCTCAACGGTTCCTCAGTATGTTTCTTCTATTCAGACTACGGATTCTTATATTGGAGAAATTGTAACAGCCATGAAAAACAGACCTTCTTATAACAATGAAGACTGGTTAGTAGTTCTGACGACCGATCACGGAGCAATCGAAAGCTCTCATGGAGGAGGAAATCTTACGGAGAGAAATATTTTCACGGTCTATTCTAATCCCGGATTTACCCCTCAGCAAATCAGCAAAACGGTTTTGGAATCCAATAAAACATTTAATCAATTGAATTTTCCGGCAGGAACTTATGCAAAGCCGGCTAACCAGGCTCCTTTTAACTTTGGAGCCAATCAGGATTTTACCATTGAATTTTGGGTAAAACCTAACGCATCCTATTCCAGTGATCCGGTGATGATCAGTAATAAAAATTGGGCCAACGGAAAAAATAAAGGATTTGTTTTCTCAGGATATTCCGGGCAGACTTTTAAGATGAATATTGGCGATGGAACGAACAGAATTGACCTTGTTGGCGGAAAAGTGGAAACCAATAAGTGGAAACATATTGCAGCAAGCTTCGACAGAGATGGCCTTGTAACATTGTATGAAGATGGCGTTCCGGTAACTTTTGCTAAAATGAATACCATCGGAAATATTGACTCCGGACTTCCTTTGACCTTAAATCAGGATGGAACGAATACTTACGGCATCAATCTGGCGGCTTCTTATAAAGATGTAAGAATCTGGAAATCGGCTCTTCCAAATGATGTCATCGTGAATTGGGCTAATCAGGATATTACATCTTCCCATCCCTATTATTCTCAATTACTGGCTAATTGGAGATGTAACGAAATTTCAGGAAATATTTTGACAGATTCCAGTCCGAATGCTAATAATATGACAGTAACAGGTTCTCCGACTTATAATGCTGGTACAGTGAATAATTTTAAAGTGTATGATTATACTTCTACAACAAGAGAAACTGATCACTTCCCAACGGTATTGAACTGGCTTTGTATTCCTGTGCAATCTTCATGGGGAATTGATGGTGTCAACAGAATTCCGGAATGTTCAAAGGGAGCATTAGGCACAAAAGAAACGAAAGTAATTTCTGATGATTTTAAAATATATCCAAATCCTGTTTCAACATTCATTGGAATTCAGTACAAGTCTGAGGATAAGGAAATTAAAATAGAAATCATCGACAGTAAAGGAGCTCTTGTTTCAACGTCACATTTACAGTCTTCAAGAGGATATTACGATGAAAAAATCAATATCGGAAATCTTCCGGCAGGCGTATATTACATTAAAATCAACGGAAGTAAAAAGTCACTGACCAAGACTTTTATCAAGAAATAAAACAGTAAAGCAATTAGATTTAATTTTAATATTAGAACAAGGATATTCTTATCCGAGTTCTAATATTTTTTTGCTTATTTGTTAAATATCAACTCCATTCGAACATCCGCGCGGTCATACTCTGCCTGGCCGATAGGAGTATGAATAAAGCCCAGCTTTTCATAAAGTTTAATAGCAGGAACCAGTATTGAATTGGTCACTAAAAAGACTTTTCCTGCATTGAGTTCTTTAGCTTTTTCAACCAATGCATTTCCCAGCAGATAGCCCAATTTTTTACCTTGCGCTTTAGGGCTTACCGCCATCTTTGATAGCTCAAAAGTAAGAGGATTATCCTCCGTTTTTACTAATGCACAGGTTCCTACGACTTCTCCATCCAATAAAGCAAAGACAATATGTCCATCTTTATTTAAAATATGTTCTTCAGGATTATCCAGCAGCTTATAATCCCCTGCTTCCATCACAAAAAATGCTTTGATCCATTCTTCATTCAAAGCTTTGAAAGCTTCTTTATACTGAGATTCGTAGGCTACAATTTTTACTTCATTCTTAGTATCATTCATCACTATAAGGTTTATTAAATTCTATTTTTTATCATTTTTCCCAACTTTTCCAGGTCACTTTCCACTCTGTCTGTCCATTCTAATGCATAATTCAGACGCATACAGTTCTGATACCGATTATATTGTGAAAACATTCTTCCGGGGGCAAAGTTTACTTTCTGGCTTACGGCAGCATCATAAAGATCTTCTGTACAGACTCTCTTATCCAGCTCCAGCCAGAGCATAAAACCTCCTTTGGGTTCCGAAATTTTGGTATTATCCGGAAAATATTCAATCACCGATTTTTGGATCTGAAGGTAGTTGGCGTACAATTTTTTTCTGAACATTCTCAAATGATGATCATAGCGCCCGTGAGCAAGGAAATCTGTAATCACATCTGAAAACAAAGAAGGACCACTTACCGTCTGAACCAATTTTTGGCGGATGATTTTTTCTTTAAATTTCCCCGGAGCCACCCATCCTACTCTAAAACCCGGAGCCAATGTTTTGGAAACAGAACCTACCCACATCACAATTCCTGCTTCATCATAAAACTTACATGGTTTTGGTCTTCCTGCTCCGAAATAGATATTTCCATACACATCATCTTCAACCAAAGGAACGTTATACTCAGTAAGCATTTTCACCAGCTCTTTTTTGTTTTCGTCTGGCATCTGAAACCCAAGGGGGTTGTTATAGTTCACCACAAAACAACATGCAGAAAGCTTTGGGAGAACCTTTTTTAAAGCATCCAGATCCACTCCCGTAATGGGATGGGTAGGAATTTCTACCGCCTTTAATCCCAATAACTGAATCGCCTGAAGAATTCCAAAATACACAGGACTTTCCACCGCCACGGAATCTCCCGGTTGTGTCACAGCCATTAAGCAATTGTAAACGGCATTCATCGCTCCGGAAGTAATAACCAGATCATCTTCTGTAATCCTTCCTTCCATAACCATCGACCATTTGGCAATTTCCCGGCGAAGTTCCTCACTTCCCTGTACAGGCTCATAATTGGTTCCACTGTCATTTTTTCTCTTGATCACATCAATCATACATTTCTTCATCTTGGCCACCGGAAGAAGGCTTTTCCCCGGAATTCCCAATCCAAACTGTGTAATATCTGTTCCACTAATCACTCCAAATACTTTATCAATAAGGTCTTGCGGTGTATTCTTTTTTTCTGAAACCTTCATCTGAGCTACGGAAGGCAGCGCTAGTTTTCGCTTTGAAGTCTGGCTTACATAGTATCCATATTTAGGGCGTGATTCTACCAGAGAACGGCTTTCCAGTTCCATATAAGCCTGTTTTATGGTATTCAGACTCACATTATATAACTTTTGGGCGCTTCTCAATGAAGGCAGCCTTTCTCCAAACTGCAGGGTTTCACTTTTAATCTGCTCTGTGACAGAATTGGCTATTTTAAGGTACAGAACATCTTTAGACATAGAATCAGTGTTTTACGTAAATGTACAATTTTATCCTCTCTTTATTCAGGATTCAGCCAGCTGATCATACTGCTGATACTGCTTTTTAATTGTTCTTGATCTTTGAAATTGGGTGTATTATTATTTTTAAAATATCTTTCAGCACGGGAAAAGAAATTTCTCTTTTCGGCTTCTGTCATTTTGTTTTTATCATAAATTTTAAAAGAGATTTCATCATTTTCATTCACGATAAGACTTGCAAAAGCTATAGTTTCCCTTCCATTTTTAGCCAAAAGAAAAGGTAGACCAAAGTTTTGGTCTGCTTTCTTCAGATTCTGTGTTTCCAGAAATATGTTCTTCAGCACCAACATGTCTGATACATAAGCCTCAGCATATTGAAACTGTTTCTGATGTTGAGTTATTGTTTCCATATTTTCTTCTTTAGCTAAACAAAATTATGGACTATTTAATTTTGGATACAGATACAGAACTCTAGAATATTATGGGTACAGAATTTTTTATCTAATTAATTTTATCTCTCTCGGATTAAACAGCTTTCGCAGATTATTTGGTACATAAAAATCCCTATGTAATCAAATACACAGGGATTTTTACTAGCTAAAAGGCTTTATAATTTCGATTTTATTTAAAATCTTTATCCTCAATGTTTTTATTATAATACAAATCTACAAGGGTTGCTTCCTGACTTTCATTTTCAGAAAGAAAAGTTGATTTAGTAGCATACCAAAGATCTCCGAACTTCTTGTAATCACTTTGTAACACCGTCGAAAAAGTATTCTTTTCTCCATTTTCCACCGTTTCTTCTTTACTTAAAAAGAATGATTTTACATCATAATACAGATAAGTCACTTTGCCAGTTACATAGGTCGCCTTTATTTTATAATAAATCTTATCTGGATTTTCTTCAATAAGTTCAATTTTGTATAATTTCGGATCTATATAGGCAAGTTCATTAATAATGTACTTTCTGTCAGCTTTATCTTTAAACTCAGCAGGATCAGCCAATTTTCTCTCTCCATTGACCAACTCATAACCAGTTTTCCCATCAAACCATGATCTGTATACAATCCTTCCCTGATATTCAATTTCAAAACTGCCTTTATTAGGAACCATTTCTTTGGTAATCCAATGCACATTCCGGCCGTCCATTACCGTTTCTGATTTGGAATAAAGTGTTTTTATACTGCTTAAAAGCTGTTTCCCTCCTTCTGCCTGAATGGCTTTTTCTATAATTTCTTTGGCTTTGCTTTCGCTGGATGTCTGTGAGAATAATGGGTTGGACGCAGCTATCATGCTAACGACTACAATGGTATTGAATAATTTCATGGTTTTATTTTTTCTGGAACAAATGTAGCAAAAGACATTTCAATTTTTAAATAATTTAAAATTATTTGTAATCAAATATAATCGGCAAAACTAACCGTAAATAATCGCAGAACTAAATGTAAAGGAAAAAAACACGTATTATGCATCAATACTTAATATTTACTGTTTTTTAAACGTGTTTTAATTAAGCTTTAAAACAAATTTAAAAGCCCCAATATTTATAAAATGATCTTTTATTGTTTTCAAAATTAATATGTCTATAGTTTATACTTTCAGTCCGTATTAAATTTAATTAGTTCTTATTTTTGATTATGTCGCCAATGAATAAATTTTTGTGTTGATTGTGGATCGCTTTTAAACCAAAGATCCATATCTTTTAAAAGTTCGGCATTTTCTTTAGACATGATCACATTATTTTTTAAAAGCTGTTCTTTATATTCTTTTTGGGTAAGGGCTTTGGTTTCAGAAGCTTTGGAATAGACAAAAAATAAAACTCCGAAACTAATAATTAACATTGCAAAAGAAGATAACCAAATATAAAGGCTTAGTTTCGGCACTTTTAAACGCGAATTAAGACGTTCTATGTTTTCTTCTGTTCTTTCCTTGTAAAAAGAATTTAGATAGCTTAAATCAGGCTCTATTTGCATGGTTTTGAGTTCTACAATTTTATATTCAAGTTGTGTTATAACTTGTTCAATCTCATTGGCTATTCTTTCTTCTTTAAGAACATTTGAATTGATTTTTTCTGCATTAGAGGACATAATTTCCATTATTTCCTGATTAGTATATTCCGCCATTTAAATTTATTTATATTCCAAATTTATAATTTATTCTCTTACATAGTTGCAGTAAAAATTATATTTTACACTTGTTACGGAAAACCGTATTTTTTTTAATGCAATTTTTTTTATCTATGCAAAAGCAAGTATCAGAGCTATTTAACATAAAAAAAATAATTCTCACTTGATTTGATTTATTTTATATTTTTGAGATACATTTTTAAATTAATAACTAATCATTAAAAAAACGATTATGAAAAAAACAGTTTTATTAGGCGCTTTATTAATCGCTGGTGTAGTAAGTGCATTTCCTTTTAGAACCTCATGCGGAAAAGTACTTCAAGTTAGTCAAACTATCGCTGATCACATGTCACAAAATCAATTAGCTGGCTATCTTACAGACTTAAACGGTGAAACATGCCCTCAACATGCAGGCTCAACTGTAGTAACAGTGATTTATAGCCACTAATAATTAAAAAAATTACTAATAAGACCGTCATAAGTGTGGCGGTCTTTTTTTAATAATGAGCAAAAATGAAAAAGATTATACTATTACTAAATTTGTTAATCGTAACCTTATTTTATTGTCAGAAAAAATTTGATGTAGTTTTTGAAGCCGATTATAAATTAAACTACAAACTTAATAAAGCTAGTAATTATAAAAAAACTACAACATTCGCCCTTTTGATAAATCAGGATGCTTCTTTTTTTAAAAACATGAATAAGTATATAGCAGATTCTTTAGAAGTGGAAAAAGTAGACGTACCTTTAAATGAATCAATGAAGTATGTTACGGATTTTCGAGAAACAATTGGTACTACATCTGCAAAATTATATATTACAACAGAGATAAATTATATTGATTATTCATATGAAGAACCTAATAATATAAACTGGAAAGTAAAAAATGAATTTAAAACTATATTAGGTTTTAAATGTCAAAAAGCTGAAACAACGAAATATGGACGAACCTGGACGGCTTGGTTTACAACTGATATACCATTTCAATATGGACCATATAAATTTAATGGTCTTCCGGGCTTAATTACTGAATTATATGACAGTAAAGACGATTATCATTACACCATATATTCCTTTAGAAAAAGAAAATATACTTGTAAATCGGCTAATATTGCTACTAATGCAAAGAAAACAACAAAAGAAAAAATTTGGGAGCTTCTAAAAAATAAGATTGCTGGCAGAATGCAGGTTCATGAAGAGTTTATAGAGAATAAAGATGATTTAGAAATGATCAGGCGGAATGCAATAGAAGCCGAAAAAAATTTAAATCCAATCGAATTAAGTATATACTAAAAACATCTTTAAAAGATGTTTTTTTTTATTTAAAGAGTATTGTTAAATTTTATTTTAAATACTAATTTTAAAGCTAATTCTAAAACATTGAAAAATAAACTATCAACAGCCTTACTGGCTCTATTTTTTGGTTGCATTGGTGCGCATAGATTTTATTTAAATCAAGATAGAAAGGGATATAAATATCTATACCTGTCTATATCAATTATCGGATTATATTTAATAAGATATTTTTTTGATATCGATACCAAATTTACATTAATTCTGAACTATAGTTTACTTGCAATATTGTTTAGCATTATAGTATTCGACTTTTTTTATTTTCTTATAATCACTGATGATAAATTCGATGATAAGTATAATGGATATAATGGAAATACCTATTTTAAAGAAATTCAAAATGAAATTGATACATATTACCGATACATTAAAAATATTGATTTGATTGCAATTAAAAATGGTGATTTTAAAGAAGGTTCTTACAATGGTTTAATAAAAGAACTGATGGATATCTACGATAAGATGATCAATGTACCTCCTGCACAAATTTATCTTTACCGAAATGATTTTCACAAATTACAAGATGAAATTAATAAGATCAATATTTCTTTAGGTGATCCTAAAATCAACTACTTTAATTTTTTTAATACTTATTTACCGGACGATGATTCTTTTTAAATATAAATCAATCGAGTTTGCTCCTGAAGATAAAACCTATTCAACATCATTTTTAAGAGATTGTAGATGTTTATTAAATAATCAGCTATGGTTTTCATCTTTGAAATATTTGAATGATCCTTTTGAAGGTGTATTTCAAATAGACAATTACGCAAGTTCAGCAATAAAATTGTTTAAGAAAAATATTAACATCAAAAAGGTAGAGAAACTTAAAATTGATGTTATAAAAATGATGCAGGATACATGTGGTATTTTATCACTAACCACCGACAACCAAAATTTATTAATGTGGTCTCATTACACAAATAATCAAAAAGGTTATTGCCTTGAATTTGATTTAGAACCTGGAAACTTTATAGGCTACAACAATAAAAAAATAAACTCCAAAAACGTAAACTTTAAAAAAGTTAGTTATTCAAATACTTATCCTAAAACTTCTATTTTAAATAGTGATCATAAAATGATTTTTGGATTTAAAAGTAAGTGTTGGAATTACGAAAAAGAATACCGTTTTATAAGTAATAATTCCGGACTGTACACTCATAATGATGGATGTCTAAAAACAATATATTTAGGATCTGAATGTGATTTTATAGATGAAATTTTACTTTGCTCTATAGCTTTTGTTAAGGGAGCAAAGGTTTATAAGGCAAAACTTTTTTCAGATAAGTTTGAACTCTACTTTCTTCCTTATGATCTTGAATCTTTAAATAGAAAAATCAATTGTCAAAAATTCGTTGAAAGTCTTTTTAATTAAACAGTTCAAAAATTTGTGTTTCACCATTACCCAATAATTAAAATAATTTATTTTAAGCTGTCAAAATTTTGTTGTTAAATTATCTCAACTGTTATCGTTTTTAATATTTTTGTCATTCTACATTAGGATAAATTCTATTTAATTCTCTATCTATTGGGGTGTTCAAAATTGTATTTAATGTAGTTCGACTTATTGGATATACTGGGTAAATGTATTTCCTTAAAATAACGGTATCGGGGATATCTTCGGTCTTATATTTCAAATATAGATCCCTTATGTTTTTATAGCGTATTAAAGTGTTTTTTTGAATATTGGAAGCCATTTTATAAAATACTTTATGTAATTATAAATTTAGTATATTCAGTTTTATGAAAAAAGAAGTATTATTCAATGGTAGGGATCTTTCAAAAATAACCCAAAACGACCTAAGTAAAATTTATCCGACCTTAAACCCTCTTTTAATTTCTACCGACGAAAATATTAAAGGTGATAAATTAAGAGTTTTAGAATTGTTAGTATTTGCAGAAAATTATAATATTGGTGATCTGCAAAGTAAATTAGCCACTATATATAAAAAGGTCTACCCAGATATTTTTTAATGATAAAAATAGAAACAGTATCACTTTGATGGTGTTTTTATTGTAGTTTAGTGAAAATTTAACCTCTATATCCATAATTTGCCCACTCCGGTCTCTCACTTTGAATTTTGGTTCTGTTTTCTTCTGTAAGTTCAGTAGGTATTTTTAGTAATTGATCGTTTATGAGAGGTAGGGCATATTCTGATATAGAATACGGCCAATACTGACCAGTAATAGTTGCGGTTCCAGTGTTAGAAGCTTTATATATTATCATCTTATTTTCTAAGCTCACAACAGTTTCATTTAAAAATGGTAATTGAAGTGTTGATTTTCCATTAATAAAAAACTCTCTTAATACAAATATTTCATGATTTGTTAACCTTTGAAGGTTTTTGATTACTGCTTTTTTCACTTTTTTATTAGTGATTTTGTCTCTAATAATTCTTATGATATATGATATTAACGACACTAATAAGAAACCTATTGATGTAATAAAGGTTATTCCAATAAATTTTCCGTATTCTGAAATAAATGATTCAAGTTTCAAATGCTGTATATATTGTTCGGGTGTAAACAATAAAATAGCTGAAATAATGAACAATAAAAAAATAAGTTTCATTGGTATTTTGTCCCAATCAAAAAGCTTCCCTATTAAATTTTCCATGTTTATTTATACGTTTTTTTAAAAATGTAATTTACGAAATAATATAAAATTTCTGTAGATAACTTTGGGGTTATTACGAATAAAAAAAGCAGTGATCAACTTTGATCACTGCTTTAATATTCTATCGGCTTTACAATCCTCTATTAACTTATTTAGATAAAAATAAACCGTTCTTTGAGCGTCTCTTACCGTAATATTATGAAGGATTGATAAATTTCGATAACCCGGCATATTAAAAGAAAAATAAGCTCTAAAAATCGAAATATTTGGCAGATGTTTATATTTAATAAAAAAATTTCTTTGATCTAAAACAATTTTAAGGTGCATACGATATTTGAAGACATCTTTTAAATTAAAAGTTTCTTTGGATCCATAATAATATTTTAGAATTTCAATAATATCATTTTCTAATGGAGGATCTATTTTGTCTAATTTGGTCTTATACTCTAAATTTTCAATATTGAAATTCTGATTATTTCCGTCTATATATTTTATTTGTCCTGTTTTCATTGGGATCTTCTTAAATGTCTCTATCATTAATTTAGGAAGACTTATTGACGTATTTTTAAAGGTAAAATAACCACGTTTGCTTACCTTTAGAATTTCATCTCTTTTTGTATTTTTAACGGATCCGGTTTTACTGATACTTATTCCCGGAATTTTTGTTTTATAATAACTCATTTGTTTGCACTTAATTTTATTCCTGGTGTAATGGTTCTTACTCCTCCGTTTTCATTGAAATTAGTTGTCACACTCTCAACATTATAAATCCCATCCTTTTCGGGAAAATCTTCGTCATATATTCCAATACTATAATTTGGCTCGACATACGGAATAAGCCATGCTGTAAAAGAGCCTTCATAACCCGGAGCCATTTTACGATCAAATTCTAATTTAGCTCTCTTTTTCATTTCTGCATTGCTAATTCTATTTACTTTAAATTCAAACTCTTCACCTCCTGTGTTACCATATTCCACTTCATTTGTAGTTCCATTTTTAGAAGTCGTAACAATTTTAACTTTTACTTTCCTATCTGTAGTGTTTATATAAGCTAAATTTGAACTTTCTATATTATGTTGCATTGAATAATCACAATTAGAATCTATATTTTTCTTTTCAATATATGGCATTTTAAAATGCAACTCGGTAACCATTTTATCTGTTGATTTTTTATACAGATCAGTATATAATGATGGAATACCATTTACACCTATTATAGTATCCATAAGACTACCGTTGTATAGTGTTGTAAAATCAGTACTTTTGCCAAGATTTGAAGAGTCATAAGATTTAAAATAAACATCAGCTCCGGTATCCTGCTGTAATTGTTGCAAAACATCAATTGCATCAGCTTTAAAAACTGTGAATTTTTCGTATGCCATGTCATAATCACAAATAATCTTTATTTTTGGATTGATTGCATTCACTACATAGTTTAGTATTTCTTTTACCGATGTGGCAGAAAATGATTTATTTTTAACTTTTTTTCTGAACTGGAATAATTCATCCTCACATTCTAAGATCATCCCTTCTTCATCTGTTTTTACTTCCTTTATATATCCCACAAATTCGAGTTTTAAATCGTCATTATATCCTAAATGGATTTTAATTTTTTGCCCTCTTTGATAGAGTTTATAAATTTTATTTTCCGGGTTCCCTTCATCATCAAAATTTTCTAAGAATAGTATATGTTTATTTAAATTAAATATAGCACATCTTAAAGATGCTTTATCAGAAAGATTTTTAATACTTTTTTCTATAACAATGTCTGTTATTAGCGGACTGGGAACATAATTACCCTTGCTGTCGGTAACTTCTACAATGAAATTCATTTGAAACATAATAATCTCTATTTATTTTTTACAATATCTCCAAATTGTTGTCCGGCTTATTTTTAGCATTTCGGATATACTTTCTATTGTGTATCCTTTTTGTCTAAGTTCAATTGCTTTTGCTCTCAAATTGCCGGATTCTTTTTGTTTTTTCCAACTTTCTTTTTGATGCCATTTTTCAAGGGTTCTTCTAGGAATATCAATAAGTTTACTAACTTCACATAAATTTAAACCCATTATATAATATTTTCGAGCTGCATCCCTTTCAGATTCGGTATATGACTTTTTTTTCATTAGACTTTATTTAAAAAGTAACTCCGTTTTGACGGAGCTACTACCATGAAACAAACTTTAAAGTCATTGACTAGCAATAAGACTTAACAAAATTTAAAAATAACGCGCTATTGCTTCTATATTTGAATCATACTTTTTGGCATCATTCGATTCTTTTATCATGAAGGTTCTAAAATCATCATAATAAGCGTATTCAGGTTCTTTAAGTAGATTTTTGAGTTCTGAAAAATCTTCTGCTATTCTTTTTACCAGCTCGAAGGCTTTTAACTGATCAGAAGTTTCAGTATAGAAGGTATATTTATCTGTCAATTCTCTAATATATTCAGGATTTATAAGCATTTGACCTTCTGAAACTATTATGTGATCAATATATCCGATATGGTTTAGCCTAAATTCATCTAAACGGATTGTTTTTTCTATGTTGTTAACTAAATCCTCTACACCTTCCGGTTTTTGGAGTAATTCGTAAAGTTTTTCAGGATCTAACATTAGATCTCCAACCTTTAAGTTTTCACCTTTGGTTAACAGCATCATAAAAAATTCTTTAGGCTTTATAAAAAACGTTTTTAGATCTTCTGTTTTTAAATCACCAATATTTAACTGTTTATATTCTTCAAAAAAAGGCTTAAAAGCATTAATTGCATTTGTGATCTTTGTTTTTGATTGGTTTATTTTTGACTGATCTGTGTATAATAATTGTTTTTCCATTTTGATTAATTTTAAAAGAAACCCCATTGAAGGGGTTTCAATTGATTACAATATTTTAATTTGGGTGAGATCTTTATTTTTTAGATTCTGTATTCATTATTTCTGCATATTCTTTTGGGAAATTTTCCTTAAATGAAAGCTGTTTTTCTAATGGTAGTTTTTCCAAATCCTGAAAGGTTTTAATTTTCTCATTTAGTGGCTCGTATTCATCAAAGAAATTTTCTAATATTGAAGTTTCTATTATCAGTTCTTTTCCAAAAATAGCTTGATACGTTTCAGGTGCATCATTTTTTATTTTTTTTTGAGTCTCAATAGGAAGCTTTTGAAAAAGATCCCTTGCTTTACTTACTGTTGCATTTGTTTTGTTCATTGTTGAATTTTTTAAATTAATTTTTGCATTAAAAAAGAGTTTTTCTTTATCCATTATTTTTATTTAATTCGTTTTGTAGTAATTCTAATAATCGTTTGACCTGCATAAAGCTGAATATATCACTGTTTTCAAGGCTTATCTCATCTTTATGAAGTAAGCTTTTAGCGATATACATGTAAAATAAATTGATGATTGAATCAGAATAAAATATTAATCCTTTGTCACAAAATTCTGCCATATCTTTTATTTCTTGCATGGCTTCGGGGCTGAAAGATTTTAATGCGTGTGATTTCATATTTAAGAGTTTTGATTTTTATTGTTATGATAATATTAAGCGCTGATTTTTATTAAAGTGTCTAAATGTCGTAAAGTGGTCTCTTTATCAAGGCATTGTTTCACTAATGTTTCTACAGGTATAGAACCTGTATGATTTATTTTAGCGACTTGATATAGAAGTTCGTATTTAAATGCTTTTTTATCGGCTACACCTATAGGTGTAAGTTTTATATATTCATCAGAGAAACGGCTAAATATTTCAGCAAATCCAACCTTTTTAGAATTGATACCTTTTTCGATTTTAGATCTCAAACCATCAGCCCCCATCATAAACCATCCACAAAAACCATCTGTTGCGTTCCATAGCTCTTTTAGTTCCAGAAATGCCGTATATTCAAGGTCGCCAGCTTCATCCAAAATTATTACAGGATGATCCATCTGATTTAAATAATACTTCAAATTTTCTTTTACATCTACATACTTGCCTTTATTGTCTATTCCAAGTGTTTTTGCAAACAACTTTATAAATTGTTGTTTGCTTTTTGCTTGTGAACAGTCAATATAAAAGGCATTTTTTAGTGATTTAATAATGTTTCTTGCACAGAAGGTTTTTCCTATACCACAATCATCTACCAAAATCATAGAAGTGCTGTATTGTTTACAGAAATTAATACTACTTTCAATGTTTTCGTAAACTTTTGTCTTTACGATTTTCCAATTAGATTTACGGATATTTATATCAAGTTCACGCCCTATTTGAAGCCATTGGCTATCTGAAATGATTCTATCTATTTCCCCATTGGCTAAACGGCTGTATATCGCGCCCGATAGTCCGTAAATCTTTGCAAATTGTGCATTCGTACCACCAAAGTTTGGACGACGATTTAAAAGCGCCTTTCTAACATCGTTTTTGTATTCTGTTGTTAAATGCATAGCTGTTGGTTTTGTGTTGGTTATTTTATTCTGTATTTGCTGGTTTTAATCTTATCTATCAATAAGATTATTTAAAAAATGAGTTCTGCCAATTAACCGTACTTACTGCCGGAACATTATAGATATCATCATCAGGGATATCAATTGTCTGTGTAATTATAGGATTTGCTGGAACAAATGTTCTGCGTTCTATTCCAGGAATAAAAAATCGGTTTTTAGGTTGCGGTTTTGGTTGTTGAATGATATTAATTCTTTGCAGTGCTTTTTCCTGACGTCGTATAAATCCTTCAACACTTGCAACATATGAACTTTGTAGTTCTCTTGACTTTCTGCATTCTTCTGTTTGTTCTATAGTAGCCCGGTTGTATTTTGGCATTTCCTGTACTTCACAAATAAAACGTCCTTGATAATAAGCTAAAGCTTTTAAAACATTTCCCCGGTTATCATCGAGCCAATACACATCTATTTCTTTTCCTTCTATAATTTTCATTACATTAATAAGATGTTCGCCTAAACTAATTTTTCCATTCTCTGCAATTGCCCTTGCTTTGCCTTGCAATTGTATATATCCTCTGTTACAAGATGTCTTTTGATGATAGCCTAAATGTGGTAAAATTGCTTTCCAGTTTGTCGGCTTTAATTCCGGGTGCTGCATTTCTAAAAAATATTCCCATCTTGTTTTTGAAGGATCAACGGAGTGCGGGGAATTATTCCAGTCGTAAATATCATTTATACACTCTTCAACAATTCTTTCATATGGTAACAATGGAGCTTCTTTAGTACTTTTTTGGTTTGATTCACTTAATGAGTACGGTCTTGCCAACCATCCTTCACGTTGTTTTTCGGATTCATATCGTAATGATCTGAAATACCTTTCAATCCTTTTACCTCTTGCGTTATTGGCCTCAATTCTCACATTTTGGAACATATAGCCCTCTTGTAAAAAAGTATTTGTAAAACTACTGTTTAAAGCGCTTTCCGCTTCTAATCCATCAGGAATATTGATGCCCCATTCTGTATAATTCCTAATCATTTGTCTATAAAAATCCAAGATAATTCCTTCTTTTGATTTGCCGTAAACGAAGACTGTAAAACATTCACTACCAAGATCTATCCCATTATAAAACCAAATTCTTTTACCTGATAAATCTTTAAAAGGCGGATTTCTATCATCAATAGAAATCAAGGAACCTGCAAATTTTGGTCTTTCAAGTTGGTGAGGAGGAATGAAATTATTAATATACTTTTGCCTGTCACCGGATCTCAATTTATATGTTGCGGATTTATTTTCCCATTTTGTTAAATAAATCTTTACTGTACTTTCCGAAAGGCTTGGATATTCTTTAGGTTCATAAATTTCACCAGTGATTTCGTTGTAGACTTGTGCAGATCCCTTTAAAAAAGCATCATAAGCCCGATGTATTTCTGTTGCTGTAGGTTTATGTCGTTGAGTAGCAAAAAGACCTGTTAAAATGCTTAATACCTTTTCATCAACTTTTAACGAATTGATTTTACGTTTACCTTCGACATCTTTTATTATTGATAGATAATTGTAATCAAAAGTTTTCCCATTGTATTTAAACTCTGTTTCAAACTGATTTAAAGTCTCTTTAAAACGAGTAGGATGTGTTGGGAGGTTATGAATAGGCATTTTTTTTCTTTCTAGGTAAGTATTAAAACTATTACTGCTATTACATAAAATCCCATTTATTCCTTTTAAAGACATTCCTAAACTCATCCTTTCGGATATGTATTGTTCTCTAAGATGTATTAAAGCAATTAATATACTTGCATTTGTAATATATCGCTTCTGTTCTATAGGTATCAATGCGTTTCCGTCCGGACGTCTGAACATAGTGTAAAAATCTACAGCGACAGAATCAGTTCTATAATAGTTTTGTAATTCATGTTCAACTTTACGAGGATCTCCCAAAGCATCCTGAATGTTTTCAGGCAATGAATCGAAATCAATTAACAATTTTCTATTTCTACAACCCCTTTGTAATGATTTTATTCCGTATTGATTATTACGGTTTCTGCTAATCTCTGTAGAAAGGACGTTTTGACTACTCCAAAATCTTGGAACCAGTTCATCTACCATTACAGCGATCTTATTTGTATTATTCCAAAATTTTGGCATCGTTACACAATTTTATTACTGTAAATTCTTTTTGTTGTAAAAGACATTAATCCCCAAAACAGACAATGTTTTGTTCTTTCTTCAATATAATCGCTGTACAACCTGAAATAGGTTCTTGTATAATTTGTGTAAAATGGTTTCATAATAAGTATGCTAAGAATTAGTTATGTCTTCATATTCTTTTAAAATTCTCTTTGCTTCTTTAAGAACTTTCATAACATTAGTAACTCTTGCTTCTTTACCTTTTAAAATATTATCTACAGTTCTATAATTCATACCTAACGATTCGGCTATTAGCTTTTTTGATCCTAATGGTAAACTACTACCTAATTGAATAATGTTTTCCTTTGTTTTCATATATTTGTATACTTTAATAACATTGCAATATTATAAAATGTTATTTAAATAACAAAATGTTATGAATGAAATTTTAAAAAATTTTAGAAAACACATAGGGTTAACACAAAAAGATTTTGCGGACAAACTTGGGGTAAGTCGTGCTACAATAGCTCAAATAGAGGTTGGAAACAATAATTTAAGTACCGATTTACTATACAAAATAAAAAAAGTCTTCCATGTAAATTTGGAAGAGTTAGAGCTTAGAGATGGTTATTTAAATAACAAAACAAGTAACACTTTGTATAATCCAAACAATGAAAATAATGAAGTTTTAAAAAATCAAGATACTGAGATAGCTGATAATTATCTTAACGTAAATAAATATGCGTTTAAACTTGCAGATTTAGGGATGTTACTTGATGATAATATGAAAATGCTATATTTTATATCAAGTATTTTGAAAAAGTATAATTATAAATTTACAAATAAGGAAAAAAGAGAATTAAAATTCTATGAAGGCTTAGATGGACTTTTAATGAATATAAGAACTGGAAAAGAAAAAATAACACATGATGAGTTTGAACATTTAAGTAGAATTATAAAAAGTAGTTTATTCAGTTTCATTAATGGAATGATGTTCAGAGCCGAAGAATTATTGGAAATGAATACCTCATTTGATTTTGACGAAATTTTAAAGCCTAATTAAAACAATTCTTTATTATTGTTTATAGCATTTGCTAACAATTGTTACTGTTATTGTTACGTGTATAAAAACAATATGTAAATGTCAAAATAGCATCTCACATATCTTTTTAAATCAGCATCTAAACAAACAAACCTGTAAGATGCATAATATCAAATAAATACAACGCTTTAATAATTTTGCTAAAATTAAATTAAGACATTTCTATGATGCTTTTTATTGCTATTTAAGGGTTGTTTTCGCATTTAGCATCACTTTTGAAGGTATATATTTGCTGTGTCCTGCTAATCCAAATGTTAATGCAATTGTCAATCCAAATGATAATCCAACTAAAAACAAATTGAAAACTAAAGCAAATTTTTTGCTATAATTTTTCTAATTTATTGTCTGTGATTTTGTAAAAAATAAGCCTGAAATGGCTGATTTCAGGCTGTTTATTGTAGTATTATGGTGCATCAAGGTTCTATACTTACTGTATCAAATTATTTGAAGTTTTTGAAAGTCCATTTATTGTACTAAAATTGTACTAAACAGTAATAATTTTCACATTTTGATTAATCCAATTTTTAGGCTTTTTTCAACAGGAATCCTTTATTTACAGGGCTTTTTCGGGCTTTTTTATATCAATTACATTTTTTTACAATTAGCTATCCCCTTAATACAAACCGATCTTCGTCTGGATACCAATAAGTAGTCAAACATAATCCTAGAGTATCATTTTCATAAGATTTTATATAATCATCTAGATTACCGGAAGTACCAAAAGACACTACCCTTCCTGATTTTTTTTCTACTAAAAATGGAGCATTACCCACTAAGGATTTATTAAAATCTCCTGTTAAAATATATTCTTTTGAATTATAACGGTAAATATTACCGTATGGTTTTTTGATAATACTTTCTGGATATATTATTACTTCAATATCACCATCCCCTCCTCTTTTTTTTAAATAACGCTCTGCTATTTGTAGTAATTCTTTGTCTGTTAACATAATTTTTTCAATTTTGTGTTGTTGTTTTTAAGTTGTTGAAAATAATAAAAACAGCAATAAAATTACTGCTGTTCTCATTTTCATATTGGATATAATTTATTTATAAGATTTTATTCTTCAAATATTTGTCATAAGTTTCTAAATAACTTAAAATAGATTTGGCAACGGTTTCATAAGTTCCATCAAAAGGAATAGGTACATATTCATCATAGCCATAATCTTCATACATTTCGTCAGCAACTTCATTTTGAGTACGTATTTTATCAATTACTTTCGTTTTACCTATTACCGCTGTACTTGCATTTCTAAAAAGCATCCAATTAGTTATACCTGCTGGTTTAAAATTAACGATATATTGGGATATGCTAGAATTAATGACACTTAATAAAAATGTTTTTTCATTTATCATTGACTTTCTAAAATTACTACATGAAATTGCTCCTATTGGAAGCAAATAAAACCCATCAAACGATTCATCTTGTTCATAAACGACTTCGACAGTTTCACATAAGATATTGTTTAATGCTTTTACAAATTCAGGATATTTATTAAATCCTACAATCTCCTTATCTTTTAGTTCTAATAATTTTATTGGTAACATCATTTTTTTCAGTTTTGTGATTTTGAAGTATTAAAAATAATAAAAAACAGCAGTAATTTCACTGCTGTTTCTATTTTCATTTTACTTGTAATCAAACCGATCTTCATCGGGATACCAATATGTGTCTAAAGCTGTTGGTAATGTTCCATTTTCATAAGATGTTATATAATCTTCTAACCTTCCTGCAGTGCCGAAACCAACCACTCTCCCCGTTTTTTTTTCTACTAAAAATGGAGCATTCCCTACCAATGATTTATTAAAATTTCCGGTTAATATATATTCTTTTGAATTATAAAAATAAATATTGCCATAAGGCTTTTTAATAATTTCATCTATGTATATCATAACCTCAATATCCTTACCTCGTTTGCTTAATCTTTGTAAATAACGTTCTGCTATTACTAGAGTCTCTTTGTCTGTTAGCATAATATTCTATTGTTTTATTTGACCTGCTTTTGTGTACATAAACTTTTTATAATTCCTTTGGATAAAATTACCATATTCTCTTGTTTGAGCAAATATTACATATTCTCCTGTTTGACCGTCAAATAAATGTAACCTTTTTTCCTTTTTCACTGCTACAAAATAATGGCCATCAACTTTTCCACTTGGATAATATTTTTTAGCACCATAAATGATAGCAATTTCATTTTCTACTAATATACCTTCTTTTGCTAAGCTAGGAATTGTTGTTTCACCAAAGCGACCTCCTCCACATTTTGCTATTATGTCTTCAAACGGTTGAAATCCTGAAGGTTCAGCCACCCGCAATTCACCTGTTTTAAGAAATCCTATTATAACTTCTACCACATTAGCACAATTCTCATAACCAACCTGCTTTATTACATTATTTACCAATTCATGGTTAAAGTAAGGCATTGCTTCTTTCATTTTTTCAAAAGGGTTTTTAATTATGGTATTTGAAAATTGTTTTTTTCCTACTATAAATGCTTTTACCTCTGCTTCAACGGTTGTTTCTACAATAGAAAAACCTGGTGGCACATGCCCACCCAAATGCTCCAGCTCTTCTACTAATTTTTCTCCCTGTAAATTACGCCATTTTTTGTAGAACATATGCATTTCTGCCTTGGTAAACTCTTCTATCACTTCACCTTTGTACACAAGAGCATAAGCATTTAAAAATTTCCCTTCCCTTTGTCCATATAAAAAAATGACTCCATTTTCTGCCATGGTGTTACCAAGTGCTCTGTATTCCGCACCAAGAAAAATTTCCTTGGGTTCCAACACTTTTATCGTATTCCTTTGGAAGTTAGAAATATTGGTTTCCAGCACAGCTTTTAACACCAAAGTCTTAAGATAATTCTTAGCACTTCCGTCTGCCATTTTTGCGATCAGTTTGGCTGCTCCGCTATAAAAACCGCCTACAACAGTTAAACCTGCCAATGCAATACCTCCCACCCTATAAATCTCTTCCCAGACTGCCAGAAATTCTGCTCCTCCTTCATATGTAGCAATTTCTTCTTTAAATGCCTGTACGGTAAGGTCAGCTCCTGCCAAAGAAATATCGGCGGCAGCCAGTAAAATAAAATAAGGGTTTCCGGTCGCGGCCAATGTAGCAACACCAATTACAATAGCCACAAGATTAGCTGCAATACGGATATTCTGCTGCACAACCGCCCATTCTTCTGCATCTGCCAGTGCTTTCAGATAAATAGCAGGCACCAGATAGGTTTCTTCTTTCTCTCCGCTGATATCTGTAAGATACACCATATCCAGAGGGTGAAACTGTGTCCCTTCATCCAGATCTTCTGTAACGTTCTCCGTTGCATTGGGATCACCTTCTTTTGGGACAATTTTCACATTTCGCTGTACCTCTTTTTGTTGCTGCAAGAAAAAAGTATCCCTGTACTGATCATTACTGCCCTGGAAAATGCCCCTTTCCAGAATATCACTGTTTATTGTATAGCCTTTTCCAATGGTAAAAGATTTTGCTTCTTTTTTCCGCTTGTCATTATTGGCAAACATTGAAAACAGCATCATGATATTGGCCAGAATCATCCGGTTGGTTTGCATCTTACCATCATACTCCGTGCTCCCGTCTAAATTGTAATAGATCCTGTTCAGTTTATCCGGATTTTCGCGGAAATAGGCGAGCACAGGAACCGGATCTCCAATGGCTTTGAAAACCTGTATCACTGCCGAACTGCTGTCTTTGAAAATATCCGAATCATCACCATTTGAAAGGATTTCAAGATGATTAAAAAGCCTCAGATTGTCAATATGCTCAGAAAGTCCAGACAAAATAGTTTCAGGAATGTTTTCGTAGATGAATTTCAGAGATTCAGAATTTTCATGCTTTTTGAGCGCATC
The DNA here is from genome assembly GCF_002979455.1 of Chryseobacterium sp. MYb7. GTDB lineage: Bacteria > Bacteroidota > Bacteroidia > Flavobacteriales > Weeksellaceae > Chryseobacterium. The sequence continues at coordinate 101,660 of NZ_PCOU01000011.1, forward strand.
TGCGAAGTTTTTCAGAAAGTATTTATAATCATCATCATAGTTATCAATATCACCATAGCCTAATACTATATTTAAATCTCTGAATTCCTGATAAGAACAGGTTTCCAAAATAATTGCTTTTTCGGCGCTTTGACCATACAAAAAATTGATCCTGTAATAGATTTTTTTCTTGTTCACAGCGATCTCCTGAGTTATTTGTGTCTTATTCCATTTCACAGATACATTTTCTGCTTTTGAATTCAGATAAGCTTTCAGCCTGATGAAATTTTTGCCTGGAAGAGATATGCTTTTATTTTGAGTATTGGATTGGTACTCATTCGGATTGTATTCCAACATATAATCCCGCATCCCGCTGTTTGCATATTTAATTTTTGAAACCAGAAGTTCAAGGTTAATATATTCATCCGTCTGCCAGTCTGTAATATCTGAAACCGAAGACGAAGCTGGTGGTAAAGAGGTTTCTTTTTGTAAATCTGTGGGTTGTTTTAATGTTTTGCTAAAAAAAGATTCACTGGACAGCAAATGATTTGATAAAGACTGCAGGGTTCTTTTACTCGTTTCATCGAAGTCGTCAAAATCGTTAAAATAATTGTCATAGTTCATTGCTTAAAATTTTAGGTTAATAAAAATTCAGCATGAAAATCGAAACAAAGTTTAGGGAAAAAATTCAAATATCGGATCAGGATTATCTTTAATTTTAAATTCTATATAACATCCGGCACAGAATATTCCTTACTTTGGTATTGAATTTCATATTTGTATTTTATTGTTACAAATATCAATGCGGAAAGCGACAGAACTTGACGTATTAAAATTTAAAGGCAAGCGTTACTTAATTTTTGAAATCTTAGTTAATATTATAAACAGATCAATCAAAGTGGCTATGGTTGAAACACATCTTATAAATAAGTCTGAATATATAGTTGTGATTATTAGAAACGAAAAATCCCTCCGTAATCAGATTACAGAGGGATTTGTACCCCAGACGGGACTTGAACCCGTACGTCCTTGCGGACACAGGATTTTAAGTCCTGCGTGTCTACCAGTTCCACCACCAGGGCATGGTGTGGGTAAAAAAAAAGATTCGAACCAGAGGTTCCAACCTTCTCAATGATTCTAAAAGACTCTTTTAGAATAGTGCGGATGAAGGGACTCGAACCCCCACGCCTCACGGCACCAGATCCTAAGTCTGGCGTGGCTACCAATTACACCACATCCGCAGATTTACCATTCTCTTTTTACAGATTCCGGCTATATTTCTTACAAATATAAAATATTTTATTTAAAGAACACTCTCTATTAAAACAAAAAACCCTCCGTAAGATATTACAGAGGGTCTTGTACCCCAGACGGGACTTGAACCCGTACGTCCTTGCGGACACAGGATTTTAAGTCCTGCGTGTCTACCAGTTCCACCACCAGGGCATGGTGTGGGTAAAAAAAAAGATTCGAACCAGAGGTTCCAACCTTCTCAATGATTCTAAAAGACTCTTTTAGAATAGTGCGGATGAAGGGACTCGAACCCCCACGCCTCACGGCACCAGATCCTAAGTCTGGCGTGGCTACCAATTACACCACATCCGCTGGTTTTTTTATACTGTAAGTTTTAAAGAGCTTGCTTCGTTTTTGTGAGTGCAAATATAGGACAATTTCCTTTAGCACCAAACTTTTCAGAAAAAAATATTAAAATTTCTACATTTTTTTTTCACGGCACCTTTTATTACATTTCATTTTCTTACTTTTACATCGTTAATATTTACGATATGGAATTACAAGGAACGGTAAAGAAACTTTTTGATGCTCAAACATTTGCGAGCGGGTTTCAAAAAAGAGAAATGGTTATTTTAACTCAAGAACAGTATCCACAGCCGATAAACATAGAATTTTTATCTGATAAAATCAGTTTATTAGATAACCTTAGAGAAGGAGAAAACGTAAAGGTAGGAATCAATATCAGAGGTAGAGAATGGGTTTCTCCTCAGGGTGAGACGAAATACTTTAACTCTATTACAGGATGGAGAGTAGAGAAAGTTTCTGAAAATGCTTCAGAACCTACTCAGGCTATGCCTCAGCAGTCCGCATCTCCCGTTTCTAACGAAAATCCGTTTGCCGGAGACGATGATGATGATTTACCTTTCTAATTAAAGAATAAAGATCAAATATAAATCCTGCTTTTTGAAGTGGGATTTTTTTTCTAAAAAATGGTTCGATTAGACGAAAACGAGATTTCATTTCCCGACCCTGAGCTGCATGAGGGGCATGAGGGAGTAGTTGCTTTTGGGGGCGACCTGTCTGTAGAACGTATTTGGTTTGCCTACCAATTGGGTATTTTTCCCTGGTACAATCCTGGAGAAGAAATTCTCTGGTGGTGCCCGGATCCAAGGTTTGTTTTGATTCCGGAAGAATTAAAGGTTTCAAAATCTATGAGAAAGATACTGAACAAAAATGTTTTTACTTTCTCAGAAAATCAAAATTTCAGGGAAGTAATCAGAAACTGTCAGCAGGCAACAAGAAAAGGACAGTCAGGTACATGGCTTTCTGATGAACTGATGGATTCTTTTATCCAGCTTCATGAATATGGTCTGGCCAAAAGCATTGAAGTGTGGAAAGAAGGAGAGCTTGTAGGTGGCTTTTATGGGTTACAAATCGGGAATGTTTTTTGTGGAGAAAGTATGTTTGCTAAGGTAAGCAATGCTTCCAAAGCAGGATTTATTCATTTTGTAGAAAGCAACAAAGACAAATTCGAACTCATTGACTGCCAATCACATACCGAGCATCTTGAAAGCCTGGGTGCAAAAATGATTCCTAAAAAAGAGTTTCTAAAAATCTTACACGAAAATAATGAACGCAGATAAAGAAAAATGGGTTCTTCTGATTATCCTGAGTATTATCTGGGGATCATCTTTTATTCTGATTAAAAAATCCCTGGAGCATTTTAATCCGTATCAGGTAGGCTCTTTAAGGGTTCTTATTGCCGGGATTATTTTACTTCCGGTTGCGATTTCCAATTATAAGCTTTTCCCTAAAAAACATCTGAAGTGGCTCATTTTGGCTGCTTTTACAGGGAGTTTTATCCCAATGTTCCTGTTCCCGATTGCGGAAACTGAGGTGAGCAGCAGTATTGCAGGGATTATCAATTCAATGATGCCTATTTTCGTGATTATTGTAGGTGGATTGGTATGGAAATTCGAAACGACCAAAAAACAGATTATAGGAACGTTAATAAGCTTCACAGGAGTCTGCATTCTGGCTTTTGGTGATGGTGACAGTGGAGAATTGAAAATGATTCCCATATTGCTGCTGTTATTGGCTACTCTATGTTACGCAATGAGCACAACCACTGTAAAATCAAAACTTATGGAAGTTTCCTCCACAGTCTTATCTGCTTTTGTATTCTCATTTGTTTTATTATTTCCGTCCGTTATAGCATTGACAAGTACAGGATTCTTTTCGGAATTCAGCTTTTCAAAAGATAACCTGATGGGGCTTATGTTTGTGAGTCTCCTATCTGTTTTCGGAACCGGCCTGGCAATGACAATGAATTATCGTCTGCTGAAGGTTTCCTCTCCTCTTTTCGCTTCCACAGTTACTTTAATAATGCCTATAGTAGCTATTATCTGGGGAATTTTAGATGGTGAAAAGCTGACTTATTTACAATTTATAGGAGCAGGAATTATTATTGGAGGCCTTATCTTTTTAAGAACAAATCCAAAAAAATAAAATCATATTATAAATTAAATTATATTTGGGTGATTTAACTTATAACTATGAAAAAAACTTTACTTTTTGGTATTTTAGCCTTATGTGCAGTTTCGTGCTACAGTTCTGATGACACTCCTTTTGATAACAGTGACCCATCTGCTCAAAACGTTATTCTTCCTACAAAAATGACAAAGGATGGTATTGTCATGAAGATCAATTATAACGGAACCAAAATCATCAGCATGATTAACAACATTAATCATGGGCAGAGAATTGAATTCACTTATACCGATGATTATGTGACCGGTATTAAAAATTACGAAAATAATGTTCTTGAAAGCGCCGTTGAATACGGATATAACAATGGCCGTATGGCAACAGCTGTTACGAAAGAATATTCTACTACCGGAGCAATAGAGAATACAGTTACATTTACCTATACTTACACAAGTACGACTGAGATCAGTGTAAAAAGACTAACGAATTCGGGAACTGCAGGGACATCTACCATCAATAGTGTATTTACCTACAACAATGGAAATATGGTAAGCAATGTAGGTTCAGGAACAGGAACGGTAAATGGAAATACTGTTAATTACACTGAAAAAGAAACCTATACTTACACGGATAAAAACTATCCTTTTAAAAATGTAAAAGGCTTTGACAAAATCATATTCAATGGCAATGAAAGTGATGGGGTAAGCATGTTATTTTCGAATATAAAGAACAGCTTAAGCACCTATAAGGGAGAGTTCACCAATACTACGGCCGGAGGAGGAACCGGAAGCGGAACGAGTGCCCATAAATACACAACCACATTTAATAGTGCCGGCTACCCATCTGTAGAGGACAGACAAACGCTGGATATCAATGGGAACCCAACCAGTAGCGCTCCGGATAAATTTGTTTATGAATACAATTTTCAATAAAAAAAACCTGCGTTTCAGCAGGTTTTTCTTTTATTTTAGATGATTCTAGTTCTTTTTCCTCACTTTACTGGCTTTTACTTTTTTCACCTCATCTTTAATGAAAGGATATTTTTTCTGCATATCCTTAGCTAAAGACGGATCAAGTTCTAATGCCTTTTGAAGTGATTCCATTCCTTTATCCTGATCTTTCAGGTTGTAAAAACAATTACTCAACTGATAAAAAAGCTCAGCTCGGTGATGTTTTTTCAGGGCACTATTCAAAACAGTGACCGCATCTTCGTACTCTCCTACCAACATCAAAACTTCTGAATAGGCATACCAGTTGTAGAACCTTGAAGGCTCTGCATCTACCAGTTTTTTAAGACAGGCAAGGCTTTCTTCAAACTTCCCTGAATCAATGAATAAAAACGCAAGCCTTTTCTGATAGTCAAGGTTGTTTTCATTCAGCTGGGTAGCTTCTTTGGCATAATGCAATGCTTCAGACATTCCGCCCATTTCTTCGTAAAGATAAGACTGCTCCATCATGGCAAGATAAAACTGAGGGTCTTCTCTCAATGATTTCTGGAATGCATTTAAAGCTAAAATAGGCTGTTTCAATGCCTTGTTGCACAATCCTATCTTATAAAAAGTAAATGCTTTTGTATATTCCAGCTCCAGCATTTCCTCATAAGTCTCAATGGCCTTCTGGTATTGTCCCAAAGCTTCATAACAAGCCGATTTATTAGCATATACTCCCACAGAGTTTGAGTTGATTGCTAACAGATAATCGTACCCTCTTATGGCTTCATCATAATTTTTTCTGTTGAAATAGAATTGTCCGTATTCAAACCAAGCGGTTTCAGAATAAGGGAATTCGTCTAAATATTCATTAAGAAAGGCAATCGCCTCCTCACTCTTATTCAGGTCACTGAAACACACCATAGCGTTTTCCAGCGAATATTCATCCGTAGGATCTTCCTTCAGTGCTTTTCTGTAATGTTTAAGAGCGTTAAAAGGATCTCCGAGATTCACATATTCATCCGCAATAAAGTTGTGGAGAAAGTTTTCTTCTTCCTCTAATGTCAAAGCCTTTTTGCAGATTTCAATGGATTTTCTGGGATTTCCTAAGTTCGAATAATACTTGGCATAGCAAACCAAAAAGTCTGTATGCTCCATAGAAGCACCTTTCAGTTCGTCAATAAGTTCTTTCGCCGTATTATACTCTTCCCACTCCAAAAGGATTTCAAGTTTTTTGATCTTGATATCCAACGAATTGGGATGAAGCTTCAGACCATAACTTACCGCCATATCAGCGTAATTAAAGTCACCCAGCTCCAAATAATAAACGATGATGTCTTCTAACTCTTCGGTATCGAAGTAGAATTCGTCATTGTTTTCCATCATTTCCTCGAACTTTTTTACAAGTTCATTTCCAAAATACTCTTCCAATAGTGTCCTCTTTGTCGGCCCAACGCTTGAATTTACTTACAAACCTCGGCAAACGTTTAGTTAATAATACATCTGAAACTGATATTCAAATATTTATGCAAAGTTGCAACTTTTTTTTGAATTTTCCATTTCATTAATTTCTATTATAAAAATAGTAAAAAAAGAAACCCGATAAAAGGATTGTGGATAAAAAAATGGAAATTGGGGTTAAATTCTTATCACAAGACGTTTTCCGCTTTGTATCTCATTATTCCACGCAGCTTCGATATTTTTTATATCAATGTCCTGAGTTTCCATTTTTATTTTTCCGTCTACGGCTGCCTGAAACATTTCCGGAATGATTTCTGAAAAAAGAAGTGCAAATTCTTCTTTCGTCCAGCTTCCCAGCCCAGATCCTGAAATCTGAATATCCGTACCTCTGAGAATCTGTGAAGACAACTGAATAGTATCTCCGCTCATTCCTCCTATGTTTACCAGTTTGGCTTTATGAGAAAAGGAACCATCCCCTTTAAAAGCAGACAAGATCATTTCTACAGAATGTCCCCAGATATAATCCAAAACAATATCTATAGGGGGTTCTTTATGAATATCTTTTATTTTTTGCTTAAAATCATGATCGGTCATCTTTAGAGAAACAGCCTCATCAGCCCCCAGCTCAAGTAAAGACTGTAAAGATTCTTCATTTCTTCCGGTAACGATAATCTTTTGGGCTCCGTATAATCTGGCTACCTGAACGGCAATTCTCCCTGTAATTCCTGTTGCTCCATTGATCAGAACTGTATTCCCTTTTTGTATTCCTGCCTTGAATTTTAATGCCATTGCTGATCCCATAACGGCATTGGGCAGTGCAGCAGCTAAGGAAAAATCCAGTTCTTCAGGGATTGGAATGATCATTTTCTTATCTGCTGCAGCTTTTTCGGATACGGTTCCTTTTTTACTGAAAAAATAGACTTTATCTCCATTTTCCAGATATCCTGCTCCATCTGTTCCGATAATTGTCGGCTGATGTTCCTGATTTTCTGTGGAATAATGGTTTCCTCCGGCTCTGGCTCTATCCAGGTTTTTAATTGAGGCTGCTTTTACGGAAACCAAAACTTCATTTTCCTGTACTTCAGGATCCGGAAAATCTACATATTGAGGAATACTTCCTTTTTCAAATACTATTGCTGCTTTCATTCTTTTAATTTTTATACAAAATTATGAGGGATTAAGGATTTGGAGCGATAACATTTGTTATCAGTTTTGGAAAGGGGAGCTGGAAGAGGGAGGCTGGGAGTTATTAAAGTCCTTCTTTCAATATTTTGCTTTTGATTCTGCTGAGATGTACTGTAGTAATCCCGAGATAGGAAGCAATATAATGCTGAGGAACCCTTCTGATGATCTCCGGTTTTTGTTTAACCAGATTCAGATATCGCTGCTGCGGCGTGTCTTTAATGAATGAAAAGAAGTGTTTCATATAGTCGAAGACCCTTTCGAAGAGAGCATCCATAAAAAGGTTTCTGAGCTCCGGATTTTCATAAACTTCTTCCAGGAAAGCTTCCACATCAGGTTTATTGATTTTGTATAAGATACATGGTTCTATGGTTTCAAACGATACCATACTCGGCAATCCTTTTTTAAAACTTTCAAGGGAAGAGAACATTGTATTTTCAAGAAAAAACTGGAAGGTTACGTCTTTTCCGTCGTTATTATACCATGCTCTGACGATGCCCTTTTCAATATAATAGGCATTATAGGAAACCTCATCTTCTTTTAAAAGTAAAGTTTTGGCAGGAACTTCCATGCGCTCGAAGCTGCCAAGAAATTTTCTCCATTTTTCTTTGGGGAAAGGAAATCTTTTTTTGATATGTTCAAACATTCCTGATAAAAAAAAGAACGGACACATTGTCCGTTCTTCGTCTATTTTTAGATTAAACTCTTGATTTTAGCAATGATGTCATCTCCTAACTGATCTGCTTCTTCCTGAGATTTCGCTTCAGTATAAATTCTGATAATCGGCTCTGTATTGGATTTTCTAAGGTGAACCCAATTGTTTTCAAAGTCTATTTTAACACCGTCTACGGTAGAAACCTCTTCATTCTGATATTCCTGCTCCATTTTGCTTAAGATAGCATCTACATCAATTTCCGGTGTAAGTTCTATCTTCTTTTTACCCATGAAATAGCTTGGATATCCTGCTCTTAATTCGGAAACCGTTTTGTTTTCTTTGGCTAAATGAGTTAAGAATAAGGCTACTCCTACTAAAGAGTCTCTTCCGTAATGCAATTCAGGATAGATAATTCCTCCGTTTCCTTCTCCTCCGATCACTGCATTTTTCTCTTTCATCAAAGTAACAACGTTTACTTCTCCTACAGCACTTGCAAAGTATTCTGAATCGTGGGCATTTGCTACATCTCTCAATGCTCGGCTTGAAGACAGATTGGAAATTGCAGCTCCTTTTTTATTTTTCAACAGGTAATCAGCCACGGCTACAAGTGTGTATTCTTCACCAAACATTTCCCCTTTTTCATCAATCAGAGCTAATCTGTCCACATCCGGATCTACTACAACTCCTAAATCAGCGTTTTCTTTCTTCACCAATTCACAGATATCTCCCAAATGTTCTTTTAATGGTTCAGGATTGTGTGGGAAGTGACCGGTTGGTTCACAGTATAATTTAATGGTTTCACAGCCTAATTTATCCAAAAGCATAGGAATCGCAATTCCTCCGGTAGAATTTACCGCATCAAGAACGATTTTAAAGTTTTTCGCTTTGATAGCTTCCACATCTACCATTGGTAAATCCAGAATCTGCTGAATATGGATATCAAAAGCATCATCTCTTGTTTCGTATTTTCCAAGATCATCTACTTCTGCATAGTTGAAATCTTCACTTTCTGCCAAAGCCAGTACCTCTGCACCGTTTTCACCAGTGATAAATTCTCCTTTTTCGTTTAATAACTTAAGGGCATTCCATTGTTTTGGGTTGTGGGAAGCGGTAAGGATGATTCCTCCGTCTGCATTCAGCTCAGGAACCATTACTTCAACTGTTGGTGTTGTAGAAAGCCCTAGGTCTACCACATTGATTCCCAATCCCTGTAAAGTAGCTGTTACCAGGGAAGAAACCATTTGTCCAGAAATTCTGGCATCTCTTCCGATGACAAGGGTAAGGTCTTTTTTATTTTTATTATTCTGAAGCCAGGTTCCGAATGCGGATGCGAATTTTACCACATCCAGTGGTGTTAAGTTATCATTTACTTTTCCACCGATGGTTCCGCGAATTCCGGAAATAGATTTTATTAACGACATTATGTTTTTAATTTATAGTTTTTCTAAGTTTTCCAGAGCAAAGATACTTAAAAGACCTTTCAACTTATAGAATGGGAATCTTTTTTTGGATTTTATCATAGGTATTTTTCACAACTTTCGGTGGTGCAAAACGATATCCTATGTATAAAAGGCCATAGAGGTTATTATTCTCTACGGTCTGGTTGTTTTTCTGATCGTAGGAATTGGCATTAAAATTCATTTTTCCTCCGAATAAAAAGCGATCTGTATTATAACCTACGTGCAGACCTCCCTGCATTCTTATAGTAGCGTACTGCGCATTTTCTTTTACTCCTCCATTTTCAAAATCCCTGTAACTGGAGAATTTTCCTCCAATTCCAACAGCCAGGTAGGGAGAGATATTTACTTTTGTCCCAAGTACCCAATTGTAGAAATATCCGATATTACCTCCAATATTGTATTGGGTTTCTTTGTCTTTTACTCCGTCAATGGTATTTCTGAAAATGGTGAGATCATAATCTACAAAAGGAACCCAGCTGCCATTGCTTTTCTTTTGCCATTCACCCTGAGTGTAGACTGTTCTTGCTGAAAAATTTTTGTTAAGAATATAAGAGGTAGAACCTCCAAAACTTTGTACTCTAAGATCAGGAAACTGAAGGTACGGATCTCTTCCTTCCTCCCATTGCGGGAAAAGGTCTTTCATATTTTCCACATAAAAGCCTCTTACATTTTTATAATATAGATTCTGGATGATTCTACCAGGAAAAAACCTGAAACTGAAATCGGTATAGGAACTTTTCCCTTTCATATTGTCATCATTATTTCCTTCTAAAAACCTGGGAGCAAATGACAGTGTTGCACTTATGATTCTATAATCGACCGAAAGGGATGTTTTTGTTTTATTGTTGATGGACAGGATGGTTTGATTTGCATTCTTTCCTTCTCCCTCTGTAAAGACATAGCTCTCGATATTGGTATCAAGATTCACACGAATCATTACCTGGTCTGCATAAGACTTGGTATTTATGGTATCCGACTGTGCTTTTACCTGAAAGACAAATAAAGAAAATAATACAGCTAATCCTGCTTTAAAAAAATTCAAACCGAATAATTTACATTAGAAAAATGAAATTACTACATTTTTTTCAATTATCCGATGAATACAATATTAAGAACAACCGCAGTCTTTGTCGCAGTTGGTTCTTTTGGAGCTGAATTTCTTGGGTGCGAAATTCTTTTTAAGTACTTTAAATAATGAGTAACAGGCGAATGCTACAATTAATGCAATAAGTACGTACTGAATAATTAATGATGAGTCCATTACTTTAAAATCTGGTATACTATCATCGACACAAAATATGCCAAACCTGTCATCATGACTACCTGAAAGCCGGTCCATTTCCAGCTTTTGGTTTCTCTGTAGACTACTGCAAGTGTAGAAACACACTGCATTGCAAATGCATAGAAAAGAAGAACAGAAATTCCTGTTGCAAAACTGAAGACTTTTTCTCCGTTGGGTTTTACATCTCTTCTCATTTTATCAATTACTTTTACTTCCGGAGCATCATCTTCCAAACTGTAAAGGGTAGACATTGTACCTACAAAAACTTCTCTCGCTACGAAACTTGTAAGAATTCCTACGCCCATTTTCCAGTCGTAACCAAGGGGAGCGATTACAGGTTCTATTCCTTTACCCATTTTAGCAAGGTAAGAATGATCCAGGTGAACATCTGCAGCCACAAATTCGTTTGTTTTCTGGCTTGGCCCGAAATAGCTCAGGAACCAGATGATGATACTTACAATGAAAATTATTTTTCCGGCTCCGGTAATGAAGTCCCAGACTTTTCCTAAAACCATTTTAAGGTCATATCCGAAAAGTGGTTTTTTATAGGCAGGGAGATCCATCACCAGATATGTTTTTCCTTTACTTTTAATAAATCTTTTAAGGATAGCTGCTGAGAATAAAGCGACAAGGAAGCCAAGGAGATACATTCCCATCAAAACCAGTGCTTTATATTTTATTCCCAAAAATGTTCCTTCTGAGATAATCAATCCGATGATAATACTGTATACCGGAAGTCTCGCAGAACATGTCATAAAAGGTGTTACTAATATGGTCAGCAGTCTTTCTTTTACGTTTTCAATATTTCTTGTAGAGATTACTGCGGGGATAGCACAGGCAGTTCCTGATACCAGCGGAACAATACTTTTCCCGTTAAGTCCGAACGGACGAAGCAATCTGTCCATCAAAAATACAACCCTTGCCATATATCCTGAATCTTCCAACAGATAAAGGAAATACAACAGGATTCCGATTTGAGGGGCGAAAACTACAATTCCTCCAATTCCGGGAACGATTCCGTTTGAAATCAAAGAATTAATTGGTCCTTCGGGAAGGTGTTCGCTGGTGAATGCTGCCAGCCATGAGAAGGAACTTTCAATCCAATTCATTGGATATTCTGCAAGGAAGAACACACTTTGGAAAATTACCAGCAGGATAAGTAAAAAGACTATATATCCCCAGAATTTATGAACTAAAACTTTATCGAGTTTTTCGGTTAACAATTCTTTGAACTGAGCTTTTTTAGAAATGACATCAGCCAGTATTTTGTCTACGTTCTGATATCTTCTAACGGTTTCCTGAACCTGTAATCTTTTTGGAACCAAGCTTTTAGAATCCGGTTCATTCAGCTGTTCCATTACAGAACTTATCCTTCCCAGATCTCCGCCCAATGAAAGGCTCATCCAGGCTTTATATTCATTGTCGAAACCTTTGTGTGCCGCCAGTTTTTGAATAAAATCTCTATGTTCGTTAGGCGTTTCAAAAGAAAGGGTATTTGTTTTTACAAACTCGTTATTGTAAACCGCTTCTCTTACTTCGTCAATTCCTATATGTTCTTTGGCGTTGGTCTGAATAATTTTAATCCCTAATGCTTCAGAAAACTTTTGAATATCTATGGTGATTCCTCTTCTTTCTGCCTGATCAATCTGATTGACAATCAGAATCATCGGAATACCAAGATCCTGAATCTGCTGAAACAAAAGCAGTCCTCTTTTTAAACTTAATGCTTCAAGAATGTAAACAACTCCCGCGTAGTTTTTCTGTTCATCGATAAGATATTTGGAAAAAATAGCCTCATCTTCTGAACTCGGGTATACACTGTAAGAGCCTGGAAGGTCAATTACTTCCACTTCTTCGTTTTTATAAGAATAATTCCCCGAATGGCTTGCAACGGTAACGCCGGCATAGTTTCCGGTCTTCTGCTTTTTGTTGCAAAGCGTATTAAAAACCGTTGACTTTCCTACATTAGGATTTCCGACTAAAAGTATCTGTTTTTTCTTGTTTTCCTGCATTAATTCAATTCTTCAACAATGATGTAATCTCCTTCTTCCTCACGAAGAGCAATCCGGCTTTTTTCTGCTCCAAACTCCACATACATAGGCCCATTGAACGGCGCCTGATACAAAATTCTGAAAGTGGTTTCCGGAAGAAGCCCCATTTCAATGATTTTATTGGGCATTTTAAGATGGTCGTTATCATACCCCAATATCTTCCCCATTTTGTTTTTAGGGAATCCACTTAATTTATGTAATCCTTTCTCTTTCAAAGCCTAATTTTTAGTCCTGCAAATATACGCTATTTAAATTTAATCTAAATAACGTTTGGAATAAAAGAAATCAACCCAAATACATTGCTGTATCTGGGTTGATTCAAAATATAATTTAGTTGATATGAATGCTTATTTTTTCTTCTTTTCAGAAGCTTGTTCTTTTTCTATTGGATTGTCATTAGCATTAAAAAAATCTTTAGCCATTTTTTCTTGCTTTTTTGCCATTTCTCCAATTGTTATATCAGATCCTGGCATTTTCATGTTCATCATTTCCGGAGTAATCTTTTGACGAAATTCAGCCATAGGGTCTTGTTTAAAGCTAGCATAAGCCTTTTCAAACTTATCTTTTGTTGTAGGAGTTACGGTTTGAGGAACTCCATATTTTGCATTGATCTTATCTGAATTGGACATTTCTTCATAGTTTTCAATCTTTTTATTTCCACTTAGTTTCCAAGAGTAGTTTTTCTCAGAGTCTTCAATTTTAACAATTAACCCAGGAAGTCCATAAAATTTGTATGGCCCATCTTGAAAAGGAATATCTGTACTAAACCATGCTATCCATTTTCTTCCTCCAAATTCTGTAGTTGCTTTTTGCGTATTATATTCTCCTACTTTTTCTTTTTCTGATAAAATGTTCCAATTGAATTTAATATCATCATCATAACCAAATAAATTCATACTCACTCTATCAACATACTTTTCCTTCATTTCAGGATAAGTTTTAATAATCTTATATGAAAATTTAGGCATTTTAATAAGCTTCGTTATATCCTTCCAGCTTTTTGTTTTTTCCATTTCGTCAACTGCAACTTTAATAATGGAATCTTGAGCTGGAATTGTATAATCCTGATATATTGATTTTTTGGGAGTAATATCAAGGATAGTAATGATCTTATCCAGTTTTGCCGAATCTTTCTTGGGTTTAAAAGTCAGTTCATAAAAGAAACGGTTGGCGGTTTCTTTTGATTCCTGAGCTCCTGCAAATGCAAAAAGAGTGATAAGAAATATAGAAAGTAATTTTTTCATTATAGCAAGTTTTATATAATTAGTACTCACATGTCTTCTTTTGTTACACTTTTTTTGAAATTTTATTTTCTGGGCAACATATTTCTCCAATTTATATTTTGTGATGATTAAAAAATTATGATTCTCTTAAAACAGTTTCATTTTTAAAACACTTACCTTTAAGTTTCTAAAAAACAAAATATTATGGACACGTTATCTCAATTAAAATCCGAACTGGAGGGAGAGTTCCAAACCACCAAAAAATTTATTGAACTGTTCCCAGAAGGAAAAAATGACTTCGCTCCTCATGAAAAAAGTATGAAACTGATGCCTCTTGCTACTCATCTTGTGGAAGTTTTTGAATGGCCGAATACCATTTTAAATACTTCCGAGCTGGATTTTGGCAAAGGAGACTACAAACCAACCATCCTTTCTACAAAAGAAGATCTTATGAAAAAGCTGGAAGATGATTATCAGGCTGGCAAAAAGGCTCTTGAAAGCAGTACAGAAGACGATCTGAATCCCAGCTGGACTATTAAAAATGACGGCCACGAACTGGCAAGCTGGAGCAAATACGGAGCGATTCGCCATGCTTTAAACCAGATTACCCATCACAGGGCCCAGCTGGGAGTGTATTACAGACTGAATAATATTCCTTTGCCAGGAAGCTATGGGCCTTCAGCAGACCAGCAAAGTTTTTAATTTTAATACATCATTATATCTCAACAAAAAACCAATCCGGATGGATTGGTTTTTATTTTATTTAAAGTTGAATTTTACGGTAAACATTACCTGGCTAGGGCGGAGCTGCATTGTAGTCTGTGTAATTGTTGCATCCCCAACACTTATTTTTTCAAATACTTTTCTGTCTGCAATATTCATCCATTTCAATTCAAAGTCAACTTTTTTCTTAGTCCAGCTGAATTGATAGGAAACATCAAAAAAGCCATTGTTTAATTTTGTCTGACCTAGTTTTGAGTTGATCTGATCCCAATAAAAGCCAATCGTATGATTTTCTAAAGGATAGAAAAATACATTCAAATTATGAGTGTAGTTTTCTGTCTTTCCAAGGTCGCTCTGGATAATTCCATTGCTTTGTTTATTCCAAGATTTAGTCATATTGAAATCAACACTCATCCATGAAAAATAGGTATTATTGAATTTAAACCCTAAGGTATTTCCGTTATTTTTTGTATTGATATCCTGATCGTTTCTTCTTGATTGTGATTTTGAACTGGTATCATTAAATGTTAATGATGCATTTGTCTTGAATTTTGGAAAGTATTTTCCAATTTCAGCATAAAAGCTATTACTTGTTCTTTTATTTTCGCTTTCTATATATTCAATAACGCTAAATCCTAATTCATTGACTGCACTTGATGCCAATAAGTTATTTTTTGTATCGCTTAGTCTGTATCCTACATTAAAAAATAGATTGTTCAATGGATTTCTGTACTCCAATCTTAAACCTCCATTTTTTGTATTGGTTTCTGGTATTGGGTTTTTAGGATTCATCACATTAAACCCTCCCGGGCTTGTTAGAATATATCCTGCATAAGCAGTTTGAATATCTCCAAAATTATTGCTGATTCCTGCATTCACACTCGCTTTAAAGAATGAAGCAAATGAATATTGAGCAAAAACATTTGGCGTAAATGTTACTTTACTTAATGATTTGGAAACATTCCTAAAAGCATCTTCGGCTTTGATATGGTTGAAGTTTACCGGAAAGCTTGAAAATAAGCTCCATGATTCAGATTTATAATTAATTCCCACGGAAGCTGATGGATTGATTCTCGTGAATTTCAAATCATTTTCATAAGCTAAACTTGCAAAATCCGGTTTATTTCCTACTGTACTTCCATCAAAGTTTGTTGTCAGGTTATCAGTTGAAAGATCAAATCCTACTTGGGGTGTAAATGTCCATCCCTTTGTAGAGAAACTGATATTTGCAGAATGTGAAGTGTCTAAAGATTTGATTCTAAAATATTGTAAAGCTGTACTTCCAGGTGTGAAATCTATTGTCTTTAAAGGACCTTTAAGTGAATCCCTATAAGGAAACTGCAAGTAATTTGCAGGGCTAATTTCTAATGTTTGTCTATCATCCTGATAACTTATATAAGACTTAAAGTTCACCATTTTTTCTTTCCAAGGAATGATTGTACTTAAAGAGTTCTGAAAGGATGTAGTAGGTGACTCTAAAGCTTCATTTCCAAATCTAGAGCCGGTTTTATCATTTCTTTCCGCAAAAGCTCTGTCTGCGTTCCAGAACTGAGAAAATGTGGTAGTATTTTTAAAGAATCCTTTTTTAGCATTTTTAGTGAATATCAATTCGCCTTTCAATTTATCTGTATAGAAATTGTTCAGGAATCTTGTATTATACTGTGTTCCTTGCTGAATATCTCTGGTAATACTATTCGACTCTCTTTCCACTGCATTATTAGTATAGTTTGCATTGGCTTTAAGTTCCCATTCTTTCTTTTTATCAATATTAGTAAGATAATTCGCTGACAGATAATGAACACTGTTCATCAAATATCGTTTTACCGGAAGATCTGGTACCGTTGCATTTTCTACATCTAACCAGTTATTTTGTGAAATATTACTTCTTCTTCCTTCCCATGAGCTACCAAAAGCCAGAATATTCCCTTCATTTTCCACCTGTTCACCCATATTATTGGTTTTGTAATTGACTACCCACTGGCTTTTCTGTCCGAAAAACATGGGGGTTAGCTTTACATTCCAAAGCCATGGATCTCCGAAGCCCGTTCCTACTTCTCCTCTACCTGTCATGGTAACGGAGTTTTTCAGCTTGATATTGATGGCTGCCTGATCTGAAGGTACTTTGTCTTGAAGGATTTTTACCGGCTGGTGATTTTCTAGAACTTCTACTTTCTGTACTGCATCTTTTGGAAGAGAGTTGTTGATGGTTCCATAACCTCCTTCCATAAGGTCTTTTCCGTTTACATAAAATTTATTGATGGCAGTTCCCTGATATAGGACTGTTCCGTCGGGATTTACTTCAATTCCCGGCATCTTTTTCATTACATCTGCCAGGGTTCTGTCGTTTTTACTGTTGAATGCTTTAAGATCGTATGAAATGGTATCCCCTTTTGCGGTAATCATTTTTGTTTTCAGCTGTACTTCTTTAATTTCTGTGGCTTCAGACTGCATTTTGAAATTCAGGTTCTGATCACTATTGCTGATTTGCTTGGTAAGAGGTTTCTGATTGAAAGCTTTCACTTTAAGATCTACATTAGATTCTGCGGAGGTGAAAGTTACTTTATATTCTCCCTTGGAATTGGTAATTCCGTAAGCCAGAATAGCATCTTTACCAGGTTCTTCTATAGTCACACTGGCACTTGGTATGGCTACCCCATCATCATCTGTGATTTTTCCTGATACCGTTTTCTGTGCAAAAGTAAGCACAGTAAAGAAAAGCATCAGAAATAAAGAAATATTTTTTTTCATACTTATTATTTGCTCAATTAGTTAATCATTCTCGTTTTTTGTTACACTTCCTATAAAGATGAATTTTATAGATAAAGGTTAAATCTTTATCACTACAAACATAGTGATATTTTTTAAACTGTTGAATATTTTTCAAAAATGATGTCTCTTTTTTATCAATTTTAATTCTGCCTGTTAATTTTTATACAGCTGATTGTTTTCCTTCAAAAATTATATTTGGCATGCAAAATCTTCAAAATTTTTCATCATTTATTTTTTTAAAATTTGATAACAAAATATGGATGAACATTATCATATTGAGCATGATAAAAGCAATTTTCAGCAAAAGAGAAAACACTAAAATTCTTATTTAGACTAGATAGTAAAATCTGATTTGAATCATAGATTAAAAAAAAATTAAACCCTATTCCATAAATATATATTTAATAATTTTGTAACATAAAATTTATAAAATGGGAATTATTTTAAAGCCTATAGATGTTGTAGAAGACATTTCGAAAGAAGAATTCTACGAAAAATATCTGAAGCCAAGAAGGCCCGTTGTCATCAGGAATATGGCAAAAAACTGGCCGGCTTACCAAAAATGGACGATGGAATATATGAAGGAGGTTGTAGGAGATGTGGAAGTTCCGCTATATGACAGCTCAAAAGCAGATCCCTCTGCTCCCATCAATGCTGCTGCCGCAAAAATGAAGTTTGGAGATTATATAGATCTTATACAACGTGAGCCTACTGACCTCAGAATATTTCTTTTTGATCCAATAAAATATGCTCCTAAGCTTTTGGATGATTATATTTCTCCCAAAAAATTAATGGGTGGCTTTCTGGATAAATATCCCAATATGTTCTTTGGTGGAAAAGGATCTGTAACGTTCCTTCACTTTGATATTGATATGGCTCATATCTTCCACACTCACTTTAACGGAAGAAAACACATTCTTCTTTTTGATTACAAATGGAGAGAAAGACTTTACCAGATACCTTATGCAACTTATGCACTGGAAGATTATGATATTGAAAATCCAGACTTCACAAAATTCCCGGCGCTGGATGGTGTAGAAGGAATTGAGTGCTATCTTGAGCATGGTGATACATTATTCATGCCTACAGGATGGTGGCACTGGATGAAATATCTGGACGGAAGTTTCTCTATTTCTCTAAGAGCATGGGACAAATCATGGGCGGTAAAAGCACACTCTCTTTGGAATCTTACGGTACAGCGTAAATTTGACGATATTATGAAGTCTAATTTCAAAAAGAGTTACATGGACTGGAAAGAGAAAATGGCCGTTAAAAGAGCAGAAATTGCCTTGAAGAGAGGCTTACCAAGATAATTAAAAAGACGTTTCGATGGAAACGTCTTTTTTAGTTTATTTATTCAATATCAATAATTTACAACACTCTGTAAACAGGATACTGTCTGAATGTTTTTTCTTCAAAATAAGGGGAATGTCTGTACACCCAGTCTAACTGTGCATCTCCATCTTCAGACAATTTTTTATCTGATGCTTTAGCTGCTTCAAAAGCGTCTTTCAGTTTTTTGTCTTTTTTCAAGAGTTCAGCTGCTGTGTCTTCGAAAATATAGGCAGAATAATATTCTTTCTGAGCGAGAATTCCATCAAAGAAATTCCAGTTGAAAAATGAATCTAACGCTTCAGGTTCAAGGGTTTCTATAATATATTTTACACCAGCCTGATTGGTAGAAACGAGGTAGTCTCCTGCTGCAAATGTCATATTTTTATGGGAAGCATCAACCGCAGTTTCAAAATGCAGATAATGCCCTTCGTAAGGGTTTTTAACGGTTTTAAAGTCTTTGATATTATAGGACTCCACCGCCATCGTGCTGTCTTTCTGTGTCGGTTTCATCTGAATTTTATTTCTTTTAAATTCTTCAATCACACGGTACTGTGACTGTGGAATCACATAATACTTCGGAATGGTAATATATCCTGTAGGAACAGCAGTAGTAAAGAGTTTTATATTCTTGGTAAAGGGCTTGTTTCTATCATAATAGAGCCTTGGCTTTCCTGAAACTTCACTGGGTTTATATTTTCCTTCATATCCTTTAAAATCCATCGTAGAGAACTTTGTAGAATCTATTTTCCAACGGATGCCGTATTGTTTTCCTGCCTGATATTGTTTTAAATTTTCAATGCGAAGCTGCTTTACTTTCTGATAGTCTTTATCTAAATTCTGCAGGTTGACCAGCATATATTTGTAAGTAGCATCTACTCTTTTGTCATAAGGCTTCAGCATATGGGTTTCGGGAACGGTTCCTAAAGAATTGAAAAGAGACATATATCCTGTAGAGTATCTCGGAGAGTCTTCAAATGAAGCAAACCCTACTTCGGGAACATCTCCGTGAATATTGACATAAGGAGTACTTTCATAGCCTAATTTCTTCATATCCTCAAGGTTTTTAGCCTGATAATCATTATAGAAATAATTTCCGAGGATATTTCCAAGACGCTCTTTAAAGGTAGAAATATAGGTGAATGTATATTGATAATCTGCTCCGTTGCTTACATGGTTATCTATGAAAACATCCGGTTTTAACCATTGATAGATTTCCTGAAAGCTTCTTGCATTTTTAGAATCTGCCTTGATAAAATCTCTGTTCAGGTCATAATTTCTTGTATTTCCCCTGAAACCATACTGTTCCGGACCGTTTTGATTGGCTCTGGAATAGGAACCTCTGTTCAGCATTCCACTTACATTATAAGCGGAAATTGCGGCAATGATAAAATTCTGTGGAGTTTTGATTTTCTTGACAGCAAGATCTCTCATTAACATCATGGTGGCATCTATTCCGTCTGGTTCCCCAGGGTGAATACCGTTATTGACAAAGAGAATGGCTTTGTCTTTTCTTAATTTATCAAGATCTTTTTCAGGAAAAGGGTTATAAACCACTACATAAATGGGTTTCCCATTGTCATCTTCTCCTTTTTTAAGGTATTGAATGGTATTGAAATTTTTGGATAGATCCTGATAGTAGCTGTTCATTTCATCATAGGTAACCGTCTGGTTGCCATTTCCTTTTTCAAAAGGGGTCTGAAATGATTTCTGAGCCAAAAACAAAGTAGAACTCAGGGTGAATAAAAGATATTTCAGTTTCATTGAAGTCATATTTTCAGACTTTAAAATTAATCATCTTTTGTGAAAGGGCGAATAAGCGAAATTGTTTTTAAAATAAAAACCTCACAGGTATTATTACTCTGTGAGGTTTATTCTCTCGTCTTTTAATTTCTTCCATTTTCATTGGGGTACAAGGATGGAAGTGGATCACTTTGCCAGAATTGTTTGGTATCAATATCCATGATGGATAAAGATCCGGTATAAGCTGCTCCGGTATCCATATTCCAGATATTGGCCTTATTGGCCGGTATTTTAATTCCAATTTCAAGAGTGGGAGTATGCCCGATGAATATTTCTTTGTACAAAAGCAGCCTTTTAGGATATAATTCTGAGTTTCTCTGTAATTTTTTATCCATTGCTACAGCGGTTTCCCAGAGCGTTCTGTCCCAACGGTAATTGCTGGAATAAACTTCTTTTTCCGGCCCGTGCATGGAGGCATATCCTGCATGAATAAACAGCCTGTTCTGATCATCAATATGATAATTTTTCATCCTTTGAAAGAATTCGAGATGAATATCCAACTCTTCAAGGGAGTAATCAACATAGCTTTCTATGGTGTTTTTTCCTCCGTTGAAAAGCCATACATCGGGTTTTTGTCCCAATGTCAACCAGTCTTCGCACCATGCATCATGATTTCCTTTGATGAAAATACATTTTTGTTTTTCGGAAAGTTCGATTAAGAACTGAATGATTTGTGAAGACTCACTCCACCCGTCTACATAATCTCCGAGAAAAATCAGCTGATCATTTTGTGTCACGCTTGCTCTTTCAAGAACCTCTTTTAAAGCTTTAAATCCTCCGTGAATGTCTCCTATGACTAATGTTCTGCTCATATTACTTTGAAATATATTTTGCGTCTACAAAATCTGTGAGCCAAACTCCGTTTGCAGACTGGTAGAAAGATAATCCTTCCTGGTGCATCGTTCCGGTTCTGATGGTGAGAATCACAGGTTTACCGTGTCTCATCCCGACCTTTGTAGCGGTCTCTTTATCAGCACTTAAGTGTACATGCTGGCGTGCTCTTTTTTCAATTCCTTTCTCTAAAATGGAAGAGATATTTCCTTCTGCCGTTCCATGATACAGAAATTCAGGAGGTTGTTTGGCTTCCAAATCCAGATCGATATCAATAGAATGTCCCTGACTTGCTCTGATCTTCGTTTTATCTTCGTTAAAAGCAAAACGTTTTTTATTGTTGGTTTCTACTACCTCATCTAATTCTTCGGGAGTAAAATATATTCTTCTTTTGGCTGATTTCGCTCTCAGCTCTTCTACATGTGCCCAACCGTTTTCATCCAGTGTAAGGCCTATACTTTCCGGCTGATGCCTCAAGATCAGGCTTAAAAATTTACTTATTTTTTTCTTTTCTATTTCGTTCATGGTTTGTTTTTTAATTCATTAATTTTTGATGCAGTTTCTCACACAATGCTTCAATATCATCCTTTCTCACCAGCTCAGCAACCCATTCTTGCGGAATATTTTCATATCCATAATAAATTCCTGCAATTCCTCCGGTGATGGCTCCTGTTGTATCTGTATCTTCTCCCAAATTTACTGCTTTTAAAACTGCTTCAGAATAACTTTCGGAGTTGAGAAAGCACCATAGAGAAGCTTCCAGGCTGTGAAGGACATATCCTCCGCTCTTAATTTCATCTTCAGGATATTGGGAAATATCATTTTTTAGAATTCTTCCGAAAAGTTCAATTTCAATTGGATTAAATCCCTGTTTTTCAGCATAATCTAATGCAATTTTTTGTGTATAAGCATATGCTTCTCTTTTGCTCTTCCCTTTCAACAATTGAATAGCAAAAATAACATAGATGAAACAGGCAAAAACAGAACGGAAATGCCCGTGAGTTATTGCTGAGACTTCTTTTACCGTCAGATAGAGTTTCTGAACATCATTTTCATTTTCAAGATAAAAAGCAATAGGAAGAATTCTCATTAAAGAACCATTCCCGTTGTCTTCTTCAAAAATATTTCCTGAAAACTTAGCACTTTCACCTTTGATTAATCTTGCTAAGGCATGTCTTGTCGTTCCTCCGATATCGAAAAGTCTTCCATGGGCTGTCCAATGACCATATTTATTCCATTTGACAAAGCTTTGTCCGATCTTTTCCAGATCATAACCTTTAGTAATTTCTTCTGCAAGACAAAGTGTAAGAGAGCTATCATCACTCCACGTTCCTTTGGGCTGGTTCCAGGACATGTATTCCAGCATTTTTGTTACCGGAGAACGTTTTAAGTCTTCTCTTTTCTTAAATTCCACCGGAACACCAAGAGCATCTCCAATGCAGACACCCATAATTCCGGCTTTTACTTTGTTTTCCATCAGGCTAAATTGACTAATTTATCAAACAATAATTTCATCCCTTGAGTGGCTGTTTCTTTCATTACAACGGCTCTCTGTCCGTATCCAAATCCTGTTTCATTAGGATTGATGACGATTAAAAGACAATCATCTTTGATGTCATGAATCAGTCCGGCAGCGGGATAAACCTGCAAAGAAGTTCCGATTACCAATAGAATATCCGCTTCTTTTACAATTTCTTTTGCTGTCTGATACAAAGGAACATCTTCTCCGAACCAAACGATAAAAGGCCTTAATTGTGCCCCATCTTCAGCTTTGTCACCGATATTGATATCTTCTTTTTGTTCATAAATCATGTTTTTATTATTGCAAGAACATGACTTGAACAGTTCTCCGTGGATATGAAGGATATTGGTAGATCCAGCTCTTTCATGAAGATCATCAATATTCTGGGTAATGATCTGTACCTCAAAATGTTTTTCCAGCTCCGCCAGTAATTGATGAGCTTCGTTGGGCTGTACTTCATGCAACTGGCGTCTTCTTTGGTTGTAAAATTCCAATACCAAAGCTCTGTCTTTTCGCCATCCTTCCGGACTTGCCACATCTGTTACATTATGATTTTCCCAGAGCCCATCTCCGTCTCTGAAGGTTTTTATTCCGCTTTCGGCACTGATTCCTGCGCCGCTTAATATGGTTAGTTTTTTCATTGGTTTTTAATTTTTTCTATTAAAACTTGGAATGCAACAATGATTAGTAAGATTATATAAACAGGGGTCAGCAAGATGCCTAAAAGAATCTTTCCTATTTTTTTCAGTTGATTTGGTCCAAATTTTTCTTTCGTTTTATAGTTAATAAAATCTACAAAATTTTCTTTATTATTAAGCTCTTTATCATATCCCTGCCTGTCAAAATTTGTGATAAAATCTCCAAAAACATACAGGTCAGGAGATTTTGGATCAGATAAATTAAAAAAATAAAAGATTTCAAAATCCTGTCCAACCAGAGGTTCGTAATCAATATTATACTGGAAACAAAAAAGACTTTCCGTACTTAACAAGTCTCTTTTCTTCAAAGTCTCTTTTAATTGTTTCTGATATTTCTTCAGCTTTACAATATCATATTCCACCGGAAAGACATTTGATCTTTTCCCTGCATTCTGAAGATAATAAATATAATTTTCAGGAAACTGCAGATTCAATTCTTTCTGAAGAAAAGCAATTTCCTCAATTGTTAATCCTACATTAGGATCTTCAGGTTGATCTACAAATCTGAAATTATTTTTTTTCACTTTTTAAAAATTCTTTTATCTTAAGTTGAGTTTTTTATTTAAAACCTCATCATCAAATAATAGCGGCTTTTCTTCAGGAACAATCAGATTATCTAGATCATCGTTCAATACAAACTGATATTGTTCTGCCACAAAATCTGAAATATTTTCAATCAGAAGAATATCATCCTTAGCAAAAGTCCTAATAAATTCATTCCGTAAACCAATCTGTATGGCTCTTCTTTCCAGTTTATTTCCAAAAGGATCATGATCCGGATCCCACTGCAATCTCACTGAAGATTCTTTTATCTGCTTCTGCCATTCATCTCTGGCAATCCCAAAACCTGTATTGTAAGAAGAATATACAGAATTTTCCAGATATTTTATAAAAGCTTCTCTCTTCAAATGAATAGCCAAAACACTTTCCTGACCTTCTTTTCTACCCCAGCCATTTCTATACATCATCCAAAGAAAATTTGGCTTTATCCAAGTCATTCTTTCGAGGCTGAAACCTCCGCCTAAGAATTGATTTTTAACTGCAAATTCTCCAATTTCTTTTCTATAAGACTGATACACTACAATTTTCTCATCATCATATTGAGCCATGATGTGATAGCCTTGTTGAGGCCATTCCTGGAGTTGTTCTTTATACTTTCTTAATTTGATATTCATTGTATCTCTTCAAATGGTTTCAGCATTTCTTCTTTTTTGGTAAGTACTGCAAAAACCACTCTTTTAAATTTATTCTTGTATTTTCCCTGAAGATGCTTCCTGAATAATCCTGCAATTTCTTTTGGATCATTTTTAAAAACACCACATCCCCAAGCGCCTAAAATCAGGACTTCATTTCCTTGTTGTAAAGCTAGCGAAAGCATTTTATCCATTCTGAGGTCCATTGCATCAAGGATTTCATGTGCTCTTTCCGGTTCCTGACGTTTTACCACTCCCGCATTAACTGCCGGAGAGGTGATGAAATTACACAGAACAGGTTTAGGAAGCAATTCTCCCTTATCTTTCCTGAAAACGGGAACTTTAGGGCTATAAATCATTGTATCAGTATAAAAACAGGATTCCATTGCACGGTGAATCGTGTAATAATCCCATGCCTGAAGTAAGCTTTCATATAAACCTGAAGTTCTTGCCAGGCTTTCTTCCTGTGCTTCTGCTCCATTGATAAATCCTCCTCCGGGGTTTTTTGCTGATGCAAAGTTCAGACACATGATCTTTTCCTGATTTTCTTCTTCAGCTAATTGTAAAATTGCTTTTAAAGAACTGCATTTCCAGGTTTCAATTTTTGTTTCAAAACTGGCTTCCGGCATCGAAGATTCTTTCATTTCAGAAAGTTGTTCCGGAGTGAAAAGAACGGTTTCTTTTTTACAGATTTCCAGTTCGTTTTCTATATTTATTTTTTCGTTATGTTCGTTGATATAATATTTTTTGGCTAGGATATCTAAGGTATCTTTTGCCATTCCTTTATTTGTCATAGTTAGTTTTTTAATGTTCAACATCAGTTCTTCCAGTTCAGTATTTGCAGCTTTTTCAAAATGATCTCCTATAAATACTTGGGTTACTTTGATATTTCCTACAATTGCTTTATTAAAACCATCCAATTCTTCTGATGGAACCCATAGTTCGTTGTGGTTTATGGCTCCTACATTCTGTGCAGGATATTGATCTGCCACTTCTTCCTGCACTTCAAATTGGGTTACAAAACCAAGATAGTTTCCTGCTTCATCTCTGGTATTCCATTTTTCTGCAATCTCAGAAGCATATTCTTCATTAAGAACGGGATAAAAAATGGGCTGCCAATCTAATCTGGGAGGAAATTCTTTAAATCCGCTTTCTAAGATTAGAATCATTTCTTTTTCTCCTACTGGTCTATATAATGTTGTTGTTTTCATGCTTTTCATTTTTTATTCAAAATCATACACATACACTTCCAAATCATTTGCAAGTAATGTTCTTTCAATAATAGGTTCTATTTCTTCCCATTTTCCTCCTGCCAGTCCACATCCTATTCTTGGCATATGTACTGAAGCTTTTTGTAGTGAAGCTTCATGAGCAAGTTTTAATAAACATTCTTCTACTGCGTCATATCTAATAGGTGGAACATCTGAATGAGTAATGATCTTATGCTGAGCAATCATATTACAAACCCAAATATCTTCTTCTGTCCGGATAATCTGAATTTCGCCAAGATCAAAACCTTCTTTATTTTTAAACCATTCCCTGTACTCTTTTTCCGGCTGTCTCCATCTTTTAGAAATAGCCGTTACAAAGCCTTTTCCCCAACCTCCTATATCGTTACAGATATGAGCAATTATTTTATTTCCTTCTGCATGAGGACGGGTAGCATCTCCCTTTATATATTGTATTGTTTTCATGGTTATTCTTTTCTATTATTAAATATAAAATTAATGCTTTTATTATTTTATTGTCTTCTTCTTTAGAAATTAAAAAGCTGTTTAAAATCTTTTGAATACGGAGAATAAGATCCGTAAACAGCATTAAATTCAACCTCAAGGTTTTCCAGTTTAAATTGTTCATCAATCTGATCCAGACAGGTAACAACTAAATTCTTTTTAGTCGGGAATACATACGCTCCATCAAGCTTTAAGGCATAATTAAGCAGTTTGTAATCTATTTCCCCGGTTCTGAATTCTTTCTGATACTCATTAAATGTACAGGTTTCTTCTTCATTATTTCTCAGATTCATTTCTTTTTCATTGCTCATCCAGCCGCTTCCGTGGCGGGTTGAGTAGCTTCTTGTCACATAGTACATTTCAATGTCTTCAATTTTTAAAAGCCTACAGATCTCGCAGGCATTTTTTGATGTAGTATGTGCATAGGTCACATTGGGAAAAACGCCGTGATCCATATCGAGTAAAATACCCTGACTTCCTTCAAAAATAAGATGATTGAACGAAGCCAGGTAGTTATAATCATTTATTTTCCAGTTAATTGCTTTAATGGCATCTAAAAAAGGCTGTAAAAGTTCTGTGATCTCATTTTCATCTGCAAAACCATAGTAATAGGCAATTCCTTTAAGTTTTTCTATCAGCATTTCTTTGGGTGCTATGAGGTCTATGGCAAATAATTTATAAGGACTTTCGTTTCTTTTCATCGTAGCACCTACTCCTTTTCCACACGTTCCATGTTCAAGATTGCGGGCATTCGTTCTGTTTTGCCATACATCAAAGGGAGTTGTGATTTTCGCCAAGGGATGAATATGCAGCTCCACATTTCCATTCTTTGCCTTTAGCTCTTCTCTTTCATTCAATAGAAAAACCGGATGAATGGTACAATGCTCGGTGAAGTAAGAAGGCAGACCCCGAAGTGCACCGCTCGCAAAACTGGAATGCACATGCTTTTTTTCATCAATCATTACAGTATGTGCTGCCTGCTGTCCTCCTGAAAACCTGATTACAACTGCTTCCGGATGCTGAGAAGCCAGAAAATCTGTGGTTACTCCTTTTCCTTCGTCACCAAAACCAAGTCCTATTACTATTTGCGCCTTTTTCATGTCCTTTTATTTTTTTAAATCCTTAATCACAACATTTCTAATGATAATTCCAGACTTCTAAAGCATTTGAAACCGATCTAAACCTCCCGTTCCTGTTGTTCCGAAACTTTGATTTTTAAATTTATCACAGATGATTCCTTTGATAACGTTGGGAATTTCTCTGTGATCCGCTATCGATACACAGTTTTGACCCAATAACTCTTTCCAGCCTCTGTCTGATCTCAATGCCTGATCGGAATGCAAAACACTAATGTGATATACTTCGTATTTTTTCTTTGCTTCTTCCAGCAGTTCAAAATGTGTGTAGGTTTGCTGACCTTTTCCCATAATTTCTCTGATAGCTGATGCAGAAAGTGTTTTTAAACACGGTTCATCGCCTACGGTAAACAGCAATCCTTTTTGCCCTCTTTTTTCAAAAGCATCTGTTCTGGTATGGAATGCAGCAAAATACCAAGCTAAAAGATAGCTTTCACCCGCATTTCCGCCGCCTCCGGATTCAATATAAGTTCTAGTAAGCCACATATCCAGTTCTTCATCTCCTGACTCGAATTGTCCCACCTGAAGGGGATAACCATCACATTCATGATCTCCAATTCCAAGGAATAATAAGGCTGGATCAGGAACACCGCCCTGAATAATTCCGCCCATTAATTTGGGCAACCCCTCTCTGATCAGTTCGTGAGGAATATGTCCCATACTTCCGGTAACATCCAATCCTAAAATAATAGGAACCGAATGAGGATGAACTTCCGAATCTCTGGATTCTCTGAAAGAAATTCCGTGAGGATTCATAGATTCATGAGCCATTCTTTTGGCATTCTGGGTGAAAATTTCTCCCGCGGATTTTGTTCCGTAACCTGCTTTGCTTGCTCTGTCATAACGAGCGTCTAAATCGTATCTTGTACTTCCCATGACTACAATGTTTTTCCAAATAAATATTCAAATCTCTTTTGAGTTACTTCGAGCTGAATATTCAGATTTCTGATTGTTAATGATAATTCCATATCTTTCTGAACGAATGCTTCGGGATTAAAATCCGCAAAAGTCAGACTGTTTCTGTCTAAAGGACTGATATCAATAAGCCCTTCCTGTTCGCGCTCGAGTTTTTTAATTTTTAATTCGATATCTTCCACTCTGCGCCTGTAAATCAGTTCGGAATCTGCTCCGATGATTTTTGCGCGGTCTTCTCTGATCTGATCATTATTTCTTTGTAATGATTCGATAAATCTGGGTTTTAATTCATCTTCCATGATCAAAAATTTTTATTTGTGTTAATATTACACTAATCAAACAAGACATAGTAATGCCTTTCTCTTTTATGGTGATTTATACTTTTGAATACATTACATCTGTTCTCAAAACATATTTCAATCCACTGATCAGTGTTTTTCCTTCGTGTCTTAACGGATGATGAAAAACAAGGGCGGTCCCTTTCTTTGGAACGACTGTAAACAGGTTTTCAAATTCTGTTTCTCCTCCTTCAAAATCATCATTCAGATAGATCATAAAGGTGTAAAAGCTTTTCTCTTTTTCATTTCTGATATAACTTCCGTCTCTGTGCATTTTGAACTGTTGCCCGGGAGCATATTTATAAGCCCTAAACATTTCATTAAAGTTAAGAAGCTGATATCCATCGTGTTCCTGAGGTATAAATACTGCAGCCCTTTTGAAAAGCTCTTCAGCGATTGTTGTATCAAAAATCATCAGTCGGTCATTATTTCTGATTCCCTTATTCATCTGCTGGCGTCCAAATACATTGATTTTTGCTTCTTCAAAAACCTTTTCCTGAGAAAGACTGATGTAATGATCACATTCCGTTTCAGTCAGAAAATTTTCAATCAGGAATATCTGTGGGTTCAATTCTGTTTTTTCCATAATTAATATTCTGTGTTTGGTTTGTGTTTCTACCTTCTTAATTCATCTCTTACTTCCATCAAAGCAAATCCTAAAAGGTTTTCTCCGTTCCATAATAAAGGATTTTTGGCTCTGTTATCTGTTTCCAGCATTCCAATTCCCCAGATCTTATCATAAGGACTTGCCTCTACGAGAACTTTATCTCCGGCTGACAAAAGAAAGTCTTTAAATTTCTGATTTTGAGAGAACTTCAGGAAATTTCCCTGGGTTACAATTTGATATTTATGCTCATCCCAAAGTTTTGGATCAAAGTTTTTTACTTTTCTGCCCAAAGCTTTTGCCTGATTGGGAGTATTTGCACTTAAGATTTCCTTTTCTGTTTCAGGATCATTAAATAATCTGGCTTTTCCTGCCATCATATAATGTTCTGCTGTTTTATAAGTAATTCCGTTTTCTTCAAAACTTCCCGGAAACCATTGACTGAAACATGATTTGGTAACCATATCCTTTGCGGTGTGTCCCCAGAAAAAGAGAAACTTGATCTTTTCCTTCTTCTGAAAACGTTCTGTAATATTTTGTAGGGTGTATTTCATGATTGCGTTATTTTGACACAAATTTAAAGGAATATGATTTTATTAACCAAATTTATTTGTGTTGATTTTACACTAATAAATTTAACTAATTGATTTACAGTGATAAAAATTTAATTTCAGTAAACACTAATATCACAAATTTTGATCACTAATGACACAAATTTGATGTGTTTAGGCGAAAGCCAATTGAATGATATGGTATAAAAAACGGGCTAAAGCCCGTTCCTATTGATTGAATATATTCTGATACTTTTTGCTCCAAGATATTTGTGAACATTAGTGCTAAATTATTCGTGAAATTTGTGTTTAGATATAACTATTTTATTTCAAAATAAAAACCCTGTTCTTCAAGCTCTTTGTATTTTTCTTTATTGAATGTAAAAAGTTTTCCGGGCCTGCCGCTGCCTTCTTTTTTAACGTTATTGGTTTCGTTAAGAAGACCATAGCTCATGATTTTTTTACGGAAATTTCTTCTATCAATTTCCTGTCCTACAATCGTTTTATAAAGATTTTCAAGATCTGAAAAAGGGAATTCTTCATTGAGAAGATTGAAGCCGATCGGCTGGTACTGAATTTTCGTGCGAAGTCTTTTTAAAGCAGTTTCAATGATTGTTTTATGATCAAAAGCTACTGAAGGAAGTTTATTAATACTGAACCATTGTGCATCTTCCGCATCCGAATCAGCAAACAGTTCATGATAAGAAGGGTTCACAAGTCCCAGATAGGCCACAGAAACCACTCTGTTCCTTGGGTCACGGCCAAGATTACCAAATGTATACAATTGCTCCAAAAAATCGGGCTTTATACCTGCCTCTTCATAGAGTTCTCTTTTTACCGCATCATCTACACTTTCATCATCAAGAACAAGTCCACCTGGTAATGCCCAGCCTCCTTTAAAAGGTTCAATATTTCTTTTAATCAGAAGGATCTGAAGATCTTTTTTGTCAAAATATCCGAAAATAACGGCATCTACAGCCACTTTTATATTCTGTAATTTTTTTGGAGACTCCATAAATTGATTTGCGTTACGAATACACAAAGTTACGATTTATGCCTGTATTAAAAAATAATTTAAGTTATAATAAAAGTTCCTATCTTTAAGTTATCATTATAACATTCTTAAAACTAAACAATTATGAAAAATTTATTAACAATTCTTTCTGTAGCTTTTTTATTAATAGCTTGTGAGAAAGGAAAAACAACAGCTTCTGCCGGTTCTGATAAAACAGATTCTACGGCTTCAAATTCTGAGTGGAAACCTGTAGATTCAGCAACGGCCATGAAAGACTGGATGGCATACTCAACTCCGGGGGAAATGCAAAAAATGCTTGCAAAATCTGATGGAACATGGAACGGAGAAACGTCCATGTGGATGGAAAATGGAGCAAAACCTATGATGAGTAAATCCGAAGCCATTAATAAAATGATGTTTGGCGGACGTTATCAGATCACTAATCACAAAGGTGACTTTATGGGAATGCCTTTTGAAGGGATGAGCATTGTAGGATATGATAATTCAAAGAAGAAGTTTGTCAGTACTTGGATTGACAATATGGGAACCGGAATTATGCATAGTGAAGGAGATTGGAATCCTTCCACAAAATCGGTTGAATTTAAAGGAAAAATGACAGATCCTTCAAGACCTGGAAAGGATTGTGATTTCAGTGAAGTATTCACCTTTGTAGATGATAATACTCAAAAGCTGGAAATGTATGGCCCTGATTCTAAAACAGGAAAAGAGTATAAAACAATGGAAATAAAATATACCCGTAAAAAATAGATTCATAAAAAAACCGCTTCTGACGAAGCGGTTTTTGTTTTATAATAAATTAAAAATTAATCATTTAGCTTTAATACAGCCATAAATGCTGATTGTGGTACTTCTACTCTACCAATCTGCTTCATTTTCTTCTTACCTTCTTTCTGCTTTTCCAATAGCTTACGCTTTCTGGAAATATCTCCTCCGTAACATTTTGCGGTAACGTCTTTTCTTAGAGCTTTAATAGTCTCTCTTGCGATAACTTTCGTTCCTAATGCAGCCTGAACAGCAATATCAAACTGTTGTCTAGGGATCAGCTCACGAAGCTTCTCACACATTCTTTTACCGATGTAGTAAGCATTAGAATCGTGAATCAATGAAGATAATGCATCTACCATATCACCATTGATCAGGATATCCATTTTTACAAGCTTGGAAGCTCTGAATCCGATTGGGTGATAATCGAATGAAGCATATCCTTTAGAGATTGATTTCAGTCTGTCATAGAAATCGAATACAACCTCAGCAAGCGGCATATTGAAAATCAATTCTACTCTTTCTGATGTCAGATAACTCTGATTAACAATTTCACCTCTCTTTTCGATACATAAAGTCATTACTGCTCCTACGAAATCGGATTTTGTAATGATAGAAGCCTTAATGAAAGGTTCTTCTACTCTGTCCATCGTTGAAGGATCCATCATTTCAGATGGGTTGTTGATCAAAATAGGAACTTCAGGTTCTTTTTTAGTATAACCAAAATAAGAAACGTTCGGTACTGTTGTGATCACGTTCATATTGAACTCTCTGTCAAGACGTTCCTGAACAATTTCCATGTGAAGCATTCCTAAGAATCCACAACGGAAACCAAATCCAAGTGCTGCAGAACTTTCCGGCTCGAAAACCAGAGAAGCATCATTCAGTCTTAATTTTTCAAGAGAGAATCTTAATTCTTCAAAGTCTTCGGAATCAATTGGGTAAATCCCGGCAAATACCATTGGTTTTACTTCTTCGAATCCATCAAT
Organism: Chryseobacterium sp. MYb7; assembly: GCF_002979455.1. GTDB lineage: Bacteria > Bacteroidota > Bacteroidia > Flavobacteriales > Weeksellaceae > Chryseobacterium. Next base: position 134,537 of record NZ_PCOU01000011.1, read on the forward strand.
TGGTCCATCAGCAGGATTTTCAAAAGAAGTGATGGTATCTCCTACTTTTACTTCACGGGCATCTTTAATACCGGAAACCAGATATCCTACATCACCACACTGGATAGTTTTCTTTGGAACCTGTTTCAGTTTCAGAGTACCTACTTCATCAGCTCCATATTCTTTCCCTGTAGCAAAGAATTTGATCTTTTCATTTTTAGTAATACTTCCGTTCACTACTTTGAAATACGCTTCAATTCCTCTGAACGGGTTGTATACAGAGTCAAAAATCAAAGCCTGAAGCGGACCGTCAGGATTTCCTACCGGAGCAGGAATTCTTTCAACAATCTGCTCTAAAAGATGATGAACACCTTCTCCTGTTTTTCCGGAAACTCTTAATACATCTTCATATTCGCATCCGATCAGATTCATAATCTCATCGGTTACTTCTTCAGGATTTGCAGATGGAAGGTCAATTTTATTCAAAATCGGAATGATTGTCAAATCATTTTCCAATGCCAGATACAGGTTACTGATTGTTTGCGCCTGAATACTCTGTGCAGCATCTACAATAAGAAGAGCACCTTCGCAGGCAGCAATAGAACGGGAAACTTCATAAGAAAAGTCAACGTGTCCCGGTGTATCAATAAGGTTTAAGATATATTTTTCTCCTTTATACTCATAATCCATCTGGATCGCATGCGACTTGATTGTAATCCCACGTTCTTTCTCCAAATCCATATCATCAAGCGTCTGAGACTGTAATTCTCTTTGGGTAACGGTATTCGTATACTCCAATAGACGGTCTGCCAGGGTACTTTTACCGTGGTCGATATGAGCGATTATGCAAAAATTTCGTATGTTTTTCATTTAAGAATCTTGTAATTTGCAAAGATAAAAAAAAGCGAGAGATTATTGTCTTTCATTATCTTATTGTATGAATTTATTTAATTTTCGTAATCATGTAATACATTATTTAAATCAAACGGCTCTCACAAAAAGATCTGTGAGAGCCGTCCAACATTAAAAAAATAAACTATTATGGGTTTTGTTTAGGTACTGAAGTGTTATTGTCATGGTTTCCGTGAGGTCTTCTTTCATCCATTTTATCTTTCATCATTTTCTCAGACTGAAACAACTTCAGCACTTTTTGGCAGGGAATCACCTGCTGCATTTTTTCTGCGTATTTTTTTCTGTTATCCAGTAGCTTTTGTCCTACTTCAAAGCTTTGCTGTAATTTAGCTTTTGCTTCATCATCCGTTAAGGTTTCAGGATCAAAGCTTGAGTTAAACTGACTTTTTATCTGCTTCTGGCTTTCCAGATATTCATTATACAATTGAGTAAACTCAGCTTTATCACCAGGGTCTACATTCAGACTTTCCATGATCATATTATTCCTGAATTTCTTGAGGAGGTCTTTTCTCTCTTCCGGAGAAAGATTATTGATGACTTCTTTCCTTTGCTTAGGATCCATTTTCTTCCAGTCATAATCCGTCCTCTGGGCATTTAAGCCAAAGCCGTAAATAATCAAAAACGCAAATAATATCTTTTTCATCTCTTTTTAATTATATATATCCAAATAAACGTCTTGGGTCGAATTACTTGCTAACTCTGCAATTTCAGTGTTAGAAAACGAGTCCAGATACTCATTCATTTGTGTTTCATCTTTTTTGGGTGTTGCTTTTACCGGTTTTGGTGTCTCTGATATTTTTTCAGATTCATCTACACCTTTAGAAGCATAAACATTTTTATAATTTTGATTTTCAACTGTTTGATTATTATTTTCAACAGAAGTTAAATCAGATTTTAAAGTTTCATAAGCCTTCTCGCTCTCTGTCTTTGGTTCTTCATTATTGACAGCATATTCCGTTTTAGCATTCAGTGTTTGCTCCACAGAATCATTATCTGAATTGAAAACATAGGTTGCTCCAAAGATCAAAGCGAGTGATGCCGCTGCAGCATACATCCAATTCAGATTAAAGACAGGTGCTTTTTTACTTGTCTTTATATCATTCATAACGTTCTCCTGAATATTTTCAAACATATTATCAGGAACTGTGTAAATGTTTTTACGCTCTAGTTTTTCTATGTCGAACTCTTTCATCTCTGTTGGGTCAAAAATTATCTTTCGTAATTTTCTTTAATATACTCTTCTATTTTCTGTTTGGCATAATGATAATTTGTTTTCAAAGTCCCTACAGACATATCTACAATTTTTGATATCTCTTCATAGGGCAAATCATCATAATACCTCATCATAAATACCAGTTTCTGCTTTTCGGGCAGGCTCTGTATAGCATTCTGCAGTAAAATCTGTATTTCCTCAGCATCTCCTTCTGTGTTATCAGCAACAAGATTCTGCATGTGATACTCCGGATCTTCATCCGTTTTCTGCATTTTCTTCATTTTATTAACCTGCTGTAGTGCTTCGTTGGTAGCGATTCTGTACAACCAGGTATATAACTGGCTATCATTTTTGAACTGATGAAAATTCTGATATGCTTTAATAAAAGTCTCCTGCAAAGTATCTTGTGCAAGATCTCCATCCACAATAATTCTTCTTATGTGCCAGTACAATCTGCTTTGATAGGCATCCATCAAGGCACGGACTCCCTTATCCTGGGTCCGTGGATTCTGCATCAACGAAATAATCTCCGCGTCCTTAATCTTCATAAGATGCTTTCACTGTTTTGGATTACAAAAATAACTGAAAGTTAAATTAAAAATTCAATTTTCAGATTAAAAATTAATATTATGAGACACTTACGCAATAAACGTGCCTATATGGAGGGATCATATTTCTAAAACCTCTTCCTTTTCAGGCTCATCTTAAAATCTTATATTTGTTATATGCAAATTGTAATAATCGGTTCCGGAAATGTTGCCTATCACATGGCAAAAGCTTTCACTTTGAAAAGTATTCCCCTGGCCCAGATTTTTGGCAGGAACGAAAAAGAATTAAGTAAAATTTCTGAAGAATTGCACATTCCTTATTCCACAGAGCATCTGGAAGAGGCTGATCTTTATATCATCTGTGTAAGTGATAATTCTGTGGAAGAAGTTTCGAAGATCATTACCAAAAAAGACAGTTTGGTAGCCCATACATCGGGATCCCTTCCAAAAGAAGCGCTTTCCGGGGAATACAGGAAATCCAGCTTCTACCCTTTACAGACTTTCTCAAAATCCAAAGAACTGGAATATGAAAAAATACCGTTTTTTGTAGAGGCAGAAAATGAGGAGGATCAGAAAATATTATTCGATCTTGCTTCGAAGATTTCAGAAAAGGTAATGGAAAGCAGCCATGAAAAAAGAAAATATATTCATTTGACAGCAGTTTTCGCCTGTAATTTTGTGAATCATCTTTTTTCAAGAGCTAAAGAAATTTCAGATTCTCAGGAAATTCCTTTTGATTATTTTTTACCGCTGATTGATGAAACAGTGCAAAAAATTTATGAAATTGAGCCTAAGCAGGCACAGACCGGACCTGCAGTGAGAAATGATGTACGGATCTTACAACTGCATGAAGAGTTATTAAAAGACGAAAGTCTCGAAATTTATAAAACAATGAATCATTCTATTCAGAAAATGTATGAGTTATAAAGAGAAATTAAAAGATATTAAAGCATTTGTATTTGATGTAGACGGAGTTTTTACAGACGGAAGTGTTTATCTTCTTCCCGGAGGAAATATGTGCAGGGTAATGAATGTACTGGATGGCTATGCAGTAGTGAAAGCATTAAAAAATAATTATCTGATAGGTGTTATTACAGGAGGAAATGATGAAATGGTAAAGCACAGAATCAATTATCTGGGAATCCAGGATTATTATCCGAAGTCTCACAATAAAATTGAAGATTTTGAGAATTTTAAGAAAAAATATAATCTTAAAAATGAAGAAATTCTGACTATGGGAGATGATCTTCCGGATATTCATATTATGGAAAGTTCAGCTATTGCAGCGTGTCCTGAAAATGCAGTTCCAGAAGTAAAAGGGATCTCCGATTATATTTCCCCTAAAAAAGGAGGAACAGGCGCAGTGCGTGATGTCATTGAACAAGTGATGAAGGTTCAGGGGAACTGGCATGACGATAATACTCAATCTGTATAATGAACGGGATGAAATTACTTTTAGCATCACAATCGCCAAGAAGAAAAGAACTACTTTCCAGCCTGGGTTTTGAATTTGAAGTCGTAAAAATAGACTGTGAAGAAATTATTCCGGAAAATATCAAGATAGATGAAGCTGCCGCTTATCTTTCTGATTTAAAAGCTGATGCTTTTAGAAGTTTGGAAGCTAATGAAGTTCTTTTAACCGCAGATACAGTAGTAGCTGTTGACGGTGTGATCCTTGGGAAACCTAAAGATGAGGACGACGCGTTCAAGATGCTTCGAAGCCTTTCGGGAAGAACCCACCAGGTTTATACGGGAATTACCATCAAAACTGCAAATAAAATTTTTACAGAAACTGATGTAGCAGACGTTACCCTTGATGAGCTTTCTGACGAAGAAATCAACTATTACATTCAAAACTATAAACCTTTCGACAAAGCAGGCAGTTATGGTATTCAGGAATGGCTGGGAATGGCAAAAATCATCAATATGACAGGAAGTTTTTATACCATTATGGGACTTCCTACGCATCTTGTTTACAAAATATTGAAAGAAATCTCTCTGAGCTAATCAATTATTGAAGTTTAGAATGTCTGTTAAAGTAAAAATAAAATATTTCCACAAGAAATATAAATATTATTCATTATAAAATTTTATTATTTTTACAAAATCATCAAACAGCTGATAATAAATAGAAGATTAGCGAGTTATATTGAATAATGAAAAAGAATATATTATTCCTTTTAGTGATATGTCTTGTTGCTTCCTGTGCTACCAAAACAAAAAAGCCGGAGCAGCGATCAAAACTATTGAAAGGATTTTCCACATACTACAACACTCTTTTTAATGCAAAAGACGCATTGAACAGTGAGTTTACAACCAGAGATAAAGGGCATAAAGACAATTTTTATGCACCTTATATTCCTATTCTGACCTATGAAGATCAACCTTTAGGAAGTGATCTTGGACAGTCAGAAGCTTTTGCCGAAAACTCTATGAGAATGGCTGAAGTAGCTAATAGACCTTCGGGCAGAGGTAACTCCGGAGTCCCCACCAGGCCTGGAGAATCTTCAGGAAATGGTCCTTCAAGACCTGATGGTGAACAAGGCAAAGGAGCAACTACTCTTGAAATTGCAGAAGCAAAAGCTTTAAAAGCGATCAATAAATATTCTGTAACCAGAAATGGTGAAGAAAAAAACAAGACTATTTTTGATGCTTATATGATCCTTGCCCAGGCAAGAATCTATCGTGGTAAATCACTGGAAGCCCTGGATGCTCTTAATTATGTTTTCACCCACATGAAAGATGATAAGAGACTTCCATTGGCAAGAATTTATCAGGGTCTGGCTTATGATAAAATCAAAGATTATCACAGAGCGCATGAAACTTTTGCCAAACTGAAAGGAGAAGACATTAATAAAAGTTATGCAAAGCTGTTGAGCATTTATTACTCTGAATCTCTGCTTGATGCCGGTAAAAAAGAAGAAGCTGCCAAAGAACTTGATAACGCTTTCGAACTGAACAGCAACAGAAAGCTTAAGAGCAGAATTGCTTACCTGAGAGGACAGGTTCTCGAAAATCTTGGACAGAATGATAAAGCCAGAGAAAGCTATACAGCGGCTTATAAATATGCTAACGATTTTGAATTTGAAGTAAAATCTCAGATTGCCATTGCCAAGACTTTTAATGGCAAGGGCGATTATGCCGGAGCAAAAAACTACCTGGAAGGTATCAGTAAAAAGGGAACTTACGGATCCCGAAAGAATGAATTTTACTATGCTTTAGGCTTAATGGCTAATAAAGCAGGAAAAAAAGATGAAGCACAACAGTTCTTCAGAAAATCCCTGTTTGAAAAGGTTTCTGACCCTCAGATCCGTGGATTGGCTTATTATGAAATCGGAAAAAGCTACCTGGAAAAGAATGATTACATCGGTGCAGGAAGTTATTATGATTCTGCACTTGCAGTAATGACTTATGAGCCTTCAAAAATCTTATTAAAAGACCAGTCTGAATACATCAAAAAGATATCCAAAAACTATTATCTGATTAAAAAGAATGACAGTATTCTTTCTTTGGCTAAAATGGATAACACACAGAAAACAGACTATTTTACGAAATATATTGCCAAACTAAAAATTAAAGAAGAGAAAGAAGAACAGGAAAGAAGACGTGCTGAAAGAAGCAAGGGATTTGATACCGGAGATTACAGTGCCAATTCTATTTTTGCCAATGGATCTGCTAATGCTTTTGAAGATTTTGGAGTAACTACAAAATCATTTTACTTCAGCAACACCGGAACAGTAAGTAAAGGAACATCCACATTTAAGCAAGTATGGGGAGATCGTGCACTTGCTGATAACTGGCGTTTTTCAAAGAAAATGTCTTCTATTGAGGATATGAAAAATGAAGCATTAGGAGTAACTTCTGCGCCTAATCCAAGACGTTTTGAGCCTGCTTATTACATTGAACAGATTCCTACAGATCAAGGTAAATTATCTCAGCTAAAAAAAGACAGAGACACCGCTTCTTTAGGTTTGGGAATCATGTATCAGAACTATTTTACCAACACTCCCCTAGCTACGAAAACGCTATATGATCTTGTAGATGTAAAACCGGAAGAAAAGATAATGCTTCAGGCTTTGTATGAGATTTTTGCCATGAATTATGAGAAAAATCCACAGGCATCTGAAAAAGCAAAACAAATTCTACTAACAGATTATCCATATACTTCCTATGCAGAATTTGCAAGAAATCCTAAAAACAAGACTTTTGTAAAGTCAACTGAAGAAGTTGAAAATGAATATAAAAAGGCCTATGCTCTGTTTGAATCCGAAAAATTTGCGGAAAGTAAGGATATCATAGATCAGACTATTCAAAAGTTTCCTAAAGACGCACTGGTTCCTAAATTATATTTATTAAATGCTTTTAATGCAGGAAAATCCAGTGGAAAAGAAGTCATGATTCTGCAGCTTGAACAGATTGCCCTGAATTATTCTAAAACTGCTGAAGGTGTTAGAGCTAAAGAAATGCTGAATTATCTTAAAAGTGACCTAAGCTTCCAGGCAACAGACAATAAAGGAAATACGATACCTCAGCAACAACCTGGGGAGAATACTTCCCAGCCTGCTAATACGCCTAACGGAACTGGTATTCCACAAATGAATAACGGAAAAGTACAAAAGCTTGACAATGTAGAACTACAGCCCCAGAATATAGGTACTACTCCACCGTCAAAGACCAATTCTTCCCAGCAAAAGGATAAAAAAGCAAACGAAAATAAATCACCGTCCGGCATACCGCAAAGACCTCAATAAAATAAAAAAGCGAAGATTTACTCTTCGCTTTTCTTTTTCTTTACTCCATGGAAATCTTTGAGATAAAAAGGCTCAAAATAAGCCATATCTTCAAATTCCTTGTTTTCTATTTTTTCCAGTGTCTTCCTGATAAGATATTGGGAAGATGGATAGACATTTTCATTAAAAACGGCATCTGGAAGATTCATTATCTCTTTCGCCTTTTTAGCCCCATCTCCTACAAACAATACTTTTTTGTCTTTGAATTCTTCAAATGAAGTTTCATCTAAGATCTTAGCTTCGGTCTGTGACAATTCTTTTCCCGTATGGCCCTCGTAAACGGCTGTATACACCTCCATTCTCCTCGCATCAACTAACGGCACTACAAAGTCATAGTTATTCCCTAAAAAAGGCTCTATTATGCTTTCAAGAGAGTTTACTGCTACCAGAGGAACTTTTAGTCCATAACAGAATCCTTTTGCGGAGGCCGCTCCGATTCTTAAACCTGTGTAAGATCCCGGACCTTTTCCTAAAGAAACGGCTTCGATATCTTTAAGTGAAATTCCAGCTCCTTCTAAAGCCCATTCCACATAGGTATGAAGACTTTCAGACTGTTTATAGTTTTCAGAAACTTCTTCGCATAAACACAGTAGTTTCTCATTGTCTGATACAGCTACCGAACAGTTCCTGGAAGAGGTTTCAAGATATAGAATTTTCATTTTTTTGTTTTAAGCTAAACTGCAACATTGCAAAAGGCAAGATTGCTTTTAATTTTCTGCAAATTTAATCCATTATTTTGGACTATTTTCTATAAATCGTTCTTGGCTCTGCCTGTGCACTTGGATAGATTGTCATATCTGAAATGGTAACATGTTTCGGGGCATTCACGCAATAAGCAATGGCATCAGCAATATCTTCTGCCTTCAAAGGTTCATAACCTGCATATACCGTTGAAGCCTTATCACTGTCACCTTTGAATCTTACCAGGGAGAAATCTGTTTCTACAGCTCCCGGCTGAATATTGGTTACTTTGATACCAAACTCAGTAAGTTCCAGTCTCATTCCTTCCGAAATAACGTCTACTGCTTTTTTCGTTGCACAATACACTACTCCATTGGCGTAGGTTTGTCTTGCGGCAACCGAACTGATATTTACAACATGACCTAAGTTTTTAGTTTTCATAATTGGGATAATCATTTTAGAAACATAGAGTAGGCCTTTTACATTTCCGTCAATCATAGAATCCCAGTCATCTGTCTTACCAGCCGACAGCGGATCTAATCCATGAGCATTACCGGCATTATTGATCAGAACATCAATCTCTTTCCAGTTTTTCGGAAGTGAATTGATGGCAGTTTCAACTTCTTCAAGATTCCTTACATCAAACTTTAAACTAAATATTTCGGTATATTGAGATAACTCAGATTTTACAGCTTCCAGCACCTCATTTCTTCTTCCACAGATAATAATTCTGTTTCCTTGTTTTGCAAGAAGTTCTGCTGTAGATTTACCTATACCGGAAGTGGCTCCGGTGATTAATATTGTCTTCATAATATTGATTTATTAATTGGCATCAAAGGCCTGAAAAGCATCTTTGATATGGTCAATAATTAAGTTCTTATTTTCATCGGGAAGAACGGAGATGATATCAAATCTGACTTCGTTCTCTTTATTAAATTCCTCCAAATAGTGATTGGCTGCAGAAACAATAGATTTTATCTTGGTTTTGGTAACGGCTTCCTGAGGAAGAATAAAAAAATCCGTAGATCTGGCTTTCACTTCCACTACAATAATAAGATTATCTTTTTCAGCAATGATATCAATCTCAGCTTTCTGAAAACGGAAGTTTCTGACCAGGATTTTATACCCATTTTTCTGAAGATAATCAGCGGCCATATCTTCTGCTATTTTTCCAAAATCGTTATGGTGAGCCATATTCTGTATTTAAGAGTTTGGAGATAGGAGAGTGGTGATATTTTAAAAATCGATCTTTACTTTAGCACCTACTTTCATTGTAACGTCTGCACCAATTAAAAGCGGTCTGTTGTCTTTAATATGCCCATTTGGAAATGCAAACACCACAGGAAATTTATATTTTAAAATTCTGTCTGAGATTAACCTGTAAGCAAATTCATCGAAGCTTTCTTCATAACTTTTATTTTCCTTTTCATCCCCCATATTGGTCATTCCGCCAACAATCAATCCTTTGATTTTATTGAAGACTCCAGCCAGTTCCAGACTCATGATCATACGGTCCAGTGCATAGAAGTTTTCTCCAATATCTTCTATAAACAAGATTTTATCTTTAAAGTCGAAAGAATATTTGGTTCCTAAAAGGGCATAAATAAGGGCTAAATTACCTCCAACCAATTCTCCTTCAATATTCCCTTCTTTATTCAATTGGTGAGATTTTAGAGTGTATTTTGGCTTTTTACCTTTCAGAGTATCAAAAATCAGATCATAGCTTTCATCTGTCACACCAAAACTGGATGTTTTGATGGTTTGCCCGTGAATGGATACAAAACCTTTTTTCAACAGATAACTTTGGATCACTGTATTATCGGAATATCCAATGTACCATTTCGGGTTTTCTGTAAAGTTTTTCAATTTCAGATGCTGAATCAGATGCTGGCATCCATAGCCTCCTCTGGAAGCCCATACAGCACTGATATCTTTATCATTTAAAGCCCAGTTGATATCTTGTATTCTTTCCTTTTCTGTTCCGGCATAATTGTATCCGTTTGAAAATTTGGTATAAAGGTGCTCTCCGAGAATGGGTTCAAAACCTTTATTTTTAATCATTTCAATTCCCTTTTCCAATTGAGAGGCATCTACCGCTCCTGCAGGGGAAATAACAGCTATTTTGTCTCCTTTTTTAAGAGACTTCGGAAAGATCATTTTTTTCATTTTGTTTTTTGATATTTTACTTCTTTCTTTTCTGCCTCCTCCAGCTGTTTTTCAAACTGATTGAACTTTTTGAAACTCTGCAGGAAGATAAAGAAACTGAAGACAATAAGAATACAGCCAACGACTCTTCTGATTTGATTGGCCAGTTTTTGTGTTAATTTATCGTGAAATTGCTTGGCAAGAAATATCTTGGCAAGATCTATTGAAAGGTAAGTGGCCAGTACTATGCCGATGTATAAAATAAAACTGCTGGTGTCCGGATATTGATTCCTTACGGAAATTACCGTTACCAGCCAGAAAAGGATAACTCCAACATTTAAAAGATTAAAGAAAAAGCCATTGAAAAATGTTTTAAAATAGTTTTGACCAATAATCCTTTCTTCACCCGGCATGTGCATCTTTGTTTTGGTAACCAGCATCACAATTCCATAGATAAAAATAAGAATAGAGGTGATCCTGTAAAACCCGGGATGCTTATCAATTAAGCTTACAATATCTGTACTGGCATAATAGGCTGCCACAATACATAATAAATCTGCAGTAATCACTCCAAGATCTAATGAAAGTGCATGTTTCGGGCCTCTGGAAAAGCTGGTTTCTATTAAAAGGAAAAAAATAGGTCCTATAAAAACCAGGCTCAGCATAAATCCTAATATGATGGCAGATAGTACAAGTTCTAACATTAAGTGGGGTTTAAAAATGAATAAAAATTCATTTCGTTTTATACAAAGTTATACTTTATGATTTAATTATTCAATAAAGTTGTGATATATCAAGTGGATTTTAAGGAGAGTTTAATGTGAAATTTTTAATGAAAATAGGAGAGGAGAGTGTATTATACATTTTTTATTAAAAAATAAAGAGGTCATTCCATTTAGAAATAACCTCTTTTGTATTATATTTTTGTAGAATATATTCAACAATCTTTTTTATTCTTCCAAACAGTTTTCATTGAAAGCAAATTCGAAATCTTTTCTGATTTTAAGACCAAAAATACCTCTTTCAAAGGTATAAATAACTTGATTTTTAAACAGCATTCTTTTATAATCTATCCAAAAACTTCTGGTCATATAAGAATATTCATAGGCGTTTCCACTCAAATAAACGTAAGTTGTCTTTCCTTTATGATGGCTTCGTACACTTCCAACCTCTGAAACCATACATCTGAAACAGTATGTTTCTTTGGTAGGATTCATTCCTGTAACATAATTGATCAGAAAGAATCCATTTATTATCCAATGGAAAAGTGACTCCAAAAAAATATTTTCTTCCTTGCTTATTGATATTGATAATATTTCTTTTAATTAGAATATTACATAATATGAAGTCATCTTGACTTTTTCAAAAATTATATTTTTTATTTGAAATAAAAAAAGGGATTAGGAAATTAGAGTCGCTAA
>NZ_PCOU01000012.1 GCF_002979455.1 Chryseobacterium sp. MYb7
TTAGCGACTCTAATTTCCTAATCCCTTTTTTTATTTCAAATAAAAAATATAATTTTTGAAAAAGTCAAGATGACTTCTATGTATAAGTTTTTGTGTTGCTTAATTAGTGTTTTTTTACCGCCCGATCTTATCGAAATTTTCGCCTTTAGCATAATACTGAAGGTTGACTAAATATCGTTAAGCTAAACCATTGATAATTCTTGAGCTTTAAAAGAGATATACTAGATTTTAAATCTCAATTTCTATGTAATAAATCCTATTAAATTTTATATATCAATAAGAAAAATTAACAAAAAGATGAAGTTTAAAGACATCCATATTGGACAATTAATAGAGAAAGGAGTTGTGGAGGATAACATAGATATTTTTCGAATTAGTAATTTTTTGAAATGTACAGAAGAAGAAATAAAAGAGATGTACCAAAAAAAAAATCTTGATACTGATATTTTATTGAAATGGTGCAAATTGTTAGAATATGATTTTTTTAGACTGTACTCACAACATCTTATTTTATATGCGCCTCCAGCCCTAAAAATTAAAAATAAAAAGAAAAATCTTCCTCAATTCCGCAAAAATATTTACACGAAGGAAATTGTTGATTTTATTTTAGAACAAATTTATAAAGAAGAAATGACCCGTCAACAAGTTATAGAAAGATATGGTATTCCCAAAACAACACTAAATAAATGGCTACAAAAAGATATTAAAGATGAAACCAAATTATAGATATATATATTCCGATATACTTAAAAAAAAATTTCCTCATAAGATGAATGACTGTGAAAAATTACTTACAAAAAGTTCTCTGAATTTTTTTGATATCATTAAACTTAATGACATAATATTTGGAACACCTAAATGCTCTAATTACGATTTTAACCAAAAACGTCGTTCATATCGCAAGGTTGATATCTTGAAGATACTGGATTATCAAAAAAAAATAAACTAAATAATAGTCAATTAGCAAAGCATTTTAATCTTAGTAGAAATACTGTTACGAAATGGAAAAGAATTTTCTTGTAAAAAACATCTTTTAAAGTCCAATAAGTAATTATTGTACATTAAAATTGAAATTGTTCTCCGCAATCATGCATGAATAGTTTTAAATACTTGTGTTTCTAAGATATTGTTAGGTTATTTTAAATCAATAAGTTAAAGTAGTGTTTTTTTTTGCATTTATAGTTGATTTTAATTTGAAGGAATTCATTCCATTTTTTTTGACAATTTGCTGTACGTTTGCAGGCATATCAATTTGTGGAAACTTAAAATATACATGTTAAAATGAAAAAACAATTAATTATTTTTTTTTTAATTATAGTAACTACCCTACATTCTCAAATAGGAATAAATACTTCAAACCCGATAGGGATTTTTCATGTAGATGGGGCAAAAAATAATCCTGCCAGCGGAGTGCCTTCTTCAGAGCAACAGTCAGATGATTTTGTGATTAGTAAAAAGGGAGTTGTAAGTATTGGAACAATTTCCCCAAGTCCTTATTCTTCTTTAGAAATTGACTCTAAAAAGGGTTTACGACTTCCTCAGCTCACATCTGAAGAAATTTCTAATCTTGATGATATTTCATCTACAGAATTAAGTAAAAAAGATGGCTTAATAATATATAATATCACTACAAATTGTATTAATTTTTGGGTATCAGATGAATGGCGAGAATTATGTGGATCTTCTGTATGTAATCCGGTTACTGGAACCCCTCAAATTTCTCCTTCAAATCCAAGTTTACAGGTCGGTGATACTACAACTTTTACAGCTAGTGCTGTTTCAAATGCTACAGGATATATTTGGAAAGTAAATGGAACAATACAGTCGGGTCAAACACAGTCTACTTTCAACTATACACCAAGTGATACTTCGTCTGTTACGATATCAGTCATTGCTAAAGGTTGCAATAGTTCTCAGACATCAGAATCAACTGTTTCGGGTATTCCTGCAGCAGCTTGTAATCCGGTTACTGGAACCCCTCAAATTTCTCCTGCAAATCCAAGTTTACAGGTCGGAGATACTACAACTTTTACAGCTAGTGCTGTTTCAAATGCTACAGGATATATTTGGAAAGTAAATGGAACAATACAGTCGGGTCAAACACTGTCTACTTTCAACTATACACCAAGTGATACTTCGTCTGTTACGATATCAGTCATTGCTAAAGGTTGCAATAGTTCTCAGACATTAGAATCAACTGTTTCGGGTATTCCTGCAGCAGCTTGTAATCCGGTTACTGGAACCCCTCAAATTTCTCCTGCAAATCCAAGTTTACAGGTCGGTGATACTACAACTTTTACAGCTAGTGCTGTTTCAAATGCTACAGGATATATTTGGAAAGTAAATGGAACAGTACAGTCGGGTCAAACACTGTCTACTTTCAGCTATATACCAAGTGGTACTTCGCCTGTTACTATATCGGTCATTGCTACAGGTTGTAATAACTCTCAGACATCAGAATCAACTGTTTCGGGTACTCCTACTGCATTTACATGTACTAAAGTGGGACGATTTTTAAAAGCAGGTACTAATTGTAAAGATTATCACTATTGTCATGTGAATAACGGAGTAATTTTATTAAATGATTACACTTGTGCAGGTAGTACTTTATTTGATAAGAGTATAGGTAATTGCCAACCAACAATATCTTCATGCCCATATTGATGCATATTGTAACCTAATGAATAAAAGAAAGTATTGAAAATTAATTGCTTGTTTTTATGTTATAGACTTGTTCCCTTCCATAAGTTAACTTGTAACTAATTTAAGAAAGAATTTATCAAATTTTTATTTGATAGACAGTAAATTATTTTATCTAAAGAATTTCCCGAGACAAGTCTCGATATTATCAGGGTTAAAAGATAAAAGTTGAAAAACGGACGGCTTTTCAAAATAGGTTGTAAAACTGTAGATTTTATTCATGGAAGATGAATCATATTTTCAAGAGTCATAATAGAACTTTGCTTTTATATCAATGGGGTTCCTTATGAAATATAGAAAAAAGGTCCTAAATGAAGTTTCTGGATAAACTTTCAAGCTCTTATACTGTTGATTTTCAAATCGGTATAATATTTACTTTATAGAAATCGATTATGAATCAGATTATGCACATTTTCTAATGCAAAATGTTCAAACAATAAAAATAAATGAAGACCGGAAAATGTAGACTTACATAAAAAGATTCGAAGTTTATTAGATGTTGGAAAAAGCTATAGCGAAATTCAATTCATGTGAGGATGCTCAAAGTATACTATTTCCAAAGTCAAAAATAGAAAAAATAAAAATTGTCTAATTGTTAAATATAAATATAATGAAAAAAAGATTATTATTAATAATGGTATTTGGAGGCTTTTCCTCAATATATTCTCAGGTAGGAATTAATACAGAGACTCCAAAAGCAACCCTGGATGTTGTGGCAAAAGAAACAGGAAAAGGATTCCGCCTTGAGGATGGAAATCAGGGGAACAATAAGGTTTTGATGTCCGATGCAGATGGAATAGGTACATGGAAAGATTTGGATATTCCGGTTGCAGATAATAATTTTAAATTAGTAAGGACATATAATATTCAGTTGAATTTACAAACAACCACTAATACAGACCGTACTGTCTTGTTGGGGACTATACCTTCAGTCGAAATTAAGAATCCAGATAATTTTATAGTATGCAATATCCAATCTCCAACAACAATTGTAAATAATACATTAAGTGCAATAGCTTATGGTTTTCGTCTCAACATTGAGAGCAGTGTATATGGGGCTACACCAGTTAATATTATAACCAATACTGGTTTTGCCGATACTACCCAAATTGTACCCTATTCTTTCTATATCAATCAATATCCGGTGGGAACACATACATTTGATCTCTATGGAAGTAGATATAATTCTAATGGAAGCAATGCGTCTACAAGAGATTTATATTTTAATGCAATCTCAACGGATGGTAATGGAGCAACTGTAAGTGAGAAAAAAGGATTAATGCTTATTTATGTGTATGAAAGGTAAAGTTTAATAGATTTCATGATTAATCCGTTTTTACTTTTTCGTTAGATTTCCAAATAGAAAATAATGTTAAAATTTGTTAGTTTTTTAACTTTGTAAAAACTAATACAACAACAGGCACTTTAAGTACTTTTCTAGGTCTCACGATATAATCTCGCGCTGCTTGTTACAAGTAAATTCAGATCGAAATTGAGAGGTAAAGTCTTATTGTTATGGAATATATTTCACTTGTAATTAGTTAACTTGAGTTCGGGTTAAGCAAAGGTTAAAAATAATTGACCGTCCTTTACTTTTTAAGATTTTCAGAATTTATTTTCGTAGTTAAGAACTTGCTGTCTTTCACTTCGTTTTTGAGATAATTCATTTTTCTTATGCAAAGGTAAAATGTTTAATTCAAAAAATGCTACCCTAACTCCCAATGGTGAACCGCTCCGTTTTTATACCTAAAAAATTTCAAGAATTATTAATAAGCAATAAAACAGACCATCTCAATATTGAGATGGTCTGTTTGTATAATTTAAAATTCAATTTTGCCCATTCTAAAAAAATGTCTAACTTCGTCCCATACTTTAGGGGTGTCTGTTATCAACAGACTGAGACTTTACCCTTTGAACCTGATCTGGATCATACCAGCGTAGGGAAAAGTAGGTGACTTTTGCTGTACATTCTATTGTACAATAATGGCCATTCCTAAAGTATATTTAAAATATTAGGAATGGAACTTATAATCAACCACACCCGAAAAACATTTGATGTACTTCCTGAAACGCTGGAAGCATTATTGGCTATTGAACTACCCGGAAAGAAAAAGGGTATTGCTGTAGCCCTCAACAATCGCATTATTCCGCTGTCGGTCTGGGCGGAAACCATCCTCAACAATAACGATTCAATTTTAATCATTACCGCCACTCAAGGCGGTTAATTCTCATACTTAATACCTATACTTATGGCTCACTCCATTACATGTTCGCCATTTCCGAACTCAAAGAAAATCTATGTTGAAGGAACAATACACCCTATCAATGTAGCAATGCGTGAAATACAGCTTAGCCCAACCAAACTGACCAACGGTGGCTTTGAACATAATGCTCCGGTAACCATTTACGACACTTCAGGTCCTTATACCGATGAAAATGCAGTCATTGATATCCAGAAAGGACTTCCAAGAATCAGAGAACAATGGATTCTGGACAGAAATGATGTGAATATTCTGGATGGGATTACCTCTGAATACGGAAAAACACGTTTAGCAGATCCACGTCTCGACGAACTGAGGTTTTCTTATGATCATAAGCCTAAAGTTGCACAGGAAGGAAAAGAATTGACCCAGCTTTACTATGCCAAGCAGGGAATTATCACTCCGGAAATGGAATATGTGGCGATCCGAGAAAATCAAAGAATAGAACAGCTTGACTCCGTATCCAAAGAAATGGCTTTTCAACATCCCGGACATAGTTTTGGCGCCAATACTCCAAAAAGTAAGATCACACCGGAATTTGTAAGAGACGAAATTGCTGCCGGAAGAGCCATTATTCCCAATAATATCAATCACCCGGAAAGTGAGCCGATGATCATCGGAAGAAATTTCCTGGTGAAAATCAATGCCAATATCGGAAACAGTGCCGTTTCATCCAGTATTGAAGAAGAAGTAGAAAAAGCAGTATGGGCCTGCAGATGGGGAGGCGATACCATTATGGATCTTTCCACAGGGAAAAATATTCACGAAACAAGAGAATGGATCATCAGAAACAGTCCGGTTCCGATTGGTACTGTTCCGATCTATCAGGCATTGGAAAAAGTAAAAGGAGTTCCTGAAGACCTTACATGGGAAATCTTCAGAGATACCCTTATTGAACAGGCAGAACAGGGAGTTTCCTATTTCACAATCCACGCAGGCGTTTTATTGAGATACATTCATTTAACAGCAAAAAGAGTCACTGGAATTGTATCCAGAGGAGGATCTATTATGGCAAAATGGTGTTTATTTCATCACAAAGAAAGTTTCCTGTACACTCATTTTGAGGAGATTTGCGAGATCATGAAGAAGTATGATGTAGCTTTCTCTCTGGGAGACGGTCTTCGTCCGGGATCTATTGCAGATGCTAATGATGCCGCTCAGTTTGCAGAACTTGAAACTTTAGGTGAACTGACGAAAATTGCATGGAAACACAATGTACAGGTAATGATTGAAGGCCCAGGACACGTTCCAATGCATATGATCAAAGAAAATATGGAAAAGCAGCTGGAAGAATGCCATGAAGCTCCATTTTATACCTTAGGGCCGTTAACAACGGATATTGCTCCAGGTTATGATCATATTACTTCCGGAATCGGTGCAGCAATGATCGGATGGTTTGGTTGTGCAATGCTTTGCTATGTAACACCAAAGGAACACTTAGGACTTCCAAATAAAGATGATGTAAAAGTTGGGGTAATTACTTATAAGCTGGCTGCGCACGCTGCAGATTTGGCAAAAGGCCACCCTGGAGCGCAATACAGAGACAATGCATTAAGCAAGGCAAGATTTGAATTCAGATGGGAAGATCAGTTCAATCTTTCGTTAGATCCAGAAACAGCAAGAGCTTATCATGATGAAACGCTTCCGGCAGAAGGAGCAAAAATTGCCCATTTCTGTTCCATGTGCGGTCCGAAATTCTGTTCTATGAAAATTACACAGGAAATTCGTGAATCTGCAGAACAAGGGATGCTGGATAAATCACAGGAATTCATCGAAAAAGGGAAAGAAATTTATATATGATCCTCGTTATCACTCCTGAATTGATTGTCCAGAACGAAACAAATCTTATTAATCAGATGTTTCAGGAAGGTCTTGATCTGCTTCATATTCGTAAACCATGGCTCAGCCGAAATGAAATGATTGAATTCATCACTCAGATTGATAAAACCTTTTATTCACAGCTGGTACTGCATACGCATTACGATCTTGGAAAGGAATTTACTATTTCAAGGTTTCATTTCAGAGAGATTGATAGAAAGGAAGAAACTTATAAATATTGGGGGGAAGAAAATACCATTTCAACATCAGTGCACGATATCACAACATACAATACTTTGGATAAAGAATGGGAATATGCTTTCATAAGCCCATTCTTTCCAAGTATCTCCAAAAAAGGATATGGACTGGATTCAACCATTAAGAAAGAAATAAAACACCGGAACAATCCGGATGTCAAATTGATTGCCCTTGGAGGAATTAATCAGGATAATATTCATCAAGTTTTCGAAGCAGAAGCAGATGGAGCGGCTTTATTAGGTGCTATCTGGGAAAGTGAAGAACCCTTAAACGTATTCAGAAAATGCAGGAACGTCCTTATGTCATAAGTGTTGCAGGCTTCGATCCCAGTGGTGGAGCAGGCTTATTATCAGATAGTAAAACCTTTGAGCAATCAAAAGTGGTGGGATTGGGAATATGTACAGCATTAACATTGCAAACTGCTTTGAAATGTCTGAGTTTAGAATGGCGTCCTATAGATGAAGTAACAGAAGCTATTCAAGTGTTGATGGAAAATTACCCAATTTCAGCCGTGAAAATTGGAATAGTGAAGGATGCTGAATTTCTGGGTAAGATTGTAGAAACAGTTCAAAAAGGAAATCCTGAAGTGAAAATCATTTGGGATCCGGTTCTGAAAAGCACTTCCGAATTTACATTTTTTGATCTTGAAACACTTCCTCAATTGAAAAATACGATTAATAAGTTGAGTTTAATTACACCTAATTACAATGAATATAGTGTTTTAAAGGAAAATAATCTTCTACGGGATACTCACCAATGCTCATTACTGATCAAAGGAGGACATAGAGAAGATCATTTAGGAACGGATATTTTAGTTGGAAATGGAAAAGAAATTCTTTTAACTCCAACTGAAGGTGGTGCAACCTATTTTCCTAAACATGGCTCCGGCTGTGTTTTATCATCAGCCATAACCGCAGAACTTGCGAAAGGTGGAAACATCGAAACTGCCTGTAGAAATGGGAAATTATACATCGAAAAATTTTTAAAAAGCAATTCCTCTTTGCTGGGAACACATTCATAGAAAACATGGAAAAATTACAATATATATCACAAGGAAGCACAATACAGGAACAGGAACTTTGTATCCGTAAAGCCCTTGATAACGGAATCAAATGGGTACAGGTTCGCTGGAAAAATGCTCCTGAAAACGAATTAATCAATCTTTGTGAAATTTCAAAACAACTTTGTTCAGAATATCAGGCGGTTTGTATCATCAATGACCATGTGCAAATAGCCAAAGAAATAGATGCAGATGGTGTTCATTTAGGATTGAACGACAGTGCCATTGAAGAAGCAAAACTGATCTTAGACGAAAATAAAATAATTGGAGGAACGGCTAATACCCTTTCAGATGTCATTCAGAGAATCAAAGAATCTTGTGATTATATCGGTTTAGGACCATTGAGATTTACTACAACCAAAGAAAAACTAAGCCCTGTTCTGGGATTTGAAGGCTACCAGGCTATTGTTGATGGATTAAGAGAAAAATCAATAGACGTTCCCAAAATATTTGCCATCGGAAGCGTTACCCTTGAAGATATTTTGCCGTTAAAGGGAATCGGGATTTATGGTGTTGCTGTATCTGGGCTCATTACAAAACAGCCGACTATTATTAATGAACTAAAAAAAGTAATGATATGAACCATCAGAAATTAGAAATAGCAGGAAGAATTTTTGAATCAAGACTGTTTTTAGGAACAGGAAAATTCGGAAGTATGAGAGATATGGTACAATCTGTCATCGCTTCCGAAACCAATATGGTAACGATGGCGCTCAAAAGAATTGACGCCCAATCCAGTGAAGACGATCTGCTTGATTCATTAAAAGAAACCAACGTTCACCTTCTGCCCAATACTTCCGGAGCAAGAACGGCTAAAGAAGCTGTATTGGCAGCTCAGTTAGCAAGAGAAGCGCTGGAAACCAACTGGGTGAAACTGGAAATTCATCCGGATCCGAAATATTTACTGCCGGATCCTATCGAAACCTTATATGCGACGGAAGAATTGGCGAAATTAGGATTTATTGTCATGCCTTACATTCATGCAGATCCTGTTTTGTGCAAACGTCTTGAAGATGCCGGAACAGCTGTGGTAATGCCTTTGGGAGCACCCATTGGAACCAATAAAGGGTTAAGAACACAGGATTTTTTGGAAATAATCATCAGCCAGAGTAATGTTCCCGTAGTGGTAGATGCAGGAATCGGGGCACCATCAGATGCTGCAAAAGCAATGGAGATGGGAGCAGATGCCGTTTTGGTGAATACTGCCATTGCCGTAGCCGGAAATCCACTGAATATGGCCTTAGCTTTTAAAGAAGGCGTGATTGCCGGAAGAAGAGCTTTTGAATCAGGATTAGGTGCTATTGGCAACCATGCTGAAGCTTCAAGCCCGCTTACTTCGTTTTTATTTGAATAAATCATACTCATGAAAAGCTTTAAAGATGTTTTTGAAAACTACCAATGGGATGAGGTAAAGAATAAGCTTGAAAAAGTTAGTCTGTCTGATGTAAGGTACAGTCTTCAGAAGAAGAATAAAACCCTTGACGATTTCCTGAATCTCCTGTCACCAGCTGCTTCTCAGGAACTGGAGCTGATGGCAAGAATGACACAGATGCTCACCCAAAAACGATTTGGAAAAACCATCCAGTTGTATGCACCGTTGTATCTCAGCAACGAGTGTCAGAATATCTGTACCTACTGCGGGTTCAGTCTTGATAATAACCTGAAAAGGAAAACACTCTCTGATATGGAACTGATGATTGAAGCCTCAGTACTGAAGTCTATGGGAGTGAATCATGTATTGCTGGTAAGCGGAGAAGCAAATAAAATAGTAGGTGTGCCTTATTTTCAGAATGCGGTGCGTAAGCTAAAACCTCATTTTTCCAATATTTCCATTGAAGTGCAGCCATTGATGGAAGAAGAATACAAACTGCTTCATGAAGAAGGAGTGCATTCCGTTTTGGTGTATCAGGAAACCTATCATCAGGATGTTTACAGAGAATACCATCCGAAAGGTAAAAAATCAAACTTTCATTTTCGCCTGGAAACTCCGGACAGGATAGGAAGAGCAGAAATTCATAAAATCGGGCTTGGAGTTCTCCTTGGACTTGAAAATTGGAGAGTAGACAGTTTTTTCAACGCATTACACATCGATTATCTTCAGAAACACTACTGGAAAAGTAAGTTTTCCGTTTCTTTTCCAAGGCTCAGACCTGCTGAAGGAATCATTGAACCCAATTTTATTATGGAAGATAAAGACCTTCTTCAATTGATCTGTGCCTATAGAATCTGGAATGAAGATCTTGAAATTTCCATTTCTACCAGAGAAAATGAAGTATTCAGAAATAATATTGTATCTCTGGGAGCAACTGCCATGAGTGCAGGATCAAAGACAAACCCCGGAGGTTATGCTGTGGATAAAGAATCTCTGGAACAGTTTGAAACCAGTGACGAGCGAAGTATGGATGAAATCAGGCTCATGATCAAAAAAGCAGGTTATGATCCTGTGATGAAAGACTGGGACTCTGTTTATAGCGGATTTTAAAATTTTTAAACCATTAAGAAATTTGAAGAGATGAAGCTTAATTAAGAAAAATCAAAGATTTTTAAGACAGTATCTTTTTCAAGCGAAGCTCATCCTAACTTTCCTTAAAAACTTAAAAAACCTAATGGTTCAATTATCATAAAGCATGAAAAAAGAAGATCATTTTTCACGGTATAGCCGTCAGATATTTATAGAAGAATTAGGATTAGAAGGACAAAAGAAAATAAGGTCTTCCAAAGTTCTTGTGATAGGAGCAGGAGGTTTGGGAAGTCCGGTTATCCAATATCTGGCTGCTGCAGGACTAGGGACTTTAGGAGTTGCAGATTTTGATGAGGTTGAACTTCATAATCTGAACCGGCAGATTATTCATACTGAAAACAGAGTAGGATTATCCAAAGTGAAGAGCGCAGAAACATTTGTAAAAGAACTGAATCATCAGGTTAACTTGATAGGAATTGAAGAGAAAATCAATGAAGAAAATGTTGAAGAAATCCTTTCTCATTATGATGTTATTGTTGATGGTTCAGACAACTTTTCAACAAGATATCTGGTGAATGATACCTGCATGAAGCTAAGGAAAACTTTGGTTTACGGAAGTATCTTAGGATTTTCAGGACAGGTTTCTGTGTTTAATCATAACGGAAGTAAAAATCTGAGAGATATTTTCCCTGAACCGCCTTTCGATGAGGATATACCAGATTGTGACAGCCTTGGTGTGCTGGGAGCTCTTCCTGGGATGATAGGAAGCATGATGGCTCTTCAGACGTTAAAAATTATTACTAATCTTCCTGTGAGTGTTAATCAGCTGACTTTGGTAGATACGCTGAGTTGGAGATTTCAAGTGATAGATTTTTGATGTAAATATAAACACTAATATCACTAATATTTTTACAAATAACACCATTTTAATATCAATAGGAACGGGCTTTAGCCCGTTTTACTTTTATAAAATCATCCTTCGACTTTAGCCAAAACTTATCTAAATAAAAATAGGCGTAAATCATTTTACGCCTATTTTTATTTTATTACAAAGAAGAATTATTGTGCCTGCTGCATAACACCACCGTTATCCTCTTTTTTAGTCTGGTTCAGGATATTCGGATCCTCTTTTGCCAGTTTATTTCTTGTTGGAATTTTATAGTTGATGGAAAATCCGAAATTTCTTGTATCATATTTGCTGCTGATCAATACCGGAGTTCCTGATGGTGGATTAGAACGTACCTGCATCATCTGTCCGTTGAAAATATCATTCGCAAAAACAGAAAGTGTCAGACGGTTGTTCATAAACTTCTTCGTCAGCGTAATATCCAGAGAGTTGTTGAACGGTTTTTCTGCCGTGAAGTAGAAATATCCTGCCTTTGGAGTCAGATAGCTGTAATTGGCTGTCATTTTGATATCTTTAGGTAAAAGAATCTGAGTCATGATATTGAAAATCCAGAACCCTTTATTATTCAGATTATCGATTTCATGTTTCTGATAACCAGCATATAAGTACATGAAGTTAATTTTATCAGGATTGAAATCAAACTTCATGATTTCGCTCAAAGGCTTGCTGAAAATCATAAAAGGAACCGGTAAACCCACGTTGAAGTTGTGAATTTTCATATTCGAAATATTCACCTGCTCGTTGTAAAGTTTTCTCCCGTCTTTTCTGATGATTTGTGCCACCTGATTGCTTGCTGAACTTACGCTATATCCAATAAATGCATAATCAAAAGCGGAAATTTTCAATTCATAGTTATCAAAAATAGTAGGCTGTAGATTCGGGTTACCATTTACTTCTGTACTTGGCCCGGAGAACGTCACGTTATTCGGGTTCAGGGCAGAAATACTTGGTAAGCTGATTTTTCTGTTATAATTAGCGGCAATATAAACCTGGTTCATCATATTATATTGTACACTCGCGTTCGGGAAAAGCTTAAACTTGTTGAAAGGAATCAAATTAGCCTCTACCAGTTTCGCGTCCTTATCAAAATATCTTGTTACCCCGGAAATATCATAGTTTTCAGCACGGGATCCCAAAGTGAAGTCAAACTTTTTCAATTTTGCCTGAAACTCCAAATAAGTAGAAGCTGTCTGTCTCTGATATTCAAGATTGGTTAACCCAAAACTTTGTGTATCATAATCCTGTTTTTCATACAATCCTCCAAAGCTTACTTTCCCACCATCAAGAAGTTTGATAGGCTGAGCATAATCTACTTTGAAATTGGCAATATTCATCACCGATTTATTGTTCAGAATATCTTTTAAACCGCTTGTAGGGCTATTGATAGGGAGATAGGGTGCTGCTGCAAAATTACCGTCCTGGAAGAAATTATCCTGTGCAAATTTACTGTCCGATCTTGTATACCCCAACTGGAAGTCCAGTTTTTGAGATTTGTCAGCAAAACGTTTTTGATACGTCACTACAGCTTCCTGTCTCAAACTATTGGTATGAGCAACATCTGAAGACGTATAAAAAGCTTCTCTCAAATCCTTTGGATTATTTTGAAAAGGTAAATCTCCATGACCGTTACTTAAAGTATAGTTGTCATTATTGTTGTGATAAATATCGTAGTTTAATAATAATCTGTCCTGTCCCAAATCAAAAGTTAATCCTGATTTTGCAAAATATCCACGTCCGTATCTGTCAGTATGACTTGTTAAAAGCTCATCCTGCTGGCCATTCAGCATACTTTCACGGTAATTCTGCCCCACATTCAGCTGCCATCCGAAATACTTATTTCTTGCATTTAAATTAACAGAATTAGTCGTTCTGTTTCTGTATTTATCATAATTCGTGAAAGAATAATTCCCGGAATAAGTTGCTGTTAAATATTTATTGGCGTTTTTATTGGTAATAATATTCATGATTGCTCCTCCGGAAGTAGCCGGAAATTCAGCACCGGGCTGGGTGATTACCTCAATTCTTTCTACAGAATTAGCAGGCATTCCTTCAAGGAAGGAGTTCAATTCATTGGAAGTGATATTTAGAGGTCTTCCGTTAAGGTATACTTCAAGCATTTTTCCCTGATACATCATCCCTGCAATGTCCGTAGATACAAGTCCTGGCAGCTTTTTAATTCCTTCCAGAACATTCCCGTTATTCAGCTGAGGTTGTTCAGAAAAGTCAAAAATAGTACGGTCTGCTTTTTGTTCAACGGCTTTTTTAGTTTTTGTGATAACTACTCCTTCAATTTGTTTTTCCTGAGGTTTATTATTTTTCTCCTGAGAGAAAACAAAGACGGAGCTTAATAAGGATAATGCAAAAATCGTTTTTTTCATAATGTTTTTACTGATATCCGGTTAGACGCTGAAAAAGATAATTTGTTACGCTAAAATTGTGAAAATCGAAAAATTAAGCTGAAATTTTTTTTATTTCCGAAATAATTATATCTTTGCCAGGTAATTATCAAGAATCTCTAGATGGGATAGCAACCTGCAAAAACAAGCAAGGTGCTGCAATCGATAAGCCGGATCTTCCGGAAAAAATGTTTATCATTCTATCATTACCCATCTTGAATTTTTGTTTTAAAGTTAAAACCAAATGTTTAAAGACAAGGGAAATCACCTTATATCAGTTATTTTTTATTCCTCGGATCATGAAGTGAATCTTCATTATTCTGATATGTTTTCATGCCATTTCTATATGCGCATGTGTTGTTGCTGCTAGCACTTTCTATTTCTAAAAAATAATACAAACATTCCGATCATCAATGGTAACCTTATATGTAAGGTTACAGGATTTGTATTGCTCAAAAAACAATTTTTAACAACAAAAAATAAACAACCAACAACATGCATAATTTCAAAACAAAAATATTTATTCCTTCTTTCGCGCTTATCTCTACATTTTATTTTGCCCAGACAGATACTGTACAATCTAAAAAAATAGAAGATGTGGTGATCCTTGGATCAAGAGGCTCTGGAAGGTCATTGACGGATACCCCAGTTCCGGTAGATATCATTAATATATCAAAAATTTTAAAACAAAGTCCAACAAACAATATCAGCCAGGCTTTAAATTATATTGTCCCTTCATTTTCATCCACTTCACACACGGTGAACGATGGAACTGACTTTGTAGATCCTGCTCTTCTAAGAGGGTTGGGTCCTGATCAGGTTCTGGTTTTACTCAATGGAAAAAGACGATATCAGTCTTCATTAATCAATGTAACGCTTACACCGGGAAGAGGCTCTGTAGGGACTGACCTTAATGCGATTCCGGCCTTTGCTTTAGAAAAAATTGAGGTTTTAAGAGACGGAGCTTCTGCTCAATATGGTTCTGATGCCATTGCAGGAGTAGTTAACCTCGGATTGAAAAAAAGATTAGGACTTTCCGGACAGGTATTTCTCGGTGGATATGCTTCGCCTGTTGCTAATAATTTCTCAGGAGGAGTTGACGGACAGACTATTTCTGTAGATCTTAATTATGGAGCGAAAATTGGAAAATCCGGATTTATTAACGTGACAGGTTCTGCGCAATACCGTGATCCTTATTCCAGAGCGGGAGTAAGGGAAGGAGATATTTTCAATGCTTATAATGCCATTAACTATAGAGCATTGCAGGATGGAGTTAATATTGATGGTTTGTATAAAAATATTACCAACACTTCCAATACTCAGCAGATTATCAATACGGTTAAACAATATGCGACTAAGGTGGGTTATTTTGGAACTGATTTTCAATCTCAGATCTCAGGAGCAAACAGTATTTCTGATCTTCAAAAAATATTGGGTAAAGATTTTACATCTCAGGAACTTAATTACAGAGGATTGGAAAGAAAAGATTTTAGCCTGAGAGCCGGACAGTCTAAGCTACAATCGGGGCAGCTCTTCTTCAATTCTGAAATTCCTGTGAATGAGGATTGGAAAGTGTACTCATTTGGAGGCTATAGCTACCGCCTTGGAAATGCCGGAGGATTTTACAGACTTCCCAATACGGAGAGAAACATCAATGCAGTTACTCCCAATGGATATCTCCCTCAGATTGAAGCAGCCGTAAATGATTATTCTCTTGCTGCTGGAATTAAAGGAAAATGGAATGGCTGGAATGTAGATTTCAGTAATACATTTGGGAAGAATACCTTTGGTTTTGGAGTTGTCAATACATTTAATGCCTCACTTACAGATAATTCTCCAAGAACTTTTGATGCCGGAGGGTCCGAGTTTTCACAAAATACCGTCAATCTTGACTTCTCCAAAAAATATGATGTCCTGAAAGGATTGAACATTGCTTTCGGAGCTGAATACCGACACGAAAATTATAAAGTAAATGCAGGAAAAGAAAACTCCTATGCTTCTTATGATATTTATGGACGTGTGGTAACCGCCAAAACCCCTGAAAATGAAAAAGTAACCGATTTCTTCGGAAGTATAAGACCGGCCGGAGCACAGGTTTTTCCAGGGTTTAGTCCGGAAAATGCCGTTTCCGGAAACAGAAACAGTATTGCGGCTTATGCTGATGCAGAACTGGAAGTTACTGATGGATGGCTGTTGGAAGGCGCTTTGCGATATGAGAATTATTCAGACTTCGGATCTACATTCAATTATAAGGTAGCAACCAATGTAAAACTGGCTCCCAATCTAAACTGGAGAGGAGCTGTTTCTACAGGATTTAGAGCACCTTCTTTAGCTCAAATCTATTATAGTTCTACTTCTACACTGATTCAGCAGGGAAAAACTACGCAGGTGGGTACTTTTAGAAATAATTCTGAAGCAGCACAGGCATTGGGTATTCCAAAATTAAAACAGGAAACCTCACAATCCTACAGCACAGGAATTACATGGAAGATTCCAACATTAAACCTTACTTTCACAGCAGATGCTTATTTAATAAAGATTAAGGATAGAGTAGTGCTTACGGACCTGTTTTTCCGTCCGGATAAAATCAACAATGCTGATGATCAGGTATTGCAAAGTGCCTTTGATTTGGCGAGAGCCAGTGCTGCCAACTTCTTTGCCAATGCGGTGGACTCTCAGACAAAAGGGTTGGATATTACCATTTCTCAGAATTCAAAAATCTCATCGGGGATTTCTTTAGAGAATAATCTGGGAATTAACTTTAATCAGACCAAAAGAATCGGAGATATTCATGCGTCTCCTAAATTGGTAAGCCAGATTGATAATTATTTCTCAGAACCGAATAGAGTGTATTTCGAAGAAGCTGTACCCCGCGTAAAAGCTACTTTGTCCAATACATTAAGGGTTTCCGGACTTACTTTCGTACTGTGTAATTCTTTCTTTGGTAAAGTGACGGATGCAGACGTTTTAGATGCTAATTTTGACGGGGTAACAGGGAGTACAGAGCATTTTGTTCTTAATAACCGCTTCGTGACAGATTTATCTGTGGGATATGATTTTAATAAAAATATTTCAGCAACAATCGGGAGCAATAACATCCTGAATATTCTGCCTTCTAAAAGTCCAAATATAAGTTCATTAACAGCGGATAACCAGTTTGTATATTCCAGACAGGTTTCCCAGTACGGTATAGGAGGGAGATTCTTATTTGCGAGAATTGAATTCAGGTTCTAAATAGGGTCATGATTTATAAATTATTTGAACAAAAAACAGAGATGAACTCTCTGTTTTTTTTATATATGATGATGGTTATCTCAGGAAAAATTCCCTGATCTTAGTTTTTTACAGTTATTGAGCACGGTTTTTTTCTTCAAAATTGACTGATCTGTTATTCGGCTTTACTTTCTGATTTCCAAAACTATAGGTGATGCTGAGGTTCATTCTTCTGGCATCCCAATAGTTGTTGAAAGATTGCGTATTATCAGTAAAATACATATCAGCTCTCAATCCGGACTGTTTGAAAATATCGCTTACAGAAATATTGACCTGAAGGGCTTTTTCCGCAAAACTCATTTTGATTCCAGCATCCAGACTTGCTGTG
This sequence comes from Chryseobacterium sp. MYb7, assembly GCF_002979455.1. Classification (GTDB taxonomy): domain Bacteria; phylum Bacteroidota; class Bacteroidia; order Flavobacteriales; family Weeksellaceae; genus Chryseobacterium. The sequence continues at coordinate 17,463 of NZ_PCOU01000012.1, forward strand.
TTTTTCATAGAAAAATATCCGTCTCTGGAAGGAAGATTATTCCAGTAATTGACAAATAGCATGAATGTCTTAGCTTTATTCAGTTGGAAAGTATTGTTCACAGAAAAATAAAATGACTGTCCGTTTTTAGCAACCAGATTGAACTTTGTAATCTGAGTTTCATTATAACTGAATGAGGTTGAGATATTACTTTCCCAGATTTTGAAAAACGCATCCGTATAATTGAAATTGAGCCCGTAAATATTTTGATTGTAATAATTTTCATAAGTACTGGTAAGGTCAATTCCGTTCAGGAATGAGAGTTGATCAAAGTTATTCTTTGTTCTCTGGTAGTAAAGATTCGCAGAAAATTTGTTTTTAAAAATATAATTGAATTCAATATTATGATTAAAAGATGGCTGCAGGCTTGGGTTTCCGGTATAATAAGAATTGGGATTAGAATACCATCGGAACGGGTCTAAAGCCCGGAAATAAGGGCGATTGATTCTTCGGGAATAATTAACACTCAATTGATTATTCTCATTCGCTTTATAAGACAAATAGGCTGTTGGGAAAAATTTTCCGTAATTATTCTCAGATTTTGACTGTGTAGTAGGAGAAAAACCGCTGGTTTGTGAATATTCATAACGGAGTCCGGCTTTTACAGACCATTTTTCACCAAGGTCTTTACTGGCACTTATATAGGCTGCATAATTCTTTTCATTATAATCAAAAAGATTACTCTTTGCTGGATCTATGATATAATTTCCATTGTTAAAATTAAAATATGCAATGTCCGAATTATTAGAAAACTGGCTGTATTTCGCTCCGGTTTCCAACTGAATTTTTTTGAAATTTAAAGTCAAATCACCCTGTCCGGAATATATTGTATAATCTACAGATGAAAGATTTCTAACCACCTGAGTTGCATTACTGGCGATATTTCTTGTTGTGAAATTCACCTCTGTATCGGGAAGATTTCCATAATAATTGGCCCCGAAACTTAGCTTATGCTCTCCTAATTTTTGATCAAAATAGAGATTAAGCATTTGGGTTGTAAAAGGAGAACGATGCTTTGAATCCGTCTCTGTTTGTAAAGTAGGAGTGTTGTCTGTGAAGTAATCCTGTGTTGAATTGATATCCATATTGGTATGCCCTTTTGTAATATCATATACCAACCCAATATTAGCATTTTTAGAAAGTGAATAATCAAAATTGGCATTCAGACCCAATCCGTCATTCATATCCTTTCTGTCGTCTTTGTTGAGAGAAGAGTTTTGCCCGATGATATTATTTTTTTCTACAGATCTTTTATCTCCATCATATCCCATTATCTTGATGGAAGATTTTATTTTTTCGTTTTGATAATTTACCCCTGCTACACTGCTGAAACTTGCGTATGTTCTCTGAGTATAATTGGTATTCAGATAGCCGCTCCATCCGAGGTTCTGATTTTTTTTAAGGACAATATTGATAATTCCACTGTTTCCCTGAGCTTCATATTTGGAAGGCGGAGTGGTAATGACTTCAATTTTTAATATATTTTCAGAACGGAGGTTTCTTAGATAATTCGTCAGTTCAGATCCGGAAAGATTCAGCATGCGGTCATTCACCATCACAGACACCCCATTTTTTCCAGCAATAGAAAGAAGTCCTTTATTTTCATCCACCTTCAGCATAGGAGTTCCTGCCAAAACTTCAGTCCCAGAGCTTCCCTGTGAAAGCATAGAATTCTGAACATTGTAAACAAGACGGTCTACTTTACGCTCTACCAGAACTTTTTTGCCATTCACCGTTACCACTTCGATATTTTTGACGTTTGCAGTATCTTTTGTTTGTGCTGTTACAAAAGAAGAAACAAGAGTGGTTATTATTAAAAGCTGTTTTTTCATAAGATATATATGAGAGATTAAAGGATGTTTGTTTTGAATTTCTCTGACAAAAGTATAGGAAGAGCTTTTCAAAGGAAATAGCGTTTAGACGAAGATGATGATTATGCATGTCAAAATAGTTTCATCGGAAAAAAACAGGTTTTTGTCGAAAAAGATTGATGAATTGTGCCTGTAGAGATTTATATTTGAATATGAATAAAAAGCAAATTATCTGGCTTCAGATTTTTTATTGGAGTTTCAATTTTATAGGAAACAACATTACACCATATTTCTTTTTTCCTGAACGCAGGGGATTTGAAACGTATGTGCTGAACTTTACCTATTTTATTTCTGAAATTTCTACTTTTTATCTTTTATACCTGGTTATTATTCCCAAAATATTAGATCTGAAAAAGCTTTATTCTGTGGTGTTAGTTTTTATGATTTCTATTTTGAGCTTTGGAGTGATTCGGTACGGAATAGAAGAGATCATTCTTCCCCTTACCCTTGGATTCAGGAATTATAATAAAGATACCGGACTTTTATATTATTTGACAGATAATATTTACAACGCTTCACTGACAGTTTTCATTGCCGGAATTCTATGGATATTGGAGAAATATGGAGTCGCTGAAAATGATAAAAAGCAACTTCTGATTGAAAAGAAACAAGCGGAACTACAGGCACTGAAGACGCAGATCAATCCTCATTTTATTTTTAATTCATTAAATAATATCTATTCCCTTGTCTATCAAAAATCAGAAAAAGCACTTCCCGCTATTGAAGAACTTGGACAATTGTTGAGGTATAGTACAAAAGACCTTGAAAAAGATTCCATTTCTCTGGATAAGGAAATTGGATATATTAACAGTCTGATTGCACTGGAGAAGCTTAGAATCAGAAACCCTGAACTATTGCTGATAGAAAAAGATATTCAGCATCCTCAGCTTAAAATTTCTCCAATGCTGTTGGTTCCTTTTGTTGAGAATGCATTCAAACATGGTGATTTCCGGGATAAAGGTTTTGAAATGAAAATCTCAGATTATGATAAGATTCTGCATTTTTATCTTTTAAATTTTAAAACACAGAAAATGAAAGATACCGTTTCAGGAATAGGAATCCAGAATGTGAAAAAAAGGCTGGAAATACTATATCCTAAACATCAGCTTGAGATCAAAGATTCAGAAACAGAATTTATTGTAGATTTAAAAATTGATTTACGGGATGAATAAGATAAAATGCATCATTGTGGATGACGAGCCACTGGCCATCTCTCTTCTTGAACATTATGTAGAAAAAACACCTTTTCTTGAACTGGTTTTTTCTACAGAAAACCCGATTCTTGCTTTAGAATATCTTCAGAAAAATGATTCAGACCTGATCTTTCTGGATATTCAGATGCCGGAGCTTACGGGAATCAATTTTATGAAAATTGTAGGATCTGATCAAAAGTATATTTTGACAACAGCCTATTCAGAATATGCTCTGGAAGGATATGAACATAATGTTGTGGATTACCTTTTAAAGCCAATTTCATTCGAAAGATTTCAAAAGAGCGTATTAAAGGTTCAAGAGCGTTTTTCTTTTCCTCAGGAGGAAAATACCCATTTCTTTGTGAAATCTTCCGGGCAGAGGCATCGTATCGGCTTTCATGAAATTCTCTATGTAGAAAGTATCAAAGACTACGTCAATATCCGGACAGAAAACGATGAGTTTATCGTTCTGGATACTCTTAAATCAATGGAAAGCCAGCTTTCTGAAAGGTTTGTACGGATTCATAAATCTTTTATTGTCAATTTGAATAAAATCAAAAGTATCGGGGCTAAAAAAGTAATTCTTCCCGAGTATGAAATTCCTATTGGGGAAAGCTATAGAGCAGGTCTTTTGGATAAATTAAAATAAGTGTATTGTAAGTTTTGGCTAAAGCCAATGGATGGATGTTTAATTTTAAGTTGGCTGGGCTTTTTTCGGCTCCGCTCAGAATTATAGTCCACCTCTATTGAATTTCCATGTCAACATATATTTCTTTTTACTAAAACAAAAAGACGACTTCTATTGAAGCCGCCTTTATATAATTAATCTAACAATTAATCTTATTTTTCCTGTTGTTTGATCAGATTCAGGGCAGAACCAGCTTTAAACCAATCAATTTGCTGATCGTTGTAAGTGTGGTTAGCCATAACGATGTCTTTAGTTCCGTCAGCATGAACGAATTCTAAAGTCAGCTGTTTTCCTGGAGCAAACTGGTCAAGATCTAAGAAGTTAACCGTGTCATCTTCCTTGATTTTATCATAGTCAGATTCATTAGCGAAAGTGATTCCAAGCATCCCTTGTTTCTTAAGGTTAGTTTCATGGATTCTCGCAAATGATTTTACCAATACAGCTTTTACACCAAGGTGTCTAGGCTCCATGGCAGCATGCTCTCTTGAAGAACCTTCACCATAGTTTTGGTCTCCCACAACGATGGTTGGAACGCCTGCTGCTTTGTAAGCTCTTTGTACAGCCGGAACTTCACCGTATTCACCAGTTAATTCGTTTTTAACTTTATTGGTTTCCATGTTGTAAGCATTCACCGCTCCAATCAACATGTTGTTTGAAATATTATCAAGGTGACCTCTGTATTTCAACCAAGGCCCAGCCATAGAAATGTGGTCAGTAGTACATTTTCCGAAAGCTTTGATTAATACTTTAGCTCCTTCAATGTTCTTACCATCCCAAGCTGGGAATTCTTCTAATAACTGAAGTCTGTCTGAAGTAGGGCTTACGTCCACCACAACGCTTGAACCATCTTCAGATGGAGCCTGATATCCGTTGTCATCTACTGCAAATCCTTTTGAAGGAAGTTCGTAACCTTTAGGCTCGTCAAGTTTTACCTGCTCACCTGCTTCATTCGTTAAAGTATCTGTAATCGGGTTGAAGTCTAATCTTCCTGAGATCGCTACAGCAGCTACCATTTCTGGAGAAGCTACAAATGCATGGGTATTTGGGTTACCATCCGCTCTTTTGGCGAAGTTTCTGTTGAAAGAGTGAATAATAGAGTTTTTCTCTCCTTTTTCAGCACCTTCTCTGTCCCATTGTCCGATACAAGGTCCACAAGCGTTCGTAAAGATTCTTGTGTTTTCAAATTTTCTGAAAGAGTTTAAGAAACCATCTCTTTCTGCTGTAAATTTCACCTGCTCAGAACCAGGGTTGATTCCCAGGATTGCTTTAGGTTTTACCCCTTTTGATACTGCATCTTCTACAATAGAGGCTGCTCTTGATAAATCTTCATAAGAAGAGTTGGTACAAGAGCCGATAAGAGCCCACTCAACTTCTAAAGGCCATCCGTTAGCTTCTGCTTTAGCTCTGAATTCAGCAACTGGAGTTGCTAAGTCCGGAGTGAAAGGTCCGTTTAAGTGAGGAGTCAGTTCAGAAAGATTGATTTCTATTACCTGGTCGAAATATTGTTCAGGGTTAGCATATACCTCAGCATCACCTGTTAAGTGTTCAGCAATTTTATCAGCGGCATCTACCACATCCTGTCTTCCTGTAGCGGAAAGATATCTTCTCATAGAATCATCATATCCGAAAGTAGACGTTGTAGCTCCAATTTCAGCACCCATGTTACAGATGGTACCTTTACCTGTTGCTGAAAGAGATTCAGCACCTTCACCGAAATATTCTACGATACATCCTGTACCACCTTTTACGGTAAGAATTCCTGCTACTTTTAAGATCACATCTTTTGCAGAAGTCCATCCGCTCATTTTACCGGTTAATTTTACCCCGATAAGCTTTGGCATTTTAAGCTCCCAAGCCATTCCTGCCATTACATCTACTGCATCGGCACCTCCTACACCAATGGCTACCATTCCTAGTCCTCCTGCATTTACCGTGTGAGAGTCAGTACCAATCATCATTCCTCCAGGGAAGGCATAATTTTCCAGTACAACCTGGTGAATGATACCTGCTCCCGGTTTCCAGAATCCGATTCCGTATTTATCACATACAGAACTCAGGAAATTGAATACCTCAGAGTTTTTGTTGATCCCTTCCTGTAAATCTTTGTCTGCACCTACTTTCGCCTGAATCAGGTGATCTGCGTGAGCAGTAGAAGGAACAGCTACTTTAGTTTTTCCTGCCTGCATGAATTGTAAAAGAGCCATCTGTGCAGTGGCATCCTGCATGGCTACTCTGTCTGGTGCGAAGTCTACATAAGAGTTTCCTCTTTCATATGCCTGTGTAGCATTTCCTTCCCAAAGATGGGTGTAAAGAATTTTTTCTGAAAGGGTAAGAGGTTTTCCCACAATTTGTCTTGCCACAGCAATTCTTTCCGGGTAACGCTCATACACTTTTTTGATCATATCAATATCAAAAGTCATATCGTATTTTAATTTTGTTCTTTTTCCGTTAATGCTTCTTTTTCTGATGTTGAAAAAGAAAAATCATTTTCTTATATATCAAAAAACGTTCCTATAATCCATTAATAGGGGTAATTTGGATTCAAAAATCAATAGATTTTATAACTTTCAATTTAAGAAAAATTAGAATTCATTTTCAGGCTTTTATCGAAAAAAAAACGTAACTATCTTAAAATAGAAACGTTCTAAACAAAAAATTGGAAGATTTTAAATCCCAAAGGACCAAAATCTTCCAATTATATACTATTTAATAGTCTTGCGACGTATTTAATACTCGCTTAGTGAGCGCTTGTACTTGTCAGTTCTTTAATAGAAGGTACAAATGTCGTAAGGTCGATACCTTCAACTGCTGCTTTATACTCATCTATGCTAGGAATTCTTCCAATAATTGCAGAAAGAACAACAACCGGAGTTGAAGCCAATAGAGATTCTCCTTTTTTACGTTCAGAATCTTCCACTACTCTTCCCTGGAAAAGACGGGTAGAAGTAGCTAAAACAGTATCTCCTTTAGCTGCTTTTTCCTGGTTACCCATACAAAGGTTACATCCAGGACGCTCAAGGTACATTACGTTTTTGTATTCAACACGAGCTTCTCCTTTTGGAGCATTATCATCAAATTCAAAAGCTGAATATTTTTCTAATAATTCCCAGTCACCTTCTGCCTTTAATTCGTCAATGATGTTATAAGTAGGAGCTGCTACAACAAGAGGGGCACTAAATTCTACTTTTCCTTGTTGTTTTTCAATATTTCTAAGCATTTGAGAAACAATCTTAAGGTCACCTTTGTGAACCATACAAGATCCTACGAAACCAAGATCTACTTTTTTCTCACCTCCATAGTAAGAAAGATCTCTGATGGTATCGTGAGTATATCTTTTGGATACATCGTCGTTGTTTACATCCGGGTCAGCAATCATAGGTTCTACAATTACATCAAGATCTACAACTACTTCAGCATAATATTTAGCGTTGGCATCCGGAGTCAAACCTGGTTTTTCTCCTGATCTGATTTCTTCAATTCTCTTGTTTGCTTTGTCAATAAGTCCCTGAAGAACTTTATTGTGGTTATCCATACCCTTGTCAATCATGATCTGGATTCTGCCTTTTGCAATTTCCAGTGATTCGATCAAAGTATTATCTTCAGAAATGTTGATAGAAGCTTTTGCCTTCATCTCAGCAGTCCAGTCTGTAAATGTAAATGCCTGGTCAGCAGGAAGTGTTCCGATGTGAACCTCAATGATTCTACCCTGGAATACATTTTCTCCTCCAAATTGCTTCAACATCTGAGCTTGTGTTGCATGAACCACATCGCGGAAATCCATATGTTCTTTCATGTTTCCTTTGAAGGTTACTTTCACAGATTCAGGAATTGGCATAGATGCTTCACCAGTAGCTAATGCAAGAGCAACAGTTCCTGAGTCAGCTCCGAAAGCCACTCCTTTAGACATTCTTGTATGAGAGTCACCTCCGATGATGATTGCCCACTCGTCTACAGTGATATCGTTAAGAACTTTGTGGATAACGTCAGTCATTGCATGGTATTCACCTTTCGGGTCACGGGCTGTAATCAAACCGAACTCGTTCATGAATTTCATCAGTTTCGGAATGTTTGCCTGAGCTTTTTTATCCCAAACTGAAGCAGTGTGACATCCTGACTGGTAAGCACCATCTACAACTGGCGAAATCACTGTTGCAGCCATTGATTCAAGTTCCTGAGAAGTCATAAGACCTGTCGTATCCTGAGAACCAACGATATTTACCTGTACACGAACGTCTGAACCTGCGTGTAAAACTTTTCCTGGAGTAGTTCCTACAGCATTTCTGTTGAATATTTTTTCTACGGCTGTAAGTCCTTGTCCTTCGTGAGAAATTTCTTTTGACGGAGCAAAAACCACAGGAGCTTCAACTCCTAAAAGCTGAGCTGCAAATGTCTGTAACTTCTTACCAAATACGATAGCATAAGATCCACCTGCTTTGATGAATTCCATCTTTTGTGGAGTGAAAGATTTGGTAAGGTCAATCAATTCTTTATCTCCGTTGTATAATTTCTTTTCTTTTGTATTGATTGTTAATACAGTTCCTGTCGCCACTGAATAAGCTTCTTCAAGAACGATATCTCCATTTTCGTTACGGATTGGGTTTCCGTTTTCGTCAACTTTCTTTACCCAGTTTTTAAGGTCAACACCGATACCTCCGGTAACGTCAACTGTGGTAAGGAAGATCGGAGAAATACCGTTTGTTCCTCCTACAATTGGAGCAATGTTTACAAATGGTACATATGGGCTCGCTTGTTTCCCTGTCCAAAGAGCAACGTTGTTTACTCCAGACATTCTGGATGAACCTACACCCATTGTTCCTTTTTCAGCAATAAGCATAACGCTTGCATCAGGATGCTGTGCCTGTAAAGCTTTGATTTCTTCCTGTGCCTGAGGAGTGATCATACATTTACCATGAAGTTCACGGTCAGATCTTGAGTGAGCCTGGTTTCCCGGAGAAAGTAAATCTGTAGAGATGTCCCCTTCACCAGCGATAAATGTTACTACTTTAATTTCTTCAGCAACTTCAGGAAGTTTAGTGAAAAACTCTGCTTTTGCATAGCTTTCAAGAATTTCTTTTGCAATTGCATTTCCGCTTTCGAAAGCTTCTTTAAGACGGTTAGTGTCTGCTTGGTAAAGGAATACCTGTGTTTTAAGAACATTTGCCGCTTCCTGAGCAATAGCAGGATCATTACCCAAAGCAAGATCAAGCAATACTTCAATGGAAGGACCGCCTTTCATGTGAGATAACAGTTCAAAGGCATATGCAGGAGAAATTTCTTCTACTACGAATTCACCTAGAATAATTTCTTTTAAAAATTTTGCTTTTACTCCTGCAGCACTTGTAGTTCCAGGTAGTGTGTTGTAAATGAAAAACTTAAGAGAATCTGATCGGTCAGCATTACCTGAATCTTTTATTTGCGAAATGATCTCGCTTAGTAATTCAGCACCATCAATTGGCTTTGGATGAAGCCCTTGGGTTTTTCTTTCTTCAATCTCTTTGATGTAATCCTTATAAATATTCATAATAGAAGGTCTTTCAACATTAAAGGTAGGCCTGCTTCTTCTTTACCGGTCTGTATAAAACAGTTAATGACATTTTGAGTTTTCGCTTTTTGACGCAACATTAACCGAATAAAGTCAGCATAATCTACACTTTCTTAAAAGTTTTTTAAAATTATCAAATAATTCAAAATGCTCCCAAAATTACGAAATTTTACAATTTTATGGAGATGAAATTATTTAGATTCTTTATAAATATGTATTTTATAATATCTATTTTTGGTCGTACTTTTGCAAGCATATGGTGAATATGAAAAATATACTGATTGTTTTATGCGTTTTTACTTCGGTTTTTGCTTTTTCACAGTCAAAATCTGTGAAGAAAATTCCTGTGAAGAAAGTTGCGAAAACCCCTATTCAGAAAGGAACTTCAGCGAATAAATCTAATCCTGATCTGGTGGTAATCAACAAAGATCTTCCGGTCTTGATTCCTAAAAAGAAAGGTGATCAGTTCGGGTACGTGAACCAGAATGGAAAATTTATTATTCAACCGGAATACCATATTGCTGTATTTTTTTATGAAGATTGCAATCTTTTAAATTCTCCTAATGAAAAAATCAGAAAATTTGGAACAAAAGACTATGCCACAGTAGAAAAGAATATGATTTCTTACCGTATAGATCATACCGGGAAGAGAGTGTATCAGTTCAAAGAATCAGATTTTGGAAAATGTAAATTTGAAGAATACAAGCAACAGTTATTTCAGGCTTACATTCTGAATGGCTTCTATGGAATTATTGAAAAGTCAAAATTTGTGAATGCTGCAGATTACAGACAGTTTCAGATCTATCCTCAATATCAATATCTTTTTATTCTGGAAGGAGATGATGTTGCTAATCCAATGATTGTTGCCTCCAATAATGATAAATTTGGAATTATTGACGTTAACAATAAAATCATTGTTCCCTTCGAATATGCCAATATCAAAAGAAACTTCAGCTGGAAACTGGGTAAGATGTTTGAAGTCACCAAAGACGGTTCGAACTACTACTATATTGACGCAAACAATAAAACTTACTAGATAATTATAAATGATGAATGATTCATTTGATAACTCCTATTTTTCATAGTGTTTTTTCTCATCGCGTAACTCATTATCTTATACCTCGAAACCCGAACCCTAATTCATATTTTTTTTGTAATTTCGCGACTGAAATAAAGGGGTGCTTTAACAGGCTGAGATTATACCCAATGAACCTGGAACAGGTAATGCTGTTTAGGGATGCGTCTTCATAGAACGCTGAATTGTATAATATCTTATTGATCCCCTTTTATTCATTAAATGTCAAAGATTTATAGAATGAAAGGATTATTTTTTTTAGGGCTTAGTGTAGCCTCTGTGGCTTTTATGCAGGCCCAAAATAAAGATTCTCTGAAAATCAGAGAAATTGAAGCGGTCAATTTTACCAAAAGACTTCCGGTAGCGAAGGAAATCATCAATGTACAGAAAGATTTAGACGGGAAAAATTTAGGACAGGATCTGCCTATTCTTTTAAAAAATCAAACCTCCATTATTTCTACTTCAGATGCTGGAAATGGGGTAGGATACACCGGATTTAGGATTCGTGGAGTTTCAGGTTCTGCCATTAATGTAATGATGAATGGTGTTCCTTACAATGATTCTGAAAGTCAGGGAACGTTTTTTGTCAACGTTCCGGATTTGACAAGTTCTGCATCACAGATTGTCATTCAGAGAGGAGTAGGAACCTCCAATAATGGGGTTTCCGCTTTTGGGGCAAGTATCAATGTACTTTCTAAAGATCCGGAAGAGAAATTTTACTTTAAAACCGATGATAGCTATGGATCATTTAATACGTATAAATATTCAGCAGAAATAGGTTCCGGTAAGTTCTGGAAAAACCGACTTTCCGTAATGGGAAGATACACGCATATTCATTCTGATGGATATATCGACAGGGCTTCATCCAATTTACACTCTTATAATTTTACGGCTTTATTTGAAGAAGGAAATACGAAAATACGTTTAATGGCTTTCGGAGGAAAAGAAAAAACTTATCAGGCCTGGAACGGAATTGACCGTAAAACATGGGAAACTGATCCTAAATTCAATATTTCAGGAGCGATCTATGATACCAATTGGGAGAAAATCGTAGGTTTCTATGACAATGAAACGGATAACTACAGACAGAACCATTATCAGTTGCTTTGGGAACAGAAATTCAGTGATCGTTGGAACCTTGAAACCACATTCCATTATACAAAAGGAAGAGGGTATTACGAAAACTATAAACAGGGAGATCCTTTTTTAAGATATAATCTTCCGAATATCATTGAGGGTGGACAAACTATAAAATCTTCAGATTTCATCAGAAAAAAATGGTTGAATAACGATTTCTACGGAATGGTTTCTACCCTTTACGGAAAATTTGAAAATCTGGATCTGAATTTTGGTGCAGTAGTCAATCAGTATTACGGAAGGCATTATGGAAATGTAACAGGCGTATTTTTTCCTCAGATTGATGAAAGCGAATATTACAGAAACCGTTCAGTAAAGAATGAGGTATCCGGTTTTGCAAAAGCTTTACTGAGAGTAGAGAACTTTGAGTTTTTTGGTGATTTGCAACTTAGAAAAATCAATTATAATACTAAAATCCTGATGGAAGGTGATGGTGAAGGCGCTGATTTGAGTAAAAACTGGCTGTTCTTTAATCCTAAAGCTGGTGTGAATTACAGAATTGACGGAGGTAAAATATTTCTTTCTTATGCTCATGCCCACCGTGAGCCGAACAGAGATGATCTAATGGCCAATAATGATGTGAAGGCTGAAAAACTTCACGATATTGAAGCCGGTTTTGAAAAACAATTCGGAATTGTATCACTTACTGCGAATGTTTACTATATGTATTATGTAAATCAGTTGGTTTTGAACGGAGAACTTAATAATGTAGGAGCGTTTATCAGAACCAATTCCGGGAAGAGTTACAGAAGAGGTATTGAAGTTGGTGCTTTGGCCAAATTATCCAAACAATGGGAAGTTTCAGGGAATGTAACGTTAAGCCAGAACAGAAACCAGGATTTCAATATCCAAAATGGAGATGTTCCTAAAAGCCTTGGAAATACACAGATTTCATTCTCTCCAAATGTTATTGCCAATTTAAGTTTGAAATTTAATCCTACCAAGAATTTCCAGTTTGTATTAATGAATCAATATGTTGGAAAACAATATCTGGATAATACTGAAGATGCGAACCTGCAGCTTAAAGATTATTTCCTGACAGATTTTAATGCTCAATACCAGTTTAAAATTGGCAATAATGAAATTGCTTTAAAACTATTGGTAAATAACCTTTTCAACAAGAAATATGTGAACAACGGATCTGTTTATGACGGTCAGCCATATTATTTTTCACAGGCAGGAACCAACTTTATGTTTGGCGTGAGCTGGAAGATTCAGTAATTGTAGGAAAGATAGAAAGATAAAATTGCAAAAAGGTCAGAAACAAATAAACAAAATTACAAATTTGTCCTTTTGATTTTTAGCTGTTTTTCTTCTCTTACGATAAAAGTAAAGCTTTTAAAAAGGAATTTGAATAATGGTATTTCTGTTTTAATACAGAATAATCAAAAGGCTGCTCCGGCAGTCTTTTTTATATCCGTTAAATATTACAAAAAGTCATGAAAAAGTTATAAATTTGCTGCCAAATGAATATTTCAGCATACATTTTAGAATATTTAAAACAATTTGGAACTGCCACGGTTCCAGGCTTTGGAGTGTTTTCACTGAAGAATTCTAAGGCAATTATCAATTCCGAAAACGGGAGCATCCTGCCTCCGGCCAGTCAGATTGAATTGGCAATAGACTACGAAGTGCAGTCTGAAGACCTTACGGCTTTTATTGCAGGGCAAAAACAGATGTCCTTAGATGCTTCAAGAAGTGATCTTAAGATTCAGACAGATTTTTGGAAGAAAAAACTTCAGGCCGAACAGGTTCTTGAAATTCAAAACCTTGGAACAGTTTTCATTGAAGAAGGGCATACTCATTTCAAAGGAAAAAGAATAGAATCCGGACGTCCGGACTTCTATGGATTAGAAGAAATCAGATTTTCAGATATCAATAACGGGGAAAAAGTGAATACCTCAGTGAACCGTGAAAAGGATTTTAAGTTCAAAAAAACAATTCTCTGGACTTTCCTTTTGCTCATTCCGGTTCTGGGGATTGTATACCTGGCATTTACCCAACAGGAGCTTCTTTTTGGTAAAAAGTCTTTCAATAAAGTTTCTGTACAGACTTCTACCCACAGAATCGTAAAAGATACGGTAAAGGTAATGGTACACGCTCCGCAAACCCCTGTTTCAGATTCTTTGAAAAAAGATTCACTCGTAAAACCTGCCGGAAAAGCAACACAATCTAAACCGGCTGTCCCACACAACACTAAGAATAGATGGCAAAAATAAAAAAAGCGTCAGAATCTCTGACTATTATGACCAATATCGTTCTTCCGAACGAAACCAACTCTTTAAGAAACCTTTTTGGTGGTGAACTTTTAGCAAAAATGGATCGTTGTGCATCTATTTCTGCAGCAAGACACTGTGAAAGAAGAGTAGTAACCGCATCAGTAAACCACGTATCTTTCAATCACCCGATTCCGGAAGGCGGAGTAGTGGTTTTGGAATCTAAGGTTTCCAGAGCATTCTCTACTTCTATGGAAGTATATGTAGATGTATGGTTAGATGATCCTATTAATCAGAAAAAAATTCATACCAATGCTGGTATTTATACCTTTGTGGCTGTGGATGAATTCAACCGTCCGATTCCTATCCCGGAAATGATTCCTGAGACCGACGAAGAGAAAGAAAGATTTGCTGCTGCATTCCGTAGAAAAGAACTTTCATTAATTCTTTCCGGAAGAATGAAGCCTTTGGAATCTGTGGAGCTTAAAAAGTTATTCCAGGAACCGCAGGAGTCTAAGAAAGACAAAAAATAGTACTTATACTTTATCAATAAAAATGCTTTTAAACTTTGCTGAGTGCTAACGCCTTTGCGAGCTTAAAAGCATTTGTTTTTTCAGAAATTTGCGGTAGAATAAAATTATAATCATTTAGGAATCTATTCCTATCTCTAAAATTATTAATAAAATGAAGATACTTCTTTTAGATAAAAACCATCCTCTTATCACAGAACAGCTTTTGGCTCAGAATTTTATATTGGAAGAGGATTTTACGTCGTCTTATGATGAGGTTTGTGATAAAATTGAGAATTACGATGGGATTATCATCAGAAGTCGTATTCCGTTGGACAAAAACTTTCTGGAAAAAGGTAAGAATCTGAAGTTCATTGCAAGAGTAGGTGCCGGAATGGAAAACATTGATATCCCGGTTGCCGAAAAACTCGGAATTCAGCTGATCAATTCTCCGGAAGGAAACAGAGATTCTGTGGCAGAGCATGTGGTAGGAATGCTGCTTGTCATTATGAACAGACTTTTTATCGCCTCTCAGGAAGTGAAAAACGGAATCTGGAAACGTGAAGAAAACAGAGGAGACGAGCTGTTAGGAAAAACAGTAGGTTTAATCGGATATGGAAATATGGGAAAAGCTACTGCTAAAAGACTTTCAGGATTTGGATGTAAGGTGGTCTTCCATGATATACTTCCTGATCTTTCAGACGAATATGCAACACAGGTTTCGTTAGAAGAATTGAAGCAGCAAGCAGAGGTTTTAAGTTTACATATTCCTTTGACTGCGGACACACACTATCTTATTGATGAAACATTCATTGCAGAGATGAAAAACGATTTTTATTTCGTGAATACGGCAAGAGGAAAGAATGTGAAAACTAAAAGTTTAGTAGAAGCATTGAAGTCAGGAAAAGTAAAAGGAACCTGTCTGGATGTATTGGAGTATGAAAAGTCTTCTTTCGAGAATATTGAGTCTGAAAATGAAGATTTAAAATATCTTCTTGAATCCGAAAAAGCTATTGTCACTCCACATATTGCAGGATGGACGCATCAGAGTAAAGAAAAACTGGCTCAGTTTATTGTAGATAAGATTGTCGCTTCACATTGTTAGGCGAAGGAAATAAAAAGTTAGAAAGGCGGATTTACAAAATGTGAATTCGCTTTTTTTATGATTTTGCCTCTCCAAATTTTACTTTTCCTCCCATTTATGTTAAATAATTCATAATATACCTCTCTTATTTATTATTTATTTTCGAGTTTTATTAAATTGCCGCTCATTTTGAATCTCATGACGACGCGTAATTTTGTACTTATCTTAACTGTTCTTTTATCGATATTTTCTTGTAAAAAAAAGTCAGAAGCCAAAGAAGCTTCAGCTGAAAATACAACTAATCTTCCTAACTACGGAACCGTAGATTTTGGGGATATTTTCACGAAAGGTGACGGGCAGCTTTTGAACAGGCAGACAACGGTAAGCTATATAGATCAGTATTACAGAAAAATATGGGAAGGAGGAGACCTTAGCGGTGGAATTCTTGTGGCAAAAGGAGATGAAATCTTATACGAAAACTACAGAGGTTTCGGAAGAGAAGGGAATCAGATGCCGATTGATAAAAATACACCCCTTCATGTAGCTTCCGTTTCAAAGACGTTAACGGCTATGGCAATGATGAAACTGATTGAAGCGGGAAAGATAAAACTTACTGATCACCTTACTCAGTTTTTTCCGGGATTTCCTTATCCTAATGTTACCGTTCAGACTTTATTGGATCAAAGAAGCGGTCTTCCGAAATATGAATATTTTATTCCTAAAATACAACCTGCACCAGCAGAACTTTCCAAGCAATTTATTACGAATGAGGATGTATTGAATATGATCATCAAATACAAACCTGAGCTGGCAAGAGATACAGACACAGGATTTATGTATTGTAATACCAACTTTGCCCTATTGGCTTTATTGGTTGAAAAAGTGACAAAAACTCCTTTTCCTCAGGCAATGAAAGAAATGGTTTTCACTCCGTTGAAAATGAATAATACTTACATCTTCCAGGAAAAAGATATTCCAACAGCTTCACAGTCTTTTTATTATGGAGGAAACAAGTTATATCCGTTAGACAGACTAGATCTTATTTACGGAGACAAAAACGTATACACTACTCCAAGGGATTTATATAATTTCTCAAAAGCTATGTTTTCTAAAAATTTCCTGAAACCGGAACTGATGCAGATGGTTTTCACCCCTTACAGCAATGAAAAAGCAGGAATGAATAATTATGGTTTAGGGTTCAGAATGAAAATCTTTGATAACGGAGAAAAATTAACTTATCACAACGGATGGTGGCATGGTACCAACTCAGTATTTGCCCACCTTTTAAAATCTAAAGTAACCATTGTAGCCATTGGAAACAAATATTCCAACAAAGTATATACAGCTCTTGCTTTATCCGGATTATTCGAAGATTTTCCATTACAGAAAGATAAGCTTCATACGGTAATGAATGACAATAAAGATAGTTTAAATTCCGGACAGGAAGTTTTTGGAGAATAATGTTTATTTTTGCTTAAACATTTTCATGAAAAGGTTTCTTTTATTATTCGTTATCTGTTTTCTTGTACATTCATGTGCAAGGGTAGGATCCCCTGTAGGAGGGCCTAAAGATACATTAGCACCAAGGTTTTTAAGTTCAAACATTGATACAACAAGAATTAATGTCAAAAAAGATATTCACGAACTCCGTTTGGATTTTGATGAATATGTGACATTGAAGGATATCAATAAAAACCTGATTATTTCACCCCCTCTTAAAGGGATAACAAGGATTCTTCCTTCCAATATTGCCAATAAATTTGTATTGATCCAATGGACAGATACTCTTCAGGCTAATACGACCTATAATTTCAATTTTGGAAATTCAATTGTTGATAATAATGAATCGAATATATTAAGGTATTTCAATTTTGCTTTTTCAACCGGAGATAAATTGGATGATTTGTATATCAGTGGTGAGATTAAGGATGCATTTGATATTAAAAAGAAATCGGAAACTGCAACTGAGAATAAGCTTGTGGTTGGGCTGTATCAGGTAAAAGATACAATGAACTACAAGAAAAAACCATACTATATCACCAAGGTAGATGATGATGGATACTACGAATTGAACTATCTGACACCGGGTAAATATAAAATTATAGCTTTTAATGATGAGAACGGAAATTCAATGTATGATCCGGGAAAAGAAAAGGTAGGTTTTCAGAAAGACCCAATCAATGTTGAAAAATCTATTTCAGGGCTGAATTTAAAAGTAAATCCTTCCAAAAAGCCAGTGAAGTATTCTGAGATGAAAGAAATTGCTGGAGGAGTTCTAATGTCATTTGAAGGAAATCCTGAAGAGGTAAAAGTTCAGTCATTGAATGAGAAACTGAAGGATATCAAAATAACACACAATCCAAAATCCGATTCTGTGAGAATCTGGTTCGATGCAGTAAAAGATGATGTGGGGCAGACGGCCAATGAAAAACTGGTATTCACTCACGATAAAGGTCCGAAAAAAGATAGTGCCTACAGCGTTTCTTTATTCTATAAATACAATAAGAAGAATGCAATGGACATTGTTAGTGATAATGACGGAACGTCAATTGCTCCAAAGGCAGATTTAAAAATTGCTTCAAATTATATTATTGATAAAATTGATCCTTCAAAATGGACACTGAAGATTAAAGGAGACAGCTTAACAACTCTACCATTTACAGCAAAAATTTCAGAAACAAATCCTTATCAGATCCTTGTTCAGTCAGATTTTGTGATGGGAAAAAGCTATCAGCTTACTGTTCCTAAGGAAACAGTATCTTCATTCTATGCAAAGAATACTCAGTCAAAACGTTTCGACTTTGATGTAGCTAAGATAGATCAGTTTGGAAGTGTTGAATTCTCTATAGCGAATGCTCCTACTACCAATTATTGGATCCAGATGGTGGATTCTTCTGATAAAATAGCGTATCAAAAATATTTAAAAGGAGATAGAGTCAAGTTTGATATCCTGAAACCGGGAGAATACATTATAAGAATACTGGTTGATAATAACGGAAATAAATATTGGGATGAAGCAGACTTCGCCAATGATGTATTTGCGGAAGATGCTTATATTTTCTATAAAAAAGTTGTCGTAAGAGGATTGTGGGAAACAAGAGAGGAATGGGACCTGAAGGATACCAGAACACTTGATAGTCCTAAATCAGCAACAGGAACTCCGGCAGCAGCTACTCCTGCTTCAGGATCTGAAACTTCGCAGCCTGCTTCACCCGCTACACCACAATCAACACCGTTGAAAAAAGAATTTAAATCCGGTAATGCCGTTTTAACTCCGGCTAAGTAAGGACATGAAGATGGGTAAGAAAATCATATTCTGGATTTTAGTGAGCTTTGCGCTGATTCAATTCTTTCCTATTGACAGAACTAATATACCTGTTGATTCTGCAAAGAATTTTGTTGATGCTAGGAAAACCCCGGAGAAGATTGCAACACTGATTAAAAATGCTTGTTACGATTGTCATTCCAATGAAACAGTCTATCCGAAATATGCTTTTATTGCACCCATTTCATGGTCTGTGAAAAGCCACGTGAATGAAGGTAGAGAACATCTTAATTTTTCTACTTGGGAAACTTATAATAAGGATTTGAAGGAGAATATGCTTACAAAAGCTGTTCAGACGATCCAAAACAAGACCATGCCGATGCCTGGCTATATTGTTTATCATAGGGATGCCAATCTTTCAGACGCGGAAAGAGCATTACTGATCCAGTATTTTGAAGAAATGCTGAAGACAAAAACCTATTAGTTTCTATAATAAAAAAACTCCCGCAGATTTTATAAACTAAGCAGATTGTTAAAAAATTGGTCTGCCTGATCTATAAAATCCGCGGGAGAATATATATTACAAAAATTATTTCTTTAAATAACTCTCGAAAAATATCTTCTGAGAATCAAAAGCAATATCTTCTAAGTTTAACTCCTGTAAAGGAATCCAGATAGCTTCTGAGATCTCTGAGATCTCAAGATTTACCTCAAACTTTTCCGAAACATTATATTCATAAAATAGATCAATCGTATTGTAATCAATTTCTTTGTATTGATAGATGTTGGGAAGGCTGGTAAGGTATTTCAGGTTAGAAATATTGATATCAAGCTGAAGTTCTTCAAAAAGTTCTCTTTTACAGGTTTCTTCTGCACTTTCTTTAGGGTCAACAAATCCTCCGGCAAGATCCAGTTTTCCTTTTTTAGGATCTCTGTTTCTTCGGGTAAGATAAATTTCGTCACCACATCTGATGACAACCGCTACAGCGCCTGCCACATTATTATACAGGGTAAAACCACATTCAGGACAGCTCCATTTTTTTTCGCCATCCCAGTGTAAGGACTCTTTGCCGCAGCTTGGGCAATATTTCAATAGTTTCATTGAGCAATATTAATATTTCTCGGGTGATAACTCAAAATAACATCCCTTAATTCTTCAGTTTTCAGATGCGTATAGATTTCCGTTGTGGTAATACTGGAATGTCCCAGCATTTCCTGAATATAACGCAAATCTGCCCCATTTTGCAGCAAATGTGTTGCAAAAGAATGTCTGAATGTGTGTGGAGATATTTTTTTGTTAACCCCTGCTTTATCTGTAAGTTCTTTAATAATAAGAAATACGATTACTCTGGACATCGATGTCCCACGGCTGTTCAAAAACAGAGTATCTTCATATTTCTTGTTGATCTTACCTTTAGAGCGTACCTCTTTGATATAACTTTCAAGCATATCTGCAGTATAATCGGCTAAAGGGACAAAACGGGTTTTGTTTCCTTTTCCGTGTACCTTGATGTATTGCTCTTTAAAGTTGATATTGGAGATCTTCAGATCAATCAGTTCAGAAACACGAAGTCCACAACCATAAAGTACCTCTATGATGCAGTGGTTTCTTTTTCCGAGATCCGTATTGACCTCAATAGCAGCAATAATTTTGTTGATATCAGGCAGGCTAAGGGTATCAGGTAGGTATAATCCCAGTTTAGGGCCTTCAAGTAACGCCGCAGGATTGTCTTCACGATATTCATCCTCAAGCAGAAATTTGAAAAACGCTTTGATGGAAGATATCCATCTTGCTTGCGATCTCTCACTGAATTTCTGTTTGGAAAGATTGAAAATGTATTCCTGCAGGTTTTCGTAACCGATAGATTCTGGACCGACGTTTGCCAGATCTTCTTCTGCGTAATCTTTTAATTTCTTAATGTCTCGAACGTAAGCGTCGAGCGTGTTTTCTGAAAAATTTCTTTCGAAGCGAAGAAATATTTCAAAATCTTTGATCTTTTCATCCCAAGTCATTTGTGCTTATTTTTTTAGTTCACAGTCCGATATTTGTTCTATTTCAATGTTATGGTTTCTCAGGAACGATATTCCATCGTCATCCGAATACTCATTAATGTACACCAGCCTCGCAATTCCTGCCTGCAAAATCAGCTTACTACATTCTTTGCAGGGAGACAGCGTTAAGTATAACGTTGCCCCTTTTGCAGATTGAGTAGAAGCGGCCAGCTTTAATATAGCGTTGGCCTCCGCATGCAATACGTACCAGTGTGTTTTCCCTTCTTCATCTTCACAGCAGTTTTCGAATCCCGAAGGAGTCCCGTTGTAGCCATCTGAAATAATCATCCTATCTTTTACGATAAGAGCTCCCACCTGTTTTCTCTTACAGTAGGAGAGTTTTGCCCATTCCTGAGCCATTTTTAGATAAGCTTTATCAAACTTATTCATACCGCAGCATTGTTTTTTTCGAAATAATTTGGATTAAAATCTTTTAGAAAGATTTAGAAGTTAGGCTTTCTCTTCTCTAGAAACGCAGTAACTCCTTCTTTCTTATCTTCCATTTCAAAAAGTTCACCGAAATATTTGATTTCAGTTTCAAAACCTTTCTCCGTGTCAGATAAATTCACGGCATTTATAGCCTTCGAGATTGCCATTGGTGAATTGTGGGCAATCGTATTTGCTAATTCTTTCGTTTTGGTTAATAATTCTTCAATAGGGTATACTTCATTTACCAGTCCGATCTCTTTTGCCTTTTGGGCGGGGATCATTTTGGCAGAGAAGATCATTTCGTTGGCAATACCTTTTCCTACAAGCTTTGGAAGCCTTTGAGTTCCTCCGTATCCCGGGATTAATCCAAGAGTTACTTCAGGAAGCCCCAATCTGGCGTTTTCCGATGCATATCTGATGTGGCATGCCATGGCAAGCTCCAAACCTCCTCCTAATGCAAAACCGTTTACGGCTGCAATGACAGGTTTAGACATGTTTTCTATTTTATTGAACAAAATATTTTGTCCGTTTCTTGCTAGTTCTTCAGCTTTTTCCTGTCCGAAATCACTGAATTCTTTAATATCAGCTCCCGCTACAAAAGATTTTTCTCCACTTCCGGTAAGGATAATTACCCTGCAGGAATGGTCAGCATTAAGCTCATCCATTGCGGTACTGATCTCCTGAATGGTTTTTGCATTTAAAGCATTTAAACTTTCAGGTCTATTTATGGTAATGATAGATAATTTATCTTCTTTTTTTAATAATATGTTCTCGTAACTCATTTTTCCACTTTAAAATATCATCCTTTGCAAATTATGAATTTTTTACAAAAAAAAGGAAAAAATATTATTTTTTTTTCCTTTTTTTTAATTTATTGTTCAATATGATTATTTGGAATGATTCATCATATTTGCATCAATATTTACATTTAGCTGAGAAGCTACTTTCATGCCAAGCTCAATATTGGCTCTGAAAAAGTGACACAGCTGCCTATTGATAATTTCATCTTTCTTAGGTCCGCTGATGCCTTTCATGCTGCCTATAATATTTTTAATCAGGTGATCTCGGTCTTCTGCATTCATTGCTTTTGAATATAAAAGTCCGGGTTGAGTGTAGTGATCACTGTCATTATCATTTCTGTTATAGCTTGCCACGTGAGCACTATCTAATTCATATTCAAAATTTTTATAATCAGAATCTGCTTTAATTTCATCGAAGCTGTTCGGGTGGTAATTGGGCTTGTCCTGATAATAACTTGAATCTGCCATGAAGCCGTCTCTCTGGTAGTTGTTAACTTCAAAAGGACATCTGTTCACTTCCAGCTGATGAGAGTTTACCCCCACTCTGTAACGGTGCGCATCAGGATAGGAGAATAATCTTCCCTGAAGCATCTTGTCCGGTGAGAAGCTGATTCCGTTAATAAGGTTGCTTGGTGAAAAAGTAGATTGTTCCACATGGGCAAAGTAATTGACAGGTACTTCATTCAGCTCCATTTCTCCTACTTCAATCAAGGGGAAATCATCATGGAACCATACTTTGGTTACATCAAAAGGATTCCATCTGAAATCTTTTGCCTGTTCCTCTGTCATTACCTGTATATATAAGGTCCATTTCGGGAAATCCCCATTTTCGATAGCATTGCAAAGATCTTCCTGTGCAAAGTCCGGGTTTTCTCCAGCCATTTTTACAGCTTCTTCATCCGTAAAGTTTTTTACGCCTTGCTTTGTTTTGAAGTGAAATTTTACCCATACTCTTTCATTTTTATCATTGATCATGGAGAAAGTATGAGATCCGAAACCATGCATGTGTCTGTAGCCATGCGGAGTTCCTCTATCCGACATTAATATAAGAACCTGATGAAGTGATTCAGGATTTAAGCTCCAGAAATCCCACATCATCGTAGCACTTTTTAAGTTTGTTTTCGGGACTCTTTTTTGAGTATGAATAAAATCCGGGAATTTTTTTGCATCCTTAATAAAGAATACCGGGGTATTATTTCCTACAAGATCCCAGTTTCCATCTTCAGTATAAAATTTTAAGGCAAAGCCTCTTGGATCTCTTGCAGTATCTGCACTTCCTTTTTCTCCACCTACCGTAGAAAATCTCGCAAACATTCTGCATGAATTTCCTACTTTTGAAAACAGCTTTGCTTTCGTGTACTGGCTGATGTCATGCGTTACGGTAAAAGTTCCGTAAGCTCCGCTTCCTTTGGCATGCACAATTCTTTCAGGAATTCTTTCCCTAACGAAATGCGCAAGATTTTCCTGAAGAATAAAGTCTTGCAGCAATACCGGGCCTCTTGGTCCTACCGTCTGTGAATCCTGATGCTCAAAATAAGGTGCGCCGTTACTTAACGTTAATTTTTTAGAATCCATATCTTTAATGATTTGTATAAATGTTTTTGTTTTTCTAAATCCAAGTGTAAAGGTAATGAATATCAAATTTACTTGAATTTTTAATTGCTAATAGCAAAAACGTTATATCTTTGTAATAGATAATATTAATCAAATGAACATTCAGCAACTGGAGTATCTTATCGCTGTAGATAAGTATAAACATTTTGGTAAAGCCGCTCAGGCGTGTTTTATTACCCAACCTACGTTAAGTGCCATGATACAGAAATTTGAGGATGAACTGGATGTGAAGGTGTTCGACAGGACTACTCACCCGATTCGTACTACGGATGTGGGGCTTCAGATTATTGATCAGGCAAAGGTAATTATCGAGTCTGTCAATGAACTAAAAAACAAAGCCAACCTTTTGAATAATATTTTAGGAGGAACTATCAATCTGGGTATTATTCCTACTGTTTCTTCTTTCATTCTGCCAACGGAAATTTTCAAATTCCTTGAAGAGAATCCAAAGATCCAGATGAATGTAAAAGAAATGACTACTGATAATATTATTAAAGCTTTAAAAGCAGGAGAACTGGATGCGGGAATTATCTCTACTCCGTATGATACTGCTGACGAGTTTTATCAGGATTTCCTTTTCAATGAAGAACTGATGATTTACAGCTCCAATACGGAAGCCAACAAAAAGAATTCTTACATCATTCCGGAAGATCTGAATGTAGAAAAAGTTTGGCTGCTTGAAGAAGGAAACTGCCTGAGAAATCAGTTTGAAAACATCTGCCACCTTAAGGAAAATACTTTGAAGCCTAAAAACTTAGACTTTTTAGCTTCCAATATTCAGACGTTGGTTCATATGGTGGATAAGGTAGGAGGAATCAGTATTTTGCCTGAGCTTGCATTAAGCCAGCTTTCAGAAGAGCAAAAGAAAAATGTTTTCAGATTCAAAAAGCCTTTCCCTTATCGAGAAATTAGTATTATTTACTATAAACCAACCTTTAAACAAAAAATTATTGATGAATTATCACATTCTATCAAAACTTCTTTAGAACTTAAGCTGAATTATCACGAAAGTCCGAAGGAATTTGTAAGCATTAAGCCTCAGTAATGGAAATGCTTTAAAGTGATAGAAATCATCAATTTAAATAAAAGTGTAATTAATAAACAAAATCTTTGAGTATTACGAAAATAGTGCTTAAATTTGCTGACGTTTATTACGAGGAAAAATTTGACCTGATTGCAACCTCTATAAAAATATGCTAAAACAGTATTCTTTTTTCTGGGCAATTTCATTCATATTTTTCGCAAACACTATTTTTAAATCTTTAAAAACAAAAGAATTATATGTCTTATTTATTTACATCTGAATCAGTTTCAGAAGGACATCCGGACAAAATTGCCGACCAAATTTCCGATGCGTTAATTGACCATTTCTTAGCATATGATAAAAACTCAAAAGTAGCATGTGAAACTCTTGTAACAACCGGACAGGTGGTATTGGCAGGAGAAGTAAAATCTGATGCCTACCTTGATGTACAAACCATTGCCAGAGAAGTAATCAACGGAATTGGATATACAAAAGGAGAATATATGTTCAATGGAGATTCTTGTGGAGTAATCTCTGCAATCCATGAGCAGTCACCTGATATCAATCAAGGTGTTGACAGAGCCGTAAATGATGAGTCTTTTGAAGCTAAAGCAAATGCACAGGGAGCTGGAGACCAGGGGATGATGTTTGGGTATGCTACCAATGAGACGGCTAACTATATGCCTCTTGCATTGGATCTTGCACACACCATCCTTAAAGAACTTTCTGCAATCAGAAGAGAAAATAAGGAAATCACTTACCTTCGTCCTGATGCAAAAAGCCAGGTAACAATTGAGTATTCTGACGATCATAAGCCCATCAGAATTGATTCTATTGTAGTTTCTACTCAACATGATGATTTCGGAAGCGAAGAAGAAATGTTGAACAAGATTCGTGAGGATATTAAAAATATTCTTGTACCAAGAGTTGTTGCACAACAAACAGAGGAAATTAAAGCTTTATTCAACGATCAAATTAAATATCATATCAATCCTACAGGGAAATTCGTAATCGGAGGACCTCACGGAGATACTGGTCTTACTGGTAGAAAAATTATCGTTGATACTTACGGTGGTAAAGGAGCTCACGGAGGGGGTGCTTTCTCAGGAAAAGATCCATCTAAAGTAGACAGAAGTGCTGCGTATGCTACAAGACATATTGCTAAAAACTTAGTGGCTGCAGGAGTTGCAGATGAAGTTTTGGTACAGGTTTCTTACGCCATTGGAGTAGCAGAGCCTTGTGGTTTATACATCAACACTTACGGAACTGCAAAAGTAGATCTTCATGACGGAGATATCGCGAAAAAAGTTTCTACAATCTTCGATTTAAGACCTTATGCGATTGAGCAGAACTTAAAATTGAGAAACCCAATTTATCAGGAAACAGCTTCTTACGGACACATGGGGAAAGAGCATTATGTAGCTGATAAAACTTTCAACAAAGGGCACAAAAAAGAGCTTACCTTAAAAGGTCTTGAGTTCTTCACGTGGGAAAAATTAGACAAAGTAGAGGAAATTAAAACCGCTTTTGGAATTTAATTTACCTTAAAGAATAATAAATGAACTGCTTTATCTCTGGATAAGGCAGTTTTTTTTAATTTTACACTATAATAATATAGAAAGATGATGAATTTTCGAACTGTAGTTGCCATCCTATCCGTGTTTTTACTGAGTACAATGGTAAAAGCTCAATATACCATGCATAAAATGATCAGTGTGGGATATACGTACCAGAACCAAAGTTTTGGTGAGATAGGTGGTAAATTGCTTTTTCTTAAGAATGACGATGTGATTTACAGATTGGGAGGATCTGCTTTGATGGGAGTTGCTGATTCCAAATTTGCCATTATGCCGAAACTGCAGGCAGATGTTCTTCTTAATTTTGAAAAAAATGTAGATTTCTATCACTCTTATTACTTTTTAGCAGGAGTGGAAGGAACTACTAAATATATTGCTCCGAAGATTGGAGTAACCCTATTTGGGATGCTGGATCTTACAGGAGGCTATGCTTTTCCTATTGGTGATACCCGATTGAACGGAAAAGAGATGAAAGGATTGAATATTAATTTTACATTAAATATCCCTACGGTGTTCATTCATGATATGTTTAAATGATTTTTTTTAGATTTTTCTCTATAAAATTTAATAATAGGTTAACAGTTATTAAAAAATTATTATATTTACATCATAATAATTGTACCCGCCTATAGAAGAGACTCTACTCTAGAACTGTTTTGTTTATGCAGCAAAGGCCAGATAAAATATCTGGAGCAATGCCTGTCTGCAAATATTTATATTGAGAAGAGTTATGAAATCAAAATCGGATAGTTTACTAATTTCCCTTTACCAGAAAGGAGACGAGGGCGCATTGTCTACCCTTATTCACCGACATCAGAGAGAACTTTTTACATTCATTTTTTACAAAATTAATGATGAAGATTTAGCCAATGATATTTTTCAGGATACATTCATGAAGATTATTGTAATGCTGAAAGAAGGGCGCTATAACGAAGAAGGTAAATTTATTCTTTGGGCGAAAAGAATTTCCCATAATTTAATCATCGATCATTTCAGGTCAAAAGCCAAGAATATCAAAGTTTCGGAAACTACTTTTGAAACAGATGAATATTCTATTTTCGATTTGATCAGAGAGCCTTCAGAAAATATTGAAGATCAGTTGGTGACCAATCAGATTCAGGAAGATCTTCTGAAAATGCTGCAGTTTTTACCACAAAACCAGCAGGAAGTAATTAAGCTGAGGTTTTTTGATGGTTTGAGCTTCAAAGAAATCGCAGATCATACAGAGATGAGCATTAATACAACCTTAGGCAGAGTAAGATATGCACTCATCAACCTGAGAAAAATCATGGATGAAAACAATATAATCTTAACCAGATAAATAATATTTTGTAAAATCTCACGTTTTAAGGAAAACATACTTCGCTTATGAAAAAAAATGACTCCTTAAAAGTGAAAACTTTGAAACCTAAGAAACAAACAATTGATTTTTTGCTGAATTTTTCTAAAAGCCTTGAGATTGTGAAAAGCAAGAGCAAAAATTATCCTATTACAAAAAATTAAAATTATTAACTTTGTGCTGTATGAAAATGCAGCATGTTTTTTTTGACCTGGATAATACACTCTGGGATCACCGCAGAAATGCCTATCTTACCATCAAAGATCTTTTTGAAAAACAGGAAATTACTTCAAAGTATGCTATTGACTTTGAAGAGTTTCATTCTGTATATCACGACATTAACGAAGAGTTGTGGGAAAAGATCAGAGACGGAATTATTGGCAAAGAGTACTTGAGAGAGCACCGTTTTTATGATTCATTTAAACATTTTGGAATCGATAATAAAGAGCTTGCCCTTTATTTTGAAGAAAATTTCCTTGATAATATTGTGAGCCATAACGAACTGGTAGAAGGCGCTGAAGATGTTTTGGAATATCTGAAAGCTAAGAATTATACCTTACACATTATTTCCAACGGATTTCAGGAGGTCACAGAAAGGAAGTGTACGCTGTCCGGAATTGCACCTTATTTTAAAACAATTACCAGTGCGGACGCAGTGGGAGTGAGAAAACCTAATCCAAGGATTTTTGAATACTCGTTGGGGCTTTCTGAAGCCAGAAAAGAAGAAAGTATCCTGATTGGGGACGACTGGATTGCAGATGCTATGGGAGCTACAGACTTTGGAATGGAAGCCATCTTCTTTGATGTCTATAAAGAAGACAAACAGAAAGAAGGTTTAAAAGCCATTACCCATCTTCAGCAGATCAAAGAATATTTATAAAATTATATAATCTGATACAAAAGCCGCTAAATTCAACTTTAGCGGCTTTTGTATTTTAACACTTTTAGAAACTAACACAAACATCTGTGGTCATCTGTGCCAATCTGTGGTTAAATTAAATTTTTTCTTGCTTATTTTCCATCAAAATCATTTTTCCCAATTCTTTCCCAAATTGATTAAGAACTTTGCTTCATAATAATAACAGAAAAATGTAATAGTATGAAAAATGTAAAGAAAATCACGGGAGTATTAATGATTGTGTTTTTATTGATGGTAGGATTTGTTTCTGCTCAGGATAGAGCAATCAATGCGAATCAGCTGCCGAAAACGGCTAAAGTTTTTCTTTCTGCCCATTTTAAAGGAATTCCGGTAAGCTCAGCAATAGAAGACAGAGAAATCTATGGAGTAGACGAATACAAAGTTTATCTTACTAATGGAATGAAAATGGAGTTCGACAGTAATGGAAACTGGAAGGAAGTAGACGGAAAGCATCAGAAAGTTCCTTATGGTTTCATCCCTGTATCCATCAGAAATTACAGCACTAAAAATTTCCCCAATACCTACATCATTAAGATCGAAAAGAAAAGATGGTCTTACAAAGCAGAACTTTCTAACGGACTGGAGCTTGAATTCGACAGAAACGGAAACTTTAAAAAAATTGATGACTAACACTTCACCGAATACAAACACTAAATAGTAATAATATGGTCAACTGGAATTTAATAAACAGCAGCGGAAGAAAGATTTCTTCTGCACAGATTAGAAAAAATATGGTTTCATTTCTGACAAGGAATCATCCTTGCAGCGTAATTGATTCCATCGAAAGAAAATATAATGCTTATAAAATTCACCTGATGAGCGGTTTATGTGTTGTTTTTGATGCAGACGGACGCTTTGTTAAGTAAGGAAGCTGGAGGTAGGAAGCTGGACGTAAATATGTTGATGCATATAACTTCCTGCCTCTTTCTTCAATTCTTCCCGTTTATAATTTCATATATTTGATATACATTAATGAAGCAGCAGAATATACAGATCCAGAAAATATGAAGATTTTAATAGTAGAAGATGAACCCGAACTGAAAGATACAGTACAGAAATTTCTGGAAGCAGAACATTTCATTGTAGAGTATGCAGAAAATTACAGCAGCGGACTGGAGAAAATTATTTCTTATGAATATGACTGTATTTTGCTGGATATTATGCTGCCAGACGGAAATGGAATAGATCTGCTGAAAGAAATCAAAAAAATGCATAAAAAAGATCCTGTGATCATTCTTTCTGCCAAAGATTCTGTAGATGATAAGGTGACCGGACTGGAAATAGGGGCTGATGATTATCTTGCAAAACCTTTCCATCTTGCAGAGCTGATGGCGAGGATCAAGTCTGTGATCAGAAGAAAAAATCAGGATGGCGAAAATATCATCCGCTACAAAAATATTAGCATCAATCCGGAGAACAGAACAGTAAAAATAGGTGAAGTAGAGCTTGTGCTTAACCGCAAAGAGTATGATCTTTTGTATTATTTCGTGATTCATCCGGAAAAAACATTGCAAAAGACAACGCTGGCAGAAGCGATCTGGGGAGATTATATAGATCAGGCAGACAGTCTGGATTTTATTTATTCCCAAATCAAAAATCTTCGTAAAAAATTAAAAACACTCAATGCAGAAGCCGATTTTCAGGCTGTGTACGGAATAGGATATAAATTCATCTGATGAAAGTTTCATTAAAATACTACACCATAAAATACCTGATCATGATCCTGCTGTTTATTATTGCGGTTTGGGCAGGGCTGTTTTATGCGTATATTCTGGATGAAGTGCATGACAACGTAGATGATGGATTGAGGAACCGGAAAATACAGATCATCAAAGCTGTTTATCTTAATCCTCAGCTTTTGAATAATAATGATTTTGGATTTAATGAATTTAAAATCAACCCGATCAAAACTGAAGAATATCAAAACAAAAGCAGGCTTTACAACAAGATGTACTACATGGAATATGATGATAAAGACCAGCCGTACCGGGTTCTTGAGGCGGACTTTATTGATCAGTTCAAAAAGAATCAACGGCTTGTCATAAGAACTTCCACTGTAGAAGAAGATGAATTGATCTACGATCTTACGACTGCCTTGATTGTACTTTATATCCTTTTGGTCATAAGTATCGTGGCTGTCAACGGATATCTTCTTAATAAAGCGACGAGACCGTTTTACCGGATTTTGGATAAACTAAAAAAATACCAGTTCGGAATCCCTTTTTCTCAGGAAAAACAAAATTACAAAATCACTGAGTTTGAAGAATTAAATGTGGAAATCAATGAAATGATTGAGCGTAATGAACTTGTTTTTTATCAGCAGAAACAGTTTATTGAAAATGCTTCTCATGAACTTCAGACTCCTTTGGCGATTGTGATCAATAAGATTGATCTCATGATTCAGAATGATGATCTTGATAAAAAGAATCTGACATTTCTTTCCGATGTGAAGAATGACTTGAGGAGAATGGTGGGACTAAATAAATCTTTATTAATGCTCTCCAAAATTGAGAACAGTCAGTTTAATAAAACATCAGACGTCAATTTTAATGGGATGATTGCTCAGCTGGTTCAGAATTATGAAGATTTTATTGCTTTTAAAAAAATAGAGGTCAATATCATTGAGAAAGGACAATTTATAGCAGATTTTAATCAGGATCTGGCAGATATTCTATTGTCTAATCTTCTTAAAAATGCGGTTAAATATAACCATCAGGAAGGGTGTTTTAATATCATTGTTGAAAATAGCCGGATAACTTTCCAAAACAGCGGAGCATCTATTCCTTTAGATAAATCCAGAATTTTCAACCGTTTCTATAAACAGGGATCGGATCATGCCTCTACCGGATTGGGATTGTCCATCATTAAGACTATCATCAAACAATATCCAGGCTGGGATATCGACTATGAATATGGAGATCAGATGCATTACTTTATCCTGACAAAGAATAACGCCAGTTAAAAAAAATACTTTATAAAAATAGAAAAAGCCTTTCAAACGAAAGGCTTTCTTATGTTTTAAAACTCAGCATTAAAATCCTAAGCTTGTTCTTACTCTTTTCAGCGTTTCCAGAGCGATAGGTCTTGTTTTTTGTGCTCCTTCCTGAAGTTTTGCTTCCAGTTCGTCAAGATTACTCATATAATAAGTGAACGTTTCTCTTTCTTTGGCAAAACGTACCAGAATAAGATCCAGCAATTCTTTTTTAGCATGTCCGTATCCGAAGTTTCCAGCAAGATATTTTGTTCTTAATTCTTCAGTCTGTTCAGGCGTAGCAACAAGCTGATAAATCTGGAATGTCTTATCAGTTTCAGGATCCT
The DNA here is from genome assembly GCF_002979455.1 of Chryseobacterium sp. MYb7. Classification (GTDB taxonomy): domain Bacteria; phylum Bacteroidota; class Bacteroidia; order Flavobacteriales; family Weeksellaceae; genus Chryseobacterium. The sequence goes on from NZ_PCOU01000012.1 coordinate 49,154, forward strand.
TAGGTTCTTCTAAAGATTTCGAATCCGACTCAATACTCATTACCTGCTTTTTAAGTTCTTTTTCAGGTAAGAAAATATTGATGATATTTCCTCTGGATTTTGACATTTTCTGACCGTCTGTTCCGGGAACATATTTTGTATCTTCCTGAAGTTCAGATTGTGGCAATACAAGAATTTCACCCATCTGATTGTTGAATCTTGAAGCTACATCTCTTGCAAATTCCAGGTGCTGAAGCTGATCCTTTCCTACGGGTACAATTTCAGCATCATACAGTAAAATATCTGCAGCCATCAAAATAGGGTAAGTAAACAGTCCAGCATTTACATCCTGAAGTCTGTCTGCCTTATCCTTAAATGAATGGGCTAATGTTAATCTTTGATAAGGAAAAAAACATGATAAATGCCAAGAAAGTTCACAGGTTTCAGCGATATCACTTTGTCTGTAGAAAAATGTTTTTTCAGTATCTAATCCACAAGCAAGCCAAGCCGCAGCAATCTCGTAGGTATTTTGTCTTAAAGTCTGCGCATCTTTAATCTGAGTAAGCGTATGAAGATTCGCAATAAATAAAAATGATTCATTTCCTTCCTGCTTGGATAGTTCAATAGCAGGAATAATGGCCCCCAATAGGTTTCCAAGATGGGGTGTTCCGGTGGCTTGAATGCCGGTAAGAATTCTTGACATTTGTTTAAAATTTATATTTAAAAATTAATGAATAGCAAATTTACGAGGTTTGCCGGGAATAAAGGATGAAAAAAGTAAAAAGATTAAAGGAATCAAGGGCCAAGTAATATTTATCTTTCCTTAATCATCTGTGGTAATCCGTGGTTAAAAAAAACTAAGGAATCACAATCTTCTCTCCCCCAAATTTAGGTTCCACTCCGAAAAGTAGATCCCAATAGGCTTTAGCTTTTGCAGCATATTCTCTCAAATTGGTCTTTAATCCTGCATATTTATTCACATCCGCTGCGTTGTACCCAAAGGCTTCCATTCCATTTTTTCTGGCTAAAAAGACCGCTCTTTCATTGTGGAACTTCTGAGAGATAATAACCAGTTTTGTCTGGCTGAAAATATCTTTCGCTCTTACCACAGAATCCAGGGTTCGGAATCCGGCATGATCCATAATGATTTTATCCTGTGGAACTCCGCTCTGCATCAATGCCAGCTGCATGTCTTCAGGTTCATTATAATCTTTGGTGCTGTTGTCACCACTTACGATGATATATTGTATTTTTCCGCTTTTAAATAAATCTGCTGCGGCTTTAATTCTGTTAAAGAAATAAGCATTCGGGCTTCCATCGCTCAGCACCTTTCCGGTTCCTAATAATAAACCTGTTTTTGCTTCCGGTACATCAGCAATATTGTAGGAAACGAATGGTTCGCTGTCCTTTTTGATGCTGTAGTTTACCCAGGCAATAAAAATAATTCCTGCAACGAAAAGAAGCAGGAAAATTTTAAAAATATTTTTGATTATTTTTTTCATCCGAAATAGATCTTTTAAAACTCCAGACCGTTAGGGAAAGCTTTTTTTCTGAATATTAATAAGAATGCCGCTCCTACAGTAATGGCAGAATCTGCAACATTGAAAATATATTTGAAAAATTCAATATGCTTTCCGCCAATTAATGGCCAACTTTCAGGAACATACCAGTCTACCAATGGAAAGTGAAGCATATCAACTACACATCCTTTCATAAAAGTAGAATATCCGTGTCCGAAAGGGGCAAACTTAGAAATCCCTCCATAGCCAATCCATCGGTCAATACTTGGATCATATACTGTTCCGCTGTCGAAGATCATTCCGTAGAACATTCCATCGATAAGATTTCCGATTGCTCCGGCAAAGATGACCGCCATTGGGATCAAAAGATAGTTGGAAGCTCCTTCTTTCAGCCATTTTTTAAACATATAAACCATTCCTCCGATCAGGAATATTCTCAGGATTACCAGAAAATATTTTCCGATGATTCCTCCGAAGTGAAATCCGTAAGCCATTCCTGGGTTTTCTACGAAGGTCAGCTTAAAACCCGGCAAAACAGTTACGCTGTCATCCAGATTAAAATGAGTTTTGATATAAATTTTTGAAGCCTGGTCAATTAACAGAACTAAAAATGTTATCGCTAAAATCTTTTTCATTATTGTTCTTTAGGTTTTGAAGGCTTTGCAGCAGCAGGCTTTACATTTTTGTTGTCGCTTGCTTTCTTGACCACTTTCTGTCCGTTATACGAACTTTTAACATGAGCTTTTTCAAATTTAATACCCATTTCTTTCAGGACACCTTTCAGTGCGCTAAGCTCCATTGCATTTTTTGGATGTACTATAATAGATTCCATTTCTTATTATTTATTTTTTTACATTTTGGACAATTCGTCGAGTCGTTTTCTGTCTTTTTCAGACAAATCATTGATTCCGTTTTTGCCCATCTTACTCAAAAGTCTGTCAATCTCTTTCTCCCGTTCGCGTTTATCAGAATTGAATTGATCATCAATCGTATAGTTCTTCTGTTGATCAGGGAAGAATCTGTTTTTGATCCATTCTCTGTTGAAAAACAGCAGGACTATGGCGACAATAAATCCCAAAATTAATAATTCGCTCATGGGTATACATTAAAAATTAGGTTTATAAAGTATCCGTGAATACGATATAAACCCAATATTATTTTACAAACCTTACGGTTATTTTTGCATATTTTTCGCTTCGATGCTCAGCGTAGCGTGAGGAACGGCTAAAAGTCTTTCCTTAGGAATCAGTTTTCCTGTTACTCTGCAAACACCATACGTTTTATTCTCGATTCTGATCAAAGCATTTTTAAGGTCACGCACGAATTTTTCCTGTCTTCCTGCCAAAATAGAATTTTGCTCTTTGCTCAGCGTTTCTGCTCCTTCTTCAAAAGCCTTGAAGGTAGGAGAGGTGTCATCTGTTCCGTTATTCTGGTCGTTGATGAAACTTTCTCTGATTAGCTGAAGATCTTTTTCTGCTTTTTCTATTTTTTCTTTAATGATCGCTTTAAATTCCTGTAAATCAGCATCGCTGTATCTAACTCTTTCGTCTGACATATTCGTTCTCTTTTTTAATAAAATTATGAAATGGAATTTGAAATATAATAACTACATGTTAATTTTTTTCAACATTTATCTTAAAATTAACCTCATCTATTTCGATTTCGTTAAAATTTGAAAGTGAAGATACAATTTCTATTTTATTTGACAAGACCTCAGAAGAAATATATTCTTCATTTTTCTTAATCTCATGTAAGAAAGGAGAGTTTTCTTCCAATGTGATTGAAATTCTGTCTGTCAGTTCAAAGTCTTTGTCTTTTCGCAGGTTTTGAATTCTGTTGATGAACTCTCTTGCGATACCTTCAGATTTTAATTCATCGGTTAACGTCAAATCTAATGCCACAGTTGTTTTTCCATCGGAAGTAACTGTCCATCCCGGAATATCTTTTGTAGAGATTTCCACATCATCAAGTGTGATCTCATATCCCTGAACATCTAGTTTTCCTTCTTTTTCAAGACCTGCAATCTGCTCTGTGGTAAGATTGGTAATCTCGGCACCTACTACTTTCATGTCTTTTCCTAATTTAGGACCAAGAGTTTTGAAGTTAGGTTTTATCTGTTTTACAATTAAGTGAGATGCCTCTTCAGCATTAATTAACTGTAATTCTTTCACGTTGACTTCCTGCTTGATAAGGTCTGCTACAGCAAGAATCTGCTCTTCTGCTTTAGAATCCAACACAGGAACCAATACTTTTTGTAATGGCTGACGAACTTTTACATTTTCTTTCTTTCTCAAAGAGAAAACCATACTTGTAATGTTCTGAGCTAAATGAGTCTTTTCAACCAGATCCTGATCAATTAAGCTTTCATCAGCTACCGGGAAGTCTGTAAGGTGTACAGATTCACAGTTTTCTTTACCTGTTACTTTATTTAAATCCTGATACAACTGATCCATAAAGAACGGAGCAATTGGAGCAGATAGTTTTGCAACAGTCTCAAGACAAGTGTATAACGTCTGGTAAGCAGAGATCTTATCGTCAGAATAATCTCCTTTCCAGAAACGTCTTCTGCACAATCTTACATACCAGTTGCTTAAGTTATCATTTACGAAGTTACTTATTGCTCTAGCTACTCTTGTTGGTTCATAGTCTTCATAGAAAGCTTTCACTTCCTTGATCAATAAGTTCAGTTCAGAAAGAATCCATCTGTCGATTTCCGGACGGTTTTCCACTTCTTTTTCAGAATAGCTGAAGCCATCCACATTCGCATACAGAGCAAAGAATGAATAGGTGTTGTAAAGGGTTCCGAAGAATTTTCTTCTTACTTCGTCTATTCCTTCAATGTCAAACTTCAGGTTTTCCCATGGGTTTGCATTGGAGATCATGTACCAACGGGTAGCATCCGGTCCGTAAACAGAAAGTGTTTCGAACGGGTCTACAGCATTTCCTAGACGTTTTGACATCTTCTGTCCGTTCTTATCCAGAACAAGACCGTTACTCATTACATTTTTATAAGCAACAGAATCAAACACAGCAGTTCCGATGGCATGAAGCGTGTAGAACCATCCACGGGTCTGGTCAACACCTTCTGCGATGAAATCAGCTGGGAATGCTTTATTGTTGTCTATTAGTTCTTTGTTTTCAAAAGGATAATGCAACTGGGCATAAGGCATAGAACCTGAATCGAACCAAACGTCGATCAAGTCGCTTTCACGTTTCATTGCTTTTCCTGAATCAGAAACCAATACTACTTTGTCTACTACGTTTTTGTGAAGATCCACAAGCTCATAATTAGACTCAGACATATTTCCGATGATGAACCCTTTGAACGGGTTTTCAGTCATCAATCCTGCTGCAACTGATTTTTCTATCTCGTTGTATAATTCTTCTACAGAACCGATGATCTTTTCTTCTTTCAAATCATCTGTTCTCCAGATTGGCAACGGAATACCCCAATATCTTGAGCGGGAAAGATTCCAGTCGTTTACATTTTCCAGCCAGTTGGCAAAACGTCCTTCTCCGGTAGCTTTCGGTTTCCAGTTGATTTCTTTGTTCAAATTAACCAGTCTGTCTTTTACAGCCGTCATTTTCACAAACCATGAATCAAGCGGGTAGTACAATACCGGCTTATCTGTTCTCCAGCAGTGTGGATAAGAGTGGACATATTTCTCTACTTTGAAGGCTTTGTTTTCTGTTTTCAACAGGATAGCAAGTTCTACATCCCAAGATTTCTCAGGAGCAGTTCCTTCATCGTAATATTCATTTTTGATGTAAGTTCCAGAGAATACCTCAGGCACATTGTCTCCTTTGATGAATCTACCTTGTAAGTCTACCAATGGTACAAGATTATCATTTTCATCTTTTACCAACATTGGCGGGATTTCAGGCTGAGCCATTTTAGCAACTCTCGCATCATCCGCACCAAAAGTAGGTGCCGTGTGAACGATACCTGTACCGTCTTCAGTGGTTACGAAATCTCCTAAGATTACTCTGAATGCATTCTCAGGATTATCATTTGGTGTAAACCAGGGAACTAATTGCTCATATCTTGTATCAACAAGTTTTTCTCCTGTAAATTCTTTTAGTATTCTGAAAGGAATTACTTTCGTTTCCGGAGTGTAGCTGGCAAAATCTTCATCTGTACCTTCTGCAAATTTTTTACCGAAAACCTTAGGTAAAAGAACACTTGATAAAACAACAGTTACAGGTTCAAAGGTATATTGATTGAAGGTTTTCACTACAACATATTCAATATCTCTACCTACAGTAAGAGCCGTATTGGATGGAAGCGTCCATGGAGTCGTCGTCCATGCAAGGATATGTACATCTCCGTCAACATCATTGAACAATGTTGAAGAGTCTTTCTTTACTTTAAACTGAGCTACAACCGTTGTGTCTGAGACATCACGGTAAGTCCCGGGCTGATTCAGCTCGTGAGAAGAAAGTCCTGTTCCTGCTTTCGGTGAGTAAGGCTGGATAGTATATCCTTTGTACAACAGGTCTTTGCTGTACAACTGCTTCAATAACCACCAAACGGTTTCCATATATTTTGACTTGTATGTGATGTACGGATCATCAAGGTCTACCCAATATCCGATTTTCTCTGTAAGGTTATTCCAAACATCGGTATAACGCATTACTGCTTCACGACAAGCTTTGTTATAGTCTTCAATAGAGATTTTTTTGCCAATATCTTCTTTTGTGATTCCTAATTCTTTTTCTACACCCAGTTCCACAGGAAGACCATGCGTATCCCAGCCAGCTTTACGGAAAACCTGTTTTCCGTTTTGAGTCTGGTAACGGCAGAAAATATCTTTCAATGCTCTTGCCATTACGTGGTGAATTCCAGGCATACCGTTTGCTGAAGGCGGACCTTCATAAAAAACAAACTCAGGATTTCCCTGACGAATCTCAACACTCTTATTGAAGGTTTTATTTTGTTTCCAAAATTCCGCTACATTCTCTGCTACGTCAATAAGGTTGAGGTTTTTGTATTCTTTAAATTGGCTCATTGTAAATATCTCAATATCGTTGATTAATTAAGTCTGCAAATTTACTAAAATTTGTCGGTTTATAATATATGTTTTATTTAGGTAATTTCTATTAAAAAGTTCAATTTCAGAAATATAAATGAAGAAAGTGAGAAAAAGTGAATGGTGAATGGTTAGTAAATGAATTTTTCAGACTGTTTTGAGTATGAAATTGAAGCCATATTATCTATAAAAAAGCCACCCGAAGGTGGCTGTGAATTATTCTAAGTCACTAAGTCTTGTTATATCTGGCCATCTTCCTGCTTCGTATTCCTGAATGTAGTAGTCAATAGATCTATTTGTTCCAAACACTACAATTTTACCAGTCTTATTCTCTACCAAGAATGGAGAGCAGCCTATTAGCTTGGCTTTTTCAATTTTGTCTTCTACAAATTTTTTTGAGTTAAAATAAAATACCATGCCATATTCTTTTTGAATTGAGCGTTCCTCTGCAATAGTAAGTTCTATTTCCCACTTTTGACTTAATTTTTTTATATAATCTTTTGCAACACTGATTATTTCTATATTTGATAACATAATATATTTAATTTGTTTTTAAAAATTTGAATGATTTAAATTCTTGTAGTAAATTCAATTCATTTGAAATGACTTGCCCCTCAATATATTTTATCCTGTCTTTTTCTACCTTTAAAATATTAATGACATGTGAGTCTAAGTCTCCCGCTCTTTCGCACAATAAAATTCCTCTGTCTCCAATAGGCATAATCTCTTCTTTAGTTCTTAATGTTTTAAGTTCATATGATCTAAAGCTTTCACCATATAGTGCCTCTAGTAGATAATACTCTTGGGCATTGGAAACAGCTGCTGTATTAATCTTTCCTGTTCTAAAAAATTCTTCTACTACTTTTACCACTTCTACGCAATTATGACTTGCTATTTGTACAATTTCCTTCTTACCTTCTGCATTAATAATAATTTTATGGTTAAAATAAATTCTAGCCTCATCAATGAAGTCTATCGCATTTTTGGCAGTAATATCAGTTTCTAAAAGCGCTTTTAATCCTGCCTCAAACTTTTCTATAGTGGGGACTTCTCGACTTACAAATATATTCTCTGCCATTCCGGCAAATCTGCTAAACTCTTCTTCAAGCTTACCTACATTTCCTCCGGCTCTTCTATAGACATAATCTAAAAAAATATCGGTCCTTGCGGGAGACTTTCCCTGGAAAAATAATTTTCCTTTATGAAGTACACCAATCTCTTTCGCTGCATTCTCTACAAAAAGTACTCTTAACTTCTCAAAATCAGAAGAATGTGTGATAGCCTTTTCAACGCTGGCTTTTGAAAGAACATTTAATCCATTTTTAGAATAATTCCTTAAAGGAAACGAATATAATGTATTTTTGATTAACTTTTGTATGCTTTCCTGCTGACGCGGATATCTGGAAGTGTATAATACTTCTACAGTGGCATCCAGTGCTTTTTCTGCCTTAGGAAGCATACTCGCCATGGCACTTGTTGTGCCCTGAACCATATAAATATTATCCCATAATTTTAAAAGATCTTGCCCTTTGGTAGTCATTTGAAGTTCATCTCTGAGCTGAGTCTCTATATAAAAATCTGAAAGGGCAACCCCAATATCGGCATAAGCCACATATAAAGGCAATCCTGATACTCCGGATTCTATAGTTGCAAGACTGGCTGATATTACCATAAGATCTGCAGCAACACGCAAACATCTCAATGCATCCTCTACTGCCTTTTTTTGAGCAATGTGATAAAGAAATAATGCAGGAACTTCAGTATCTGTTTCAAGAGTTTGAATCTTGCCGGAAGAAAGTTTTGCTTTTTCATACACTTTGAGATGCAGCATGTCGAGAGGTCTGAATTCTCCGTTTTCAATCTCATTTTCAGCTTCAATTTCCTTCGTTTTTAGATTAAATACTTTTATGGTATTAATCAAGGTGACAATATTATCAGGATCTCCTTCCATAAAATAACCTGTAAGCTCACAATGCCTTTCTATGGTGTCAGAATCTCTGCTGACTCCCAATGCGAAAAGAGAACCTCTTTGCAGAGGTTGATGAGCGTCATCCATGGCGTGCTGAGCCTGCATAAAAGCTGTAACGTAAATGACAAAAAGCTCTTTGTTTTCAAACATTTGCCCATGGGCAACCTGATTGGTATCTGAAATAATGCCTTTTCCCATATACACACTTTCTCCATCTAAAGAATGATAAATGTGAAGAATGAGCTTAGGATCATTTTTAATCTTTTTATAAACAAATTCTCCGGAAATAGCTGTGAGAATGCGGATGGCATATCGGCTTTTATCTCTGAAGGGTTCCACTGCCACGGCCGCCGCTTTCTCTATTGAGTCTACATCGCGAAGCAATTGAGAATCAAAATTTAAGAACTGTAAAAAATGATCCCATAGCATTTCATCTGAAAGCTTCTTTGCTTTTCCTTTGTAGTCTACTCCTGTTAGGGCGAAATTAGGGAGCTGGTTATAGAAGAACATCAGATCATCAATTGTGGTAAGCCCGTTTCCTGCCTCCTCAAAGTGGGCAATCAGACCTACTTGCGCCATCTCTCGGTGATAAGGAAAAAGATAAGTGATCATATCCATATAATCTTCCACATCGCTGAGGTTAATTTTTATCGCATCAGGTGATTTCGAAGAATAGCTTATAGTGGTTTCTACTTCGTTTATTACGGTCTGGGTGGCTTCTCTGTTATATTCACGATAAGGAATATTGATGGTACAGCTAATGTTTCTTTCTCTGATTCCTATTTCTGTGTGATGGGTGTAGTTTTTAGGATCAATATAGCCTGGGCTTACACTGACCCATACTTTTTTATCAATACGTTCTAAAAAAGAGTTTTCAAACTGTTTCGGGTCTATTTTAGGCTCCTGTATGACTAATTTTTCAATCATCTTGGCCTTTACCCTTACATTATCAATTTTCGCAGGAGGGATTTCTTTCAGATTTACTTTTTCTACTTCTTGCGAATAGTTGATAAAGTTTTTCCTTGCATCGAAAAGATAAGTGTTGAAATCTGTGGAAGAAGCAAGCACTCTGAAAAGTTTTCCCTCGTCTACCCAAAGGTTGGTGAAAAAAGGTTCTACGGAATTGGTAGCCACTTTTTCTCCTTTCATATCTGCCCATATTTCCCGACTGATTCTGTCAAAATCGTCCATCTTTTTTAAAGGGTCTTTAAAATTCATCTTTAAGTTTTTTCATTAATACTATTTTTATGTTCTGGTTGTTGGAAAATAAAATCAGATCAAAAGAAATCATTCTTTCATCTGAATCTTTATGAGGCAAATATCAATGCTGGAAACGACAAAACTTGGCGTATAAAAATAAAAGTGATTCTAAAAACAGATTATGATAACAACCGCTCATTGGCCGGAATTTTGTACATTTAATAGACGTATAAACCCAAATGCTGTATGAAAATCTATTATTACCTGATGCTTTTTGTTTGTTTTATCAACACAAGCATTGTACAAGCTCAAACTAGCTATCCTCAGAATTATTTCAGAAATCCTTTAAATATTCCCATGCAGCTGGCGGCCAATTTTGGAGCAGTCCGGACGAATCACTTTCATATGGGATTGGATCTGAGAACCAATAGCCAGGAGAATTTACCGGTTCTTGCAGCAGCAGATGGCTATGTAAGCAGGATAAAAGTGGAGCGATATGGATTTGGAAATGCAGTGTACATCACACATCCCAATGGTTATACTACGGTATATGCCCACCTGAATAAATACTTTAGTAAACTGGATGAATATGTAAAGGAAAAACAATATAAAGACGAAAAGTGGGAGCAAGACATTACTTTTCAACCCGGACAGTTTCCTGTGGAGAAAGGACAGCGAGTTGCTTTGAGTGGAAATACGGGAGGATCTGCAGGACCACACCTTCATTTTGAAATAAGAGATACCAAAACAGAAGAATGCCTTAATCCGTTACTTTTTGGTTTTGCTATTCCTGATAATATAGCACCTATTATAAGTGGATTGTATTGGTATGACCGACGTTTCAGTACTTATGAACCTGGTGCGAATGGTGTTGCTGTTAAAAAAGCAGGAAATGTTTATACTTCTAATCTTGTTCAGGTAAATTCTCCGGAAATAAGTTTTGCTATTAAAGCCGTTGATAAAGCTAATCAAGGATTTAATCTTGGGATTTATAATGCAGAACTATTGATGGATGGCAAGCTGATTTACAGTTTTAAAATTGATAAAATCCACTATGATGACACGCGATATATCAACGGTTGTATAGATTATACCAAATTTATCAGGGATAAAATGGGAATTCAGCACTTAGCTGATTTACCGGGAATGAAACTACAGAATTATAGCTTTCCAAATTTAACCGGGATTATCAAACTTCAGGATGAAAATGTTCATTCCATTGAAATTGTCCTCAAAGATGTTAAAGGAAATACAAGCCGTTTAACAACAAAACTTCAGTTAAACAAAACCTCAGACAAAATATCTTCTACTGCAAAAACAATAATGGCTAACGAAGCGAAAACTATTACCACAGAAAATGCTGAAATTGCTTTCAGTAAAAATGCCATGTATGATGCTGTGAATTTTAATGCCTATGAAAAGCCGGATGCCAATCAGAATGCTGTTTCAAATAGCATTATTTTACAGAGTCCGTACATTCCTGTTCAGGATGAATATATTTTGAGAATAAAACCCAATAGAAAATTAACCAATACAGAGAAAGATAAAGCCGTTATCCTCCTTGATTATGGCAGTGATAATACTGTTGTTAAGGTAAAATGGAGTGGTGATTGGGCAGAAGGAAAATTCAATAGATTGGGCACTGCAAAATTATTAATAGACAATAATCTGCCTTCTGTTTCATCAGGCTGGACAGAAGGAGCATTGGTTAATAACAGTTCATTATTGTTAAAAGGAACCTCGAAAATTGGAGATATTGTTTCATTCCGGGCCGAGCTGGATGGGAAATGGCTTAGATTTGCCCGTGTAAAAGATAATTTTGTTTATACTTTCGATGAAAGATGCCCGAAAGGAACTGGTTCCCATACTTTAAAAGTAACCACAGCTAATACTGCTGGGAATGCCAATACACAAACCTTTACATTTCAGAGATAAATCATCTTTTAAAAGTTGAATCTTTAAATCTTTTCATTTTAATTAAATAAATTTGCCTTTTAAAAATTAAAATCATTGGAATTTCATCCGTTAATCGAGAAAGCAGGGACTCAGGAAATCAAACTATTTCAGGAAGAAAAACTTCGTGAGCTTTTGACCTATCTTGAGAATCATTCACCCTTTTATCAGAAACTGTTCAAAGAAAATACTATCAATATTGCTGACATCCGTATGTTGGAAGATCTTCAGAAGATTCCTACCACCACAAAGAATGATCTTCAGCAGTATAATAATAATTTTTTCTGCATAACACCGGATAAAATTGTCGATTACAGTACCACTTCCGGAACGTTGGGAGATCCGGTTACTTTCGGATTGTCCGACAGCGATCTTGAGAGACTGGCTTACAATGAAGCGATATCTTTCGCCTGTGCAGGGATTCAAAAAGGAGATGTGGTTCAGATGATTACCACCATAGATAAAAGATTTATGGCAGGTCTTGCCTATTTTCTGGGTTTAAGAAAAATGGGTGCAAGTGTGGTAAGAATGGGACCCGGAATTCCCGAACTTCAATGGGATTCAATTTTCAGATATCAACCTAAATATCTGATCACCGTGCCTTCTTTTCTGCTGAAAATGATTGATTATGCCGAAAAACATGGATTGGATTATAAAAATTCAAGTGTTTACGGGGCTGTATGTATCGGAGAAAGTATCAAAAACCAGGATTTTACAGATAATATTCTTTCGCAGAAAATTAAAGAAAAGTGGGATATAAAACTCTTTTCCACCTATGCTTCTACCGAAATGAGTACCGCTTTTACAGAATGTGAATTCCAGATCGGAGGACATCACCACCCGGAACTCATCATTACAGAAATTCTAGATGATGAAGGAAATCCTGTAAAAGATGGAGAAAGTGGAGAACTGACGATTACCACGCTAGGAGTAGAAGCTATTCCTCTGTTGAGGTTTAAAACCGGAGATCTTGTAAAAGCCCATTATGAACCATGCCAATGCGGAAGAAATACGATGAGGTTAGGACCTGTAGTAGGAAGAAAACAGCAAATGATCAAATATAAGGGGACAACATTGTATCCTCCTGCGATGAATGATATTTTGAATGATTTTAACAACATTTTATGTTATCAAATCGTTATTCAGGCTAATGAAATAGGGTTGGATGAAATTATCATCAAATTAAGTACTGAAGCAGAACACGAAGGGTTTGTCAATGAAGTAAGAGATCATTTCCGTGCAAAATTGAGAGTAAGCCCGAAAATTGAAATCATAGACTTTGATATTCTGTCTAAAACAGTTTTTAATCCAAACAGCAGAAAACCAATTACTTTTATTGATTTGAGATGAAATTAAATCGAAAGAATAAATGATGGCCCCCTTTTTATATATCTTTGGCGGCTTAAATATTATATATACACGATGAAAAAATTATTATTGTTGCTTTTTTTATCTATTGCAACCACAACTTTTGCCCAAAATAAAATTAATTTTGAGCAAGGAAATTTTGACTTTTTAAAAGATCAAACTGAGGTAAATGTTCAATTGGTATTTGATAATGCAACTTATCAGGAAAAAAACTTTACAGAAGCTCAATATCTAGAAAACAGGGAGGCAGACATCACAGCAAAAAAAAACCAAGCTGTTTGGAAGAATTGGATTTATCAATGGGGACAGTTTAAAACATCTGAATATTTGGACTATTTTCTTAAAGGGATCAATGGAAAATCAAAAAAAATAATTTTCAAAAAGGATGCACAGACAAAATATACTTTGATTGTTGATGCAAAATGGATTTATGCTGGTTGGTATGGCGGAATGATAGGTTCTCAGGAGGCAAAATTAACAGCAGATATGAAGTTTGTGGAAACTGATAATCCTTCAAAAGTGGTTATGAAATTGCAGGCAGATAAAATAGGAGGTAAGCAAATGAATCAACAATTTGCATGGGAGTACGGAAGAATAGCTGCAGCTTATGAAGTTACTGGTAAAAAATTGGGAAAAGAAATTAAAGTAGCTACAAAATAACAAAAAGCGGTCTGATAAATTCAGACTGTTTTTTTATGGTCATTTATTAATAAAAGTAAATATCTTTGGGTTTTTAAAATAAAAAACTAATACCATATGAAAAAGTTATTCTTGCTGGTCTTTGTCATTATAATGACTACAGCTTTCGGACAAGAGAAAATGAAAATAGTTGCCGGAAGTCTTGGCGTTTTGAAAGATCAGACCGAAGTAAATGTTGAGGTTAAGTTTGAGAATGTTCTGTTTATGAAAGAAAATATTACAGAAGCTCAATACCTTGAAAACAGAAAAAAACAAGTTCTTGACAATCCTAAAAGAGGAGAAGAGGCCTGGAAAAAATGGATTGAAGAATGGGAAAAATATAAAAATGAGTATGCAAATTATTTTGCAAAAGGACTTAATAAGACGTATAAGAATATTTCATTTAAAAAAGATGCTTCTGCAAAATATACGCTGTTGGTAGAAACCCATTGGATATTTCCGGGATGGCATGCGGGGCTTACTGCAATGACCGCTGAAATAACAGGTAAAATAAAACTGATAGAAACCAATAATCCTTCTGCTGTTTTAGCTGAAATAGAGCTTAAAAAGTTTGATAAATTTGTGCAGAATGAAGAATTTGTAATGGAGTACGGGAGAATAGCGGCAGCTTATGAATCTACTGGAAGATATCTGGGAAGAGAAATCAAAAAATCTATGAAATAACAAAAAACGGTCTGAAAATTCAGACCGTTTTTTTATGCTTGGTTTTGCTGTTCCTGTTTTTCTAATTTGATCAGGTTGGCAAGATTTTTAATCACTGTATCATGCTTTTTCACAAAAGGATTGTCTTTATTCCAGACATAGCCTGCTAAAACAGCACAGATCTTTTTCTTTACGTCCGGGTTTTCCGGCTGGTGGAAAAATAATTCCTGAAGATTTCCCGTATACCATTCTTTTACATACGTGGTGAAAACATCCACACCATATAAAATATAATCTGAGTACTCTGTCTGCCAGTCAATTTTTTCGCCGTTTAATTGTCTTAATGCCAGTTTTGCCGCCAGCATTCCGGATTCTGTGGCAAAAGCCATTCCCGAAGAAAATACAGGATCAAGGAATTCTGAAGCATTCCCCGTTAAAGCAAATCCGTCCCCGAATAAACTTTTAACCGAACATGAATAATCTTTCAGGTGTTTAGGTTCAAAAAGAAAATCTACCTCTCCAAAACGTTTTACATAATAATCTGAAAGAGAAATTGCCTTTCTTAAAGCTTCTGCAGCATCTCCGTTTTCAGATAATTTGTCAATATATTCAGTAGGACCTACAATTCCCACACTGGTATTTCCATTAGAAAAAGGAATAACCCAAAGCCATACTTCAGTTTCAATAATGTCAAAAGAAATCAAAGTTCCTTCCTCTCCCGGTTCTCTGTTAATATCATTTACATGAGAGAAAATAGCAGAGTGAGGAGACAGTTTTGAAGGTTTTTCAAGGTCAAGCAGACGGGGAAGTACTCTTCCGTAGCCGCTGGAATCAATAACAAATTTAGCATGGATCTCTTTCGTTTCTCCATCTTTATTTCTTACTGTAGTCACAGAATTTGTACCATCAAACCTGATATCAATAACTTCGGTTTCAAACTCAAGATCAATCCCTTTATTAATTACCTCCTGAGCAAGAGTATTATCAAAATCAGCTCTCGGAACCTGCCAGGTCCAGTCCCAGCCTTCCCCGAATTTGTTGCTGAAATCAAAAATGCAGACCTCATCACCACGAAGGAAACGAGCCCCAAGCTTTTTTTCAAAGCCCATTTTGTCTAATGCAGGGAAAAGTCCGGCCTCCTCAAAGTGATCCATAACCCTTGGAATTAAGCTTTCTCCGACTACCAGCCTCGGGAATTTTGTCTTTTCAACTACTTTTACGCTGACGTTATTGTTCTTCAGGTACGAAGAAGACACGCATCCGGAGGGTCCGGCTCCGATTACAAGAACGTCAACAGATTCTTTGCTCATCTTTGATTTTTTATTTTAATAATAACTTTTATCTTTGCCGCAAAATTAGTGACAAATAATTAATATTTTACAAAATTATCAACTATTACTTTTAATTGATGAAAATAAATAACTTTTTAGAACTGAAAGACTTTCAAAAAATTATCATTGAGAATGAAAAAATAGAACTGGATGAATCACTTTTGTCAAGAGTAGATAAAAGTTTTCAGTTTTTAAAAGAGTTTTCAAAAAACAAAGTAATATATGGTGTGAACACCGGTTTTGGGCCGATGGCTCAGTTTAAAATCAGTGATGAAGATACACACCAGCTTCAGTATAACCTTATCAGAAGCCATTCTTCAGGAATCGGAAACCCTTTACCTGCAGAAGAAGTAAAAGCATGTATGCTGGCAAGACTGAATACCTTGTCACTAGGGAATTCGGGAGTGCATCAGTCTGTCATTTATCTTCTTCAGGAACTGATCAATAGAGATATTATTCCATTGATCTTTGAACATGGAGGAGTAGGAGCAAGCGGTGACCTTGTTCAGCTGGCCCACCTGGCTTTGGTATTGATTGGAGAAGGAGAAGTTTTTTATAAAGGAGAAAGAAAATCTACCAAAGACGTTTTTGAAACGGAAGGATTAGAACCGATAAAAGTAGAGATCCGTGAAGGTCTTGCTTTGATGAACGGAACTTCCGTAATGTCAGGGATTGGTATTGTGAATGCTTATAAAGCGAATCAGCTTACAGATATTTCCCTAAGACTTTCTTGTGCAATCAATGAAATTGTACAGGCTTATGATGATCACTTGTCAGAAGCATTGAACGGAACGAAAAGACATTATGGTCAGCAGAAAGTAGCAGAAAGAATGCGTGCTCACCTGGCAGACAGTAAACTGATCAGAAAAAGAGAAGATCACCTTTATACCCACTTCGAAGAACAGGAAAAAGTATTCAAGGAAAAAGTTCAGGAATATTATTCTTTAAGATGTGTACCTCAGATTTTAGGTCCGGTATTGGATACATTGGAATATACAGAGAAAGTTCTTGAAAATGAGATCAATTCAGCGAATGATAATCCAATTATCAATGTTGAAGACCAGCATGTTTATCATGGAGGGAACTTCCATGGTGATTATATCTCTCTGGAAATGGACAAACTGAAAATTGTGGTAACCAAACTGACCATGCTTGCAGAAAGACAGTTAAACTATCTTCTCAATGCTAAAATCAATGAAATTTTGCCTCCTTTTGTGAATTTAGGTAAATTAGGCTTCAATTTCGGGATGCAGGGGGTGCAGTTTACGGCAACTTCTACTACGGCAGAAAGCCAGATGCTGTCGAACTCTATGTATGTTCACAGTATTCCAAACAATAATGATAATCAGGATATCGTTAGTATGGGTACAAATGCAGCAGTGATTTGCAGAAAAGTCATTGAAAATGCTTTTGAAGTATTGGCCATTGAGGCTATTACGATTATTCAGGCTGTAGAATATCTTGGATTCCAGGATCAAGTTTCATCATCTACAAAAGAACTGTATGATGATATCAGAAAGATTATTCCTGCTTTCTCCGATGATATGGTAATGTATCCATATCTGGAAGGCGTAAAGAAATATCTGAAGGGAATGTAACTATTAGCTGCCATGAATTGTCTTTTAAAGAAAGGTATACAACTCAACTTAAAAAAACTAAAAACGATATAAACACTAACGCATGAAATGTGCAATTGTAACAGGAGGCTCCAGAGGAATCGGGAGAGCAATCTGTATAAAACTGGCTGAAGAGAAAAACTATCACATTCTTATCAACTACGCTTCAAACGAAACGGCAGCAAACGAAACATTGGCTAAAGTGAAAGAATCGGGAGCTACTGGAGAAATCCTTAAATTTGATGTAGGAAATACCGAAGAAACCCAAGCTGTTTTAACGGAATGGCAGGAGAAAAATCCTGACGCGGTGGTAGAAGTAATCGTTAATAATGCCGGAATCACAAGAGACGGTCTTTTTATGTGGATGCAGAAAGAAGACTGGAACGATGTGATCAATACAAGTCTGGACGGATTCTTCAATGTAACCAATTTCTTTATCCAAAAGCTGCTTCGCAACAAATACGGAAGAATCATCAATATGGTTTCCGTATCAGGAGTAAAAGGAACCGCGGGTCAGACTAATTATTCTGCCGCAAAAGGAGCTTTGGTAGGTGCTACAAAAGCTCTTGCTCAGGAAGTTGCCAAAAGAAATGTTACCGTAAATGCTGTAGCTCCAGGTTTCATCAAAACAGATATGACTCAGGATTTTAATGAAGAAGAACTGAAAGCAATGATTCCGGCCAACAGATTCGGGGAAGCAGAAGAAGTGGCAGATCTTGTAGCATTTTTAGCATCTAAAAAATCTTCTTACATTACAGGAGAAGTGATTAATATTAACGGAGGAATTTATTCATAACATGGAAAATAGGGTTGTAATTACCGGAATGGGAATTTATTCCTGCATCGGGACGTCTTTAGAAGAGGTCAGGGAATCCCTATATCAAGGAAAATCCGGTATTGTTTTAGATCCAGACAGAAAAGAATTCGGTTTCAGATCTGGTCTTACAGGAGTTGTTCCGAAACCCGATCTGAAAAACCTTTTAAACAGACGCCAGCGTATCAGTATGGGAGAAGAAAGCGAATATGCTTACCTTGCTACCATTGATGCTTTAAAACAGGCGAATCTGAATGAAGAATTCTTAGATTCTCATGAAGTGGGAATCCTATATGGAAACGACAGTGTTTCCCAGGCAGTCGTAGAATCTATCGACATTGCAAGGGAAAAGAAAGATACAACATTGATGGGATCGGGAGCGATCTTCAAATCAATGAACTCAACCGTAACGATGAACCTTTCAACTATTTTTAAACTGAAAGGAATCAATCTTACCATCAGTGCAGCCTGTGCAAGTGGATCTCATTCTCTAGGACTGGCTTATATGATGATCAAAAATGGTTTTCAGGACATGATTATCTGTGGCGGAGCTCAGGAAACCAACAAGTATTCCATGGCAAGCTTTGACGGATTGGGAGTATTTTCTGCCAAAGAAGATGAACCCACAAAAGCATCCAGACCTTTCGATGCAGAAAGAGACGGATTGATCCCAAGTGGTGGCGCAGCCAGTCTGATTGTAGAAAGCTTAGAATCTGCCCAAAGAAGAGGGGCTCCGATCATTGCAGAGATTATCGGGTATGGTTTCTCTTCAAACGGAGGACATATTTCAACACCCAATGTGGACGGCCCGGCTTTAGCAATGGACAGAGCGTTAAAGCAGTCAGGATTAAAAGCTTCAGACATCGATTATATCAATGCTCATGCAACTTCTACTCCGATTGGTGATGCCAACGAAGCAAAAGCAATCTATGAAATTTTCGGGAGTGAAGTTCCGGTAAGTTCTACGAAATCGATGACCGGACACGAGTGCTGGATGGCAGGTGCAAGTGAAGTTATCTACTCCATTCTGATGATGCAGAATGATTTTGTAGCTCCAAATATTAACCTGGAAAATCCTGATAACGAGGCGCAAAAGATAAATTTAGTCGCAAAAACAAAAAATCAAAAAATTGATGTATTTTTGTCGAATTCTTTTGGGTTTGGGGGAACCAATTCTGCACTAATAGTTAAAAAATTTGATTAAAAACATGGAAAGGGAAAAAATAGTTGCCATTGTTAATGATTTTCTGGTCAATGAATTCGAGGTTGATGGAGATGAAATCAGTAATGATGCCAACCTTAAAAATACATTAGGCTTAGACAGCCTGGATTATATCGACATGGTAGTCGTAATCGAATCTAATTTCGGAGTGAAATTAGGAGAAGCAGATTTCAAGAAAATGATAACATTTGATGATTTCTATACAACGATTGAACATAAGATTGCTGAAAAAAACGCTTAGTTATTAAGTAAATCTTTATTCTATAAAAAGTGCCAATGTAATAATATCGCAGCGATCTGATAACAGACGCTTTAAAAAAGGTATTGCTACATTGGTTCTCTGTTATAATAAATTCTATATATGAACAAGTGGAAAGGTAAATCTAAAGGAACAGTACTCGGATACAGAATATTCGTCTGGTGTATTAGAAATATCGGAATCAGAAGTTCATATGGCGTGCTTTACTTTGTGGCAGCCTATTACTCATTATTCCAGAAGAAAAGCAACCAATACATTCTTTACTACTTTCAGAAAAGACTGAACTACGGATACTGGAAATCCAAAGCTTCTATATTTAAAAGCTATTTTACTTTCGGGAAAGTTCTGATTGATAAAACTGCTATTTCTGCCGGGCTCAGAGAAAAATATACTTATGAGTTTGACGGCATTGAAAACCTCAGAAATCTTTTAGCAGCCAAAAAAGGAGGGGTGCTGATCAGTGCGCATATCGGTAATTTTGAAATTGCTGAACATTTTTTCGCAGATATTGACTTCGACTGTCAGATCAATCTGGTGACTACAGATCAGGAAGTAACCGTAATTAAGGAATATCTGGAAAGTGTTGCTGTAAAAGAGAGCAATATTAAGTTCATTTATGTTAAAGAAGACATGTCGCATATCTTTGAGATCAATAAAGCATTGTCTGAGAATGAATTGATCTGCTTTACAGGAGACCGTTATTTTGAAGGATCCAAATATCTGGAAGCTGAATTGCTTGGAAAAAGTGCCAAATTTCCGGCTGGACCATTTCTGATTGCCTCTAGATTAGGCGTTCCCGTAGTATATGTTTATGTGATGAAGGAAAAGAATCTTCATTACCATCTGTATGCAAGAGTAGCCCAGAATATCAAAAACCGTGATTCACAGGGACTTTTACAGTCTTATGTTGATAATCTTGAAACCATGGTGAAAAAATATCCCCTTCAATGGTTTAATTATTTTGATTTTTGGGATGATGTTGATTAATTTTTCTATTTTTATCCCATAAAAACGAATAAAAAACTAAAAACCATTAAGATTTACTGAGATTTAAGATCAACAATGAAATTTCTATGCTTACTTTACTAAAGTAATCTTTAAATATCTTAAATTCCCTGTTTCTTAATTATTAAAAGCACATTCTCTTTTGAAGAAAGAATACGACATACTTGTAATCGGAAGCGGATTGGGAGGTCTTGTTTCAGCTCTTATTTTGGCGAAAGAAGGCCTGAAAGTATGCGTTCTGGAGAAGAATAACCAATATGGAGGAAATCTGCAGACCTTTTCACGGGACAAACTTATCTTTGATACCGGAGTCCATTATTTAGGAGGATTGAGTAAAGGGCAGAATTTGAACCAATTCTTTTCCTACCTGGAAATCATGGATGATCTTGAACTTCAGCTGATGGATGAAGACGGCTATGACAGAATCAGCTTTGGAGACGACGAAATAGAATATCCACATGCACAAGGGTATCAAAATTTCGTAGAACAGCTTTTAAAATACTTCCCCGAAGAAAAAGAAAACCTTGAAAACTACTGTGAAGAGATTCAGTATGTATGCAGCCAGTTTCCAAGATATCATGTGGTGGGAAAAGACAGCTACAACGAAGAAATCCTGCATCTCAACACCAAAAGATTTATAGAATCTGTTACCCACAACAAAAAACTTCAGTCGGTTTTACTGGGATCTAATTTTTTATACGCCGGAGATTCTGAGAACATTCCCTTTTATGTACATGCTTTAACGGTAAACTCTTATATCCAAAGTGCCTATAAATGTGTAAAAGGAGGAAGCCAGATTTCTAAACTTCTTATCAGAAAACTTCGTAAATATGGTGCAGAAGTACACAAGCACTCGGAAGTTTCTGAATTTGTTTTTAATGAAAATAATAAACTCATATCTGTAAAAACCAAAACAGGAAAAGAATACACCGCAAAACAATTTATTTCCAATATTGAGATTCGTTCCACGATTAAGCTGATAGGAGAGGAAAGACTGAAAAAGTCCTTTCTGAACAGGGTTTTAAGTTGGAAACCGGTTTCATCATGTTTTAGTATTTATCTGGTCTTACAACCTAAGAGCCTTCCTAACTTTAATTATAACAGATATCATTATTCGTCAGAAGAACAAGTCTGGAATGCATTCCGTTACAGAAAAGATGCATGGCCGGAAACATACATGCTTTCTTCCACCCCTTCAAAGCATCATCCACAGTTCGCAGAAAGCCTTACGGCTATTTCTTATATGGATTTTGATGAGGTTAAAGAATGGGAGAATACTTTCAATACCGTAGCGGATGAACATGAAAGAGGAGTCGCTTATGAAAAATTTAAGCTAGAAAAAACAGAAAAACTGCTTGACGCTTTAGAAAAGAAAATTCCCAATCTAAGGCATGCCATTAAAACAATATACACTTCTTCTCCTTTGTCTTACAGAGACTATATCGGGAACTTTGAAGGAAATATGTACGGATACATGAAATGCTCAGAGAATCCCCTTAAAACAATGGTTTCTCCCCGTACCAAAATTGATAATCTGTTTCTTACCGGACAATCTGTTAATATGCATGGGATTTTAGGTGTTACCATTGGAGCTTTTAATACCTGTGCGGAGATTCTCGGAAAAGAAACGATAGACAAGAGGCTGACACAAACGATTAATAAAAATTAAAGTGAAAAAAACGAATACCTTTCATTCAGCCTATAGAAGAGCTCTTTTTTATCTTACTTTTTGTTTTTTCTTCACTTCCTGCGGAATATCGAAGTCTCTTAAACATATTCCCGATGTAAAACAATATTCTCTGGAGATTCCGAAAGTAAATAAAATCGATGACAGTACTTTCAGCTACAATCAGAATTATCTTACTAAAAATAAACAGCAGCTCTGGGAACTTTATATTAAAGGAAATCCTTTGCAGCTTGGTTATAACAATGGAGCACTGACGCAAAGTTTAATGCAGCAACAGGAAGGTATTTTCTTTTCAAAAGTGGAAGGTTTTGTGCCGTCAAAATTCAGACAAAGATTGTTAAGGTTTTTTTTAAAATGGTACAACAGAAAAATGTACCTCAATGTAAGAGAAGATTATCAGGCAGAATTGTATGGCTTGGCACAATATTCATCCGATCAGTATAATTTTATTGCCCCTAAATATTTAAGAAACCTTTATCTGCACGGCGCTCACGATATTGGACATGCAATGCAGGATCTGGCTATGGTAGGTTGTACCTCTCTTGCTGTATGGAACGAAAATACCGAAGATGGTGATCTGTTAATCGGAAGAAATTTCGATTTTTATGTAGGGGATGATTTTGCTAAAAATAAACTGGTAGAATTTGTTCAGCCGGAGGAAGGAATACCTTACATGTCTGTAAGCTGGCCAGGAATGATTGGTGTAGTTTCCGGAATGAATAAAGAAGGAATCACAGTAACAATTAATGCCGGAAAATCAAAGATTCCTCTGACGGCAAAGACTCCTATTTCTCTTGTAACAAGGGAAATTCTGCAGTATGCTAAAAATATTGAGGAAGCGATTGCTATTGCTAAAAAAAGAAAAGTATTCGTTTCAGAATCCATTCTTGTGGGAAGTGCTGCAGACAAAAATGCTGTGATTATTGAAGTTTCACCTAAAAATTTCGGAGTGTACAGAGTGCAGAATACCAGCAGGGTTCTTTGTACCAATCACTTTCAGTCTGATGCCTATAAAGATGACAAAAGAAATCAAAAGCAAATTGAAGAAAGTCATTCCGAATACCGTTATGAAAAACTTCAGGAGCTTTTGCAGCAAGAAAAGAAGCTCACTCCCGAAAAGATGGCTTCTATTTTACGAAGCAGATCCGGATTGGAAGATAAACAAATAGGATATGGTAATGAAAAAGCACTCAATCAGCTTTTAGCTCATCATGCCGTTATATTTTCACCTCAGAAAAAATTGGTTTGGGTATCTTCCAATCCTTATCAGCTGGGAGAATTTGTATGTTATGATCTGAATGAAATTTTTTCCGGCAAACCATTATCACAAAGTCTGCAGGCGAAAACAGGATTGAACATTGCAAGAGACCCGTTTGCCGATTCTGAAGAATTTCAAAACTATGAACGGTCTAAAATGTACGGTAAAGAAATCAATGAGGCTGCTGATGATAAAAACACAGTGTTGACAGATGATGTAATCCCATCGTATCAGGCTATGAACCCTGAATTTTGGCAGGTCTATTATCAGTCAGGAAAATATTATTTTAGCAAAAAAGAATATTCGAAGGCAAAAATTGAGTTTGAAAAAGCTTTGACGAAAGAAATTACAACCGTTCCCGACAGAAAAAATATAGAAAAATACCTGAAGAAAACTTTAAAGAAACTGAAATGATCCCCAAATATATAAAACTGCTGTTCTGTATTCCTTTTGTCATTATTATCTGTTATTCAGTGTATTTGTATACTGTATATAGCTCAATACCAGATACTATCGTTATTCACGGTTATGGAAATATGAAAGATAATTATGGAAGCAAAATATTTCTTGTATTCCCTGTAGTTATGAATCTGGCCATTCTTCTGTTTATCTGGTTGATTATCAGAAGACCTGATAAAATAAAATTTACTTTTGAAATCAAAGACGACGAAAAAGAAAAAACCTACCATATCACACAGTTAGCTCTGGTAATTATTGCGATATTTGTCACCATAATGATTACGCCATTATCATTCGCTGATGTGGTCTTTAAATAATTGATTATGAAAAAACTTTTAACCCTATTTCTTACCGTATACTCTCTTTTATCATTTTCTCAGGACAGGAAAGAGATTGGTAATACTTTCATCAAAGCTTTATTGATAGATAAAAACATAGAAAAAGCACATTCTTATTTTGATCCTTCCGTAGCAGGACAGATTCCGGTGGAACAGCTTAAAGCCGTTACCGAACAGCTTCAGGGGCAGATTGGAGGATTGAAAAATATCCTTGAAGTAAACAATGAAGGCAGTATTTACTATTACTATACAGAATTTGAAAAAACAAAACTTGATGTTCAGCTTACTTTTAATGAGAGTAATAAATTGCTGGGTTTCTTTTTAGTTCCTCACAAAACATTTGAAAAACCAGATGAGAAAACCACCCTGAAAATAAAGAGTGATGCTATTGAATTGAACGGGACATTACTGATACCTCCTTCCAACAATAAAAAGAAGCTGGTTATTTTTGTTCATGGCTCCGGAGCACATGACAGAGATGAAACAGTGGGAGAAAACAAGCCGTTTAAAGATATTGCAGAATACCTTTTAAGCAACGGAATTGCTTCTTACCGATATGATAAAAGGTCATATTCAAACCCGGAAACATTCAATGAAAAATCTACTGTAGAAGAAGAAACCATTAATGATGCAGTAAATGCAGCGAATTATTTTAAAAATAATGCAGATTATAAAGGATATCAGATTATCATTCTGGGACATAGCCAGGGAGCTTATATGATGCCTGAAATTGCAAAAAAAGCCCAGGTTTCAAAGTATATTTTTATGGCTGGGAATGCAAGGCCATTACAGGATTTATTAGTGGAACAGTATAATTATCTTCATGCTATAGATCCAACTAAAGTTCCTGCAGAAGCTGTTCAGGAAATAAAAAAACAGGTTGCATTTTTAAACTCGCCCCAATTTAATTTGAATTCACCTGCAAAAGAACTTCCTTTGGGACAGTCTGCTGCATACTGGCAATATTTAAAAAACTACAATCAGCTTAATGAGGTGAAA
This sequence comes from Chryseobacterium sp. MYb7, assembly GCF_002979455.1. Classification (GTDB taxonomy): domain Bacteria; phylum Bacteroidota; class Bacteroidia; order Flavobacteriales; family Weeksellaceae; genus Chryseobacterium. Next base: position 74,502 of record NZ_PCOU01000012.1, read on the forward strand.
AAAATCAAAGCTCCCATGTTTTTTGCACAGGGAGGGAGAGATTATCAGGTGACCGAGAAAGATTTCAGCCTTTGGAAAGAAACATTGAAAAATAATAAAACGGCTGTATTTAAATTATATCCTTCGTTAAGTCATTTATTTATAGCTGGTTCAGGAAAACCTTCTCCAAAAGATTATGAGACAAAAGGAAAAGTAGATGAACAATTTTTAAAAGATCTTACCCAATTTATTTTGCAATAATTCTCGAACTTATTTTATGAGGTTAATATAGAATAGATGTGTTTATTCGGTATAGTTTATTTTTTTAAATATATATTGTAAGAATTTGTAACATTTTAGATTATTTCCCTACTAACTAACAAATCTAACCTATTAATATTTGTTAAAAGTAATCTAAATGAAAAAAATTCGACTAAGTGTTAAGCTGTTGTTGTTTTGTTCTATTTTCAGTGTGAGTGCATTATCCGCACAAAAATATGAACAGACAATTAAGGACTATGTTAATTTTGCTCAAGCATCATTTCAAAGAGTGAATCCTGAACTTAAAGTGTTTAAAATCATTAACGTAGACCCTTCGAAGAGCTTAAATGGAGATGTTGTAGGGATACAACAAACAATTAATGGTATTCCGGTTTTTGGAAGTTCTGCCAACGTTTTAATCAGAGATGGCAAAGTTTTAAATTTTGCAGATACCTTTATTAAAAACTATCCTTCTGCTATTAAAGGAAAGGAAAGCGGTAGAAAAGATGCCTTAGTGGCAAGTACAATTCAAAAACTGAACGGATTATCTTCTGTAAAGAATATCGATGGAAAAGAAACGCCAATTGTGGCTAATTCTGTTTATTTTGCAAAAGGCGGAGAATTGATACTAGGGTATCAGTTTTATGTTGAAGAAAAAGGAACGGGTAATGTATGGAACACCATCGTAAGTACAGATGATGGCTCTATTTTGTATCAGGAAAATACAACTTTATCTTGTAGCTTCCATGATGAAGCCTATGATCATCACTCTGGCTCATCCGAGCCGAATTTTTCTGCCTTTTTACCTGAAAATATAGCTGCTGCAAACCTGAAGAATTCTACAAATTTTGTATTAGTCCCTGATAATGCTACTTATAACGTTTTCGCATTTCCTACAGAAGCCCCTACGTTTGGTGCAAGAACATTGCTTACAAACCCATGGGATCTTACCGCTTCACCGGAAGGATGGCATTCTGACGGTACGAATCATTATACAATAACAAGAGGTAATAATACCTTTGCATATACCGACGAAAATAATACCAACTTACCACAATTCTCTCCTGATGGAGGGGCAAACAGAGCGTTTGATTTTCCTTTAGATATAACGGCTGCCCACACTACCTATACTTCAGCAGCAGTAACCAATTTATTCTACAACTCCAATAAAATGCACGATGTATTTTATAAGTTTGGATTTACAGAATCTGCAAGAAACTATCAGGTAAACAATTTTGGAAACGGAGGAGCTGGTAACGACCCTGTTCTATCGGAATCAAGAGATGGCAGCGGTCTTAATAATGCTAACTTTAATCCGGGAGTTGATGGAACAAGCGGAAGGATGCAGATGTACCTTTTTTCGCCAAGTGGAAACGTAAGATATCTTTATTATAATTCACCATCTACTTATACTGCCAGAGCTCCTATCGCTACTACTGCGAATTTTGGGCCTCAGATTATGGGAAATCCACCTGTGACAGGAGACCTTGCTCTTTCTACTCCAGCTGATGCGTGTACTGCAGTTACAGCCGGAAGTCTTATCGGAAAAATTGCAGTAGTAAATGCTGCGGGATGTGGTTTTGCTGTAAAAACAAAGAACTTGCAGACTGCAGGAGCAGTAGGGGTTATACAATACCACCCGTCAAGTAATACACCTGTAGGGATGGGAGGAACAGATGCTACCATCACTATTCCTACAATTATGGTAGGTATGACTGAAGGTCAGTTTTTAGTGAATGACCTAACTAACGGTATTGTAGGAAATGCAACAATCAAAACAACTGCTGTTTATAAAGATGCAAGTTTAGATAATGGAGTAATCAGCCATGAATATGGTCATGGTATTTCTAACCGTCTTACCGGAACAGGAAGCTCTTGTTTATCTTATATTTCATCTAATGAGCAGATGGGAGAGGGATGGTCTGATTTCTTTGCCTTGATGATGACAACAAGACCAGGAGATACTTCTACTATGGCTAGAGGTATGGGAACTTTTGCTTCAGGACAGGCTACAACTGGAGTAGGAATAAGACCTGCAAAATATTCTCCTGATTTCGCCATCAATGATTATACTTACGGACGTACGAATGGTATGAAAATAAGTACAAGTATTCAGGGAATTCCTGTTACAGTGCCGGACGTTCACAGTATCGGATTTATTTGGGGTTCAATGCTTTGGGATCTTAACTGGAAATATGTAGAAAAATATGGATACAACAGTAATGTTCTTGCAGATCCGAATAGTGGAAGCGCAAGAGTTTTGCAGTTGGTAATGGATGCTCTTAAATTGCAGCCATGTAATCCTACATTTGCGCAGGGTAGAGATGCGATTCTTGCTGCTGACCAGGCATCTACAGGAGGACAAAATAAATGTATGATCTGGAATACATTTGCTAAAAGAGGTTTAGGAGTAAATGCTTCTGCTGGAGCTCTTAACGGCTTGGAATTTGGTGCGAATCAGCCTTTAGCGGATATAAGTGATCAGGTAGAAGACTTTTCAGTTCCTGCAGAATGTTTATTAGCCGTAAAAGAAATCAACAATTCTAAAGGAATATCCATCTATCCAAATCCTGTAAGAAATGAATTCACGATAAAAACTCCATCCGATATGAAATTATCAGGAATTACAACAGTTTCTATCTATGATTTCACAGGAAAACTGATTTCACAGGAAAGCGTTAACCTTAATAAGCAAAATACAATCAGTGCTGAAAAACTGATCAATGGAGCTTATATCGTAAAAGTCAATAACGATTCAATTGACTATTCTCAAAAGATTATTGTTTCTAAATAGGAATTATAATAACTAATTGTGATGAGCCTGGAACTTTGTTCCGGGCTTTTTTAATTATTTTCCGGACTTACTTTATTCAAAAATAAAAAAGCAGCCATACCTGCAAGAGCAGAAAGTGTGGTGCTTAAGATAAAACTGCCAATAATGTACTGAAGCAGGTTATTTTTAATCAGTTCAAAGTTCAGATCCTGGCTTAAAATATCGCTGTCACCACTTACAAATGGAGCTCCCAAAAACAGAGATGCTGCAATAATAAAAGGAATAAAAGGAGGAAGACTCACATTGGAGGCTACAAATGCAAGTACTTTATTGAGCTTAAAAAGTACAGATAAACTGATGACCAGAAGAGTCTGGAATCCCCAGAAAGGTGAAAGTCCTATAAAAACTCCCAACGCTATAGAAAATGCCTTTGTACGGTTGCTTCCGTCACTTTCTAGGACATCTTCCTGAATGAACTTTTTAAAACTTTTTTTTTTGAAATTATTCAGAAAATTTCTTGGAATAATATAAAGCAAAGTAATCGTTACCAAAATGGTATTCAAAATACTGATTCTCGTAAAATCCTTGAAAGGTCTGAAATGGGAAACACGCTCTGCCGGATCATATAAAACCTTGATCGGAACATTTTTTACCGGAACATGTCTCCATGCAGTTCTTACAATGATCTCAATTTCAAATTCAAACTTTGGGGTAAAATATTTCTTTGGAATTTTATGTAAAGGATAAAGTCGGTAGCCGGATTGCGTATCTTCCAACTTGATACCGGTTTCAAACCAAAACCAGAAATTGGAAAAACGGTTTCCAAAACTGCTTTTCTTGGGAATCCCATCCTGAGACATATTTCGGTTCCCAATAAGAAGAACTTCCTCTTTTTCCTCAAGAAGAGCTTCTACAAATACCGGAATATCATCCGGATAATGCTGCCCATCCGAATCAATGGTGATGGAATAATCATACCCAGACTTTTTAGCCTTTCTAAAGCCTGTTTTAAGCCCGTTTCCTTTCCCTCTATTCTCCGGTAAGGAAATGACTGTAATCTGAGGATATTGAGAAAGAATCTGAGGTGTAGAATCTGTAGAACCATCATTGACCACAATAATACTTTCGGTGTAGTCAAGAACACCGTCAATAACCCTCTTCAGGGTTTTTTCATTATTGTAAGTAGGTATTAAAACGCATATCTTCTTTTCAGAAATTGCATTTTGTACTTCAGCAAGGGACATTTTTTTATTTTAAAGTGGCTCTTTCCGTCTCTGTAATGGTTTTAGACTGCGTAGCAAACCTTTTGATATAGCCTTTTAATGCTGCATTCTGTTTGCTGTAATTATTGAGTAGGAAAGCTTTATCATCTTTCAGGCTTCCGCGATATCCTACAATTTTCGGGATATTTTCCTGAACACTTAGTCTGATCAGACGAAGTTCTGCATTGTTGGGGTTACTTTTTATAATAGCTTCAAGACTTGTAGCACCTGTTTTTACCAATGATTTTCTGTTGCTTTTGGCAATTTTTGCCTCCATAATCTTTGCAGCAGCTTTATATCCTACGGTTACTGCATCAGAACCGGATTGTTTTTCTGCAGTTTCAATGAAGCTGGCAGTATTGGTATTGGATTCGTTGGCTTTAGCATAGCTGTTTCTCAACGTTTCAAGATCCGACTGAAAGAAAAAAACAAATGCTGCTAAGAATGATAAGATAAGTTTCATATCGTTAATTTTTTATAGCTTACAGACAATTTTAATGCAATAGTCTCGCCAAAAGAAGTGATGTTTTTTACTTTAATATCTTCTCCGTTTTCGTCAATATCAAGCTGAAGCTGTAAATCAGGTGTCTCAAATGGATTGATGATGGCCATGAATTTTACATTCGATGCTGTTTTTAAGAACAATTTTGAACCTGTAAATTCCTCAGTAAGCTCCTTAATGATCTGCATCATACAAACACCAGGAGTCACCGGGTTTCCAGGGAAATGTCCTTTGAAAATATCGTGATCTTTATTAAGGTTGATATGAGCAGTAAACTTTCCGTCTTCTGTTTTATCGTATGATGTTAACGTGTAAAAGTCTGTAAGAATGGTTTGCATGATCTTATTTTTTAAGATTAAATGTACAATACAGTCAGGTCTGAAAAGAGCTCAAATATTGTACAATTTTTCCTGTTGGAGCTATTCTGTTTCGGTTATTTGAACTAGTTTTATATTGATCTTAAAATCCTTGTGCTGTAGATTTAAGCTATCCGCGAAGATATGCTTTTTTGCATCAAAAGTAAAATCGATTTTTTCCTTGTTGTTTTTCGTGTAAATGATCTGTTTCAGCAAACTGTTTTCTTTACTGAAGAATAAATAATAGCTTTTATTCTCAATTTTTGAAAGATAGATTTTTGCATTTTCATTCTCGAAACTTTCATTGACGGGATATTTTCTTTTCAGAAGCTGCTGAAAATCGTTTTTCAGGAAATTGATAACAATTTTTTTATCCAGATCAGGAAGTACATAATTCAGTTTAAAATCATTCTCAGAAACCTCAAAATCAATCAGTTTATTTCCAAAATCTGAAGTTAAAGCGACACGGTGTGTCGTTTCATTCAATTTTTTGATGATCAGAATTCCGCTTACATGGTTTTTATAAATATCCATCTGGCATTTGTAGACATAATCTTCACCGGAAGAAAAGTATAAATTTTCCACCATCTTTTCAGAAGAGGAGACAGGTTTTACATCTGTTAACTTATACGTTTTACAGGAAACGGCCAGTATCAGAATCAGGCTATAAAGAAAACTCTGACGCAGGAATTGATGCATTGATCTTTGTATTTTTGAAAACAATATTCGTAGTATCTCCGGAAGCCTCGGTCATATTCACTTGGGAAACCGTAGATTGGTTCTTTGGGAAAAACAGCTCAATCTGTTTGATGTATTTCAAAAGCTGTGATGTCTTGGGAATAAACTTCGCGACATTGTAATTTCCGTTTTTAAAATACGTTACTGTAAACTCAGGATCATTGAACATCGTTCCGTTTGAGCTTCCTACAATCAGTTTATTGATTTTTTCAAATGTTTTGCTCTTCGCATCTACAGAAGATTTTTTCCCCTGATCGTTGATGAAGATTTTATTGCTTTTAAAAACAATACTGTACTGATACGGTTTGGTATATTTCCAGCTCAGCATATTGGGTGTCTGCAAAGACATTTTTCCATAGGTAACGATGCTTTTATCCAGGAAATCCATTTTTTTGGTCTGGGTAAAATCACTCTGTAACGTTTTGATCTCTTTGGTGTCTGAAGAAACCTTCGATACAAATGCTTTGGCTTCAGCTCCTGACATTGCAGTGTTTTGTGCAAAAAAGAAACCGGAAACCAGTAAGAATGCTCCGAAAGCAATATTTTTAATCATTTCTATTTGAATTTATCACTGTATCAACAGTAAAGGTTGAATATTTTTTGTCCTCCAAAAATACTAATAAATTGGTCAGTACCAGAAAGGTCTTTTCCGAAGTGTCATGAAGAAGGATAATACTTCCTTTTTTCAAGCCCTTGGTTACTCTGCTGTAGATTTTATTTTCATCATTAGTAATAGTATCCAATGACCGGACATTCCAACCGATGCTTATTTTATTTGTCTTTTTGATTGCTTTTGCAATGTTGGGATTCGTCACTCCGAAAGGTGGTCTGTAGAGATCGGTCTTGATATTTCCCACGTTCTTCATGATTTCATCACATCTTTCAATTTCCTCAATCATTTTTGAAGTTGATAAAAACCCAGTGGAATTGGAATGTGATAAGGTATGATTTCCAATTGTATGACCTTCTGCAATAATTCTCTGAAACATCTCAGGGTATTTTTCAATCTGCTTCCCGATACAGAAAAAGGTTGCTTTTACCTCATGTTCTTTAAGCAGGTCTAAAAACTTTGGCGTAAATTCAGTAGGGCCGTCATCAAACGTAAGAGCAACTTCTTTGAGTCTGGTGCGTTTATGAGTAATACTATTGACAAAATATCCCAGTTCAATATCAAATGAACCCCAAACGACCACAGCAGAAAAAGCAAAAAAACAAAAAAGATACACCCAAAAGCTTCCGTGAAACGCATAAATAAAAACGTTACAGAAAAGGTAGAACAGGATGAAGGGATAGTGTTTCATTGCTGACTGTTTTTTAATTTTGAACTGGTCATTATGAGTTTTATGGGCATAATATTTATTGTATGCCATTGTCACTCCGTAGGAGTCTAGATAAATACAATTAATTTAACTTAATTTGTTTAGATTCCACGCTTCACTTCAGAACCTTGTTCACAGACCTTTTGTCTGTGCTCTGAATGACAAATAGACTGTATAATTTTCAATTTCAACAATTATGCCTTTTCCAATAATACCAGACTGTGATCATCACCCGCCAGATGATTGTAAAGAAGTACATTCTTCACATTTTCTTTTTTCACAGAATTGATCATCATGATTTCCGGAATTTGCTGTTCCTTCAAAATATGACAGGCTATAAAGGTTGAAAAACCACTTGCCGTATTAAATTCTCCGCTCAAATGTTTATAATACAGTTGTGATGAATCCGGAAACAGATCCATTGCTTTTGTATAATACATATCGGAGTCTGCATCTCCGCTGAATCCTAAAATAACAGCATCAATATCATTATTTGAAAGATTGTTTTGAGTTAAGAAATTCTGGATAAAATCCTGTACTTCATTCAATTCAACCTTATTGCTGATTTGGATATTCTTAAGCTTGGCGTACGAGCTTTCGGTCTTGTCTTTTCCTACCACAAAAAAACTGGCACCTTCTCCCCAGATCACTCCATTAGTTGTAGAGTTTAAATAATCTGCAGGAAGATCTGTTTCTTTTTTGATGGTATTGTTTAGGCAGTAAAGCTCCATGGTTCTGGCTGTCTGTTCATCTGTGGAACCTACCAGAACATTTTTTGCTTCTCCGTCATTGATCTGGAGCTGGGCATCCAGCAACGAAAACTCAAGTGAAGAAGAAGTGTTTACATAGGTGAAGTTATACGCATGGCACTGTAATCCCAGAGCAATCTGCCCGGCTACCGTGTTATGGGTAGACTGGATGAAAAAGGTCGGCGTAAGGAATTCTTCCTGATTATCAATCACGTTTTTCAGGAACTTTTCAGAATCCTGCGAGCAGCCCATTCCTGTTCCTACAATGATGGCATCCGATTTTTCAATACCAGCTTCTTTCAATGCATAATGTGATGCTACAGAACTCATTTTTACTGTTTTAGACATTCTTCTGATCATTGCAGGCGGAATGAACTCTTTGTAATTAGGTTCTATCGCTTTAATGATGTTTGAAGAATTCTCAGGAGTAAGATTCTGGAGAATATTTTCGTTTAAAGTGTCCTGAACAGAGATACAGGATGCACTGTTGATGTATACTGCACTCATGATTTTGAGAAAATTAAGGTTGAACAGTTTCCTCCAAATCCAAATGAGTTAGAAAGCACGTGATTAATGCTTTTCTCTTTCAGTTCGGTAACAGGTGTAAGATCGAACTCTTCCATTTTTGTTTTAAAATTCAGATTCGGGAAGATCATGCTGTTTTGCATGGCTAAAATTGAAAATACAGCCTCAATTCCTGCTGCAGCGGCCAAAGTGTGTCCTGTAAAAGCTTTTGTAGAGCTGAATTCAGGAACCTGGTTTTCTCCGAATATTCTTATCATAGCAATTCCCTCAGATAAATCATTATTGGGAGTAGCGGTTCCGTGAACGTTGATATAATCTATATTTTCTTTTTCCAATCCGGAGATTTTCAGAGCCTGCTGCATCGCTAAAAATGCACCTTGTCCGTTTTCTGAAGAAGCGGTCTGATGGTGTGCATCATTGGCATTTCCATACCCGGAAAGATAAGCAAGAACCTTTTTATTTTCTTTTTTAACGATTTCTTCAGATTCAAGAACTAAAAAAGCGGCAGCTTCCCCAAGATTCAGTCCTTTTCTGTTGTTGTCAAAAGGAGTGTTGTAAGAATCCGTAAGAATCATCAGGGTATTGAAGCCATTCAAAGTGAATTTTGAAAGAGAATCTGTTCCTCCGACAATCACACGGTCCAAAACTCCATTTTTAATCAGTTTAGCACCCATCATAATCGCGTTAGCTGCTGATGAACAGGCTGTACTGATGGTAGAAACCATTCCTTTTAATCCCAGATAATCGGCAATAGCCAATGAGGAATTTCCGGCATCGTGAGCGTCAATATATTTTTGCTTTTCAGGAAAGTCTTCGTAAGAGTAGAAATATTTTTCTGTAATATCCATTCCTCCTACACTGGTAGAAGAGATAAGCCCGGTTCTGCAGCTATTGATATCTGAAATTCCGGCACTTTCTACAGCTTCTTTGGCAGCCATCATTCCCAATAAAGACGTTCTTGTTATATTATTGTCTTCATCAAGCTGAAGTTTTTCTACAAGTGCTTCATTGGATAGCTTTATTTCACCCGTTTTAATGGCTCCGGCATGACGGGTTTCAAACATTTCAATATCTGAAATTCCATGTTTTCCGGATTGTAATGAAATAAGATTTTCCTCCACATTGTTTCCGATGGAGGAAATGATGCCCATTCCTGTTATGGCAATTTTTTGACTCATTAATTAGTTTTTCTTGAATTATTTAGCACAATGGCACAATGACTTGAACCCTAGGTTTAAATAATAATTATTTTGTTCTGTTGTCCTCGATGAATTTAGCCATCGTATCGATAGATTGGAAAATCTCTTTTCCTTTTTTAGGATCAGCTAATTTTATTCCGTAGTCTTTATCAAGAAGAACAATCAATTCCAAAGCGTCGATAGAATCCAGCCCTAATCCTCCTCCGAATAACGGATCAGTATCTTTGATTTCTTCTACAGATACATCTTCAAGGTTAAGAACTTCAATAATTTTGTGTTTCAATTCTGTTTTTAAGTTTTCCATAATTAAGTTGATTTATCAGTGTTTCAGTATATCATAAAGATCATTACATCATTGCACTGTTATATTGTTACATTTTTATAAGGTGAGCAAATATACAAAAGCTTTGTAATTTTCCTGATACAATTCCACCCAGCCGCACAATACTTTGTCAGCTTTTCCGGACTGCAAGATTTGTTCAGAATAATCATTTAAAAACTTCTCATCAAAATCATCCAGCACAAAAAAAGCATTTTCTGTCTGCATTTTGTGTTTAATGCTGATTTCGCCTACACAAATGTTAGGTAGAGTGTAGACAAAAACTGCAGGACTCGGATAAAAGTTATCCTGATCGTTAATGCTTTCCTGGTATTTGAAATCCGTATCCAGGCTGGATGATCTGTTGGCAAAAACGATAGCAGTTCTGCTGTGATCTTCGTCTTTCAAAATGGTTTCGGCGGAAAGAAAAGCCAGTTTGCTCAGGTTATCCATTTTATGAAATTTAGGATAGCTGAGATCTAAACTTTTATAAGCTTCTTTGGCAAATTTCTGAAAGACCGTGCTTTGGCTTTCAAAAATAAGATTTCCATCAATGGTTATTTTTGAATGTTCTATGGTACAGGTGTTCGTTTTCTTCATCACTTTCAGTTTAACATTTTTCCAGCACAACAGCCGCGTTACATCCTCCAAAACCAGAAGCAGTCTTTAGAATGTATTTTATTTCCGAAGTTTGGTTTTCTCTGATGATATTCAAAGGCTGGGTAACTCCCATTTCTTCAAAATTCTTTGAAGGAAGGAGAGTGCCGTGAAGAGCACTTTCCATAGAAATAATACTTTCAAGAAGTCCGGAGGCACCAAGGCAATGTCCATAATATCCTTTCATACTATTGAGCGGAATATTCTGAAGATCCATTCTGTTGAAAGCAATAGCTTCCATTTCGTCGTTATATAAAGTAGCCGTGCCGTGGGCAGAAATAAAATCGATTTGTTCTGAAGAAATATGAGCTTCAGTCATTGCATTTCTGATACTTGCATATAAACCGTCACCCGTTCTTGAAGGTCCGGAAATATGATTGGCATCATTGACGGCAGAGTCACCCAGGACTTTAAATCTTAATTTTTCGGTTTTTGGGATTCTTCCTTCGTCAGAATGACAGCTGGTTATATAGACAGCAGCAGCGGCCTCACCAATATTGATTCCGTCTCTGTTTTTATCATAAGGCTGGCAAGGTCCTGATCCTATTGCCTGAAATGAGTTGAATCCTGAAATAACAAATTCAGAAAGTTCATCACCTGCAATCACGAAGGCATCTTTGTATTTTCCTGCCTGAATCATATTCTTAGCAACAGAAATTGCCATTACCCCTGAAACACAGGCGTTAGAAACGATGATGGGTTTTGTTTTAAATCCAAAAAAATCTGCAATTTTTTCTGCTAATTTTGATAAATAAACGCCTTCCGGTAATTTAGGCTGGTTTTTTAACAGGCTGATATTTCCTTTTGTGGTGGAAAGGATGAAAGCGGTGTCTTCCGAAACGGGATGTTTTTCAACAAGTGGCTGTAAGCTTAAAAGAAGCATTTTTTCCAGTCTTGTGAAATTGATTGTATTCTGAGTGAAGACTCTGTTGAATTCTTCATTCATTTTGTCAGAATCAATCATAGAAGCATAAAAAGCATCCTGATTGTCTATAATTTTATGTAAAGCAACTCCCGATTTTCCTTCCAAAAGAGCATTCCAATTGGAATCATTAGTGAAGCCCAACGGAGTTACACAATTGTAGTCTGTGATATAAATTTCCTTGCTCATGATAATCCCATTTTATCTTTCCAGTTTTGAAAAAACTCCGGATTGTACAGGCATAAGCCTCCGTTACTATCAAGAAATACCTGAATCGTTTCGCCGCTGCATACCAATTGATCTTCCTTATTGAAAAGCTCATATCTGTAGATAAGCTTGGCAGAAACGGAATTGATAAACGTGGTCACAATCCTGAATGTTTCTCCATATTTTAAAGGAAGAAAATGCTCACAGGTACTTTTTACAATTGGCGTTACAAATCCTGCATTCTGAATATCAAGATAAGTAAGACCATGCAGACGTCCGAAAGCTTCTCTTCCGTCTTCAAAATACACGATATAATGTCCATGCCAGACAATTCCCAGCGGATCTGTTTCATTGAATCGTACTCTTACTTCTTCGGTACAGGTTAATGTGTTTTCTTTAGACTGCATTTTGTTTTTTTTCGTAAAAAATGGAAATGGCTACGGTGGCAATATAGAATAAGAAGAGGAATACCAATTCTTTGGCAATTCCGCCGATTCCGCTGTTTCTTAAAATAATATCGTAATAGGCATTCAATCCCCAGTTCATAGGGGAGAATTTCGCTACGGTCTGCATGAATTCCGGCATTAAAAATACAGGAACCCAGATTCCGCCAATAGCAGCCAAAACCACTACAGACGTTGCTCCGAATGGGGCAGACTGTTCCTGTGTATCAGCAATGGTTCCTAATAAAACTCCAAATCCAATGGCTGCCAATCCAGCAAAAAGGGTAACTGTCACAAGTTGGAACATTTTTCCGGATACATCAAAAGCGGGAAGATCCATATAAGGGAAAAGGTAAATTCCAACGGCAACCATCAGTAAAAACTGAATGATACAGATGATCAGATACGTAAATGTTTTTCCTAAAATATGTACAAAATAAGGAGTAGGGCTTATTCTGGCTCTTACACTTGTTCCCTGGCTTTTTTCTTTTACCAGATTGATGGATAAAGGAACTACAATAAAGAAGATTGCAAAAAGGGTCCATGCGGGAACGTTGTGCTGAACGGAATTCGGCATTACATCCATTTCTCCTTTCTTTGGAGTGATCTCCTTAAAGCTGATCAGGTTTTTATTTTCGTCAAGATTCTCCGTAGTGCCCAGTTGATCCTGGAATGCTTTGTAGATCTTTTTATTTTCAATCTCAAAAACCATTTTATTCACAGAATTCATCACAGAGTTCTTGAATCCGGCATTGGTAGCAGGGTCAAAGTACAAATGAATTTCTTTTGCTTTGGGAGCTGCTGTTTTTACTTTTGCAGAATCTCCTTCCAGTCCGAATGAACTTACTATGGTCTGAACTTTAGAATCAATATTGGAATTTAAATCTTTCGTTAAATTTTCCGGAATGACAATCGCCATCTGATAATCTCCGGAGAAAACAGCATCCTGAGCCGACTTTTCATTGAAGTTGGTCAGCAGCTGGAATGTTTTACTGTTTTCCAGTTCGGCTTTTATATTTTTTGAAACTTCAGATTTGTCCTGATCAATAAAAATAATCGGAATCTTTGATCCTTCAAGGTTTTTAAAGGTAGAATCCTGAATAAGGGTAATCGTTACAATCAAAAGCAAAGGCATCACAAAGATGATGACAATTCCTCCGATATCTCTTTTCAGCAGAAGAATTTCCTTAATAAAGCTTCTCCACAATTTATACAACAACATCTCTTAATTCTTTTCCGGTTAATGAAATGAAAACATCTTCAAGGTTTTCGGCATTCGCAATCTGTGAAACAAGTTCTTCAGGTGTTCCTACAGCGTGAATTTTTCCATGGTCGATGATGGCAATTTTTGTACAGAACTCTTCCGCTTCCGAAAGGTGATGGGAAGTATAAATAATGCAGGTTCCCTGTTTATTTAAATCCAAAAGATAGTCGATAATTGCTTTTTTAGACTGAACATCAACCCCCACTGTTGGTTCGTCAAGGAATAAAACTTTAGGATTGTGAAGAGTGCCGGCGATGAGGTTGCAGCGGCGTTTCATTCCTCCTGAAAACTGTCCTACCTGCTTATTGGCAAATTTTGAAAGTCCCATGATTTCCAGAGACTCGTCAATGGCTTTTTTGAGCTGGTTGTGCTTTAACCCATAAAGGCTTCCGAAAAACATCAAATTTTCTTTAGCGGTAAGGGTTGGATATAACGCATATTCCTGTGGAACGATTCCGATGATTTCTCTGATTTTAAAACCTTCCTTTTGTGGAGACAAACCATTGATGGTAAATTGTCCTGACGTAGGTTTTATGAGTCCTGAAAGCATAGAAATCAAAGTAGTTTTTCCGGCTCCGTTGGGCCCGAGAATTCCATAGATTTCATTTTTACTGATGCTCAAAGAGATATCATTTACAGAAAACTCATCAGAATTTTTGTATTTCTTGTATAAGTTTTTGATCTCAATCATATTTTCTGCCATATCAGATCGCTTTTCTCAGTTTTTTATAAAAAGCTTCTTCTAAATCTGCAATGTGCAGCATCGTTTTAGAAAGTTCGTTATAGATATTGCTTTTTGAGTTTCTATTTTTGTAAACACGGGCAATATCTACGGCAAAGTCTCTCCAAAGATCACCAATAGAGGTAATTTCTTTTGATAATTCCTTCAACTCATCATTTTTAAGAATGACAGCTGCTTCCTGAAGAAATGCTCCGTAAATAAATCTGAAACCTCCGCCTCCGGTTCCAATTTCTTCCTGCATTCTGATTAACTGCCCCAAATAATGGTTAGTTACTTTTGTGCCTTTCTTTTCTGCCCATTTCGGGATACTGTTGGCTACCCATCTCATTGCTTTTACTCCAATAAGAGGTACGGGAGCCAACATGTTTTTGCAGGTATCTTTGATCCCTTTTTTGATGGCTTCTTCAAGATTCACATTCTCCGGAACATAAATAGGATAATACATATGTCCTTTAGGAGGAAGTGCTCCTTTGGCATATCTTACTTTTTCCAGTTCTGCTTCGGAAAGGGAGGTTGTATAATCCATTACAGGATCACTGATCAGGAATTTTCCGTCTTCTTTTCCGTATACCACCAGGTTGTGAGCATTGAAGTGGAATTTGTATTCTTCCGGGAAATAGGTAAGGTTGAAAACGCCCACCTGAAGTCCGGTCGGAATATTTTGTTCCAAATTTCTTTCAAGAGCTTTTTGGGCATCTTTGGGGTTTGAGAATTTTTCTCTTTTGATTTTAATTCCTAATCTTTTGGCTGCTTTACTGAAAATAGCACCCGGCATCGGACGATAGCTGAAGCCCGGAGCAAAATTCACCTTTAAAAAAGGAAGATAGACAAAAAACAATCCAGAACCGATCCCGAAGATCATAGGCTCGCTTAGTTTCAGGCCTTTATTAAGCAGTAGATTAGAAGCAACACCGTTTTCGCAATGCGCAGTCTGATGGTGTTCAAAGTTTAATTTCATTTGCTGATTGTATCTTTTCATTGGTCAAATGGAACGGGCGTTGTGTTTTGCCTCATTTCATTTATTTTCCGTTGAAGTTTTTTAATTCATCCACTGAAATTCCGAATGCATCGGCATATTTTTTCAGTGCATTTTCGCTTAGTGTTTTGAATATTCCGGGCTTAAAATGCCTTTTTACCCTCCATTGCCACATTCCCACATAAGAAGCAAGGACTCCCAGATCCATTTTATTCAGTTCCATAAAATAGGCAATAGGACTTGCTATATTACGGGCAACATTTTGCTTTGCTTCCTCAATTCTTTCATAGATAAGCTCCATAGATTCATCCAGAGCAGCTTTCTTGGCATCCCAGCCCGTACTGTTTGCTGTCGTGTAGTTGTCGTTCTCATCCGTCACATACAGAACTTCTGTCATGTTGGCGGATTTCAGGTTACTTTCGTCTTGAGGCAGGTCTTGCTTTTTCATCTAAATAATGTTCATTTTTTTAGATTCCAGATGAAAAATTCTTCACCTGTTTTTGATTCTTTTAATCAGGTGGCTAAAATAGTGAAAATACATTATATGTAAATCATATTAAATCTGAGGGAGTTAGTATCATGAAATAGAGGTGATATCTTCAATAAATCTTCAACATTATAATAAAACCGGATTTTTTATTTTTCCCATTGAGAAGGAAAGCTTTAGCTAATCATGTATAAAATTATCTTAAAAGGATCTCTTAAGATTTATTATTTCCACTTGTAACGGTTCTCTTGTAACAAGTGTCTGTATAAATAAGACTAATGTCTAGAAATTTGGATAGAAAAATAATTATTAAATAACAACTATGAAAAAGTTTTTTATTTCTGTTTCGCTTTTCTGTATGATCAGCGCAATGGCACAGAAATTTGAGACCCAAAAGCTGACAGATGCTCAAGGGTATTCTTATGAAACTGTAAAGAATGACCAAGCCGGAGTACGTGTGTATACCCTGAAAAATGGATTAAAAGTGTATTTGGCAAAAAATGATGATGCCCCGAGAATTCAGACTTATATTCCGGTAAGAACAGGATCCAATAATGACCCAAGTGATAACACCGGATTAGCTCACTATCTGGAACACATGGTTTTCAAAGGAACTTCACATCTGGGAACTCAGGATTGGGAAAAAGAAAAAGTTTTACTAAAGCAGATCTCTGATCTTTATGAGCAGCATAAAGCAGAAAAGGATCCTGAAAAAAAGAAAGAACTTTATAAAAAAATTGATGAAGTTTCTCAGGAAGCCTCTAAATATGCTATTGCCAATGAATATGATAAAGCGATCTCTTCCTTGGGAGCTACAGGAACAAATGCTCATACATCTCTGGATGAAACGGTTTATAAAAATAATATCCCTTCCAACGAATTAGAAAAATGGTTAAGAGTAGAGAAAGAACGTTTTTCAGAATTGGTATTGCGTCTTTTCCATACAGAACTTGAAGCGGTATATGAGGAATACAACAGAGCTCAGGACAATGACAGCCGTCTTGTATTCTATTCATTGATGCAGGCTCTTTTCCCAAAACACCCGAACGGACAGCAGACTACAATTGGGACTTCTGAACACTTGAAGAGCCCTTCTATGGAAGCGATCCACAAATATTTTGATACGTATTATGTACCTAATAACATGGCTGTAGTATTGGTTGGAGACCTTGATTATGACAAAACTATAAAATTAGTTGATCAGTATTTCGGAGCATTCAAATACAAAGAACTTCCAATGAAAAAGATGGTTACGGAAGAGCCGATGACCAGCATTGTGACAAGAACTGTGAAAAGCCCGACTACGCCAAGAATGACGATTGCGTGGAGAACGGATTCTTATGGAACTCAGGAAGCAAGACTGGCAGATATCGTATCTGAAATCTTAAGCAACAGAGGAGATGCTGGATTAATTGACCTTAATATCAACCAAAAGCAAAAAACGCTTGGAGCAGGTGCTTATGAGTCACCTTACAAAATGTATGGAACATTTGGACTGGTAGTAACTCCTAAAGAAGGACAAAGTTTCGATGAAGCTAAAAAACTTCTGATGGATCAGTTGGATCTTGTGAAAAAAGGACAGTTTCCGGACTGGATGCTGAAAGCTATCGTAAATGATAAAAAAGTTCAGCGTATGAAGAGCTGGGAAACAGCTGACGGATTAGCAACTGAATTGTATGATTCTTATATCAATGTTAGAACATGGGAACAGGAGCTGGATGAGATCAATCAGTATGATAAAATCACGAAAGCTGATGTAGTGAAATTTGCCAACGATTTCTATAAAGACAATTATGTTGTTATTTATAAAGAAAAAGGAGTGAATGACAAGCTTGTACGTGTACAGAATCCAGGAATTACACCTATTAAACTGAACAGAGAAGCTCAGTCTCCTTTCCTTAAAGATATTCTGAATACAAAAGTACCTGAAATCAAACCAGAATTTATTGATTTTAAAACGGCTATTCAGACTTCAAAAATCAAAGATAAGACGGTAAGTTTCGTAAAGAACAAGTATAATGAGATCGCTCAGATCAGTTATGTTTTCCCTTTCGGAACAGATAATGACAAGGAACTTTCTATTGCAGGAACTCTTTTTGAATATCTTGGAACAGATAAATATACTCCGGAACAGCTGAAAGAAGAATTCTTTAAGCTGGGAATCAGCTATAGCCTGAGAACTTCCAATGACCAGATGATTATTACACTGAGTGGTCTTGAAAGTAATATGAAGAAAGGGGTAGAACTGATGAACCACTGGATGACCAATGTAAAAGCTGATAAAGCAATTTATGCTCAGACCGTAAAAACAATCCTGGAATCAAGAGCTGCTGCTAAGAAAGATAAAGTAAGAATCATGGCAGCCCTTTCAAACTATGCTAAATATGGTAAAAACTCAAGAATGACAGACATTGTTTCCAAAGAACGTCTTGAGAGTATTGACGCTGTAGAATTGATGAAGAAAGTGAAAACACTAAATCAATATCCTTATCAGGTGCTTCTTTACGGACAGGATCAGGCAGGTTTGGAAAAAGCCGTGAAGCCTTTTATCATCAATACAAGCCTTCAGCCAGCACAGGCAAAAGAATATGCTGAACCGACTACGGAAGGAAAAGTATACTTCACGAATTATGACATGGTACAGATGGAAATGTCTAAAGTGGCAAAAGCTAATACCGTAAATCTTGGGAATTTTGGGAAAGCCAATGTTTTCAATGAATATTTCGGAAGAGGTTTGTCTTCTATCGTTTTCCAGGAAATCAGAGAAAGTAAGTCATTGGCTTATACTGCTTATGTTTCTTACGCAAATGCTACGGAAAAAGGGAAAGCAAACTATGTTACAAATTATATCGGAACACAGTCAAATAAGCTTCCTTTAGCGGTAAATGCAATGAATGATTTAATGATATCTTTACCACAAATTCCGGCTCAGTTTGAAAATGCAAGAGGTTCTGCATTAAAACAGATTGCATCCAACAGAATCAACAGAACGAATATCTTCTTCAATCAGTTAGCATTGAAAAAACTAGGGGTTGATTATGATTTGAGAAAAGATGTTTATGCTGAAATCCAGGGACTGACATTACCACAGCTTACAGGATTCTACAATACTGAGGTGAAACCTGTAAAATATAATACAGCCATTATCGGGAAGAAAGAAAACCTGAATATGGAATCGATCAACAAAATGGGTGAATTTCAGGAAGTATCTCTTGAAGAGATCTTTGGATATTAATTCTTTTGTTAAAAATAATGATAAGAGCGGGACAGCAATGTTCCGCTTTTTGTTGTTTAAAACCGTTTCTCCCTGATGATCAGGGTTTCACGGTTTTCTCCAATGTTTCACATGAAATAATTCATCTAATGATGATGTTTTAATTATTGTAGTAAATTGATTATCAGCTAGTTTGTAAAGATGTGATAAATGTGGATATAAACAAAAAAGGAACGTTTTTTCATAAAGGTATTGTAATCAATTCAATAGAAGTGGGCTATGATTCTGAGCGGAGACGAAGAAAGCCCGCTTAAAAAAAAAGAAAAATCAATTGGCTTTAGCCAAAACCGGATTCAGCACAAAGGTCACTAATGGATTGCACAAATTATCACGAATCTGGAAGATTAATAACAAAAAAGCTGTACGTTTTGTACAGCTTTTCTAATCTATGTTGAATTGATCTTTACGACTTTACTTCCTGAATAAACAGGTTAATTTCTGCTCTGATCAATAACTCATCATTATTAAAAGTTTCGCAAAAGATGTGGCAAATGTTTTCAAACTGTGAAATAAGAGATGCTTTGGAAATGATTTTGTCATTCACTTTTGGAAGGGCAAATATCTCAATCTTCTTGATATTGGTAATGAAGCCGATTACTTTTGTATCTGCTTCAGGATTTTCAAAGAAGCTTTGTCCAAGAATAGATGAGCAGGTTTGTGCTAGATTTTCAATCAATCCCGCTTCCACGAACTCATTGTTGTGAACAAATACATTATCTTCTTTTATTTCAAAGGAAGTCACTACTTTTTCTTTGGTCAGCTCCAGAATATAGTCTGCCATCAACATCGGTTCACGATGCGGTAAAAAGTTGTGTATATTGATGATATTCTCTTCCTTTATTTCCATTTCCAGTTTATTTTACAGCGGTTTTCATTTGAGATTTTGCAATCACTTCACCGTTCAGTTTGGTAACAATATCTACAAGAGTTACTCCCATTACTTCATTGAGGATGGTGACCTCAGATTTCAGATGGTCTCCTGTTTTAGGCAACGTTTCTGCTTCAAAAGATTTAATGGCTCCGATATATCCTGTAGGGGCATCTTTACCCAGAAGATAATATTTATATCCAGTGTGCAAGGCAACACTCTGTGCCTGGTGTTCAATCAGTCCTGAAGCCTGAAAAAATCCATCCTGGATGAAAAGATTATCTTCTTTAATCTCAAAACCTGACAAAAGGTGGTTTTCAGAATATTCTGATAACTCATGTACCATCACAAAAGGAAACCGTTGCGGAATAAGGCTTTCTACAAAATCTTTATCGGATGTTGGCAGTCTGTTTTCCATTAGCAAACGGTTAATAAAGCACAAGAATAAGCGAATCTTCCACTTTCAGGAACACAAAGAAGTACTTTTTCTCCTTTTTTCAACGTTCCGGAATTCATCAGTTCTTCAAGCGCTACAAATATAGATCCAGCTCCGATGTTTCCAATGTCAGAAAGGTTATAGAACCATTTTTCTGCAGGGAAATCCATTCCTTTTTTAGCAAACTCTTCTTTCAGTCCGTCTTTGAAATATCCTGAAGAAATATGTGCCAATACATGATCAATTTTTTCCGGATCTAAATTATGTTTGTCAAAAGAAGATCTTAAGCTTTCCGCTCCTTTTACAAGGATGTATTTATCAAGAATTTTAGTATCCTGCTTGATGGCAAAAATAGACTGCTTCAGCCATTCGTCAGAAGGATAATCTGCCCATGATTTAAGGCTTCCGTCTTCCTGTTTATCGCATCCTGCATACATACATGCTTCAATTTCGTGAGCGTAAGAATAGAAATCAATGAATTCTACCTTTAACGAAATTCCAGTTTCTCTCGGTTTATTTTGCAGAAGAAAAGCACCTGCTCCGTCAGAAAGCATCCATCTCAGGAATTCTCTTTTGAAAGCAATGATAGGTCTTTCTTCCAGTAATTTTAAATTTTCAGCCTCATGGTTGAATTTATCAGCAGTCATCCATGCGGACATTCTTTCGGAACCAGCACACACTGCACTTTCCTGTACACCCGCTTTTACAGAAAGAAACCCATAATTCAGGGCATTCATCCCGGAGTTGCAAAGACCTGTTGAAGTATTAATCTCAATAGATTTCCCGATGTTCAGTTCACCATGTACCATAGAGGCGTGAGAAGGCTGGATCTGGTCTGGTGAAGTAGTTCCTACAGATAATAATTTCATATCTTCCTTTTTGAAGTTTTCATCAAAAAGTCCTTCAATTGCTTTTGCAGTCAGCTGCGCATTAGAGTGTGTAGGGTTTCCTTCTTTATCTAAAGCGTAGTATCTTGTCGTGATTTTATTATTTCTTAGGATAAGTGATTTTGCTTTAGATGGCGCATCATTGATAAGCCCAAGATAAGTCTCCATTTCATCATTCGCTACCGGCTCATTGGGTAAGTATTTTGATGCTTTTGTTATAAATACGTCGTACATTCTATTTTAAATTAATTCCTTGTAAATATCTTTTTTGTTTTTGTCTTTTAGACCAAAATATAGGGGTTGTAAGCAGGTGTAAAACCAAAACGACAGGTGAGATAATCCATATCGCTGCCATCAAATATACCTTAAAGAATTTTATCAGCAATGGACGTTTCTCTTTTTTCTTGATAATCAGGTTAGACCATATCGTAAAAATTTTGTTTCCCACCTTTTCTACGCGTACCAAAAATGCTCGGATTTCAATGGCTCCGTTTTTCACAAGGTCCGGCTGCAAATTATTAAGGTCATTATTCTTAAAATGTCTTTCAATAATCTCGCCATACTTTACCGATCCTGAAATTTCTTCGTCGGAAACGCCTGCAGCGGGAAGCATCCCTGATTTTTCTTTCTGGCCTGTTGTAAGCCATCGAAGAATAGTTAATACGCTGGTATAATTGTCGTGCCTGTCTACCAGTGCAATATTCCCTACTAGTTTAGCCTGTAAATCTCTTAAGTATACTTTTAATTTTTCCTGGGAAAGCATCCACATATTTCTGGTTCCGGAGATGGTGACTACAGGTGTATCTTTAAGAATGCGCCCTGCATATTCACTCTTTAAGAATGAAATAATAGGAATGGATGGTGTGAGATACCATACCTGATACCCAAAAAGAATAAGGTCATACTTTTTGTTCAGAATTTCTTCGGAAGGAGGAAGGATTTCTTTGGGAATCTGTAAATAAGATTCAGGAAAAGTATTGAAAAAGACATCACCCGGCCATGGAAAAGGAAAATCTTCTTTGAGCTGAATGTTGTAATACGTAATATCATAAGCGTCCTTTTGGGCTTCAAAAGGTTTGGCTATGTTTCTCACAATATCTTCGAGTTGTCCGGTTTGTGAATAATATATGACAAGTATATTTTTCTTCATTAGTTTTCTTTAGCGTTTACAAAAATATGTTTTTCATATTTATTATTTAGTTTTAAATATTTTTAATGATTCAGAACTAAATTCCAGTGCATAATTATCACTATTAAACGATGTGTTTTTTGTATTTACAAAAATGATCTTTTCAGGAAAAATATGAATATCATCCATTGTAAAATGATCATCTGAGATCAGAAGTACATCAATCTTCTTATTCACTTCCGAAAGGTCTTTTATATACTGGATCTTTCTTCTTTTTACCAGATAACTATGGGCTGCCGTTGCTCTTTTTTCATCATTCTTTATGAGAGAAAAAACTCTTCGGCTGGCTTGATATAAAGTCAATAAAGCATCTTTCTGTCCGAAATCATTTGCCATGTGTAAAATATTGGCTTCATTGGAAATATGCTTGTTCAGTTCGAAATATACCGATTTATTGGTATTAAAGTCTTCTTTTACTTCTTTTACCACCTCACTGTCTTTATACAGATAGCTCAGGAATAATTTATTTTTGAAATAATTTTCATCCTCAATTTCTTCTCTCAGTTTTGCAAATTCTTCCCTGAAATAAGCATTGATTTTCTTCGTCCTTTCAGAATAGTTTTTTCCGAAACTCATATCATCCTTGCTGATTCTGTTTCCTACTTTTACCGTAATACTTCCATTGTAGATGATGAAATCTCCTTTCGGTAATACTTCGGAATTTCCATGGATGTAGAGTGGCAGAATATCCAGACCAAATTGCTCGGCAAGATAAAATGCCCCTTTATGGAACCTTTTCACATCATTGGTGTAAGAACGTTCTGCTTCAGGAAAAACGACAAGTGAATATCCTTGTGCAATTTTTTCTTTCAGTTTCTCCATTCCATTTTCAATTCCCTGTGAAACCGGATAAAAGCCGAGAGCCTTTACCAGTTTTCCAAAAACGGGAGAATCATATACCCAGTCATTCACCAGATAGATAATTTTATGAGTTGCCATTGCGATGGCCAGCGTATCCAGAAAAGAAGTATGGTTGGCTATAATAACCGCAGGTTTGCTAAAATCTTCAGAAGGATTTTTAATCACTCTTTTCTTTACAAAAGGAGTAATGTAAAGCACCGATGTTAAAAACTTAGCAAGAATTAATTTGATAATATCTAATGTTCTTCCCTTTGAGTTCTTAATAAATAAGCTTCCGACAGCAGAAAATACCAATCCGCCTAATCCATAATATAAAAACGAGAACACTGCCCGCAGAAATAATCTGAAAGTAATCGGAGAAAGACCTTTCTTCGCCCGGTTGGTGATGAATAATCTGAACCAAAAAGGATATAGAGTAGAAGTGATTATAATAACTGAGAACATTCCGATCAGGGCAACCAATGCCAAAGAATGCAGCGCCGGATGCTTGGCAAAGATCAGTGATCCAATGGAAAGAATGGTAGTGAAAACCGCAAGAATAATGGATGTTCTATAAGTTGGTAATTCATTTTTTCCTGTAGTGTGCTCTTTTTGCATGGCTTGTGTAAGGAAAATACTGAAATCGTCTCCTACTCCAAACACCAGGGTACACACAACGGTACTGAAAATATTTAATTCTAATCCTAAGAAATAAAGAATTCCTGCCGTTACAACTCCCGTTAAAACAATTGGGAACATGGTAAGAACGGTTAATTCAAAATTTCTGAAGAATACAATAATCGTCAGAACAATGGCCAAAAGAGAATAGTTGATGAGTGTATTGAAATCTCTTTTCAGCAGACCCAGGAAATTTTCATTCATCTGCTGGCGGTCAATGGCAATAGCATCATGTTTCTTTTCAATATCTTTAATGAAGGCATCCCTTTTCTTTTCATCTACTTTTACCACATTTGATACCGTGTAAAAGCCATTTTCATTGTTCATGAATTCTGAAATCTGGAGTGCTTTTATTTTCTCATAATCTTTCAGAGTTAATGAAGTGTAATTTTTATGCAGGGCTTCATTGAAGTTATCAAAAGCAGAACTGTTGAATCCGAATTTGTTGCCGTTGCTGACCAGTTCGGAAAGAGTTTGGCTTTTCTTGGTATCATTCCAGAAACTGTTCCACTTCTCAATCTTTTTTTGCTGGTCTTTTTCTGCAAGAACAATGCTTCCGATAGAATTGTAGCTTAATATTTTACCTTCTTTTTTTTCTTTTTCAAGGAAGCCGCTCAGTTCAGAATTTCTGGTTAAGGCTTCCTCTTCAGAATCTCCGTAAGAAATGGTATAAATGGATTTTGAGGTAATGTCAGAAAGCTTCTGCAGTTTTGCTTCACTAATTTTCAGTTCTTTTGGGATGTAATTAAGATCACCAATATCTTCATTGAAACCTACATGTCTGAATCCGAAAAGGCAGGCAAAAATGATGACGGAGCATCCAATGATTAGAGGTTTATTTTTCTCGTAAGGATAGGACCCGATTTTGTCAATAAAATTAGTGTTGAGGTGTTCTCCCTTTTCTTTGGGTTTATAGAGCTGAGGAACAATAATTAATGCTGAAATAGAAGAAAGTATTACTGTAATCGCAGCAAAAAGCCCAAGATCTTTCAATGCTTCAGATCGTACAAAAACCAGACATAAGAATGAAACGGCGGTCGTTGCACTACTCAATATAATAGGTTGGGTAATCTCTTTGTAAAGCTCTTCAATATTATTGTTATGCTTGTAATGGGTAAGAATATGCAGGGCATAATCTATCGTTATCCCAATCAAAATAGCCCCTACACTTAATGAAATGGCAGAAATTTTATCTTTAATAAAATAAAGAACCAATAAGGCAAGCAATACAGAAAATACGGTTGGTAAAAAAACAATGATGGGAGTAAAGACATTTCTGAAATAATAGATCAGAAGAACCAAAAGAACCGTCATGGAAATGACAACCGTATTCTGAATGTCTTTTTTTATCTGCTTTGCATTGGCAACGGCAATCACCGGAGAACCGAAATAACTTATTTCTGTTTTTCCCCTGAACTGTTTATTAATGCCGTCTTTTATTGAGTTGAGCTGATCTACAAAAGCTTCATTAGCCTTCGTATCATTACTCTTGTTTTTAGGATCAATGAAAAGTAAGAGGTTCTTCCCGTCTTTGGTAACAATATAGCTGTCTTCAAGTTTAAAATCTTTACTGATGTTTAGTGCATTCAGTTTTTTGATTCCTAAAAAAGTAAGCCCCAGAGGATCTTTTTTAATGAATTCCTTTGTAACAAGACTTGTGGGAGAAGCCAGAGAGACATAATTATCCTCTACCTGTTTGGCAATGCTGTCTTTTTGAAGCTTTCGGTCAATTTCCTTGTAATCATTTTCATTCAGGAATAAAGGTAGGTTCTGACTGACGAAATCAAATGTTTCCGAAATCTCATTATCATTCACTTTACCCTGCACAGAACCGATATATTTTTGCAAAGGCTCTATCTTTTTCAAAAATGTATCTGCTGTTTCCGAAAGCTGAAAGCTGTCTTCACTGGATTTATTTTCTATAATAACAATGATCTTATCCGAAAAATTAAGCTGCTTAAGAACCTTTGCTGTGAGATCAGATTTTTCATTTTTAGGAATGATCTGATTGATGTCTTCCTCGAAATTGATCTTTGATGCAAAAAATAGGCATAAGATAGCAATTCCTAAGGCTGTAAGTACAGATAGAATTTTATTTTTGGAAATCAGATAATATAAAAATATAAAAAAGCGATGCATTGCATTTAGATCAAGTCTGCAAATTTAAATTTTTAAGCATTAGATCAAAATAGTTCTATAGAAGTTTTGACTGAAAATCAATAAAATATTCTGGAAAGAATGAAAAAATATTCTACTTTTGCAAAAGTTCCCTCTTGAAAAAATGTATTTTAAATCACAATTATTATTAAAGAATAAGAATCTGTTTTAGATATGTTGAGAAAAAATGATGAAAAAATAAACGGATTTCTATTTGTAATAGTACTTCCGCTTCTGTTGTTTTCCATGTCTTACTATGGATTCGAAACCTCCTATGTTTTATGGATAAAATCAGCAGATAAAGCTCCTGATTTTATATTTGAATCAGTATACGCCTATAGAGTTATTCCTAATTTTCTTAGTGTGCATGTTACTGAAGCATTTACTTTTATAGTAGAAAACCACCTTCCGTTCCTGAAAGCCTTTCTTTCAAAAAGCGGTTCCTATTTTTATCATAGTACTTTTCTTATCAATGTCTTCTTTTTTATATGGTCCTGTATTATTCTGTATAAAATATTAAAAATGAAACCTGTAGAGCTTTTGTTGAATGCTAAGGTAAGAAGATTGGTTCATCTGGCTGCTGTTTTCTTTATGGTGATTGTACAATATGTACCTACAAACTGCGATTCTATTGCAATCTTCTTTTATTTGTGGGGTATTTTCTTTACGCTGAAATATTTTCATGGCAGAAAAAAAATAAATCTGATAGCCTTATGTGCTGTTGTTTTCGTTTCAACGTTTGTAAGAGAAACCTCATGCCTGAATATTGCTTTTTTTGCCGCTGTTTTTCTGGATTGGAATCAATTGAAAAATAAAAATTACCTCTTTGTTAAAGATACCATCTGGGTCATTAGTTCTTTCTGCCTTGCTTATATAGTGTTAAGAATGGCCATCCATCAGACGGCTTCTTTTATGGAAGGAATTTATATCGTTAAAAACTTTACAAGCCCTTATAATTTGGTGGGACTGTTGTTTGGCGTGCTGGGAATTTACTTTACTTATCAATTATCTTCTGAAGAAAGTTCTAAGCATGTTCTGAAAAAATATTTATTTTTTTCACTGCCTTATCTTTTTATGATTACTTTAGTCGGGCTTTTTTGGGAGACCAGGCTTTTTCTGCCACTCATTCTTACGGGAGTAGTGGCGGCTTCACACCAGTTTAAAAATTTCATATCATAACATGAGTTTATTACACCCTTATTTTATAATTGCAATCATATATATGCTGATTTTCAGTTTTCAGGAAGTGTATTCCGGGAAAACTAATAAACCGGCATTGTATGTCTTGGCTGCATATCTTGTTATTCTTGCGGGTTTTCGAGATGATGTGGGCCCGGATTATGGTAGTTACAAAGGGATTTATATATATTCTGATACGAAAGATTATGTAAGTATTATTTTTGCAGCACTTTCACTTAAAGGCGGACCGCAGGTAGTAGAACTGGAGTGGTTGTATGTTTTGATTAATAAAATTCTCCTTAATGTTTTCAATGCGCCCTTTTATATGCTCACTTTTGTAGTGGCGGCGCTTGTAACATTCTTTAAAACGAAATTTGCCGAAGAAAATACACATTATCCTTTTACATTTTTACTTTTCGTTTTTGTTCCCGGATTTTTTATTGGAGAAAGCGGACAGATCAGGCAGAATTTGGGATGTTTTATGGCATATTATGCTATACGATATATCAAACAACGAAGATTATGGATGTATCTTTTCTGGATTTATCTTGCTGCCGGAATTCATAATGTTTGTTATCTTATGGTTCCTATGTATTGGATTGCCCGTGTTCCGCTTAATAAAATGTGGATGATTCTCTTTATTTTGGCTTCAATTTTCATGTCACCATTTGAAGTTTATAGATATTTTGGGAGCTTTTTAGGAAATTTTGCATCACAAAGTGCTTTGATAGACGGGTTCAATGGATATGTAGATGAAAGTGTACAAAGATTAAATGGAGGATTTGGGGTTCCGGAGGCCATGTTGGCCATCTCCACCTTTTTCCTGTTTGTTTTTGATACCAAGATGAAAGAAAAATACCCTTACTACGAGTATCACAGAAACTATACCGTCATTGGGATCTGTTTCTATTTTATCTTTAGAAACAACCCTATTTTCTCTTCCAGATTAACAGGAGTATTCCTTGCTTTTACTTATATCCTGATTCCGAATACCATGTTTGTGGTTTCTGAGCAGATGAGGAAATTAATTCATGCATTTCTTATGGCCTTGGTTATTTTCAACTTTGTTGTATTCTCATCCTTTAGAAACATTAAAGCAGGTCGATTTACCATAGAGCTTTATAAGAATCATATTCTTCCGTAAGGTCTTTTTTATTTTTATTATTTATGTCTGTTCAGAAAAATAGAATTTTAGTTTTAGATGGTTTAAGAGGGCTTGCTATTTTGTTGGTTTTTCTTTTTCACGGGTACTATATTTGGGATAAAACTTATCCTTTTGGAGATTTGTTTAAGGATAATATTCTTGTAAAATATGGTGATCTGGGAGTTCAGTTGTTCTTTTTAATATCGGGATTTGTTATTTTGATGTCTTTGGAGAAGACTTCAGGTTTTATAAAATTTATTAAGAACCGATGGATAAGGCTTTTTCCAAGTATGTTAATTTGCTCTGCTATTATCTTTGTAACGGCAGGCTTTTTCTATGAAAGACCTCTGGGAATTCCAGGGTGGAAGACTTTACTACCTGGGATTTTATTTGTTGATGAAGGTTTGCTGGAACGTATTTTTAAAACCGATTTCCCTGTTTTGGAATCTTCATTCTGGTCTTTGTATATAGAAGTGAAGTTTTATGCCATTTTTGGAGCATTGTATTATATGTTTAAAAGAAATCTTGCACTGCTAGGGATTTTTATCATTTATCTGGTGGCTGTTTCTTATCAGATTTTAGAATTTCATCATTTACTGCCTGCCGGATTGCTTCCGTATAAAGCCTATATTGGAAATTTTGTGTATTTCGGGTGGTTTGTTTCTGGTGCATTGATCTACATTTATTATAATAACCGGGACAAAAGATATCTCTACGCATTTGTAGTAGCTACAATATGTGCCATGTTTTATATGTACAGACTTCAGGATATGACACGAAATCTCTATTTGATTGTTCTGGTTCTCATTTTTTTAGGCGCATTGTTTTGGGAACCTATGGAAAAGTTTTTCTCTATGAGAATTTTTACTTTTGTTGGTTTTGTGAGTTATCCCGTCTACCTGCTTCATGAAAATATGATGATTTCATGGATGTTGAAGATCAATAGCTATGTTCAGATTCCTTATTGGATTTTACCTATTGTTTCTTTCACTCTTGTCATTCCTGTCGCTTATGTGGTAGCAGAATATCTTGAGCCGCCTATTCAGAAGAAATTAAAATCTATTCTTAAATAAACATCATTTTATTTCACGGTCAAAGCTTTGTATCGGCTCTCTGAAGGCTTTTTCATAAAAAGGCTTAAATGAAGACTTTGTCTTGTAAATATTAAATTGCTTTATTTTTATCAATAATATTATTTTTATAAATTGTTTCCTGTGTAATTGATTTATGTTGTCGTTATTTATATAATGAATTGATATTTTATGTCAAAGGCGTAAGAATTGTATTTGTCTTTGTTTAAAATTCAGTCGCATGAAAAAACCAGTATTAAAAAAAATAGCAGCAATTATTTGCTTAGTGTTGGTGTGTATCTGCTCTACAAATGCCATAGAGTTTAAAAAACGAGAGAATCTGACAGAGAAACGAAGATCAATTGATCAGGATACTATAATTCCCCGAAATTCAGATAATAGTACAAAAACAAACACTCAAAAGGTTTATTTTGATGGAAAAGACTGGGCGAAAGCTCCTAACAGTTATTTTTTTGACCCCAAACAAAATAGTGATGGTTTGTATATTCCTGTAAGAAAGGCTTATATCATGTGGAAATATGATAAATTTCTAGGAGGTTTAGGAGTTCCTCCGGGAAATGTTACCGCAGATGTTCTTTGGGAAGATAATCCGGGTCTGATAAAATCCGGAACATCTTATCTTCTGGAAATATTGGGAACGGGAGAAAATGCTAAAATAAAAGTCCCAATCAACAAATCTAAAGAAGGAAATGCAGTTATAGCGTTAAAAATAAATGATGAAATTTTCTGGTCCTGGCATATTTGGGTAACTGATAATCCTGAAAACGGATCCTCTTATAAAAGTTTTCCTGGAGTATCAAGACAAAAAAGTGACGGAACTGTAGAGCTTATTCCTGATTCTGAATGGAGATGGATGGATAGAAATCTTGGGGCTGTGGGAAGCTCTATCACCGGAACAGAATGGAATAAAAATGGAGGGTTGCTTTACCAATGGGGCAGAAAAGATCCTATTCCGCCTTTGGCTTTAAAAGGGAATGATTTTTATGAAGTTTCCGGATCAATAGGAAGAGTAAGACATAGAGGGGCTAAGAACTTAATAGGTGCAATAACGATTGATGATCTTAGAAAATTGGTCCTGCTTTCCAATGCGGAGGTGAACAATAATATTAAGCTTTCAATAAAAAATCCGCTGAGTCTTATTTACGTATATAAAAATGATAACTCAGGCCCGGCTTATTATAATAACAATGCAGCTTTAATGGTCAACTGGTTTGGGAAATCAACTTCTCTTCCGGATTCAAAGCTTTCTGAACTTAATTTATGGTCGGATAATTCTCAAGGGAAAATTGGAATTAATTATAATTTGGATAATAATGCAAGGCCTTATAGAGATAAATCTTCTTATGATCCTTGTCCTAATGGCTGGAGAATTCCTTCCGTGCTGGTGGCGAATTTAGCCTCTCAGGCTTATGTAGATGATATAAGAATAGACTTTTCGCCTTTTGGAGTGAGAACTAATATGGGTAAAAGTACTTTCGAAAATAACAAGTACCATGTGATAAAACCTACGGATGCCAATACTCCGGCTTATATGAAAGGCTTCAAATTATACGCCAATACAGGATTTGACTTATCCAACGTCAATGGATTTAATATGGGGATTTTTCCGGGAACCGGGCAACTGGGATTGACTGTTCATCAGGGACAATACACAGATCAGCATCATACCGGGTTGTGGACAGCTACCATGATGAAACATTTTGACAGCAGTCCGAATGTTGGAGCAAGAGCCCTGTTTATGGTTCCTGATAAAGACCAGCCTGATGTCTCTGATCCGGCTTTTCCTTCTGTAAAAGGAAGGTATTGGTATATGCCATTAGCTGGAGGTGAAACTTCCGGAGCAAACGGATGCAGATGTATAAAAGATCCTTTATATATAGTAAATAATTATGATTTTCCCACAGAATTTATTGAACCTACTGTGGAATATAGAGAGGGAATCAATAATCCCAATACCTATCAGATGGTAAAAAGTGCAACAGCTACTAATCTGGAAATTCCTGTAAGTAAAGCATTCTCTGTTCAAAGTGAAGTCCTGAATAATGAAGAAATCCTCTCTGGTACTAATTTTAATAATTTAAAAGCCAATGTTCTCTGGACAACAAATACAGGGTTAATTAGTAAAGTGGTAATACCGAATAATTCACCGGTTTCATTATCCGATATTTCAAACGTTAAAATTGTAGTAACTGTCAATCCAAATCAAAGCGGAAATGCTGTAATAACATTGCATAATGGAAGTATTGCAAATCCGGTATATTGGAGTTGGCATATCTGGGTTACTGATACCGAAATAGCGTCTAAAAAATATACCACCGAATTGCCCAATACCACCGTTACAAACTACATAAACTATACTGGAAAAGGAGATGTCTTACAAACCGAATTTATGGATAGAAACCTTGGAGGGACAGAAGCTTTTCCGATGGTTGCTAATCCTCTTGCACCCACTACGGATGAGTTGTTGAAAATTAGAAATGCTGTAGGGCTTCAGTATCAATGGGGAAGAAAAGACCCGCTTCCTTCTTTCCAATATGCGGATGGAACATCCTACACTGTATTTTTAGGAAATACCGCTGATGATGGCTCAGTAAGTTATACCACACTTACCCCTGCTGCTTATAATAATTTGCAGGGAAATTATATTATACCCTTTAATACATATACCAATGCTGCCAATGCTAATGTCTTGTCTACTGATAAGATAGCAGATAGAATATCAAAAGTCTTGCTTTTTTCAGTAAGAAACCCATTAGTTTATATGGTGCCCAGCACTTTAGCACCATATAACAGCTCAGTACCTTTGTATACCAATGGTACAGACTGGCTGGCCAATGAACCTAATCTGGCTGCAGACCGATGGGGTAGGGCTACTAAAAAGTCTCCTTTTGATCCTTGTCCGGCAGGTTGGAGAATTCCGGATCTTACAGGAGTTTCCATTACAGCATATCAGGATTTTGGAATTACCCCATGGTATAAAAAAGATAAAAATGTAGCAACATCCTATACGATTGCTTCAGATTATTTAGGGACAAGAGTGAGAAACTCTATCAACTCGACAATGGGGTATATCTTTAGTAATCCTGCCTATCCGGTCGGAAATTATCCTAATTCAGGATCAAGGGGATTTCGGAGTGTGACAGCCAATCAAACAGCCACAGGAACTTATAACACAATTAATTTCCTGTATCCCGGAATATGGTCGGGAGCTTTGCTGTCAAATTATATAGGAAGGCCGATTAATCTGCTTTTTGATGCTGCCTCTACTTCCAATCGTATGATTGCTTTTCATGATAATAATGATCCTTATTTTGGAATGAATTGCAGATGTGTAAAAATGAATTTTGATACCAATGGAGAAGAATTGGGGCCAATTCCTAAAGATCAGATTACTTCATTACCCGCTGCATTCAAGCCTTCAAATATTTTCAGTAGTAAAAAAGTAGTGGAAACAAAAACTGAAGAAAATAAAATAGTTTTATTACCTAATCCCGTAAAAGATCTTCTGTATATAAAAGCAACCGAAAATAAAATATACCAATATCAGATCTATTCTATATCCGGACAGAGAGTTCAGATAGGTAAGTTTGAAGATGGAAAGATAGACGTTTCTAGTCTTGTTTCAGGAGAATATATGGTGATCATTAATAATTCCGAAGCTGTTATTAAAATCATTAAAAGATAAATTAGATTTTTATAGAACATTAATAGAAAGGAAAATAAAATTGTATATAAGTATTTGAAAATTCATAATTTTGAGCACACATTCAAGATGATATGTAAAAAAAGGAAAGAGAACAAACCTATGTTTTCTTTCCCTTTTTTAATAAAAAATTTAGAGAAACACTATGAAGATTAGAAAGATCGTTCAAAACTTTAATATCAAGATTTTTATCTACTTTCTGATAATTATAACAGCCATTTATACCCTTGCATTTACATGGATATTCAATCTTAAAGATGACGGATATATCCTTGCAGACTGGCTTATCAACTATCAGGATGGCGGTTTTAAAAGAAGAGGACTATCGGGAAGCTTTTTCTTTATTTTACAGGATCTTACAGGGATAAGACTTAATTATATCGTTTATTTTTTTCAGTTTTTAATTATTAGCGGATTTTTCGTGGTGTATACAAGGCTCATAAAATATAAACTCACAGATTTTCTTTATCTGTCGCTTCTGCTTTCTGCTATTGGTTTTGTGGGGCTTTTGAATACAGTAACCTATGTAGGAAAAAAAGAATTTATCGTATTTCTTTTGTTTGCTTCTTTTACCTATCTATTAGACAATGATAAGCTTTCCCGCGCTAAAGAATATGTTTTTTGTATACTGCTTTTCGTAAGTACATTATTACATGAAGTAACATTGTTTTATGTACCCTATTTCGCCATTGCACTGTATCTGAAAACAGGAAAGCTGGAGTATACCAGATACGTAAAATACTTTATATCCGTAGGAATTCCTACCTTACTCATCATGCTTTTCGGTAAAAATGTAAACGAAGGAATGTCTCTTGAGATTTTGAGCAAAAGAGGAGTTCACCCCACCTATGGGATTTTTTATTGGAATATAGACGAAAGACAATATATAAAAGAACATATCAATGAATATAAGCTCTATTTTATAAGTTTGGCGATCAGTATTTTTCATATAGA
Source organism: Chryseobacterium sp. MYb7 (assembly GCF_002979455.1). Classification (GTDB taxonomy): domain Bacteria; phylum Bacteroidota; class Bacteroidia; order Flavobacteriales; family Weeksellaceae; genus Chryseobacterium. Next base: position 108,582 of record NZ_PCOU01000012.1, read on the forward strand.
GTATTATTTAAAATATCTAAATGGCCGAAAGTTTTTATCTATATTGCTCATAGGGGCATTTTTGTTCTCATTTCCACTTTTTTACCTTGCCATAGACTGGGGAAGATGGATGTACATTCATATGATGCTTATGATTGTACTTTTTACCCTGATGTTAAGACTTGGAGGGTCAATATACGCCTATGAACCTATTGTTAAAAACAAAAAATTTTATATAACATTAGGCATTATCGTTCTTTCATTACTATACAGAGTAGAAATGTCCGGATATGGTTTTACATTCGAAGGAATACTCTACAGAGCCTTTGTTGCTCCCCTGGAATTGCTAAATAAAATTTAATTATAAAAAGTATATAAATAAAAAAGGTTTACTTTTGCAAAAATTTATAGTTAGAATGTCGAAAAATTTAGTAATCGTAGAGTCCCCGGCAAAGGCTAAAACTATTCAGAAATATTTAGGAAAGGATTTTGAAGTGAAATCCAGTTTCGGGCATATCCGGGATCTTCCTAAAAAAGGAATGGGGATAGACCTTACTACATTCAGTCCTGATTACGAAGTTTCAGCAGACAAAAAGAAATTGGTAACCGAATTAAAGGCTGCTGTAAAGAAAGCCGATATGGTATGGCTCGCTTCCGATGAAGACCGCGAAGGGGAGGCTATTGCATGGCACCTGGCGGATGAATTGAAACTAAAGCCTGAAAACAGAAAAAGAATTGTTTTCCACGAGATTACCAAAAATGCCATTCTAAAAGCAATCGACAATCCAAGAGATATTGATCAGAATCTAGTGAATGCCCAGCAGGCAAGAAGAGTGCTGGACAGGATTGTAGGTTTTGAAATGTCACCCGTTTTATGGAAAAAAGTAAAACCGGGACTTTCTGCAGGTAGAGTACAGTCTGTAGCAGTAAGACTAATTGTTGAAAGAGAAAAAGAGATTCGTGAGTTTACACCAAAAGCAAGCTTTAAACTTGATGGTATCTTTTTAAATAAAACAGAGCAGGAAATTGCTGCTAAACTGAAAAAAGACTTCGAAAAAGAAGAAGAAGCAGAAAAATTCCTGGAGCAGGCAAAAACTACAGAATTTAAAGTTCTGAATGTTGAAACCAAGCCTGGTACACGTTCCGCTTCAGCGCCATTTACAACTTCCACATTACAACAGGAGGCTTCCTCAAGACTTGGGTACAATGTAACCAATACCATGCGTCTGGCACAAAGACTGTATGAAGAAGGATACATTACCTATATGAGAACAGACTCCGTAAACCTTTCTCAGGAAGCTATTGAAGGAGCAAAAAAACAAATTATATCAGAATATGGAGCAGAATATTCTTCTCCAAGAAATTATACCACGAAATCTGCTTCAGCACAGGAAGCTCACGAAGCCATCCGTCCTACAGATTTTGGAGTAAAAAATGTAGCTGATGCACAATTAAACAGATTGTATCAGTTAATCTATAGAAGAACACTGGCTTCTCAGATGGCCAATGCCAAAATTGAAAAAACAGTGATCGAAATTGGTAATGCATCATTGCAACATCATTTTGAAGCACAGGGAGAAGTAATCATTTTTGACGGTTTCCTGAAAGCTTACGGTATTGTAAAAACTGAAGAAGATGATGAAGAGAACAATGATAAACTATTACCGAAAGTAAGTGTAGGTGAGGTATTAAATTATAAAACCATTACTGCTACCGAAAAATTCACCAGACCAAGTGCACGATACACCGAAGCAGGATTGGTTAGAAAACTCGAAGAATTAGGAATTGGTAGACCATCTACCTATGCTCCTACAATTCAGACCATCCAAAACAGAGAGTATGTAGATAAGAGAGAAATTGAACCACATACCCGCGAGGTGATCAAAATGTCACTGGTAAAAGATAAGATTAAAAAGGTCGTTCTTGAAGAAAAATTCGGGGGTGATAAAAATAAATTCATTCCTACAGATATCGGTGAAGTTGTAAATGACTTCTTAACAGATAACTTTAGAGAAATTCTGGACTATGGTTTCACCGCAAGAGTAGAAGAAAGCTTTGACGAAATTGCGAGTGGTGACCAGAAATGGAAAGAAATGATGACGAATTTCTACTCAAAATTCCATCCAAGAATTGAAGATGTAGAAGAAAATGCTGACCGTGCCACCGGAGACCGTTTATTAGGAATAGATCCAAAGACAGGTAAAAATGTTCATGCAAGAATCGGAAGATTTGGGGCAATGATCCAGATTGGAGAAACAGATGATGAAGAAAAACCAGTTTTTGCATCATTAATGACTGGTCAGAATATCGCTACCATTACTTTTGAAGAAGCTTTAGAATTGTTCAAATTGCCATTTGATCTGAGTGAGGTTGACGGGCAGCCAGTTTCCGTAGGAGTTGGAAGATTTGGTCCTTATGTGAAGTGGGGAGAAACTTACATCAGTATTCCGAAAGGGGAAGATCCGCTTTCTGTAGATCAGAAACGTGCAGAAGAAATTATCAATGAAAAGAAAGTCGCTGATGCTCCAATTGCTACGTATAAAGGGGAACCCGTAACAAAAGGAACAGGAAGATTTGGCCCGTTTATCAAATACAAAGCTATTTTTGTAAATGTTCCTAAGAAATATGATTTTGAAAATCTTTCGCAAAGTGATATCAACGAGCTGATTGATGCTAAACTTGAAAAAGAAGCCAACCGATATATCCAGCAGTGGGAAAAAGAAAAAATTTCTATTGAAAATGGAAGATGGGGGCCTTTCATCAAGTTCGGAAAAGCCATGTTCAAAATTCCGAAGAAAGCAGACGATACCAAATACGACGCCGATGAGTTGAAAGAACTTTCTTTAGATGAGGTTAAAAAATGGATTACAGATCAAGATCCTAAAGCCTTCGCAGAAAAGAAAAAACCTGCAGCCAAAAAAGCAACTGCTGCCAAGAAAACTACAACAGCGAAAAAACCTGCGGCTAAGAAACCGGCAGCTAAGAAATAAATAGTCTTTAATACAATATGAAAAGCACAGATTTTAATCTGTGCTTTTTTCATTGATAATCAGTTGAAAAAATATAAAACTGTACATGATGAATGTTAAATAAATTTCCCAACTTAGGGAGTTAACCTCGCGGATGGTGATGGTTACTAAGCTCTAAGTATAAATACGGAAATTGAAATTCCAGTACTAAGACTGTGATATACAGTGTTTTAATTCTCTAGCTTTACACCGTAATATTACAAAAGGTGGAGCTCAGAAACCACTTTAAAAACGAGGCGGATTCTGAAAAGCCAAACGAGTAAGAAAACTAAAACTATCAAATCATGGCAGAATTTAATTTTAGCGAAGAAGCTATCTCAAATGCATTAGAAGCAGCAAAAAGATCAAACGAAGACAGTCAGGCAAATCTTCGTTCATCAGGAAAAGATTCAGATCTAAGCCTTGCGAGAGCAAGCGCAGGGTATCTACTTGTAACAGCAGAGTGTATCTCCATTACTGTTGAAAACAACAAAGTTTGTATCAATTTACCTCTAGGTTTTGGGAAATATTGTTTCAGTATACCATTAAGTATTCCTAACGGAACAGCTGGTCAGGCTTGTTTGGCTATATGTACAACTTGGGGAATTCCAACAGGAGTTAGAGTTACTATTAATATAGCTGGAATAACGGTTATCAGCCAATCATTCGGAAAGTGCTAATTACTTAGTACCCGAATTAGAATAAAAAGTCCGTCTCATATAGCATGTGAGGCGGATTTTTTATTCTATAAATAATCTTAATGAAAATTAACGACAAACATCAAGATATCATGTTAACAAGATTTGGAAAATAAAAGGACGGCTTAATAATGGTTTATCTTTTTGTTTTTATGAAAATACTTATTTCAAATTTTTCTTTCACCGGAATTCCATAAATGCTAGCAGATTCCCATGTATTTAATTCTTTTAATTTGAAGACAGTTTCAATAGATTTTTTAGTCTCCTGATCAGTATATTTAAGTATTTCAATATTTTCTAATTTATTTTCTGTACCAATGGTGACGAGAATACGGTTTTCACCAGTTGTAGCATTCTTTGGGAGTTTTAAATTATTAAACAAAACCACTCTGAAATTAGAAATTCCTTTTGGGAATTTTGCATAGATTGTCATTATATCCCTGTCATCTATACATTCTTTATTTTTTTCTTGTTTACATTTTTCTAAGCTTTTCTCAATTGCTGAATTTATTTCCCGAATTTTTGCTGAATCCTTTTCATTTGTTGGAAATACTTTTATGTTTTCTATTCCTGGTGAAAGAAAATAAGTAATTGAATGATATTTTGAAATACAACTTACACGAAAAAGAGTAGATATTAGCAGGTATATATTTTTCATAGTCTGTGTTTAGAAAATAAAACCTCCAAACTTGGAGGTTTATTTTATTGTTTTATTAATGTCATTTCACCTTTAGGCATTTCATTATATGGCGAACATCCAGTCTCGTCTGTAATCAATTCCTGTTCAGAATAGTAAATGTAATGCATTTGGGTTTTCTGAGGATTTTCAAAATTAAGAACTATCTGACCCCCCTGCAGAGATCAGAAAAATAAAATCTTAATTTGTTTTTACTTGTACTGTTTACAAATCCTAAACTTGTAACTTTAACATCTTTATCTACTAAATTGTAAGTAGAATATAATTGATTTCCATTTCCGTCTAACATTTTATATCTTCCCAAAAGCCTATCCTGATAATATTTACCTATAGGTTCTAATTCCTTTACTTTTACAAAAGTAATGATGAAAGTTCTATTATTGAACACTCCTTGCCATGTTCCTTCATATGCATTTAGATCACCACTAATATCTTTATAATATGCTCCTTCAATGTGAAACCCCTTTGTTCCTAATGGAATAATTTGTTGTTGAGCATTGCAACTAATACAAATAAAGCTAAGTATAAATAATATATTTTTCATAGTCTGTATTTAGAAAATAGAACCTCCAAATTTGGAGGTTCTATTTTATTGCTTTATTAGTGTCATTTCACCTTTAGGCATTTCATTATATGGCGAACATCCAGTCTCATCTGTAATCAATTCCTGTTCAGAATAGTATATATAATGTATTTGGGTTTTCTGAGGATTTTCAAAATTAAGAACTATCTGACCTCCCCTGCAGAGATCAGAAAAATAAAATCTTAATTTGTCTTTAGTTGTACTGTTTACAAATCCTAAACTTTTTACTTTGGCTTTATCCTCTGGTAGATTTACTGTAGAATATAATTGTGTTCCATTTGTATCTAACATTTTATATCTTCCTATAATTCTATCCTGATAATATTTGTCATAAGGTTCATAATATTTTATTTTACTAAATGTAATTATAAATGTTTTATTTTCAAAAACTCCTTTCCATGTTCCTATATAAGGAGTTAAATCATTATCTAGATCTTTGTAATATGTTCCCTCTACTGGCCATCCTTTTGTTTCCAATGGGATTATTTGTTGTTGAGCTTTACAACTAATACAAATAAAGCTAAGTATAAATAAAATATTTTTCATAATCTGTATTTATAAATAAAACCTCCAATTTTGAAGGTTTTATTTTATTGTTTTGGCAGTATTCAATTATTGAGGTCCTCCATTTTTATTTGTTAAACCGTTTATATCCCAAAACGTAATTTTTTTTATAATTAAATTTTTATAAAAATTTTCAGCAGTTGGATTCCAAAACCAATGATATTGATTAATAATTGCTGTTGCTTGTTGAAAGTCAAATGTTTGGGTGAAATATATATCAATGTAGGGGTTAGCATAATCTTTTTTGCGAATTTCTGACCTTGTTTCAGCATCACCGACAAACATCAATCTTAAATATCCACTATCAGGATAATAAGATTGTATTGACAAGTTATTTTGAGATAGGTTTTGTAAAAAGACTGAAAGAGGCTGATTATAATAATTTGTTTTATTAGGAATGATATTATTTAAATTACTTATGATTTGACCGTAAAAATTAGGATAATCTACCATAGTAATTGGTTGACTTGTCTGCGATTTAAAAAAAGTAGAAAAAGATGTAATTAATAATATACTTAAAAATATTCTTTTCATAATTAATGTCGAAAATAAACCCAAAAATTGTTGTTTGCTATTTTGGATTGCTATTTTTATTTGTTATACCATTTACATTATAGAATTCAATTTTTTTTACAATAAGATTTTTGTAAAAATTTTCAGCAGTTGGATTCCAAAACCAATGATGTTGGTTGATAATTTCTTGGGATTGTTGGAAATTAAAAGATTGCTGAAAAGTAACTTTTATATAAGGGTCAACATAGTTATTCCTCCATATTGTAGAAGTAGTTTCTGCATCTCCAATAAGCATTAGTTTTATAATGTTGTCTTGAAATGGTCCCGGGTCATATGCTTTTATGATCAAATTATTTTGAGATAATACTTGAAGAAAATTGGATAATGGTTGGTTATAATAATTTGTTTTGTTAGGTATAATATTATTTAATTTATTAATTGTTTGATTATAGAAGTTAGGATAATCAGCTAAAGTTATTTGTTCAGTTGTTTGTGATTTACTAAATGTAAAAAAAGATATAATTGATAATATAAGTAAGAATTTTGTTTTCATAACATTTTTATTAAAATTAAGGACAAGGTTGTGCTTTATAGCCTATTATTTTTTTTCCGCCAGACGACGAAATTATATGTTCAAAAGGAGTGGAAGAAAGTGCTTTTAAGTTTCCGTTTCCATCTGTCTTAGCTAAACTAATACCACTATTATATTTTTCAAGAACATAGGCATACCCAGATTCTAAACCATCCGTTTGGCTATTCCCTGAATATGCTGGTAATCTTCCAGTCATATAATTATTATACACCTCATTAAAATCTATTCCTAATACATTGTTTGTGTTAAACATTCTTCCTTCGTCTTTTGTATTGTCTAAGAATGGATATGTAGCCAAAAACTCTATTGCTTTATCTCTATCTGTAATTACAAATGCATATATTGTTCCATTGCTGCTGAATACAAATGCTGACTGAAATGTAAGGTATTGTTGACTGCTTTGAAGGGTATTGTATAAATCTCTTACAGAAGGAGGCGGGGCACCGTGGCTAGGGTGTGAATGTGCAGAAGCGAGATAATCTCCTATGGAGGGAACGTTTATTGAAAAGTGGCCGGGATCATTAGGATCATTGTTAGAGTATGGATCTTGTGCTATAATAGTTGTACCTGTACTTATAATTGCTGTTCCATATTCATAATGATCATTTGCTGCATATTGTTTTAATGCATTTAACTCTGAAGATATTGTTGATGTATGCAAGATATTATTAACATTATTTGTGGGTATTTTTGCTTTTTTACAAGGATCTTTACTATCAAGTGGTAGATTAGGAATTGTAGGAGTGCCATTGTTGTTTCCTCCTGACCCTCCAAAAGGTCCACCACCGCCGCCAGTTCCATCATCTCCCAATGCTGTAGAAGCTGGGAGAGCTTTACATCGGTGGATTACTACGGTCACTTTCGTTGAAGGTTGATCTGCTTTACAGGGACCTCCTTGCGTTTTTGGAAGTTCACCATTAAAATGCTGACCTTCGCTGCAGGCAGTATAATAAGATTCTTCAATCCATTCGCAGGAAATGTCAGATTTATTAAGTATACCTCCACTGTATGTTCCTGGATTTAATTCTTCTACGCTTAGTTTACCCTTTGTGTCAATAGAACCTCCATTTGCCAGAACTTCTTTTTCCTGCGGTGTAAAATGATAGGTAATTAAAAGCTCTTTATAAGTGCCGTCTGGCTGTGAACTCAGAACAAGATTTTCCAACGGAGCATCTGGGGAGGTATTTTCTCTAGTTATATGAAAAGTATAGCTGTGTACATTTGTTCCGCGCTCTATATAGATCACATCATCTGTATTCACAGAAACTCCGTTACTGTATTTTACAGATTTTCCTAAATTAAAGGTTTCCAGAGTTTTAAATTTCTCATTGATCTTTTGCAATTCAGGAACAAGGTTTATTTTGTGTTTACTTTCCTCTAAAGAAATTCTTTTATAGGTATACCGGAAAGCATTACTGATAGTAGAAGCTTCCTGCTGGTCGGGGAAATAATCATTTCTGCAGGAGTACAGAGTAAGACTCAGGGTTGTTATGAGTAACAACCACGAAAATACTTTTTTCATCATGATTTTGTTTTTTTAAGTAGTTAAATATAATATTTCTTGTCACGCTGGCGTGATAATTTTTGCAATGTTATTTAAAATTTTGATTCTGTACAACAACCAATGTTTTAAAATCCAAAACAAAAGTTTTAAATTTAGATAACAAAAAATAGTAAATTAGCTGAAAATTATTAGAATATGTCTTTAGGAACTAAACTTCGGGAATTGAGAACCAATAGAAATCTCTCTCAGATGCAGGTAGCGGTAGAGCTTGATGTTTCGCAAACAGCATATGGAAAATGGGAAAGTGATCAGACAAAACCAGGCATAGATAATCTTTTGAAAATTTCAGAATTTTATGAAACAGATATTTATAATCTTCTAAATGACAAAGAAAGTAATCACAATTTTAATAATACATATGATAATTCAAATGTAAATAATGCTGTTGAGACAGTAAATTATTATGTCTCTGAAAAACTAGTAGAACAATATGAAGCCCGTATCAAAGATCTTCAGGATAGAAATCAGGAACTGAAAAACCTTGCAGAATATTGGAAGAATAAAGCGGAAGCAAAAAAGTAGGGATTTTCAGTATTTCAGAAATTAACAGGAAAAGAATTGAGTTCTTTAAAAATACCAGCCGCCAATAATTTTTTGACGGCTTTTTTATGAACAAAATATACCACATTCTACTCAGTTCCCATGTTTTTTGTATGTTTGTTATATCAAGCAATTAATCATTTATTACATTTCAAATTAAAATATGGATTTCGAAGACTTTATCATTTCACCAAGAAATTTCAAAACAGAAAGCTGGCAGATAGGAAATCGGATTACAAAAGATATTAAAGAAGACAGTATTGTTCTTTTGTTTGTATCAGATTACAGAGGTGCGGGCGGAGATGCAGAAGTGCAGGATTTTACAGCAGTAAGGAATGAGTTTTATAAGCTTTCGCAAATGGACTTTGAAATTCCTGTTGTGGATCTTGGAGATCTGGTCTCTGGAAAGTCTGTTCAGGATACTCATTATATTTTGCAGGAAGTCTTGTCGGCATGCCATTACAAAAGAGCCATTCCGGTGATTATCGGAGGATCCAATGACTTTGCTTTTTCATTATTTTCTGCCTTGCATTTTCATCAGAAAAATATTAATTATACTCAGATCAGTAACATTATTTCCCTTCAACAGGGGGAGTCTATCAATGAACATACTTTTTTAAGTAAAATTTTCGGAGCCAAGAATTTTTCCATTAAAAATTATCATCACTTAGGATATCAGAAACATTTGAATGAAATGGACTCCGTAAGGCTGATCAAAGAAGTGGAATTTGATATCATCCGCCTTGCTGAAATGATGAATTCTACAGAAAAAACAGAACCTTTCTTCAGAAAAGCAGAGCTGGTTACTGTAAATTGTGATGCTGTGGAGAGTTTCAGTGAGCCTTTTTCCATGAATCCACAAGTTAATGGATTAAACAGAAGAGAAATCTGTGCCTATATGAAAGAAATAGGATTAAGTGAAAATCTGAAGTCTGTTGGGATTTTTAATTATAATATTTATTCGGAAAACCAATTGAACCACCAGCTTTTAGCTCAAATGCTGTGGTATCTGATAGAAGGTATTAATATTCAGCATTCTCATCCTAAAGAAAGGCATTATGAACTGTTCTATGTTTTGATAGATGAAAGACAATATGCATTCAAGCGTGATACTTTCAGTAATTTGTGGTATTTTGGTGATGATGAAAATATAGAAAACTGCATTCCCTGCTCCAGAAAGGATTTTGATGAAGCCAAAAAAGGCTGGCTGAATGCAAGACTGACGAAAATTTAATGTATGACAAATGTTCCCTCAAAAGTATCCATTATTGTTCCCGTTTATAATGTCGAAAATTATCTGACGAAATGCCTTGACTCACTGGTACAGCAGAGTCTTTCAGATATTGAGATTATTGTAGTAAATGATGGAAGCAAAGATAATTCTGAAAAAATAATTCAAGAATTTGCCCAAAAATATCCTGAAAAAGTAAAAGCTTTTACCAAAGAAAATGGAGGTTTAAGTGACGCCCGAAATTTTGGAATTGACAAAGCAACCGGCCATTATATTGGTTTTGTAGATAGTGACGATTACGTTACCGAAACCATGTTTGAAGAAATGTTCCATTTAGCAGAAAAGCATCAGGCAAAAATGGTTATCTGTAATATTCAGAAAGTAGATGAAAAAGGCAGAATTGTCCAAAAATTGACTCAGCTTCCGAATATGGATGAGAAAATTGAGCTTGATAGACATTTTTCTATTTTTTCGGATATCAGCTATTTTGCATGCAATAAACTGTTCAAAAAAGAACTTTTTCATCAGAGAAGATTTAAGAAAGGAGTTCACTTTGAAGATATCCAGCTTATTCCACAACTTTTGCTGGAATGTGAGGTGATAGCCCAGACTCAAAATTTCCATTATCAGTATCTTGAACGTTCCGATTCTATTACAAAAACCCATACAGAAAAGGGGTTAGACATGCTGAAAGCTGTGGCTGATGTAGAAAATATTTTCGGTAAATCCCAATATTCCCATAAAAAAGAAGAATTGAAAAACTTTCAGATTTTTGAAGGAATTTATTCATTTCTTGCCTATCTGGCATTTGTTAAAAAAGAAGAATCATTCTATCATATGTCTGATCAATTAGTTCTGTTTATGAAGGAAAGACAAATAAAAATTCAAGATATATTGAAGTATTGTCGTTTTGGTAAGAATTATATTTTATCTTTGCCGTTGAAGAAAAAAATTTTTTATCTGTTATTTTTTGCAGGTCAGAAAAGATTGATAAGAAAATTGATTTAGTAAACACAAATGTAAAGTACTATTGTTTCGATCAATAGAAGATGATGATGAAATTCTTTGTAATTTTGCATTATTTTTTATTGGGAGATACAAGTGCTGAATAAGAAAAAGAATGAAAAATTTTGAATTGTTCTTAAGCGGGTCAGGAATACCTATTTTCTACGTAAAAATAGGAATAGGTTTTGTATTCTCCTTTTTAATAACTTTTTTCTCTATACCTACCATCGTCAAGATTTCAAGAAGAAAGAATCTGATGGATGAGCCTGGAATAAGAAGTTCGCATCTCAGAGAGATCCCCAATTTGGGCGGAATCGCCATCTTTTATTCAATCGGAATCTGTGCCTCTATTTTTGCATATGAGCTTTTTGATCTCTATAAGTTTTTATTTGCCTCACTAATTATTCTGCTGTATGTAGGAGTAATGGACGATATTGTTGTGATGAGGGCTTATAAAAAACTCGTTGCTCAGATTATTGTATCACTGCTTGTGGTAATTGGCTCAGACATTAGAATCCGAAGTTTATTCGGAATATTCGGAATATATGAATTAAACTATATTGTAAGCGTATTGTTCAGTATCATTACCTTTATTATTCTGATCAATGCTTTCAATCTGATTGATGGGATAGACGGGCTGGCAGGTGGATATTCTATTATATGCAGTGCTTGTTTTGGAATAAGCTATTACCGTTTGGGAGAATATAATTATCCATTGGTTGTATTATCTGTTATTATTATCGGAACTGTACTGGCATTTTTATATTATAATCTTTCAAACTATCGTACCCTTAAAATATTTATGGGAGATACCGGATCTATGCTGCTTGGCTTTTTGCTGGCTTTCACGTCCATTTGTTTTATCGATATTTTTATTGATAAAAATCTGGCAGGTGTGCCACGATATCATCTTCAGTCTGCGCCTGTGATAGCCGTTGCCATCCTTATTTTACCAATTGTAGATACCTTAAATGTAATTTTTATTAGACTGTATAACAAAAAATCACCATTTGATGCAGATAAAAATCATATTCACCATAAGTTGTTGAAACTGAATCTTACCCATAGAAGGTCTACCTTTTATATTATTCTTTATTATCTGATGATTGTAGGTACAGCTTATTATTTGAGACATATTGATGTAAATTTACTATTATTGGTGATTCTTTCATTAGGATTTTTAGGTGCTTATCTACCTGATGTATTATATAGATTAAAAAACAAAAAAATTAACAATTAAATATTACTTTTGTAAACAATATATTATATATGATGAAGAATTTTAAATATTTATTTTTAATATTCCCTTTTCTACTTAACTCATGTATCACCACCAAGGATGTAAGATATTTGCAGCCTAGCGAGAGTTTAGTTATTAACGAAGAAGGACTTGTTCCATATAACATTCCTGTTTATAGGATTACTAAGAATGATATCCTTAATCTAAATATTGTGACAACTCCCAAAGGAGATGCAGCACAATTTTACTCTTCTTATAATACCTCAGGAGGTATGAATAGTGGCGGTGCAACAAATTCTGCTGCATCTGGCGGAGGTGGTACTTCCGGAACTAGAGGAGGAAACGTTAACTTTTATTTTAACGGGTTAAAGGTTGATTCTAATGGTGATATTAATGTTTTCGGAATAGGATATATAAAAGCTGAAGGAAGAACGATTGATGAAATAACGAAAGAATTACAGGAGAAAGTAAATGAAAATTTTCAGGAAGGAAAATCTGAAGTACGCTTAAATACAGACGGTATTACCTATTATATTCTTGGAGATGTAGAAACTACAGGACTTTCAGGAGAAAAAGTAGCTCATAAAAATACACTTACCATTACTGAAGCACTAGCTATTAATGGGGGATTGAATAGAACTATTGACAAAAAAGAAATTGTTATTCACAGAAAACTTCCTGAAGGAATAAAAATTGCCAAAATAGATCTTACCCGCGAAGATCTTATGAATTCTCCTTTTTATTATGTACAGAATGGAGATGAAATCTACCTGAATACAAGGGCGAAAAGCTTGAACGGATTCGGAAAAGATCCTATTCAGACCCTTACTACAGGAGTTTCGGTAATTACTACCGCGTTGTCTATTTATTTACTTCTAAAAAATCTTTAATCATGATCCCGGGAAAAGACACGCAAGCAGAGAAAAACGATGTTCAGAAAGAGAAGTACGGCTCTTTTGCATTGTTTGATATAGAGCATTTTTTAAGAAGAATCCTTAGAAACTGGTATTGGTTTGTTCTGATGTTATTTATTGGGTACGCTATTTCTTGGGTATACCGTAAATATTATGCTCAGAATATTTATTCTTCAAATTTATCTTTAAGTATATCCAATAATACCTCAAGCTATTTTACTCCTACCCAATCTATCAATTTTATCTGGGGACAAGGAGGAAATCAAGATGGGATTTATCTGAAGAAAATGCTTCTTTCAAGATCGCATAATGAATTTTTGGTTAAAGAACTTAATCTCTTTATTAATTATTCTACAAAAGGATCAATCAAATCTACCTATCTGGACAGAGATGATTCGCCTGTTTCTCTTGAAATTGATAAAAAGCATCTTCAGCAGATCAATTATCCAATCACATTATTACCAAAAGGAAATGGAACTTATGAAGTGGTATTGCCAGAAGAAGGGCAGTCTACCAACTTGTATAGTTATGACGCAGAAGGTTTTCAGAATATCAATAATTATGCAAGACCTGCTAATAAAATTATTAAGGTTAATGAATGGTATACCTCTCCAAACCTGAGATTTAAACTGGTGCAGAATCCTGAAGGTGCTAAAATGTCTCTGGATAATATTATTGTTAATTTAAGCTCTGTCAATCAAACAGTAAATGAAATTGTTTCTACCATAGGGGTGGAATTTGATAAAGAGATTGGTACCATTATGATCATTAGCAAAAGTGGTTTTAATCTTAACAGTACTGTAAACTTCCTGAATAAGTCTGTAAATGAATTACAGAAAAAAAGACTTGAAGATAAAAATATCGTTAATAAGAATACGGAAGCTTATTTACAGGGGAATCTGGATAATATTCGTAAGAAACTTGATTCCAGTGCAGCTGTTCTAAACTATTTAAAAACATCTGAAAAGCTTTATAATATTAAAGACAGCGATGAAAGATCTTTAAGCAAAATAAAAGATCTTGAAACGAAAAAAGCAGATATCATAAGCAAACTAAGTTCACTGAATAATATCAGAAATACAATTCAATCGCAGAATTTTGACAAAATGATTGCCACAAATGCTGCCGGTTTTGAAGACGGTTTCTTTACAGCTACAGTGGCTGAACTTAAGGCTTTATATGCTAAAAGACAGGAGATGGCTTCAATTTATAAGCCCAACTCTGAACCCATGAAGGAGATCAACAGGCTTATTAGCGAAGCAAAATTGGGTTCCACTAATAGCTTAAAGAATTATTATACAAAATACTATGAAGAGATCAGTAAAATTGATCATGACATAGCCAGTGCGGATTCGGATTTAGCTAGTTTTCCTGAAAAAGAAAGAAGATATCTGGATGCAGAAAGAGGATACAATATGATTGAATCTACATATAACAGTTTATTATCAAGACAAAATGAAACACAGATGAATGTGGCAACCAATAAGTCTGATATAACAGTTATTGACCCTGCAAAGAATCTGGGACAAGGTCCAATTGGTCCCAACGTGAAATTGACAAAAATGCTGATTATTTCCGGACTATTGCTATTACCGTTTTTATTTATCCTGATTGGTGAAGTGCTAGATAGTAAAATAAGAAACATCAAAGAACTTTTAGGTGCTACGAAAATTCCACTTCTTGGAGTTATTGGGAATAATAGCAATGAAAATATGCTTACTGTTTTAGAGCAGCCAAAATCATCCGTATCAGAGGCATTCAGAGGGTTAAGAGCCAATATGAGATTTTTGATGGATAATGAAGTAGAAAAAGGAAAAGTTATCCTCCTTACATCCTCCATCGGAGGTGAAGGAAAAACTTATGTTTCCATTAACTTGGCGTCTGTAATAGGATTGAGTGATAAAAAAACAATCTTATTAGGGATGGACCTTAGAAAACCAAAAATCTTTGGAGATTTCAAGATTGATAATAAATATGGTATTTCAAATTATCTGACAGGAGAAGTGGGTATTGATCAGATTATCAACAAAACAAAGATCCCGAATCTTGATGTTGCTACTTCAGGTCCTATCCCTCCAAATCCTTCTGAACTTTTAATGAGTCAGAGAAATATCAAATTTATAGAAGAATTGAAAGAAAAATATGATTTCATTATTATAGATTCACCACCTGTAGGATTAGTTGCCGATTCATATGAACTTATGAAGCATTCTGATGCCAATATTTATGTTGTGCGTCATGAATATACGGAAAAGTACATGCTGAAAATGATTACGGAAAAGTATCATAATAACGAAATTAGTAATTTAGGACTTGTTTATAATGACTATAACACAAAACAAGGTTATGGCTATGGCTACGGTTATGGCTACGGTTATGGTTACGGATATTTTGATGAAGATAAAAATTATAAAGAGCCTTTATTAATCAGGATCAGAAATAAAGTGCAGGTATTATTTAATAAAAAATAAAGCATTAAACCTCCATTTAATGGGGGTTTTTTCATATTTAAGGTATTTTCATTCTATGAAAAAAAGAATATTTTTGCCACTTTGCCGTTTACTTTATAACAAATTATGTTTTTTTGTTTATTTTTAACTAAACATTAAGATTATCATTAATATAAAAATGTTTTATATTTGCAAAAATTAAATTTTAAAATAACCATAAATCCATATTCTTTTATGAATAAAAAATTATTGTTTAGCTTCCTTGCCTTCCTTGGAGTGGTAAGTGTTAAAGCACAAAGAAACGAATTGGGAGTTCGTCTAGGTATGAGTAACCTAGTGGGAGATGTAGGAAGGACAAATTATATTTTACAGAAGCCGTTGGATTTAAGCAGAGTGTCAGATTGGGGGATCCCATTTTATGGTGGTATATTATACAGATTTAATTTTAACCCGCATCAGACTGTTAGATTGGATTTAGGATATAACCAGGTTCAGTTTAGTGATAAAGCGGCGAAAGAAGATTATAGAAGAAATAGAAATTCATACGGAAAAAATAACGTATATGAAGCGAGTTTAATGTTTGAATATAACTTTTTCCCAGTAAATAATGAGCAGATCAGCATGCTGAGCCCTTACATCTTCGGAGGTATTGGTGCTTTAATGTTTGATGCTCCTAAAGCAACCCTTATGAATGATTTCAGAAGAGATGCAGATGGTGTAGCACAAGCTCCAATCAATGAATTGGATTTTGTAACGACTACAGATTATTCATTAGGAAAAAAAGTAACGATGCATATTCCTTTTGGTGTAGGTTTGAAGTATAAATTCAACCACTCATGGGCTATTTTTGCAGAAGCTACATTCAGATATACATTGACGGATCAGTTGGATCACAGTAAGATCCTTTCCAAAGATGTAAAAACTTCTTTTAATGCTGATATTTTGGACCCTTCTACAGGAGGTTCATTATTACAGACAGGAAATTATTATGCGGTTTCTAAAGAAAGAGAAGCAGAGTTTATTAAAAAGAGAAATATTGGAGATGGAAGATCTAATGACTGGTTGAATACTTTCAGTTTAGGCCTTACATATTCGTTCGGAAGACCTCCATGTTATTGTGAATAATATGTCGTTGATTAAAGATAAAATAAATTCTGAGAATTTACCAAAACACGTAGCCATCATTATGGATGGTAATGGAAGATGGGCAAAATCTCGTGGCGAAGAAAGAACTTTCGGTCACAAAAATGCCATTAATGCAGTAAGAAATGCGATTAATGCATGTAATGAGATTAATATCCCTTATTTAACACTGTATACATTCTCTTCGGAAAATTGGAGCCGTCCGACTGAAGAAGTGAATACCCTTATGAATCTGTTAGTAGAAACCTTACTGCTGGAAGCAGAAGAGATCTTTAGCAAAGGATTAAGAATGCATGTCATAGGGAACCTGGAAAAACTGCCTTCTTTAGTAAAAGATCAGTTGGAACGTGTGGTAGAACTTACAAAAGAAAACACAAAAGGAAACCTTGTATTGGCGATAAGCTATGGCTCACAAAATGAAATACTGGAAGCCGTTAAAAATATAAGTTCTGATGTAAAAGAAGGAAAAGTAGAAATAGAGAATATTAACGAAAGTGTATTTGAAAACTATCTTTACACAAAAGATTTTCCTCCTGTAGATTTACTGATCAGAACCAGCGGTGAAATTAGGATAAGCAACTTCCTGCTTTGGCAGATCGCTTATGCAGAATTACAGTTTTTAAATGTTCTATGGCCGGATTTTACCAAAGATATTTTCTTCCAATGTATTGTTGATTATCAAAATAAGGAAAGAAGATACGGTTTAACCGGGGAGCAAGTAAAAGGCCAATAAAATTTTAAGAAAAGAAAGACTCGATAAAATGAAGTTTAGACTATTACCCATCATTATGTTTGCTGCTTCTGCACATTTTTATGGACAAGTAACTCCACAAGACAGCACAAAAGTAAATAATGCTGTACATGCAGAAAATGAGGCAGGAACTTATACACTTAAAGACATCGTTGTAGATGGGGTAAAAAAATATACACCAGCTCAAATCTTAAGATTTACAGGTCTTACAAAAGGTGAAAGTGTGGACATTCCGGGACAGAAAATCAGCAATGCTGTAAAAAAACTTTGGGATACCCAATCTTTTTCTGAAGTGGAAGTATATGTTCAAAGCATTGAAGGACAGACAATCGTTCTGAAATTTTACCTACAGGATCTGAAAGAACTTGGAGAAGTAAAATTCGCAGGAAAAGGTATTGGTAAATCTAAAAGTGAAAAGCTGGCGAAGGATAATAACCTTAAGCCGGGAACTAAGATTACTCAGAACTTAGTTTCAAGCCTTAAAACTAATGTCCCTAAAGACTATATTAAAAAAGGTTTTGCAGATGCCAAAATCAGTATTCAGGATAAAGTAAATGCAGGAGACCCTGCTTTAGTAGACTGGACAATCAACGTAGAAAAAGGGAAAAGAATCAAAATTGATCACATTGAATTCGAAGGAAACCAAAATGTAACCGATAGCAAGCTTAGAAATAAAGCTTTCAAAGAAACAAAACAAAAACGTTTTGGTATCGGTGGTATTTTGAAATCCTCAAAATTCATTAAAGATAAATACCAGGAAGATAAGCAAAGCCTTATCAGTTATTACAATTCCCTTGGGTATAGAGACGCAAAAATCGTTTCAGACTCGGTGTGGAGAAACAAAAGAAATAACTACGAAATCAATGTAAAGCTGAACGAGGGTAAAAAATATTATATCGGAGACGTTACGTTTACGGGTAATACAGTGTACTCTACAGAATATTTGCAAAGATTATTAGGATATAAGAAAGGAGATATTTACGATGCAGTAGGATTCAACAAAAAAGTTGGAGAAGACGGAGGTAAAGAAGATGATTCAGATATCAAGTCTGTTTACATGAATAACGGTTACCTTTTCTCCAATGTTACACCCGTTGAAAAATCAGTATCAGGAGATAACGTAAACCTTGAAGTAAGAATTAATGAAGGAGAGCAGGCTACCTGGAATAAAGTAACATGGCAGGGGAACACTACAACCCATGACCACGTTATTCTCAGAGCCCTAAGAACAAAACCGGGAGAGTTGTTCAAGAAAACAGAAATTAAAAGAACCTATTTCGATTTAGCAGGGATGTCATTCTTTGACCCTCAGCAGATTGGACAGGATATTCAGCCAAACCAACAGGATAATACCGTTGATATTAACTGGAAACTTGTAGAAAAAGGATCTTCTCAGGTACAGTTGCAGGCAGGTTACGGTGGTAACAGCTTTATCGGTACATTAGGATTAACTTTTAATAACTTCTCATTAAAGAATTTCCTGAAGTTTAAAGATTTCAAACCAGTACCTCAGGGAGATGGTCAAACCTTCTCTATTCAGGTTCAGGCAGGACAATACTTCCAAAACTATGGAGTATCATTTACAGAACCTTGGTTATTTGGTACCAAACCAACAGCCCTTTCTGTAAGTTTGAATAATTCCAGAGTAAGATATACAGATCAATATGGAGCCGCTCAGAAGCTTAATATCTTCTCCGCTTCAGTTGGTTTAAACAGACTATTAAACTGGCCGGATGATTACTTCTCGCTTTACACTGGATTACAGTTCCAGAAGTATGACTTCAATAACTATCCATTCCAGTTTGGAAATACAACTGAAAATAATGGTACTGCTAATAACTTTAGTGTTAACTTAGGATTGAGTAGAAACTCTGCAGGTATTGACCCGATTTTCCCAACACAAGGGTCCAATATTGAGCTTTCAGCAAAACTGACTCCTCCGTACTCATTGTTTAAAAAGAAAGATTACTCTACAATGTCAGCTATTGACAAGTACAAATGGATGGAATTCTATAAGATTAAGTTTAAAGCAGATGTTTATAACGAAATCATTGGGAAACTGGTTCTAAGATCTTCAGCAGAAATGGGATTTATGGACGGATATAACAGCCAGTTAGGAGCTCCGCCATTTGAAAGATTCTATATGGGAGGTACAGGTCTTTTCGGAGGAAGATATGACGGTAGAGAATTAATTCCTTTAAGAGGGTATGAAAATGCTACTACAGAAGGAGGAGGGGCAGAAGATATTACTCAGAAAGGAGGGGGTACAATCTATAACAGATTTACTTTAGAATTAAGATACCCGATCTCAATGAGCCAGACTGCAAAAATCTATGCATTGACATTCGCTGAAGGAGGTAACGTATGGAACACATGGAGTTCTTACAGCCCGTTCCAGCTGAAAAGATCAGTTGGGATCGGAGTAAGAGTTTATATGGGAGCATTTGGATTGATCGGATTTGACTTCGCACTAGGTCTTGATAAAACATTATCAGGTGATAAGTCAGGATGGAGAAACCACTTCTTGATGAACCAAACATTATAATTAAAAATATGAAGCACTTTAAAATAACTTTCACGTTCGTATTCCTTTTACTTTTTGGACTCAGCAATGCCCAGAAAATAGGAGTAGTGGATACTAATGAAATTTTAAATAAATTACCTCAGTATAAAGAAGCGGAAGCAAGACTGAATTCTCAGATTGATACCTGGGAGTCAGAACTTCAGAATCTTCAGTCTGAATATGAAAGAAAAAAAGCTGCTTTTGAAAGTGAAAAAGTATTATTAATAGGTGATCAGCTTAAATTGAGAGAAAAAGAAGTTGTAGACCTGGATAAAAATATTAAAACAACTACAAGCTTACGTTTTGGAGCTAACGGTGAAATTACAAAACTGAGAACAAACCTTGTTTTACCTTTTCAGGATCAGATCTGGGGAGCTATCAAAACAATGTCCGAAAAAAATGGATTGGGCATAGTTCTTGATAAAAGCAATAACATTAGTGTTATTTTCCTTCAATCAAAATACGATTACACCGAGAAAGTATTGTCTATCTTATTGAAAGGAACAGACAAGAAAGAAAAAACAACTAGCAAAGGAAAAAAATAGTTTTAAAAATTAACTTTTGCTATATTTTAAAATCTAAAAACAAATTAAATTATTTATTTACCAGTTATGAAAAAATTAAGTGTATTATTTGCAGCAGTAATGATGGTTGTATCTGTAGGTATGGCAAAAGCTCAAAAAATTGCTACTTTAGATGTAATGGGAGTTCTTAACGCTATGCCGGAGAAAAAGAAAGCAGATGCTGATCTTAAAACATTCTTAGATACTAAACAAGCTGAGATTAAGAAAAAAGCTGACGCAGCTCAAACTAAATATCAGCAATATCAAACAGAAGCTCCGAAAAAAACTGCTGACGAAAACGCAGCAAGAGAAGCTGAAATGAAAAAATTAGCCGAAGAAATCCAGCAAATGCAGGACAAAGCTCAAAAAGATCTACAAGCTAAGCAAGACGTAGCTTTTGGACCAGTTGAGAAAAAACTGAACGATGCAGTAGAAAAAGTAGCTAAAGCTAACGGATATGATTATATTATGGATGCTAACTCAACTGCATTCCTTTATAAAGCAGGACCGGATGCTACTCCAGCTGTGAAGAAAGAACTAGGAGTTCAATAATTTCAGCAAATTAACAAAGATTTATAAAACTAACCACCTCTTTTAGAGGTGGTTTTTTTATTTTTGCGGAATGGAAAAAGAAGTATCAACCACGGTAAAAGTTAGGTTTAGTGATTGCGATCCGATAGGACATTTGAATAATGTAAAATATCTTGACTATATGTTCAACGCCAGAGAAGATCATGTAGAAACATTCTATGGATTTACTTATGAAGAATATACCAAGAAAACCGGCTGTACCTGGATTGCTATACAAAACGAGATAGCCTACATAAAAGAAGTAAGATACAATACTCAGGTAGTCATCAGCAGCAAAACTATCGATGTGCAGGATAGAACGGCAAAAGTTGAAATCCTGATGAAAAGCTTAGATGAAAAAACGATTCATGCTGTACTTTGGGTAACTGTTATTTATTTCAATGTTAAAACAAGAAAATCTGAAGTTCACCCTGAAGATATCAAAGGGATTTTTGACAAGTTTTATGTAGATTTGATCCAGAAGGACTTCCAGTCGAGAGTGAAGTTTTTAAGAAGCCAAAATGCCAAGAACTCTTAAACAATAATTCTTGCAACATTCAAAGTTTAAAAATTAATAATAAATAAATGAAAAAAATAGCAGTAATAGGAAGCAACGGACAATTGGGAAACTGCATTAGAAAAATAGCTCCGGACTTCGAACATCAATATGAGTTTTTATTTACAGACTCATCCACTTTAGATGTTACCAACGAAGACCAGGTAAACGATTTCTTTTACGATAACAAACCTGATTACTGCATCAATGCTTCAGCATACACAGCGGTAGATCTGGCAGAAACTGAAAAAGAAAAAGCTTTTGCAGTCAATGCAGATGGAGTAGCTCATCTTGCCCAGGCGTGTGCAGATTACCAATCTACTCTGATCCATGTTTCTACAGATTACGTTTTTGACGGAACTACCAATCTTCCGTATTCCGAAGATGATTTTACCAACCCAATAGGCGTATATGGAGAATCAAAAAGAAAAGGAGAAGAACTGGCACTTGAAATTAATTCCAAAACAATTATCCTGAGAACCTCATGGTTGTATTCTGAGTTTAATAAAAACTTTGTGAAAACAATGCTGAATCTGTTCTCTCAGAAAAAAGAGTTGGGAATTGTTGCTGATCAGTTTGGACAACCAACCAATGCAAACGATCTTGCAGAAGTTATCATGGACATCATTGAAGCCCCAAAGAAAACCTACGGAGTTTTTCACTTCTCAAACTATCCAGAAACAACCTGGTTTGAGTTTGCCAAAAAAATTGCTGAATTTTCAAAATCCTCAGTAAAACTAAATCCATTAACAACAGAACAGTATCCAACTCCTGCTAAAAGGCCTGTAAGAAGTACAATGTCTTTGGATAAAATAGAAGAAGCTTATAAAATAGAACCCAAACACTGGGAAAATAGCCTGGAAGAATGTGTTGATATACTTTCACAACAATAATATATATATGAAGAATATTGCAATCATCTTTTCTGTATTGTGTATCCAGCTGTGGAGTGCACAGAATGTTTATCTGAAGAAAGTTGAAAAAACAAACGATAACACAGATAAATTCTTGTATAAGAAAGAAGAAGCCACTGCAGATGCCATTTATCTGGGTGAAGTAGAAGTTCAAGGGTTTTCAAAAGATGACGCACTTACCTTTTCCTTAGTATATAAAAAAGCAAAAGAGATTGGAGCCAATACATTTCAGTTAAAACCTTTCGAAAATGTAGATGGAACACCTCAGGCATTTAACGCTTCTAATTATAAAGTCGCACTATATTATACACCTAAAGAAAAATTGCCAGCTCAACACGGAGAGATGTACATATTTGCATCCTCTGAAAAAAATCAGAAAATAAGCATCAATCGTAAAGACTATATTGTTGCTCCCAGATCATTTTTGAAATTAAAGGTCGTTCCTGGAGAAATCTATACCGTTTCAACCAAGAAACTTTTAGGTTCTACAGTGAAAATTCAACCAAAAGCTAACGATGATAATGCTTATTTTCAGATTTCATCCTTAAAAGTGAAACCAGATAACTCAGGAGTAGGAGGTTTAAACCTTAAATCAGGAGATATTATTGGCCTTGAAAAGTCATATGCCGAATTTTTAAGCGTTATATACAAAGAAAGCAAACCCTAGAAACAAGCTTTTTCTAGCATATTGCAGGTTTTACTTTATATAAACTTTAAATGAGAGTTTTTTGTTTAAAATTTTTCACCCTGCGTTCCAGGGCTTTAGGGTAAAATATGAATAAAATGTAACATTTATGTTAAATAAAGTTGCGTAGTGTGGTGTAAGTTTCTATCTTTGCCCCACTGAAAAACGAAAGACATTCAGTAA
>NZ_PCOU01000013.1 GCF_002979455.1 Chryseobacterium sp. MYb7
ATTTTTTCATCAGACATCAGTGGTATTTTGACCTCTGCTATCCCATTTGCATTCACCAGAGCTTTGTAGCTTCGGGTGTGTCGGTTGTTTTTATTGATGACCGGATCATGACCTTTGCCTGGAGCATCATCTTCCCAAAGGTGAAATTCTATTTCCTTATTGAACATGGCAATGCAGTGAGCCTGCGCAATAAGGGTATCGCGATAGCTGGCTTTATTGACATCCTTTGCTCCTCTGTTGAAAAGGATGACTTTATCTATTTTTGGAACCTTGTTACTGGTAGGAATCAGTATAAAAGTACCAACCAGTTCTTTGGTTTCAGGAAGTCCGGGTAAGATCCCCTTTTTAGTTTCATAGACTTTCATTTGAAATTCTATTCCCAGCGCTATTTCTCCAAAGTTGTAGGTTACTTTTTCACCGGTTTTGGGTTGGTTGGTGATATCTTTCCAGGCTCCGTTTTTTTGTTTTTTATAAAGATGCCATTCATATTCTCCTTTCAACCCGAATGAGAGGCCGGAAGGTTGTATTTCGTAGGGATAGGT
The DNA here is from genome assembly GCF_002979455.1 of Chryseobacterium sp. MYb7. Lineage (GTDB taxonomy): Bacteria > Bacteroidota > Bacteroidia > Flavobacteriales > Weeksellaceae > Chryseobacterium. Next base: position 543 of record NZ_PCOU01000013.1, read on the forward strand.
TTTTCCTACCATAGGATTTTGATTCCCGATAATAATTCCTGTCATGGCTTAGCTGTAATAAAGTTCGTCTGTACCTTTTGTATCTTCCTTGAATTCATTAAAATCTACAACAGGATTGTAGATTTGCTGTTCCTGCGTATTCGCTTTTCCAACCTGACTTTTGCTGGTTTCACTTTTCTGGCCATGTTTGAGAATGGTGATTTTCCCTCCTGTGCTGCACATCAGTTCTGAGATCTCTGTAAGACAGCTTTTTTCCATGACTTTTACTTTCTCATAGGTTTTCTGCCATTTTCCTGCAGGAGCATAGGCACAGGGAAGATATCCGCTGGAAGTAGGCTTTAGTTTGCATTGTCCAAACGGTTGTGCTGCTGGATCCAGCTGAAGATCATCCTCCGTTACTGCCAGATAATCGGCATTTCCTTCTTCATCATTCCAGTAATGCTTTTGGTGGCTGGTTACTTTAAATTTTGGAAATTTAAAACCCTGATTACACTGCACTATTCCTTTCTGTACAATAAAATATTTTCCTTCATGAGGACTGGAACCACTGTCTTCTTTTGTATCTTTCTTTTCCTCTTTATTGGATGGTTGCTCAGTTTTTTCAGATGTTTGTTCACTGTTTTGTTGAAGCTCTTCCGTTGAATTTTCTTCACCAGAAGCTATATCCTCTGAAGGTGTTTCCTGAGAGAAGGCAGTGATATTTTGAGGTTCTGTTTCATCAGTCATGAGTTGTGGATCTTCCGGAATAAAAATGGTTTTTCCGGGAACGGGTTCCTGCGTAACATCTTCCGGCGGGCAGTGAAGATTATGATAGGTTTTTAAAATGCCTTCATTTTTCAGCTTAAACTGCCGGGCTAACGAACTGAATGTATCGCCTTTTTGTGTGACATAATTTTTCATATTATCCTTGTGTTATATTGATGTGATGTTGGTGAATAAATTCTTCTTCATGATTCAGTAAAACCGAAGCTTTCGCCTGAAGTAGATTCTTATTTTTGGTATGAGTGGTGTATTCTAATACGATGTTTCCTGATGCTGGTTCAGGTGCAGATTCTTTAAGTTGAATACCGCGCATGATCTCTTGCGAAGTGCACAATTCAATGATTTTACCATTTAAAATGGTCGAAACAGAGTCTTCCTCTATATTTTCCTGTTCAATAGTAATTTCGCATTGTACCGGAAAGGAATTCTGTACTAAATAGAAAGATTCTTTCCATTTTGTTTTCTTTTGAAACCAGTCAATTTTGGGAAATAGGGTCTGAAATAGGAGTGTACTTTGAAACTGCCTTAATAAAAACATTTCGTCGTTGATGCTCTTTTCAAACGTATCCATATAATGTTGAGAAACCTCTCCTACGTAGAATTCTTCAAGTTCTTTACGTTGTTTGGAAAAAGTATCCGTAATTCTCTTATGGTTTTCAAATCCGATTATTTTACCTTGTTCATTAACAATAAACTCAAGAGGCATAATGCTTTGCATACATGCCATAGAAAGGCTGCTTACCTTATCATCAGGTGGATTTCCGTTGGATTTGAAATCTTTCTGAAGATAATTCAGGATATATTGACCTGTATTTTTGTCTTTGCGAAGATTGAGTTCCACGGCATATTTGATGTTGACATTAGATTCGAACGGACTTTCAAAAGTTTCATCAACAGTATATATTTTAGCAAAAAAAGAATCGGATAGTTGATTGGGTAGACTATTCTTTCTTTCCTGCTCTTTTTGTTCTTTAGTTTTAAAATCTGTCGGGACAAAGATCTTTTTGACCTGATTAAGATTTTCAAACCAGACCTTATCCATTTTTTGACAATGGAAATTATGAAACAGCTTTAGCTCCTCGCCAGTCATGTCCAGCCGGGAAGCGATAGAGGTCAGCGTGTCTCCATTTCGTACCTGATATTGTAAGAAATCAATTTCCATCTAATGTGAATTATCCGATAAAGCTATTAAAAAACTCTATTTGAAATTAATTTTTGGGATTAAATTTTAAAAATTGTAGTAGAATTACGATATGAGAAAACCACCCCGTCAAAAATTCTTTGAATTTTCACCACCCCTCCAAGGGAGGGGAATATTACGTCTTCAGTTGGGATGTCTGCCAGAAGTGTAATTTTCCAATATTTTTTTAATGTAATAACAATTGTGTGGGTAAGATTATCATTCCAATGGTGTTACCCTGTAGGAATATGGGCCATCTTTATGCTGGCTCAAAATATGATGTACAATACAATAAAAATTATTGATTTATTATTACTTTTAGAGCTATAAAAAACAGCCATGAAAAATATTTTATCCGGAGTTTTCATTGTATTGATGGGTTTATGTTTCGGAAATGCTCACGGATTTACGGAACAGTCTTCTGTTTTTTTCACCACTCAAGCGAAAGATGCGGTAAAGATTAAAGAAGCATTCAATGAAAAGGATACTACCAAAGTGGAAAATTTAAAAGACCGTTTGAAACCTATTCAGGCTAATTTTAAAAGAATCAATTCAATCACGAAATGGACTTCCGTTGAAAAAAGAAGTATTGAAGGTGAATCGGCAGAAGGAGGTGAAGCTGTATTTTATTACACCAATAAAAATCTGGAAAAAGTGATCGCCAGACATTATGGAGAAATGGGACAGGTATTGATAGAGTATTATCTCCTGAATGGACAATTATCTTTTGTTCTCGAGAAAGAATACAAGTATAACCGACCACTTTTCTACGATAATAAAGCAATGAAAGAGAATAATGATACGGAAGCCTTTGATTTCAATAAGTCAGAGATTATCACAACCAGGAATTACTTTGAAAATGGAAATATCATTATGATCAATAATACTACAGGACGTGGATTTAATATCAGTGCTGATTATCTGTCTGAACAGGAGAAAAATTTAACAGAGAGTTTCAAAAAGCTTCTGAAACTGGCAGAATGACATCTATTATTTCTTATCAGCTTTTATAATATTCAGTCTTTCTTCCACTTCATTAATCCTTTTTAGCCAATAATTAATTCCTTCCTGATTGGTTACTGTTTCTTTAAATGCATTGCGGTTTACTGCCCATAAGTGTGAGCTGTTTTTTTGATAATCCAGTTCGCGTTCTTTTTTATTTTCAGGTTCTGTGCGGTATCTCCAGAATACCAGTGCATGCATGTATTCTGAACGGATTTTTTCAAGATAGTTGATAATAGCCTTGCGATCCTGAGGAATATATCCGGGGCCGGAGCAGCCACACGAATGAAAAGTAATTCCAACCGTATACAAATCACGGATATGAGCCCATTGTTTATCGTCATTTTTAGGTGGCGATTTAAAGTCAAGTCCCATATTGGCCATCAGATTTCCACATTCCGGGCATTTGGCTTCCACAGAGACCCCGGTGTCCCGGTCCACATCTTTCAAATGGCGGCGTTTGAATGTTTTCTGGCAGTTGAAACAGGCATAATGACCTTTGTAAACCATCATGGAGTATCGGCACATATTAAAATCTTAATCTTTGGTTAAAAGTTATTTTTTATTTGTTTTTTTCCTCTTCATTAAAATTGATTCCCATCAGGCTGCTGGCACTTCTCGGATCGTATACCGACCATATATTTCCCCAGGGAAATTTGAAGGTGCAGCTTGGGTAAGGAATTTTCTTTTTTTGGGTGGGCGGCATTTCCAGAATCCTGGTGAGAAATGTATTATTCCGGTGGAAAACTCTCATTTCTTTTTCTTCTGTCCAATCATTCCAGTCTTTTGCATCAGTCTTTTCCCAGGTGCTCATATGGATGATATCCAGATGATCTCCGAAAAAACACAAACTGAAAGATACCTGATAGCCTGCTATTTCTATACTCTTAAAATAATACCAAAAATACCCGGTTTTTACATCCCACATATTATGGTACATTTTTTTATAAAAATCAGTCTGTTTCAGCTGATCAAATTTCATTCCCTTGTACAGTCTGGTAGTAAAGGTTTCCAGGTCTATAACTCCATTTTCACTGTTAATCAGCATGTCCCAAAAAATTGAAGCTATAAATATACCCGTTTTTTCTTTACAGACGACGAATAATATTTATAGCTTTCAGTAGAAATAGAAATATCGGTGTGTTATTTTGGGCTATGGGTTTGAAATTATTAATGTAGATGGGATATCAGAAAGCCAGAGACTTTTGGTATCGATCAGATTTTTCCAGCTTTTGCTGCTGATCAGCATCAGATCCTGAGAGTTCAGGAATTCTTTCTCAATCTTTTTCTCATTATACAGCGTAATATGATTAGGAGCAACCTGTTCTATACTTCTGATCAATTCTTTCACCTCAATATTATTTCGGATCTGTCCGGCAGCATCCAGAATAATAATCTGAGAATTATTGTTATTGATCAGCCTTTTAGCATATTCAAGAAGGTAAAAATCACTCAGATTAAAGATGGGAACAAATACTTTATCTGCCGCTTTAAAATCTTTTTCTACCAAAATTCCCACAGGAATATTGGTTTTGTCCAGAATCTGAAGGGTGAAATCGTCAAAAGGAGAATTGTTGAATATATTTCCTTTGCCTTTTACCGTATTGAGAAGCTTTTCAGGATTGATAATTTTGGTTGTAAAACCCAGTAATCGTCCTAATAAACTTCCCTCATACATGGATTTTCCAAGCATGATCAGGAGTAGGTCATAATGTCCTTTATTGGTAATGCTGGCAAGATCACTTTCAATATCGGTAGAGGCTTTGAATAGGGTAGTCACCTCTAGATTAAGGTCATGAGAAGTTTCAATCACGTTCTGAAACTGGGAGTCTTCATATTCATTGATATCATAGGCATGCATTTCATCTACCGGAGCAATGTTCATCGCAGTGATGCTTTTATTGCCGTTCATTTTATGAGTAAAATTGTGGGCCAGTTTTAAGAGAGTACTTCCGGATTCCGGTTTATCAAAAGAGAGAAGAACTCTGTATTTGGAATCATTTTCGTGAGTGGGTTCGTCCTGATTTTTTTTAGATTTAAATATAAAATTAATGAAGTCTAGGGCAGGACCTGTCATGAAGGTGGTGAAAAGTGCCATGATCACAAGCATTGCAAAGATTTCAGGACTTAAAACCCCAAGGTCATATCCGATGTTCAGAACAATAAGTTCCATAAGCCCTCTGGTATTCATCAGAGCTCCGATCGTTAAGCTTTCTTTCCAGTTAATGCCTACAAATCTGGCTGTGAGTGCACTTCCCGCAAACTTTCCGAGAACAGCGGTCAGAATAATAAATCCGGCTGTCATCCATAAATGGCTGTCATTCAGAAGCCCGATTTGTGTACGAAGTCCTGTAAATACAAAGAACAACGGAAGTAAAAGTACCAAAGCCACATCTTCTACTTTATCAATAAAAAGCGTACGGAATTTTGTATTCTCAGGCATAATAGCTCCCGCCATAAAGGCACCGAATAACGCGTGAATACCAATTACCTCAGTAGCATATGCCGATAAAATCAGAGTCAGAAAGAAAATAGCAACCATTGGTTTGCTGATTGTATTTTTCCCTGCCTGAAGGTCTCCGATTCTTTTCAGGAATGGTCTGACAATTTTTATCATTAAAAATACATAGGCAATAGCCATAATGATCACATAGATAGAGCTTGTGAAAGAGCCTGCTTTTACAATAGCAATTACAGCAGCAAGAATACACCATGCCGTAATATCATCGGCTGCAGCACAGGTGATAACAATGGTTCCAAGCTTGGTTTTCTGAAGGTTTCTCTCCTGTACAATTCTCGCCAATACCGGAAAGGCTGTAATACTCATAGAAATCGCTATGAATAAAGCGAAGGAAGTAAACTGAATGCCTTCCGGTGCAAATTCCTGATAAACAAAATAAGAGAGTCCTATTCCCAAAGCGAAAGGAATAATAATACTAGCATGGCTGATCACCACGGCATCATGAGCTTTTTTTCTTAATACACTCAGGTCCAGCTCCATTCCTACGATGTACATAAACAAGATAAGACCTATCTGACTCAGAAACTGAAGGTTGCCTAATGATTCTTTTGGGAAAAGAAAAGCGGAAAACTCAGGGAAGTACATTCCCACTAATGATGGTCCCAACACAATACCTGCAATCATTTCTCCAATGACCGTAGGCTGTTTTATTTTCATACAAATCCATCCGAAAAGTCTTGCCGTCATAATAATGGTGACAATTTGTGCCAATAGTAAGGCAAGGGGATGGTGAAGATTGGTTTTGAATGATTCCAGGAAATTTTCCCAGGTAGAGCCGCTGCTGGTATTAGCAACAATATTTTCTTTTACTTCCAATGTCTGTCCTTCGATAATGAAATAATACATCAGACACGAAAAAACAGCGATGGTAGTAATGTAGAAAATTAAATTTTTGTATTTCCCCAAATTCATGATTCCAATATTTTATGCAAAGTTGATAAGAATATAGTTATGTTAAATACTCTTTTTTTTAAAATGTAATGAATGTTCTAAAAAATGTAATAAAATCTATTTGAATGAATAGCCGAGTCCAAATCCTATTTTCCAGCTGCCGTTCTGATCTGCTGTTTTGGTATTATAGTAAGCCGGAATCTGGAAGGCTATTTTTTTATATACTACTGTGAGACCAGCTCCCAGTGTTGGCATAATTGGGCTGTTTTTAGTTCCGGAAGAGTGATCTTCTTTAATTCTCAGGGAAGGAAGCATTCCCAATATAAATTTTACATTTTTGTGAGTAAGGTTTATGTTAGGTCCTGTAAAGTTGAGGTAAGCACCATGATCTACATATCCGGCTACTGCAATTCCGTCAAAAATGAAACCTTCAATTTGGAAGAGGTTTCCTGGGAGAAACACAAGCCGGATATGAGAAGTCCTACAGCATAGAAACAATTTTTCATTATAAAATCAATTAATTCTATGCAAAAATAAAGGGATTGAATACTGAAAAAGGGGGAGTTGTAATGAAGAGCTTATATTCTGTAACGAAACCGGAAAGATTTGAAAAAGACTTATTTTCCGAATAACTCCATCAGAGAGTTTTTATAGGCATCACCAATCTGAAGCTTTAGAAAAGTATTGTCTTCCGAAGGAATGGTGGTAATAATTTCGTTGGTTGAAAATACTTTAATGCAAGAAAGCGCAATGATCTCTTTTTTGTTGACCTGGGCAAAATCTTTTGCAGGAAGCATTTCCAGAAGGTTTTTAAAATTCAGGTTTTTTAAAACGATCGTAGTTCCGTCGCTGAGAATGATATCTTTATCCCTGCTGTCGATCTCAGAGGTTTTGATATAAGAAATCTGTTCTGTGAATATAACCGTTTTCCCAATATTGGTATTCCACTCGATAAAAGTCTTTTTAGGGTTATTTTCTACCAGTTCTTTAGCTTTTTCGAAGGCCTGGATCAGTCTTTCTTTTTTGATGGGTTTCCTTACATAATCCACCACATTCAAATCGAAAGCTTCTGCAGCATATTCTTTATAAGCCGTTGTAAAGATGATTTTTTTGGAACCTGAAATAATCTCAGCCACCTGCAGGCCTGTCATTCCGGGCATTTCAATATCCAGAATACATAAATTGCAGTCGAGACTGTCTATTTCGTTCAGAAAAACTTTAGGATCATTGAAGGCTTTTACCACTTCTACATTGTCAATCTGCTCACATAGAAGTTTTAGATAACTGATGGCCAGTAATTCATCATCCAGAATAACGCATTTTATCATAGAATTCTCCTAAATTGATTTTTAATTCTGCCGTAAAGATTCCGTTTTTTGAACTTCTTTCCAGCTGGTAATACGTACTATAGATCATTTTAAGCCTTTGGTCAAAAGACTGGCTTCCGAATCCGCTTTTCTCCTTTTCCAGAATGTTTTTCAGTGAAGCTTTATTGCTCACTTTCATGGTGAAAATCCCATTTTCAAGCTCCATATAAATAGAAATAAAAGAATCCTGAGCCAGGAAATCCGTATGCTTGAATGCATTTTCTATAAGATCCACAGAAATCAGCGGAGCAAATACTTTTTCCTCATACAATGCATCAGATTTATTAATCTTTGATTTGATTCTGAAGTCAAAAAGTGGATTGATCTTGATTTTATTGATCTCAATAAGGCTTAAAGCAAAATTGAGCTCTTCTTTCGGGCTTACATATTTGTTGTTGCTTTCGTACAAAATATAATCAAGTACATTCGCCAGTTTATCCAGAGACATATACGTCTGATAGGCATGAGATTGCACTGAATTAAGAATATTTTTAAACAAATGCGGATTCAGCTTTGTTCCGATATGTTCCAGACGAACCTCATTCAGGCGCTGTTCAATAAGCTTGTTAGTCTCTGATAATTTGGTGTTTCTCTGTTTCAGCTTCTGATTCTGGCTGAAGAGATAAATGCTGGTGGTGAGAAACAGGAAAATGGCAAAAACTCCGATGAATATCAGATAATCATGAATCATGTAGTAATTGCCTTCCATAGCTTTTTTTTGAAAACTATTTAAGTTTCTTAAGACCGTTTACCGTTACGATTTCTTCACATTTTTCAAAAGTGATCTCGTAAGACGGATTTTTTTCAGGGTAGGTGATAACATAATCCGGGCAAGGTTTCTTTTGTGCATGGCTGCGGTCAAAATCTACTTTTCCGTTGGTAATGATGCTGTCTTTTATAAATTTCTCATCAATCTTGTAGGCTGTCATTGTATTTTTAGCCTCTTCAGAATATTTGAATTCTTTGGAAAGACTTTCAGCAATCACGCGGCTGTTCGGTAAATAACCGCTGCAGCTTGCTCCTTTTTTGTTTAAAATAAAAAATACGATTAAAAGCCCCGGAACGAAGCCTATTGCATAAAATTTCAGTTTCTTCATTAGAAAATTAAAAGATTGATATCGTGGTACGTAAGTCCGAAACGGTCGCAGATGATCTTCTTGGTATGTCTTCCTTTGTACATATATAAGCTCTGTTTCATTTCGTTTTTGCGGATCAGCATATTTTCAAAGCCGCCCTCTTCATCATAATTTAAAATATAGGAAAGGAAGAAATTAGAGATTGCCTTGGTTGTCGTTCTTGGCATTCTTGAAGTAAGGTTCGGAAGTCCGCAGTGGATGACACCGTGTTTGATGACATAAGGATCTTCCATGGTAGTGAGTTCTGAGGTTTCAATCACTTTGCCATTATCTATGGTGATATCAATAATCACACTGCCTTTTTTCATTTTCATGACCATATCTTCTGTAACGATAGGCGTCATATTCAGTCTTGGAAGTGCTCCGATCACTACATCAGCACGTCTTAAACTTTTGCTGAGTTCTTTAGGATCAATAATGGAAGTCGGTACACGGCTGTCCACAATGGTATGAAGTCTTCTCAGCTTGGATAAAGAATTATCAAAAACCTTTACGCTGGCTCCTAAACCTATTGCTGCCTTTGTAGCAAATTCACCTACAATACCGGCACCCAGGACAACTACTTCTGCAGGTCTTACTCCTGTAATCCCTCCAAGCATGAGCCCATTTGATAAGGCTAATAATTCCGAAGCGTATAAAATAGAAACGGTTCCTGCAATTTCCCCAATTAGTCTTACCAAAGCCAGCTGTTTGTATTCATCAACGATAAATTCAAAAGCGATGGCATTTATTTTTTTCTCTGCAAGCTTTAAGAAATATTCCTTGTCTCTAAGATTGATCTGAAGTGCTGAAACCAGATACGTATTAGGTTTCATATACTCTATTTCATCTTCTGTAGGAGGATTTACCTTCAGAATAAGATCCTGCCCGAAAGCTTCTTTAGGATCATTTGTGATCTTTGCTCCAGATTCGGAATATTGTAAATCTGTAAAGAATGAACCTTCTCCGGCTCCTGCTTCAATAATGATCTCATGGCCATGCTCTACCAATACCTGCACGGCATCGGGAGTAATGCAGGTTCTTCTCTCGTTGAGACAGGTTTCTTTAGGAATTCCAATACTGAACTGTTTTCCTTTCTTTATAACCTCCAATTTTTCCTCTTTCGGCATTAATTCTTCTTCTGTGAAAGGAGTAAAAATATTTGTACTCATCCTTAAATTAAATTATGTCTTACAGATTGTTTTTTACACTCAATTAATGAGCAAAGATACATAATATTTAATCGAATGAAATTTCTCTGTTTTCACCCGTATTCACAATACTCATTGTGTGGTAGTTAAGCCCATAAAGCTCTTCTTCATACACTTCCGGCCATTCAATAATGCATAAAAAAGAATTGTCCAGGTATTCTTCAATCCCGATATCATAGACTTCTTCAATGTTTTTTAAGCGGTAAAGATCAAAATGATAGACTTTCCCTTTTTCTGTATTGTATTCATTCACAATGGAGTAAGTAGGAGAGTTCACTTCATCTTTGCTGCCCATATTTTTAAGCAAAAATTGAGTAAATGTCGTTTTCCCTGCTCCCAGATTTCCTTTTAATAAAAGAATATTATGTTGTAATTGAGGAATGATGCTGTCAACAACTTCCTGCCAGTCTTCGATTGTATGTATAGTGTAATTCATTATCTCTTTAAATTTTTAGAATATAAATTATAAAAATGTTCAGTCCTGTTTTTTGCTCTTTCAGAACTTCTATAACGATTGTTTTTAACTGGATTTTCGTATAAAGCTAATATTTCAGCTATCTCCATTGGCTGTAAATCTTTAACTTCTTTATTAAATAATGATTTGGAAACATTTTCAATCCCTTTTCTATTTTCTAAAAAGTCAAAATTACGGAAATTAAAATTCAGGCAATCTTTCTGGCTGTAAGAATGTTCAATATATCTGGCTATAAGAAATTGATCGAAAGAAGATTTATTTTGATACCCTAATCTAGGAAAAATGTTGGAAGCCATCTGATTACAGGGACATTCTTTTTTTTGAGAATTTTGATTTATGATAGCATTTCCTAGAAAAATCCAGGAATTTTGGAGTAACGAGTTTGGATAAACGATATTATAAAAGGTATTGAAATTTTCTGGTAGTTTATTACTGCTTCTAACAGACCATGTAATTAATCTTTTATCAATTGTATTTAAAATATATCTGCCACCTAATTCTACATATAAGACAAATGAAAAGATAACAATAATTATAAATAACAAGATTTTTTTTAGATACTTCATAAGATAAATCATTGTTCAAAAATAATCAATGAATATGATTTATAAATAAAATCTTAGCATAATCAAAAATTTAACCTCTACCTTCTAGTGTCTAAAATTTCTATAAAATTACTTAATTTTACAGCATGATTTCCAAACAGACCATTGATAAGATATTCTCCACGATTCGCGTTGAAGAGATTGTGGGTGAATACGTGCAGTTGAAAAGAGCAGGGTCTAACTATAAAGGACTCAGTCCGTTTCATGAAGAAAAGTCTCCAAGTTTTGTTGTTTCACCAAGCAAACAGATATGGAAGGACTTTTCAACAGGAAAAGGTGGTACAGCCATTTCTTTCCTGATGGAAATTGAGAACTTTACTTATCCTGAGGCACTTCGCCACGCCGCAAAAAAGTACGGGATTGAAATTGAAGAGGATCTCCGTGAAATTTCTGAAGAAGCGAAAAATGCTCAGACAGAAAAAGATCTTTTATATAAGATTCATGAGGTTGCGAATACCTATTTTCAGGAGATTCTGTGGGATGATCATGAGGGTAGAAGTATAGGGCTTTCTTATTTCAAAGAAAGAGAGCTTAAGGATGATATTATTAAGAAATTCCAACTGGGATATTCTCCGGAAAAGAAAAACGCATTTACAGCTTATGCACTTGAAAAAGGATACACCAAAGAAATTCTTGAAAAATCCGGACTTTCCATTTTCCCAGAAAATACTCCGGCTGGTGTTGACCGTTTCAGAGAAAGGGTAATTTTCCCGATTCACAGTTTTTCCGGCAGGGTTTTAGGTTTTGGAGCAAGGATTCTGAAGAATAATGTCAAAACAGCGAAATATCTCAATTCGCCTGAAACAGAGATCTATCATAAATCCAATGTTCTTTATGGATTAAACCAAAGTAAACAGGCTATTTCAAGAAAGAATGGCTGTCTTTTAGTGGAAGGATATATGGACGTAATTTCACTTCATATGTCTGGGATTGAAAATGTTGTCGCAAGTTCCGGAACGTCTCTGACTACAGAGCAGATTAAACTGATTAAGAGGCTTACGGAAAACGTAACCATTCTTTTTGATGGTGATAATGCCGGTATCAAAGCTAGTTTCCGAAGTATCGATATGCTTTTAACGGAAGGAATGAACATTCGTGTTCTGCTTTTCCCTGATGGAGATGACCCGGATTCCTTTGCCAGAAAACATCCGCAGGAATATGTTGAAAAATATATCGAAAATGAAGCGATGGATTTCATCGACTTTAAAGCGGAAATTCTGCTAAAAGATATCGGAAACGATCCTATTAAAAAGGCGGAAGCCATAAGGGATATTGTAAAATCGGTTTCCTTTGTACAGAATGCCCTGAAAAGAGAGGTTTATCTTAAAGAAGTTTCCAATAAATTCGGGCTTTCCGAGCAGAGTCTTTTCAATGAACTGGATGTTCAGAAGCAGATTACGCAGAATCAGACGCATCATGTTCAGCAGCAGCAGCAGAAGGAAAAAGCAGCAGCTCCAAAGATGGAAGTTGTTCCTTTGGATAAGGAGAAAGAAGATCCTTTCCTGTATGATGTGTTGTTTATGGAGAGCAAGCTTGTAGATCATATGCTGATGTTCGGGGATATTGTTCTGAAAAGAAAAAATGAACAGGGAGAAGAATATCATATCACTGTTATTGAAGAAATTCTTCATCATTTTGAAGAAGAACAGTATATATTTTTAGTGAAAGAAAATGAGATCATTATCAGCCAGGTGAGGGAAGGTATTCAAAAGGATGAACTTAGAAGTGGAAACTTTTTTGTATCTTTTATGGACGAAGAAATTACGACAAAGGTTGTAGATGCTTTAATTCCGTTGGATGATCTTGAAAACTGGGCTTCCAGAAATATTTATCCTCCCAATTACGGTGATAAAGTGGCTGATCAGATCAAAGGAGATGTTCTTTTACACAAATACAGATATATTGATTACTTAATCAAAGAAACCGCCAAAGAGCTTGATCAGTACAGCAGTACGGATGAAATGAAATATTATGAGCTGATCAAAAAGATTACGCTGTTAAAGCAGGCTTCTATGCGATTGAGCAATATTATCGAATATTCGCCTATCAAAGGAATCTATGTAGATCGTAAGAGATAATTTAAAGTCAGATTTTTTGGTATTCTGTGACAAAAAGTCCTATAAAATTTTAGGAATAAATATTGTAATTTAAACTTCGAGAATATTGTAAAAATAATACATAATAGAAATATGGACATTAAAAAAGAATTCAGAGATTTCTCTGTAAAGCACTTAGGAAACAACGGTTTGGTTACCGATCAGTATATGGGAATGTATGGCCCAACGAATCTTACTCCGTACATCATGGAAGAAAGAAGATTAAACGTTGCTCAAATGGACGTTTTCTCCCGTCTGATGATGGACAGAATTATCTTTCTTGGAACAGGTATTGATGATCAGGTAGCAAATATCGTTACGGCTCAGCTTTTATTCTTAGAAAGTGCAGATCCGTCAAAAGATATTCAGATTTATATCAACTCTCCTGGTGGTAGTGTATATGCCGGATTAGGTATTTATGACACCATGCAGATTATCAAACCGGATGTAGCAACAATCTGTACAGGTATGGCTGCTTCAATGGGAGCTGTATTATTGGTTGCCGGAGAAAAAGGAAAACGTTCTGCACTTAAGCATTCAAGAGTGATGATTCACCAGCCTTCAGGAGGTGCTCAAGGGGTTGCTTCTGATATGGAGATCAACTTGAGAGAGATGTTAAAATTGAAGCAGGAGCTTTATGAAATCATCGGTCATCACTCAGGACAAACATATGAGTGGGTAGAAAAATCTTCTGACAGAGATTACTGGATGACTTCTGAAGAAGCTAAAGGCTACGGAATGGTAGACGAGGTTTTACAAAGATCTACAGAGAAGAAATAATTTATTCTTTAGGAATATTTAGAAAAGAACATATCATAAGATGTGTTCTTTTTTTATTTTTGAGGATTAAAAAAACAAAATATGAAAGAATTTATGTTTTATATCCGCAATGCAGGGGATGCGAAAATGGCTCTTTCTGCAGATGAACATCTGGCATTTATAAAAAAATGCGAGTCCTATATTGAACGGCTCAAAAATGAAAACCTGCTTGTTGCAGCACAGCCCATCATTCGTGAAGGCTTTATACTTTCCAAAAACACTGGTGGCTGGATCAAAGTTCCTGTAGATCCCCATAATGAAGTTCAGGTGGGATATTATCATATTCGTGCTAACAATATTGATGAGGCGATTGAAATTGCAAAAGAGAATCCAGAGTTTGAATATGTTCCTTCTGCAACCATCGAAATCCGGCCGATTAAAATGAAAGAAGAAAAAACCAATTTTATTTATCCTTCAAATAATGGGTGATGATTATTTTGGCTTAAGATCAATAGAATTACATCATTCTATCAATTTTTTATACAATAAAATTTGCTTAGATTCCTTCGGAATGACACAATTACAATGATGGCTTTCCCATACAGTTTTTCATTCCGTAGGAATCCAGCCATATTTATCTATAGAATATACACTTCTTGCAGCTTCCTTTCCGGATTTTCATTGGTACTCTGGTTTTATTGTTAAGAAACAATTATTATTACATTCAAGATCAGTTTACAATCAATTGATACATTCGCAGCCATAAAATAGCATATGAAAAAATTACTATGGTCTGTTGGAGTACTGGCAGTATTGGCTTCATGTAAAAGTGATGATGATACCACAATGATAAACCAGGATATTAATTATTCCAAACTCCCTCAGGAATTTCCGTTTACAAAATTAGCTACGATAAATGGAGTGGATGTTATCAACGGAGGTTTTGGATCTGGAGCTGCTGCTCATCCTACAAGAAAAGGTGAGTTTTATGTCATTACAGACAGGGGGCCTAATACTGACTTTCAGAATGGAAAAAAATTCCTTGCTCCTAACTTTACTCCAACCATTATGCATTTTAAAATCAATGCTGAAGGGAATGTAGAAGTAATCAAATATATTAAGCTTAAAAATCCATCCGGGCAGCCTATTACAGGACTTCCAAACCCTATCGGAATGGGTAGTACCGGAGAAATTGCTTATGATGCTTCCGGAAATGTTTTAGGCACTGATAACTATGGTCTAGACAGCGAAAGTATTGTTGCCGCTGCTGACGGTACATTCTGGGTTTCTGATGAATATGGTCCGCACATTGTGCATTACAGTGCAGATGGAGTAGAAATGGAGAGAATAAGCCCGATTGGCGTAAATACAGGACCAAGAAAATTACCTGCTGTTTTGGCGAAAAGAAGAGCCAACAGAGGAATGGAAGGACTTTGCATTACTCCTGATGGAAGAACGCTGGTGGGAACAATCCAGTCGATGATGCTTGTTCCAAGCAAAGCTTTGGCAACCAATACTACTTTAACGAGAATTGTGACATTTGATATTATTACAGGGCAGACCAAACAATTTTTGTACAAACAGGATGGTGGAGCTTCTGACTCAGTTTGTGATATTACTGCACTAAGTAATAATGAATTCTTAGTAATCGAAAGAGACGGAAATTTTGGTTCTCAGGGTGGTATCAAGAAAGTGTACAGAATCAATCTGAGCAATGCTACAGATGTAAATGGAGCTGATATCACAGCTGTTGACGGAATGAAAATTAATGGAAAAGCATTAGAACAGTGTTCATGGGATGAAATTACCAATGCAGGAATAAAGGCTGTTACCAAAACATTAGCCGTAGATCTGGTTGCAAAACTGGGTTATGAACACGATAAATTTGAAGGAATTGTTTATTTAGGAAATAATAAACTGGCTGTTTTCAATGATGATGACTTTGGCATAGTGGATGATGGAAACGGAAACCCGAAAGCGAAGATTTTACCTAAAACAGGTAAAGTAGACAAAGGAACAATGTATGTAGTCGATATTCAATAATTAGATTTTTTTACAATTTTAAACGATAAATCTTCGTTTGAAAATTATTCTGGAAACCTTGAAATGAACTTCGTGTCAAGCGATTTCTTTCAAGGTTTTTTTGCTTTATATCACAATTTTCATCGACAAACTTCTAATTTATTGGATGAATTTTGGAATGAATTTTGGCTTAAATGCTATGTATGTTAATGGATTGTTGTTTTTTATGTATTTGATAATCAATTTATTTAAAAATAGGCAAGTAGATGTTTGGTTATTATAATCTGATGGTTTATGATTAATTTTATTTAATTTTTTAGTTTAAAACAGTATGTATAGCAGTGAGTGCATACATATGAAAAATAATTCAATATATGGTGAGATTTTTTATTTTCTTTTTCCCTTTATTTCTTCTTTCCCAGCAAAAAATAACTCAACAGGGTATTGACCTTAAATTGAAAAAGGCGGAAACCCTTATTTGTAAGGGAGAAACAGATGCCTATATCAGGTTGAGCCTTTCTATTTTGGAAGATTCCAAATCTGTTGATTATCCAAGAGGTAAAGCTGTCGCCTATTATAACTTAGCTACCGGTTATAATTTGAAGGATAGTTATAACAAAAGTAATCAGTACTTAAAATTAATGGAATCTGAGCTTAAAAATACACACGAAGATGACCAGGAGATTGCAATGAATATATTGTACAGCAACAACTATTATGGCATCAAAATGTATGATGAAGCATTGAAAAAGCTCAGGAAAAATTTAATACTGGTTAAAAATGTAAAAATAGATTCCAACAGAAGTTATATCAAGAGCCTGACACTCATTAGTATGGGCAAAAATTATTATAAAAAGGGTAGGCATGACTCTGCTACTTATTACGATAAAAAGGCCATAGAGGAATTGAAAACCCAGAAAAAGCTGAATTCAATTTTTGGAACCAATTTAAAAATAACACTATTAAATCTGGCGGAAGTAAAGTTTTCAGAAAATAAAATAGATTCTACAGAATTGTATTTAAAGTCTGCACAGGCTATGCCAGTAAGATTAGGCAATCGTGAATATCAGACATTTAAAATCTCAGGGCAAATTCATGATGTAAGAAAAGAATATGATTCGGCAATTGCAGATTATCAAAAAGCTATAGAACTTGCAGGGAAGTCAAAGGCTGTCAAAAACATGTCAGAATTATACAATTTGATCTCTCAAACCTATGAAAAAGCTGGGAGAATGGATGCCCGTGATGAGTATTTGTCCAAATATAACATCCTTAACGATAGTTTAAAGATCGTAGAATCAGAGAATTTAGAGACTACAGTAGGACTTCTTATTGAAGAAAAGCAAAAAATTTTAAAGAGTAGAAATAACTTTTTATGGTTCGGTATTCTTATAGGAATTGTATTTGTGATAGGTTCTTTTTTGTTCATTCTCTTCAGAATACGTAAAAAAAATGAAATTTTGGAAATAAAAGAAAAGGAATCTAAAGTATTAAATCAAAGGTTGAATCTTGCTTTTGAAGAAATCATACAATTAGCTAAAAATAATGATTCTGAATTTTATACCCGCTTCGAAGAAGTTTATCCCACATTTTTTCCAAAATTACTGAGAATAGAACCAGAGTTACAGAGAAGTGAATTGAAGTTCTGTGCCTTATTATTTCTGAATTTTTCTACTAAAGATATTGCTGCTTATACTTTTGTACAACCACAATCTGTACAAACCCGAAAAAACAGGATGAGAAAAAGACTGAATATTCCTTCTGATCAGGATATCTATACCTGGATGAAAAGTATTGCTGAGAAATAATTCTTCAAGGATATTTCATAATACACCAGAGGCGGCATCGAAGATACTGGTGCGCTTGAAATCAAATGAAAACCCTTGAAACGAGTTTCGTGTAATAACGGCTTGTTTCAGGGGTTTTCTATTTTGTTACATTTCGTATTTACGGTTCAAAATTGCAAATTCCCTCATTGAATTTCTTAAATGTCGGAAAGATGTCGGAACAAATCTGGCTGTAATTTTTTTAGAATTGGCTCGTAATATATGAAACACAATTTATTTAACCAAATTTTAACATGTGACAATTTGTCCGATTGTGGAAATTTTCGTATCTTTGCACTCCTCAAAAAGCTTGGGGTAATACTAACATTTAATCCAAATAATTTATGTTAAAGACAAAATTTTTTGTCAGACACAAGTCTGGCGAAGTAATTACGCCTATTTATGTGCGTGTAAGCAATGGTCGAGCGTTCGACCTAAAAGTAGCAACCAAAGAAACCTGTATTGCTTCCCGTTGGGATGATGAAAACGGAATGATGAAAGAGAGATTTTTCGTTGAGCAAAAAGGTAAATTGGTTGAGAAAAGAGACGGTAAAACAAGGGCTTTATTTCTTGAAAGTAAAGAAGTGAATGAAAGGCTTCAAGACTTGGCTAAAAAGATTGATAAAGCCTTTAAGGAAGCTGAAGAAGTAGAATTTAATACAGAATGGTTGAAAACCGTAATTAATCCTCCTGTTGTAGTAGAAAATACCGTTCCAGATGATTTTGTGTCATTCTGTCCTGTATTTATTGAGCAAAAGAAGCATGAAATCTCCAAAGGTTACACTATTAAAGTTAACTGTTTGAAAAGGATTATTAAGGAATTTTTGAAGCATAGCAAAAAGAAGACTTTAAAATTCAGCGAAATTAATTTGAAATTCAAACTTGAATTTGATAAGTACTGCTATGAAGTAATGGGGTATTCTGTTAATTATACTTCAACTAATCTAAGGCTACTACGTATCATTGCTTATCAAGCCGAAAGAAACGGAATTAAACTACATTCCCAAATTAAGCTAGTTAAATCAAAAGAAGAAAAAACAATCTTTCAAATTTTAACTCCGGCGGAATTAAAAGCAATTGAAAATCATGTTTTTGAAGATGTGGACTTAGACAATGTCCGCGATTGGTTGCTAATCTCAGTTTTCAGTGGTCAACGCATATCGGATTTCATGAGATTTAACGTAGAAATGCTTACTAAAGAAGAGCTTGAAAATGAGCAAGAGGGTTATTTCTTGAACTTTATTCAAGATAAAACTGGGCATATCTTACATTTACCTGTTCACCCAAAGATATTGGAGATACTCAATAAAAGAGGTTTTAGATTTCCTCCGAAATATGATGAAGACAAGTACAATAAATTGGTGAAAACAGTTTGTAAAGATGCTGGGATTACTGAAATGTGCTACGGTGGCATTGAAAAAAATAGACGAAAAGTCTTTGCAAACTATCCCAAACATGAGCTTATTACAAGCCATATTGGAAGAAGAAGTTTTGCAAGTAATAATTATGGTAAAATTCCAACCCCTTTATTAATGGTGGCGACTGCACACAAATCTGAAAGTATGTTTTTAAGATACATTGGAAAGGTGGATAATCAGCAATCACACGCATTAGCCAGTTATTTTTTTAATTAATATAATTTAACAATATGAATAAACTATTAGAAAACCCGCTTTTAAAGCACGATTTACTCTCAATTGACAGGTTTGTGTGCAGGTTCGGAAATATTGGATTTTTACACCCCAAAACGAGCTTAAAAATGACATTTTTTGACTGTAAAGAAGAAATGGAAATCTCGGAAGAAGAATATGACGGGAATAATCCCTTTCATATGTACTTTGTCAATTATGATAAGATACTTCCAATTTTTGACTTCGGGATGTTTTATAATGCGATCATGCCTATATTTTCGGATTTGTCACATGGCTTCAGACAAGAATTGAGAGATTATTTACTAACTATTAACGATTTAACCACAAAACGACAAGTTGCCTATGAAATAAAACTACATTTTATTAGTATCGGTGAGATTTTATCATCACTTGAAAACCTTAACCCAATCCAAAAAGAGGTTGTTGATCATTTTATATCTCAATACAAACAAGAAATTGAGAATCTGGATAAACTATGCGTATTATATTTTGAATCATTTTCAGGCGATTCTGGCGTGTCAAATGATAAAATACTACAATCTATCATTGAAAGGATTTTAGCTGAAAAAACGGCTGATTTGACGGCTAAAATTAAGGCTATGGAGGAAAGAATGCTACCTGAACTTTTATCAATCAAAGAAGCGCAAGAGTTCTTAGGGGTGAGTGATACAACATTTTGGAGAATGAGAAAGTCGGCTGGTATTCCAGAATATATGCTCGGAGCGCAAACCTACTTTAAAATGTCTGAAATTGTAGACTGTCTTGTACGTACGAATTAATTTACCTCTAAAGTAGGATTCTTCTGTCTTACTGAAAATAAACACCTAAAAATTTTATTGGAAGATTTTAAGCATTGGCAACGCCTGTGCCGGTTGTTGCTTTTGCTTGAAGTCAATTATTAACCTTTCCTCATTTCATTAGACTTGGGGAGTAAATTATTTTTATGAAAAAGAAAACTAAAACAAAGAAATCAAAAAAAGCTCTACAAGTTAGAGCTAGACTAAAAAATATAGGCTTGATACCCTCGTCTATCAAAAATTATGTTGATGCAATGGTCAAGGCTTATCCTCCAAAATTCAAATATAAATGCAGAGTAGAGTTTTTCTACTATATTATTATAACCATTATCAAAGGGCAAAATACTTTTAAAAACAAACCGTCAGCTAACGCTCCCGTACCCTTAAATGCTGCGATTTTAAAAGGTATTATCTCCAATTATGAAGAGTATTTAAGATGGCTTGTTGAAATGGATGTTATTTTCTTGGCTGTAAATCATTCTGCTGGACATCATTCAAACAAATATTGCTTCACAGATTTTATTTTAATGTCCTTTGAAAAAGTACCTGAACTTGAAAAAGTTGAAATGAAAAGATTAGAATCCGATAGCGTAATTGTTGAGAAGTCGATTGAGGATTCTGATATTTATAAAGAAAATAATCACCTTTTAAAATGGTTTAATGATAAATTGGAGATAGATTTTGACGGTGCGTTGAGTTTTATTGATGATTATATCAATGAAAACTACACTTATGTAAGTGGAGATTATAGAATTTATGGTATTGAACCTGAAAAAGTTGCCTGTAAACGAATGCATTGGATTAATCACATTTCAAAACTTCATCATAAAGTTTTCACTGCAAGTAGAAATGAGAAAAGTGATTTTAGATTGCACACAGTCTTAACGAACTTCAAGAAAATATTTAAGCCTTTCGTAACGTATGACAGCAAAAAATTGGTTGCATTTGATTTGAAAAATTCACAACCGTATTTTCTAGTCTATCTCATATCTAATCTGATTAGTTCTAGGAGTAGGTATGTAGATAGATTATGTAGAAAGGTATATGGAATTAGACTATGTACCTTTATGTTGCCGATTTTGAAAGAAACCCACTCTAGTAAGGAGTTTACAGAGGAATTTTTTCAAATTGAAAAATGGGTGCTTGAGGGTACATTATATGAGAATTTAGCATTGGCTTTAGAACCTCAAAAATCATTTACAGGTAAGTTTTACATTCCTAATGTATTCATAAAAGAATTGAAAAGAAAAGAGTGGACTGTATTTGATACGGAAAGAGAACTTATGAAATCCGTTTTCATAAAAACCCTTTTCTGTAAGAATGTAAAGGAAGATTCTGAACACGAATATTATTACCAAAAGTTAAGAGCGAAATTTCCTCAATTTATAAGAGTCCTTGAGATATTAAAAGAAGATAATCATAAGAACTTATCGAGACTTCTTCAAAATATAGAATCTCACTGTATCATTGATTATGTGACTAAAAAGATTGCAAAATATTATCCAGAAATGCCACTTTTTACGATTCACGACAGCATTTGTACAACTATTGAT
Source organism: Chryseobacterium sp. MYb7 (assembly GCF_002979455.1). Taxonomy (GTDB): domain Bacteria; phylum Bacteroidota; class Bacteroidia; order Flavobacteriales; family Weeksellaceae; genus Chryseobacterium. The sequence continues at coordinate 22,377 of NZ_PCOU01000013.1, forward strand.
TTTGAAGCGGTTTTAGGTGAGCTTATGGTGCGATATGTTGAAGAATTTACAGGATTTGTGCCAAAAGTAGCTAAAGAAAGTTGGGGTGTCTAACTCTTGCGCCGGAGCAGAAACATTACTAAATACTAAATAAAAGATATGAGACAAAAATATATTGTAGATAAAAAAGCCGTACAAGACTTTGAAAATGAGATAGGGTTTACCATAGAATCAGATTATACAATTGTGTTGTTTGACAAGAAAGACGGTTCTGTGATGGGGGAGGTGTATAATGTGTTTGGAAACTGCTTGGAGTTAGACTTTAATCCAGAGTATGATATACAGCCCCAACATATTGAAACATTTTTACAAAAATTCTTAGAAAATGAAAATGATGTTGTGTGGAATAATCATATAACACATTTGTCGAATCTTAATATAATTGACGACAGTCACTCTAAATGGAAAGAGAGAACGGCATATATTTATTTGAATTAGTTACAATTTTTCGAAATTAACACACATAGCCAAATTTTTGAATTGGCTATAAAATAAAAATGATTGGCTTTACCTGCCTGTGGTAGAACCAATCATTTTATTTATCCTCAAGTACCAGTAAGAATTGTTTGTCAAATATTTGATAATCATATCTAATTAGAAGGATATTCAATATATAATCTCTATTATTGAATTTGCTTTTGTAGCTTTACAGCTATACTAAAAATAAAAGTGGTAGTAATAAGATTATTTTTTTTCATTTATTGAGCTTTATCTATTGACGTCGCATCACTAGTAATTAAAGGGAAATTAGGATGTTGAATATAAATCTTACCTTTCCCGTCAGAAAAATTGAATTCTATTTCGGATATTCTTTGTTCGTAAGAATTAGTTTCTTCATCGTATGTTAAAACTTTATATTTTAATTTACAATTACTAACATCAATAAAATCACAACTCAAAGTTTTAATGATTTTAAATCTAATAAATAATTCATCTTTATCTTTTTTCCTGATTTTTAAATCTATAAAGTCTCCTATAATCTCATATTTAATAGGAACATACCAATCATCAAGACTATATGCAAAATAAGATACTTCATTAGGGCAGTCTTTTTTTTCAGTTTGACAAAAGTATAATTGACACAAAAAGAATGTTATAATAATTAAATTTTTATTCATAATAAAAGCCCTATTTAATCAACTTTTTAAAAAGCCACCAATTTATGAAACCTAAAAGTATAGTGACCAAAATAAATAAAATATTTGGACTGAAATTATCAAAAACTAAAATCGTAATTAAGTACACTATTATTGCATAAGTAATATGAAGCCATATTTTATTGCCTACAGTTTTAACAAAAATATATAAAAGTAGGAAAATCCATATGTAAGCAATAAGCATAAATATCATAAAATCATAAATCAACATCACCTTTATTAGATCCAACTTCGTATAGAAAGTAGACCTCATATCTAAGTTAATTAATTTGTAGGCTTTTGCATCATGCTCAGCATTAAATATAGTTCCTAGTGAAAATTGTAAAATATTCTTCAGTCCTATAGATATATATGTAATTCCTATAAGTTTTAAAATATTAATAATGAAAAATTTAAATTGCTTTAACATATAATATTAATTACAACCCAATGAACTAATGGGTAATTTACCTTTAACATAATCTTTAATCTTGCTATATTTCGGTCTGTATTTTACAGGAGTTACTATGCTTGCTTGTCCGCCATTATCTTCTACATGTTTTTTTAATTTTTCTTGCATGTCTTCCCACAAATTATCTGCACCACTAAAGGCAGCATATTCTATTAAGTGATTTAAAATTGCTTCTTTATCAGAATAGTTACGAGAAACTCTATCAACACCTCTAGTATAAATTGTAATAGAACCATCATTTGGATTGGTATAATAACTAAAAGCTCTATTTCCAGCTACAGGATGTATGCCATCATGATACCAATCAAGCGGAGCTTTCACTGTTGAAAAAATCCACGTATTTGAAGAAAAGCCCGAACAAACAACTGTTCCATCATCTGCTGGAATTTTTATATGAATTAAGGCACCTAAAGGATTTGATGAGTTCCATAAAGCTTTATCATTAATTCCATAATAATTATCAACGATTGGTGTGAACTTTTCTGCAAATAGATTAATATTCTTTCTGAAAAATTGGAAAAACTCTTCGGGAGTATATTTTTGAGTCGTTCCCGGTTTATTTGGCATGCTAGAAATTTTCACAGGAAACAAATCCATATTCAGTCTTGCCCCAAGAGCATCATCTAAATCTGTAATTTTCCAGTTATCATAATAGCTTGTTTGGTTTTTAATATTTTGTATTTTATCTTTTACTGACTGCGGAGCAGAATGATTAGCAACTGATGACCAATCATCTAATTGGCTTAATTGTGCACAATTTATATCTAACAATAAATTGGGATTCTGTTTCACAGCATTATCTAAGTCTATTATTCTATTAAAAATTTGCTCAGGATTTACAGTATCTGGATTCTGTTCCAAAAAATTATATGCATAAGTTAGCATTGGTTGAAAGTCTCCCCAAGTAATTGCATTATTTTGTTTGAATTGTAAAGCCCATTTGATTAAATCTTGAGATAACTGGCTGCTATTAAAATCATAAAACTTTTTTAAGCCATCATAAAATTCAGTATTGGCTGTATCATAAAGAACAGATTTCAAATCTACTGGAAGTCTTTTAACGTAAAAAAAGAATGTACTAAGAGTTGGAATTGTCGGAGTATCCGTACCACCTCCTAAGCCTGTAGTAGGCCCCATATCACCACCTCCTGGTGAGCCATCAATTCCTAGGCTTGTATCTGCTGTACAAACTAATGCTACCATTGTGATGTGTTGAGCTGCATAACCTCCTTTATTTTGCCAATTGCACTCTCCCCAACTACTTTCATTACCTTGGTGATGCTCTCCTGTATAGCAAGAGAAATACATATCTACAGTTTTATAAGAACATGATTCTGCTCCTCCCATACTTCTATTAGAAACTATCCCACCATATGTTCCTTTTGCAAGTTCAATAGCAGTGGCTTTTCCTGCCGTTTTCACTCCTTTTCCTGAAAGCAGATCTTGTTTTTCCTGCGGTGTAAAATTATACGTTACCAAAAGTTCTTTATAACTACCATCTGGCAAGTTAGATAACACCAGATTTTCTAAAGGTGCACTTTCAGGTGAGTTTTCTCTTACCAGATTAAATGTGTAAGTATGAAAATTAGTCCCATATTCAATATACGTCACATTGTCTGTGTCAATAGAGATCCCATTAGCATAATCAACTGCTTTGCCTGATACATTGGTTTTAATTTCTGTTAGATTGTTTTGAGCCTTTTGTAATTCAGTTTTAAGAACTAGTTTGTGTTTACTTTGTTCTAAACGAATTGTTTTGGATGTTGGTCTAAATTGACCACTGTTATTGTAAGTTTCTTGCTCTGTCGACAGTTCATTCCTACAGGAATATAACAAGACCATAATAGTTACCAAAGAGAGTAACCTCGCAATAAATTTGTTTTTCATTATATGTGTTAAATTTAAAAGTTATTTAGTTTTCTAGGCGACAAAGATATAAAAATCATCAAATCACTTAATACGGGAAGCCATATTTTGTTTAATAATGCAAATATATATTGTCAAAGCGACAAAACGTGTCGCATTATTTTTAGTTTTTACTATTTAGCTTTTTCTTTGTTAAAATATTTTTCAGTCTTTTGGTAATAAATTTTAAACCTAGCAAAGTGTAATAAGTAAAGCCTATGTACAAGATAATTAACAGGAATAGAGTCAGGGATGAAAACATATCATCCCAGATACTATATATCTTGTATTCAAATGGAGGAATGCAACCTCTTTGAAACTCCGATATCATTTTGCAACATCAAAAGGGTTTTCGTTTGCCTTCATGAACACGCTCCCCATGCGCTTATACTTGAGATTTTTACCTTTTACACACAAATCATAAAGTCCGTTTCCTTTCTGTTCTGAAATGCGCAAGAAAACAATGTCACTTTCGTTGCAGTCATTATCTATTGCAACGTGTTTTCTAAGGTCAGAAATAGTTGCGTCTACTTTTTTCAAAAAAGATTGGATTTTCTTATCCGGTGCAGGTTCTTGATAGTTTGCGGGTAAATCACACTTTTTGTCTTTTTGTGTTTCCTGTGCGAAATAAATTGTTGGCAACGCCAATACAACTGTAAATAGTAATTTTTTCATTGTAATTATTTTTGATTGTTAATAGTTGTTGAATTGTTGCTCTTAGAAAATAATCTTTTATAGATGTAAATAAGTAAGAGAATAATGAGTGGGAGAATTACATATATGATATATTCCTGATGATCGTAATAGCCCCAAAGTCCAATAAATCCGTCATAAACATAACTTCCCTTGTAAGTTTTATAGCTGAAGCTATGGAAAGGGTAAAAATGAGATGCAGGTGAATAATTGGTATCACATAAAGGGCAGGAAATGTAATCAGGAGTGAATAGATAATATTCTTCATAGATTACAATTCCTTCACCTCTCAAAGTATTTGTGTACATTGGATGCCAATTTGTGAGATAGCTTACATATCCGATAGTATTGAATATAATCCAGAAGAATAAGAATTTTTGTTGTTTGATGCTTAGTATCATTGTTTCTATTTTGTTTGATTTTGGGCAACAAAAAAAGCAGATGGACTATTCCAAATGCTTATCTTGAAAGGTCGGCAAAAACCCAGAACAATAAAACAAATAGATAGCCACACCTGCCATATAGCAAGTGTGCCAACTTTGTTTTTGCTTATTGTTCTTATATAAGTTTGCCGTTTATCAAGAAAGCAATTAAAAGTTTACACTTTTTTCGTTATGTCATCTAAATAGCTGATAGCTTTTTAGATAAATTTTTCTATATCAATAATTAAACCGTTTTTAAATTCATTATTTGCAAAAATGATGAAAAAATCTGAGATTCATAAATGATTTTGATAAATTCTTTATACATTACTTTTTAATTTAAGGTAGACTTATTTAGGTGAGTTTTTCTATAAATCTATTGCTTATGGTATAGTCTTAATTATTGTATCAATATCAGTAATCATGAATCTGAGCATATCCCAATCTTTTAATTTTGTGTTTTTATTATATACATCCTTTCTTATGCTTAATAAGAAATTAGCAAATTTTTTCATAGTTTGGTTTGGGTTGTCAGATGATTCTCCGCTATAAAACCCTTGCATCATTTCATTATATGCATTTACCATTTCGTCTGAGCCAAAAGTAATAAGATTAAATCCTGCCTTTCTATAATCAACTGAGGTAATCTCATCAAGAGCCTTGTCTTTCATCTTTTGATTTTCTTTTGCTGCAAAAAGAGTTATAAATGGATTTAAGATTTTGTTATATGTTTCAATTCTTTTTTCTAAAGCTCTATCTTCAATAGCTTTTAATTCTTCTTTTTGAGTTTTAAGGAACCAGCTAATTAAACCTCCTATAAAAACTAGTACAGGCGCTCCAAGAGCAGTGATTAGAGTAAGAGTATTTTGATCGTTCATACAAATAAATGTTAAAGTTATATATTTTGTAGTAAGTTTTAACTGCGTAAGTATAATGAAAAAGCTCAATTCATCCTATGGGGTTTTCCACATATTTTATAATTTTTTGAAAATTATTCAAATTCTTTTTATATGTCTCGATAGAGTACCCATAGTAGTCTTAGGGGGAGGGGGTAAGGCGAGTTTTTGATAGTACCCCCACCTGTTGAAAGCCGGGCAAAAGTTTTTGGGAGGTGTAAAAATCTCAACACTTTTTTTGAACATTTTTAGACTGTAATCTAAAGTTATAACAGATGTTAAGAGATCTTTTACGGATTCAAAATATTGTTGCTATTTCATTGAATATCACCCTATTTTTGTAACATTTGGCACAGTTTTCGACTACTATAAACCAACAAAAAACCCCGTCAATACTATCAATATTGAACGGGGAAGTGTAAAAAATTCTAACGCTAATTAAAACTTATCTACAATGGCAAAGTTACAAAATTGTTTGGAGGACTTCCAAATCTATGTTGGTACTTACAGTAAGTACAATTCAGGGAGCATTTATGGCTCATGGCTTAAATTATCAGATTATTCAAATTATGACGAGCTTTTACAGGCTATGCAGGATCTTCACCAAGACGAAGACGAACCAGAGATCATGTTTCAGGATTATGAATGTTCGGAGTTCTTTATCAAACAAAAGCTAATTAGCGAATGTCATCTTTCAGTAAACATTTATGAGATAGCCGAAGAGATTAATAATTCAGATTATGATTTTGAGGTTATAGAAGCCTATGCAGATTGCATGAGTTATTATCATGAGGACATAAGCAACCTACTAGACAGCCTTTCAGATTCTTATTATGGTGAGTATGATTCAGACGAAGATTTTGCCCAGACTACTTTAGAACAGGAGGGTTCAATTCCTGAAAACTTGCCCTCTTACATATACATTGATTGAGAAGCAACAGCCAGACATTTGATGTATGATTATATGAGTTCTAACGGGTATTACTTCCGAAACTAGCTACAATAACAATCTTTGCACCTTGTTTAAATGCAGGGTGCTTTATAACATTTTACAATTATGAAAGCGAGATATATAAGAGTTTCAACAGGGGCACAGAACACGGCAAGACAGGAAGAGAGACAAGCGCAGGGCGAAAGAGTATTTATTGATGTTGTTAGCGGTTCTACTCCTTTTAAGGATAGAGAACAGGGAAAGGAACTGATAAGAGCTATTGAGAATAACGAAATTAATTATGTTTCGGTGAGTTCTATTGACAGGTTAGGACGTAATCTCTATGACATACTAACAACTCTGGAATTTTTCAAAGAAAAGGGCGTTATTCTCAAAGTAGATAATCTCGGAATAGAAAGCCTGATTAAGGGTAAAGAGAATCAAGCATTCAAACTTATTATTTCTGTCATGGCTAACATCGCAGAATTAGAGCGAGAAACCATTTTAGAGCGTCAAAGAGAGGGGATTGCGCTCGCAAAGGCGAAAGGTATTTACAAAGGACGAGAGAAAGGTTCTACGGAGAGCATGGAAGATTTCCTTTTTAAGTATAAAGAAGTAATTAAGAGCCTAAAGAAAGGAAATTCTATCAGAGATACGGCTAAAATTTGTTCGGTCAGTATTGGAACTGTTCAGAAAGTCAAAAATAATATATGATGTAACGAGGGTAGATCACTCCAAGAAAATAAAACTATCACTATCTACAAATCAGAAAGCAGGTAAAAAGATCTGTTTTTACTATGGGGGTGCTAGGTAGTTGCTTTTATTATTCTATATAGTTAATATGGTCCTCTATTTAGCTATCTGTTGATCTTTCAAAATAATAACATTTCGCATTTTTTAAGGTTTTGAACAACCACAAAAAGAGTATCGTTTTTGTCTTTCGGGCATGGTATTTGTATCCCTGCAACAGAGATCATTGAAAGGGGTTTGAGTTTTGATTGTCGGAAATATGTCGGAAAGTTTTCACAAAATAAAATCGCAATGCACGATGAACAAGCACATTACGATTTTAAAAGACGGCATCGAAGATGCCGCCTCTGGTGTATTTATTTGTTTTGATCTTAGTTGAAACCCTCAATAATCTTAGAGAAATCCTCCAATTTCAAAGCAGCTCCTCCAATAAGACCTCCATCAATATCTGGCTGAGAGAAGATTTCCTTAGCATTGTCCGGCTTCACAGAACCTCCGTAAAGAATAGAAATTTCATCCGCTACTTCCTGACCGTATTTAGCAGCAATGATGCTTCTAATATGCGCATGGATTTCCTGAGCCTGCTCAGGTGTTGCTGTTTCTCCCGTTCCAATAGCCCAAACAGGTTCGTAAGCAATCACTACTTTTTTGATCTCTTCAGCAGAAAGCGTGAAAAGAGCTACTTCAGTCTGATTTTTTACCACTTCAAAATGTTGTCCTGCTTTTCTCTGTTCAAGAGTTTCTCCGTTACAATAAACAGGGATAAGACCTTTGTCAAGCGCTAATTTAATTTTTCTGTTACAGTGAGAATCTGTTTCACCGTGGTATTGTCTTCTTTCAGAGTGCCCGATTAAAGATCCGGTAGCATCAATAGATTCCAGCATATCTGCAGAAATCTCACCAGTATATGCACCACTTTCATGCTCACTCATATCCTGAGAAAATACTCCAATTTCATCCTTTTCAAAGATGTCTTTTGCCATCATTAAATACAATGAAGGCGGAGCAATCCAAACCTCACAATTGGTAGCATTGTTATTTTTATAGCTTAGTAACTGAATCATCAATTGTTGTGCATCAATTACATTTTTGTTCATTTTCCAGTTTCCTGCAACTATTTTTCTTCTCATAAGATTTATATATAGATTTATTTAAATTTAAATTCGGTTAGTGCTTATAATCCCCAAAGATTTTTCAGCAGAACGTAGAATGTATGTTCCTCTTCAGTTACTTTATTATCAGCTTTGATCAGTGATTTTGCAAACTGAACAAACTTTACACGCTCATCCTCTGTAGAGTCTTCGTGGAAACATCTTGCATGGAATTCAAAATGATCTTTCCATTCTTCAGGCTGCAGAAGAGCCAGTGTTTCAAGCTCATTATCAAGATTCATTCTGAAGGGAAATTCATCCGCCATGTATTGCTGTACCAGCATTCCTTCCTCGGGAGCAAACTCTCCGTCCACTGAAGAAAGAATCATTAATAAGTGATAACCGGCGATTGATTTATTTGATTTTTGCATGAGTTGTTGTATGTTTAAGTTTAGTGTTTAAATTTTATAATTGATAATTGGATACAAATATTTCTCGTAACCACATCATTTATAATTCATCATTCATCATTTATAATTAATTAACGTAGTCTTTTGCAGGCTGTTTGTCTATAATTTTTCCTTTTTCAAGAATCAGTACAAATGGGTTGCTTCTCGCTATGGTTTTGATAGCCGTTGCATCCATCATTGCATTTTTAATCGTTTTAAAAGTATTTGGATACGTAGAAATTCCATAGATAAGTGCTCCTTTCTGAGTATTTACTTTCGCTTCCACTTTCTGAAGAAGATCAGCGGGAACATCTTTTGGGTGATAAGAGAATACCAAAACAGCTTTTGGAGCATTGATAATCTCATTCGTAATCTCCATTCCGGTTGTGTCCTCAATCTTAAATTTCACAATTTCAGATTTGTATCCTTCTTTAGTAAGCACAGATTCATTTTTCCCCTCTTCAATTTTCCATGGAGAACCCTCTGCCCAGTATTCTGTTTTTTTGATATAATCATCTTGATTTACTTTTACAACAGCTCCTGTTTTCTGATTTTTCAGAGCATAGAAAGTCTTATATTCAGAAGGATTTTTCTCAATTTTTCCTTTTTCAGCTTTAATATCTGTTCCTATTTTATAATCACGGAAATCAATGATGGGTTCATGCATAATTCCCTGTGCCATCACGTAGATCATTCCCAAAGAAAATACAGCTAAAAGAATGTATTTAAATGTGTTGGAAGACTCTTTCTGAGTAATTCCATACGCATCTTTTTTACGGAAATCTTTTCTGTATAAGACAAAAAGAATAATCAATCCTATCAGAAGCACAACATCTTTAAGGAAGCTTTGCCAAGGCGTAAATTTGATGGCATCTCCAAAACATCCACAATCTGTTACCACATTGAAATAAGCAGAGTAGAACGTAAGGAATCCAAAGAAAACACAAAGCGCAATTAATATGGATAAGGTAAATTTAAGCTTTAATTTAAGCAGCAGCATAAATCCTAAGAAAAGCTCCAGCACGACTACGATAATCGAAAACAGCAGAGCAAACTTTTCTAAAAATGGCATATTGAAAACCGGAGGAGCAAAATATTCTTCCATTTTGAAAGAAAAACCTACCAGATCCACGGCTTTCACAAAGCCTGAAAGGATAAAAATAACAGCAATAATAAAGCGTAATAAACCTTTGAGCATATTAAATAGTTTTAGGTTGGAATTGATTTTCTTTTTCCGAGAACTTGATCAGACAGAAGACCGCATAATTCAGCATATCGAAATAGTTGGCATCAAGCCCTTCCGAAACGATAGTTTGTCCCTGATTATCTTCAATCTGCTTAGTTCTTAATACTTTCTGATAAATAAGATCCGTAATCGAAGAGATTCTCATGTCTCTCCATGCCTCACCATAATCATGATTTTTTCTTTCCATCAAAGCCTTTGCTTCATTAGCATATTTGTCATACAGACCTAAAATTTCTTCTTTATTTTCGTTGAAATCATTGGAAAGCCCTTTCTCCAACTGAATAAGTCCAATGATCGAGTAGTTCACAATGGCGATAAATTCATCTTCTTCACTTTCATCCACCATCTTTTTATCAGTCATCTGCAGCGTACGGATTCTGTTCACTTTAATATAAATCTGATCTGTAATGGAGCTTGGTCGTAAAACCCTCCATGCTGCACCATAATCCTGCAATTTTTTACCGAAAAGATCACGGCACTGACTGATAATTTTCTCGAACTGTACTGATGTTTTTAGCATAAATTTTCTTAATCTTCCAAATATACGAATTCGGTTTTAGATTTTTGAATTTGTGAAGCTGAGTTTGTGTGTCTGAAGGTAGTGGAGTGTGAGAGTAAGAGGGTTTTAGGGTTAGAGAGTTAGTGAGTGGGAATTTTTCGGGTTTGTGAGGACGAGATTTGAAATTATTTGGGGTAGGAGTGTTTAAAAGTGCAGGAGTTTAATTCATAATTCATAATTTCCAGACTTTACTTCTCATTAAAAACACATAAATCACTAATTTTGCACTATAGAAATCAGTTATCAATCATCATCCAACTCATGCTCTCCAATCCTCCAACTTTCCAACCCTCAGACTCTCCAACCTATTCAATCAATTGCAATGGTCGTTTAATACAACTAGACACTCCAAAGATCATGGGAATCCTCAATATGACGCCGGATTCTTTCTCTGACGGTGGGAAATTTAATAATGAAAAATCAGCATTGAAACACGCTGAAAAACTATTGAAGGATGGGGCTGAAATATTGGATATTGGTCCCCAGTCTACACGTCCCAATGCCGAATTCTTAAGAGCTGATGAAGAAGTAAACAGAATCGGAAATCTCATTTCTCTGATCAAAAAAGAATTCCCGGAAGCGTTGGTTTCTCTTGATACTTTTTATGCAGAAACAGTGAAATTCGGATTTAGCGAAGGAATTGATCTGATCAATGATATCTCAGGAGGTCAATATGATCCTGAAATGTTTGCTGCTGCAGCTGAGACTAAGCTTCCTTACATCCTTATGCATGTAAATCCTTCCTACCAAACCATGCACGATAAAATAAAATTCGATGATATTACGCTGGAAGTGAATCAATATTTTGCTAAAAAAACAAAAGAACTTTTAGAAAAAGGGGTGAATGATATCATTCTTGATCCCGGATTTGGTTTCGGAAAAACTGTCGAAGATCAGATGAAAATGATCCATGAAGTTGAGTACCTCGGATTCGAAAAATTTCCCCTTTTGATAGGGATTTCCAGGAAGTCATTTATCTATAAACCACTTGGGAAATCACCCTTGGATATCAATGAAGAAACACAAAAACTTCACACGAAAGTACTGGAACAGGGAGCGAAGATTTTGAGGGTGCATGATGTGGCTTCAGCAAAGGAAACGTTGACTCATTTTTTACGAAAAAAATAAAAAGTGTAAAAAAAACTTGTGAGTAATTAAAAAGTTTATACATTTGCAATATGAATTTTACGAATCAGAAAAATATTATTGTCATTTCTATTATCGCTGTTGTCATTAGCAACAGTAAAGAAACGGCATTTTAAATAGATTTAAATTTAAATTATATATAAAACCGTTTCAAATTATGAAACGGTTTTTTTGTTTTAATTTTATAGTACAAGAATATGTATCAGTTAGTATCAGTAATTATTATCGTCATTATTATTCCCTTGCGTCTGTGAGAAGGAAAGTGTATGACTGTACATATATTGAGCCCTCTCACACTGTGAGAGGGCTTTTTTTATTCCCAATTTTAATTTTTTTTAAACCAATATAAAATGTATTACAACGACGAGACGACGATCTACTTTGACGGAAAATTTATGAAAGCGAAAGATGCAGGAACAGATCTGTATGGACAATCACTTCATTATGGCTATTCTGTTTTTGAAGGAATTAAATCCTACAGCACAGATCAGGGAACCAAAATCTTCAAAGCAAAGGAACATTATGAAAGATTGAAAAGATCAGCAGAACTGATGCATATTCCTTTCGATTATTCTGTTGAACAGCTTACAGATCTTACTTATGAACTTCTGGAACGCAACGGTTTTACAGATGCTTATATCCGTCCGTTGGTCACGTGTTCGCCTAATATGTCACTTTCAAAAGGACAAAAATCTTATCTGTCACTTCTTGCCTGGGAATGGAATAACGGGTATCTGGCAGACAAAATGAAAATTATGACTTCCCCTTTTCAACGTCCTAATCCTAAAGCATTCAAGGTGGAAGCTAAAGTAGGAGGGCATTATGTAAACTCAATACTGGCGTGTCAGGATGCTAAAGACAAAGGGTATGATGAAGCGCTGGTTCTGGATGAAAACGGAAACGTTGCTGAAAGTTCAGGTGCCAATGTTTTCTATGAAAAAGATGGGGTTTTATATACTCCGGGCAAAGGAAGTATCCTTCCGGGAATTACAAGACAAACCGTTTTTGAGATCTGCGAAAAGCTTGATATCCCGGTAAAAGAAACCTTTTTCAAGCCTGAAGAAATGAGAGGGGCAGATGCAGGCTTTTTCTGTGGTACAGCAGCTGAAATTGTTGCACTGAATTCACTTGATGATGTTCCTTTTGCCAAAGACTGGGAAGGTACAGCAAGTGAAAGAATACAACAGGCGTATTTGAAATTAGTAAGAGTTCTGTCATTGTAAATTTTTAATATTTAAATGGTTGACTATCAGTTAAATGATTCTATTTTCTTAATCGTTGAATATTGTAGATTTAGGAAAATCGAAAATGAAAAGAATATTACAAAATGTAGTTTTGGGTCAAAATTTAGTAAAGAACTCCATTTTAAGAAGAGGAAAAGAATAGAAAATGCAGGAAAAATATGTTAAATAAATATTCAAAAACATTCACGCAGAACAGTGAGCAACCCGCAGCCAAGGCAATGTTGTACGGGATAGGATTTACAGAAGAAGATATGCACAAGGCTCAGGTCGGAATTGCCAGTATGGGTTATGACGGAAATACCTGTAATATGCATTTGAATGATCTGGCTCAGGTAGTAAAAAAGGGAACATGGAATCATGGATTAGCCGGATTGATTTTTAACACTATCGGAGTAAGTGACGGAATGAGCAACGGAACAGATGGAATGCGCTATTCCTTGGTAAGCCGTGATGTAATTGCAGACAGTATCGAAGCCATCTGCGGAGCGCAATACTACGATGGATTGATCGCATTGCCAGGATGTGACAAAAATATGCCGGGAACTATTATTGCGATGGGAAGACTGGACAGACCATCCATCATGGTGTATGGAGGGACAATTGCTCCAGGCTGCTACAAAGGAGAACAGCTTAATATCGTTTCTGCCTTCGAAGCGTTGGGTAAAAAAATTGCAGGCGAAATCACTGAAGAAGACTTTGATGGAGTTGTAAAGAATTCATGCCCGGGAGCAGGCGCATGCGGTGGAATGTATACTGCCAATACAATGGCTTCTGCTATCGAAGCACTAGGAATGAGTCTTCCATATTCTTCTTCCAATCCGGCTTTAAGCAAAGAAAAGCAGGAAGAATGTCTTGAGGCAGGAAAATACCTGAAAATATTATTGGAAAAAGATATTAAGCCTTCGGATATCATGACCCGCAAAGCTTTTGAAAATGCTCTTCGAATGATTGTTATTCTTGGAGGAAGTACCAATGCAGTTTTGCATTTTATAGCCATGGCAAAAAGTGTCGGAGTACCGCTTACTCAGGATGATTTCCAGAAGATGAGTGATAAAACTCCGGTGCTGGCAGACCTGAAACCAAGCGGAAAATATCTGATGCAGGATCTGTATGAACATGGAGGAATACCATCTGTAATGAAATACCTTTTAAACCAGGGATTATTACATGGTGATTGCTTAACAGTAACCGGAAAGACATTAGCTGAGAATTTAGAAAATGTTCCTGATCTGGATTTTAATACTCAAAAAATTATAAAACCATTGTCAGAACCTGTAAAAGCTACCGGACACCTGAGAATATTATACGGAAATCTTGCTGAAAAAGGAAGTGTAGCCAAGATCACAGGGAAGGAAGGAGAACGTTTTGTAGGAAAAGCCCGGGTATTTGATGGCGAAAAAAATCTGATCAGAGGAATTCAGGATGGAACTGTTCAGCATGGTGATGTCATTGTCATCCGTCACGAAGGCCCGAAAGGAGCTCCCGGAATGCCGGAAATGCTGAAACCTACCAGTGCATTGATAGGAGCAGGTTTGGGAAGCAGTGTTGCTTTAATTACAGATGGAAGATTTAGCGGAGGAACCCATGGTTTTGTAGTAGGACATATCACTCCGGAAGCGCACGAAGGAGGTCTGATAGCTTTTGTAAACGATAATGACCTGATTGAAATTGATGCCGTAAATAACACCATACAGCTCAAAGTCTCAGAAGAAGAAATAGAAAGAAGAAAGAAAGGATGGCAAAAACCACCTCTTAAAGTACAGAAAGGATTGCTTTATAAATATGCATTAACAGTATCATCAGCGGCAGAAGGCTGTGTAACAGACGAAATCACTCAATAAAAAATATGGAAAACCTGAATATATCAACAGAAATACAACTGAGCGGAAGCCGGATCATTCTTGAAGCCTTTCTTCAGGAAGGGGTGAAAACCGTTTTCGGATATCCGGGAGGTGCTATTATCCCTATTTATGATGCCCTTTACGACTATAAGGAGAACCTGAAACATATATTGGTACGCCACGAGCAGGCGGCAGTACATGCAGCACAGGGCTTAGCAAGAGTCTCAGGAGAAGTCGGGGTTGTATTGGCAACCAGTGGTCCCGGAGCTACCAATCTTGTAACCGGTTTGGCAGATGCGCTATTGGATAATACTCCTTTGGTATGTATTACAGGGCAGGTTTTTGAACACCTTCTGGGAACAGATGCCTTTCAGGAAATAGATGTAATGAATGTCACAAGTCCTGTTACCAAATGGAATTATCAGGTGACCGATGCCAATGAACTTCCCGAAGTATTAGCGAAAGCATTTTACATTGCAAAATCCGGCCGCCCTGGCCCTGTATTGATTGATGTGACCAAAAATGCCCAGCTGCAGTCTGTTGCTTATAAAGGATATTCACCATGTAATTCATTGAGGAGCTATAAACCGGATCCAGATCCATGTCTGGAAAATATTGAAAAAGCTGCAGAGCTGATCAATAATGCAGAAAGACCATTCATCATTGCAGGGCAGGGGATTATGCTGGGGAAAGCCGAAAAAGAATTTTTACAGCTTGCAGAAAAATCAGGAATTCCGGTAGCTTGGACGGTTTTAGGAATGAGTGCTATTCCCACAAACCATCCTCAAGCTGTAGGAATGGTAGGAATGCACGGAAATTATGGCCCGAATATATTAACCAACGAATGCGATGTTTTAGTAGCTGTCGGGATGAGGTTCGATGACCGTGTGACCGGAAGACTGGATCAATATGCAAAACAGGCCAGAATTATTCACCTGGATATTGATAACGCTGAGATCAATAAAAATGTAAAAGTAGACGTTCCGGTTCTTGGGAACTGCAAACATACTCTTCCTCTTCTTACGGAAAGGATTGCAAAAAGAGAACATCATGACTGGCATGAAAGATTCAAAAAATGTCATGAAGTTGAAACTATCAAGCTGATCAATACAGAGCTTTATCCTGAAGAAGGTGAGATTACCATGGGAGAAGTTATCCGTTACCTGAATGAAATGACAAAAGGTGAGGCGGTAATTGTAACAGATGTGGGACAACACCAGATGGCAACATGCCGTTACTCTCATTTCAAACATTCCCGAACCAATGTCACAAGTGGAGGTTTAGGTACAATGGGATTCTGTCTTCCCGCAGCAATAGGTGCATATTATGCAGAAACCAATTACCCTGTTATTGCGGTGATGGGGGATGGCGGTGCTCAGATGAATATTCAGGAACTGGGAACCATTATGCAGTACCATCCGGAAGTGAAGATTTTAATTCTGAATAATTGCTATCTGGGAATGGTAAGGCAATGGCAGGAGCTGTTTCACGAAGAAAGATATTCCTCAGTAGATATCCAGAGTCCGGATTTTGTTCAGGTGGCAAAGGGATACAATATTTCAGGAAAGAAAGTCTCCGAGAGAGAAGACCTGAAATGGGCTCTTCGTGAAATGCTGGATCACAAAGGATCTTTTCTCCTTGAAGTAATGACTGGAAAAGAGCACAATGTATTTCCGATGATCCCTCAGGGAAAAAGTGTTTCGGAGATTGTATTAAATAATAAAGCTTAAAAATAAAAAAGATGAAAACAGATCATAAAGAATACACCATAACGGCGTATACAGAAGATTATTTAGGATTGATCAGCCGCATCAATGCTATATTTTCAAGAAGAAGAATTTCTATGGTAACCTTCAATGTAGGGCCTTCAGAAATAGAAAAAGTAAAAAAGTTTGTTATCGTAATCAGAGAAACAGAAGATTCTGTTCAAAAGATCAGCAGACAAATGGAAAAGCAGGTAGACGTTCTGGAAGTACATTATCACAGAACTCCATACCTGACGGCAGTAGAATATGCTAGCTAAGCACAAAAATTAAACATCATAATCAAATCAATAATAAATAAAATCAAAAAAAATGGCAAAATTGAATTTTGGAGGAGTAGAAGAGAACGTAGTAACTAGAGAAGAATTTCCGTTGGAAAAAGCTCAGGAAGCATTAAAAAATGAAGTCGTAGCTGTAATTGGATATGGGGTACAGGGACCGGGACAGGCTTTAAACCAGAAAGATAACGGAATCAATGTTATTGTAGGGCAGAGAAAAAACTCCAAATCATGGGATAAAGCAGTAGCAGACGGATTTGTACCGGGAGAAACCTTATTCGAAATCGAAGAAGCATTAGAAAAAGGAACCATTATCTGCTATCTTTTGAGTGATGCCGCACAGATAGAATACTGGCCAAAAGTAAAACAGCATCTTACTCCAGGAAAAGCATTGTACTTTTCTCATGGTTTTGGAATCACATTCAGCGAACGTACAGGAATTGTCCCTCCAGCTGATGTAGACGTATTTTTGGTTGCCCCAAAAGGTTCAGGAACATCATTGAGAAGAATGTTTTTGCAGGACAGAGGTTTGAACAGCAGTTTTGCCGTTTATCAGGATGCAACAGGAAAAGCCAGAGAAAGGGTAACTGCATTAGGAATCGCGATCGGAAGTGGATATCTTTTTGAAACCGATTTTAAAAAAGAAGTATACAGCGATCTTGCTGGCGAGCGTGGAACATTGATGGGAGCTGTACAAGGAATATTTGCTGCTCAGTATGATGTATTGAGGAAAAATGGCCACAGCCCTTCCGAAGCTTTTAACGAAACCGTAGAAGAGCTGACCCAGTCATTAATGCCTTTAGTAGCAGAAAACGGAATGGACTGGATGTATGCCAACTGTAGCACCACTGCTCAAAGAGGAGCTTTAGACTGGTGGAAGCGTTTCAGAGATGCTACTTCGCCTTTGTTTGAAGAATTGTATGACAATGTAGCGAAAGGAAATGAAGCACAACGTTCGATCGACAGCAACAGCAAACCGGATTATCGTGAAAAATTGGAAGCCGAACTTACTGAGCTGAGAGAAAGCGAAATGTGGAAAGCTGGTAAGACGGTGCGAAGCCTGAGACCAGAAAACAATTAATGACTAAACAGATGATGAGAGAGGGAGTAAGTTCTTCCGTTTTAGAGAATGTCTATAAAGCAGAGGAACGATTAAGAAATGTAGTGGTAAAAACACCTTTGGCTGTCAATAATAATCTGTCAGCTATTTATGAGTCGAATATTTATTTTAAAAGAGAAGACCTTCAAAGGGTGAGATCCTATAAAATACGAGGAGCCTATAATAAGATGGCCACCATGTCTGAGGAAGAACTTTCAAAAGGGGTTGTTTGTGCCAGTGCCGGAAATCATGCGCAAGGCGTTGCTTTTGCGTGTCAGACAATGAAGGTCAAAGGAACTATTTTCATGCCTTTGCCTACACCCGGACAAAAGCTTGAACAAGTAAAGATGTTCGGAGGAGAATACATAGATGTTATCCTTTTCGGAGATACTTTTGATGCGGCGAAAGATGCAGCGATGAGGTTTTTGGAAGATCATAACAGTGTATTTATCCATCCATTTGATGATCCTGCTATTATTGAAGGGCAGGCGACAACGGCACTCGAAATTCTGGAACAGTCAGAAGGCATGGTAGATTATCTTTTTGTTCCGATAGGTGGTGGTGGGCTGGCAGCAGGAGTCTGTACGGTATTTCAGTATTTGTCCCCACAAACAAAAATTATTGGTGTAGAGCCCTCCGCAGCAGCAAGCATGAAAAAAGCCCTTGAAAAAGGAAAACCAGTTCTTCTTGAAAAGATAAGCCGTTTTGTAGATGGAGCAGCGGTACAGCAAGTAGGAGACCTCACTTTCGAACGCTGTAAAAATATCCTGTACGATATGGCTACAGTAGATGAAGGACTTGTCTGTGAAACCATATTATCACTGTATAATAAAGATGCTATCGTGGTAGAACCCGCGGGAGCGCTTTCAGTGGCAGCTTTGGACCGATACAGAGAGGAAATAAAAGGTAAAAATGTAGTGTGTATTATCAGTGGTAGTAACAATGATATTACCCGTATGGAAGAGATCAAGGAAAAAGCGTTGCTTTATGCAGGGTTAAAACATTATTTCCTGGTCAGATTTCCACAGCGTCCCGGAGCATTGAAAACCTTTGTGATAGATGTACTGGGTCCTGATGATGATATTACTTATTTTGAGTACACCCAAAAAAATTCAAAAGAAAAGGGAATTGCAGTCGTAGGAATTGCTTTGAAGCAAAACAAAGATTTCACTCCTTTGATCGATAAGATGAAACAATATGATTTCTTTGTCAACTATTTGAACAATGATCCTTCTCTGATGAATTTGCTTATTTAAAATTTTTTAAACCATTAAGGATGATTAAGTTTTTAAGAATAATTAAGCAGAAAGCTTCATTCAACAGGGTTGAATCTTAACTTTCCTTAAATCCTGAATTTATCTTAATGGCTCCAAATCATATAATCATATCCAATATTAAATTATTTCGTTTTAAAAACAGATTCTAAAAACACAATGATGAAAAGAGCTTCACAATCTGTGAAGCTCTTTATTTTTCGACAATAATGATTAATTAAAAATATTTTTTTGAACGATTAAGGATGATTAAGCTTTTAAGAATAGTGAAGGGAAATATCTTTCGATATTTATTAAGCAAAATGCTTCATTCAAATTTATTTGAATCTTAACTTTCCTTAAATTCTAAACTCTTCTTAATGGTTCAATTCTTTTTCCTTACAAGTTATCTTTCAAGCGAAAAATTTGAAATTACTTTCGGACGCTCAGTTTCATTAGCAACTTTCCAGGATGTTCTGTACATCCATTCCGTCATTTTATACAGCTTTTTGTAATTGATATTTTCAGATTCATCCTGTGGTGTATGATATTGGTCGTGCAGTACACTGGTGAAGAATATCGAAGGAATTCCAATTTTCGCATATGGAAGATGGTCACTTCTGAAATAGAAATACTCAGTATGGCTTGGAGAATCCCAATCTTTCAGATATTTGAATTTTGTACTTTCATTATTGGCATCTTCAGCCATTTTTACAAGCTCTTCAGAATTTTTGTGAGGAGCATTTCCTCCTAATAAAGCCGCTTCATTATTATCATTTCTACCGATCATATCACCGTTCAGAACGGCTACAATTTTCTCTTTCGGAACTACAGGATGGGCTGCATGCCATCTTGAACCCAGCAAACCTCTTTCTTCAGCCCCATGGAAAACAAACAGAATACTTCTTTTTCCCGGCTGTTTTTTATATGCTCTGGCCATAGCCAACATGGCAACACAGGTACTTGCATTATCATCAGCACCGTTGTAGATGGTGTCGTTTTTTACAGGATGTCTGATCCCGTCATGATCCTGATGCCCGCTCAGCAAAACATATTCGTTTTTAAGCACAGGATCTGTACCTTCTATTTTTCCGATAATATTAACGGATGGATATTTGTAGGTTTCAGTGATCAGGTTCAGAGAAGCTTTGGGATTGTTTTTTACCCAGCCTGCATTTTCTCTTTTGATCCACAAAACAGGAATATTATTCGTGATTTTTTCTCTTAATCCTTCTACACCATAGCTTCCTCTTGTCATTTGAGGCAGTACTTCTACCCAGCTTTTTTCAGAGGTATCATCGGTAATGAAAATAATGGCTTTCGCTCCCAACTGAAAAGCTTTATCGTAATATTTATTTCTTACAAAACCAGGATATCTTCTTATAAAAAGGGTCATATCCTTAGAAATATTTTTGTCAGAAGCGTTTACGGCAAGTACTTTTCCTTTGATATTCAGTTTGGCAAGATCTTCTGGCTCTGCGTTTCCGGCATACACTATTTCTGCATCTACAGAAGCATTGACAGGTTCAGCAACTAAAAAATCTTTCCATAGTTTCAGATTTGTATCTCCAACTTTTAGGCTGCTTTGCGGGATTACCTGATGTCTGTACATGTCAAAAAACTGGAAAAAAGTTCCGTTATCTCCGGCGGGTTTCATTCCTGCTTCTTTGGCTTTGTCAGCCAGCCACATAGAAACTTTCAATTCACCCAGCGTTCCGGCTTCACGTCCCCAGAACTGGTCTGCAGCAAGCTGGTACATATCGGTACGAAGATCTGCTTCTTTGATGGCGGAAACCAATGGTTTTTTATAATTCTGTGCACCTGCAATAGCAAATAAGAAGAGCCCAAGCAGAGAAAAAACATAATTTTTATTCATAAGAACACTTAATTGAAGTTAGCCAATTTCTCCGAAAATTGTTTTGAAAATTCCTTTCTGTCTTCTTCCAGTTTGTCCTGTTTAGAAGGTAAAATATAAGTGAAAAGTATTTTGTCTTCATTGTCTAAAAAGATAATTTCCTTTTCATTTCCATCAATCATCTGTGAGAAAATTTCCCACATCGGAGTGTCTTTTAATTTTAATAATTCAAAAAACTGTTCTGCTTTGATTTCGATTTTCTGCATGTTCTTTTTATATATTATCGGTGAATATTTCTGAATTTTGATTCAAAAATAAAGATTTTGTATTTTTCAGGGTATTAAAACTCAAGAAACTTAAGCTTAAACTGGATGGCAAAATTTTCTCTGAAATGCGGAGTCGCATAATAACCCACTCTGTAGAATAAGCCCAGATTAAAATAACTGGAAAGGAAATTGTTCCATTCCAAACCTACTTCCTGATACAGGTGATCCAGTTTTCTGAACTTAAACTGATGATATTCCGGATGTTTCATATCTCCGATAGTCCCTCTTAAGACGAAATCAAAGCTGGAAACATTATGCCCGAAACTCTTGAAATACCATGGCAGTTTGTGTGTAAAGTAATACGCTACGAATCTGTCATTATAGTATTTTCCACCCTCCAGAGTAGCAAACCCAAGGTAAGAAGTAAGGTTAAAATTAAAGTCTTTACCAGGAGAGGCCAATCCGTTCATCGTAAAGTTTTTCCAGATAGGAGCTCCGCCCAGAACAGCACCTCCATACAATCTGAAACCGGTAGTCCCGATCGGTGTTTTGAAATTATGAACAAACAGTGCATCAAAACGGGAGTAATTAAAATCTCCCTGCAGCATTTTGTAACTTTGTTCATAATTAAAATAGAGCTCAGGATATCTCTGGTCAATCAGAGATTTTCCCTGTGGAGTCATAATATTGGTGGAATTCGGAGAATATTTTAAGGTGAAAAGCGTATTGAAATTTCGATAGGAAGTTCCTCTGTCTCTGAACTGATAATCAAACTCTGCTTGTTCTGTATTTCTTCTTACAGCAAGGGCAAGGGTAAGACCGTTTGTGACATCGTTCAGATAAGATAATGACATTCCTTTAAAGTGAAAATATTTGTCATTGTTTAGATTATTCCCAAAGTTCATCGTTCTCATTTTGAAATTCCAAAACTTGCGGTTGAATTCCCCAGAGGCGGTTACATCATCATACACCTCAAATCTGAAAATTGAGTTTTTTTCCAGTGTGGTTTTCATGTCAAGCCCCATTCCGTATTTCCATTTTCTGTCCTTCACTCCATAGGCAAAGTAGTAATCAGGTGAAAAATAAGGGTTAAAATTTTCATTCAGTTTGGCTTTTAAACCTAATCTGAAACCTTCATAGGAGTTATAATTGACAACTTCATCTACGGCAAAGTCTACAGATCCTACTCTGATCTGTCCGTTCAGTAATCCCGATAAAATCTGTGCTTTGGTATCAATTTTATATTTTTTACCTAAACTGTCGATCGTTTTATAGGTATTTTTTTCCCTGTCGGTAAGAGGTTCTGTTCTGTATTGATCCAGAGAATGCCCATCAATATTTTTTACAGAAAAAGTGTAGCCTTTGAAATCTTTGGGGTTCTCTTCAATAGGGGCTTCGAAATCAAAATATTTTGAAGTGAGGAAAGCATAGGTGCCAAAGCTTTTTTTGTCTTTCTTATCGTCAGGATGTACTTTGTCATCCATGGCCATTTTACCCATTTTAAGCTTGGTTTTCTCATGGGCGAGGAACCATTTGTTATTGTAAAAGACCCAGGTACTGGTGATAATTCCTTCGTTTTTATTTTTACTGAAATTTTCAATTTTTTTGACTCCGTAAGTCTCGGTATCTACATAAATAGCACCATTATACTTACGTTTTCTGTCCAGTTTTTTGTAATTCACTTCTCGGAAACGGATCACAAAGTTTTTTCTTCCGTCCAGAGTAACGGTGTCTGAAAGGAAAAATCTGTACAATCCTCTGTTTTCTGGCTTCAACTGCTCCGGAACAACATCCCTGTTACTCTGTTGAAGTGCGATCATTTCATAGATGGGCTGCTTCAGGCCGGAAATTCTGTTATCCAGAATATTGATCTTTTCCCCATATTTTTTGGAATATAAAAACTCTTGGGCTCTTTCCCAAAGAAAGAGTTTGCTTTTTGAAAATATTTTTCTTGCAGTGATGTTGTTCAGGGAGTCTTTTTCTCTTTTTTTCTTGAAAATATTGAGATCATTGAAATACTGATTAAACTGAGAAAGACTGTCTTCATCAATATCCAAAGATATTTTTTCATAGGATTTGTAGGAATAGGAGCCTAAGCTTTTTGGAGAATTTTCGTTAAATAATTTATTTACTTTTCTAAGAATTTCTAACGCTCTCGGATCACTTTTATCTTCAATGACTACCGCTTCAATATTAGTAGTAGCTGATGTTTTTTTGAGCAAAGAAACCTCCATACTGCTTTCTACGGTAATGTTTTCTTTCTGGTAAGAATCAGCATCAATATCAATATTCTTGCATCCTGTTTTGAATTCAAGAACCCCCTGTTCATTGGTATACCCGATGATTGCATTGTCACACGACACTTTAGCATTAAAAACAGGCTTTTGACTGGCGTCATCCACAACCTTAATTTTTGATTGCGAATACCCCAAAAAGCTAATCAGAAAAAATAATAACAGTAATTCCCTTTTCATGTAAAAAAACTAGGTCAAAATTAATGATATTTATTCTTGTAAAAAAGTTTTTAACAGAGTATAACATTGATTTAATCTAATGTTTTCATGGACTTCCCTCTGATCAAATTAAATAACAAAGCCCCTCAGATAGTCTTTTTGACTTTTCATTACATTTCGAATAAAAAAACTCCTGAACAGATGATTTTCAGGAGTTTTAATTATTTGTATAAGAATTGCTTATCGATCGTCCAGAGCTTTCATAAACTCAATGATATCATCTATTTCTTTGTCTGTAAGCTGTAACGGTGCATCAGAAAGGGTCTGGTTTTCTACTTTAAATCCAAAAGCCTTTCCTCCGCCTTTGTTATAGAAATTCATCACTTCTTTCAGTGTTTTGTACCCTCCGTTGTGCATATAAGGAGCTGTTTTATTACTATTTCTAAGGGTTGGTGTTTTGAAGGAATGCTGTAATGAAGGAACTGTTTCATGAAACTTTCCTCTTCCCAGATCATTGTCAAATACTCTGTTTTCTGCATTCACAGCCACTCCCAATATTTCCTGTTCGGTTTTCTTGAAATTCGGCGGAACAGTACCATTGAATAAAGGAACGAAATGGCAAATTGCACATTGGGCTTTTCCAACAAAAAGATTAAAACCACGTTTTTGATTTTCTGTCATTGCCGATTTATTTCCTCTCATGTATTCATCAAAATCAGAATTAAATTTTGCGAGAGAACGGATATAGGTTGCCAGTACATTCTGCAGCTGCCAAACCTCAGTTTTTTGAGAATGGTAGATCTTTTTGAATGCTGCCTGATAGTTTTTATCCTGATTGATTTTGGCCAAAATCACATTCAGATCACCATGCATTTCTTCTTTATTAGAGATTACATCAGAGCTTTGTCCTTCCAGATCGTCTTTTCTCATATCCCAAAACTGACCATGCTGATATCCTGCGTAGTTGAGAGAAGGTGTATTTCTTGCCAGTTCAGAATTTTCAAGGGACATCGCTTTAGCAAGCCCATCTGTAAATGCTTTCTCCGGAATATGACAGGTTGCACAGCTTCTGTTATTGCTGTTGGATAGGATTTTGTCATTAAAAAGCTGATGTCCAAGAGCCGCCTTTTCTTCCGAATATGCATATTCTTTTCCGGGAGTGAAAGCGTTAGGATTAAAAGCATTTTTAGTGAAAAAAGTAGCTGCATTTTTGTTTAAAGCAGTCGTTACTTCAACATCCGGAATGTTCTCCTGATCTTTAAAATCAAGCATCAAAGCTGTTAACTTATTCAGGTGATTCGGTATAAAATTGACGTAATCAAATGTATTTTTGTCTGTGTTTTTCTTGAGAACTTCAATGGCTGAATTGATTTCTGTTACAATACTTTTTAAGGCTTTGTCTTTCGAACGATCAGTGGAAATCTGTTCCAGAGTTTCTTTTATTCCTTCCAGAGAAGATGGCATTTCCTGTAAAAACATTCCAGAAACAGGGGTGTCAAAACCAGAAATCCCCAAGCTGGAAATTCTGAATGCTTCCTGTCTCAACGCATCAAAAACCTGATCTTTACTGATGGTAATAACCTGAAAGTTGGTTTCTATAGTATTGCTTTTATTGATGAGTTTATTGAGCATTCTCGTGACTTCCTCTTTATTCCCTTTATCATATGGGTAGAACATTTCTTCCAAAACCTGAAGTCCTTCGGGTTCTATTTCTGTATGTTCATCCATTTCAATTTCAGGAAGAGCAGGCCCGTTGATAAATCTTGCGGAGTTGGGAAGGAAGTATTCTACCGCCCATTCAATTTTTTTATAGGTTTTTCTGATGTCCTGAAATTTTTCCTGAAGAAGTTTTTCATCAGAATTATTAGAAACCAGGGTTTTAAGTTCGTTAATTTGTTTTTCAAAATCAGCATTGGTTTTGAAAATCCTGTTTTTTACAGAACCAAGATCTTCATATACGGGCGGCTGCTTATCATTTTTACAGTAATAAAGGGTGAAAAGTGCCGCTGCAGCGTATAAGATAAGAAGTGTCGGGTATTTTGAAAGTTTATGCATAGGTATGAAAAAGTATCAACAGAGATTCTCTATTGATACTTTAATTTGATATGAAGGAATTAAAACTATTTTTCTACGTTTCTGATAATTACAATCTGCCCACCTTCTTTATTGGTGTTGATTCCGGAACCGTCAGGGTTTTTGAATTTATCCAGCTGCCATGTGTGAGAGTGGATATTCACAGAGAAGGTATTTGGAATTCCGATGATGTCTGAAATATCAACCATTGCTCCGAATTCCCATGAACCGAATTTCTGGAGATCTCCGGATTGGTTGTAAGCGGTCTGCCATGCAGAATCACTTCTGTTGTGCTTCATGTTCAGCCATGGCTTGTATTGTTTTGTAGCGATATTCAGCTGCCAGATATAAGAATCGTGGTTGGCATTTTTGTAATAAGAATCTCCGTCTTCCTGGATGTATACAAAATTTTCAGTTACACATAGGTTATCAGGATTGATAAGATTGTTTCCTGGATTAGAATCTCCTTCAGCTACAACTTCTAATTTTCCTGTCAGCATATTATTAGTATTCAAGACAAGCTTGTATACTCTTCCCCACATTGTTAATCCAGCCTTTGGATTCACACCGTCAGAAGATTCTCCGGTAGCGGTAAAGTAAATTTCTCTTCCTTTTCCTGCTCCTTTTCTGTAATCTACATCTTCCACTCTTGAAAAACGGATAGCGTTGTTGTCAATGTTTTTCTGATTGATCTGAGCTCCTGTAAGGTTCTTAGCATTCGGAATTTCTACGAATTCTACATCGTAGCTGCTTCCTTTTGTCATATCCGTTTCAGTATAATTGTTGTTCGTTCTTTTTAAAGAATATAATTTACCGTTATCCAGATCTCCCTGTGTATCGGCTACATACATGATCAGCTGTCCTGCAGACTGATGAGAAGAAGAGTAAGACTGGTCTTCACCAATGATAATATAAGATTTTCCGTTAGAAACATCTTTAGGAAGCGGAACTGCATTTTCCATGGAAGCCTTTCCTAAAGCTGGCTTTACTCTTGTTTTGTCTGATGCCTGAGAAGCTGGTGCCAAAGGATTCAAAGCGTGAACCATACTTTCTTCACCAGATTCACCTGCTGTAAGGAATGCACTGAAACCATGAGTTTCAGGTGTTGCCAGTGTAGCAGAGCATAATCTTGTCATCCCTCCGGTTCCGTTTAAGATATATTCTCCTTTTACAGGCTTAAATGTTTTGTCTAAATACACTCTGGATACCGATTGTTTGATCTCATGGTTGGTGATCATCAGATAACCATCAGAGTTGGGATCTTTCATTATTCCCATTCCGTCCGGCTGGCCTCCGAAAACGAAATCTGGAGAACCAGAAAGAACATCAGAACTGGAGATAAGGGTGGTAATATTTAAATTTTCAAAACCAGGCATTCCAAAAACGAAAGCAGGCTCTTTAGAAAAATTTTCAATCTTTATTTTGTCATTGACAGGGGTATTGGAATCCCCGTTATTGTCATCGTTACAACCTTGAAAAACAATGGCTGCAATGAATAGAGCTCCAATAGTTTGGTTAATTTTCATAATTATATTTTTTGAATTTCGATTAAGGCAAAACTAATGGTCTGGTGTTAACTATGTTTTACGAGGACAAAACAATTAGTTTAATATTAGGTAATGATTTGTTAAGATAAGGTCAATAATTAGAATGGATATAAATAGAGAGACTTTGATGAAAATGTTCGTAATAAGAATAATATATTATAACGCAGTGTACGCAAAGTTTTTATTTTCTGCTTTTTTCGTTTGCAAAGGCGTTACACTCAGCTATGAAATAATTGCTTTTTTTTGCTAAATGAAATGCCTTTACGAACGAAAATATTTATGATAACATGAGTTTTTTGCGATCCTTAGCGGTTAAATAAAACATATATCTTTTTAATCCCCACGGATTTCACGAATTACACAGAGGTTTGAGGGGAAGTATGATTATTACGTACGCTTAGTCCGATCAATGAAGTTGATTCCATTCTTTGCCTCCCGAAATTATAAAGTATTATAGAAAAGACTTTGCGTTAAAGAACATAATATATGGCAAAAATAACCCCGGCTGTCTCGATTCCGAGACAGCCGGGGCTAAAATTTATAATAGAAGTTTCTATTTTAGATATTCAACGCTTTTTGGTAAGCATTTTCTAAACCTTCAAGGTTTTTACCTCCAGCCGTTGCAAAGCCAGGGTTTCCACCACCACCACCTTGAATTTCTTTAGCAAGGTCTTTTACGATAGCTCCAGCCTGGTAATCTGCTGCAAGATCATCAGAAACTCCAACAGTAATCATTGGTTTTCCGTCTGCATCAGAAAGAATAATCGTTACTGAAGTCGGAATTTCTCTCTTCAACTGGAATACGATATCTTTTACAGAACCTGCATCCAGAGAGGTTTTCTTTACAAGAAGCTGCTTGTTGCCTTTCTGCTCATAAGCATTCTTCCATTCTCCGATTTCTCCTTTTGCTTTTTCCTTTTTAAGGGCGTCTACTTCAGCCTTCAATGAAGTATTTTCTTCGATCAGTTTTTCGATAGATCTTACCACATCTTTAGACTTTAATAATTGAGAAAGTTCAATGATCTGTTTTTCAAGATTGTTGAAATATTCTTCAGATTTGTCTCCTGAAATAGCCTCAATCCTTCTGATTCCCGCAGCAGCAGAACCTTCAGAAGTGATTTTGAAATGACCAATTTCGCTGGTGTTTTTTACGTGAGTTCCCCCGCAAAGTTCTTTTGAACTTCCGAACTGGATCATTCTCACACTGTCACCATATTTTTCACCAAACAAAGCCATTGCTCCTTTTTCCAGAGCTTCCTGAATCGGAATATTTCTGAATTCCTGTAAAGCAATACTTTCTTTGATCTTTTTATTTACTTTTTCCTCAATTAATGCCAATTCTTCCTCAGTCATTTTGTTGAAATGAGAGAAGTCGAAACGTAGATAATCCGGACCTACATAAGAACCTTTCTGCTCTACGTGAGTTCCTAAAACATCTCTTAGAGCTTCATGCAGAAGGTGAGTTACAGAGTGATTTGCCTGAGAATTTTTTCTCTCAGAAGCGTTTACTTTAGCATAGAAAATAGCTCCTGCATCTTTCGGAAGACCATTGATCAACGAAATAATCAATCCGTTTTCTTTTTTAGTTTCCAACACTTCGAAGCTTTCAACAGCATTTTCAAGAACACCTTTGTCTCCAACCTGTCCACCTCCTTCAGGATAGAAAGGAGAGCTGCTTAATACTACCTGATAAAATTCTCCGTCTTTGTTTTCTACTTTTCTATATCTTGTAATGTATGTTTCAGACTCAGTCTGGTCGTAACCTACAAATGTTTCAGGCTTAGATTCAAGATTTACCCAGTCATATACTTTCTGAGCAGAATCTGCTTTTGAACGAAGTTTCTGTTTCTCCATTTCAGCTTTGAAACCTTCTTCATCAATCGTTAACCCTTTTTCTTCAGCAATAATTCTTGTTAAATCATCAGGGAAACCATACGTATCATACAACTCAAAAACTTCTTCGCTAGGTAATACTTTCTGATTATCTGCAATAGTCTGCTGGATCAGCTTTTCTACTCTGATCAGACCGTTTTCAATTGTTTTTAAGAATGAATCTTCTTCACTTTTGATGACTTCAGAAACCAGTTTTCCTTGTTTTTCAAGTTCCGGGAAGAAAGCTCCCATTTGTTCCTGTAGCACAGCAACCAACTTGTAAAGGAAAGGTTCTTTCATATCCAGGAATCGGTAAGAATAAGAAATTCCTCTTCTTAAAATTCTTCTGATAACATAACCGGCTCCTCCGTTGGATGGCAATTGTCCGTCTGCAATGGCAAAGGAAACCGCTCTGATGTGGTCTACCACAACACGGATCGCAATATCTTTTTCGTTTTCTAAAATTCCGGCATATTTTTTACCTGAAAGTTCCTCAACTTTAGCAATAAGCGGAGTGAAAACATCAGTATCATAGTTGGAAGACTTCCCTTGAAGTGCCATACAAAGACGTTCAAAGCCCATTCCCGTATCTACGTGCTGAGCAGGAAGTTTTTCTAAAGATTTATCTGCCTTTCTGTTGAATTCCATGAAAACCAGGTTCCATACTTCCACTACTTGTGGGTGATCATTATTCACCAATTCAAGTCCAGAAACCTTAGCTTTCTCTTCCGGTGTTCTCAAGTCAACATGGATTTCTGAACACGGTCCGCATGGTCCGCTTTCACCCATTTCCCAGAAGTTATCTTTTTTATTTCCGTTGATAATTCTATCCTCTGAAATGTGTGACTTCCAGAAGTCATAAGCATCCTGGTCTCTGTCCAGATTTTCTGAAGCATCACCTTCAAAAATAGTTACGTATAAATTTTCTTTCGGAATTCCGTATACTTCAGTCAGTAATTCCCAGGCAAAAGCAATAGCCTCTTTTTTGAAGTAATCCCCGAAAGACCAGTTTCCTAACATCTCGAACATGGTATGGTGGTAAGTATCTCTACCTACATCATCCAAATCATTGTGCTTCCCTGAAACTCTCAGACACTTTTGGGTATCGGCAATTCTAGGGGCGGTAGGCGTTTTGTAGCCAAGGAAGAAATCCTTGAACTGCGTCATTCCGGAGTTGGAAAACATAAGGGTAGGGTCGTCTTTCAGCACAATAGGAGCTGAAGGAACGATCAAGTGCTCCTTACTTTTAAAATAATCTAAAAATTTTTGACGTATCTCTTGTGATGTCATAGTATTGCTTTTGCTTTTTTAATATCAAATTTTTGATAAGATGCAAATTTAAGATTTTTAAGCGATTTGTAATAATTTTATGCTATGTTTTGAATGGTGAAGGATTTGCTTAATGGATGTGTGGTAAACCTATAAGGTTTGAAGTGGCTGTAATCAATAATAATCTTCCTAATTTTGCAATTTCCGTTTAACTTACTACCTTCGTTGTGATCTGAAATAAGACAAAAAATCCTTCCAATGACAAAAGATGAAGAACTGAAAAGCTGGATAGAACGATATTCAGGACCGCTTTTGAAACGGGCACTGTATGTACTTTCAAATAAAGAAGACGCGCAGGATGTTGTTCAGGAAGTTTTTCTCTCTGCTTATTCCGCTTATGATTCTTTTGAAGGGAAAAGTCAGGCGCTTACGTGGCTGATGGCTATTCTGAATAGAAAAGTCGCAGATTTTTACCGGAAAAAATATAAATCAGAACCCAATATCAGATTGGATCATTTTTTTGATGAAACCGGATCATGGAAAAATAATGATGTTTTAAACGACTGGAATGTATCGGGTGAAGGTGATGAACTTTTAGACAGTGCAGAATTTAATAAAACCTTAGAGGAATGTATTGAGGAATTACCCTCCAAATGGAAGATCCTGCTTAAGATGTATTATATTGAAGAAAAAAAAGCACCGGAAATAAGTCAGGAATTAGATGTTTCTACGACTAATCTTTGGAAGATTTTGCAAAGAAGCCGTATGCAGCTCAGAGAATGTCTGGAGTTTAACTGGTTTTCAAAATCATAAGTGAAATGATAAGAAGAATACTACATATATTATTTTTACCATGCAGTGAAGCTACTTTACTGATGGAAAAGAGAAATGCCAAATCCATTTCTTCCAAAGAAAACAGGATGCTAAGCATGCATCTAATGATCTGTAAATGGTGCAGAATGTACAATGAAAAGCTGGCACTTCTGGATAAAGTGTTTAAAAAGACATTTTCTGAACAAAAAACTGAAATAAATGAATCTGAAATTCAGGACTTTAAAGATAAAATGATCGATAAATTGAATTTCTGAGAAAAATTCTGTCAGGATTTTAAAAAGCTTCCGACTATACTTTTGAAAACAATAAAGTATTAATTAAAATTTAAAAAAAATGGTCGGAACAGTACAGGAATCTAAAAATCTATTATCCCGAATCGGATATTACATTTCGCTTTTTGGAGCAGCGCTTATTTTGCTGTGGATCGGTATCTTCAAGTTTACCCCTACAGAAGCAGCAGCAATAAAACCTTTGGTAGAAAACCATTTCTTAACTTTTTTCGTATATAAAATTATAAGCGTCCAGGCAGTGTCAAATCTTATCGGAACGATAGAAATTATCATTGCATTACTCCTGATATTTAGTGCGAAATTTGCTGTATTGAAAAAGTATGCAGGCATAGGAATGATAGTAACTTTTCTGGTGACATTAAGCTATTTATTTACAACACCAGGGATATGGAAAATAGTAGATGGAGTGCCTGTGACAAATTTCTTTATTTTAAAAGATATTCTGCTTTTAGGATTTGGATTCATGATCGTTCAAAATAATAAGTAATGAATAAAAAGGTAAAAATGAAAAATATATTTATTGTACTCGGAATCATTCTGGGTATAGCAGTCTTTGCTGCGGGATCCGGGCTTTTCAAAAAAAATAAGCCTAATGTAGTGGAAATAAAAAAAGAAAATGAGAAAATTATGGATAACAAAAACGTTAGAGAGATTTATTTTGCAGGTGGATGTTTCTGGGGGACAGAACATTTTTTTCAACAAATTCGTGGTGTGGTAGGAACAGAAGTGGGCTATGCCAACGGAAATACCCAAAATCCTACTTATGAGGAGGTAGTAAGCCATACAACAGGTTTTGCAGAAACCGTAAAAGTGAAATATGATCCGGAACAGGTGGATCTGAAACTGTTGATTGATCTGTATTTTAAAACAATCGATCCTACCAGTAAAGATCAGCAGGGGAATGACAGAGGAAACCAGTACAGAACAGGAATCTATTTTACCAATAAAACAGATGAGGCTTTGGTTAAAGATGAAGTCCAGAAACTGGCAAAAAATTATAGCAAACCATTACTCGTAGAAACTATTCCATTGAAAAATTTCTACAAGGCAGAGGATTATCATCAGGATTATTTGGATAAAAACCCAGGCGGATACTGCCATATTGAACCGGGACTTTTTGAAATGGCCAAAAAAGCAAATCCGCTTCCAAAGCCAACGTATCAAAAACAGGATAAAAAGGTTTTAAAAGAAAAACTTTCTGCAGAACAATATAATGTAACTCAGGAAAACGGTACAGAAAGACCTTTCCAAAATGAATACTGGAACGAAACCCGTGAAGGAATCTATGTAGATATTACAACAGGAGAACCTTTGTTTATCTCTACAGATAAATTTGAATCCGGCTGTGGATGGCCAAGTTTCTCAAAACCTATTACAAAAGGGTTAATTGATGAGAAAATGGACCGTACCCACGGGATGACCAGAGTAGAAGTAAGAAGTAAAACCGGTGATGCCCACTTAGGACATGTCTTCACAGACGGGCCGGAAGATAAAGGAGGACTCCGTTACTGTATCAACAGTGCTTCTCTGAAATTTATTCCAAAAGCAGAAATGGAAAGTAAAGGATACGGAAAATATCTTCCGTTGTTAGATAAAAAGTAATATGGCAGCCTTTTTATTTTGAATTAATGGTGTAATTGAAATTTCATTTCAACCTTACCAATCTCTTTTTCTCAGAATCCAGTACGATCCAAATATGAAAATAGCACACCACACCAGGCAAGCGATAAGACTTTCTGTAGGGTAGTGGAATTCATATTTTATGCCCATACTTTTAGCCATATTTAATCTCATCATCGGATTAGGAATAAGATTAGACATACTTTCCAATGGTAAAAGATGGGTGATGAAAAAGTCATTCTGAAGAACTTCATTTCTTTGCGGCCCCTGCATTCCTTTTACTTTTGAGAACACTTCAATAGTTGTTAAAATTGCCTCACCAATCCATAAAACAAAAAGAGCAAGAAATACAAATACAGATTTTCTCAGCAAAATGGAAAGGAACATCAAGAAACAGAAGAATGTAAATAATTTTACCAGATAATTTCCAATAAAGAAGATTTCAGCAAAAACCTTTGTAGATTCTGTTGTATTGGAGTATTGATATCCCAGAAACAAAGTAATTCCCAATACAATGGCCGTTGAAACAATGGTGAAAATACTTATTGTCAGTAGTTTTGAAGTGATGAATTCTTTTCTGCTCAATCCATCAATCGTATTCTGCTTGAACATTCGGTTGCTGAATTCCTGCGAAATGGAGAAAACAATAATCAGTCCCAGGAAAATCTTCAACAAAGCCACAATCCATGTGGTAAAATTCCAGATTTCCGGGAAATTATAAATCCCCTGTTCTTTTAAGTTAATCGTTCCTCCAAAAACATCAAAATCAACCAACCCGACGAAAAGCAAAGCAATAAGAATGGCGAAATAGAGTATCGTAAAAACCTTAAACGGCTTGTAGTTCAGGTTTTTGTAGTATTCCAGTTTTAATAATTTTATCATGACTAATTGGTGTTTTTTACAAGTTCAAGGAATTGAGATTCAAGAGATAATTTTTTCTTGGTCAAGTGGGACAAATAAATCCCTTTCTCTGCCAGTTTCTGATTCATTGCCGAAGCCGAAATAGAAGCATCATCACGGATCTGAGCTTTGATAAGATCTCCTTCCTGATTGATAGAAGTGAACCATTGAAGCTCATTCAGAGCATTTAAAAGTAATGTGTTATTATCAGCTTTCAGTTCAAAATATCCATTGTTGGAAGTCATTTCATCCACTCGTCCGCAATAAATAGAATTTCCTTCTTTCAGTACAATCACATGGCTGCATATTTTTTCAATTTCATCCAAAAGGTGGCTTGCAATGATAATCGTGATTCCCTGCTTGGCAATATCGCTGATGATTTCTCGGATCTGAATAATTCCTTCAGGGTCCAATCCGTTGGTTGGCTCATCTAATATCATCACTTCAGGATTATTCAACATCGCTGAAGCTATGGCAAGACGCTGTTTCATTCCCAAAGAAAAGGTTTTGAAAGTATCTTTTCTCCTTTCATAAAGATTTACGGTTTTCAAAACTTCGTCAATCCTTGAATACGGAGTTTTTTTAATTTCTGCAACAATCTTAAGATTGGTTTCTGCACTTAAATAAGGATAAAAGTTGGGCTGTTCGATAATGGCTCCAATCTTTTTTAAAGTTTCCGGATCTGTTCCTTTTTTACCAAACCAAAACCAATCTCCGCTGGTAGGGTTGATTGTTGAAAGCAGCATCCCGAAAGTCGTGGATTTTCCGCTTCCATTGGGACCCAAAAGCCCATAAACATTTCCTCTTTCGACATCAAAAGAAATATTGTTGACCACAACTCTTTTGAATTTCTTCGTCAAATTTTTTACTGATAAAATCTTTTCCATGTAATTTGTTTTACATAGTAGTAGTCTATATAAATTAGATAATGTTACAGAATTATCATAAATCAATATTAATTTATTGGTAAATACATTAAATTTGATAGAATTAATCATCACTTATGAAGCTAATTGAACTGGCAGAAGAATTGAATGTATCTGCAGAAGCCATAAAACAGTTTATACAGGATTTTGATCTTGAATTGGTAGACTGTGTCAGTACGAATTTTGAAGTAAAAGAAGATTTTGAAAAATTTGCCCGAGAAAATGTAGACTTTTTAAGGTTATATGAAAAAGATCTGGACAAAAATAAAACATTGGAGCAGATTGCCAAAGTCATCAACCAGCCTAAAGACAAGGTAGAAAAGGTGATTAAAGATAATAATCTCAATATTTTTGATAACGGTTTTTTCAAATCCTCCATATCAAGTTATGGAATTGATAATAAACTCGGAGGAAACTATAAGTTTGTCTATGATTATTTCGGGAGCAAAACCAGCCTCCAGCAAAGAGATTTTATAGGATATAGAGACCTTTTCTTCTATACATCTACAGTTCTGGAACCCTTCCTTAATCCGCAGCAGATCAAAGATTGGGGGATCAACAAGCCTGCAGGAATTATTCTCTATGGTCCTCCGGGAAGCGGTAAGATATTTTGGGCCAATAAAATTGCTGAAATCATTGGCTATCAGTTTAAAGAAGTTAAAAAACATTATTTAGGAACTTCATTGATTGACGGAAATGAAATCAATTTCAGTGATTTTCTGTTGAACATGATGAAGGAAAATAAAATGCTGCTCTTCATGGACGATTTTGATGAAATTATGATGCAGAGAAAAGCAGAAACAGATGTTGCTTCCTGTAATCTTGAAGCCCAGGAGCTTATTCTCCATTATATCGGAAAATTTGAAAAAGAAGGAGTTTTAATGGTTGGCTCTGCCAACTCCGTTTCAGAAATCGACGAAGAAATTCTTGCTCCGGGAAGGTTTGATGTGATGATCCCTATCTTTCCGCCCAATGCTTCGGAGCGTTCAGAAATTATTCTATATGCCATGACCAGAGGATTGGAAGAAGATTCTTTACTCTACAAAATACTTAAAAACAATAAAGCAGATAAAGTTCCTTTCTGGCATGAAATAGCTTCAAAGATGAAAGCATTCAGCAATACCATGCTGATCGATTTTACGCAAAGCTTAAAGAAAAGAATTAAAAATCTATATCAGAGAACCAGAAATGAAAAGCTGAAGATAGATCAGACTCTTTTGAGCGGAGCTTTAAGAGATGCTGGTTCCAAACTTACTGAAGAATATCTTGATCAGATAGCGAGATTTCTTGCCGATGCCATTATCAATAATTTTGATGATTTTAAGTTCAGGATTCAGGCATTGAAAAGCGAACTGGAAACCTACAGAGTTGTTGAAGAACCGCAGAGAGCCATCGGATTTCAGCATAATGATGAAGGAGATAAAGGGTAGACCGTTTAAAGTTCAAGGTTTAATGTCTAAGGTTTAAGGTTTTACAAAAATTATTCATCACTCATCACTTATTATTCATGAACAGCATCTGGGAACTGGACACTTTCTACAGAAAAAGAGATATTATCATTATTGGTGCCGGATTTTCCGGGCTGTGGACGGCAATATCTATTAAAGAGAAATATCCTGAAAAATCTGTTCTGATTATTGAGCGGAATGCTATTCCATTAGGCGCTTCAACGAGAAATGCTGGTTTTGCCTGTTTCGGAAGCCTTACCGAAGTTATTGCCGATTCGCAGAAAATGGGCTGGGAAAAAACACTGGAACTCGTTAAAATGAGATTTGATGGTCTTCAGAAAATCCAGCATTATTTTAAAAATGATGACATTGATTTTGAACTCAGCGGAGGTTATGAAATTATAAATAATAAAGAATCTTTAGCCCAAATTGATACAGTTAATGAAAAACTGAGAGTAATAACCGGGCTTGATCAAACCTACACGTTGAGACAAGAAAAAATACAGGAATTCGGGTTAGGAAAATCTAAATTCCTGATTGAAAATCCCTATGAAGGAAGTCTGCATTCAGGAAAGCTTCTGCAAAAATTGCTGGAAAAATGCCACGAACTAAAAGTTGAGTTTTTATTCGGAACAGAGGTTGAAAAAATTGATGAGACAGAAGAAAACACTGAGGTTTACCTTTCTGCAGATCTTTCTGTAAAAGCAGATCAACTCATCTATTGTACTAATGCATTCACGTCAAAGTTTCTGGAAAAAGAGATGATTATTCCCGCCCGCGGACAGGTTCTATTGACAGAACCCATTGTTGGATTACAACTTAAAGGAACCTTTCATTATGATGAAGGCTACTATTATTTTAGAAACTTAGGGAACAGAGTACTGCTGGGTGGCGGAAGAAATCAGGATTTTAAAACAGAAGAAACAACAACCTTTGAAACAACAGAATTCCTGCAGAATCATTTGGAAAACTTTTTAAAAGAAGTTATACTTCCCA
The DNA here is from genome assembly GCF_002979455.1 of Chryseobacterium sp. MYb7. Taxonomy (GTDB): domain Bacteria; phylum Bacteroidota; class Bacteroidia; order Flavobacteriales; family Weeksellaceae; genus Chryseobacterium. The sequence goes on from NZ_PCOU01000013.1 coordinate 59,939, forward strand.
ACAATGAATTTAAAATTGCCCTCCGCTGGTCAGGAATTATGGCTATGGGTGAAGAAAAGTCTCCTATTGTAAAACAACTTTCGGAAAGGCAGTTTTGTGCGGTAAGACTTTCAGGAATGGGAGTTGCTTTAGCTCCGAAGATTGGTGAAATGGTAGCAGAAATGATTTGATAAATTATAAAACTAAATTGATATCTTAATCTAAGGTTTTACGAATAAACTGGAATAAAACAGTATGAGTAGTTATAAATATACAGTATGGTTTTCTATATTAACAATTCCTCTTGGTTTTCTTGCGATCCTTGCAGGAGGTGGAGGCCACGGGACTTATTTTCCTTTATTAGCTATCTTTCCGTTTAGTTTACTGGGAACTTTTTTTAATGAAGAAATACCTCTGTTTGTAGGAATCATACAATTACCTGTTTATGGTTTTTTAATGGATAAATTTGGAACAAAAAAAGCTCTTCCTGTTATTATTGCAATACATGTTATAGGTATGTGTACTGTTTTTACGCTGAAAAGAGACTATTTTTTTAGTTAATTATTTTTCCACGAGTTAGAACCTGTACTCAAATCCTGTAACTCGTAACCCGAACCCCTGAAAACTCAGAACTCAAAACGCTCCACTCTAAAAGAATTCCTTATTTTTGCAAAAAAGAAACATTCGTGATAAACAACGACCAGATAAAAGACGTTCAATCCAGAATTGAAGACTTACACAGATACCTTCAGATTGAAAAAAAGAAGATTGAAATTGCCAATGATGATGAAAAAACTGCAGCCCCTGAATTTTGGGATAATCCCAAAACCGCCGAGGCATTTTTAAAACAGCTTCGATCCAAGAAAAAATGGGTGGAAAGCTATGATGAAATTCAGACACAGTTTGAAGATCTGCAGGTTTTAGCTGATTTTGCCAAAGAAGATCCGGATTCTGAAAAAGAACTCGATGAAACATTCCCGCAACTGGTAGAAAAAATTGAAGACCTGGAATTCAAAAATATGCTTTCCAACGAAGGAGATGAGCTTTCTGCAGTGCTGCAGATTACAGCAGGAGCAGGAGGAACAGAAAGTTGCGACTGGGCAGCTATGCTGATGAGAATGTATACGATGTGGGCAGATAAACAAGGCTATAAAATCCGTGAACTGAACTTTCAGGAAGGCGATGTAGCCGGTGTGAAGACCGTAACTCTTGAAATTGAAGGAGAATTTGCTTTTGGATATTTAAGAGGAGAAAACGGAGTGCACAGGCTGGTAAGAATTTCCCCTTTTGACAGTAATGCAAAACGTCATACAAGCTTTGTTTCAGTATATGTCTATCCTTTGGTAGATGATACCATTGAGATCAATATCAATCCTGCCGATATCAGTTTCGAAACCATGAGATCTTCCGGAGCAGGAGGGCAGAACGTAAACAAGGTAGAAACTGCTGTACGTCTTCGCCACGCACCAACGGGAATTATTATTGAAAACTCAGAATCCCGTTCTCAGCTTCAGAATAAAGAAAAAGCAATGCAGCTCCTTCGCTCAAGACTATACGAAATGGAATTGGAAGAGCGTATGAAAGCAAGAAACGAGATAGAAGCCAACAAAATGAAGATCGAGTGGGGAAGCCAGATCAGAAACTATGTAATGCACCCGTACAAACTGGTAAAAGATGTACGTTCCGGTCATGAAACTTCAGATGTAGATGCATTAATGAACGGAAATCTTACCCCTTTCTTAAAAGCATTCTTAATGGCCGATGGGACGGCAGTTTCCGATGATGATCTTGAATTATAAAAATCATGTTTGAATTTTAGTTAAAATCTTATAATTAATTTTTGTTTCAGACATTTTAAACTTACTTTTGTTGTTCATCGATATTTATGGAAGATTTCAATAGCTGGAAGGATTTATTAAACCCGGAATTTTATATTAAAATGGGAGGGTTTTGGCTGATTTTGTTTATTGTTTTTGCTGAAACAGGTCTTTTTGTAGGATTTTTCCTACCTGGAGATTCTCTTTTATTCGTTTCAGGAATTTATGCCGTTGAAATCATCAAAGAGACTTTTGGTTCTACAGGAAGTGATTTCTTAGATACCACAATATTAGCTTCAGGGGTGGCTCTTGCAGCTGTTATAGGAAATGAAGTAGGATACTATTTTGGAAGAAAAGCCGGACCTGCCTTATATAAAAGACCGGATTCAATGCTTTTCAAGAAGAAGTACCTTTATCAGGCTCACGATTTCTTTGAAAAACACGGTGCATTAGCTGTTATTATGGCAAGATTCTTACCGGTTGTAAGAACTTTTACACCCATTGTTGCAGGTATTGTAAAGATGGATAAAAAAGAGTTTTTAAGAGATAATGTTATTGGTGCTGTTTTATGGTCATTCATTTTGATCTTTGCAGGACATTACCTGGACAAGCTTTTTATGGAGCAGTTTGGAATCAACTTAAAACAAAAGCTGGAATACATCATTATCGTCATTGTATTGGTAACTACACTTCCGGTTATCTTCAAGTTTGTTTTTGGAAAAAAAGAAGATCTTTCTAAAAAATATGAAGATCAGGACTTTGAATAAATAAGAAATTCAATCAAAAATATAGAGCCGTCTAATAGTGAGATGGCTTTTTTATTACTTATAAATGAAGCTTTTTGATTATAAAAAAATGACAAAGAGAGTTTTTAAACGCAAATATTAATTTCTATTGAGTATTATTTTAAGATAGCAAAGGTAGAAATCAATGAAATTGATTCTTTCTAAGCGGATGTATATTCATGAGCTTCATCAGTGACAAAGTCACTTCTCTTTACCCCCTTAAAAATGAAACGTTCGAATTATTTATCCTTTTGAGTTAAATAAAATAAAATCTGATAGGAATTTTTACTTTTTAATCCATTCCAGAATATTCGGATAGATAATGCTGTCTCTTTTTCTTTTACTGAAAAATCTTGGGGCATGCCCGGCACCTTTCATAAAAATGAATTTATGTGGAACTTTCATCTGGGTAAGCGCTGAGTCCATAGCAATTCCCTGATGCTGGTTGACCAGAACATCATTGTTTCCCTGAAATAGGAGAGTAGGAACATTTGTAATATTGGCAATAGGACTCGCTTCTTTAAAGTTTTCAGATATATTTTTCCGGTCAAATTTAGTCCCAACTACCTTTTGAAAAGTAGGAGAAGTATATTTGGAATAAAAAGATTTCAGATATTCAGAACTGAAAAAATCTGTAGGTCCGCTTAAAGAAATAATTTTCTTGATCTGTTCAGGATGATGATACCCGTAAAGAAGAGATAAATGTCCACCGGCACTTTCGCCCAGAAGAATATAATTGTTGGGTTGAAGCTCTGCTTTTTCTGCTAAAGAATTAAATTTTTCAATGGCCAGAGCAATATCCTCAAGTTGTTGTTTGTAAGTGATTTTTTCCTTTGTAGAAACCAATCTATAATTCATATTAATGCTTGGAATCTTGTTTTCAAAGAGCATTTTCTGAACCTGAATCATATGTTCCTTTTTTCCTAAAGTCCATGCTCCGCCATGAACGATAAGAACTACAGGAGTATCTTCAGCATAATCTTTGGGAAGAAAGACATCCATTTTCTGTCTTTTGTGCTCGCCGTATTTCAAATTATAAATTTTCTGCTGCCCTCCGGGACCTACCCAAACTCTGAATTTCGTATTACAGGACTGCAGGAGAAAACCAATGCATCCCATGACGAAAAAATGATACCGGAGAATGAACTTTTTCATTAATTAAATTTACGAAAAATTCTATTGATTATAAAGTGAAAAAGTTTTAATTAAAGCTTTTCCGCTGTTTTTGATGACAGTCCTTTTTTGATGGTAATAACGCCTTTTTCACCTTCTTTGAAAATAAAAGAAATCTCGGTGTCATCATCCGGAAGGAAAAATGCATCTTCTTTTTCAGCTAACATTCTTACCTTTGGATCTTTGTTGTTTTGAATAAAAAGCTGACCGTTTTCGTACAGAATATGAATAACACGATCATCGGAAAGCTGATAATCACCTGCATATTTTTTTAGCACATCAGGATTCAATATTACTTCTTTCTTAGGTTGAGGAAGAGTGTATGGTTGATCTAAAAGAGCTGCTAAAATGGTGTTTCCAGCTTTTTCCAGCTTCTTACTCGTAATATTGTTTAAGAGGATGATGCAAAGATCTTCATCAGGAAGCATGGCAAAATAACTTGTAGAACCCTCTATGTTTCCGCCATGGTTAATGAGTTTTTTCCCGTAAAGATCATCAATAAACCAACCATAGGCGTAACCGCTCAAATAGGGAGTAGTAGCTTTTTTAAATGCTTCTTTGGAAATAATTTTATAATCTCTCAATCCTAAATAATAATTGTAAAGGTCTTCTGCAGTACTGTAGATTTGTCCTGCAGGACCGGTTAATGTAGAATTCCAAACCTGTGTTTTTTCCTGTTTTGTCTTTGAAATATAAGAATAAGGAATCGTTTTGTAAGGACTTTTCAGAGCCCTATAGTTAAAGCCGGTGTGAGTCATCTTTAGAGGATCTAAGATGGTTTTCCTTACAGCATCCTCATAAGAAAGTCCTGTTATTTTTTCAATGATAACGCCCAATAAAATATACCCCGAATTGGTATACGAAAATTGAGTGCCCGGCTCAAAATCCAGTGGTTCATTTTTAAAAAAAGAAAGCTCTTTACTTTTGGCTATAGATTTTCCGGTGTGAAGAAGGTTGAAATACTCTTTATTTCGCAGTACTTCATAAATTCCCGAAGTGTGGGTAAGAAGGTGCTCAATCGTAATTTCATTGCCTCTCGGATAATCCGGAATAAACTTTGAGATAGGATCTTTAAAAGAAAGTTTTCCTTCTTCACTTAGTTTTACAATAACCAGAGCCGTGAATGATTTGGTTAAGGAAGCAATCTGATACACACTTTTATCCTGATTGGGAATTTTTTTTTCTGCATCTTGCCAGCCATATGATCTTTCGAAAATATTTTTATTCTGATAGTGAATCAAAGCTGTTCCGTTAAACTTATTAATTCCAACAAATGCTTTTATAATGCTGTCAATTTCCTGTTTTTTCTTTTCCTGATTGATGTTATTGGGATTAGTCTGAGCCTTGAAAGTGGAGCAGAATGTACAGAACAGGCAGAATAAACATTGTAAGATTAAAATATGAAATTGAGGTCGCATAGTATCAGGTTTTAAAAACGGTTATAATTACAGGTTTTCAGCGTAACGGCTCAAAGAATTATTGTATCTGGGCAAATGTTTTGATATTGCTTTTAATGTTAAAGATAGAGCCTCGTTGTGCTCTCCTGCTGAAGAAAGAGACAGTGCTAAAAAAGAATCTACAGCATCATTCAGTTCATCAGAATAGTTGGCTTTTTCTTCCCTTAAAATTTGGATGCTTTCATCTATTTTTCCATTATTTCTTAAGGTACTTGCCAGCTGAATTCTTGCTCTTCTCCTCCGTAAACCAGTTAATCCCTTATCCAATGCGGATCTGTACAAAGGTTCTGCTTCCTTTTCATGTCCGGTGGAGTCAAAAGCGCAGGCTCTTTCAAAATCAGCAATGGACTGTGAATCTGCATCAGTAAGTAATTCTACATGATCTTTGATCTGCTGAATAAACGCATCATTGCTTATTGTTTCCAGTTTCAGCCATATATTTTGCAATTGGGTTTCCCAGTTTTCATTCATTGATTAGATTTTGAACAAAGATATAAAATATTGAAAGTGAAGCATTGCTTTACTATTCTTATAATTTTCAAAATTATTGTCAGATTATGAATCCAAAAACGGAATTAAATATTTATTTTTGCTGGACTTAACAAAGATTAAAAAAAAATTAAAATATGGCATCAGGCTTTTTTGCTATTTTGGATGATATTGCAGCATTGATGGATGATGTAGCAGTAACCAGTAAAGTTGCTACTCAAAAGACAGCAGGGATTTTAGGAGACGACCTGGCTGTAAATGCAGAAAAAGCCACGGGCTTTCTTTCTTCAAGGGAAATTCCGGTTCTGTGGGCCATTACCAAAGGATCATTTATCAATAAACTGATTATTCTTCCTATCGTTTTTTTACTTAATTGGCTGTATGCTCCGGCTATTAATTATGTATTGATCCTTGGAGGATTCTATCTGGCTTTTGAAGGCGTTGAAAAAGTAATAGAATTTCTTTTTCACCGTGACAAAAAAGGGCATGAAGTTATAGAGGAAATTGAAGAAGACGAAAAAAGTTCTGAAGAAATTGAAAAAGAGAAAGTGAAATCGGCAATTACAACTGATTTTATTTTATCAATCGAGATCGTTATTATTGCTTTAGGAACCGTATTGGAAGAAAGTCATCCTTTCATTACACAGATTTTAGTAACGAGCTTGGTTGCATTTATCGCTACTGTTGGAGTTTATGGAATTGTAGCTTTGATCGTAAGAATGGATGATGCAGGGTTTAAATTAATAAAGAAAAGTAACGATAAAGGTTTTTTCGGGAGGCTTGGACATCTATTAGTGAAAGCTTTGCCTATTGTTATTAAAATATTAGGAGTCGTAGGAACAATTGCTTTAATAATGGTTGCTGGTGGAATTTTTCTGCATAGGATTGAATTTTTCCATGGAATACTTCCAACTTGGCCAGATGTTGTGAAAGAGCTTACACTTGGTGTTGTTGGCGGATTGTTAGCGGTTGCCGTATTTACTTTAGGAAAAGGAATCTATTCTTTAGCAACAAAAAAATAAACAGAATTAGAATTAAATAACCAGAAAAATCCTGTACCCGAAAGAGTGCAGGATTTTTTATGATCAGGTTTAAGATGATTTAAAACTTTAAAACCTTGAACGTTAAACAAAAAAAGAGACTTTTTACAAGTCTCTTTTTTATATTAATTGAATAAATCTTTTACTTTATCAAAAAAAGTTTTTTCCTTTCCAGATGGTTCTGCTACCATTTCTCCGCTGGACATCTGCTTTTCAAAGAAGTCTTTCTGGTCTTTAGTAAGCTTCTGTGGTGTCCATACATTGATGTGGATGAACATGTCTCCTTTACCATAACTGTCGATGCTTGGAAGTCCTTTTCCTGCTAATCTTAAGATCTTTCCGGACTGAGTTCCCGGATCAACGGTAATTTTCACTTTTCCACCTACCGTAGGAATTTCTTTCTTAGTTCCTAAAGCCGCTTCAGCAAATGAAACGTACAGTTCCTGGTGAAGATTGTCGCCTTCTCTCTTGATTACCTGATCTATTTCCTCTTCAATAATAACTAACAAGTCTCCTGGAATTCCTCCAAATGGGGCGTCATTTCCTTTTCCTCTTACATTAAGCTGGATACCGTCTCTTGCTCCTGCCGGAATGTTGATCGTGATTTCCTCTTCATCTTTAATAAGACCTTGTGCATTAGCTCCCGCAGGAATTTTGTCAGCAACTTTTCCAATTCCCTGACAAGTACTACAAGTTGTCTGAGTCTGCATTTGACCAAACATGGTATTCATTACTTTTAACTGAACACCGGAACCGTTACAGGTAGGACATGTTTTTGAAGTGGCACCTTCTGCCATCTTCATTTTTTTAACTTTGATGGTTTTCTGAGTGCCGTTTACCATTTCCTCAAGGTTCAGCTTGATTCTGATTCTTAAATTAGAACCTTTCACCTGCTGACGGCCTCCGCCGCCACCTCCGAATCCTCCGAAACCACCACCGAAAATATCTCCAAATTGGCTGAAAATATCTTCCATGTTCATTCCGCCTCCGAAGCCTCCGCCTCCGAAACCACCGTTTCCACCTACTCCGGCATGACCGAACTGGTCGTATCTAGCACGTTTCTGATCATCGCTTAAAACTTCGTAAGCTTCAGCAGCTTCTTTGAATTTTTCTTCAGCCTCTTTATCCCCTGGATTTTTATCCGGGTGGAATTTGATGGCCATTTTACGGTATGCTTTTTTTATTTCGTCGGCAGAGGCAGATTTGCTGATCTCAAGAACCTCGTAATAATCTCTTTTTGACATGACAATTTTATAATTGATTATTGATAAATGATAAAAGATATTATAAAGTTAATAAGTGAAATATTCATCTATTATCACTCATCATTTATCATTTATGAATTTTAATTTCCTGTTACTACTTTTGCAAAACGGATTACTTTATCGCCTAAAGTATATCCCGTTTCAATAACGTCTACGATTTTTCCTTTCAAATCTTCCGATGGGGAAGGGATCTGAGTAATCGCCTCATGGAAATCAACATCAAAGCTGTCACCAGCCTTTACTTCCATTGTTTTTAAGCCTTTTTCGGTAAGTTTATTTTTGAATTTCTGATAGATCAGTTCTACACCTTGCAGGTCAGCCGGATTTCCATTTTTAGCGATTTCTTTCAATGCTCTTTCAAAATCATCTAAAACCCCTAACATTGAAACCATCATCTCCTGGTTGGCGTACTGGAAGAATTCCATCTTCTCCTTAGTCGTTCTTTTTTTATAGTTTTCGAATTCTGCATACAATCTGATGTAACGGTCTTTTTCTTCTGCCAAAAGTTCCTCTGGAGAAGGAGTAGCTGTCACATTGTCCTGAGACGTTGCGTCATTCTGAACATTGTTTTCTTCCTGATTATTGATGCTTTCTTCGTTAATATCCTGGTTTTCCATAATTCAATATTTATTTAATGATTGTTTGACAAAGAGCCTGCCAAATCTAAAATCAGGACATTAAGGCAGAAATAGAATGAAGAGATTTATGAATGATGAATGATGAATGTGTCAATCCGCTGCGCTTGTGAATTTTGAAAAGTGTAAGTTTAATAATTCACTTTGTGAAACAAAAATTGACTATTGACCTTTCACTTGATAAAGGCAAATAGTCAATTTTAAAACTATAATAGTATGTATGTTATTCTCCTGTAAACGTTTGATAGAGTAGATACAGGTTTAAAACAATGATAATAATGGAAATAATCCAAACACAGACTTTAAGAAATGGTTTGTTGACAAACTCACCCATTTTGGCTTTATCATTGGTAAACATCACCAATGGAACAACAGCAAAACTAAGCTGCATTGATAAAATAACCTGGCTTAAAACCAATAATTCGGTTGTTCCCTGCTCGCCATAAAGAATAGCAACTATCAGTGCCGGAATTACGGCAATAAGTCTTGTGATCAGTCTTCTCAACCATGGTTTTAATCTGATATTCAAAAAACCTTCCATGACAATTTGCCCTGCAAGAGTTCCTGTTAATGTAGAGTTTTGTCCGGATGCTAATAAAGCAATGGCAAACGCAATACTTGCCATGGAAGCACCTAAGATGGGAGTCAGCATTTTATAGGCATCATGAATGTCCGCCACATGTTCGTTCCCTGTAGTATGGAACGTAGCGGCCGCCAGAATAAGGATTGCCGCATTGATGAAGAAAGCCAGCATTAATGAAGCTGTACTGTCTATAGTTGCAAATTTTATCGCTTCTTTTTTCCCTTCCGTATCACGCGTGTAATCTCTGGTCTGTACAATACTGCTGTGCAGATATAAGTTATGTGGCATCACCGTAGCCCCTAAAATCCCTATAGCAATATAAAGCATGGCAGGATTCTGAATGATTTCCTTTTGTGGAACCAAACCTCCCAATATCTCATTAAAAGCGGGTTGCGAAATGATAATTTCATATACGAAACATGCTAAAATAATAAATATAAGTCCCCCTACAATACTTTCAATCCATCGGAAACCTTTGGACTGAAGTAAGAGAATAATTAAAACATCTACTGTTGTAATCACGATTCCCCAGGTCAGAGGGATGTGAAATAGGAGATTTAATGCAATGGCAGAACCAATGACCTCGGCGAGATCACAGGCGGCAATGGCTATCTCACAGAATATCCACAGAATAAAATTGGTTGTAGGACTGAAGTGGTCTCTACATGCTTGTGCAAGATCTCTTTCTGCAACTACTCCCAGTTTCACAGACAGGTGCTGTAAAACCATTGCGAAAATATTGGAGATAAGAATCACCGATAGCAGGGTATACCCGAACTGAGCTCCTCCTGCAATATCAGTAGCCCAGTTTCCCGGATCCATATATCCTACGGCAATCATCAGACCCGGTCCTGCAAATGCAAGATATTTCCTCCAGAAATTGGCATTTTTAGGGACTTTGATTGATGAATAAACCTCTGATAAGGAATGAGTTGTTTTATCTTTACGCCAGGCGCTTTTTATATTGAAATTCATAAATGTTAGAAATGACTAACAAATTTAATTAAATAAATGTAAACAGAAAGAATTAAGGCATAAAAAAATCCCGGAAATCAATTTCCGGGATCTAATTTTTATTAAGTCTAAAGATTATTTCGCAAATCTGATAGACATCTTTCTGTCAGCAGCTCTTTCAGCATCAGAAGCTTTTGCATCTACTTTAGCAAATTGACTTCCGTAACCGTCAGCAGCAATTACCTGTGTACCAACTCCAGCTTTAGCTAAAGCAGCTTTGATGAATTCAGCTCTTGCTTTTGATAGTTTTACGTTAGAAGCTTCGTTTCCTGTTTTATCAGTGTAACCTCCAACTTTGATTTTTGCATCAGGGAAAGCTTTAAGGATAGCCACTAAGTTATCCAATTGTCCTTGTGAACCTGCTTCAAGCTCAGTAGAACTTCCCATTTTGAAGTTTACGTGGTCAAAATCGTACCACTTATCTTTCAATGCAGAATCATCAGCCGCATTTTTGTAACCGCCAGATTTCAGGAATGAAATCATCTGATCCTCCATACCACCTTTGTAACCTTTTAACATTACTCCGTTAAGGTCAATGTTTTCATCGGTTTTAGCAGCAGCTGGAGCAGCTGTTGTTGTAGTTGTAGCAGCAGTATCTGTAGTAGAACTTGTAGATGCTGAGTTAGACGTAGTGGTTGTAGTAGTGGTCGTCTGTTTTTTCTCGCACTGTTTCCATAAGAAATAGGCGGCTGCTATCAATAATAAAAGCGGAAGCAACCATTTCCAGATTGAACCTCCGCCTTGATTATCGTTGTTGTTATTAAATTGTTCTCTTATTTCCCTTGCTCCTTCAGAAACATTTTCTCTAGCTGTAGCTACACCTTCTGCGATGTTATCTTTAGCTGTAGAAGTTACCGAAGAAACAGTTTCTTTTGCCTGGCCAAACCAGTTTTCAGCTCCTAATCCAAAGGATGCCAAAGAAAGACCTGCCGGCAATAATGAAGAAATAATACCTTTCTGATCGTTCAGTAAGCTGGAAATACCTGAAGCACCCAAATTATTGTCTGCTGCATATTTTCCTACTGTACCTGCCGTAGCTCCAGTCACCAGGTTTAACAAAGAACCTGCAGTAGTATTGCTGACTCCTGAAAAACTAGCAATGGAACTAACTAATCCACTTACTTTATCTCCAAAAATTGAAGATAACAAAGTAGAAATAATAGGATTGTTAGACGCTCCGCCTAATAAATTTCCTAAAATTCCACTTGAAGAGGCTTGTGTAATAGCATCCACAACGCCAGGCTTATCTGCACTATTGGCTAATCCACCTACCACAGCAGGTAATAATCCGCCAATTGCTTTAGAAATACCGGATTCACTTTCTCCAAACTGCGATGCAGCCTGTGAAACTAAAGCGGGACCTAATTGTCCTTTAATTAAATCAATGACATTTAAAGACATAATAAATAAATTTTTTTGATTAATGTTGACATAAATTTAAACAAAAATCTCTCCAAACGTCATTTTTTTTTGAATATTTCTTTAAATTTTAATGATTTTATTCTAAATAATTAAAATTTTTAATAAGCTTTTGCGAATAATACACGTCTCTTAGAAGGTTTTCCGGAAATCAAAGAAATTCCTTCTTCTACATCATTATCCAGAGGAATACATCTGATAGTTGCCTTCGTTTCGTCCTTAATTTGTTCTTCTTCTTCAGCTGTTCCATCCCAGTGAGCATAGATGAAACCACCTTTCTCTTCCAGAACTTTTTTGAATTCTTCATAAGTATCCACTTTGGTGATATTATTTTTTCTGAATTCAAAAGCTTTGTTATAGATATCCTGCTGAATAGTTTTCAATAAATCTTCGATATAAGAATCCAGCCCTTCAATAGAACGAACTTCTTTTGTAAGATTATCTCTTCTTGCAATTTCTACAGATTTGTTTTCCAGGTCTCTTGGTCCCATTGCAATTCTTACAGGAACTCCCTTCAATTCGTATTCTGCAAATTTCCAGCCTGGTTTGTTCTGAGTATCATTATCGAACTTCACAGAAATACCTTTTGCTTTCAGTTTAGCCTGAATATCCAAAGCCACTTCACTGATTTGCTCTAGCTGCTCTTCTCCTTTAAAGATCGGAACAATTACTACCTGAATAGGTGCTAAAGTAGGAGGTAATACCAATCCAAAATCATCAGAGTGCGTCATAATCAATGCTCCCATCAAACGGGTTGATGTACCCCATGAGGTAGCCCATGCATGTTCAATTTTTCCTTCTTTGTTGGTGAATTTTACATCAAATGCTTTTGCGAAATTCTGTCCTAAGAAGTGAGATGTTCCTGCCTGTAAAGCTTTTCCATCCTGCATTAATGCTTCTATACAATAGGTTTCATCAGCTCCAGCAAATCTTTCAGATGGAGTTTTCAATCCCTGAATTACCGGCATTGCCATAAAGTTTTCTGCAAAATCTGCATATACTTTATTCATTTTTTCTGCTTCTTCAATCGCTTCATCTTTTGTCGCATGAGCAGTGTGACCTTCCTGCCATAAGAATTCTGCCGTTCTTAAGAAAAGACGTGTTCTCATCTCCCAACGAACAACATTCGCCCATTGGTTGATCAATATCGGTAGGTCTCTGTAAGACTGAATCCAGTTTTTGTAGGTATTCCAGATAATAGCTTCTGAAGTAGGACGAACGATAAGTTCTTCTTCCAGTTTTGCATCCGGGTCAACAATAAGTTTTGATGGATTGTCCGGATCGGTTTTTAATCTGTAGTGGGTAACAACAGCGCATTCTTTTGCAAAACCTTCTGCATTCTTTTCCTCTGCCTCAAACAAGCTCTTGGGCACAAAAAGCGGGAAGTATGCGTTAACGTGACCTGTTTCCTTGAACTTTTTATCCATTTCATCACGCATTTTTTCCCAGATCGCATAGCCATACGGTTTGATCACCATACATCCACGCACGCCTGAGTTTTCAGCTAAATCAGCTTTTACAACCAGCTCATTATACCATTTGCTGTAATCTTCGCTTCTTGAGGTTAATTTTGCCATTATTTTTTTTAATTTTTTTAACTTTTGTACATTATTGTTATCTAAAAATAAAAATCTATTTTTGATAGATTTTTTTACCAGTGTTTGGTACATTTTTGGTACAGATTGCAAATATAATTTAAATTAAAAATTTTTACGTTATCATGAAAAGAAATATACATAAAAATTTGCTTGGTCTGCTAAGATCCAAAGGGATATTGGCTATATCGGGCGGATTATTACTTGTGTCTTGTGGTGCTCAGATGGGAGGGTATAGCGAGACAGACGGGGTGTATTACGACCCCAATAAGGATACGCTACCTGAAGGAGTTATCATTAATGATAGCGGAAACAGAGTAGGAGAATATTATGACTACTATCAGGATTCCAATGTGATTGAAAATGCACAGGCGAATTCCAGAGAGCAGCAAAACAGATATAATGACTGGGGTAATACTAATACCAACTGGAATACCAATGCTACAGATTCAGACTGGGGACTTTATGCAGGTTCTCAAACTAACTACTATGACAACTCGTGGGGATGGGGATCTCCTTGGGGATGGTATGGAGGTTACAGCCCGTATTGGGGTTGGGGTATGAACCGTGGCTGGGGCTGGGGTGCTAGCCTATCCTGGGGTTGGGGCGGATCATTCGGCTGGGGCTGGGGAGGCTCTTACGGATGGGGAAGTCCATACTGGGGATATGGTTATGGAGGGTATTATGATCCATTCTGGGGTGGCTACGGAAACCCTTACTGGGGATATGGAGGAGGCTACTGGGGTGGTGGATACTACAACAGACCTGTTTACAGAAGAAGCGGTATCAGTGGAGGAGGATTCCAGAATACTGGGGTAGCAAATGCTGTATACAGAACGAATACCAATAATTCAGGTTTCAGAAATAGTAATGGAAATGGCGGATTCAGAAACACCAATAACGGCGGCTTCAGAGATTCCAATTCAAATGGTGGTTTCAGAAACAGTAATGGTGGCTTCAGAGATAGCAACTCAGGAGGATTCAGAAACGGTAATTCAGGCGGATTCAGAAATACACAATCCAATGGCGGATTCCGTAATTCTGCACCGCAAACAAGACCTAACTATAATTATCAACAATCACAGCCGAGATATAATAACAATAATGGAGGCTTCAGATCTAATGATTCCGGAGGCTTCAGATCTAGCGGAGGTTTCAACGGCGGTGGAGGCGGCGGCTTCAGAGGTGGTTCTTCTGGCGGTGGCGGCGGAATGAGATCCGGCGGCGGCAGAGGTGGCTTTAGATAATTGTTCAAACTAATAAACTATTAAAAAATAATGTTAAAAAAATCTTTAGTATTAATGAGTATTTCTGCAGCATTTTATGCGCAGGCTCAGGATGTTTCTGTGATAAGAAATACTGTGGATGTTTACTCAAGTACTCCTATGGTGGGATCAGCTAAATTTAATGCAATGGCTGGATCAAATGGTGCGCTAGGTGGTGATGCAAACTCTTTGCTTACGAACCCGGCAGGTTTAGGGGTTGCTATTTCAGGAGAGGTTTCAGGAACTTTATCTATTTTAGGAAATAAAAACAGCAGTTCTTTGGCTGGATCTACGATGGATTACAGCAAAACTAAGGGAGACCTTGGAAATGCAGGAGGGATCATCGCTTTTCCTCTGATGACAGAAACTAAATGGAAATTTATCAATATCGGTATTAATTTTTCCAATCAGCAGCTTGATAATGTAATTCAGTCGCCAGGAAATAATAATATCGTATATGCTTTTGATAAAGCTGATATCACGAAAGACGCTGCAATGGCAGGTCACATGTATGAAAGATACGGGAATTTATCAAAAATGAGCTTTGGGGTAGGTGCTAATTATAACCATAACTTATATTTAGGAGCAGGTTTTAATTTTTTCAATGCTTCATTGGATCAATATGATACTTTATTTTACCGAAATCTAACCAATAATTCTACTGAAGGATTCAGTAAGCAGGACACTCCTTATTCAGAAAGATCTTCAGGTTTCTCTGCTTCATTAGGGGTAATCGGAAAGATAAGTCCGAATTTCAGATTGGGAGCATCTCTTGAAACGCCTACATTCTGGAATATAGACAGAAATTATTATTTCTATAATGATCCTACTTACGGAGATGATATGGGTGCTGAAAACAGAAAGTTCACTTCACCGCTTAAAGCGACAGTGAGTGCTGCATTTGTAGCAAGCAAAAACTTCTCATTGAACGTAGACTATACCCTTGGACTTACAAAACCTGACTATAAAGTTTATGGAGGTGCAGAAAGAGAGTTGAATGATTTCTTTAAAGAAAACTACAAAAATCTTTCAGAAGTAAGAGTAGGAGCTGAGTACAGAGTACAGCAATTCAGATTGAGAGGTGGTTATTCTTACCAGTCAAGTCCTTTTGATGCGCTTACGATCAGTAGATTTAATGATGCGGGAAGTGTGGGAGATCAGTCTTACAGCAACCTGATATTAAGTGACAGAAATACACTTTCATTTGGTATCGGATATGATTTCAAATCATTCTATATAGATGCATCTTATCAGAATATCTCATCTAAATATGCTAATCCTTTCATGAGAGGATACATGGGAGATAATTTTGATTCATCTTATTATTCTTCGAATAAAATCTTCGAAAGTGATTCTTACGCCGTAAGTGATGTAAAAAGCAACAGAAATAACTTCTTCCTTACAGTAGGATGGAAGTTCTAAGCTTATAAAACATTACGCTATATACATAAAAAAGCTCCGGATTCCGGAGCTTTTTGTTTTTTAATCTGGATTCTGCACCAGATTCGGCTGGATCTGAATCTGCTGTTCAGGAATATATTCTACCACTCTGTTATGGGTATAAGGTACTGTATAAAAGGCATTGCTTCCGCTTAAATGGGTGCCCGGATATTGTCTGTCGAGATCAAGTTTGTTTCTAAAGACATCGTATCTTCTATGTCCTTCAAAAGCCATTTCTAACCTTCTTTCCTGTAGAACTGCATCCAGAGTAGTCTGTCCTGCAGGTACTGAATTATATACAGGTATTCCGGCTCTTGTTCTGATGGTATTTACATCTGCGAGTGCTGAAGCGGTATTCCCTTTTTTGGCATTGGCTTCGGCCCTGTTCAGATATATTTCGGCCAGTCTTATAACAACCGGAGACCACAATTGTGGAACACCTTCCTGTAAGGAGCATTTTAAAACATAAAATTTAGGATATCCGTTTCTTTTATCCATATCATTATCCAGGTAAACGTAAGTTTTTCCACCGGCTGCGTTAACAAAATAATAGTTTGTTTTATTGGGTGTTACTTCAGATTGTACCTGATAATTGATATTATTCATGGTAAAATACGTATTTCCATTCTGTTGGAAGGTCTTTTGGAATTGATAATTGTAGGTTGCGGTACCTGATGAACTGGTTCCTTGTTGTACCCAATATGCAACAGGAACTGCCGGACTGCTGTATTTTGGAGAAATAAACTTCAGCCTTGCATCCTGAGGATTCTGATTGATAAGGTCCAGATAAGAGGAAGAAGCGTACATTTCACCCCAGCCCACATTCTGTATGGTGGCATACATAGAGCCTATAGTATACCAGCCATCGCTATAGTCTCCATCTTTATTATATTTAAATGCAAAAATGGTTTCTGTGTTGGTTTCGGGAGTTTTGGTGGCATAAGCAGGTAATTCTGTTTTAGACAGAAGCATATATTTCCCGGAATTGATGACCTTATCTGCATACTCTATAGCTTTATCATTGTTTTCCATGTATAGATAGACTCTGGAAAGTAAAGCCTGCGCTGCCTCTTTGGATGCATATATGTTGTCTTTATTCAAGGTCATCAGTTGTTCTGCTTTCAGAAGATCTTTGACCACTTGATTGTATACTTCTCCCACAGTGGCTCTGCCAGGCAAATCGTTGACGTCGTCAGATAGTTTTAAGGGGACTCCAGAATTGGCTGTTCCTTGATTGTATGGCCTTCCAAATACATTAACCATAGAAAAGTATACATAAGCTCGTAAGAAATAATTTTCACCTATGAGCTGATCTGTTTCTGTGTCTTTTCCTTCGGCAACCTTTGATATCACCCTGTTACACCCAATAATAGCCTTGTATCCGGAGTTCCAGATGGTATTGGTGCGGCCATTGTTTTTAATACTTTTGTAATTATAATAGTAAAAGAATGAATCGGTGGTAGTTCCGCTGATATCTATATTATCTCCTCCATATTCACTGATTCTGTATAGGTTGTTGTAAAAGCCACCGCCATCAGCATCACCTTTAAGTAATGCATAATTTCCTAAGGTTATAGTTTTCAGTCCTGTTGCGTCTGAGAGAATAACCTCAGATTCCATTGAATCATAAGGTGAACGGTCTATGTTACATGCCGTTAATGATATTATGAGAATGGGAATAAGTATTTTTTTCATAATAATTTTTTTTAAAAAGAAAGGTTTAAACCTAAAGAAAATCTTCTCGGAATAGGGTAGATAGCTCCTGCATTACCAGAATAGGCACTTTGATTATCTGCATTACCAACTTCCGGATCCACTCCGGAAAATTTGGTGATGGTAAATAAATTTTCACCCATAATATAAATATTCGCTGATTTTATTTTCATCTTTTCTGTTAGAGATGATGGAAAATTATATCCTATTCTCAGGGATCTTAGCTTGACAAAGCTAGCATCCTCAAGATAACGTGATGAAGGTTTATTTGTTAATGAATTATTATTGTATACAGCAGCCGGATGTGTTGCAATATCTCCCGGTTTCTCCCATCTTGTCCATCCATCTTTTAAAGCCATCTGGTTATAGTAAGGATAGGCACCATCTGAATCAAACAATTCTCTGTATGAGTTATATACTTGCCCACCTTGTGAGAAATAAAGATTCGCGGCAAGATAGAAATTTTTGATATTCAGATTAGTGCTTACAGAGCCGTAATAATCTGGTGTAGCAGCTCCTACCACCTGTACGGTAGCCAGGTTGTATTTTGAGGTTGCACTTCTGCTTCCGTCCGGATTAATTACCTCCCATTGTCCTTCACCATTGTCCGGATTTACACCCAGCCACTTTCTCATATAGAAAGAAGTAACATCATACCCCTGTATGGCTACATGATAATTGTCTAATACCTGTGTACTATTGTTTCGGGTAGAAAGTACACTGTTTTTATAGGTGCTGATATTGAATCCCAGATCCCAGCTGATATCTTTTGAACGGATAATGGAATAATTTACATTGAATTCCCAGCCTTTGTTTTTGACGTCACCTATATTCAGGTACTGTTTGTCAACACCTGTCAGTGATGGTAGAGGTACAAGCACCAGTAAATCTTTCGTTTTATTATTAAAATAATCAATATTTAAAGTCAGTCTGTTATTAAAAGCCCTGATATCTGTACCGATATTATTCTGATAGATAGATTCCCAGGTTAGTCCAGCGTTTCCGAGCTGGAACCATGTTGCTCCTATCTGTCCGTTATATTTCTCTGTAAGTCTGTATAGATCCTGCCATCCGTAATCAGGACTGGGTGTATTTCCCACAAGTCCTCGGCTTGCTCGTAACTTCCATTCATTAATTGGTTTTACGTTGAAAAAACTTTCTTTATGAATATTCCATCCTACACTATACGCATAGAATAAACCATTTCTTTTGTTGGCACCGAATGCAGAAGATGATTCGCTTCTTAAGGATCCCTGGATAAAATATTTTTTATCATATACATACTCGGTATTAAAGAGGAGAGCATTATAGGCGCGGTCAAACTTTCTCCCTGTTGGCTTTTGTCCTGTGGTTGCTCCGGTATTAAAAACATCTGTACCAGGTACCACACCATAAACACCTGCACGTGATTCTTTATAGAATCTGTCAGTATATTCATACGCTGCTAATGCATTGATGTTATGATTTCCAAAATCCTTATCAAACCTCAGCATCTGGTTGAAAAATTTGCTAATATCTTTTTGATAATTTTCTGTTAGCTGTCCTTTATTACTTGTTCCGCTGATCGATCTGGGATCAGTATAGTACATGTCATCATAGTTTTTGTAGGTAACATTGTTTGTACTGATGAATTTGAGATAATCGGTAAACTTGATTTCAGCATCTAGATTTCCAATAAGGTCCAGCTGATTGCTTTTGCCATAGTTCCATTGAAGGTCATAGAGGTAATTGCTGTGATCCCGTCCGTACCAATCACCTGTGTAATTCTCATCAACCCTAATCAGGTTTCCATTGGCATCTCTGGGGTTATCCCACGGCATATTAAGGTACATTTCATAAAGGGAAGCCTGTGTATCTTTTCTCGTGGTATATGATAAACTGACTTTAGGTTTCAGGATCAACCATGGTTTTATGGTCTGTTCATGGTTGATTCTGAAGGAGAGCCTGTTAAATTCATCTCCTTTAACAGTTCCGGTTTCATTATAATAATTTCCTGAAATATAGGTTTTGGAATTGTTTGATCCGCCTCTGAAATCAATAGTGTAATTTTGTACAACCCCTGTTTGCGTACCGTCTTTTAGCCAGTTGTAGCCATCGTTTCTAAGTGTTTCGGGAATTGCCGGAGCTCCTTTTAATGAGGTGAAATAATCATACAGCTGCGTTCCGTTCATAAGTTTGAAGCGCCCGTTATTAAACATATTAAAAGAATTAGTAAGAGAGGCACTTAATGTTCCTTTTCCAGAATTTCCAGATTTGGTAAACACCTGTACAATACCATTTGCCGCTTTGGAGCCATACAAGGCTGTAGAAGCAGCATCTTTTAAGATGTTAATACTTTCAATCTGATTGGGATCCAGGTTGGGAGCATAGGGCATTACTACACCATCCACCACCCAAAGAGCATTACTGGGGCCATTAATAGTGGAAGTACCCCTGATTTTTACAGTAGCTACAGAACCTGCAGAACCTCCACCAGGTAAGATCTGAACCCCGGCAGCTTTTCCCTGCAGAAGACCGGATACACTGGAAGTGTTGGAATCCTGGAGTTTTTTGTCAGAAATAACAGAAACGGCAGCTGTAAGGCTGGATTTTTTCTGGGTCTTGTAACCGATAATTACAATATCATCAATCTTTTTTTCTTCTAAAGAATCTGTTTTTTTCGTTGTCTGGGCCGCTATAAAGCCGGTCATAAAAAAAAAACAGACTGATGTTGCTAAGCTATTTTGTTTTTTCATACATTTTTTAAGTACTGTTGGTATGGCTAATGTACAAAAAACAATGTATTGTTGTTATTATAGTGTTAAAAAATATTAAACAATATATTTTTTTTATTTTACAATGTAAATATTTAATTTTTGTTTATTTTTTTGTGTAAAATATTTTTTAAAAAACAAATTTTAACTTATTTGTCTGAAATATTATAAGTACAAATTAACGAGAATAGTGGTAGAAAACATATATTATTAATACAAAAAAGCTACGGAATCTGTAGCTTTTTTGTATTTTAATGAGAATGAGCAGCAGGGTGTTGATGGAAAACATGCATCATCAATGCAAGTGAAACTCCTAAAACAACGAGTCCAATCTTTACCCAGTCTATATTGTGATTTTTATTGCTTTCAAAGATGATCACGGATGAAATGTGAAGGAATATTCCTCCTACAATAGCCAGAAAATAAGGCTGAAGATCAGGATTGAAATAGTTTCCTAACAACATTCCCATGGGAGAGGCCAGTGCAAATAAGGCTACAATGAGAATAGAGGGGTAGGATGAAGAACTTTTAGATTCTCCTTTTCTGTTAAATAAGAATGCTCCCAGAATAAATGAAATGGGAAGATTGTGAAATACAATTCCCCACAGGTAAGGTGACATCTCATGTGTTTCATTGGCAAGAGGAATTCCTTCAATGAAAGCATGGATGAATAAACCTACCATTAAAGCAGCAGGAAGAATATTATGTTCGCTATGATGGTGGAAGTGTCCGTGTTCGAAACCTTTGGTAAGCGCTTCCAGAATCATCTGAAGAAGAACTCCTCCGATCACGAATATCCCAAGATTATTGCTTCCGGCAGAGGTATAAACCTGCGGAAAGACTTCATTAAGACAGATCGTAATCAAAAAACCGGCACTTAATATCAGTAGATTTTTAGCCAGTTTTTCTTTTTTACCAAAGTGTTTTCCCAGGAATACGCCTGTTACGACACTTAAAATCAGTAAAAGTACTGTTGTCATTATTTTTTCTTAAATAAATTGATGCAACGCGGGGAATTTTCTTTTTTAAATTCATTCAACTGATAATCTCCCCAGATTTTTATTCTTTCAAAACCACATTCAGAAGCATAATTATGGATGGCTTCCAATGTGTGAAGCTTTACCTTTTCAAAGAAATGAAACGGCTTACCGTCGGCTTCAAAACGGATATCTTTGATGATGTGTCTGCCTTCAATCTTCTTCAGAATCTTAAAATCAATATCACCACGGGTTATTGTGGTTTCCGGAACCAAAGTATTTATTACAAATTCTTCGTTCAGATAATCCAGTACAAAATATCCTCCGGGCTTCAGAGCGTTGTATACAGACTGAAACACTTTTTTATCATCGCTTTCATTATCAAAATACCCAAAACTTGTAAATAAGTTGAAAACAGCATCCATAGGATCTGCATCAATTGGGTGTCTCATGTCATGAACTTCGAAAATCAAGGTTTGATTTTCAAATTGTTTGTCAGATTCAATACTTTGTCTTGAAAGGTCAAGCCCCAAAACATCATACCCTAATTTATTAAGAAAAACCGAGTGTCTTCCTTTTCCACAGGCAAGATCTATGATTTTCGACTGGGGCGGCAGCTGAAGGTCCGCAGTGAGCTTTGTAATGAAGTTTTCTGCTTCAGTATAGTCTCTGTTGCTATAAAGCAAATGATAATAAGGGGTATCAAACCAAGATTCAAACCATTCCATAATGCAAAAATAACTAAATTTGTGCGGTTAAAAGCAAAGTATTTTACAACATTAAGAGATTGAAAAATTCAATTGGACAAGAAGTTGGATAGCTAATCTTTTAATTTTTAAATCTTTAAATCTTTTAATTCATACTTATGGATACAGAAAATATTAAAATACAGATAAAGACATTCTTCGGATTGGAGCAGATTCTGGCGGAAGAAATCAAAAAACTGGGGGGAAGAAATGTTGAAATTAAAAACAGAGCAGTAAATTGTGAAGGAGATCTTGGTTTTCTTTATAAAATCAATTACTCTGCGAGAACAGCATTGAAAATTCTGGTACCTATTCATGAATTCAAGGCTTTTAATCAGCATCAGTTCTATGACAGACTGTTCAAATTTGAATGGGAAAACTTTATGGATGTTGAGCAGTCTTTCTCTATTGATGCCACTGTAAACTCTGAAACATTCAAACATTCTCAGTTTGTGACTTTAAAAATGAAGGATGCCATCGTGGATTATTTTCAGGAGAAATTCAAAAGACGTCCGAATGTAGAAACGAGAAATCCGGATATCAAATTCCATCTTCATATTGACAGAGAGTTGGTAATGATTTCAATGGACTCTTCCGGTGATCCTTTATTTAAGAGAGGATACAGAAGAGAACAGGGAGAAGCACCTATCAATGAAGTATTAGCAAGTGGTATGCTTCAGCTTGCGGGCTGGGACGGAAAAGGAAATTTCCTTGATCCGATGTGCGGTTCCGGAACATTATTGATTGAAGCAGCAATGATTGCGATGGATCTTCCGGCTCAGATTTTCAGAAAGAGATTCGGGTTCCAGAACTGGAATAACTATGATGCGGACTTGTTTTCTAAAATCAAGGAATTCAGAATTAACAGAGTGAGACAGTTTGATGGAAAAATTGTTGGTTATGATATTGATGGAAAAATGCTGAATGCTGCAAGAATGAATGTAGAGGCAGCGGAAATGGAAGACGTTATCGAAATTAAAAAACAGAACTTCTTTGAATCTAAAAAAGAGCTTTTCCCATTATTAATGGTATTCAACCCTCCATACGATGAGAGAATTTCCATTAATGATGATGATTTCTACAAGAAAATAGGAGATACCTTTAAAACGCATTATCCAAATACCTTGGCTTGGCTGATTTCTTCCGATTTGGAAGCAGTGAAGAAAATCGGATTACGTCCTTCAAGAAAGATCAAACTTTTCAACGGAAAGCTGGAAACAAGATTCTTGCAGTACGAAATGTATGAAGGAACGAAGAAGGTTCATAAATTAGAAGATAATAAATAGCAAGAAAAATTGTTAGGAGATTTTTTTGATCTTTTAGATACCCTATTTAGTGTATCCGGGTTGTTTCAGTCTGGTTCGGGATCATCGAGTTCCAGCTCTGACAGAAAGAGCCTGAATTATGATGAGAAACCTCAAAAGAAAGAATCTAAGAGATCAAAATACTTCACAGAGAAAGTAAGTGCCATAGCTTTGGTATTGGCAACATTTTCTTTTTTTATTGTTTTTAAAGATCCTTTGCCTGCACAAAATTATACACAAACTTTAGTGGTAGCTTCTTTAATAGGAACTGGTATTTCACTTATAGTGTTTTTTATTTTGCACGTTTTGGAACTTTATTATTTTAAAACTCTGTTTAAACTGATTCTTTTCAGCTGCTCAGTGATTGTTTTTTTAATTTCTACAGTATTATATATCTACTTTAGGTCGGGATTTTTTATATAATAGGACAAAATAGTATGAAGGAACGAAGAAGGTTCATAAATTGGAAGATAATAAATAATAACCTCTGAGATTAGAAATGTCCTGGAATTTTTTTGACATATTTGATGTAATTTTTGATTTACTAGATCTGTTTGGTTCTGGATCAAAATCGTCACGGTCATCACAGTCAAAACCTGAAAGAAAAGCATTAAATCATAATGTAATATCTCAAAAGAAGGAACCAAAAGATTTAGATACTTTAAAGAAAAAATAACTTCAGAAGTTATTAAAATCACAAAAAAATAGGTTGTACCAACGAGTGTACAACCTATTTTTTTTATCTTGCCAGTGAAGGTGCAAAACCATACTGTTTTTTAAAGGCATGTGAAAAATGCGAAAAATCCTCAAAACCCACTTCCAGAAAAACATCGGAAGGCCTTTTATTCTTTTCCGATAAATGATAATAGGCCAGTTCAAGACGCTTTTGAGTAAGCCAACGCTGTGGAGTCGTTTGAAAAATCCTTCTGAAATCACGATTAAAGGTAGATAAACTTCTTCCTGTCAGATACCCGAAGCGTTCCAATGGCATATTGAACATATAATTCTTCTCCATAAAGTTAATCAGATCTACTTTTCCCGGTTCATCAAAATCTGCAAGTAAAGTATCGATATCCGGATCAATCTCTCTTAAAATACTGATGGCTTCAGTAATCTTTAAATGAGCAATATTTTCAGGAAGCGGACCTTTAATCTCAAAATAAGGAATGAGAGAAGCAAGGCAGCTGTTCAGAAGCGGATGGCTGCTGAAGCTGTGAATGGTGGACTCTCTCTGTCTATCTTTCCTTTTATAATCAATGGAGCTGTAAAAATCTTTCAGACGTTGTGTGGTAAGATGCATTACTACCGCCTTATGAGGAAGTCCGTCTTTAGGATAATTGATGATTGTAGCAAGATGATTTCTCGGGATCAGAAAAATATCTCCAGCCTTGAACAGATAGGTTTTATCTGCCTGAATAATTTTAGTTTCTCCCGATATGAACCATACCAGCATGTGATATTCAAAAACCGTTTCCGTTTTGAACAGCTTGTCGTCATAACTGGAAATTTTGATATCCGGTGTGAGGTATTGTATCTGAAAGTCCATTGTCAAAAGTTTTTCATTACAAATGTATTTAAAAAACAGTTATTTGGTATCAAACCTAAATCCCAGCATTTCTTCGCTTAGTTTCCATAAACGCGCAGCATTATTTTTGTCAACAGAGTAGGGTTGTACTCCTCGAATAGTGGCCGGTTCATCAAATCTGTGCTCAATTTGTCCTCTGTCTATTTCTGCAATATCGCAGTTTTCACAATAAACTCCGCCTATTTCATTGAGTTGAGGGCTTACAGCACACCAGACTGTTGTAGCAGCTCCTTGTGGAATGGTTTTTAATCGTGCCTCCACTTCAGGCTTGATATTTCCGTTTTCATCGTGGGTTCCGAGTTGTTTATAAAGCTCAATAGGTTCTTCTCTGCCCAGATCTGTTCCATAGACAGACCCTGGATGAAGGGAATAAGCCCTGATATTGAATTCTTTTCCTCTTTCATCAAGTTCCACAGAAAATAGATTACAGGCTGTTTTGGATTGACCGTATCCGGAAAGGGTGTCATAATCTCTCGTCTCAAAATTGGGATCTTCAAAATTAAAAGGAGCCATCTGGTGCCCATAAGAAGAAACACTGATAACCCTTGCTCCATTTGCTTTTTTCAGAGCTAGCCATAGTTTTGACGTAAGATGAAATTGTCCAAGGTAGTTTGTAGCTAGTTGAGATTCAAAACCTCTGCTGTCTCTGCGAAGTGGAACCCACATGATTCCTGCATTATTAATCAGAATATCCAGACTTTTACCAGATGAGATAAATCTTTCTGCAAAAGCATCAATAGAATCAGGATCCATCAAATCCATTTTTTCAAGTTCAAAATTATCAAGTCCTGTAAGGTTTTTTCCTGCTTTTTCAATATCTCTTGCGGGAATAATAACATGGGCTCCGGCTGAGGTGAGGACTTTTGTAGTTTCAAGACCGATTCCTGCGTAACCACCGGTTATGATCACCGTTTTTCCGGTAAGATCAATTCCTTGAATGATTTCCTGGGCTGTCGAATAGACATTAAATCCAGATTGAACAGGCTGCTGCAATGAGCTGATAATTGGTTCCATTTTGTTGTTGGTTTAAATTTCTATAGCAAAATTAGGAGAGATTTATGGTGTTTATTTTGTTTAAAATGTCAAATAACTTGGCTCAAAATTTCATCGATAATTTCTTTTGATTAAGACGAATACAGTTCAACATCATTAATTTCTCTGAATAAGCTGTTAAACTGTTTGTAGGTTGTTCAGCGAATAAGTAATTTTGAAAAATTTTCAATTTGAAACCTACTATTTCCATTGTCGTTGCCATTTACAACCGAAAAGACGAACTTTTTGAGTTGCTGACTTCTCTTACCCAGCAGACAGATAAGGAGTTCGAGATCATTATCGTAGATGATGGCTCCTTGATTGATTTAAAACCGACCATCAAAAATTTTGATGAAATTCTGGATATCAAATATTTCAGAAAAGATAATTCAGGACCGGGGCTGACGAGAAATTATGGAGCAGCAAGAGCAGCTAATGAATGGCTGGTGTTTGTAGACAGTGATGTCATTGTTGAAAAAGATTATATTGAACATATTAAAAATGATATTCTGACCATCCCTTGTGATGCGTTTGGAGGGGCAGATAAAGCTCACAAAGGATTCAATCTGATGCAGAAGGCTATTTCCTATTCCATGACTTCTGTTTTTACTACCGGAGGAATCAGGGGAAGCAAAAAAGCGGTTTCAAAATTTCAGCCCAGAAGTTTTAATATGGGTGTGAAAAAGGCTGTTTTTGAAAAAGTAGGTGGATTTTCCGAAATGAGAATAGGCGAGGATCCGGATCTTTCCATGACTCTTTGGGAAAATGGTTTTACCACTGCTTTTTTTGATGATATTGCCGTATACCATAAACGTAGAGTTGATTTTGGGAAATTCTCCAAACAAGTCTATCAGTTTGGTTGCGCAAGGCCAATCCTTAACCAGAGGCATCCTAATTATGTGAAGATTTCTTTTGCTTTTCCTACCTTATTTATGTTAGGGTATCTGATGGGTTTTCTGGAATATTTTATGATGGGAAGAGGAATCATCCTTTCTTTCTATGGATTGTATACCTTTTTAGTATTGTTCCATGCTTTATTAGTGACTAAAAATATCAGTATTGCCGGTATGGCGGTTATTTCTACTTATATTCAGATGTTTTCTTACGGATATGGTTTCTTAAAATCCTGGATTTTGCTGAATGTTTTCAGAATGAAGCCTGAAGATGCTTTTCCGCATCATTATTATAAGAAGTAACAGAGATAATTGTCTGCGAAAGAAAATTCAATAGGAATGGGCTTTAGCCCATTTATCAAATAAATAACATCTTCCAACGGCTTTAGCCCAAACTTATAAAAGGCTATACAGAGCGATTGTTATTCCGCAGGAATCTAAACGGTTGGAGTTGTAAAATAAGAAAATAAAAAAAGGCTGTTTCATACGAAACAGCCTTTTTACAATAATAAATTTAGGATATAGAAATGTTTTCATGGTGGTTAAGAACGCCTACTTTCAGCATGCACTCCTTCATTTTATGGTAAGTTCTTTTGATGTCGTGGTCAAGGCCGATGGAGAATCTGATCAGTCCGTCTGAAATACCTATGGAAGCTCTTTCTTCTTCAGGAATCTCAGATGAGGTAGATTTTCCTGAGCATGAGAATAGGGTTTTATAGAATCCTAAGCTTACTGCAAGGTAACCCAGGTTTTCTGTCTGCATCAGTTCCATCAGTTCGTTTGCTTTTTCTGTTGTTCCGGCATCCAGAGTCAGTAGTCCTCCGTATCCGTATTCTTCATGAATCATGCTTTTCATTAATTCATGGTTTTTATGAGATGGCAATCCGGGATAAGATATCTTTAATCCGTCTTTTTCAAATCTCTCAGCCAGATACATGGCATTGTGGCTATGCTGTTTGATTCGGATATGTAATGTTCTCAGATTCTTTAAAATGCTTGATGATCTTAAGCTGTCCATAGTTGGTCCAAGAAGCATACATGCTCCGGAATTGACATTCTTAGTATCATCAATAAATTCCTGCGTTGCACAATATACTCCTCCTACCGTATCACTGCTACCGTTGATGAACTTCGTCAAACTATGAATCACAACATCGGCCCCAAATGATATCGGAGAGATAGAAAGAGGAGAGAAGGTATTGTCTACAATCAGTTTCAGGTTGTGTTTTTTACAGATTTCAGAAAGTTTTCTAAGGTCAGCGACTTCAAGAAGCGGATTGCTTACGCTTTCACAATAGATTACTTTGGTATTAGGAGTGATTGCTTTTTCTATAGACTCAAAATTGTTGATATCAACAAAGCTCGTTGACACATTGAATTGAGGGAAGAAGTTTTTAAGAAAAGCATAAGTTCCTCCGTAGATCGTTCTGCTTGAAATAATATGGTCACCACTTTTGCACACCTGCATCAAAACGGAAGTGATGGCTCCCATTCCGGATGCTGTAACGTTGGCAGATTCTGTATTTTCCAGCTTGGCAAGAGCCTGAGCCAGATAAAGATTCATCGGGGATGAATGTCTGGAATACAGGTAGCATCCCTCCGCATTTCCTTCGAAAGTATCAAACATAGTCTTTGCAGAAAGGAATGTATAGGTAGAGCTGTCTGAGATAGAGGGATTCACTCCTCCGAATTCACCAAAATACTGAAGATCCTGGATCTCGTTGGCTGCGTTAAAGTTTTCCATAAATATTGTTTTTATTTTATTGTCCCAATTTGCATTAATTTGCTAATTATTACAATAGAAATTTGAATTTATAGAATATAAAACTGTAAAATATTGTTTATTTAGAAAAAATAATTAGTATCTTCGAAAATATTAAATTTTTACCAAAAAAATATCTAATGGAACTTGACGAAACTGATAAGAAACTCCTGTCTTTTTTGCAGGAAGACTGCAAACAAACGACCAAAGAGCTGTCCGGTAAGCTTGGATTATCTGTTACAGCTGTTTATGAGCGTGTGAAAAAGCTTGAAAATGCAGGCGTCATTTCAAAATATGTAGCCTTGCTGGACAGGAGTAAAGTTAAGAAAAATTTTATTGTCCTGTGTCATGTGAAACTAAGCCAGCACAAGAAGGAATTTGTACTGCAGTTTGAAAAAGAAGTGATGGATCTTCAGGAGGTTACAGAATGCTTCCATGTGAGCGGTGACTATGATTATATCCTTAAAATAGGGGTGAAAGATATTGAAGACTACCGCAGTTTTATGTTGACGAAATTGACGACGCTTCAGCACATCGCAAGTACGCACAGCTCATTTATGATTTCTGAAGTGAAAAACACAACGGCGATTGTATTATAGAATATTAATATTTTCTTGTTTAAATTGAAAGGAGATTAATGCTTATTCATCTCCTTTGGTTATTTTATCAATGAAATAGTGAAGTCTTTTGATTTCTGTTCTGCCTTTGTTTTTGTCATTCAGAAAGCAGGTGGTTACGATAACCATTTTTAAATCAGGAATCACACAGATAAGCTGACCGCCATATCCTGTGGCTACTAAAGCCTGATGTCCGTTGGTTTTTCTTCGCCACCAATAATAACCATATCCGTTGGCATCCGGCATTACATCCCATGAATCCAGCTTTACCTGTTCAGAAGTAGATTCCTGAATCCATTTTGAAGAGACGATCTGTTTGCCGCTAAATTTTCCGTTATTCAGGATCATAGTACCGAATTTCAATAGATCTTCAGGTTTCATAAAAAGCTCTGAACCTGCAAAGTTTCTATCCATTGAATCCGTATCCCATCGGGGAATATTCATTTTTAAAGGTCTAAAAAGATTTTCTGCAGCAAATTGTTTCAGATTGGTCTTTACAATTTTTGCCAAAGCAGCCCCAAAAAGATGGCTTTCACCGCTGTTATAATTAAAAACTGTTCCCGGATATTCTTCAAAAGGCAGATCCAGTACAAATTTTACAGGATCACCGGAAAAAGACATCGCTGTTGAAATTTTTGAATTTTCAACCCAGTCAAAACCACCCTGCATGGTCAGTAGATT
This sequence comes from Chryseobacterium sp. MYb7, assembly GCF_002979455.1. Taxonomy (GTDB): domain Bacteria; phylum Bacteroidota; class Bacteroidia; order Flavobacteriales; family Weeksellaceae; genus Chryseobacterium. The sequence continues at coordinate 89,958 of NZ_PCOU01000013.1, forward strand.
TTTTAATGTTAATGTATTTCTGATTGAATCATGAGTTACTTTTCCTTCAATGTTGGAAATATTTTTAAATCTGCTTCTTGAAATGTTGTATTCCGGAAGAATTTTTAAAACCGGAGTGTTGAGATTGGGAAGTATGTTTTTATCTTGTGCAATACCTGCCAGCACAGACACGATACTTTTGGTAACAGATTTTATGCTGAAGATGGTTTCTTTATTGGCTCCATGGAAGTACTGCTCATAAATTAGCTTATTGTTTTGCGATACAATGAAAGATCCCAGAGATGGAATGCTGTCATTAATTTCTTTAGTGAATTTCTCTGTAAATTCCTTCGGTAATTCTTTGTTGAAGGCTGCCTGTGACTTCACTTTGGTGCAGAATAGGGTAAGACAAAGTATTGTCAAAGCCTGCAGAAGTTGCTTAGATCTCATTGTTTAAAAAAGAAGGGATAAATGATTAGCTGATGAACAAGTAGAAGCTAAATCAATTCGGATGGATTAACATAGCTTATGCTTTCAATGCCTCTAAATTATGAAAAACAATGAACTTTTAAAATATATTTTATCGGATATTTTAAATTTTTTTAATGATTCTTAAATTCATTTTTTGCTTAAATTGATACCTTAGGAATTACACCAACACTCCATGTTTAGAAGCAATAGGATCCGGAAGATCTGTTTCTCCGCTCATCTGAAGAAGATCTATTTCAATCGTTCTGCAGATAGAAAGCATGGGAACGTCAAACATCAATCCTGCGAAAGGATTTTCAGAATAATCTCCTACCAGTTCCATAATGATGTAAATCCATCCGATGATGATACAGAACGGAATAGAGGTCCAGATTCCCCAGTCTCCCAATTTTGCAAATTCGTTGACTAATCCCAACGGGAGCAGCATAATAAACAGAATATTAAAAACAAAAGCTGTACTGGCAAACTGTCTTGGAGAAGGGAACTTCTTAATTCTTTCTGCCTGTCCCTGGAAATTGTAGAATTCATTCAGAGCGTTCTGAAGCTGAGTCTGGTTGAATTCTGTAATGGCTCCTATGTTTTTAAGCTCATTGATATCTTTTGCCTGTTGAGCAGTCAGGTAGGTGGCAAAATTTTTATAATCATTCTTAAGATCATATTCTTCCTCCGAAAGATATTTGTGCAGGAAAATAGGGGCTCTTCCATAATCCGGAAATCCTGCCTTGATTAGTCTGTTTCTTCTCAGGTTGATATTCCCGAATTTATTATTTTCCGTACTGATATGCTCCCATTCTGTAGGAACCAAAAGCTGTTCACGGAAAGTATACAACCATGCAATATGACGGTAAACAATTCTTTTTTTACGGTCTTCAAGATCAAAAACGCCAATTTTTTCATTTTTGGTATCAAAAGCATAGACCATTGATGCAAATGAACGGCTGGAATTCACAATTCCACCCCATATTTTTCTGGCTTCCCAAAGTCTGTCATAAGCCTGGTTGTTTTTGAAACCCACAAGGAAAGCCTCTGCTGTACCAATCAGTGCAACAGGAACCCATGGAATTGTCATCCAATGCCAGTTGAAGAAATAAAAGAAAACAGCAATCAGGGTACACCAGATTGAGATTAAAATAAGATGTACACCGGCTAGATTGAGGACTTGTTTATAATTGACGTATTTGGTTGTGATCATAAAGAAGGATGTGTTTTGCGTGTATAGACAAAATAAATACCAAACTGTGATTAATTTTGTTTTGTAATGCCTGTTAGATAATGGGTAATCGGGTTTTATTGGTTTATAATGATCTAGAATTGAGATTGATAATCTTACATAAAAGTAGTGAAAAAATTGCATAAAAAAACCTCTAAAATTTTTTAGAGGTTTTAATTTTATATAAAATTAATATTTCAGCATTTCTTCAATCTTACTGCTGAGCTTTTCAGCATTGGGAAGCATTTCTTTTTCCAGAACCAGATTGATAGGGACAGCAGGTACATCCAGAGATCCCATTGTTTCTACAGGTGCGTCAAGATACTTGAAGCAGTTTTTGGAAATACGGTGTGCGAAAGCTTCTGCAAAAGAGTTGTTAAGCTGTTCTTCGGTTAGAACGATACACTTTCCGTGTGCTTTTACTCTTTCGAAAACAAGTTCTTCATCCAGAGGAATCAATGTTCTTAAGTCAATTACCTCAACTCTTCCATTGAAATTCTTGGCTGCTTCTTTCGCCCAGTAAACCCCCATTCCGTAAGTTACAACCAATAATGTTCTGCCTTTTTCAGTTTCGTCCTTATTAGCTTCAATGATTACTTTCCCTTTTCCAAACGGAAGAACATAGTCTTCAGCTGGTTCTATCGTTTTAGCATCTTCAGTTCCCGGAACTTTACTCCAGTACAATCCTTTGTGTTCCAGCATTACTACCGGGTTCGGGTCATAATAAGCTGCTTTTAACAACCCTTTAAAATCGGCAGCATTACTTGGATATGCTATTTTAATTCCTTTGATGTTGGCTAAGATACTTTCAACACTTCCACTGTGGTAAGGGCCACCACCGCCGTATGCTCCGATTGGAACACGGATGATGTTGCTTACAGGGAATTTTCCACCACTCAAATAACTTGATTTTGAGATCTCTGTAATGAGCTGGTTGATTCCCGGATAAATATAGTCAGCAAACTGAACTTCAACGATTGGTTTTAATCCAACAGCACTCATCCCAGCTGTAGATCCTATGATATAAGCTTCTTGAATTGCTGTATTGAATACTCTTTTGCTTCCGAATTTTTTTCCTAAAGTAACTGTTTCACGGAAAACCCCACCAATTCTTTCTCCAACATCCTGCCCGTAAAGAAGAGCTTCAGGGTGCTTCCACATCAATTCCTGTATCGCGTGGATGGCAGCATCTACCATTACAATTTTTTCTCCGTTGGCAGGTTCACGTGTTCCTGTTTCCTCTGTAATAGGAGTGGGAGCAAAAACGTGCTGCATTACGGTTTCAGGCTTCGGGTCTTCTGCGTTTTTAGCTTTTTCAAAAGCTTCTTCGGCTTCAAGGCGTGCCTTTTTAGTAATTTGCTTTAAAAGATCCTCATCAACACCTGCTTCCAGCAAGTATTTTCTAAGGATTTCTCCCGGATCTTTAGCTCTATGTTTGGTTAAATCTTCTTCGTCTCTATAGAATTCTCTTCTTACTCCGGAAGTATGATGACCAATTAATACAGTCTTTGCACAAACAACTAAAGGTTTTCTTTCTGTTCTTACAAAATCTACAGCTTTTTTCATAGCTTCGAAACTTTCCACGAAATCAGTCCCGTCTACTCTCATTCTGCTTAATCCGGTGAATCCTGCTACAAAATCATAAGCGTCGCAGGTTCTTGCTTCATCCTTGGTTACGGAAATTCCCCATTCGTTATCCTGAACCAGGAAAATAATAGGAAGCTGGTGTAATGCCGCAAACTGTAATGCCTCACTTACTTCACCTTCAGTAACAGAGTTATCTCCAAGGCTGCACACGACAACAGGATTATTTTCAAATTCCTGAAGATTAAAATCCTGAATATACTTTATTCCCTGTGCTACCCCTGTAGTAGGGATAGTCTGCATTCCGGTTGCGGAGCTTTGGTGAACAATTTTAGGTTTGTTTTCATCCCTGCTTGAAGGGTGGGAGTAATAAGATCTTCCTCCTGAAAAAGGATCATCAGCTTTAGCCAGTAATTGAAGCATTAGTTGATAAGGCTCAAAACCGATTCCCAGAAGAATACTTTCATCTCTGTAATAAGGAGAAACCCAGTCTTCTTTCTTCAGCTGATAGGCTGTTGCAAGCTGAATAGCTTCGTGGCCTCTTGATGTGCTATGAACATATTTACAGACATTTCTGTTTTCTTCGTAAATATCGGCCATGGCTTTGGCCAGCATCATATGATTATACGCTTTGAGTAATATATCCTGAGAAACTTTTTCGTGAAGTGCATTTTCCATAGGAAGCAAATATACACAAAAAAACAAAATACTAACAACTGTTAGTATTTTGTAGAAAATCTTTGTAGATATAGGTTATTCCTTGATCACTTTTTTAGAAATAACATCTTTGTCTGTTTTTACTTCAATAATGTAAATTCCCTTTGTGTAAGCAGATAAATCGATCTGTTCTTTGTCATTATTGATGGTACCGCTTTGTAATTTTTTACCGGTAAGATCATATACATTGAATGTAGATTTTTTAGGAGCTTTCAGAATGTTTGTAATATCCTTTGTAATAGTAGGGGAAATAGCAAGGTTATTAAGAGGATTGGAAATATCTTTAGTTCCTAATAGTTCAGTAAATCCTGTTACGATCACAGAGTAGTTTTGAGGAGCAGTTCCGCCTGTGTTATTTTTCAGGATGCCTTTGTTGGTGATCTCTATTTTATAAGTTCTTCCTGCAACCGGAGCATCTACTACCACCTGTTCTACGTTGTCTACTACATTGTCTCCTTTTGTAGCAGGAGTCATTGGATTATTAGCATCTAGTTTCCATGGATAGTATACCGTATTGGTAGTGGTATCCGTAATTTTCAGGTCCAGATCATTAACTAGCTTCGAATTTCTGTTGTTGTAAATGTCACTCCATTGATTCGTAAAGTTGGTGAACTCAGGATCTATCCATGATATAGTTACTTTTAAAGGCTCAGAGCCTGATGCTTTTACTGTTTTTACATTAGCAACTCCACTGGTTAAGGTTTCATCATTAAAAATAATACTGTTGTTGGATTTTCCTACCAGTAGCTCAGCTCCTTTTTTAGCATCAATAAATCCCCATCCGAATTGTGGGTCAGGACCTATATTGCCTGCTTCTTTTGCAGAATGTACCATTAGCGTTTTGGCTGATGCAGCATTTAATAGGCTTCCTCCAAAAAGCTGTTTGTTAATCTGAGTCCAAAGTCCCACAATACCAGTTACTACAGGAGCGGAATAAGAAGTACCGTCTCCGATATCTATTTTACTGCCTCCAATGGCATTATTGTCTGTCCATGCACTGGCAACATCTGTTCCCACAGCAGTAATATCCGGCTTGATACCTCCGTCATCTCTTGGCCCTGCGCTGCTGTAAACGGAATGGACAACATCTGATGAAGCGGTATATCTTCCGTCATTGGTGGTAATTCTATCTGCTGCTGCTACAACAATGATATTTTTCCCTAAAGAACCAATTCCTATACAGTCATATCCTTGTGCACAATTGCTTTGTGGTAGTGTATCTGTTGGGGCAAATTCAACCAAATTACCACTATTGTCTCTGTAATATTTTTTATAAGTACTTGTGGCGGCACTAGGTCCTTCGCCAAATGAGTTTCCGGCAGATTTTACAATGATGTATGAAGGATTGTTGTATACAATCTGGTCATAATCACGATCATTGGTGTGGTAAGTTCCCTGAGCATCAAAAGAGGTGTTTGGGCTGGCGAAAGCTCCATTCCAAACCCATGAAGGTTCATTATTGATCAGCTGAGGATCTGCCCATCCCTGGTTGCTTCCATAAGAATGATTAGAAATATTAGGCTGGGCTGTAACAATTTTTTGAAATACAGTCTTTTGTGTTGTTTCTCCATCCAGTATAGACGTTCCGAAAGCATAAGCGTCAATGGTAGAATTAGGTGCAATACCTTTGAAGTTAACCTGTCTGGTTGTTCCATTCGTAAATGTTACCGTATAAGGATAGTCTTTAGCACCTATAAAGCTGGATACAGCTGTGGCATGATCGCCGTAATTAACGGTACTGCTTTCTTTATTTGTTATTCTGTTAGGAAGGTTGTTGAAAAATACATGGCCTGCAAATACTCTTGCTACTCCTGAAGAAGTACTCCCGTCAAAAATGGTAAACTTAATGCCTTCTCCATTGAAAGATCCTGTTAAACCTGTAATCGTTCCTCCCTGTAAAAAATCAGAATTGGAATTTTTAATTTGATCACCATCATGCGCCTGCATAAAATAAGGCCTGTTATCTGGTAAAAAACCTGCCAGGGTGGCTCTTTGTAATTCAATCTGTTTTAAAGTTTCAGGGCTTCTGTCAGTACCAAATCTCTTAGATACGTAGGTGTCAAACTTGCTGTTGTTTTCTATTCTCTGCCGTTCAAACTGTCTGTTTAATTCTTCATTGTTTTGTGCACTTAATAGTGAAACCACAAAAGAACTGATTAAAAGTAATTGTTTCTTCATTTTAGGTAGTAAATTGTTAAAAAGTATGATTGATCAAAATTATGTAAAATTTTAATAGACAGTTGTTTTTCAGTATATAACTCTAATTTTTTAATATAATTTTAATTTAACTTAAAAAAAATAGAGTTATTCTTAAATAATTTCTATTTTGTCTGTTTTGAGTATTATTGATTCTTTGTATCGTAGACATGAAACAATTATTGGAAAAAATGAAGTAACTTTACATTCTCTTTTATAAAAAAGTTAGAACATTATATGTATTTAATTTTTGACACAGAAACAACCGGTTTACCAAAAAATTTCAACGCTCCGCTTTCAGACTCGGATAACTGGCCAAGAATGGTTCAGATTGCTTGGCAAGTGCACGATGATGATGGAAATTTGATTGAAAACCAGGATTATATAATAAAACCTGAAGGGTATGATATTCCCTTCAACGCAGCACGTATTCACGGAATTACAACAAAGATTGCTAATGAAGAAGGACGGGATCTGCAGGAGATTCTTGAAGAATTTTCTAAAGTCCTTGAAAGAGTAAGAGTGGTTTCCGGACATAATGTAGAATTCGACTATAATATTGTAGGAGCAGAATTTTTCAGAAAAAACCTGAAAGATAACCTACAGGAAAAGCCCAAAGCAGATACCATGATTTTGGGAACCGATTTCTGTCAGCTTGGTGGAGGTCGTGGAGGAAGATTTAAACCTCCGAAACTTGAAGAACTTTATGAAAAACTATATGGGAACAAATTTGATGAAGCCCATAATGCTGCTGCCGACGTAAATGCTACTGCCAGAGCTTTCTTTGAAATGGTAAGAATTGGTGTAGTACCTGCTGATACCTTAAAGATTTCAGAAGATCAGCTTGCTTATTTCAGAAGCCTGTATCCGGATCCGATAAAGCCTTTCAATATTGTTATCAGAAGGCAGGTTGCTGATTTTCATAATAAAAAGAAGCAACAGGATTTTGGAAGTATTGATGAAATTGATTTAGGTAAATATTTCAATTTTGATAACCATAGTGTCTTCTCTACACTTACGGCTACTTCTAGTATCAATGATTTGATTAAAAAAGCTTCTGATGAAAATTTCCCGGCTGTCGGTATGGTGGATCTAGGAAATATGATGGGAGCTTTTAAGTTCGTTTCAGCAGTGGAAGGAGCTAATGGTGACAGAGCGAAGAAATATAAAGAATATTTAGCAAAAAAACAGGAAGCAGAAGAAAAGGGAACAGAATTCAATGAAGTGGAACCTGTTTCCGAACCGCTTATCCCGGTTGTAGGCTGCGAATTTTATATTTCAGATCGTTATGAGCAAAAGCAATTTACCAAAGATGATCCGGACAGGAGAACGCAGGTAGTGCTTTTAGCAAAAGACTTTAACGGATATAAAAACCTGGCCAAACTTTCCAGTATCGGTTTCCTCAAGGGATTCTATTTTGGAGTTCCAAGGATAAGCCGTGAATTGATTGCTCAATATAAAGAAGGGGTTATTGCTTTGACTTCCGGAATTATGGGGGATATTCCTGATGCCATCTTAAATACCGGTGAACAAAAAGGGGAAGAGCTATTCAAATGGTGGAAAGATACCTTTGAAGACGATTTTTATGTACAGATTCAGAATCATAAGCTGCCTGAAGAAGAGCACTTGAATGAGGTTTTGCTGTATCTGGCAGATAAATATAATGTTAAAATTTTAGCTCAGAACGAGACTTTTTACACCAATAAAGATGATTCTAACATCCAGGATATTGTAAGCTGTATCAAAGATGGTGAAAAGCTCACAACACCTGTTGGAAAAGGATTTGGTAAAAGAAGAGGATTAGCTACAGGAGAATATTACATCAAAAATTCTGATGAAATCAAAGAAGCTTTTTTAGCCTATCCCGATGCTTTTGATGCCTATGAAGAATTCACCGCAAAGTTTAAACCTTATACCTTAAAAAGAGACGTTCTTCTTCCAAAGTTTGATATCCCGGAAGAATTTATCCATGCAGAAGATGAGGTAGACGGCGGAAAAAGAGGAGAGATGGCTTATCTTACCTATCTTACCTTTGAAGGAGCGAAAAGAAGATATGTCGATTCAGGGCTTATGAGTGAAATTTCTGCTGAAATTAAAGAACGTCTGGATTTTGAGCTTGAAGTAATTGCCAATACCGGTTATCCGGGATACTTCCTTATTGTACAGGATTTCTGTAATGAAGCCCGTAATATGGGGGTTTGGGTTGGTCCCGGCCGTGGTTCTGCTGCAGGTTCTGCTGTGGCTTATTGTACCGGAATTACCAATGTAGATCCAATCAAGTATGATCTCCTTTTTGAGCGATTCCTGAATCCGGAAAGGGTTTCCATGCCTGATATTGATATTGACTTTGATGATGAAGGACGAGATAAAATCATCAAATGGGTAGTTGAAAAATATGGTAAAAATCAGGTAGCGCAGATTATTACCTACTCAGTTTTAGGGGGGAAATCTGCGATTAAAGATGCGGGAAGGGTTTTGGATGTTCCAATTCCTGATACAAACAATATTGCTAAATTGATTCCTCCAAGTCCAGGGATGAATATTGCGAAAGCTTTAGCAAAATATGATAAATTAAAACCCGAAGAACAGATGCTTGTTGACGAGATGAGATATGTTCTTGACAGTCCTGATGATGCCCGACACGGAGTTTTGGCAAGTGCTAAAAAGATGGAAGGCTGTATCAGAAATACCGGAATTCACGCCTGTGGTGTAATCATTACGCCGGAAGATGTGAGTAACCTGGTTCCGGTGACTATTGCAGCGAAAGATGCAGATATCTTAGTATCGCAGTTTGATAACTCCGTTGCAGAAAGTGCAGGTCTTTTGAAGATGGACTTTCTGGGGTTGAGAACTTTAACTATCATTAAAGATGCGTTGAAGCTCGTAAAAGCAAGGTACGGACTGGATATTGATCCAGATAATATTCCGCTGGATGATGCTAAAACCTATCAGCTGTTTAAAGAAGGAAGAACGGTAGGGATTTTCCAGTACGAAAGTCCCGGAATGCAAAAGTACATGAGGGAGCTTAAACCTACGGTTTTTGCCGATCTTATTGCTATGAATGCCTTGTACCGTCCGGGCCCTATTAAATATATTCCAAATTTCATCAATAGGAAACACGGAATTGAAGAGATCGTTTACGACTTACCGGAAACAGAAGAATATTTAAAGGAAACATACGGGATTACCGTTTATCAGGAGCAGGTAATGCTTTTGTCTCAGAAATTGGCCAATTTTACGAAAGGTGAAGCCGATACTTTGAGAAAAGCAATGGGTAAAAAGCAGATTGATGTTCTGAATAAAATGTACCCTAAATTCATCGAAGGAGGTAGAAAAAACAACCTGAATGAAGAAAGGTTAGAGAAAATATGGAATGACTGGAAGGCCTTTGCTGAATATGCTTTCAACAAATCTCACTCAACGTGTTATGCATTCATTGCTTATCAGACCGCATATCTAAAGGCGAATTATCCTGCCGAATATATGGCGAGCGTAATGAGTAATAACATTAATAATACGGATTCAATTACCATGTTCATGGAGGATTGTAAAAGTATGGGCGTAGATGTATTAGGGCCGGATGTGAATGAATCCGAATACAAATTCTCGGTAAATGAAAAAGGGCAGATCCGTTTCGGACTGGGAGCAATCAAAGGAATTGGTGAAGGACCGAGTGAGGGAATTACAAGAGAAAGAAGAAACGGAAGATTCAAAAATATTTACGATTTCTTTGAAAGGATTCTGCCTTCACAAATGAATAAAAGAGTAGCGGAAAGTTTGGTTTTGGCTGGAGGTTTTGATGAATTGGATTCTTTCCACAGAGGTCAGTATTTTGATATCGATATGGCTGGAAGAACGAATCTGGAAAGATTGATCAGGTACGGACAAAGCTTTCAGGAGAGTAAAAACGAGATGGAACATTCTCTGTTTGCTGATTTTGCGGAAGAAGTTCAGATTGAGCAGCCGAAATTGGCTCCTTGCCCGGAATGGCCAAACATGCATAAACTTAATAAAGAAAAAGAAACGATAGGGTTTTACCTTTCTGCACATCCTCTGGATGAATTTAAATATCAATATCAGTTTATGCAGGGGCAGCTTTCTAAAAAGGCAGTATTGGAGAAGGATGAGGAAAAAATAGTTGCTGATGAAGCTCCTATCCTGGAAAAAGATTCCGTAGATGAGGTTGCAGATCTTGTAGAAATTGTTTCAGATGATGTTGTGGCTGGTGAAGAAGAAGAGATTATAGAAGAGGTTACAAAAAAAGCTGAACCGAAAGGTGTTTTTCATTTTTTGAATCTGGATGAAGTTGATGCCTATAAAGAACAGGCTTTTGCAAATAAGCAGGAAGAATTATTTGAAGAGAAGAAGAAAGACTGGAAAACGTTGCAAAAAGAAAGAGAAAATGGCGGCGGTGGGAAAGAGTATACAGTGGCAGGCTTGATTACGGAGTATGTAGTGAAAGATGGTTTTAGAAGTGGTGAGAAAGTAGCTTTTGTTACCTTGGAAGATTATTCGGGATCCTATTCATTCAGGTTGGGAGATCGGGATTATATGAGATTGAAGGAGAAGCTGGAGGTTCAGAGATTTGTTATTTTCAAAATAAAATTTGCTCAGGTCAAGGATGGAAGAGTCTTTGTGAATGTAAATGATGTGATAGAACTTCAGGAAGCATTTGAAAGGTTTGCAAAAAGCATATCTTTGGTAATGGATGTGATGGATGTAAGACCGGAAGATCTAGACTTTTTCAGAACGATCCTTGATAGAAATAAGGGAAATCAAAAGTTGAAATTCTTTATCAAAAACCTGGAAGATGATTCTCATATTGAAGTGCAGTCAATGAAACATTCGGTAGATTTGAATGGAGATTTGATTAAAGAAATTCAATTATTGAATAAATATGAATTCTATTTGAATTAAAATATAATATATTATTTAAAACAGAGTGGCTTAGGTCGCTCTTTTTTTGTTTACATATTGAGGATATTGATGAAAAATTATAAATAGCTTTTTATGTTAAATAGAAAATTTTTCTGAAGTCTATTTTAATTGTGTAGTAATTTAATATTTTGATTATCAATTATTTGACATTTTTCATCGTATTGCGAAATAAATATTAAAATTAAATAAACGTTTGATTTTATTGTGTTTTAATACTGTTTTTAATTGTTTTTATTTAGTATTTTATGATAATTTTTAATATTTCTATTAATAATTGAATTTATATTTATATTTTTACTGCCCTAACTTTTTATTATTACTATTTATGAAGAGATTATTACTTTCGTGCCTGACCGCATTTTATTATTGTGTGTCTGCGCAGGTGGGGCCACCTCAGCTTGCCACCCCGAACACAAGTAACGGATATGGCTTTGCTCAGTCTTCCGGTACTTATACACCATTATCTGCAGGGAGGACAATATGGCAGTCTGGTGCAACAATAGGAACTGATTTAGTCTCAGGAGCTATTCCTTTGCCAGGCTCTTTTACTTTTAATAACCAGAAATATAATTCTGTTTATATCAGTAACAATGGCTTTATTACATTTGGGGTTCCCGCTTCCAGTTCTACTTACACGGGTTTATCTTCCGATATTTCACCAACTACTTACGAAGGAGCTTTTGCTGGCTTTGCTGTCAACCTACGCCATGCCAATACTACAACGTCTGAGATTGCCTATGAAACGGTTGGTTCGAAATTTATTGTGCAATATACAGATGTACAGGGTAACTCTGCTTCTTCAGCACAGCTTCTTAATTTTCAAATTCAATTAGATCTTACAGCAAAGACAGTTGCTATTGTATATGGAAACTGTGTTTCCGGAACTGCAACTCTTACTGGACAGGTAGGGATAAGAGGATCGGAAAGTTCCGATGTAAATAATTTAACAGGGACAAACTGGAGTTCTCTTGCTGTAGGAAGTTCAAACAGCTCTACAGCGACTCTGGGAACTACAAACGGTACAACAGTTCCTGCCTCTGGACTTACATTTACTTACACTCCGGGAGCATGGCAAACCCCTCCCGTAGCATATGCTTCATTACCTTTTACAGAGAGCTTTAGTGCCTGGGAAAATGGTAATTCAACCTCAGATCTGCCAAGTGCCAGCTATTGGAGAACATGGCCGGCGAGAGGAGATAATTCCTGGAGACAGAGCGATATTGCAACATCCGGATTTACTTCGGCTTCAGGGTGGTCCAGCACTAGTGGATCTGCTACAGTTGCTACCCCTGCAGTAGCCCCAGCAGCCCGGTTTCATTCTTACAACTGTCAGTATGCTTCAGGATATATGGACTTGTACGTCAATCTTTCCTCAGGTACAGGAAACAGATACTTAAGTTTTGATTATATCAATCCTTCCGGAACAGATGTTTTAAAAATTCAGATTTCTACTGACGGAGGAAATACATTTACAGATGTGGGTTCTGCTCTAGGTGTTGCAGCATCATGGACTTCTAACTTTTTAGATTTAGGATCATCCAGTCCTAATGCAATTGTGAGATTCTTAGCAAAAGGAGATAATGGAAGTGACGATATCTATGTAGATAACGTTAAGATTTCCGCTATTACAATTCCGGACTGTACAGTAATTACAGCACCTGCTAATGCAGCAACAGGAATATCTGTAACACCAAATATCAAATGGAATGCTACAGCGGGAGCAACTTCTTACAAACTAAGCGTAGGAACTACACCAGGGGGTACAAATGTGATGAACGCAGTAGATGTAGGAAATGTGTTGACGTATACACTTCCGGCAGCAAGTCAGTTATTGTATAACACTACATATTATGCAACGGTACAGCCATCCAATAGCAACGGTACAGCTAGTGCATGTAATCCAATATCATTCGTTACTAAAAATATCGGCTGCCCTTCCGTTACTGCGCCATCATCATCTGCAACAGGCGTTTCTGTAACACCTACAATCACTTGGGGAGCGGTAACAGATGCTACCGGATATAAACTTTCTATTGGTACTACAACTGGTGGAACTGATGTGATGAATAATGTTGATTTAGGAAATGTTTTAACTTATACACTTTCTACTCCATTAAGCAATTCAACAAAATATTACTATACAGTTAACGCTTATACATCAACAAGTAACTCTGCTTCATGTACAGAGCGTAATTTTACAACAGTTTGTAGCGCAGAAAATGCCCCAACGGTACCGCAAAGCTTCACTGCATTTACTCCAACATGCTGGTCAGTGGCCAAAGGAGATGTTACAGCTTCATCTACTTTAACATACGGATCAAGTAAATGGGCTTCTGAGGCCGGTTTTGCCAATGCAGGATCTAATGCAGCTGTAAGAATCAATTTATATGGAGCCAATACCGGAGATTGGCTGATTTCTCAACCGATTAATCTTGGAGCTACCCCAGGTATGTTTAGAATGAAGTATAAAATGGCTGTTACCAGCTATTTGGGAACTACTTCACAAACAACTTTAGGTACTCATCAGGTTAGAATTATTGTCTCAACAGATGGTGGTACTACATGGAGTAATACAAACATTATAAAAACTTATACGGGAGCAGCAAGTTATTCTAGTACAGGGCAGGCAGAAACAATAAACCTTGCAGGATATTCAGGGAATGTTAAAATTGCTTTTGTTGCAACAACAAGCTCCAATACTCCGGATATAGACTTCCACGTTGACGACTTTGTAGTAGAAGCTATACCAACTTGTCTGGAACCTGTTTCTCCTGTAGTGGCTAACCCTACAGTTTCTACAGCAGATCTATCCTGGACAGCTCCTGCTACACCGCCAGCTAACGGTTATGAATATTATTACAGTACAAGCAGTACTGCTCCTACTTCCGCTACAGCAGCTAGTGGAACAAGCAATACTGTTTCAGCTCCTTTATCCGGGCTGGCTTCGAGCAGTACTTATTATGTTTGGGTAAGATCTGTTTGTGGTTCTAACGATAAAAGCGCTTGGGCTGGACCGGCTGTTTTCAATACACTTTGTGGTACAGTGATGGCTCCTTTTGCCCAGAATTTTGATAACGGAGTAGCGCCAAACTGCTGGAACAGTATAAATCCTACAGCAACGATTACAGATGCTAATCTTTTCTGGAAGTTTTCAGGAAGTGCAGATTACGGTGCTAATACAGCTAATAATGGAAGAGCAGCCGGTACTTATGCATGGGTAGATGCAAGTTCACCATATTCAGGAGCAGGTGCCAATACTGTTCAATTGATTACGCCTTCAGTAAATTTAACTGGATTAACTGCACCTATGGTTTCTTTTGATTGGTTTAAAAATCATTCTATGTCAACTTCTACTACAGTCTCACCTTCTACTTATGATAATAATAAACTTACTGTAGAGGTAAACGACGGAAATGGCTGGGTTGCTATATTTAGTGATAATACGAACTTAAATCAGTGGAGAACAGTGGCTATTCCTTTAGCAGCTTCTTATATCGGGGCTACTATTCAGGTGAGATTTACTGTTGATAAAAATGTGAGTGGTAACGGATATTTCTATGATGATGTTCTTTTAGATAATGTTGAGGTAAAGCAAAATCCTAACTTGGCAACTTCTGAAACTGCAGTAAAAGAGAATAAGATTAATGTATATCCTAATCCGTTTACTGATACGTTAACAATCTCTGATATATCAAAAGTACAATCTGTTTCTATCATTGATGTTTCCGGAAGATTGGTTAAAACTATTGAAAAACCTTCATCTGCTCTTCAACTGAGAGACCTTAAAGAAGGATTGTATTTAGTAGTATTAAATATGAAAGACGGTTCTAAACAAACGGTTAAAGCAATTAAGAAATAAAAAAATCTTAAGAAAATATGAACTGGAGACTACTCAAACTGAGTAGTCTCTTTTTTGTAGTATAAATTACCTATTATCAAAAGAAAAGCTTAATACGTTGTGATATAATAATAAAAGTATTTTTTTTGTTGATGATTTTTAACTAGATTTGAGTTACTAATAATATATTGCATGAAAAATATTTTACTTGTTGGTTTCTTAATGACTGGCTTTTTATCCTCCGCACAAACTTATTGTACGCCTGCATTTGCTAGTGGGTGCAGTGGGGGGGATGTGATCGATACTTTTAAAATTCCGGGTGCCGGATTTGATCATCAGAATACAGGTTGTTCTGTTGATGCGTATGGAGATTTTACTTCTATGACAATCAACCTGAATGCTGGGTTAAACTATGATTTTACTGTTAAACATGATTACAGTGATCAGAATATACGCATTTGGATCGATTTTAATAATGACGGAACTTTTGATGATACTGCGCCGGAGCTTGTAGCTTCTGCAAGCAGTGATTTCGTAGGTGGTGCCAATATTACTGCCGGACAGATAACTATCCCTTCTACAGTTACTCCGGGTACCTATAGAATGAGAGTAGGAGACAGATTCTCCAGTGAGCCTATTCCTTGTAATGTTGATGGGTATGGAGAAGCTCATGATTATACAGTAGTGATTGGAGCGGTTCCAACCTGTTTTGCTCCAACTGCTTTAACGGTGTCTGGAATTGCTACCAATACAGCTCAGATTTCATGGACTGCCCCGGCTGCTGCTCCAGCTAACGGTTATGAGTATTATTATTCAACCTCCAGTACATTTCCTACAGCTGCTACAGTAGTTTCTGGAACAAGTACTACGCTGAATGCCAACCTGCCTTCTACACTTACACCGGCTACCGTTTATTATGTTTGGGTACGTTCTGCATGTAGTGCATCTGACAAAAGTGCATGGTCTCCGGCAGCAACATTTATGACATCTTGCGTTTCAGTAGGGGTGCCATATGCATTGGATTTTGAAAGTGTAACAACTCCTGATCTTCCGGCTTGTACTTCAGTAGTTAATGATGGTTCCGGAAATATGTGGCAGACAGGTGATCTTGATGCCCAGGGATTTACGGGGAATGTTCTTCAATATTCATACGATTATGCCAATAATGCCAATACCTGGTTCTTCACCAATGGAATTAATCTTACTGCAGGTGTTGCCTACAGAATTAAATATAAATATGCAAATGCAGAAGGATTTGTATATGAAGAAAAATTAAAAGTAGCATATGGAACTTCAGCGACAGGTGCGGGGATGACCAATACCTTAGCAGATCATCCAAGTGTTGTTACAAGTACGGCAACAAGCGCTTTTGTGAACTTTACGCCATCTACTACAGGAGTGTATTATTTTGGATTTCAGGCATACTCTGATGCTAATATGAATCAATTATACGTTGATGATATTAATATAGATGTAGCTCCTTCTTGTAGTGAGCCTACAGCTGTAGCTGCTTCCAATGTTACAGCAAGTGGAGCTACAGTTTCATGGACAGCTGCAACGCCAGTACCAGCAAACGGATATGATATTTATTACAGTACAACCAATACAGCACCTACAGCAACAAGTACTCCTAATTTTACAGGAGTTACGGCAACTACCTATAATATTCCTAGTTTAGCACCTGCTACTGCTTATTACGTTTGGGTGAGGTCAGCGTGTAGTGCCTCCAGTACAAGTGTGTGGAGTACTAACACTACGTTTACCACTCTTTGTACAAGTGCTGGTTTACCTTATACTGTTGACTTTGAAAATGTTTCTACGCCGGCTCTTCCTGGTTGTACAGCAGCTGTGAATGCAGGATCTGGAAATAATTGGGAAACAGCGGATCCGCCTTCAGATAGCCAAGGGTTTACTACCAATGTATTGAGATACCATTATAATTCTTCTAACCCTGCCGATGCATGGTTCTTTACTCAAGGATTGAACCTGACAGCAGGAGTACAGTATACGATCAGTTATAAGTATGGAAATAATTCATCTACCTATGCAGAAAAATTAAAAGTAGCGTACGGAACTTCGCCAGTTGCATCAGCTATGACAAGTTCAGTGGCAGATTATCCAGCAATCAACGATGAAATGGCCCATACAGAAACGATCACCTTTACCGTTCCTACAACAGGAGTGTATTACTTTGGATTTAATGCCTATTCAGATGCGGATCAATACAATCTGTATGTTGATGATATTAGTGTTAACAATGCAAACCTGGCAGTCTCTGAAGTTTCTGCAACGAAAAGCGGTATCAAAGTATATCCTAATCCATTTACGGATGTATTGAATATTTCTGATGTTAAAAACGTTAAAAATGTATCTGTAACAGATGCTTCAGGAAGGCTAGTGAAGACTATTGCAAACCCTGAGTCTGTGATCCATTTAAGAGATTTAATGCAAGGTATTTATTTGGTCACTTTAGAAATGAAAGATGGTTCTAAACAGACTATCAAAGCCATTAAGAAATAATTTATCATTTAAATAAAAAGAAAGAGACGGGTCATTGATGATCCGTCTTTTTTGTGAAGTACATATTTATTTTGGGAATTAATGGTTCAAAAAAAGATGAGCGAAATACTTCACTCATCTTTTTATTTTATCCTATGACCTTTATTCAATATAAACTTTACTCATTATTTATTAGGTACCGGTTGTATTTCTCCCTTATTGAGAAGGTCAAAAACGGTAGGGAAGAACATTGCTAATATAAAGTAAACAATGATCATCAGTACGATGAGTGCAAAAAGAATAATCACTAAACTATTTGGTCTGTTTTTCTTTTGTGGTTCCATGATTTTGATGTATTTGGTGAATAAATTTTACTTATACCTAATATCAAGCTAATTTCTTGCCACATTTCTTGCAGTACCTTGCATCGTCATCAATATCGTCATTCCCACAACGTTCACATACTAATTCCATGTTTTGTCTCTTATTTCTCATTTCTGCAGTCACAATACCAGTAGGAACCGCGATAATGGAGTAACCAGCAAGCATCAAAACGACAGCGAAAAATTTTCCTAAAGGCGTAATAGGGGATACATCACCATATCCTACGGTGGTTACAGTAACTACTGCCCAATAGATAGATTGTGGTATGGTTTCAAAACCAGGTCTCCCACCTTCCACCATAAACATAAGTGATCCTACAATAACCGAGAAAATAATCAGAAACAGAAGGAAAATATAAATTTTTCTCGAACTGTTTTTCAAAGCCCTTACAATAAGATAGCCATCATTCATAAAATCCAGCAAATTGAAAATTCTGAAGATTCTCAGCATTCTCAGCATTCTGAAAATCAGGAAATACTTAGTGATAGGGAAGAAAAAGCTGAGGAAAAAAGGAACCAAAGCGAGAAAGTCTATAACCCCGAAAAAGCTGAAAATATAACTCTTTTTATTTTTTACCACGGCGATCCGCATAGAATATTCCACGGTAAAGAAAATGGAGATGATCCATTCCAGGATCAGAAAAGTATAATGAAATCTTTTGTCAAGCTGAGGTACACTTTCCATCATGATGATAGCGGTACTTGCAAGAATTAAGGACAGTAATATAATATCGAACAGTTTCCCGAGCCTTGTATCGGCACGGTAGATGATTCGGTAAAGGTATCTTTTCCAAAGGCTGTCTTCAGGAATAAGATTGTGTTCTCTTTCCATTGATATAGGATTATTTCAGGCTTAAGTTAGCCATTTTTATAAAGTGTAAGGTAAAGATATGACTGTTGAAAGAATTCTACAACTATTAAAATATTCTTTGGATTTTTAGTAAAATTAATATCTTCGCTGTAACTGTAAAATATAACTTAATGAAGCTAAAAACTGTAATTGCAAAGATTGAAGAGGAAATAAGTATCAGACAGGCAGAAGATTTTGATAATGTAGGACTTTTGTGTGGGGTTTATGACCGTGATGTATCCGGTATTCTGGTCTGTCATGATGCGTTGGAAAATGTTGTAGATGAGGCTATTGAGAGAAACTGCAATCTGATTGTATGTTTTCATCCTATTATATTTTCCGGCCTAAAATCTTTAACAGGGAAAAACTATGTAGAAAGAGCCGTTTTAAAAGCAATTGAAAATAAAGTGGCCATTTATGCTATTCACACAGCGTTTGATAATGATTTTTTTGGAGTAAATCATGGGATATGCAGCCAGTTGGGATTAAAGAATATGAAAATTCTTCAGCCTAAAGAAAATAATTTAAAACAACTTACAGTTTTTGTTCCCAAAGAATACTCAGAAAAAGTAAAAGAAGCTATGTTTTCAGCAGGAGCGGGGAATATAGGGTTTTATGACGAATGCAGTTTTACAGTGAACGGAAACGGGACATTCAGACCTACAGAAGGTTCAAATCCATTTTCAGGACAACAGGGAATTCGTGAAAATGCAGATGAAGATATGATCTCCGTAATCTTTGAAGGGTTTAAACAGGGGCAGATTGTAGGAGCTATGAAAGCCGCTCATCCTTATGAAGAAGTGGCTCATCAGGTTTATAGTCTGGATAATAAAAACCATCATGCTGGGCTAGGAATGTATGGTGATCTGGAAGAGGAGATGGATGAAAAAGATTTCCTTGGTTTTGTAAAAGAAAAATTTGGCCTTGAAGTGATAAAACATTCTTCCTTTAATAATAAAAAAATCAAAAGAGTAGGAGTTCTTGGTGGTTCCGGAGCCAGCGGTATTCGATCTGCAGCAGCCAAGAAATGTGATGCTTATCTTACCGGAGATCTTAAATATCACGACTATTTTTTAGCAGAGTCTAAAATGCTGATCTGTGATATAGGACATTATGAGTCTGAACAATTTGTTGCTCAACAATTATTTGAAATTTTGTCACAAAAATTTAGTACATTTGCAATTTCAAAATCTATTGAAAAAACAAACCCAGTAAATTATTTCATTTAAATATGGCAAAAACCAACGATATTTCAGTTGAAGAAAAATTAAGAGCTTTATACGATTTACAGATCATTGATTCAAGATTGGATGAAATCCGAAATACTAGAGGAGAATTGCCAATTGAAGTTGAAGATCTTGAAATCGAGATTGAAGGTCTTGAAAAAAGAGCTGAAAAATTTCATGCTGATATCAAAGATCAGGACGATCAGATTAAAACAAAGCATGAAGTTATTAACCATGCTAAAACTTTAATTGAGAAATACAAATCTCAGCAGGATAATGTAAGAAACAATAAAGAGTTTGAAGCATTAGGAAAAGAAATGGAATTCCAGGATCTGGAAATTCAGCTTGCTGAAAAAAGAATTAAAGAATTCGGAGTTAAAATCGCTCACAAAAATGAAACTTTAAGCGAACTTACTTCAAAGATCGACGATTTGAAAAATCACCTGAAATTCAAGAAAGAAGAATTGGATGGTTTGATCTCTGAAACTCAGAAAGAAGAAGAATACCTGATTGAGCAGTCTAAAGAATATGCAGGTAAAATTGATGAGAGATTACTGGCTTCTTACAACAGAATCAGAACAAACTCTATCAATGGTCTTGCTGTAGTAGGGTTGGAAAGAGGAGCTCCAAAAGGATCTTTCTTCACTATTCCTCCTCAAAAGCAAATGGAAATTGCTCAGAGAAAGAAAATCATTATTGACGAACACTCTGGAAAAATTCTTGTAGACGACGAGTTGGTAATGGAAGAAAACGAAAGAATGAAATCTGTAATTAAATTCTAATTATTGGTTTTACAACATACAAAAGCTGTTTCAGAAATGAAACAGCTTTTTTTGTGTATCAATAGAAACGGACTGGCCATCCTGAGCATAACCTGAAAGGTTACGAATGTCAGTTCAAGAAAAGAGCCCATTTAATCTTTTAGCAGATGTAATTTTTTACGGTGTCCTTGTCATTCCGAATCTCTACACAATCTTTTAATCTGTTATAGATTCTTGTGGAATGACACAAAGTTGCAGGTAGTCATAACGGTTGAAATAACCAATGGGAAATCATCAATAGAAATGGGCTTTAGCCCGTTCGTTTATCAAAATAAAATTTAGCCAAAATCTATAAAAAAACCGCTTCATTTTGAAGCGGTTGATATTTTTTAATCCTGATGATCATACATCTTATTGTATAAAGCAATAAACTTCTCTTTTACCGCTTTTCTTTTCAGTTTTAATGTTGGAGTAAGCAATCCGCTTTCAATGCTCCATACTTCAGGAGTAAGCTCAATTTTTTTGATTTTCTCCCAGTTTCCAAGGTGTTCGTTAATGCCCTCGATTTCTTTTTCAATTCTTTGCTTCAGTTCAGTGCTTTTTGCAATCTCTTCCGGTGTAGAACCGATATTCAGATTGTTTCTTAAAGCCCAGTTTTTAGCAAATTCAAAATCTGGCTGTACCAAAGCACATGGCATCTTCTCACCATCGCCTACTACCATAATCTGTTCAATGAATTTGGAAGCTTTTGCTAAGTTTTCAATAGTCTGAGGAGCAATATATTTTCCGCCGGATGTCTTGAACATTTCTTTCTTACGGTCAGTGATCTGTAAAAATCCGTCACCATCAATATGCCCAATATCTCCCGTTTTGAAGAAACCATCTTCAGTAAAGGCTTCTTTTGTCATTTCTTCATTCTGGAAATATCCTTTGAATACTGATGGCCCTTTTACGGTAATTTCACCATCTTCCTGAATCTTAACCTTTAAATTATCCAATGGAATTCCTACGGTTCCCACTTTCATTTTATCAAAGCTGTTTACGGAAATTACAGGGGATGTTTCTGTTAAACCATATCCTTCCAAAATAGGAATACCAGCATTTTGGAACATCAGGTTAAGTCTTGTAGACAAGGCAGCTGATCCTGAAACCAAAGTTACGATTTCACCACCTAAACCTTCTCTCCATTTAGAAAATACCAATTTATCGGCAATCATTTCCTGAAGTCCGGATGGCTTGGAGATTACTTTCTTTTTACTGATTAAGTTCAAAGCCCAGAAGAAGATTTTTGATTTTAATCCTCCGGCTGAAGATCCTGTATTATAGATTTTATCATATACCTTTTCTACCAGTCTTGGTACTACAGTCATATAATGAGGCTTCACTTCTTTTACGTTTTCACCCATTTTCTCAATGCTTTCGGCGAAATAAAGAGAGAAACCGTTGTATTGATAAAGATAAAACAGCATTCTTTCAAAAATATGGCAGATAGGAAGGAAACTTAAAGCCCTTGCATCTTTATAATCGAAGCCTCTCTTTTTCGGAATCCTTGGAATAGCTCCCAAAATATTAGATACAATATTATTATGCGTAAGCATTACTCCTTTAGGTCTTCCCGTAGTTCCGGAAGTGTAAATAATAGTGGCAAGATCTTCAGTATTGATCGCATTGGAAAGGTCATCCACTTCAATTTGTGTAGATTCATCTTTACCCAGATCCAGAATTTCTCTCCAGTTGGCTGCCCCACTGATATTATCAAAAGTAAAAATTCCCTGTAAACTTGGGATATTATGCTTTACTTTCATCACCTTACTCAATAGCTCCTTATCAGAAACAAAACAGTACTGAATTTCAGCATTATTGAAGATAAATTCATAATCTTCAGGAGAAATACTTGGATAAACCGGTACAGAAACGACCCCGATCTGAGAAAGTCCAAAATCCATAATGGCCCATTCTGTACGGGAATTGGTTGTAATCAAAGCGATTTTATCACCTGGTTTTATACCAAGCTTCAATAATCCTCTGGATATCTTATTTCCCTCATTAATAAACTCCTGGGTAGAAGTTTTTTTCCACTCACCCTGATACTTGGTTACAAACATATCCGTTTTAGGATATTTTTCTAAAGCATAGTGCGGAATATCGAATAATCTCTTGATCGTCATGATTTTTTACGTAATTTATAAAGAAACTTAAATATAAGCATTTTTTTTAATTGGAAACATCTGCATGCAATAATTAGAAATAAGTTAAATGCTAACCATAATATATAGAATCAAAAAGGAGGCCGGAAGCCCTGAAAAAGGGATTTTATATTTTAAATTGATCTTTCGGGAATGGTTATTTTTTCTAATAAATCTAATATTGTTTTTATATCTTATCACTCCCAATCCCAAAACGCGCACTCATTCTCATTAAACCTCCCTCAACTTCCTTTTTCTGTACCTTTTTTCGGCTTTCAATTTAATTTTTTCAGATTTCGTTAAAAAGTGTAAATTTACGGCTATCTAATTATTTTTTTTATGGACTTTAATTTATCGGAAGAACAGCTGATGATTCAGCAGGCAGCAAGAGATTTTGCACAAAACGAACTATTACCAGGGGTGATTGAAAGAGACCGTGACCAGAAATTCCCTGCAGAACAGGTGAAGAAAATGGGAGAAATGGGACTTTTAGGAATGATGGTAGATCCAAAATACGGCGGTGCAGGTATGGACAGCGTTTCTTACGTGCTGGCGATGGAGGAAATTGCAAAAATAGATGCTTCTGCAGCTGTTGTAATGTCTGTAAACAATTCATTGGTTTGTGCCGGTCTTGAAAAATTTGCTTCTGAAGAGCAAAAAGTAAAATATCTTACTCCACTGGCAAGCGGGCAGGTGATCGGAGCATTTGCATTATCTGAGCCGGAAGCTGGTTCTGATGCTACTTCTCAGAAAACAACTGCTGAAGACAAAGGAGATTACTATCTTTTAAATGGGATCAAAAACTGGATCACCAATGGTGGAACAGCTACTTATTATATCGTAATTGCACAGACAGATCCTGAGAAAAAACATAAAGGAATCAATGCTTTCATCGTAGAAAGAGGATGGGAAGGTTTTGAAATCGGACTGAAAGAAGACAAATTAGGAATCAGAGGAAGTGATACACACTCTTTGATCTTTAACAATGTAAAAGTTCCAAAAGAAAACAGAATTGGTGAAGACGGATTCGGATTCAACTTTGCAATGGCTGTATTGAACGGAGGAAGAATCGGTATTGCTTCTCAGGCTTTAGGAATTGCTTCAGGGGCTTACGAACTGGCCTTGAAATATGCTAAAACAAGAAAAGCTTTCAAAACTGAAATTATCAACCACCAGGCTATTGCGTTCAAATTAGCTGATATGGCTACTCAGATTACAGCAGCAAGAATGCTTTGCTTCAAAGCAGCATGTGAAAAAGATGCTGGAAAAGATATCTCTGAAAGTGGAGCTATGGCAAAATTATACTCTTCTCAGGTAGCAATGGATACTACTATTGAAGCAGTACAGATCCACGGTGGATACGGATATGTGAAAGAATACCACGTAGAAAGATTAATGAGAGATGCAAAAATCACTCAGATCTACGAAGGAACTTCAGAAATTCAGAAAATCGTGATCTCAAGAAGTATCGCAAAATAACATTTTATAAAACACACTACCTATGAAAAAATCTTTGTGGATCATCCTCGGTGTTGTACTGCTGTTACTGGGCGTATTTGTCTGGTACAAGTATTATTTCGTTTTTGGAGAAGGCGTAAAATCCGGATACCTGAACTATGCAATGAAAAAAGGCTATGTCTTCAAAACCTATGAAGGTAAGCTGATTCAGGAAGGCTTCGGAAGCGGAAAAACAGGAACTATTACAAGCTATGAGTTTGAATTTTCTGTAGATGACCCTGAAGTTTTCAAACAACTGGAAACCAACAGCGGAAAAACGTTTGATCTGCATTACAAAGAATACAATGGTGCTCTTCCGTGGAGAGGAAATACCAAGTTTATCGTAGATAAAGTAGTGAATATGAAATAAAAACAAATAAGGCTCTCAATTTGAGGGCCTTATTTTACACCAAATCACAAAATATTAATATATGAAATAAAAATTTCCAAACTTATTTTGAACCTTGTCTTACAACAAAGATTCCTTACATTTTGCTTATACTTAAAGTTAAGAGGAATTTTTCTAATAAGCAAGTTCTTTTTTTAAACTTAGATAAAATTAAGTATAAGAATTGAACTTCAATTCTAAACCTCATTAAAAAAATATTAAAAATCCACCCCTGAGGATGGATTTGAATCTAGTGAGAATCGTTATTAGGAATGTTTGTGTTCTTCTTTTTATAAAAATAATATCCTATACCTGCAATCAGGAATAATGGCCATAAAGGAAGGATAAACAGGAATATAGAAGTTATCACGTCCCAGCCGGATTCAATGGCAGCTAGCGATTTTCCACCGAAAGTTTTTGGTTCTGTTTTTGTTTTCGCTTGATCACTGATGTTAACTGTAATTGTACAAATGGTATTGTCTGTATAGTTTCGTCCTGAAACCTGAATATCTTTCGTATCAATATCTCCTACATTATCGTTGATTGCATTCATTAAACCATCAAAATGCTGGATGGGAACTTTAATATCAAGGCTGTATACTTTTTGATCATCTCCATGAGGTCTTGCAGATTCTACATAAGAGAGATTTTCACTTTTGATGTAGCCGTTATTTCTGTGAGCTTCCTCCCGGATAATTTCCTTCACCGTTTCTGCATTCTCGGCTCTTATGACAAGATATCCTGATTTTACCATTCTATCTTTAGCCGTATTCAGTTCATAGCTGTCATTTTTAGGCTTGTCTTTATAAATGATTTTGGTTTCTTTAATAACTTTTGGAGCCGGAGCTTTTACAGCAACCTTTTCAGATTTCTTCTCCGTCGAATCCTTTTTCTCGATTTTTGATTCCAGTTTTGTATTGGCAATTTTCTCAGATAAAGAATCTACCATTTTGGAGGTATTATCTATTTTTTGCTGAATATCATTTTTGGTATCTTCAAAATCTTTTATTTTAATACTGGCAGAATCCATGATCTGGTTTGCTGTTTTGCTGGCATTATCAACGGTTTCTGTAGCAACAGTCGCAGCACTGTCGGCTGAATGGATAGCTTCATTTATTTTATCCTGTGCAACATCTGCTTTTTTACACATAATGAAAGTGCTTGATACCGCAACGAGTAATATGAACTTTTTCATAACATTAATTTTTTTGATGAAGTAAAATTAGAAGGGAAGTTCTTGTAAAGATTGTAAATGAAATGTATTGTGCTGGTAAAATACTAACTATTGTATTTTCAGTATTTTGTATTTGTTTTACAAATGATTTACAAAAAGCTTTATTAACTATTTATCATCAATCAGAAAAATTAAAATTACTTTTAATTAAACATTAGTTAGAATTTGCTCTTAATGATTTGCTTATCATTTAAAATTTCAATCAATTTTTTATTAAATATCCTTACTCCATTTTGGTTCAAATGATGTGCATCATAAAAATCTAATGAATCGTTAAGATTCATTATTTCATTAAAATTATAGTATTCGGAATAACTTTTCATTTTTTCATCGAAGTATTTGTTATTAGAATAGCTTGTGTAAAGGTTATGAGTCATTGGCGCATATACCAATATGAGTTTAATGTTTCTTTCTTTAATTTTAGCTAAACATTTTTCGAATGCTTCAATTTGCTTTTTAGAGATAATAATTTTTTGTTTATTCTGTTTTGACGGCTTATTGTAATAAGCGATCTCAGATTCCACAAAACCACCATGAATATATTTATCCTTAACCTTCTTGATAGGTTCGATATACGATTGGTTTAAATGAAACAAATCTTTATGAAGAGCATACAAAAGAGTATTATACGTTCTAATATGGTTTACTTTTAGTGCCATTTCATAAGAATATAAATCATTTGTATCATTAGCAATAAGATCCAAAGATGATTCCACTCCATCAGAGCTAAAAGTTAAAGGATTTACCTCAAAAATTATTGATTTAGGATGTATTTTGTCTAAATACCTTTCCAGAAGAGTTAATGTTTGAATGGGAGTCTGAGCACTAGAGCCTAAATTGAAAGATGTAAAACCTTCTTTTTTGAATATTCTATTATCAAAACCTCTATATGTATGTGATGAACCCAAAAATAAAATATCAATACTGTCAATTTGCTTGATTTCTTTTAAACGGGTATACATATGACCGTATGAGCCAATTTTATAATTTATATTCGGTTTTAAAAATGGAAATGCATATTCACCCCACAGAGTTATAGTAAATACATAAAATATGAGATTATATATGATGAAAATCACCAGGTTGTATAATAATTTTTTCATAGTGCTTTTCTAAAACTGAAAATAAATAAATGGGGTTTCTTGTGTTTGCATAAACATTCCGATTGCAAGAATTATAAGAGCATATACCAACCAGCGAAAAGGTTTTCCAAGCTTTAAGTCAAGTTTTTCTAATGCATAATTTCCTTCTCTGCCTAACCATTCAATTGTTATAAAAATTATAAGTAAGAAAATAGTTGCATAGGGTATGGATGGAATAGTAAAAAATGATTTTTTGAAAATACCGCCTATATACTCAAAAGCGTGGCTAAGAGAATTTGCACGGAAAAATATCCAGCAAAAAGTAGTTAATGTAAAAGTGGAAACCAATTGAAGTACTTCTTTTAGATTGGGGAAATATTTTCCTTTTGCCACAATTTCCATATTATTTCTATTGGTTTTCATAATGATGGATGGCATTATAAATAAGGCATTAATCCCTCCCCAGAAGATAAATGTCCAATTTGCGCCATGCCAAAATCCACTTACTAAAAAGATGATAAAAGTATTCCGGATTCTCATCCAATTTCCCCCTTTACTTCCACCAAGGGGAATGTATAAATAGTCTTTAAACCAGGAAGATAGTGAAATATGCCATCTGCGCCAAAATTCAGCAATATCTCTTGAAAAATAAGGAAAGTTGAAATTCTTCAATAGCTCTATTCCTAATAACCTTGCAGAACCCAACGCAATATCTGAATATCCTGAAAAGTCTCCATATATTTGAAAAGTAAAAAAAATGGCTCCCAATACAAGACTGCTTCCACTTTGATGTGCACTATTATTAAAAATTTCATTAGCAAAAACTGCACAATTATCTGCAATAACGATTTTTTTGAAAAGCCCCCATAATATTTGTCTTAGCCCATCAACTGCTTTTGTATAATTGAATTTTCGTGGTGTTTCTAACTGAGGGAGTAGATGGGTCGCACGTTCAATTGGACCTGCAACTAATAAAGGAAAAAAGCTGACAAACAAGGTATAATTTACCCAATTATAAGATGGCTTAATTTTATCATAATAAATATCTAATACATAAGACAATCCGTGAAATGTATAAAAAGAAATCCCAACAGGAAGTATTATTTGTAGGGTTGAATAGTGTATTTGAAGTCCGAAGTTTCTTAATAGTTCACCAAAAGAATCTATAAAGAAATTATAATATTTAAAAAAACCGAGAAATCCCAAATTGATTCCAATACTCAAAAAGAGCCATATTTTTTTCTTTAATTGGGTTTTAGCTTCATGGATGATAATTCCGGAAAAATAATCAAGTCCTGTGGAAAAAGCCAGTAAAAATACAAAACGCCAATCCCAACAACTATAAAAGTAATAGCTGACTGCCAGCAACATTATATTTTGCCATTTTAACGACTTACCATTAAGCCACCAGTAAAGCATAAAAATGATTGGAAAAAAGATGAGATAGTTTAAAGAATTAAAAAGCATTTTTTATTTGATATATTAAAACTTTTAGTTTTAATGGTTTTTACGTTCGTAATTAATTTAAGATTGTTTAAATCAAGATAAAGAAGGAAAGGTTAAATGATTTACATTTATACATAAGTATTCAATCTTTCAAAATCTCAGCTTTATTTATAAAGTTTGAGAGTATATTATAAAGGATTGACTTCTCTAATTTGACTTTCTCCCAAAAGAATTTGAATTAAATCAATTAAAAGAATTGTATGGATTTCTCTTTGTTCAAAATTGTTTTTTTTTATTGAATAAAGCAAAAAACAAGGTATTACTTATGTATTATATATGTATAATTTATGTAGTATATGTGTACTACAAGTCTACTACATGTGTGCATTACATATGTATAAAATGTTTGTGATTGGGCATGTTGGATTTTTGTTGTATTAAATAAGTTTTTTGTAGGAAATGAAATGTTATAGATATAAAAAAATCCGCAGAAAATTTCTGCGGATCTATATCTTAAAACAACTTCGCTTTTTCGCTATTTTGTATTTTATTGTCTAGTTCTCTCTGAACTCACTAATGAAGTGTAATTTCACATTCGGGAATTTCTCCTGCGTCATATGAATTGTGAAAGAAGAGTCTGCAAGGAATACCAATTGATTGTATTTATCTCTTGCCAGGAATCTCTGCTTCAATCTTGCAAATTCTTTGAACTCTTCAGATTTTTCATCTGCTTCTACCCAACATGCTTTGTGCATGGATAGAGGTTCGTAAGTACATTTTGCACCATATTCATGTTCAAGACGGTATTGGATAACTTCGTATTGAAGAGCTCCCACCGTTCCAATGATCTTTCTGTTATTCATTTCAAGGGTAAATAACTGGGCAACTCCTTCATCCATCAACTGATCAATACCTTTTGCCAATTGTTTAGCTTTTAAAGGATCATTGTTGTTGATGTAACGGAAATGCTCAGGAGAGAAGCTCGGAATACCTTTGAAGCTTAATTTTTCTCCACCAGTCAATGTATCTCCGATTCTGAAACTTCCTGTATCATGTAAACCAACGATATCTCCAGGGAAACTTTCTTCTACAACCTCCTTTTTATCTGCAAAGAATGCGTTAGGAGAGGAGAACTTCATTTTCTTGCCTTCTCTTACTAATAAATAGTTTTCGTTTCTCTTGAATGTTCCTGAAACAATTTTTACGAAAGCAAGTCTGTCTCTGTGCTTTGGATCCATATTCGCATGGATTTTGAAAACGAATCCTGTGAAAGTTTCTTCTTCAGGTTTTACCAGACGGGTCTCACTTTCTTTGGGCTGTGGCATTGGAGCAATATCAATGAAAGCATTCAATAATTCGCGCACTCCAAAGTTATTCAAAGCAGAACCGAAGAATACAGGCTGAAGATCACCATTCATATAATCCTCACGGTTAAATTCAGGATAAACAGATTGAATCAGATCAAGTTCTTCTCTTAAAGTTTTTGCTGCCTTTTCACCAATAACATCATCAATAGAAGTATCATTGATGTCATCAAACTTAATAGAATCTCCAACTTTCTGTTTTTTCTCTTCTAAGAATAACTGAATATTGTTTTCCCATATATTATAAATTCCCTGGAAGTCACTTCCCATGCCAATTGGTAAAGAAAGTGGACAAACTGTTAATCCCAGTTTCTGTTCTACTTCATCCAAAAGATCGAAAGCATCTTTACCTTCACGGTCCAGTTTATTGATGAAAACCAACATCGGAATGTTTCTCATTCTACAAACCTGAACCAGTTTTTCTGTTTGTTCCTCAACCCCTTTTGCAACGTCAATCACTACAATTACAGAGTCTACGGCCGTTAATGTTCTGTACGTATCTTCAGCGAAGTCTTTGTGACCGGGAGTATCGAGAATGTTGATTTTGTGGTCTCTATATTCAAAAGCCAATACGGATGTCGCAACAGAGATCCCTCTCTGTCTTTCGATTTCCATAAAGTCGGAGGTAGCTCCTTTTTTTATTTTGTTGGATTTTACCGCACCTGCTTCCTGAATAGCTCCCCCGAAAAGAAGTAACTTTTCAGTAAGAGTTGTTTTTCCGGCATCCGGGTGGGAAATGATCCCGAAGGTCTTTCTTTTTTGTATTTCTTTGATTAAGTCTGACATATCGTATTTTGAAGTTGCAAAAATCGGGATTTTTTACGAGGTTTTCAAATAAAATATGTATTAGATCGAAGAGTTTGTAGAAGGAAAGGCTTGAAAGGAGTGGAGATCAGATTTAAATGTAGGAAATGAGAATTGAAGTAATTACGGAATAAATCTTTAATATTTATGGTTTTAATATCTGCTTATAGATTTTTTTTCATCGTAAAAAAGATATTTCATAACAGGTGTGAATTATTTTAAAAACAGGTATTGAAGTTTGTGAAAATTACTCTATAATTGCATAATTAAAACACAAGATTTCAAATGATGAATAAAAATAACTTCTACAGTTTAGGAGGGAAATTATGTCTGTTTTTCTCTATTTTATTGATGTTTTCATGCAATCATGAAGACAATACTTACCCAAGTTCTAAAAATAAAAATGAAACCATTCAATCTTCACCCTATAATAGTTTTATTACCTCACCTGTAGATCAATTGTATCTGCTTTGCCCGGAAGGAGATATGGTTTGTCATAATAATATGAGCTTAACCATAGCAACGGCTCAATATTTTAAATCCTTAAACCCAGGTACTGCCGCCCTAGGAAGCTATAACAATATTTTTTATACCACAAGAGACTATCTTGCAGATCATAATTTTTCTGATGAAGCTCAAGCATTTCTTTCAGATAAACTCAATTTTTTAGCAGAATGGAATAAGACACAAGATAATTCAACACCTGAAAAACAACTTAAAAATCTGGAATTTATACATTCTTCACTAAAATATTTTATTGAGAATCCTCAGACAACAACTGATCAGTTTAAAAAACTGTTTATGTAATAAGCTGAATACAGAAAGATGTTGAAAAGGGTAGGGTAAATCAAATGATTATTTTAAATAAAAGTATAAAGAGGTAAATTAATCCTGCAGCAACCAGTAGAAAGGTAAAGATCATAACATATTCAAATATTCCAAATTCAGTTTTTTGTGGCTCCGAAGTAAGATTATACTGCTCAATTGTCTGCGGGCTTATTTTCAGATCCGGACGAAAGTGTTGAACACCTTTTAAAAACTGACGGTACAGATCATATTTGTTGTTCAGAATCAACAGTTCAAAATTAAAATCAATAGTTGTTGGCACAATTTCACCTGCTTTATTTTTCAGATAGACCTGCAATGTCGTTTTGCCGTGTTTTACGGGCTGGGTGTTGTATACATGTACATCGTTAGAAGAATTTTGACCTGGCTGAAGGTCTTTATACAATATTGTTTCAATGATTACATTGCGATTGTTGTAGAAAATAACACCTTCTTGATCCACAACGGCTTTTCGTATTTTTTGTTTTTTTCGGTAAGTTAAAACCATTATCAAAGCGATGCAGCAAAATATAAGAAGAATCTGAGCAATAAGAAGTGTGAAAAAAATGCCAAGATCATGTTCTAAATATTGCCTGAAATTATTGTAAATAAGATCGAAAACAAAGCCAATTACCGTAATAATCAGAATGACAGCGATCCACATGATTCCCATTAGAAAATAAGTAATGGGTTTATTGATTTTAGATTCTGTAATCTGGAATTTTTCTGTCATATTAATGCTTTGTTTCAGTTAATAAAAAAACAAATCCACATATAATTGCCGTAATAACAAGTGCTGCCAGCATTAAAAGCCAGCCTCCTGTAGAAACCCCTTTGCTATTCACCTTCCAGGTTTCTGTATCGATAGAATAACTGCGGAAAACCAGGGGATCTATCTTTAAATCAGGACGGAAAGTAACAATACCATGCAGGAAATGAGCATACAGCATCGATTTATCTTTTACCACTTTCAGAGGTAAATTCATATCAATACGCCTTGCAATCTCCTCTTTTTTACCTGATAGAACTGTTACTTCCAATAAAGGAGCAATACCTGATCCCACAGGATTGACTGTGTAAATATCGAAATTCTGTTTTGAAGACCGGAGTTCTGTGTAGAGTATCTGATCCGTAATCTCATTTCTTGAATTGTAAAATAAAAGTCCGGTTTCATCAACCACGATTTTATGAGCTAATTTTTTCCTTTTAATCATATAAATGCGGATAGAAGGAATAAGGATAATCAATAAAATTCCCCAGATGGCCAGAGTAGGGTACAGCATGGTTTCAAAACCTCTTGTGTAAATTCCGTAAGCAGGAACTAAAACGAAAAGCAAAGCGAAAGGAATAAAGATCACAAAGAAAAGTACATTCAGAACAATAGTCATAAACTTGTTGGTTGAAGACTCAATTCTTTGGAATGAAGATTCTGTATTCATTTTGTGATGTTCATGGATAAAGGAACGAAAATAAGAAATTCCTTTTTTAGTTGCCTGTAGCAGTCAAAAAAATTATCTTTGTTTCTAATAAACTTTTACAGAGAAAGGATGGAAAATAGCAAATATCCGAAGTTTACGTTTACATGGTTTGGCGGTGTTGTTTTGGTGGTTGGATTATTCGTGGGAACAATGGCCGTTTCTTTATTCAGCACTTTTTGGAAAGTTGTTTTCAAGGAAAATCTTGAGCTTAAAGATTGGTTTCTTATGGTGGTGAATTCTGTAGGATTCCTTACAGCTATTGCCTTCTTCGATTTTTTTATTGTAAGACGTACTACCCAGAAGAAACTTAACTTCAATTTATCATCAGTCAATTTCTCTACCTATCTTCTCATCTTTCCAATGATGGCGGGAATGATGTTTATTGCTGAATTTATTGCTGCTCAGATTCCTACGACAGGTCCTTTTTTCGGTAAATTTTATGATTATTTTACTCAATTAATGAGCCAGCTGACTGATAATCCTATTGTAATGATTATCATGACAGTGATTATGGCTCCGATTTTTGAGGAAATTATATTCAGAGGAATTATCCAGAAAGGATTGATTAATAAAGGAGTAGAACCTTGGAAAGCGATTTTGTACGCTTCCATTATTTTTGGAGTCGTTCATGGAAATCCTTGGCAATTCATCAGTGCAGTAATGCTGGGCTGTGTACTCGGATTGGTATATCATAAAACAAAATCTTTGCTGATGCCGATATTGCTGCATGCGTTTAATAATTTAACCCTGTCACTATTGGTTCTGTATGGTAAAGATGAAAGTTTTGCAAAAGTTTTGAATGTTTCAGAATGGCTGGTTTTAGGAGCGGGAATTGTACTTTTCTCTTTATTCTACTATCTGTTTATGAAAAAGTATAAAGTACATTATGCTGAAATGTAATTAGCCTAAGCTAAAAAAGTAAAATTGAAAATGAATATAGAAATGGAATTATTAGTAGCTACACACAACGAACATAAAAAAGAAGAAATTCAACAGATTCTGGGAAGTGATTGTGTTGTAAAAAGTCTTACCGATTACAATATTAACGAAGAAATTGTAGAAGATGGAGACTCTTTTCATGCCAATGCTTTAATCAAAGCAAAATATTGCTTTGAAAAAACAGGAGTTCCAAGTTTGGGTGATGACAGTGGTCTTGTAGTAGAATCTTTAGACGGAAGACCGGGAATTTTCTCTGCCCGTTATGCCGGAGATCATGATTTCGCAAAAAATATCGAAAAAGTATTGGAAGAAATGCAGGATGTTGAAAACAGAAAAGCTTATTTTGTGACTGTTCTGTGCTACTATGATGAAAACGGAGCGCAATATTTTGAAGGCAGAGTTCACGGAAATTTACTGACAGAAAATAAAGGTTTCAAAGGGTTCGGATATGATCCTATTTTTGTTCCTGTAGGATATGACAGAACCTTTGCAGAAATGGAACCGGCAGACAAAAATAAAATCAGTCACCGTAAACAGGCATTAGACCTATTTATGGATTTTTTAAAAGTGACTGATTAGGTTTAAATATTAAAGGTAAAGCACCCATTTAGATTTTCTGTTGTACATTTGTTATCATAAATTATTGATTTGAGTACTTATTTAACAATATTAGGCTTTAATTCTGCGATCCCAACCATCAACACATCACCCACAGCACAGCTGCTGGAAATGGAAGAAAGACTCTTCCTGATAGATTGTGGAGAGGGTACGCAGGTACAGCTGAGAAAAGCAAAAGCAAGATTTTCAAAAATCAATCATATTTTTATTTCCCATCTTCATGGGGATCATTGTTTCGGGCTTCCGGGGCTTATTGCTTCTTTCCGTCTTTTAGGAAGAGATATGCCTTTGCATGTTTATGGTCCTAAAGGGATTAAGAAGATGCTGGAAACCATTTTTCAGATTACGGAAACCCATCGTGGTTTTGAAGTGGTTTATCATGAGCTGGATAAAGATTATTCTGAAAAAATATATGAGGATAACAGAATAGAAGTATATACTATTCCGTTGGATCACAGGATTTACTGCAACGGTTATCTTTTTAAAGAAAAACCGAAAGACAGGCATCTTAATATGAAAGAAATTGCCAAGTACAGCGAGATTGAAACCTGTGATTATCACAATATAAAAGCAGGAAAAGACTTTGTGCTGAGTGATGGTTATGTGCTTAAAAATGAAATTCTGACACTTGAGCCGGCTCCGTCTGTATCTTATGCATTCTGTAGTGATACCCGTTATCTTGAAAGCGTCATTCCGATTATTAAAAATGTAACGGTTCTTTACCATGAATCCACATTTTTACATGATCTGAAGGAAATGGCAGATTATACAGGTCATACCACAGCATTGGAGGCAGCAACAATTGCTCAGAAAGCTCAGGTTGAAAAATTGATTTTAGGACATTTTTCCAACAGGTATGGAGATCTGACCGTGT
Organism: Chryseobacterium sp. MYb7; assembly: GCF_002979455.1. GTDB lineage: Bacteria > Bacteroidota > Bacteroidia > Flavobacteriales > Weeksellaceae > Chryseobacterium. The sequence continues at coordinate 125,363 of NZ_PCOU01000013.1, forward strand.
TTACCGATGAAGCCAGAGAAATTTTCCCCAATACATTTTTACCAAAAGCATTGGAAAGTGTAAAGATCTAGAATGAATATGCTGAAATTTGAAGAACTCAGAGATTTTCTCAACGAAAAGGCAGATCAGTACAATGCTCCCGATTTTATTGAAAATGATCCGATACAGATTCCGCATCGTTTTTCTTTAAAACAGGACATCGAAATTGCAGGATTTCTTGTAGCCACCATCTCTTGGGGAAACAGGAAATCGATCATAAATTCCGCAGATAAAATGTTGGATATTATGGGAAATTCTCCCTATGATTTTGTGATGAATTATTCAGAGAAGGATCTGGAAACCATTCAGGATAAAAGTATTCACAGAACTTTTAATGGACAGGATTTTTCCTATTTCATCAGACAGTTCAACAGAATTTATAAAGAAAATGAAAGCCTGGAAAGTTTATTTAAAGTAAAAAAAGGAGAGCATAATTTTCTCCACGCAATAGAACGATTCAGAAATGGATTTCTGGAAACAGAAAAACACAGAAGTCATAAACACATCAGTTCACCTTACAAAAACTCTTCTGCCAAAAGGATTATTATGTTTTTAAGATGGATGGTGCGTCAAGATAAAAGAGGGGTAGACTTTGGAATCTGGGAGAATATAGATCAGAAAAACCTATCTATTCCTTTGGATGTGCATACCGGAAATATCTCCAGAAAACTGGGATTGGTTTCCAGAACGCAGAATGACTGGAAAACAGTAGAAGAACTGGATATTGCCATCAGAAAATTTGATGAAAAAGATCCTGCAAAATATGATTTTGCATTGTTTGGATTAGGAGTAACCAAAGAACTGTTGTAAAAAGATAAAGGATGAAAAAATATAACGAAAAAGCAGAAGTTCTTGAAAAAATAGCAGACAGTATTACATCATGGATAGGATCTATTCAGTCTCTGATTGTACATACTCTCTTGTTTCTTACTTCGTTTTTGCTTCCAATGCTGAATATTGTGGATTTTGATAAGATGCTTCTGATTCTGACGACGGTACTTTCTCTGGAAGCTATTTATCTGGCTATTTTCATTCAGATGTCTGTGAATAAAAGCCATGAGAAAATTGAAGATATCCAGGAAGATATTGAAGACATTCAGGAAGATATCGAAGAAATTAGCGAGGATATTGAAGAAATTAGTGAAGATATCGAGGAGATTAATGAAGATATAGAAGATATCCAGGAAGATATTGAGGAGATCAGCGAAGACATTGAAGAAATTAATGAAGACGAAGATGAAGAAGATCACAATGAAAGAGCGAAAAATGTAATACTGAAGAGTAATGTAAACTCTAACAAAAATGAAATTAAAGCCTTAAAAGATATTATATCTCAGCTTCAGGGTGAGATTGATCAGTTGAAAAAAGAGGATAAATAGCCAAAACATTGGCGATGAAAATACAAACCGGATCAATATTTTGATCCGGTTTTTTTTATGAATGAATTTCTATTTTAATAATTATGGAAAATGTAATGATAAGAAAAATTCATTGTGAATGTAGATGTTGAATGAGAAATTAGTGGTGTGTGAGAATGCTTTAGTACAATTATTTTTGCTACATTTGAACAAATGAAAACAAAATGTTAATCTATAGACTAAAAAACTATTTTTTCCTTTTTTCTTTTTTATTGATTTCTGTTTCTGCTTTTTCTCAAACGAGGCCAGTCAGAAAATCAGAGAAGATAAAGCCTTCTGCTGCCGCTCTTAGGGCTGGCGCATTTATAGATGTCAATGTACCACCCTATACACCATCAAACTACACTCCCGAGCAATTGGTGAAGAATATTTTGATCAACGGTGGTACGAACTGTACAACAGCCAACGTTACCAACGTGACCGTATCTCCTAATCATGATGTGACCAACAGCAATAGATTTTGGGGATATTTTCATAAAGGGACCACCAACTTTCCCTTTACAGATGGTATCGTTTTGACTACAGGATATGCCTCAGAAGCAGGTAATAACTATGTAGCTGCTGTCGGGCAGTCCGTAGGAACGGGAAGTGATGCAGATCTTGTAACAGCTACCGGAGCGACGGTGAGTTTAACAGATGCTGTAGCACTTGAATTTGATTTTGTCCCGAACTCCAATCAGGTAAAATTTAATTACATATTCGTTTCGGATGAATATACTTCCAATTATCCTTGTACAGGATACTCCGATGCATTTGCGCTTTTGCTGAAGAAAGTGGGAGATCCTACGTATACTAACCTTGCAATATTGCCAGGAGGTGCAGGACCTGTAAGTGCCACCAATATTGTTCCTGCAGGAAACGGATTCAGTTGTGGGCCTATCAATGCAGGCTATTTTGGAGCGCTGGCTAATCCGCACCTGGTTATTAATTATTTTGGTAGAACAACACCATTAACTGCAATTGCAGATGTAATTCCAGGGCAGACCTATCATTTTAAAATGGTATTGGCTGATGCGAAAGACCCTTCTCACGACTCTGCTGTGTTCTTAGAAGGTGGATCCTTTGATGTTGGAATTAAAATCGTAGATGAAGCAGGAGTCGTTTTACCGGGCAGCATCAACATGTGTGACAATACACCAAAACAGTTGAAAGCCCAGGTAGCAGCCATTCCGGGTATGACTTATCAATGGTACAAAGATGGAGTTGCCATTCCGGGTGCAACCAATGCTGTTTATATTGCTAACCAGCCAGGAGTATATACTGTTAAAGTAATGGTTCCTGGCAACCAGTGTCCTAGTGAGGCAACCATTACCATTATCGGTGGAACAAGTCCAACCGTACAGAATGCTGAGCTTAAGCTTTGTACAACACCTACAGTTACTACCTTTAATTTAGAAACAGCAAAACCTTTGATCAGTACAACGCAGGGAGCGGTATTCCGTTTTTATGCTAATCAGGCTGATGCTCAGGCTCAAAATAATAGCTATATTACCAATCTTACCAACTATACTGGAACAGACGGACAAATCTTATATGTGCTGGTTTCCAATGGTGCGTTTTGTAGTAAAATAGCAACCTTAACTTTAAGAAAAGAAGAAACACCAACGGCTTTAGTAACAGCTCCAAGATTAAAAATCTGTGCCGGAGAATCTGTATTGCTGACTGCTACTGGTGGAGTAACCTACCAATGGGTTGATTCTGCAGGTACTACCGGAGGAATAAGAACGGTAAGCCCTACCCAAACCACTACCTATACAGTATACGCTATCGGAGCACAAGGATGTAAATCTTTACAGCCTGCACGTATTACAATTGAAGTGGTACCAGCCATTGTTTCCAACTTAAAAGGTGGTCATATCTGCCAGGGAGATAAAATTATCTTAGATGCAGGTTCAGGACCCAATTATACTTACCAGTGGAGCAGTGGTGAAACAAGCCAGAGCATCACGGTAGGAACTCCGGGAGAGTATTCAGTAATAATCAGCAATGGAGTATGTTCTAAAGAATTCAAAACACAGGTTATTAAAGCGGTAATCCCTGAAGTGATAAAAGTGGATTATAATGATAAAGGTATAATGATTATTACTGCAAGCAACCCAAGTAACGGTATCCTGGAATATTCAGTAGATAATGGCGTTACATGGCAGTCTTCCAATGTATTTAACAATGTGCCTAAAAATAAAGTTATTGCCATCAGGGTAAGAGTGAAATTTACAAGTTGTGTAGGCTTCCTTGAGTTCTTTACATTTGTGATGAAAAACGTTATTACGCCAAACGGGGATAATGTTAATGATATTATTGATTTCAGCGGAGTAGTTAATTATAAAGACTTTAGTGGGCAAGTCTTCGACCGATACGGAAGAGAAGTGTTCAAAGCATCGAAGATAACACCATATTGGGATGGGTATTTCCAGGGTAAAAAATTGCCTACCTCCACCTATTGGTATCAGGTAACTTTTGAAGATCCTGCGAGTAAGGAAATTACAGTGAAGACCGGATGGATATTGCTTAAAAATATAGAATAATTTAAACTATATTAAACGATAATAGAAAGACTGGCTATTTTGTTAGTCATGGTCGGAAGAAATTTCCGACCATTTTTTATGTTTTAAGTTTTGAAGACTTTTGCAGGATCACCCCCCGCAAATATTATTAGAATTGCGGTAATCATATCCCGAAGTTCCATAGCGATGCGTCTTTTAGCTGTTTTATATCCTAA
>NZ_PCOU01000014.1 GCF_002979455.1 Chryseobacterium sp. MYb7
TAGAAGAACTATGGCATTTTGGACAATCCATTTTTTTTATTCCAAAAATATAAAATCTATTTTATTTTAACAATACCTAATATTTTTAGTACCATTGACATTTGTAATTCTTTAGAACCCCTCACCAAACGTTTAAAAGATCAGCCTCCGGAAATGCTAATCATGAGTTCCAATATGCTGATGCTAACGGAACTCTGCAAGCTTACAGAAAATATTATTTCTGAACATCGAAATATGAAAATCATTATCATAGGAAGTTCTTATGATGTGATCGATATCCGGAAACTTTTCAATAAAGGCATCAAAGGTTATCTTGACAAAAATTGTACGTATGATGAATTCCTGAAGTCTATCAATATTTTACTCCTTAACGAGATCTACATCTGTGATCATGCAAAGGAAAAAATGATCAGCTTTATCAGTAGTGAACAGGAAAAACCCAACCCTCATATCAGAGAGCCTCTTACCCGCCGCGAAATGGAAATCCTAAAACTTATATGCGACGGAAACAGCAGTAAAGATATCTCTGAAAAACTTTTTATAAGTATCAATACGGTAGAAACACATCGAAAAAGAATTCTTTTAAAACTCAATGCCAAAAACTCAGTCGGAATTGTAAAATATGCTATTGAGAATCATATCATCGACTGAAATTCTTCCATGAACAACTCGAAAAAATTCCAAACTTTACAGTTTGGAATTTTTTTGTCTGCATTTGGTCTTGTGACTCAGAATGGGACAGACAACTCATTAATAAATTTTATTTTAAGGCTGGAAGTGAGATAAAGAGATTGAAAACCGGGCAACTAAAAACTATATTGCTTAGACCTTATTATTTCATTTGCAAACAACCCGAATTTCCAATCTCCTGTTCACCACTGGAACTTTAACCTTAAAACCTGGACTTTATATTAGTAATAATCATTTCTCAGGTAAAGCCCATCATTAAATTAAATGTCAATGAAAATGATAAACAACATTAAACTAAAAACATTAAACTTTGAATCTTGAACCTTATTCATAATCCGGCATTTCTCCGTTACTGAAAAGTGTAGTATGCGTAAGATCTGTCAGACTACTCGATAGGTCAATTACCATCACGTTTCTTTGCGAAATATTATCATTGGAAGTATTCATAAAAATGATCTGAGCATTATTAGGTGAGAACCTTGGATCAAGATCATTGGTTCCCATTACTTTTTCGCTTTCAGCAGAAATATCACTTACAACATCAGTAACCATATTATAGATAAAGATGTGGGAATCCAGCTGACGGTAATTTCCACTTCCATCCAGATATCCTGAAATATCGCGGGTAAAGAGAAGAAGCTGTCCGTCTACAGAGAAATTCAAACCACCGCTCGCTCCGACAGAACCGGACAATATGGTTTTAAGAACACTTCCCATCATATCTATTACATAGATTTTGGTATTATATCCATTATAATCATTGGTTTTCAATGCGATCTTGCTTCCATCATAACTCCAGTCGCATTCGGAAATCAAGCTTCCATCCGGAGTGGTATACACCAGACTCAGACCGCTTCCGTCTTTATTGATTCTGTACAGTTTATTAAAGTTAGAATAAATAATCTCTTTACCGTTGGTACTCCAGGAAAAATCCATTTCATAGTTATTAAAGCCTGCTACGGGAACCGTTGTTACTTTAAAAGGATTGGAACCATCAGGATTAGCGGTATAAATATGGGTACTTCCGCCTTCTGTACGAAGAAATGCTATGAGACCTGCATTATTATTTTTACGTGGCCGCCAGCTGTTGTAGGAGGAATTGGTAAACTGGAAGTTATTTCCCTGATCATCACTGGAGACGATAACGAAGTTTCCATTTTGCTTTTGGGTATAATGATACCTGTTGGCAGGAACAGTATTGGTGGTAAATTTACTGATAGAGCTTAAAACTGGCTGGTGAATGCCGTCCGAAACAGACACCTGCCAGAAGTAACTTACACCAAACTTCAGATTTGAAAGCGTATAGTGGTTAGCTGTCAAATCATTAACCTGAATCACATTAGTGTCAAGATTATTTTTAATTGTCAAACTGTATTTTAAAACATCCGCTGTATCCGGATCTGTTGCGCTCCAGGTTAATTCGACGCTCAAAGGTTGATTTACTGCGTTATCTATCGGACTTAGCAACTGTGGTGTAGTGGGAGGAGAGTTCAATGAAGTATCATCATCCATCTCAAAAACTACCGTTACCACCTGATTTTCATTTTGTATATTAACTGACTGAAAGCTTGTGATATATCCTGAAATTTCTGCTTTCACAGAATAATTCCCCACCGGCATGGCATCGATTTGAAATGAACCGTCTGTGCCACTGAAAACCGTCTGTGTCGTAGGATTAGTGAAAATTTTCACATTAGGAATCGGCACATTACTGCCTCTTTTTACGACTTTCCCTTTTAACGTTCCTGTTTGAGCCTGTTCTACAAGGTCTTCATTGCATGAAAACAGACAAAAAGCAAAGATGAATATGCTGAGTATTTTAATTAAAGTTTTCATAATTCGTGTTTTTATTTGTTTCCGAAGTAAAAATTGATTCCTATACCAAAGCGTAAAGCCTGATCTTTTCTTTTTCCAGTGACAAGGCCTTCCCAATCATCTTTGAAGCCCATATCATATTGAGCAGAAGCCCTTAATGAAAAATTCTTGCTGATCATATATTCCAGCCCGCCTCCTAACTGTGCTTTATATTGAGGTTTGTATTTTGAATACATTGCTCCTGCTCCACCATATATATAGGGACTGAATCTGTATTTTGGAAAAAGTATATATTCCAGGTTCACTTCGGGACCATAATAGTTTCTTTTCACAATATTTGAATTTTCAAGAGTAAAATAATTACCATTTATTTCTACGTTCAGATAAGGAGTCAGGAAATATTTGAATCCCACTTTTCCTCCTACGTTCATTTTAGGACCTACATAATCATCTCTGACTTTCTGTCCCTCAACATTAGCAAACATGGAAAATTTCTGTCTGTAGTTTTCAGGATATCTGCCACCTACTACTCTTCCATCATTTTGATCCTGTTCTTTATTATAATCATTGATTAAAGTTTGGTAGGGTCCGTTAGGGTCTACCGCTTTCCCCCAAATCTTATCCCTAATTCCTTCTACGATAAGAGATTTCACAGCCTTTTCGATAGCTTCGGTTACCGCAAGCTGTACGGGCTCATTTTGAGTGAGACCTACCTCAGCTTCAAGAAGTCTTTCCGTATCAATATATCTGAAAAAACTTCCGTTTACGCTTGTTGAAAGGATTGTTTTAGAGGTATAAACTGTTTTAAGAATCTCTCCATTGAGAGTAGAAACAGCACGAAGGTAAATGGTAATTCTGTCCTGACGATACTGTGTGGAAGCTCCGATACCGAAATATCTGGCTCCCAGCCCTCCTGTAAGAATATTACTATCATAGGAAATGACACCGCCTTCAAGAAGAATTCCGGCGTATAAAAGAGGGGGAAGTGCCTGGCTGTTTTTGTCAGCATCCTTTATATACTCCTGACGTGTGGAGCGGATGATTTGTCTTTCATTGAGAAGATTCGCAATATTTTCCCTTTCAATAGGGATAAACCAATGGCTGTCTTCCAGTGCTTTGATGAGAATAGTAGTGGTTCCTTGGGGAACTGCCGTACTCCAGTTGTTTCCGTTTTCGGAGGGTTTGTACTGGCCGGTCTGGTCTCTGAATTTGTAGACTCCTATTACAATCTTCTCTTTAGGAAGCGGGAGATTTTTCAATTCTGCGGTAGAAGAGGTAACCTCTCCCATCGTTGGTTTTTCGGGATCCGAAGGTAAACCAAATATTGAACTACAAGCCTGCAGAACGCATAGCAGGAAACTACAGAAAAAGATTCTGGTGTAAGTGTAGGTTGTCATGGTAAGTTTATTTTTAGTTATTTCCTATTTCGGAATTACGATCTCGGACTGATCGCCATTGCTGGTATCCAAAATATTGATTAAAAGTCCCTGATTAGTATTGGTAATTTGTAAATAAAGTGATCCAAAAAGATAATTTCCGGGCTTTATATTTCCATCACCAAACTGTTCATCAAACAGTTTTCTTGAAAGTTCACTGAGGATTTGTCTGTTGAGACTCTGGGTAAAACTGTCAAGAGAGTTTACACGATCAAGCAAATTGCTGTAATCATTTTTTTCATCGAATGGGTTTTGTGCATTAGCAGAGCTTAAAAGCCACTGATAATTAAATGTATCTCCTCCGAAAGCCGGATTTACCGGTTTATAGACGAGCTGCTGAGATTTTCCGTAGAAAATACCCGCAATACATGTCAAAAAAATGATAAGGGTTTTCATGGCGGACATTTTTAGTAGATGAATTCATTTTTAATAAGGTTTTTCTTAGCGTTAAATTCCTTGATATATTTTAAGCTGTAGGCCAGCTGTTCTTTTAAATAATCTTCTGCCGGATTGGTCATAAAACTGTAAATGATTTTATCTTCCATCTGAATATTGATCTGACCGCTTGTTCCACGAAGAGGAAGTTCTGTAATGGTAACAGCGCTGCTGCTCTTATCCGGAAGCTGGCTGTACTGCATATAAAACAGATCATAAAAATCTTTTCCTACTTTGGTTTTGGTTTCATCAATAGTAAGACCTCTCAGTTCATACGCGGCATCCTCTTCTATCTTGGCTGTTTTCTTTTTAAAAAGATCACTGTTCAGTTCCAGACTATCTTTGGCGACCAGCTTTTGTGTTTCTTCATCCCTGATATAAAGGAAAGCTTTCAACGCATCTTTTGATTCAAGGTTTACACTGATCTCTGATAATATTTTGACTTCATTGGGGTTGACAGAAAATTTACCACTCTGCTGATTGTTTGAAAGATTCCCTCCGTTTCCTTTTTTAATAGAAACCAAAAGATAATTCAGTTCCTTATAAACGGTAGTATTGTTCATAACAATGGCTTTCAATATAATCTGATTTTCAAGGAGACTGCTCTCTATCCTGGCATTTACTTTTTTATCTTCCTGCCCATAACCCCATACAGACAGGAAGGCAAAAAAGGTACTCAGGCTAAGGGAATATAAAAGTTTCATCATTTGTGTTTTAATAGTTTCTCATGAAAACGGTTTTATTATCCCCTTTTACATTGATCTGAATTCCGTCCGAAATACTATTACTTCCGGTGACATCAATAATATTATTATTTCCCTGTGCAGTAACAGCAGCTTTTGTTTCTTTATCCGTGAATGAATTGATAAAATAGAGGGTATTAAAATCCCCCAGTTGTTTTACCACAATATTAGTTCGGGCGTTAAGAGAAAGCTCTGCATTATTATAGCCACCTATCTGAATGATATTGGAACCGTAAGAACTCTGATCAGTCTGCTGCCTGGCTATAAGATTAAAGATTGTATTACTGTTGACCTTATCCCAGTCTATCTCTTGTGCATGCAATCGCAGTAGTGCAAAAAGAGCGAAGGCACTCCATCTTAAAGTAAACATAGCCTATCTGGTTTTAATTACATCTATACAAATCATAGAAAATCGAAGGTAAAAAAAGGAGAAACACTGTAGTTTCTCCTTTACAATTTCTAAGATTTACAGTATGTGTTATAGGGCTTAATTGGATTGATTCACAATCATTGAGTTTCCGTTACCCATCTGAGTTCCTACGTGGATATGACCATCACCGCTTTGAGATACCCAGGTAAAGTTACCGTTACCCATTTGAAGGTCAATAGCTGTGTTAGCATCTCCTATCTGGAACTGATAAAGTTGGTTGGCATTACCTGCCTGTACTCCTACAGTAGTGTTATCATCACCTACCTGAACTGAAGCTGCTATATTACCGTTTCCTGCTTGTGCATGAGTAGCACTGTTATCATTACCATCCTGATATTGAACAAGAATATTGTTAGCACCTACCTGAACTCCAGTAGCATCATTTCTTCTTCCTAACTGAATCTGATATGCCTCATTTCCAAGACCTACCTGAAGAGCAGAAGCATCATTTCTTCTTCCGTCCTGATATTGAACGACTGAGTTTCCTAATCCGATCTGTACTGAAGAAGCATCATTTCTTCTTCCGATCTGAGTTTGTTCTGTAGAATTAAGTACTCCAAGCTGCCATGTTGAAGCAGAGTTTCTGTTACCCATCTGCATTACTTCATTTGAGTTTCCGATACCCACCTGATCCACATCTATAGAGTTTCTGTTTCCGATACTTTGTGCATTATTGACGTTTAAAATTCCAACCTGGTCAATATCTGCAGTATTACGATTCCCTGTTTGTGTAAGAGAATTGATGTTCAAAAGACCAGTCTGGTCTACAGTAGCAACATTTAAGTTTCCTGTTTGGGTAGTTACATCAATATTGAATTGTGCAAATCCGAAACTCATGGCGAATAGTGTAAGTACACCTGTAAGTAAATTTTTCATCTTAGTAAAAATTAATTGGTTAATAGTAAGGCAAAGGTAGCTTCTACATCAAAGTGAAAAACCACCATCAAAGTGTAAATTTCAAAAGTCACGGTTTATAGTTGGAGGGGTCACCAATTGCCGTCGTACAAATGTCATTGTTTTCAGTGACGGGAAAATACGGTAGTGAATTATTACCTAAAAGTAAGTCCGTAAACAGTGATATTAAATAGTTTACAAATACCACACATACTCATTATTTCACTTTTAGTACAGTATTAAAACATCACAATGGAGGGGTTTAAATTTCTTACCATCACTGCCCATTTTTACTCATCCGGGAAGCAAAACTGATGAATGAAATTAAAGATTAAAGTTTTTAAGGGTAAGGTTTTAAATTTTTATTCCTTGCTGGTGACGATGATCTATTTTTGAAGTACAGTTCATTACAACCATCTTCTACTCTTAATTTCTGCATAGGTTAATTAATGTTAAGGCATTTATTTCTTCAATATATATTGTTAAATTTGAGGTATGGAAAATTTTGGAAAAGATTTATTACGAAAAATAAAAAGCGTGGAACTTCCCGGTGAACATGCACATGGAGTATTCTCCCCTCCCTACCGACCCGTTTTTACTTATGAAGAAGTATTGGCAAAGAATCCCAAATTTGCAGCTGTCAATATTGTTCTCTATCTAAAAGATAACGAGTGGTATTTTCCATTGATTCAAAGAACGATTAATGAACACGACAGACACAGCGGGCAGATATCACTGCCTGGAGGAAAGCGTGAAGAAATGGACAGAGATTTTGCTGAAACCGCAGTTCGCGAAACCTCTGAAGAAATAGGAATAGATAAACATTATGTAAGGATCATCAGAGAGATGTCTCCTATTTATATTCCACCTAGCAATTTTTATGTATATCCTTATATCTCTTATACTAAAAAGGATCCTACCTTCGTTCTTCAGCAGACAGAAGCTGTGGAAACCATAGAATTTCCTATTACTTCCTTTCTAAACCTGTCCGACATCCCCGAACTCATGGCTTTGCCTGGCGCAAGCGGACATGAGGTTCCTGTGATCAATTTCAACGGATACATTATCTGGGGTGCTACAGCAATGATATTAAGTGAATTCAGCCAGTTGCTGAAAAAAATGTAACTTTGCACTACCGTGTTTAATTGAGAGATGGCGAAGAAAAATATTTTTACCGATGCATTCGGAACCCCTTATTTTTTGAAAAGGTTTATTATTTTTATTTTAGGAGTTGTATCATACAGACGATTCAACGGCTTTAATAAGTTAAAGATAACCGGTACAGAACACCTTGTGGATCTTCCGGACTCTAACGTGCTTTTTGTATCCAACCATCAAACCTATTTTGCAGATGTGGCAGCAATGTACCATGCTTTCTGTGCGGTGAACAATGGATATCTGAACACAATAAAAAACCCGATCTATCTGCTAAACCCTAAGATTGATTTTTACTACGTAGCAGCAGAAGAAACCATGAATAAAGGGATTCTTCCCAAGATTTTCAAAATTGCAGGAGCTGTAACAGTAAAAAGAACATGGAGAGCAGAAGGAAAGAATGTCAACAGAATGGTAGACATGAGTGAGGTAGATAATATTATGAAAGCATTGGACAATGGCTGGGTAGCTACTTTCCCTCAAGGAACTACATCAGCTTTTGCACAGGGACGAAGAGGAACTGCCAAATTGGTAAAAAATCAGCGTCCTATTGTAATTCCAATCAAAATAAACGGATTCAGAAGAGCTTTTGATAAAAAAGGACTCCGCGTAAAGGTAACCGGTGTAAAACCTACGATGGAATTCAAAGCTCCTTTGGATATTGATTACGATAATGAAAAAGCACCGGAAATTTTATTGAAAATCATGACTGCCATTGAGCAGACAGAAGATTTCAACCTATTACACAGTTATGATGAAGAACTTAAAGCTAAAAAATTAGAACAAAAGGACTCAAATAATTAAAGTAAATAGAAAAATTATGAACAAAATACTTGGAATATTATTCGCAATCATAGTATTAGTTTCATGCAACAGCCAAAAGGTATATTCGGATTTTGATATCAGCTATTCGAAAAGCGGAGGCTTTGCACCCGTATATGAAAACATGCTTATAAAAGGTAATAACATACACTACTCTTTTGAAGGGCAGGGCAAAAAATACAAACAGGATTTTAAAATTTCTGATGAAGATCTGAAAAAACTGGATCAGGTTCTTTCTCAGAATAATTTTAGAAGAATACAGGAAGACCGTAAAAAATTGTATGACAATATTTCAACTTCCATCAACATCAAGAAAGGTCCCAATGAAGGCAGTAAAACAGATGCCAGCCTGATTACTTCAAATTATCAGACCAATTGGAACAATATTCTTGAAGCTTTCCAGCAGATCATAAATACTAATGTTAAAAAACAGTAAATAGAATTGAAAACCCACTTCATTGCTATTGGCGGAAGCGCCATGCATAATCTTGCGATTGCATTAAAAGACAAAGGATATCAGGTAACAGGCTCTGATGACGCTATTTTCGAGCCTTCAAAATCCCGACTGGAAAAGAAAGGAATTCTGCCTCAGGAAATGGGCTGGTTCCCGGAAAAAATCACTCCGGATACTGATGCTGTTATTCTTGGAATGCATGCACATCAGGATAATCCTGAACTTGCAAGAGCAAAAGAGCTGGGCCTGAAAATATATTCTTATCCTGAATTTCTTTACGAACAGTCAAAAAATAAGACAAGAGTGGTTATCGCTGGATCACATGGTAAAACAACCATTACTTCAATGATTCTTCACGTACTGAACTTCCACCAAAAAGATGTAGATTTTATGGTAGGAGCTCAGCTTGAAGGTTTCGACTGTATGGTAAAACTGACTCAGGATAATGACTTCATGGTATTGGAAGGTGATGAATACCTTTCTTCCCCTATTGATCTTCGTTCGAAGTTTTTACTGTATCAGCCCAATATTGCTTTAATGAGTGGTATTGCATGGGATCATATCAATGTTTTCAAAACTTTTGATGATTATATTGAGCAGTTCAGAAAGTTTGTAGCAAGTATTACAGCAGGTGGAGTTTTGGTATATAATGAAGAAGATGCTGAAGTAGTAAAAGTAGTGGAAAATGCTGAAAACTATTTCAGAAAGATCCCTTATAAAACACCTGAATATGAAATCAACAACGGGAAAGTATATTTGAAAACCGAAATGGGAGATGTTCCACTTTCTGTTTTTGGAGCCCATAACCTGTTGAATATGGAAGGAGCAAGACATATCTGCCAGCAGCTTGGTATTATGGATGAAGATTTCTATGAAGCGATTATGAGCTTCAAAGGAGCATCTAAACGTCTTGAAAAAGTAGAAAGAGAAGATAAAGGAACTCTTTATAAAGATTTCGCTCACGCACCAAGTAAGGTGAAGGCTGCTGTAAAGGCTTTTGCAGAACAGTTTAAAAATGATAAAAAATACGGGTTCCTGGAACTTCATACGTATTCCAGCTTAAATCCGGCTTTCCTTGAGCAATATGACCACGCCATGGATGGTCTTGAAGAAGCTATCGTCTTTTATTCTGAAGATGCTTTGAAGATCAAGAGAATGGAACCTATTTCTCCGGAGTTTATCAAAGAAAAATTCAAAAACGAAAATTTAAGGGTTTTCACGAATGCTGAAGATCTTCATGCCTATTGGAATACACTTGATAAAACAGATGGTGTTTATCTGATGATGAGTTCCGGAAATTTCGGAGGTCTTGATTTAACTAAATAATGACCATCATCGCCAGTTTAGTTTAAAAATTTAATGTTCAGAAATACTTTTCAACATAATAAAAACTTCTTTCAAACGAAAGAAGTTTTTTATTTCCCAAATAAAACAAATTTTCAAAATAAATAAAATATGTTTTATTTATTTTATCATAAAATTATTATTAATGAAAAATATTTATCAATAAATAAACTAACATGTAAATATCGTTTTAAAACAATTGTTTAATTAGTTGATAATCAATAAATTGTGATTTATTATCGTAAAATATTTTTATATATTTGAGATGAATAAAAAAGCATAAAAATGAAAAAAGCTATCTTATTTATGGTTTTACCAGTAGCTATAAGTGCTCAGGTTGGGATCAATACAACTTCTCCTGCAAAAACACTTGATATCAATGGAGAATTACGAATCCGAACTTTGCCAGCTGGTGCAGCTGCTGATGACATCCTCTCAACGGATGCCTCTGGAAATGTAAGAAAGGTATCCAGAAGTGATCTTAGCAGCGGATCATCATCCGGTTTCAACAATACCATACTGGGATACGACCCAAAACCAGTAGCTACAAGGCCACAACCACCAGGTTCAGTACCAGGAGGAGGCACAGCCACTGAGCTTGGATGTAAGAAATGGTCTGGGAATAATCATACCTATTGTGCATATCAGCTTTCACAAGCTATTAACTGGTTCAATGCATTCAGTTTTGGAAAACAAATGGGCGGATATCTGGTGACCATGCCTAATGATGCAGAGAGAACGTGGGTAAATACCAATATTGTAGCTTCAGGAACGGGTTATAACCTAGCTAACAATGTATGGATTGGTTTTAATAAAATTCAGAGACCGGGAAATCCGGATCAGCTCCAATGGATTACCGGAGAAGAATTTAGAATCAACTGGTCTACCAATCCTGCCACTACAGAAAATTGGTTTAATCCCGGAGAGCCTAACAATTCAGGAGGAGTAGAGGGAGCAACCCATATATTTGCAGGCAGTGTAAATGCTGAAAGAAGATGGAATGATCTAAATGGAACATTGACTGCCAATTCCAGCATCTCCATGAACCAGCTTATTATTGAGTTTAATGAATAATAAAAGTACCTATGAAAAAATCAATTTTACTATTCATTATTCTTCCTTATCTTGCCTGTGCTCAGGTTGGAATTAATACAACCACTCCTACAAAGACACTAGACATTAATGGGGAATTACGAACCCGAACATTGCCACAAGGTGTTGCAGCTGATGACATACTTTCTACGGATGCCAATGGAAATGTAAGAAAGATTGCCAGAACCGATCTTAGTGGCGGAACAGCATCCGGGTTCAATAATTCTATATTAGGATATGATCCAAAACCAGTAGCTACAAGACCTCAACCACCGGGAGCAGTACCGGGAGGCGGTACAGCCAATGAACTGGGATGTAAAAAATGGACAGGAAATAATCATACCTATTGTGCTTATCAGCTTTCACAGGGGATTAACTGGTTCAATGCCTACAGCTTCGGAAAGCAAATGGGAGGTTATCTGGTGACGATGCCTAACGATGCGGAAAGGATCTGGGTTGCCACTAATATTGTAGCTTCGGAAACGGGTTATAATTTGGCTAATAATATATGGATTGGCTTTAATAAAATTCAGAGACCTGGAAATCCGGACAGGCTTCAATGGATTACCGGAGAAGAATTCAGAATGAACTGGTCTACCAACCCTGCCACCACAGAAAACTGGTTTGCTACGGGAGAACCAAATAATTCCGGGGGAACTGAAGGATCTACTCACATTTATAATACTACCGGAAACGCAGAAAGAAGATGGAATGATTTAAGTGGAAGTACCACAACTTTTACCGGATCAGCGATGAACCAGCTTATCATTGAATTCAGTGAATAAAAATAAAAAAGCTTCAGAAAAATAATCTGAAGCTTTTTTTATTGCATTTCCATTTCTAATCGTTCAATTTTTTGTTATTGGTCAGTTCAATACTTTTGATGGAGCCTACAGGTGCTATTTTTATTGTTTTATTTCCTTTAGCCAGATAGATATAATACATACTGTTGGATCCTATCACATAGACTTGCTCAGAATTTTCATCTCCATAGTTCAGTTTATAATCATATTTAAGCTTGTTTTCTCTTATTTTTCTTGTGAGTCCAATTCCTTCTCCCCAGCCTATTCCTACGAAGAAAGACAGTAGCATCATGGCAAGAAACCTTACAAACATATTGGTAAAATGATTTTCAATAGCCTCTTTAGTCATTGTTTCATGTTCCTTAAGAGATGCCATCTTCAGTGCCCACTTTTTATTTTTATTGGCCTGCTTTGACAAAAAAGAAGGAAAGGCAAATGAGAATACAATTATAATAATAAGGGCAATCAATATGACCGGATGAGACGTTAACGTTGCAATCGGGCTTATCAGAATATCCATGATTGTTGAGTATTTCAGAATATTAATATTGATCTGATAGTAAAAGACGCTTTCTTTTAATATTCCCATCACCACGAGAAACAGATAGCCGAACGGAAGTGATCTCTGAATTCCTTCTGAAAATTTCATGTATATTTTCGCTGATTTTAGTTTTATAATTGATTTACCAGATGTTTCTGAAAGAATTTTAATAAAAATAACTTCAACCCATCCAATAATCCTGATCACGAAAATATAAAATTACTATTAATTTTAAAACATATTAATGATATATATTTTTTCAAAAAAGCATAAAAATCAAACTTATCTGAGAGGCTTTTCATTGATTTTTTTAAAATCCAATTTAAATTCATTCAACAACATAATTAATATTTTCATTTTAACAAAGCAAAATATTCATAAACAGTTAAGCAATTAAACTAATGTCGTACATACATCATATCTAGCTTACATCTATGTAAGGTCTATGTAGGATCTCGTTTTATATCATCATTCCATAATATACATTACCTTCAGCCACACTAATTTAAATATTAATTTCAATGAAAAACAACACAAAAAAAAATTACAAAAAAATTATTTTTCTAATGATTATGGGTTTATTTGCAACATTTCTTTCGTGTAGCGATAGCGATCGTAACGATGAGCAGCCCCAACTTACAGATAAAGAGTGGTATTATAAGGTCGAGGTATCACAGGGCTCTACAATCACCAACATTCTTTATCAGAGCATTGTTCCCTCTCCTCCCTATTGGGATGATATTCCAGTTACAGATATAAATGGTACCTCATGGACAAGTCCAGTAAATAAAGTACGAGATAATGGAACAGGTCCTTCCCCAAAAATTAGAGTAAAGGCAACTGGATTAAGTGACCAATCTACTTTAAAGGTACAATTTTATCTCAATGGGGTTTTAAAAGCTGAAAAGAAGGATATTGGAAAGATACTTGATGTTTCTTTGGGCAATTAAATAAACTAAAATATCAATCCTTCTCAATATTGAAAGGGATTGGTATTATCACCTTATAAAGAAAAATCTTCAACCTCTTTCGTAATTTATATCAATTAAAACTATTATTATTTTTTAAGATACAGCTTCAGTTTGGCTAATAAGTTTTGCCAAAATTTCTTCTGTAGAAAGATCGCTGTACTGATGAATAGACTGCCCCACCCAGATCCCTACAAATTCTGGATTTCGCAGGTTCTTTGCTGCTTTACGCAATGCATTGGTCAGTTTATTCTGATAAGGATATGGTAAAATATATTCTGAATTTTCAACCTTTTCTATAAATTGATTTTTAATTCCTCTGGCATACCTTCCGGAGAAACTCTTTGTTAAAACAATCTCGTCTTCTTTTACTTTTTTAAGCCTTTCCTTTTCAAAAGGCAGTAAAGCACTTTCCTGAGAAGCCAATAAAAGATTGCCCACCTGAAAACCCTGAGCCCCCAGATCTTTAACAGCCTGCAATGTTTTTGCGTCATAAATTCCTCCTGCGTAAATCAAAGGCACTTTCACATGATCATAGATCTGTGACAGTAAAGACAACCCTCCGATTTGCGGAATATTCTCTGCTTCAAAACTTCCTCTGTGTCCTCCAGCTTCAATTCCCTGGGCACAAATGATATCAATGCCTGACTTTTCAAGCAGCAAAGCTTCTTTCACAGAAGTGCAGGTTCCTATAAGAATAACTCCGTTTTCCTTTAGTTTCCGAATACTTTGATCATCCAGGTTTCCAAACGTAAAACTTAGAATTTTACAGTTTTCTTCGATAACAGCATCTATCTGCGCATGATAAGTACTTACATTGATCTCTTCAAGATCCGGAAGATGTACTTCTATAGCATTTTCTTTTGCCAAATGCCCAATAAACTGCTTGGTTCTAGTATATCTTTCTTTTAAAGCATCTGTCACTTCCGGAATATCATGTACAAAAATATTGGCAGCGAAAGGTTTGTCTGTCCTCTTTTTCATTTCTCTGATCAATTCCACAGACTGATCTGCAGAAAGATCAGCCAGTGCCAGTGATCCGAGACAATCTGCTTTCGTTGCGGCAACAGCCATCTCTACGGTACTTACTCCAAACATCGGAGCCTGAATAAGAGGATATTGTATCCCTAGTTTTTTACTGATTGTATCTGGCCAAAACATAAGTGGTTCAAGGTTCAAGGTTTAAAGTTCAAGGTTTAGAGTTTGTGATTGGGAATAAACACCTATTGTGCATTGGATGAATCAGGGTCTATTTTTCCTTTCTGAGGTTTTTATAGTGCAATTTTGATTCCGGATCCAGTTTTTCTGTTGCATAAGAAAATGTAACAGCAGGCATGGTTTTCACATAGGTGTTGAGAAAATGCTGCAATTTCTTTTTGTCTTTTTTTCCGGCTTCCCGGATCCAGCTTCCTACGGCTTTATTTACCAATTCATTAGGATCATGAATAAGGATTTCCGCAATAGCAAAAGTATCCTCCACATCATTTTTTCTGATAAATGCATGTGTACAGACAATAGCTGTCCTTCTTTCCCATGGACTGTCGGAATAAGCGAGTTTATATAAAATATCTCTAGGTTTATCCATAAGATATTCTCCAATAACATTGCGTGCTGCCCTGTCTACAAAATCCCAGTTATTGAGACGGTCGTGACGGCTAAGATACAGATCAAAAAGAGCTTTCTTCTGTTCTTCAAACGTTTTTTTATTTCTTGCCTGAAAATCCATAATGCTCACCGCTCCCATTCTTACTTCATAAAAATCACTGTCAAGAAGCTTGTTGATCTCGTCTAAAGACATTTCCGAAAATTCCTTAGCCGTAGTAAAAACATCTCCAAATTTTACACCAAAGCTCTTGGTAACTCCATCATTTCCTTTGAAAAACTTATCAACTTTGCCAAGTTCTTTTTCGTTCTTAAACAATGTAAGTGTTTCTATGAATTCTTTTGCAGTCATGGGTTATTTTTTATTTAAAAATCCCACAGGTCTCACAATGACTCAGATTCATAATCTGTCAACCTGTGAAAGCTGCGGGAGTATTTTATTTTTAATTCTGAAATTAAATATCTGCTACGGAGTTTAGCATTTTTTGCTCCCATTCAGGATCTTTAGGATCAAAGAATAATCTTTTTCCTGTATCTAAAGAGCGAACAACGTTCATTTCATCCTCTGTAAGTTCAAAATCAAATACATTAAAGTTTTCCTCAATTCTGGATGGAGTTACAGATTTTGGAATCACCACAAATCCTTCCTGCAGGTGCCATCTCAGAATGACCTGCGCTACTGTTTTTCCGTATTTCTCTGCAATAGCTTTCAAGTCAGGGTTGCTTAAAAGATTCGCGTTACCGTTTCCTAGCGGGCTCCAAGGTTGTGTTACGATATTATTCTCTCTGTCATATACCTGCAATTCTTTCTGCTGGAATACAGGATGCAGCTCAATCTGATTAATCACCGGTAAAACAGTTGAATTGGCTTTCAACTCTTCCAGCTTCTCAACAGTAAAATTACACACTCCAATAGCTTTGATTTTCCCTTCATGATACAATTCTTCCAACGCTTTCCAAGTGCCCAGAAAATCTCCATACGGCCAGTGGACAAGATACATATCAAGATAATCCATCTGCAGTCTGTCTAATGTTCTCTGAAAAGCACTTTTCGTTTTTTCATATCCGTGATCCTGAACCCATACTTTTGATGTGATAAACAATTCATCTCTGTTTACTCCACTATTTTTAACTCCAGATCCTACTGCCGTTTCGTTCTGATAAATGGCAGCCGTATCAATAATTCTGTACCCTGTCTGAATCGCTTTGATTACCGCGTTTTCACATTCTTTCAGGTCTTCCATCTGCCACACTCCGAATCCTAAAGCCGGAATATCCACTCCGTTATTTAATGTTACCACAGGCTGCCCTGTATAGGTTTTCTTTTGCATAAGTCTTTATTTTAATGATTAATATAAAGTGATAAACAAATTTGCAACAAAAAATTGAAAATTCTGCCTACCAATTTTACTGTTTCTTCTAAAAACAACTGCTTTATAAGAGATTTAGGATAATCTTTAAACTACCCCGTCTTTTTGCTTTGCAAAAATCCACCCCTTCATGGAAGGGAAATGATTGTGGTCGATAAAACCTATCATGCCACTTCTAGCTTCTAACTTCCAGCATCTATCTTACTTCCTCAAATTTTCTTTATTTTTGTTCAAAATTAAAAATCATGTCACAAAATATCAGATTGGCTACAGCAGAGGATTATCCGAGAATGATGGAAATATGGGAATCCGCTGTAAAAGCAACACACGATTTTCTTGCCGAAGAGGATTTCAATTATTTCAAAGAAGCCATTCCAAGAGACTATCTTCCTCATCTGGAAGTGTATTTAATTACTGAAAATAATGAATCTAAAGGCTTTGCATCTGTAGCAGAAGGCAATCTGGAAATGCTTTTCATTCATAATGACACGCGTGGAAAAGGCTACGGAAAAACACTTTATCAGTTTATGAAAGAGAAAACCGGACTGACCAAAGTAGATGTGAATGAACAAAACCCTCAAGCCATCGGATTTTATGAAAAAATGGGTTTCAAAAAGACCGGAAGATCCGAGAAAGACGGTTCAGGAAAAGACTATCCACTTATTCATATGAGTCTGTAAATGGAAGATTTCACTTTCAATCTATTGCATTCTGATTCGGAAATTCCTTATCATTTATTATTGTTGGCAGATGAAACTAAAGAAGCAATCAATCAATATATTTTCAATTCTGACATTTATCTTTTACACAACAGTACTGAAAACATTGCCGTAATGGCATTGTATAAGAAAAGTACTACCGAACTGGAAATTAAAAATATTGCTGTGATTGAAAGCTACCGAAACAAAGGAATCGGAAGTATCCTAATGAATAAAGCAAAAGAAATTGCGAAAGAAAATCATTATAAAACACTGACTGTTGGAACCTCAGATACCGGTTTCCAACAGATCAGATTTTATGAGAAAAACGATTTCATCAAAAGTGGAATTCTGAAAGATTTCTTTATTGAAAATTATCCGGATCCTATTTATGAAAACGGTTTACAAATGAGAGATATGGTCTTATTAAGCCATCACCTTACGGAATAACCCTTTAATATGTTCAATTTCGGTTTGATAATTGGTTTTCTTACGGCATCCGAAATACAGGGTATTTTCAAACTTTTTCTTTCCTTCCCAGATGAGCTGAATATCACCGCTTTCAATATCATTCCTGCATAGAAAATCAGGAACAACAGCTAATCCTGTTCCCCCTTTGAGACAACGGATGATTGAGTTCATGTTGGGAACGATATAATTGGGGCGGAAATTAGGTTTATGTCCGAAATTCAATATCCAGTACTGGAAAAGATGCTCCATATCTCCGGTGGTTCCGTACCATTTTTCGTTTTTCAGCCATTCTTCAATCTGATCTGCATCTTTTGTTTTCAACACTTTATTGAAAGCTGTTTTATCTACACCTTTCCCTCCTACCAGGATGATCTGCTCCGAAGAGAATGCTTCATGTTCGATATTGGGTGAAGATCCTTTTTTCGGAGTAATGATTAGATCAAGAATTCCTTTGTCCAGCTGATCCAGCATTTCGGGGTATTCTCCAAAGCTGATAATCAGATTAAAAGGTAATGAAGAAACATACTGCTCCAAGGTGGTCTGAAATGTTTCAAAACACATCCCAACACTGATGGTTGGAGTATGCTTTTCTGTAGACTTTTGAAAGTTTTTCTCTACATCTTCCAGTTTGGTAATAGGCTCAGCCACTGCATTAAACAATACTTTCCCTCTTTCTGTAGGGATCATTTTTCTTCCCGTTCTGTCAAACAGCTTATATCCTACATAAGCTTCCAGAGAACTTAAATGCAAACTCACCCCGGGTTGTGATATGAATAGAGCATCTGCTGCACCTGTCAATGTCCCGGTTTTATAGATCGCCTTAAAAGTACGATACCATTCTAAATTAACCATGACTTAATTATTAATATTCTGATACAAAATTACAAAATAATTATAATATTAATGATGTTTCATTCTTCAGAAATGAAGCATAATAATCCGGAATATCACTTTCCTCAATTCCACGAATGGTTTCTTCAAGCGGATAAGATAATTGTACAATTTCAGGAGTAATTTTCTCTTCGTCTAAAGTCAGCACCAAATAAGAAGCCAGCCTGTTTTCTTCTTTAGAACGCCCCATGGAACCACAATTAATGGCCCATGTGTTATTTTCAAACTGTTTTTTAAAAGATAAATGGGTGTGTCCCATGACAATGACGTCAGATTGAGATTCTTTCAGCATTCTCATAAAAATCTCATCCTCTTCTGATTCATATAAATAGGTATCGTTACTTGATAAACTGGAATGAACCAACTGAATATCCCAGTGCTTCTTCCCTACTTTATAGTTTAATTTTAAATGAAAAGGCAGTTCTGATAAAAACTTTTTATTCTCCTTTGTAATATATTTTTTAGAATGATCTATTGCTATAAATCTTGCTTCAGTCTCTTCTTCAGAATGCTTTGATAGAGGAACAACAGGAATATCAAAAGCAATCCTTTCATCATGATTTCCCATTAAACAAAGAATATTCAGACTTCTTATTTTTTCAATCACTTCATTTCCCCAGGGTGCAAAATCTACCAGATCTCCCAAACAGAATTTCTGATGAATTCCTCTTGCTTCTATATCCTTCAACACAACTTCCAATGCAGGAAGATTCCCATGCACATCACTAAAAACAGCTATCTGTATCATTGTCCTTCAATTTGTTAAACAAATTTACATGACAGAAAGGAATTCCAGTTCAGAGAGAATATGATATTTTACCATGAAATGGGAAATGGTCAATAGTGAATGGTGAATTTTTGCTACGCAAAGTCAATTGTGAA
Organism: Chryseobacterium sp. MYb7; assembly: GCF_002979455.1. Classification (GTDB taxonomy): domain Bacteria; phylum Bacteroidota; class Bacteroidia; order Flavobacteriales; family Weeksellaceae; genus Chryseobacterium. The sequence goes on from NZ_PCOU01000014.1 coordinate 19,537, forward strand.
TGATTAATTACTTACAACCTCGAATCAAACAACCCGAACCTCAAACCTTAAACCTCAAATCTCATACCTCGCACAACGTACTCCAAAACGTCTAAAAAATTCACAAACGAAGCGGATTGACCATTGACCATTCACATATATAACCTTAAATCTCTCAAACTATCATTTAAATAATACTTTAATATAATTTATATTATTTTTATTATACAACAATCCATCCTAACTTTGCAGAGTAAAATTTAAACAATCATAAAAAAATGAAAAAAGTACTAATCATCAACGGTGGGCAAAATTTCGGACATTCCGGAGGAAAATATAATCAAACAATCGCGGAAAATACATTAACAGTTCTTAAAGAATTCGAGAACGTAGAGGTAAAGATCACGAATGTAAGTGAAAACTATGACAAAAATGAAGAAGTAGAAAAGTTTGTATGGGCAGATTATATCATTTATCATACTCCCATCTGGTGGTTCCAGCTTCCTAACGGACTTAAAAAATATATTGACGAAGTATTCACAGCGGGTCATGCCAAAGGAATTTATATGAGCGACGGAAGAAAAGCTGAGAATCCGGAAATCAACTATGGTACAGGAGGAATGCTTGGAGGAAGAAAGTATATGCTGACTACCAGCTGGAATGCTCCTGCAACAGCTTTCACGCTTCCCGGAGAATTTTTCAGTGAAAAAAGTGTGGATGAAGGTCCGTTATTTGGATTTCATAGAATGAATGCCTTTGTTTCATTAGAGAAAATGGAAAGCTTTCACTTCCATGATGTGGAAAAGAATGCCAATATAGAGCGTGATATGAAATTGTACAGAGCGCATGTAAGAAATGTATTTGAAAAAGAATTGAAACCGGAATTGGTATCATGAAAAAAATACTGATCACAGGTATTACCGGCTATATTGGCGGAACTATCGCAAAAAAACTCCTTGACAGGAATTATGAAGTGACAGGACTGGTTCGTAATGAAGCTCACGTTCAGGAACTGGAGTCATTGGGAATCAAAACCATTGTGGGAAATATTCATGATAAAGATCTTATCAGAACAGCAGTTTCCGGTGTAGATGCGATTATCCATAATGCAGATTCTGCGGATGATGCTTATGCAGCAGATAACTTTATCAAAGCTCTGGAAGGAAGTCATAAAACGTTTATATTTACTTCAGGATCAGCTATTTTTGGAGGAAAAGAGAATGGTAGAAAAAGTGATTTTATCTTCAGAGAAGATTTCCCATTGCAGCCAAGACTGGAGATGGCATCAAGAGTTCTTATCAACAATCATGTACTGCACTCTGCAAACAAAGGCATAAGAAGCATTGTTATTGTTCCTACCATGGTTTATGGAGAAGGTTTAGGAATAAAAAAAGACAGCATTCAAATCCCTGCTCTTATCAACTTCTCTAAGGAAAAAGGACATGGAGTGTATTTTGGTGAAGGTGAAAATATCTGGTCTAATTTGCATATTGAAGACCTGGCAGACTTGTATGTACTTGCATTGGAAAAAGCAAAAGGAGGTTCTATTTATTATGCTGAAAACGGTTCATCTTCTTTAAAAAATATAGCAGAAAACATCAGTAAAAAATACAGTTTAAAACCTGCAAAGTCATTAAGTATTCAGGAAGCAGTTGATAAATTCGGTCCTGCAGGAGGTTATTTCGGCTTTGCGTCTAGCAGCAGATGCAGTTCGGATAAAGCCAGAGCAGAACTGGAATGGAAACCTATCTATAACTCAATTGAAAATTTTATTTAATTATGAAAATTCATCTTATAGCGATTATAAAAGCAAAAGAAGAACATCAGACAGAAGTCCTGGAAGTTCTTCAGAATATGGTAAAAGAAACAAGAAAAGAAGAAGCTTGTGAGCTTTACAGCCTGCATCAGGGTATTGAAAACAAAAATGAATTTGTTTTCTACGAAATCTGGAAAAGCGAGGAAGGACTGGCTCAACACAATCAACAGCCTTACATTCAGGCTTTCGGTGCCCTGGTAGATGAGAAGCTTCAGGAAAAACCACAGATTTATCTTACCCATATCATTTAATTATGAAAAAACTAGCGTTGTTAATGCTTGCAGTCTTTATGATAGGATTCGTTCAGGCTCAAACCAAAAAATCAAAGAATATGAAAAAGAAAATTTTATTCGTCGTAACCAGCCATGATAAGAAAGGCAGTACAGGTGAAGATACAGGATATTATCTGGGTGAAGTTTCTCACCCTTGGGAAGTTCTTCACAAAGCATGATATGAAATTGACTTTGTAAGCCCGAAAGGAGGAACTCCTCCGGTAGACGGCTTCGATTTGAAAGATCCTGTCAACAAAGAGTTTTGGGAAAATAAAGAATATAAAAACAAGATTGATCATTCTATGACTCCATCTCAGGTTAACCCAAAAGAATACTCAACCATTTTTTATGCAGGAGGACACGGAGCGATGTGGGATTTTGCAGACAATAAAGAACTGGCAGATATTACTTCTGAAATTTATGAAAACGGTGGGATTGTAGCCGCTGTATGTCATGGCCCTGCAGGTTTGGTGAATGTCAAACTGAATAACGGGAAATATCTTGTAGACGGTAAAAAAATCAATGCTTTTACCAATGAAGAGGAATCTGAGGTAAAGTTAACAAACGTTGTCCCTTTCCTACTGGAAGATAAACTGAAAGAAAGAGGCGCAAAATTTGAAAAATCCGGGCTTTGGCAGAATCATGTGGTAACCGATCAGAGAGTGATCACAGGACAGAATCCACAGTCAGCAAAAAGCGTTGGGGAAGCTGTCGTAAAAGAATTAAATAAATAACAGACAATTTTTAACCACAGAAGTCACGACAGCTTTCAGACACTTAAATTCTTAAAAGTGTCACCATTGAAACAGCGAGAATTCCCCTCCTCCGGAAGGGTGGCGAAAATTCAAAGAATTTTTGACGGGGTGGTTTACAACAACAATTTTAAAACAAACAAAATGGAATATAGAAAATTAGGAAATACTGATTTGGAATTATCAACCATCACACACGGTGCTTTTGCTATCGGTGGAAACATGTGGGGCGGTAATGAAAAACAGGATTCTATCAATTCTATTCATGCTTCACTGGATCACGGGGTAACTTCTATCGACACAGCACCATTCTATGGTTTCGGACTGAGTGAAGAAATGATTGGTGAAGCCATCAAAGGAAAAGACCGTTCAAAAATCCAGCTTTTAACAAAATTCGGATTGGTTTGGGACGGAAGCAATAATGGCAAAGGAGAATTTTTCTTTGATGCAGAAGACGAAGGAAAAACCATTCCGGTTTACAAACTGGCTTCTAAAGAAAACATCATCAAAGAAGTTGAAGAAAGTTTAAAAAGATTAGGAACAGACTATATCGATCTTTTACAGCTTCACTGGCCGGACAGCACAACACCTATCTCCGAAACTATGGAAGCTATGGAGTTATTGATCCAGCAGGGAAAAGTTCGTGCTGCAGGAGTAAGTAACTACAGTGTGGCTCAAATGGAAGAAGCCAACAGAACTTTAAAGCTTGCCAGCAACCAGGTTTCTTACAGTATGCTGAACCGTGCGATCGAAAATGATCTTGTTCCTTATTCTTTGGAAAACAATACGGGAATCATCGTCTACAGCCCTATGGAAAGAGGTCTTTTAACCGGTAAATATTTCAAGGAAACCCAATTGAAAGATAACGACCACAGAAACGGATATTTCTCTCAGTTTGATTTGAATAAGGTAAAAACTTTCTTAGAAAAAATAGAACCTATCGCTCAGGAAAAAGGAGTAAGCCTTTCTCAACTGGTATTAAGATGGACTACGCTGCAACCGGCTATTACAGTAGTATTGGCAGGTGCAAGAAATGCACAACAGGCCATCGAAAACACAAAGGCAATGTCTATTGATCTTTCACAGGAAGAATTGAACTTCATCAATTCAGCGTTGAGCGAAATTTAATGTAAAGGCTGGAAGCTGGAAGAAGGAGGCTGCAAATACAATAAGTCTTCAATAACTTCCCTCTCCCTGCTTCTCGCTTTCCTCCCCTACCCCCCAAATCTTTTTAAAAATGAAAAATAATCTGATCAAAATGTTCGGGTTAGCCACTCTATTGACTATTAACAGTATTAGTTTAAGTGCTCAGACCCTCGTCAATCCGGAAGACAAATCATGGTATCCTTCTGCTTACGGTGCGCAAGATGAGATTGGAGCCGCCAATCTGTTAACCCCCGAAGTTGTAAAACAGGCTTTAGGACTGGTAAAACAAGGCAAAACATTAGCACTTGCTGTTCCTATGGATAAAAATCTGCCTGCTTTCAGACACAGAAGTTTCAATTTATATAATATTCAACCGGGAGAACAGGGTGGAAAAAGCATAGGTTCTAATAAATTCACCTTCAATGACGAGTTAGTAAACGGATGGACCGGAGTGGGAACACAATTGAACGGCATCGGGCACATTGGTATTGACAACACCTACTACAACGGAAATAAAGCTACAGATTTTGTAACCGTGGAAGGCGTAAAAAAACTGGGTGTTGAAAAAGTACCTCCTTTCGTTACCCGCGGTGTCGTCCTTGATATGACTACTCATTATGGAAAATCAATCGTACCCGGAGGAACAGAATTTACGGTGGAAGACATCAAATCTGTTTTAAAGAAACAAGGACTTACTCTAAGAAAAGGTGATATTGTTCTTTTTAATACCGGATGGCTTGAATTAATTGGTAAAAATAACCAACAATTTCTGGAAACAGAGCCCGGAATCGGTATGGATGCCGCAAAATGGCTTGCCGATCAGGGAATCGTAGCTTTTGGTGGTGACACCTGGGCTTCCGAAGTATATCCTAACCCAAAAAGTAAAGAAGAATTCCCCATCAACCAGTTTATGCTGGCTAAAAAAGGAATTTATAACCTGGAGCTGATTGACAGCCGTCCTTTGGTGAAACAAAAAGTATGGGAGTTCTTATTTGTGCTGGGACAGCCTTTGTATGTAGGTTCTACGCAGGTGAATGTAAATCCTGTGGCTATTTATTAATTAAAAAGCAGAGTAACAAAGTAATTCCGGTTAAAAAATAAAGCTAACCTTAGAATTTATTTTAGAATTAATACCCAAACTATGCTACACTGTCACTTTGAATCTTGAACCCAAACGGCCTTTCAAAAAAATTGAAAGGCTGTTTTTAAATAAAGTAAACATCCGTAGATGATGCAGTCTTCATCAACTTCCATCTTCCATCTCCCCGCGCCATTATTTTGCAATCGGAAGATGAGTACTTACTGCAATTCTGTTCCAGGCATTGATGGTAATAATCGCCATAATGATCTGAGCAATCTGGTTATCGTCAAAGAAAGACTTCGCTTTTTGATACGTTTCTTCCGTTAATCCTTTATCGCTGATCAGTGTAATTTCTTCTGTCATTGCCAATAGCACCTGCTCTTCTTCAGTGAAAAATTCTTTTGCTTCTGTCCATCCGTTCAGAATAAAAATTCTTTGAGGACTTTCTCCGTATTTGATGGCATCTTTGGTGTGCATATCAAGGCAGAACGCACATTTATTGATCTGGGAAGCTCTGATTTTAATCAGTTCCTTCTGAATGTGTGTTAAAGAAATAGTTTGTAAATACCCTTCCAATCCCAGCATGGCTTTGTATGCTGCTGAATCTACTGTTGCAATATTTAATCTTGCGCTCATAATATTATATTTTTTTGGTTAATTGATCTATACTAAAAGAATAACGTTGCTGTACCGCCAGTAAAAGAGCGGCTGCACTTCCCACCCACACAGAATAGTTCAGTGGAGCTTTTGGCCCTGATGCAATGGTCATGGATATGGCAAAAATCAACATTAAGATACTGCTTCCATAGGCTGCCAACTTTGTTTTAAATCCAAAAATCAGCATCAAAGGAAAAAGGATTTCTAAAAAAGTAGCGGCATACGCTGAAACCGTACTTAACGCTTCCGGAAGGAAAAATGTCAGTGTTCTTGTATATTCTTTAAAACGCTCCATGTTTCCCCATGATGAATTTTCTTTGCTCCACCACCCAAATCGGTCTGCCACTGCAGAAAGCATTGTAACGGCAAGAGCCAGTCTTAAAAAAAGTTGCGGAAATTGATTTTTATTATCTGTCATTGCATTAGCTTTTAATCACATGACAAATTTCCGGTTTCTGGTTCGTAAAAATCTTAAACTGGTTTAAGATCGTAATTTTGCTCTGATTTCACTCAGATATTCCGGAGTAAGATTCAAAAACGAAGCAATCAGATATTGAGGAATTCTCTGGATAAACCAAGGATATAATGTGCTGAAATGCATATAAAGCTCTTCCCTGGACATTTCATACAAATAACGGATTCTCCTTTCCGAAGCTGCATAAGCTCTTTGATAGATCATCCGGAAATACCTTTCCATTACAGGATGTTTTTTTAATAATTCTTCCTGACGCTCCAGATCAATCACCAAAATAGAAGAATGTTCTACAGCCTGTATAGAAAAATCCGTTGGAATCTGTCTTTCATAAGCAAATGTATCCGTTATCCACCAGTTTTCAATGGCAAATTCTGTGGTTTGCTCCACTCCTTTCTCGTTGATGAAGAATTTTCTCAGACATCCTTTCACCACAAAATACATCGTCCGGCAGATCTCTCCTTCCAGCACCAGATTCTGTTTCTTTTTCACATCAAGAACCTGAAAAAAAGACGCAATAGAAGCATATTCCTCGTCAGTTACAATAATAAATTTGTTTAAATGTGATTTGAATGAGTCCATTGTAAGAATTAATACTCAAACTTAACTTTATTTTTTTAGTTTTACAATGAGAAAATATTGAATCATGGAAATCGTTGCTAAAATTCTGATCGCTGTTGTTGCACTGGAACACCTTTATATTCTTTGGATGGAAATGTTTGCATGGGAAACCAAAGGTAAGGAAGTTTTTAAAGCTGCTCTGCCTGCAGAAATGTTTAAACCAACGAAAGGACTCGCTGCCAATCAGGGACTTTACAATGGTTTTCTGGCTGCCGGACTAATCTGGTCTTTTTTGATTGAAGATCCTCAATGGCAGACCAATGTAGCATTATTCTTTTTAGGGTGTGTAGCCGTTGCCGGAATCTATGGTGCAATTTCTGCTGCTAAAAAAATATTTTTCGTTCAGGCATTACCCGCTATCCTTGCCATTCTTGCCGTTTTATTGAAATAATCTTACAGGTTATCTTTTAAAATAATTACCATATTCATCTTCTCTTAACTTGAATGATAAGAGAAAAAATTCCTGTGAAATTTTCCCTCCATAACAATATTGAAAATCAACACCTTACACACGCAAAAATCCATTTAATATAAAATTCGTAAATTTGCACCGTCATAAAAAATTGATATACAGTTTTTTGATGCTGGCAAGCATTTTGATCAAATGTAGCCATTCAAGTTGTTCAGTACACATATCTGTAATTACCTCATCAGTAATTTAATTGTAGAATCTATGTAAAAGATCGGTTTCTTTTTACATGATACACTCTTCTTCTAGAGTATAATCTATTGAAATATTTAAAATAAACATAAGGCCACAAGGTCTTTATGCTGTTATTTTTTTGTTTAAAGCTTTTATCATTAAAGGCTTAGCAAATTATTTTATCCTATCGTCATCAGCAGAACAACGAAAGCTAAACGTATATAATGAATTGGTGTACAATTTTTTATATCATTTATTAATTTGAAAAATTCTGAATATGGAAAAAAATGAAAACACTAGAAAAGTAAAACTTAAAGTGGAAGACCTGACCATCATCTTTGGTAAAAACAAAGAAAAAGCTCAGGAACTTCTGGACAAAGGTTTTTCCAAAAAGGAAATTCTTGAAAAAACAGGCTGTACCATAGGGATCAACAAAGCCAGTTTTGAAATCTATGAAGGAGAATTCTTTGTGATCATGGGATTGTCAGGAAGTGGAAAATCCACTTTACTGCGCTGTCTTAACAGGCTAAATGAGCCCACTTCCGGAAAAGTATACATCAATGACGATGATATTACCGGGAAAAACAACAAAGAACTACTGGAAGTAAGAAGAACGGAAATGAGTATGGTATTTCAGAAATTTGGACTGCTCCCCCATCATACAATTCTCGACAACGCAGGTTTCGGACTTGAAATCAGAGGTGAAGACAAAGCTTCCCGTGATCAAAAAGCACAGAAAGCATTGGATATTGTAGGATTAAATGGTTTTGAGAATCAGTATCCTTCCCAGCTTTCAGGAGGAATGCAGCAGAGAGTAGGATTGGCAAGAGCTCTGGCTAACGATCCTGAAGTGTTGCTTATGGATGAAGCCTTCTCCGCACTGGATCCTTTGATAAAATCTGAAATGCAGGATCAGATGCTTGAACTACAGAATACATTACAAAAAACCATTGTCTTTATTACGCATGATTTGGATGAAGCCATTAAAATCGGAGACCGTATCGTCATTATGAAAGATGGGGTGATAGAACAAATAGGAACAGCGGAAGATATTTTAACCAATCCTGCCAGCGACTATGTGAAAGCGTTTGTTGAGAAAGTAGACCGTAAAACGATTATTACCGCAAGATCTTTAATGTTTGATAAAGCTACAGTAGTACGTTTCAGAAAAGACGGTCCTGAAGGCGCTTTAAGAAAAATGAGAGCTACAGGTCTGGAAAACTTACCTGTTGTGGATTTTCAAAATAAATTTCTTGGTTTTGTAACCCTTAACGATGTTGTACGCATCGCCAAAAAGAAAGAACCTACGGTAGAATCAATCATCAACAGCAATGTTCCTTCAGTTTATCCTGAAGTGACTGTAGAAGAAATGCTGCCATTGATCTCCGAAAATAAATCGTCCATCGCTGTGGTAGATGAAAACAATAAATTCTTAGGTCTTATTACCCAATTATCACTCATCATAGAAGCCACCAAGTTTAACGAAGAAGAGATCATAGAATTAAAAGAAATCGCAAACAATCAATAAGATGAATAAAACTATAGATATAGGCCAATATGTAGAAACTGCAATCAATTGGCTCACAGAAAACGGAAAGCCTGTATTTGATGTTATAAAACATCTGGGAAATTCCTCCATTATGGGGATTGAATGGGTTTTAACAAACACTCCTTTTTATGTAATCATTCTCTTTTTTACGCTGCTGGCATTATGGAAAGCCGGGAAAGGCATCGCTGTAGTAACAGCAGCCGGATTAAGTTTAATATTTTTAATGGGACTTTGGAAAGAAACCATGGAAACACTGGCACTTATCTTTGTGTCCACCATTACGGCTCTTATTCTTTCTATTCCTTTGGGAATTTTAGCGGCTAAAAGCACAATAGCAGACAAAATTATTCGTCCTTTACTGGATTTGATGCAGACCATGCCCGCATTTGTCTATCTGATTCCGGCTGTACTGTTTTTCAGTATCGGTAAAGTACCCGGAGCTTTTGCGACCATCATTTTTGCGATGCCGCCCGCGGTTCGATTAACAACTTTGGGAATTGAAGCCGTTCCGAAAGATATTGTAGAAGCAGCCAGAGCTTTCGGAGCGACCAACCGTCAGATTTTGTTCAAAGTAGAGCTTCCTTTAGCGATGAAAACGATTTTAACAGGGATCAATCAAACCATATTATTATCATTATCCATGGTCGTTATTGCAGGAATGATTGCTGCAGGAGGTTTGGGAGAGAAAGTATTGGAAGGAATTAATAATCTGGATATCGGATTAGGATTTGAAAGTGGTTTATCCGTAGTGATTTTAGCCATTATCCTCGATCGTATTACCCAGGGATTTGTAAAGAAAAAGCAATAAAATGAAACAATTTAAATATCTGTTTTTACCCGTTTTAATGTTAATATTTACAGCATTAAGTTCGTGTGAAAACATAAAAAACTCCAAATATATTACCATAGGAATGGTAGACGGGTGGGCAGAAGATGTGGCGATGACCCATATTGCGAAAGCCATTCTTGACAAACAAGGTTATCATGTAATTATTCAAAAAGCCTCTACAGATATGATTATGGCTTCAATGAATAATGAAGATACAGACCTTTTCATGGGAGTCTGGCTTCCTTACACCCATGCTAAAAAGCTGGCTAAGTTTCCGGGACTGACTCATCTTGGAACCAATTACGACAACGGCCGTATCGGATTAGTTGTGCCGGAATACGTTCCTGTTAATTCCATTGAAGAGCTCAATCAGCATAAAGATCAATTCAATCATAGAATCATTGGGATTGAAAAAGGAGCCGGATTAACCACTGGAACAGATAAAGCGATTGTTGATTATAAGCTGGATTTTCAGCAGATCAACTCTTCTACCATTGCCATGATCACCGAATTACAGAATGCCATACAACGTAAAGAATGGATTATAGTAACCGGATGGCAGCCCCACTGGATGTTTGGTAAAATGAAGCTTAAGTTTCTTGATGATCCCAAAAAGATATATGGTGAAGCAGAGCAGATTAAAACCTATTCCAGAAAAAGCTTTGCAAAAGATCATCCAGAGCTGGCCAAATTCTTTTCAAAACTTCATTTTGATGATAAAAATATGTCTGATCTTTTAATGAAAATGGAACAGAGTAAAAATAAAGAAGCCACCGCTAAAGAATGGGTGGAAGATCACGCTGAGCTGATACAATCGTGGTTAGATAAAAATTAATAAACAATTTGGTATTATTTAAAATCCTCAACTCTAAATGAGTCTGAGGATTTTTTATCTATACATCAGAAGAACTCATTGATTCTTTGATTTTCTCACGATGAATGAGCCCCCAATTCACCAATGTTTCCGTCACGGGAAATACAGATTTCCCATATTCCGTCACCGCATACGTTACCGTAATCGGTTTTGTATCCTGGATAGTTCTCGTGATCAGGAGATTGGTTTCCAGCTCTTTTAATTCTTTGCTCAGCATTTTTGCAGAGATTCCTTCAATACTGCGTTCCAGCTTTTTAAAATGAATCATCTGATCCGGTCTGTTCGTCAGATACCGTAAAATCATCAGTTTCCATTTTCCTCCCAATACATCCAGACTGTCGCGCATTGCGAATAACTCTTCTGTACAGCTGGCTTCTCTTTCGATACCGTTTTCAATGATTTTTGCCATAATAGTTTCATGAAGGTAACTAGTTACCATTGGTTAACTAGTAGCAAATATAAACTATTCCCTTTTTACATTTGTGTATCAAATTAACAATAATGAAAGCAATTATTTTAAATAAAAATGGAAAGCTGGAAGATGGATTTGCCAAACAGCCTCAGCCCAAAAGCAATGAAGTTTTAATCCAGATTAAAGCAAGCGGTTTCAATCCTATCGACTATCAGATGCTGGAAAATGAATTGGAACGAAAACTGATCAGTTCCCCAATATTAGGAAGAGAATTATCAGGAATTGTAGTGGATAAAGGTTCCGAAGTTACAGCATTTAATATTGGAGATGAAGTCTACTGTGGAAGCGGCTCTATGGGAAGCAACGGTACTTACGCTGAATATATTGCCATTCCTGAAGCCATTGTTTCCTTTAAACCTAAAAATATTTCATTTGAACAGGCAGCTTCTATTCCTTCGGCTGGACTTACTTCTTTACAAATCTTTAACCGTTTGAAACTTAACCCCGAAAATACAGTTCTGGTAACGGGAGCAACCGGAGGTGTGGGTTCATTTCTGATTAAACTTTTACTCTCCCATGGTATCCAAAAAATCACAGCCACAGTGGGTAGTGAAGAAAACAGACAGATTCTCCTCAATATGGGACTCAAAAAGCATCAGATCATTAATTACAGGGAAGAGAATCTTATTCAAAATATTGTAAAAGCCAATAATGATCAGCCTTTTGAATTTGGAATTGACTTGGTGGGAAACTCCATGTCAGAAATTACGGCAGAAGTTTTGAAAATTAACGGAACGTATGTAGATGTGACGGCTTTGGTTACAAAAGATGCTCACGAAATCCTCTTCAATAAAGGGACATTGATTATGAACATCTCCAATTATACTTACGGAATGGTTAAAAAATATGAGTATTATAAAAACAGTTTACTTGAAATAAAGAGACTTATTGAAAATGAAACGATTTCTCCTCCTCAGTATAAAATCGTTGGAAATCTTTCTTTAGAAACGGTTCTGCAGGCACATTCTATTCTAAAAAATAATCAGACCCAAGGTCATAAACTGATCATGAAACATTAATCTATGAACAAAATACCAAGACGAATCGTAACAGGAACGAAAGACGGAAAATCTACTATTATAGAAGACCAACAGGTAGAAAATGCTGTGGAACATTTTCCGGGACTGATCATTTCAGATGTATGGAATACCCAGACAATGCCGGCCAACCTGGACTTTGAAACCCAAATTCCCAATACCGGATTTCCGCAAACGCCTAAGAACGGCACTTACTTCCGATATGTAGTAGTTCCTCCTGATAAGGGTTTAGGAGTAGAATGGAAAAAGAATGAACCTCATCCGATGATGCATCAAACTTCCACACTGGATTATATCATTATTCTTTCCGGTGAGCTTTACCTCATCATGGAAGAAGGGGAAACACTTCTGAAACCGGGCGACATCGTCATTCAAAGAGGAACAAATCACGCATGGAGCAACCGTTCTGACGAGCCTTGTATTCAACTGGCAGTGCTGATTGATGCAGATATTTAAATTTACACGGCTATATAGGATTTTACACCATTGTCATTCTAACGAAGGAAGAATCTCATGTAAAGCTTAGATTCTTCATTTCACTGCGTTACATTCAGAATGACAGTCATAATAACAAGATAGCAGGATTAATGTGAAATTGTATATAATTGTCTAAATTTAAATATCACACATTACAAAGCAGAAATCTCCAACAGCTTCTGCTTCATTTTTTCAGGCGTCATCTGCCCTTCCTGATAATACACCAGATTCTGATGCTTATCCAGAAATACCCATAAAGGATAAACCGGCTGATTTTTATTCTTAGATAAAGCCAGCGCCAACTCATGAATTCCGGAATTTCCATTCTGCAGATATTCAAACTCCTGATTCTGGAAATGAATTTTCTCCTTCGTCTTTTCCGCCTCGAAATTGACAAAATAAAAATGATCATTGATCATATCAACCAGCTCTTTATCTTTACTCAAGCGAAAAGATTCAATTTTACAAACAGCACACCAATCGGTGTAAAGATGAATAACAACCGGCTTCGGATTTTCTTTCTGCTGAACCTCAAGATCAGAAAAAGTGCCTGTCTTCATCTGAGACAGATAAAAACAGGGCACTAACATTAAAAATAAAGCTATTTTTTTCATTTTAAAGTATATTTTACTCCCAGAAATCCTCTGATTCCCTGCATCGGTGCATAGCCGTATGCCGTATCAAAAGTATAATGATTAGGATTGTTGATAGGATCATCAACATGCTTATCAAATGGGTCAAATGGTCTCATCAAGGGATCTTTAGGTCTGAAATTGAATAAATTTTTCATTCCGCAATACACTTCAAATCCGGATTTGAAACTCTTGGACACCTGAATATTAGCCAAAGAATAAAAGGGTGAATATTCAGGGCGGTAGTCGTTCACTAAAACAGGAAGTCGCATTGATCCGTAGAACTGTCCTGTAAAATCGATGGTCAGGTTATTCTCGAACTTATACGTCAGGTTATAAGTACCACTCCACTTCGGGGCATGCAGCTGTTGTGTTTTTTGATTTTCGTTATCGAATTTCTGGTATACGTCCAGATAAGTCACTCCCAGATTAACACTCAAAGGAAACTGAAAACTAAAATCGACATTCAGGGAAGCTCCTCTTGAAATTCCATATCCGTGGAGATTATCATAAATAATTTTATTAGGATCAGAATCAAAGTCCCCTACAATTTTATTACTGAAATAAGTATAGAAAGCAGAAGCATCAAGGTTCACCATTCGGTTACCTACAGGGATTTTCCAGATATAATTCAGGTTTCCGTTGATGGATCTTTCCGGTTTCAAGTCTGATTTCACTACAACTTCCCTTGAACCCGTCAATGCTGCATGATCTTCTGTAAATAAATTAACCACTCTGAATCCTGTTCCAAAGTTGAAACGTAAAGTGTGATACGGATTAGGGTTGAATTTCCATGCAAACCTCGGTGAGTGTACGGAATGATGTACTTTATCATAATCATATCGGTATCCAAGCAATAAGGTATTTTTATCATTGATTTCCCATTGATCCTGAATAAAGGCTCCCCAGATAGGAGACTTCATCGGGGCATTGGTGATACCGTCTGAAGCTAATGTTCCTGGTGTATTGTCATCGTAAAAAGTTCTTTTGAAAGTAAGTCCGGCAATAATATCATGTTTCCCGAAGCTTCTATCCCAATACGTCTGCACAAAAGCTACTTTTTGTGTAGCATTGAACGGATTGGATCCATAAAAAGAATTCTGGTCGTGATAATTATAAGAAAACTGAGTCACAATATGTTCTTTCATCGGCCATTCATATAAACCGAAAACCTCTGCTCTATTTGTATAAATACTTTCTCCGTACACCTCATCACTGCCACGGAAAGATTTATTCCATTGCATTTCTCCCCCAAAACGGTCTTCATACAGATACCTCAAAGCAAAACTTGCCTGTCTGTTTTCTTTTCTCTTAAAATTCCACTTGTTAAATACGGAAATTCTGCTTTGTAAAGTGGTATCCGTGAAATTATCTTTATTCTGATCTATTCTTTGCTGAAAACTAAAATAATTTAAACTTAATAATGAAGCTGCATTCTTTCCTACATTGAATTTGGTGGAAAGATCCAGATTATTTTCAAACCAGCTTGTTGTCATCAGGTCAACACTTAATTTAGGAGCGGTCAGTGCATTTTTGGTGATAATATTAATCACTCCTCCCATCGCTTCAGAACCATAAATAGATGATGCAGGACCTTTCACAACCTCTATTCTGTCAACCAGACTATTTGGAATTCCGCTCAATCCATATACTGTGGAAAGTGAACTTACGATCGGCATTCCGTCAATCAGAATCATGGTGTAAGGTCCCTCTAATCCGTTGATGTGGATATCCCCTGTATTACAAACAGAACAGTTCAGCTGAGGTTTTACCCCATTCACCATCGCAATGGCTTCAAAAATACTGGGAGTAGGATTTTTCTGAAAAAATTTCTGACTGTAGATCTCTACTGCTACAGGACTTTTAGACCTGCTCATCGGTTTTATGGTACCGGTAACCACTACATCTTCAATGTTACTTGTCTTGATTTCCCTCTTTGTAACTCTCGCAGAATCCAGATTTTTAGTCTGTTGTAAACTCAAACTATCGGTCTCCTGCGCAAAACAATAGGTTGATAAAAAAGTAATAGAAAATAATATTCGTTTCATGAAATTAAAATTGTTAGACAAATCTAACAATTATTTTTCAAATACAAAACTTAATGCAAAAAATATAGGTTGAGCCAATTCATGAAAAATGATTAAATTTGAGAAACTACATATGAAAGTAAAATGAGATATCATCACTTGGGAAATATCCCACCAAAAAGGCATACGATCTTTAAGTCTCCGGAAGATAAATTTTACTATGAACAGCTTTTCGGTACAGAAGGCTTCCATGGTATTTCTTCTTTGTTATATCATATCCACCGCCCTACGCAGATCAAATCTATCGGTGAGCCGAAAGATGTCACTCCAAAAATTGCTGTGGAAAAAAATGTTGCTCCAAGAATGTTTAAGGGAATGAACGTCACTCCTGAAGATGACTTTATGGACAGCCGAAAGATCCTTTTGATGAATAACGACCTGAAAATGGGATTGGCAAAGCCAAGAAAATCGATGGATTACTTTTACAAAAATGCAGAATGTGATGAGCTTTTGTATGTTCATAACGGAACCGGAATTTTGAAAACATTTGTAGGTGATCTTGAATTCGTAACCGGAGATTATCTTATTATTCCGAGAGGAACCATTTATCAGGTGGAATTGAAGTCTGATGATACAGTTTTTTTTGTATTAGAAAGCCACTCTCCTATTTATACTCCGAAAAGATACAGAAATGAATTCGGGCAGCTATTGGAACATTCTCCATTCTGTGAAAGAGATATGATTGCTCCTACTTACAGAGAACCCATCGATGAAAAAGGAGAATTCCTAATCAAAGTAAAAAAAGAAAACCAGATTACAGATTTCATCTACGCTACACACCCGTTTGATGTGGCAGGCTGGGACGGTTATTTTTATCCTTATAAATTCAATATTAAAAACTTCGAACCGATTACCGGAAGAATTCATCAACCGCCACCGGTTCACCAGAATTTTGAAGGACATAATTTCGTAGTGTGCTCATTCTGTGCAAGAATGTATGATTATCATCCACAGGCTATTCCTGCACCTTACAACCACTCTAATATTGATTCTGATGAGGTATTATTCTATACAGAAGGTGATTTCATGAGCCGTAATCACATTGATTTAATGGACTTTACCCTTCACCCAGGAGGCATTGTACACGGACCTCACCCTGGTGCCATGGAAAGAAGTATCGGTAAAAAATTCACGGAAGAATATGCCGTAATGGTAGACCCTTTCCGTCCTTTAAAAATTACAGAAGAAGCTTTAAAAGTAGAAGATCCTTCTTATAAAACTTCATGGCTGGAATAAAACAGTAAAATTATCAAGAAAGTACTACTGAATACATACAAAAGACGCTTTAAATCCTTTATTTAAAGCGTCTTTTTTCGTAAATTTGTGAGGTATGGTTAACATATTAACCATCATTATTTTTCATAACGCATCCTAAGTAATGGTGGTTTAAAACAAAATCAATATTACATGTTAGAAAGAATCAGATTAGAAAGTCTACACGAAAAAGTTACTACAGCTGAAAATGCAGTAAAAATCATTAAAGACGGTATGACCATCGGGTCCAGCGGCTTTACAAAAGCAGGTGACAGCAAAGCCATTTTGCCGGCACTTGCAGAAAGAGGAAAAACAGAAAACCTGAAAGTCACTTTGATGACCGGAGCTTCATTGGGTCACGGTACCGACGGAAAACTGGCAGAGACCAATGTTTTGAAGAAAAGAATGCCATTTCAGGTAGATCCTATCTTAAGAAACAAGATCAATAACGGTGAAATTCTCTTCATCGATCAACATTTAAGCGAAAGTGCCGAACTTCTTCACACTAAAAATCTTCAAAGCATAGACGTAGCCATTATCGAAGCTGCTTATATTGAAAGAGACGGAAGCATTGTTCCTACTACTTCTGTAGGAAATTCAGTGACTTTTGCGGCTTTGGCTAAAAAAGTGATTATTGAGATCAATACCGAAGTTCCTGAAGAAGTCTACGGAATTCATGATATCTACCAGGCTGAAGATTATCCTTATAGAAATGTTATCCCAATTGTAGCTCCATGGAACAAAATCGGGAGAAAAAGCATTCCTGTAGATCCTGAAAAAATTGAAGCCATTGTTTTCACCAACCGTAAAGACAGCCCGGCCGATATTGCAGAGCCAGATGAAAAAACAACAGCTATCGCCAAGCACCTTCTTGCCTTCTTTGAGAATGAAGTTCTTTTAGGTCGTCTTACCGACAGATTACTTCCTCTTCAGGCAGGTATTGGTAAAGTTGCCAATGCTGTTTTGACAGGATTCAAAGACAGTAATTTTTATGACCTGACGATGTTTTCTGAAGTACTGCAGGACAGCACATTTGATCTGATAGATTCCGGTAAGCTAAGCTTTGCTTCTGCATCTTCCATTACCGTTTCTCAGGAATGTTATGAAAGAGTTTTAGGAAATCTGTCAAAATATAAAGACAAGTTCGTTTTAAGACCTCAGAATATTTCCAATACTCCGGGGTTGATCAGAAGGTTAGGAGTAATTGCCATCAATACAGCTATTGAATTTGATATCTATGGAAACGTAAACTCTACCCATATTGGAGGTACAAAAATCATGAACGGAATCGGAGGTTCCGGAGACTTCGCAAGAAATGCCTATTTAAGTATTTTCGTAACTCAGGCAGCTTCAAAAGGCAACAATATTTCCCATGTTCTTCCAATGGTTTCCCATACCGATCATACAGAACATGATGTAGATATTCTGGTAACAGATGTTGGATTGGCTGACTTAAGAGGATTGGCTCCAAGAGAAAGGGCACAGAAAATCATCGACAATTGTGTTCACCCGGATTATAAGGAAGAATTACAATCTTACTTCGACAGAGCTTGTGAAAAGGGAGGCCATACTCCCCATTTACTTCAGGAAGCGTTCAGTTGGCATTTACGATTTGCAGAAACCGGGAGTATGAAGCAGAAAACAACCGCAGAAATTTCTAATTAATCTGGAATTCAGTTTAAGAAAAACCTAAAATAATTGACCGTCATTTGCTTTTTTAAAGTTTAATGACGGTTTTTTTGGAATAAATTATATATTTCGGAATTAATTTTTAAATTTAAAAGATTTTAAAAGCGTACTCCGAAAAGCTATATGAGTAGGAAAAACTAAAAACAATAATAACTTATGAAAAATCTTAAAAAAATGAAGAGAAACGAGCTAAAAAATGTAAAAGGAGGTGATAATCCGACACGTATTGTTTGTGTTCAACTTATGAATCAATTTGTAGAAGCATTTCCTGAAGATTTTTGCTATAATCCGGAAAATTCGAGTCATACAGTATGTGTATGCAAAAGACTGTATGGTTTATAATATGATAATACAAGGACAATCATCGGTCTAAGTTTATTAAAACTATGGCATACGATGAGTTCTGCTTTATATAATTATCAATAAGCAAAGTTTAAAAATAATTGACCGTCATTTACTTTCTTTAAGTTAAATGACGGTTTTTTTTGGAAACAAATATTCGATCAGACTTCCCAAAATATTCACTGTAAATTGTTGACGTTTCGATGTTGTATCTTCTATCTAACAATGATTTTTCCAAGCTCAGGCTAATTAAGAACCCTACATCAATAAGGCAAAAACCATTGAATTCCAACACATTAAACCCTTCTTATTTATTCCTAAATTGTTTCCCACAACATGACAAAAGTCTGCATAATATCCTCAAAATATTTATATGAATATAAAATTATAAAGATTATCTTTGAGAGAATAGAAGCATTTTATAAGCTGTATCAATACGCTAGACACCTTTAAAAAAAGACAAAATATGAATAATTACATCAGTGCAGAAGAAGCAATATATACCATAAAAAGCGGAAACCGTGTATTTTTCCATGGGAGTGCATGCACTCCCAATTATTTGATTGATGAGCTGGCAAGACAGTCTGGCCGGTTACAAAATGTTGAAATGGTTTCTATTACCCAGCAGGGAAATGTAGAGATTGCAAAACCGGAATATAAAGACAGTTTTTTCATCAATTCTTTATTTGTTTCCACACCTGTGCGTGATGCTGTGAATTCTGAACGCGGAGACTTTGTTCCCGTTTTCTTAAGCGAAATTCCTATTCTATTCAGAAAAAACATTCTCCCTCTTGATGTAGCCATTGTCACAGTTTCCCCTCCGGACAAACATGGTTTCTGTACATTGGGAACCTCTGTAGACATCGCAAGAGCTGCTGTAGATACGACGAAAATCATCGTTGCCATTGTTAATCCGAGAATGCCGAGAACCCATGGGGACGGAATGATCCACATCAGCAGAATCCATAAACTGGTTTGGCATGAAGAAGAACTTCCTACCGTAGATTATGGTTCAAAAGTAGGCCCCGAAGAAATGCTTGTAGGAAAAAATGTGGCAGAACTTATTGAAGACAAATCTACTCTTCAGATGGGTATCGGAACGATTCCGGATGCAGTGCTGAAATGCCTTACCAATCACAAGGATCTGGGAATCCACACAGAGATGCTGAGTGACGGTGTTATTGATCTGATTCAGGATGATGTGATCAACAACAAATACAAGGGCTATAATGATAACAAAACCATTACCAGTTTCTGTTTCGGAACCCGAAAACTTTATGATTATGTAGATGACAATACCGTATTTGCGTTCAGAGACGTAAGTGAAGTCAATTTCCCGATCAACATCATGAGAAACAAAAAAATGGTAGCCATCAATTCTGCCATTGAAATAGATCTTACAGGGCAGGTATGTGCAGATTCTATAGGAACCATGCAATACAGCGGAATCGGAGGACAAATGGACTTTATGCGTGGTGCTGCTTTAAGTGATGATGGAAAACCTATCATAGCCATTACCGCAAGAACAAAAAAAGGAATTTCCAGAATTGTACCTTTTCTTAAACAGGGTGCCGGGGTAGTCACCACAAGAGGCCATATTCATTATGTAGTTACAGAGTACGGAACAGCTTATCTATATGGTAAAAACCTCCGCCAGAGAGCACAGGAACTCATCAGTATTGCCCATCCGGATGACAGAGAAATGTTGGAAAGAGCTGCCTTTGAAAGGTTTAAACACTGATAATCAAACCACAAAGATTTCAAAAACTATTCTTCACCTGAAAAATAAAACAAATTTTGAATTTAACATCACAAAATCGTACGAAAATATTAATATTTTGGCAGTATATTTGATAAAACTCATTCAAAAACAAGGAAATTGAAAACTATATATAATTCGATACGAGAGGAGGTTGTAAAGCATTCCAAGGTAAGAAATTCTGTTTTGGGGAATGTGAGTGAATGGAAGAGAAGCCATTATATTATTCTTTCCGAAATCATCAAAGACGAACTCTCTGAAGCTGAAGAACTAAAAGGTGGTAAAAAATTTGAAATCGGAAATACCATTTCCCATGTTACCCTTCAGCGTTTTTTTGAAAATGATTATCAGGATAAAACCCACAGTGATCTCAGATTTTTAAAAACGTTGGATAAGATTTGTATCTTCCTGGGCTATAAAGACCTTAACGATTATATCCTTACGGTAAGATACAGGAAAGAAGACGAAGAAGAAATCGATGATCAATCCTATCTTACGCAGATGGTTTATGATTACTGTGCATCCGCTTTTGAGTTTTATAAACTGTTCCCTATTCACAATACTGAACTGCTAAAAGATTTGGTATTCGCCGATTCACCTTTCCTGGAAAGAGCATCTCAATTCAGTAAGGAACTGTGCGACAAGGATTTTCACCTGGTTACCAAAAACAACAGATCCAACTACGAAGTATTTGATATTCATATTGTTACTGACGAACCAGACAAAAAAATATTAGAATCTCAGGAATTCTGGAATCTTCTGTTTAAAGTGGGAGAAACCGGAGAAGAGCATTTTGTGAATCAATTGAGCACTCAGATCTATTTTATCCGAAAAATAAATGATACATGGAAGATATGGGATAACTATAATCCCGATGCAGGAATGCTCAACAAAAGAATTGAAACAGTCTGAAAATTAAGAAAGCCGTAGAGAATCTCTACGGCTTTCATGTTTCGAAATATTTTTTCACTTGTCTTTTGTATAACAAATGTAGGTAGCCAATTTTAAACTTAAGAAACTTAAATATACTTAAGTAAACTCTTCTTTAACTTTATGTTAAATATATTCAATGAATCCGTGGTAATATTTTCGCGATATCTAAGAATTTTGTAATTTGCATACCAATAAAATAAAAGTAAAAGAGAAAATATGTCAACACTTACATTTGCCGAGAAAATAGCTCAAGCAGAAAATTTCTTACCGATTAATGGTACAGATTATATTGAGTTTTATGTAGGAAATGCAAAACAGGCTGCCCATTATTACAAAACCGCTTTCGGTTTTCAGTCTGTAGCTTATGCCGGTCCTGAAACAGGAGTAAGAGACCGTGCATCTTATGTGCTTCAACAGGGAAAAATCAGATTGGTATTAACTACCGGATTAAAATCTGACTCACCTGTAAGCGAGCACGTAAAAAAACATGGTGACGGAGTAAAAATTTTGGCACTTTGGGTAGATGACGCTTATGCAGCTTTCGAAGAAACAACCAAAAGAGGTGGAAAACCTTATTTAGAGCCGGTAACGTTAACTGATGAGCAGGGTGAGGTAAGAATGTCCGGAATCTATACGTATGGAGAAACCGTTCACATGTTTGTTGAAAGAAAAAATTATAACGGAGCATTTATGCCTGGTTATGAAAAGTGGGAAAGTGATTATAAGCCTGAAGAAGCAGGTTTATTGTATGTAGACCACTGTGTAGGAAATGTTGATTGGAACAGAATGATCCCAACCGTAGAATGGTATGAAAAAGTAATGGGATTTGTAAACATTCTTTCTTTTGATGACAAGCAGATCAACACAGAATATTCTGCATTGATGTCTAAAGTAATGTCAAACGGAAACGGATTTGCAAAATTCCCTATCAATGAACCTGCAGAAGGTAAAAAGAAATCTCAGGTAGAAGAATATCTTGATTTCTATGAAGGTGAAGGTGTACAGCACATTGCTGTAGCAACGAAAGATATTATCCACACCGTAACTGAATTGAAGAAGCGTGGTGTAGAATTCCTTTCTGCTCCACCAGAGGCTTATTACGATATGGTTCCTGAAAGAGTAGGTCATATTGATGAAGATCTTAAAAAACTTCAGGATTTAGGTATACTTATTGATCATGATGAAGAAGGATACTTATTACAGATCTTTACGAAGCCTGTAGAAGACCGTCCTACTCTATTCTTCGAAATCATTGAAAGACACGGTGCCCAGAGTTTTGGTGCCGGAAATTTCAAAGCCCTATTCGAAGCATTAGAGAGAGAGCAGGAAAGAAGAGGTAATCTTTAATTTTACATTAAAAAATATAAGTTTTGTCAGGATACAGTATTCTGGCAAAACTTTTTTATAAAACACAGTATATGAGAAAATTTTTGATCGGGATTTTTCTTTTGGGAACATTGGGGCTTAAAGCTCAATACGGTTCTCTGAATGAAATCCTTAACAGACTTGAACAAAGAAAAGGCATCAATCAGCATCTTGAAAATGTAAATATTGACAACAAAAAGTTCGTTTTCATCAAAGATGAAGCCGATCATACAGAAAGAGACTTTATTATTATCAAAGGAAATAATGCCACGTATGTAGAAGTCTTTGATGATAAAGCCACAGGAGAAAGCAGCTCTAATGTTTTTACAGGTGATATCATCAGGAAAAAAAATATTATTTCTTTAAGAGCAGACCTGCTTGAAAATAAAAAAATCCCAATGCCTGTTACTAAAACTTTATTGTTGACCCAGCAGGACAATATTCTGTACCTCATTGATGTCAATACAAGAGACAGATGGATAGATGAAGGATCTTACTCAACAAAAAAGGCAAAATAAATTTTCCGGGGAAATGCTCTGGATGATATGTAATCTAACTAAAATCTAAACTTATGAAATCATTTGTAGACTATTCCTCAAATTCGGATTTTTCTATACACAATATTCCTTTTGGAGTCGCAGTTTTTAACAAAGAATATATCGGATGCTGTACAAGAATCGGAGATCAGGTAATTGATCTTGCTACATTGTACGATCTGGGTTATTTTGAAGATATTGAAGGATTAGACGACAATGTTTTTGAAGCCTATACCATCAATGAATTTATTGAACTTGGTAAACCTGTTACCAATGCGGTTCGTGCCAAAATTCAAACCCTTTTACAGGAAGGATCGATTTTGTCAAAAGATCAGAAAACCATTGAAGAAGCCTTCTACGATTTGGATAAAGTAAAAATGATGATGCCTGTTCACATTCCAAACTATACTGATTTCTATAGCAGCATTGAACATGCTACCAACGTAGGAAAAATGTTCCGTGACCCGGCAAACGCTTTATTACCCAACTGGAAACATTTACCGGTAGGTTATCATGGAAGAGCATCTTCTATCGTAATTTCAGGAACAGATATCAACCGTCCGAAAGGCCAGACAAAACCTGCAGATGCAGACAAACCGCTTTTTGGCCCATCTAAACAGCTGGATTTCGAATTGGAAATGGGTTTCATCATCAATAAGAATACAGAAATGGGAGAAAGCATCTCTACCAAAGACGCTGAAGATGCCATCTTCGGAATGGTAGTTTTCAATGACTGGTCTGCAAGAGATATTCAAGCATGGGAATATGTTCCGCTAGGGCCATTCCTTGCAAAAAACTTCGGTTCTTCTATTTCTCCATGGGTAGTTACGCTTGAAGCTTTGGAGCCATTCAGAACAGCTTCTCCAGCTCAGGATCCTGAAGTGTTAGATTATTTAAAATTCGAAGGTGATAAAAACTACGATATCAACCTTGAAGTATATATCCAGCCTGAAAACGGAGATCAAAATCTGATCTGCGAAAGCAACTACAAGCACATGTACTGGAATATGACTCAGCAGCTGGCACACCATACCGTAAACGGATGTAACGTAGAAGTTGGTGATCTATACGCCAGCGGAACCATTTCAGGAAGTGATCCAAAATCTTTCGGATCTATGCTCGAATTGACATGGAGAGGACAAAATCCTTTATCATTAAGCAACGGAGAAGAAAGAAAATTCATTGAAGATAATGACACGGTTACCATGAAAGCATGGGCTGAAAAAGACGGTGTAAGAGTAGGTTTCGGTGAAGTTTCCGGTAAAATTATCCCGACTCTCTAATATAAAAATTAATCATTAAATGCTTCGACCCTGCTCAGCATGACATTGCTAGAAATATGCTGTAAAAACAGTTAGTATTAGAAGTGTCATGCTGAGCGGATTCGAAGCATCTTTTTTAATATCATTTGAATACTTAAGTTGCATTAAGTATTAAAAGTAAAAATATGAAAACAGTAATCCCCTCCGAGATAACCTCCGTACAACTGCAGACCATTATGCAGACAGCCGTTTCACCACGTCCTATTGCATTGGCATCTACGGTAGATAAAGACGGCAATAATAATTTATCTCCATTCAGTTTTTTTAATATGTTCAGTACTGTTCCTCCCATTTTGATCTTTTCACCCTCAAGAAGAGTTCGGGACAATACTACAAAACATACGCTGGAAAATGTTCTTGAAGTACCGGAAGTGGTAATCGGAACTGTAAATTTTCCGATTGTACAGCAGATTTCTTTAGCTTCTACAGAATATGAAACCGGAGTCAATGAGTTTATCAAATCCGGTCTTACGATGAAAGATGCAGATCTTGTACAGCCCAAACTGATTGAAGAATGCCCTGTCAACTTTGAATGTAAAGTTCTGGAAGTAAAATCATTAGGAGATCAGGGCGGTGCAGGAAATCTTGTGATTTGTGAAGTTCAAAAAATCCATATCAGAGAAGAATATCTGAACGAAGCAGGGAATCTGGATCAGAAAAAACTGGATATGGTAGCCCGTTTAGGCAGCAACTGGTACTCCAGAAGCAATGAGAACAGTCTTTTTGAAGTACCGAAACCTTTGGTAACCAAAGGAATTGGTTTCGATCAGCTGCCTGATTCAATAAAATACAGCAAAGTATTTACAGGAAATGATCTTGGAATGCTTGCCAATACAGAAGTATTACCTGTAGGTGATTTCCACGCTGATGAAAATATTCATCTTGATGCCCAGAAACTGCTTCTGGAAAGCAAAGTTGAGGAAGCGTGGGTTTTACTCACTATTCAATAAAAAAGCGGCCTGAAATTTCAGGCTGTTTTTTTATTTACGATGGAAGTTAGAAGCTGGATCTAGGAAGTTCATAAACTTTTCTGAATAACTTTTGTCCAAAAGAAGAACCTTTTGGAAAACAGTTCTATTTTGATTTCAATAGATATAGAATACCGTCAATAACTTCCCAGCATCCAGCTTCTAGCATCCTTTCTTATTTCGCTTTCAATGATTCTGAAACCGTAATTTTTCCTTTTTCAGCAAATTCTGTTGCTTTCCCATTTTTATCAATAGAAACATTCAGATTATCATTCTTAGCATCATAGAAAATACTGGTAGCATATCCTGGGCAGTCATGTTGCTTACAGCCTGTCAATTTATAGATTCCGTTTTCTGATGTGATAGGACTTTCTACATTAAAATTCTTCACCATCTCATCATACTGAGATCCGGCCAGTTTTTTCAACCTTTCTGTGATGCTTTTGTCTTCAAAAAATTTAATATCATGAGGATATTTACCCACATTTTTGGTGATAATATTCTGCGATCCCGAAGCAGAAGGTGGTAGTGATGCAATAGAATCGCTTTTTGGAGCAGATACGGAATCTTTAGGTGTTACCGTAGCCAATGTATCACTGCTTACAGAAGATTCTGTCTTGGCTTCTTTTTTACAGGAAACAACAAATAATGAAAGCGCGAATGCGCCTGCAATAATTTTTTTCATAATTATACTTTATGGTGGTTAATTTATAATAACGCAGTTTTGAACGTTTTATTTCAATTTTTCTTTTATAAAATCAATACATTTTTCAGTTACGCTATATAAATCTTGTGGTAAATCAGAATCTGTCCATGGCTCTTTCGCTCCGAAAGTATGATTGGCATTTTCGATCAGAAACAATTCAGAATTCGGATGAAGAAGATGAAGATGCTCCGCCTGTTTCACTTCTACTGCTTCGTCCTCCGTTCCATGAACAATCAGCATATAAGCTTTGGCCATTTCAGCAGCTCTTTCTACATCAAAACGGTGAATATCCTTCTCATAATCTTCATAAAACTGATAATAGTGAGGCATTTCCTGTTTGGTACGGCCATTCAGTGCATAGTACACTCCATTATTCTTCCACTTCTCAAAAGCATCTCCTTTGGGGAAACGGTCTAAAGTATCTACACTTGCCAATGTAATTAAACCGTTGATTCTTTCATCTTCGGAAGTTTTAATAATAGAAATCCCACCTCCTCTGCTATGTCCTATCAGAACAATTCTTTCATTATCCACATGTGGATCTTTACTAAAATGATCGATCACCACTCCAAGATCAGAAAGCTCTTTAGAATAATTATTATTGCCAAAAGCTTCGAGATCCGCGAAGTTATAAGGATCTTCTACCGTTGTTCCATTATGTGAAAAATTAAACTTCACAAAGAAAAATCCTGCTTCCGCAAACTTTTCTGCCATCAGATTCCAGGCACCCCAGTCTTTATAGCCTTTATATCCGTGAACAAATATAATCAGCGGAAGTTTTTTTTCTGTATCAGGATAAAAAACATCAGCTAAAAATTTTTTTGTTTCTTTATTCTCTAAACCGACTTTCTTTTTAAAAACAATATTCATAAAACAAATTCGTTATAATCAACACACCCACACATATAAAGTTAATATAATTATAAATATATGAAAAAAATTACATTTCTTTTATTCCTGATTATTTTTCATTTTACATATAGCCAGACAAACAAACGTGTTTTATTTATTGGAAACAGCTATACTTATGTTAATGATTTACCAGGTTTGATCAAGAAGGTTGCCACCTCTAATGGAGATGTTTTAGAATATCAAAGTCAGACACTAGGAGGTTCCACACTGCAAAACCATGCTAATAATCCGGACGTTGCTACAGCGATCAATCAGGGAAACTGGGATTATGTCGTATTACAGGAACAGAGCCAGCTTCCGTCATTTCCGGATTCCCAGGTTCAAAATCAGATATACCCTTATGCACTTCAGCTTTCAAATTTGATCAAAACATCAAATCCCTGTGGAAATATTATCTTTTATATGACCTGGGGACGTAAAAATGGAGATGCAGGTAACTGTCCCAATATACCGGCAACCTGTACTTACCAAAGCATGGATCACCAAATCTATAGCCGATATATGGAAATGGCAGCTACCAATGAAGGCATTGTTTCGCCTGTAGGTAAAGTGTGGAGAACAATCAGGGAGCAAAACCCAGCTATTGAATTGTATGATCAGGACGAATCGCATCCAAGCTATATTGGATCTATGGCTGCTGCATATACATTTTACACTATTTTATTTAAGAAAGATCCTACATTGATCCCTTTTAATGGGAATCTTAGTCCGGCGCAGGCTCAGTTGATCAAGGAAATCGTTAAAACAGAGGTTTATAATCAGCCTGCTAAGTGGTTTGTAACCAGTAATGATGTTCACAGCAGATTCACCTATCATGTTACCGGGACCGGAACAGTTCAGTTTATGAATACTACACAAAATGCAGGCTCTTATTCATGGGATTTTGGTGATGGTTCAGTTTCTACTATAGAAAACCCTATACACACATATAATACAGGAGGAAGTTATAATGTTAAACTGACAACAAATGCCTGTGGAACAATTACTACCAAAACAAAGTTGGTTGTCATAAGCACATTAAATACAGCAGAAACTGCTATTGATAATCTGACTCAAATTTATCCTAACCCTACTCAAGATCATATTAACATTATTTCTAAAAAGAGAGTTGAAGTAATTTCACTTAAAGATGCTTCTGGAAGAATAGTTCAATATCATTTGAATAAAACAGATTCAGGATATATTCTACCACTTCAGCATTTGAGCAGTGGAGTTTATTTTCTACAATATAAAGCAGGTGAAAAGGAATCCACTAAAAAGATTATAAAAAAATAACCTTATTTTTGCTTCATGCAGAATTTAAGAACTGTAACCGTGATGCGTTACATTCTGCCTCTGAGAGAAGGAGGATCTCTACCGGCTCTGGCAGAAGCTGATGATGATTTCAAATATGTATTAAAATTCCGTGGTGCAGGCCATGGAGTAAAAATGCTGATCTCCGAACTTTTGGGCGGAAAGATTACCGAAGCGTTGGGGCTTAAAATTCCTGAACTGGTTTTTATCAATCTTGATGCCGATTTTGGGAGAACGGAAGCCGATGAGGAAATACAGGATCTTCTGAAGCATTCTGAAGGCCTGAATCTTGGGTTACATTATCTTTCCGGCTCCATTACCTATGATCCGGGAGTACGTGTGGATCCGCTTTTAGCTTCAAAAATAGTATGGCTGGATGCATTCATCACCAATATTGACCGTACTTTTAAAAATACCAATATGCTGATGTGGCATAAAGAACTTTGGATCATAGATAATGGTGCTTCGTTCTATTTTCACCATTCATGGCAGAATTTTGATGCGGCAGCCAAAACACCTTTCAAATATGTGAAAGATCATGTGCTGCTTCCTAAAGCAAAAATGCTTGACGAGGCTGACAAGTTTGCCCATGAAATACTGAATGAAACTCTTTTCAGAGAAATTGTTAACACAATTCCTGAAGACTGGTTACAGTGGAATGATGCTGATGAAACCCCAGATGAAATCCGTGAAATCTATTTTCAGTTTATGAAAACCAGATTAGAAAATTCTCAAATCTTTGTAAACGAAGCGAAAAATGCAAGAGGATAAAATATATGAATACGCGGTAATACGCCTGGTACCTAAGGTTGAAAGAGAAGAATTTTTCAATATCGGACTGGTGATGTTTTCTAAAAAAGAAAAATTCATCAGAGTGGAATTCTATTTGTGTCCGGACAAATTTAAGCTAATGCACAGCAAGCTGGATTATGATGATGTTATTCACAATCTGGAAAGCTTTCAGAAGATAGCGAACGGTGCTAAAGACGGCGGCCCTATTGCCTTTCTGGATGTTCCGGAACGCTTCCGATGGCTGACAGCTGTGAGAAGTTCTGTTGTACAGACTTCCAGACCTCATCCGGGGAAATCCAAAGACCTGAACGCTACTTTTGGTAAGCTTTTTGAGGAGTTAGTAAAGTAACATTTTCTTAAAAAATTTATTATGAATTTATCAACACACAACATATCAATCTACAGGTTTTTCACAAACCTGTTTTTTATTTTAATAATAAGTTTTTCTAATTTATTTTTTTCACAGAATTTTTCGCAGGTACAGACTAAGGCTCCTCTTGTAAAAAGTACATTACTTCCGGAAATAGCCCATCTGTCTGAGGACATTGTATACAAAACCAACAGAAAAGGAAATGCTGTAAAACTGGATGTTTTTACTCCTAAAAATGCTCCTTCAGGCCAGTTGTTACCTGTATTAATCTATGTTCATGGAGGCGGATGGATAGAAGGTGATAAAGTGATCCACTCGGATAATTATGTAGAAACTACCATTGCCAAACTGATGGCAAAACAATATGCCGTAATCAGTATTAATTATACGCTTCTGAATGACAGCACTCATTTTCCACTGCCTTTGGAAGACACCAAAGATGCGGTAAGATGGGTAAGAAAAAATGCAGTACGATATCATTTTGACACCAATAATATTGGATTGTTCGGGGCTTCAGCCGGAGCCCACCTTTCCCTGATGGCAGCATATACTTCGGACAATGCTTATCTGGGCAATCCGGAACTTTCCTCTTATTCTGCTAAGGTAAATTATGTAATTGATCATTATGGCCCTGCAGACCTCAACAAACTTTTCCACACAAAACTAGGCACGATTCCGGTAGCTCTGGTTGGGTTAATGTCTAAAAAAATTGTCGGTTTACAGGAAAATCTTGTTAAAGGAATTTCTGGGTATAATATTAGAAAAGATCAGGACAGTGCTATTGATTATCTTAAAACCATATCTCCCGTTAATTTCGTTTCGGGAGGAGTCCCTACTTTAATTGTTCAGGGGAATAATGATAAAATAGTTCCTTTGAACCAGTCTAAAAAGCTTCACAGAAAATTAAACAGAGCCAAAATTCAAAACTCTCTGATTATTGTAGAAGGCGGAGTACATGGTTTTGGAACCACTGATAAAACTTATCTGGATCAGATGACAGATCAGATGGTAGAGTTCATTATTTCACAAAAGAAATAATATACATTTACTTATTCAAAAAAATACAAAACATTATAAATCAATATAATAAATAACATATTAACAACAAATTTGCTAGATTGATATACATATTGATATTTTTTCATTGAGAATTAATTACCTTGGCTATTGTTTAAATTATTTATAACAAAAACACCAATAAATTAATTTTTTATCAATAAAAATAAGCAATATGGAATCTTTAAACAATATCAATGCGCTTACTCTCATCTTTGTATCTGTTCTTATTTTTGCAATAGCTTATCGTTTTTATGGTATTTTTATTGCCAATAAAGTCCTCAGGCTCAACGACCAGAATATGACCCCTGCTGTGGAATTTGCAGACGGTAAAGATTATGTTGCTACCAATAAAAATGTACTTTTCGGACATCATTTTGCAGCTATTGCAGCGGCTGGGCCTTTGGTAGGACCTGTTCTTGCTGCCCAGTTCGGATATCTCCCCGGTGCTTTATGGATATTGATAGGATGCGTACTGGGAGGCGGAGTACATGATATGATTGTACTCTTTGCTTCCGTGAGACATAAAGGGCAGAGTCTTGCGACGATTGCTTCTAAAGAAATCGGAAAGGCAACAGGAACTGTAGCAGGTTTTGCCATTCTTTTTATCCTGATTCTTACCCTTGCCGGTTTATCTCTAGCCTGTATCAACGCGATGCATGAAGCTTCATGGTCTCTTTTTACTGTTGTGATTACTATGCCGATTGCGATCATTATGGGACTGATTATGCGTTATAAAAAGAACAGCGTTCTGTTTGCAAGTATTTTGGGAGGAATTCTTCTGATTGCAGGGATTATCGGAGGACACACCCTGATGCAGAATCCTACAATGAATAGTTTATTTTCCTGGGATATTAAAACCATTTCTATTGCGATTCCTCTCTATGGTTTTATTGCTTCTGTATTACCGGTATGGCTTCTTTTGGTTCCGAGAGATTATCTTTCGACTTACTTAAAAATAGGAACCATTATCATGCTGGCCATCGGAGTAATTGTCATCCATCCTACTATACAAATGCCGGCTATTACTGCTTTTGTTAACGGCGGTGGTCCTATTATTGGCGGTCCGGTACTTCCTTTTATCTTCATTGTGATTGCCTGTGGAGCGATTTCCGGATTTCATGCTGTGATTGCTACAGGAACTACTCCGAAAATGCTGAACAAAGAAAGAGAAATTCTTTTCGTAGGATATGGAGCCATGCTGGTGGAAGGTTTTGTAGCACTGATGGCACTTATTGCTGCCTGTACATTGATGCCGGGTGATTATTTTGCGATCAACACTCCCAAAGAGGCTTATGATTCTTTTCTTGCGGCACATCCATCTTTACACGGTGTAGATATCGATTATTATTCACAGAAAATAGGTATTGATCTGTATGGAAGAACCGGAGGGGCTGTATCGCTGGCTGTGGGAATGGCACATATTTTCAACAAAATTCCGTATATGGATCAGTTGACGGCTTATTGGTATAATTTCGCGATTATGTTTGAGGCGGTATTTATTCTTACGGCTATTGATGCCGGAACAAGGGTTGGACGCTTCTTTTTACAGGAAATGCTGGGGTCTGTGGTTCCAAAATTTAATGATAAAAACTGGATTCCGGGAATTATTATCAGCAGTATTCTTTTCACCTTTGCATGGGGATACCTGGTGTACACCGGAAATGTAAACAGCATCTGGCCGCTATTCGGAATCAGCAATCAGCTGCTGGCAGCCTGTGGACTTATTGTCTGTACAACGATGCTTATTAGGATGAAAAGAGGAAAATATGCCTTATGTTCGGCTATTCCGGGTGTTTTCATGGCTGGAATTACATTCTGGGCGGGCTATATTCAGGTAACAGCTATTTATATTCCGAAAGGACAGTATTTACTGGCAGTTTTAGCGGCGACAGCTATGATTCTTATGCTTATTGTATTCATAGGAGCATTCAGAAAGTGGTATCAGCTGCTTCAGATCAATACAACTGAAATTGACCATTATGGTGAACCTGTGAAAGAATTGGTAGAAAGATAAAATTCATATTACATAAAGAAAAAACAGTTCAGGATTTCTGAACTGTTTTTTATAACATTATCTTATGTTTTATTTAAAAATTGAAATTAAGCCTAGCAAAAACATATCTTCCATTCTGCCCAAACTGTGAAGTGGAACGTGAATAGATAAACTGGTCATTATTGGTAGAAGCTGTAAGGTTTTTTGTTGGATAAATATCAAACAAATTGTTTACGCCTAAAGTCAATCCTACATATTTTGTAAACTGGTAAGCGGCAGATAAATCCGTAATGATTTTATCTCCGATCGGCTGGTGTTCATTAAAATCAATAATTCCGTCTCCGTTTACATCAATAATATCAGCTCCTGTTACTTTTCCAAAATAGGTATTTCTTAGGTAGAAACTTGCACCCTTCCATGAAAGCGTGTGAGAAAGACTGGCTTTTACTCTAGGTACAGCTTCTTCCAGATAGACTCTTGATTTTTCAGAGAAGTATACTTTTTCAAGCTGTGGCGACTGTAAAAGTCCTGCAGAATGGATATCACCCACCTGTTTTGTTTTATTAAGGTTAATAGCGAAGTTGTTATCTAATTTAAATCCAGAGAATCTGGCATTGTGTGAAATCACTACATCTAAACCTTTTGTTTCTGTATCAATAGCATTCGTAAAGAACTGTGCAGCATTGATTCCCAACTGATCATAAGCTTCCTGTGCTTTCTGAGGAACACTTGCTCTTAAGAACTGGTCGGTAAGAATGATACGGTTATCAATTCTCGTAAAATATCCGTCCGCAGTAAAGGTAAGACTAGCCGAAGGAATTTTGTAAGTAAATCCTACACTTGCTGATTTGGATGTTTCCTGCTTCAGTTTTGGCATATCCAGTAATCCTGCCAGTTGAGAATCATTACTGAAAGTTCCTACTTCCAGAAGTTGATTATTCGTGAATAATGTAGACGTTACATTATAATAAATCTGATGAATAGATGGTGCTCTGAATCCCGTAGAACCTGCAAATCTCACATTGAAATTAGGGGCTACCTTGATTCTTGAAGCCAATTTATAATTGAATGTAGACCCGAAATCTGAATAGTTTTCATATCTGGCTGCAGCATCTACCAATAACCAGTTGGTAAAGTTAAATTCCACGTCTGCATAGGCTGCTACCGATTGTCTGTTTTTATCTACAGCATTTCCAGGCTTAAATCCATTGAATACCTGTGATCCTCCGGGAAGCGCAGCTCCAAAGAAGTCTGTAGGTCTCACAGAGTTTCCGTTCCATACATTTCCGGAAGCATCATAGGTTGCATAAGAAGCTTCTTCACCCTGAGTGATTTTAAAATTCTCATAACGGTGCTCAGCTCCGAATGCTACGTTGATTCCTTCCCATACATCATATTTTTTAGAGAAATCTAAATTGATGGTATTTTGAGAAAATCTTAATCCACCTGCATTAAACTCTCTTGGTGAATCAAAACGCAAAGAGGTATTTCCTGTATTCTGGATATTATAGGTAAATGAATTCTGTCCGTAGGTATTACTGAAATCAATATTCCAGCCTTCCCAGTTTCCTTTGATTCCCGCTGCTAATGAGATATCCTGAATATCCGTTCCGATCTGTGGAAGGTAACCATTAGGATACAATCCTGTAAAAGTTCTGCTTTCGCTTGGTCTTCTGTAAAATCCTCCGGAAGTACCGTGTCTTATGCTGTATCCTCCAAAAGTATATACTTTCCAGTTATCACTTACAGGAATCTCAGCATTTACAAAAAACTGGTGATTATTAAGCTTAGACTGCCCTACCTGCATATTAAAATCTTTTCTCGTCTGTCCTCTGTAAGCCAGCTCCTGATCTGTAATATAATTAAGCTGATCTCTGGTAAAACTTGCAGATTTCAAAACATTCTGTAATGCGGAAATCGTATTGGCTCCCTGAATAGAATTTTGCAAATCTGGAGAGAAATAGCTTACATTCTGTGCATACTGATGGATGTAATTCACAAGCTGCTGTGAATTAGGAGTATTGTTTATATTCGTAAAAAGAGAAGAAAGATTCACTCCGTCATTTAATGCACGCTGTTCAATAGCATTATAAGCATTATAAATAGGTCCACTTTCTGTTCCTGCTCTGTACGTTGGATTTCTGAATTGTGAAGACCAGGTAATATTAAAGAAACCGCCTTTGGTTCCGATTTTATTTCCATAGTTCAAATCCAGCTGAATATTCTGCCCATCAAAATCTCCGGTATGATCGTTAGCTGTTGGCGTAAGGTTTCCACCATAACTTATCTGTCCTGCCAGTTTTCCCGTATCTCTTTTCAGATCAAGGTTGATCACTCCGGCAATGGCATCAGACCCATATTGTGCAGAAGCTCCGTCTCTTAATACTTCAATTCGGTTCAAAGCGAAAGACGGAATAGCATTCAAATCGGTTCCAACAGTACCTCTTCCGGGTGTTCCGTTTACGTTCACCAGTGCTGAAGTATGTCTTCTTTTTCCATTCACCAAAACCAAAACCTGATCTGGTCCCAAACCTCTCAGCTGGGCAGGATCCAAGTGATCTGTACCATCAGAATTGGTCTGAATAGTGGAAGTAAATGAAGGCGCTACAGCATTCAGGATTTGCCCGATATTGGTTTGTGGAAGTATAATTGAAGATTCTTTTACATTGAATACATCTACGGGAACCGGGCTGTCAACTTTAGATCTTGCTCCGGCTCTGGAACCCAATACTACTACTTCTTCTACATTATTGGTCTTTATGGTGTCTTTATTTGTTTTTATGCTGTCTTTTTCCTGTCCGTAAGTAAATACGCCGAGGAAAAACAGAACAGAGGCCGAAAGAATAGTTTTCTTATTATTCATAGTTTAGAATTTGATTAACATTTATGTTTTTTACAAGGTGCAAATGTAAAATTTATTTATTAGTCCACAAAACTAATAGACTTTGTTTTTGTAAAAAATAGTTATCGTTTCTTTCTATCCCTTATTTAAAGTTATGATAAATTAAGGAAACTTTCATAAAAAAACGGATCCAAAAATTGAATCCGTTTTCTTTATATTTTATTTTGAAATTAAATTTTAGTTAGCTTAGCATATTTCAGGATCAGGTTTTTCTCACCCTCATGGATGAAAATAACTTTTGCTTTGATATTCTGAGGATCTGTTCCATCCAGGAAAGAAACTTCCCCTATTCCGAAACGGTCATGTCTCACTTTATCTCCCACTTCAATATCCTGAGAAGAAGCTCCGCTTGGATTAATAATTTTAGCAGTGCTTACCGGTTTCAGTTTTCTGACTTCCTGAGCTGGCTTCGAAGTATCTCCTCTATCGATAGTTTTCTTTTCCACCTTTTTGAAAGATTTCATTTCGGAAGGATGTTCATCAAAGATATTGGACCTCACTCCCGAATTATTGATAAATCTTTTTTCCAAAGCAGGATTAAGGAATTCGATATATTGATCATCAATTTCACTTAAGAATCTTGAAGGTTCCGCATCCGTAATTTTCCCCCATTGGAAACGGGAAACAGCATAGGAGAAAAAGACCTGCTTTTCAGCTCTTGTCAATGCCACGTAGAATAATCTTCTTTCTTCTTCCAGATCTTCTCTTGTTGCCGAGCTCATAAAACTAGGGAACAGGTTTTCTTCCAATCCTACTAAGTGTACCACCGGGAATTCCAATCCTTTTGAAAGGTGAATCGTCATCAATGAAACCATATCATCTCCCAATTCTTTATCCTGAGTATCTGCAGAAAGTGCAATGTTTTCAAGGAAGTTGGAAAGACTCGGATCACCATCTTCAAGCTGCATCTGCTCTTCAATGAATCCCTGCATGGAGTTCATCAATTCCTGTACGTTTTCTACTCTTGAAATCCCTTCAGGCGTCTGATCATCTTTTAAAAATTTGATTAAACCGCTTCGTTTTGCTACTTCCATAGCAACACTGTAAGCCGTTTCTGTTTTCAGCAATACCTGAAAAGCCTTAATCATAGACCAGAAATCGTTCAGTTTGTTCAAAACTCCATTATTCAGCCCTAGCTGCGGAGCATACATCGGAAGATTTTCCAATACTTTTGAAACTGCAATATTGTGAGCGTCTGCAAAAACGATCAGTTTATTTTGTGTTGTTTCCCCAATTCCTCTTGCAGGATAATTGATAATCCTCATCAACGCTTCAGAATCATTTTCATTAATCAGCAGACGAAGATAACCAATAAGGTCTTTTACTTCTTTTCTTTGGTAGAAAGAAAGTCCTCCATATACTTTGTACGGAATATTTTTACGTCTCAGCGCATCTTCAAAAGCACGTGTCTGAGAGTTTGTTCTGTATAAAATAGCAAAATCGCTATATTTTCTCTGATCACGGTTACGAAGTTCCCAGATGTTTCCTGCTACGAAATTCGCTTCATCAGCATCAGAAAGAGATCGGTAAATTTTGATCTTATCCCCTTCTTCATTATCACTGAATACATTTTTCTTAAACTGCTGCAGGTTTTTAGCAATAACAACATTAGCAGCATTTACAATATTCTGTGTAGAACGGTAATTTTGTTCCAATGATACCGTTTTAGCATCCGTATAATCTTTTTTAAAGTTTAAGATATTATAGATATTCGCTCCACGGAAGGAATAGATAGACTGAGCATCATCTCCTACTACACAAATATTCTCAAATTTTGAAGCCAAAGCTTTTACAATAAGATACTGAGAGTGATTCGTATCCTGGTACTCATCTACCATGATATATCGGAATCTGTCCTGATATTTCGCCAATACTTCCGGAAAACGGGTCAACAGTTCATTGGTTTTCAACAAAAGATCATCAAAATCCATAGATCCGTTTCTGAAACACTGATCCACATATTTCTGATAAATCTGTCCGATGAATTTCATATTTGCTTTTTCATCCGCTTCCATCAATTCTGGATTGTTGAAATAAGCTTTTACGGTAATCAAATTATTCTTGTAAGTTGAAATTCTTGCCTGAACTTTTTTAGGTTTATAAAGATCTGCATCAATATTCATATCCTTCAAAACCTTTTTAATCACATTCAGGGCATCCTGCTGATCATAAATCGTAAAATTGGAAGGATATCCAAGATAATGGGATTCAATTCTCAGAATTCTTGCAAAAACAGAGTGAAAAGTTCCCATCCAAAGACTTCTTGCATTGCTGTCCCCTACTACTTTTGCGATACGGTCTTTCATTTCTCGGGCCGCTTTATTGGTAAAGGTAAGAGCCAGGATATTGAAAGGGTCTATTCCGTTGTGTATTAAATGGGCAATACGCATGGTCAGTACACGCGTTTTCCCGGAACCTGCTCCGGCAAGCACCATCAAAGGCCCTTGTAAAGAGGTAACGGCTTCATATTGTGATTCATTGAGTCCTTTCAAATAGTCCATACAGCAAAAAAATTTTGGGAACACAAAATTAAGGTATTCGGAGGAGAATTCAAACTTTCATATAGAAGTTAGGAATTTGAAGTATTCAGTTTTGAGTTGTTAACAATATTTGTCAATGGTCAATTCGCTTCGCTAGTGAATTGTGAATGATTAGCCATCAATTAAAAAATTTCTTTATAATGATTATTCATAATCTCAAATCTCGCAACCCGAATTCCATAACAAATTGACAAGTGAAACGAATTCACCATTCATCATTCATATTTTAATCTCTAATTTTTTTCTTTAAATAATATATTTCCAAAAACTTTGTAACATTTAATTCACTTTTCATACTAATTATCAAACAATTTAAAATTTTATGAAAAAACGATTTATTTCTGCTGTTGCTATAGCTTTTTTCGGGCTAATCCTGAATGCACAGCAAATCAAATTCGAAGAGTATGACCTTCCCAACGGTCTTCACGTAATTCTTCATCAGGATAACTCAGCTCCTATTGTGACGACAGGCGTAATGTATCATGTTGGTGGTAAAGATTATGAAAAAGGAAGAAGTGGTTTTGCCCATTTCTTTGAACATCTTTTATTCGAAGGAACTCCTAATATCAAAAGAGGAGACTGGTTCAAAATCGTTTCTTCAAATGGAGGAGAGAACAATGCTAATACCACCCTTGACAGAACTTATTATTATGAAACCTTCCCTTCCAACAATGAACAACTTGGACTTTGGATGGAGGCTGAAAGAATGCGTCACCCTGTTATCAATCAGATCGGTATTGATACACAAAGAGAGGTTGTAAAAGAAGAGAAAAGATTGAGATATGATAATAAGCCTTATGGCAATTTTATACACAAAATTCAAGAAAATCTATTTATTAAACACCCTTATCATAATCCTAATATTGGACTAATGGAAGATCTGAGTTCTGCTAAATTAGAAGAATTCCAGGCCTTCTATAAAAAGTATTATGTTCCGAATAATGCAACTTTGGTAGTGGCAGGAGATATCAAACCTGAACAGACTAAAAAATGGATCGAAACGTATTATGGGGGAATTCCAAAAGGAACCCTTTATCCAAAAGATTTCCCGAAAGAAACTCCTATCACTCAGGAAAAAGAAGTGACTGCTATTGATTCGAACATTCAGACTCCCGCTTATATTTTCTCATACAGGACACCTTCTAATAAAGAAAAAGATGCTTATGTCCTGGATATGCTTTCTTCTTATTTAAGCAACGGTAAATCTTCAGTTTTATATAAAAAATTAGTTGACCAGGATAAAAAAGCCCTTCAAGTGGGAGCTTTCAATCAGGGTTTTGAAGACTATAGTATTTTCGCATTCTATGCGATTCCAATGGGACAGACCACAAAACAGACTTTACAGACTGACATTGATGCTGAAATCAAAAAACTTCAAACTACTTTAATCTCTGAAGAAGATTATCAAAAACTTCAGAACCAATACGAAAACCAGTTTGTAAATGCCAATTCAAGTATTGAGGGAATAGCTGGTTCATTGGCAACCAACCACGTATTGATGGGGGACACGAATTTGATCAACAAAGAAATCGACATTTACAGATCTATCACAAGACAGGATCTTCAAAATGCTGCTAAAAAGTATCTTAATTCTAACCAAAGAATAATCATTAATTACGTATCGGAGAAAAAGTAATCATTTTAACTTTTCGGGTTACCTATGGTTATAAAAAATTAAATTTTTACAAATGAAAAAGCAATTAACATATATAGCTGCAGCATTTTTCTTTACAGGAATGGTTTCGGCACAAAAAATAGATCTTAATGCAATGCCAAAACCAGGACCTACTCCTGCGATTAACATTGCTAAGCCAAAAACCTTCCAGCTAAGCAATGGTCTTACAGTAATGGTGGTTGAAAACAATAAACTGCCAAGAGTAAACGCAAGCCTTTCTATGGACAGACCTCCGTACAATGAAGGAGCAATCACCGGAGTAAGCGGAATAATGGCTGAACAGTTCGAAAATGGAACTACCAATATCAGCAAAGACGATTTCAACAAAAAAGTAGATTATCTGGGAGCTAATCTTAGTTTCTCTTCAGGAGGTGCTTTTGCTAATTCACTTTCAAAATATTTCCCTGAAGTTTTAGGTTTGATGGCTGATGCAATCATTAACCCTAAATTCTCTGCTGAAGAAATTCAAAACTCTAAAGAAAGAGCCATTGAAGGATTAAAATCTCAAGAAAAAAATGCTTCTGCTATCGCACAAAGAGTTTCCAATGCTTTGATATATGGAAAAAATACTTCAAGAGGTGAGTTTGAAACGATTGAATCTATCAATAAAATTCAGCTTGCTGACGTTCAGAATACTTACAAAAAATACTACGCTCCGGATAATGCTTACTTAGTAATTGTAGGAGATGTAAAATTTGATCAGGTAAAACCTTTGATCGAAAAAGCATTCAGTGGCTGGAAAAAGGCAAATACTCCTATCGCATCATTAGAGCCGGCTTCTAATGTTGCTAAAACAGAAATCAACGTAGTGGATGTTCCTTCTGCAGTACAGTCTGTTGTTTCATTAAGCAACCTGAACACGCTGAAAATGAAGGATACCAACTATTTCCCTGCAACCATTGCCAACTACATTCTTGGGGGCGGTGGTGAGGCAAGACTTTTCATGAACCTTCGTGAAAAAAACGGATTTACCTATGGTGCTTACTCAGAAATGGCTGCCAGTAAATATTCACCGGAGTTCTCTGCAAGTGCAAAAGTAAGAAATGAAGTTACTGACAAAGCCGTTAAAGAATTCATGAATGAACTTAACGCAATTTCTACAATAAAACCGGAAGAATTGGAAAATGCTAAAGCTAAATTGAAAGGATCTTTTATTATGTCTTTAGAACAGCCGGCGACAATAGCAATATTTGCATTAAATCAAAAAGTAGAGGATTTACCAGCTGATTTCTATACCAATTACTTAAAATCTATCGATAAAGTAACTGCTGCAGATGTTTCAAGTGCTGTAAAAGCTACCATTTTACCCAACCAAAGCAGAATTTTCATCGCAGGTAAAGCGTCTGATATTTCTGAAGGACTGGAAAAATTAGGCTATCCTGTAAAATATTTCGATAAAGAAGCTAACCCTGTTGCAAAACCAACTGTGCAAAAAGTGGACGCTAATGTAACGGTTGCTTCTGTAGTTGACAAATACATCAATGCTATCGGAGGAAAAGCTAACCTGGCTAAAATTACTTCTTACACTACGAATGCTTCTATGTCTATGCAAGGACAAAACATCGACTTTAAAATCATTAAAGCACAAGAAGGAAAGGAGCTTACCACTGTAACAGCAATGGGACAGGTAGTTCAAAAGCAGTTATTTGACGGAAAAACTGGTTATTCTGAACAAATGGGTCAAAAAGTTGATATCACACCTGAGGAAATTGCTGCAAAGCAAAAAAATACAGAGCTCTTCAAAGAATTAGGTTTTGCAAAATCTGCTGATTATAAATTAGGCGGAATTGAGAAAATCGGAGGTGAAGATTCTTACGCAATTAAAGGTGGAGATACAACGTATTACTACAGTGTTGCAACAGGATTAAAAACCGGAGAAACAAAAAAAATAAAAGCTAAAGGTCAGGAGATGACAATTCCAACAACATTCTCTAACTACAAAGATGTAGAAGGGGTAAAAATGCCTTACACAATCTCTGTAAGTCAAATGGGAATGGACATGACGATGACTGTAAAGTCTTATGAGATCAATAAGGCTACTGATGCTGATTTTAAATAATACATCCTATTTTTATAGAAAAAACGGCAACAATTGTTGCCGTTTTTATTTTTATCAACATTTGGCGACATCTTTTTTTGTCATTCAGTAAAAAAACATTAAATTTGCCCATTCAAAAAGATATCAGAATTAATGGATACTATATTTACACTATTGATGGTTCTTGTTATGGTTGCCAGTGTTTTATTGGTAATTATCGTTATGGCACAAAATCCTAAAGGAGGAGGCCTTTCAAGTACATTCGGAGGTGCATCATCTGCACAATTCGGAGTACAGAGAACCAATGATTTCATGGAAAAAGCAACATGGACTCTAGGCGGAACTATCATCGTTCTTATCCTTTTAAGCGTTGTTATTACAGGTAAGCCGTCTCAGGCACTTCCTGCACAACAGCAGCCTGCGAAGAAAGAAGCTCCTGCAAAACAGTCAGCTCCTGCTTCTAAAACTGCAGCTCCGGCACAAACTCCTGTAGCACCGGCTAAATAAGAAGAATACCATCTTATAT
The DNA here is from genome assembly GCF_002979455.1 of Chryseobacterium sp. MYb7. Lineage (GTDB taxonomy): Bacteria > Bacteroidota > Bacteroidia > Flavobacteriales > Weeksellaceae > Chryseobacterium. The sequence continues at coordinate 61,907 of NZ_PCOU01000014.1, forward strand.
AAAACAAAAGCAACTCAAATTGAGTTGCTTTTTTATTTTAGCTTGATCTTTTCAATCTGATGGCGAAGCTTCAATCCTGCCTTTAAAAATGAATATTGCACAGGCTTCGATTCTTTATAGTATTTATCAATGAAGATCTGCATGGCTCCATAAAACCTGTTGAGATAAACTTCGTTCTTTATGGTACTTTCTCCTTTGTGGTGAAGTATTGAAACTTTACCATAATAAAAATTTTTATATCCGTTTCTTAAAAACGTATAGCAGAGATCAATATCTTCTCCATACATGAAGTACGCTTCATCTAACCCTCCTATTTTTTCGTAAACATCTTTTTTGGCTAGTAAAAATGCACCTGTGAGAACTTCCACTTCTGCGACAGCATTTTCTTCTATATCGTTTCTGTAATAAGATTTCGAATTGTTCTTTTTAAAATTGGTAAACAGTTTTTCAAAAGAGTTAAACATATCCGGAACCGAACGTTTACTTTCAGGCAGAAAATGTCCTTCTGCGTCGTGCATTCTCACTCCCAGGCAACCGAAAGAAGGTTGAGCATCCGCAAAATCCAACAGTTCTTTCATATAAAACCCTTCGAATTCCGTATCAGGATTCAAAAGCAGCAGGTATTCACCTTTCGCAGATTGGATGGCCTGGTTATTGGCTTTCGAAAAACCACCATTCACTTCAGAAGATATAAAATGTACGTTTGGAAACTCAGGGATAAGATCACCCCATGAAGTGTCTGTAGAAGCATTATCAATTACAATCACCTCATATTCTACCTCTTGTATAAATTTCTGAAGGGACAGGAGACAGCTTCTAAGTAATTGGGTAACATTATAATTAACGATAATAACGGACAGCTTCATATTAATCCTTTTCGTTGTATGGCAGCCTGTTGATAATAGATCTCCCTAAAGAAATTTCATCAGCATATTCCAATTCATCCCCTACTGAAATTCCTCTTGCAATGCTTGAAAAATTCACATTGAAGCTTTTAAATTTCTTGTAAATATAATAAGCTGTGGTATCTCCTTCCATCGTCGCACTCAAGGCAAAAATAAATTCCTTTACTTTCCCCTCATTCAGCTTCTTTTCAATGCTTGGAATATTTAATTGACCTGGACCCACTCCTTCCATGGGAGAAATTTTACCTCCAAGAATTAAATATTTCCCAGTGTATTTCCCGGTATTTTCAATAGCAATAACATCCCTTACATCTTCCACGATACAGATCAATTCTCCATTTCTCTTTTCATTGCTGCATATTTCACAGATGTCAAAATCTGAAAAATTATGACATTCTTTACAGTATTTTATTTCGTTGACAAGATTAATCAGCGAGTTTCCAAGACTTACGGCTCTGGAATTGGGCTGCTTCAACAAATGTAATGCTAACCTTAAAGCCGTTTTTCTTCCAATCCCAGGCAGTCCTGAAATTTCATCTACTGCCTTTGCCAACACTTTACTTGGGTAATCCATAGGTACAAAAATAAGGATTAAAGTTGATAATTAATAGTGAATCATGAATGGTCAATTCACTTCGTTTGTGAATTTGTATAAAGTGATTATTGACTATTGACTTTACGCAGCAAAAATTGACAATTGACCATGAGATTAATGTCCCATTATGATATTTTACATTTCTCCTCTATCCGAGAACTCTAAAAAAACCTCTATATTTGCGGCTCTAATTAAATATGAAAAAAATTAACTAACATGGTACTTAACAATCTGAATTATCCTCTGGATTTCAAATTCAAAATCACTACTTTAGCAAGCGACTTTAATATTACTGACAGAAATGGAAATTATGTAGCATATGTTCGTCAGAAAATGTTCAAGTTGAAAGAAGATGTTGTCGTTTTCAATGATGAGAGCAAGGCTAAGGAACTTTTCAGAATCAGAGCTAATCAATGGATTGATTTCAATGCTTCTTATTCTTTGAATGATCTTATTGACAATAAAAACTTTGGTAGATTAGCCAGAAAAGGAATGCGTTCTCTCTGGAAAGCAAGTTATGATGTTCTGGATGCAAACGATCAGCCTAAGTTTAAAATTCAGGAAGACAGCGCATGGGTAAGGTTCTGGGACAGCTTTGTGGGAGAACTTCCTATCATCGGAATGTTCACAGGGTATTTCCTTAATCCATCATATACCGTAACAGGGATTGATGGAAAGGCTTATTTTAAACTGAAAAAAATGCCTTCATTCTTCGGAAGAAGATTCCAGCTGGACAGACTGATCGATATTGATGATGAGGAAGAAAGCTTGGTAATCCTTTCTTTATTAATGATGACACTTCTTGAAAGAGCAAGAGGATAAACAAATAATAAAACCACAAACACATGAAATATTTAATCATTGTATTTTCCGCATTTCTACTGATAGCCTGTAAAAAGGAAAAAGAAACGGTTTCAGGTTCCACTACTGCAGATTCTTCGCATGTTGCTAAGGATACGGTTTCAGCAGGTTCTTCTTCAGGAAATATTCTGGTCGGAACCATTCCTTTTCCTAAAGAAATCAAAGAATGTTCATGCTATTTTGCTGTAAGCAAAGCTGATTTTGAAAATGAGAGATACATCTATGCAGATGATGCCGGAAAAACAGCTTATATGATGCTGGATGGCAAAAGACTGGCTCTTAATCTTATTTCATCAAGCGATATGGAGGTAGATGAACTGCTTACTAAGGAAATAGAAAATGATGATTATAAAATTTCTGTAAAAGGTAAAAAAATAAAAGGCGAAGAAGCTTTATTGTTTGAAGGGACTCTGACGATTGAGAAACCGGATGGCACTACATTCACTACTCCGATCTATGGAGAATGCGGATGTTAATACAAGTAAAATCATACAAAAATGCTTCTGTGTCTCACGGAAGCATTTTTTATTTCGTAAATTTGAGAAAAATAAAATTCAATGGAATTATCTAATATAGAACCGCAGATTATCTGGAAAAATTTCTCCAAACTAAATGCTGTTCCAAGACCTTCAAAAAAGGAAGAAAAAGTAATAGCTTTTATCAAAGGATTTGGTGAAAATTTAGGACTGGAAACTACGGTAGATGAAGTAGGAAACGTTATTATTAAGAAACCTGCCACTGCAGGAATGGAAAACCGTAAATCTATCGTGCTTCAATCGCACCTTGATATGGTTTGCCAGAAAAATAATGATGTGAATTTCGATTTTGAAACGGAAGGAATTAAAATGGAAATTGATGGTGACTGGGTAAAGGCAAAAGGAACGACTTTAGGAGCGGATAATGGTTTAGGAGTAGCTACTATCATGTCTATCCTTGAAAGCTCAGATATTCCACACCCTGCATTGGAAGCTCTTTTTACGATTGATGAGGAGACAGGAATGACAGGTGCTTTAGGATTAAAACCAGGACAATTGACAGGACAAATTCTATTGAACCTTGATACTGAAGAGGATGATGAAATTGATATCGGCTGTGCAGGAGGTGTAGATGTAACCATCACGCAAACCTATGCAACAGAAACTTCAAAAGGACAAATTGTAAGACTTGAAGTAAAAGGTCTTCAGGGAGGACACTCTGGAATGGATATCCATAAAGGTTTCGGAAATGCCAATATTATTTTAGGAAGACTTCTTTACAGCGGACTAGAAAACCAGAATATTGAATTAATTTCTATCGACAGCGGAGGTTTAAGAAATGCTATTCCAAGAGAAGGTGCTGCTGTTATTTCTGTGAGAAACGCTCAGGAATTTATAGAAAAAGCAACAGTTCTTAAAAAAGATATCTTAGAAGAATTCGCGACTGTAGAACCGGGACTTCAGATCAATATTGAGAACTCTACATCTTCAGATAAAGTGATTTCAGAAGGTGATTCCAAAAAAGTGATCCTTACTTTAAAAGCGCTTCATAACGGCGTATACAGAATGAGTCCTGATGTGGCTGATCTTGTAGAAGCGTCCAACAATGTAGCAAGAGTAGAATTAAAAGGCGGAGAACTTAAAATCTTAAACCTTACAAGATCTTCTGTAGACTCTTCCAAATATTCAGTAGCAGAACAATTGAAATCTGTAGCAGAACTGGCTGGAATGAATGTTGAATTCAGCGGTTCATACCCGGGATGGAAACCAAAACCAGGTTCAGAAATTGTACAGCTGATGGAGAAGCTTTATACTGAGAAGTTCAGTGAAAAACCTCATGTAGTAGCTTGTCATGCAGGTCTTGAATGTGGAATCATCGGTGCCAACTATCCTGAAATGGAAATGGTAAGCTTTGGACCAACCATCAGAGGAGCACATTCACCTGATGAAAGAGCTAATATCCCTTCAGCACAGAAATTCTGGAGCTTCCTGAAAGATATTTTAGCGAATATTCCTCAGAAATAGAACATTAAAATTACTATATTAAATATCCAAAGTCTTGTGATTTTGGATATTTTTAGTTTTAATCTGAATATATTTAATTAATTGAAATCAAAATGCTTCGACAGGCTCAGCATGACACAGCTAAAAATTTATCTCTAAAAGAGCATTAATTAGAGATGCCATGCTGAGCCTGTCTAAGCATCCAAACCATAAAAAACCTTATACAATGAAAAGTATAACCGTATTCTGCGGCTCAAGTTTCGGCACAGATAAAATTTATGAAGAACAGGCATTTCTGCTTGGGCAAACCCTAGCAAAAAAAGACATACAATTGGTGTATGGCGGTTCAGAAACCGGCTTAATGGGGACAATAGCTAATGGAGCCTTAAGTGAAAAAGGTAAGGTAATCGGAGTGCTGCCTCAGTTTTTACAAACCAAAGAAATTGCTCATAAAAATCTGACAGAGCTCATCATTGTGGAAACGATGCATGAAAGAAAGACCAAAATGAACGAACTCTGTGACGGAGTTATTGTTCTGCCAGGCGGTTATGGAACACTGGAAGAACTTTTCGAGATGATCACATGGGCACAGCTCGGGCTTCACAAAAAACCGATCGGAATCTTGAATATTGACGGATTTTATGATGATCTGATTAAACTGGTTCAAAACATGGTGGACAAAGGATTTCTAAAGCAGATAAATAGTGATATGCTGCTGATGAGTGATACCATAGAAAATCTATTGGAAAAAATGAGAAATTATCAGGCTCCTACAGTTTGGAAAGTGATTTCTAAGGAGGAGATATAAAAAAAGAGAATCACAAAAATATTACAAAATGAATGACTACATTTATCACTATACTTCAATTGAAACCCTTGCTTTAATTTTAAAAAATAAAAAAATAAGATTTAATAGCTTAAAAAATGTTGATGATATAAATGAAACACAATTTTCTGATGAAAATGATGTAAATCTTTCTTCACATACTTTAATTTCTTGCTGGACAAATAATGAAGAAGAAAATCTTGCATTTTGGAATATGTATACACCTAATATGAAAGGGGTTAGAATTAAAATTTCTAAAAACTTGTTTCAAGAATATAGCTTTAATACAGAATATGTTATTGACATTCAAAATAGCTTAATCACAAATTCTTTGGTTCCAAAAACTGAATGCTTTAATTCTAATTACTGGATTATTCCATTTAGTGAAAACTTCTTAGAGGTAATTTATACTGATCAAGATGATTTATTAAAGCCACAAATAGTTAAAATAGAAAATGAAAATTTTACAATAAAAACTGGAGAAATTGGGAGATACAAATCTAAAATTTGGGAATTTCAAAAAGAAGTCAGATTTAAATTATTCATTTTACCAACAAAAGATTTATATGGCAATCAAATTCATCCATTAAATAATTTTCAAACAATAATTGATGATAAGATACCTTGTCCAATTGATAATTACTTTATTGATATAAGAGACGACGCATTTAAAAATATGGAAGTTACCTTAGGTCCTAAATGTACCTTCTCAGAAGAAATAATTGTTGAAGCCTTATTAGAAAAATATAACCCTAATGCAAAAATCTCTAAAAATAAATTTCAAGGATTAATAAGATAAGAATAATTAAAAAAAACAAACCCGTCCGAAAAATTCGAACGGGTTTTTTATTAAGATTAAAAAATATTTTCTAAGGATAAGGAGCAATTTCCACTTCGAGCCCTTCCATGGCATCGGCAATATGTAACTGGCATCCCAATCTGCTGTTGTCTTTCACGTGGAAGGCTTCAGCAAGCATAGCATCTTCTTCGTCTCCCATCGGTTCCAAACCGGGATCATTAATTACATATACCTGGCATGAAGCGCACATCGCCATACCTCCGCATACCCCAATAGTACCTTCTTCAGCCAATTCATAGGAACGGATAATTTCCATTAGATTCATGGACATATCCGTAGGAGCTACGACATCGTGGATTACCCCTTCTCTGTCGGTAATTTTAATATTAACATCTGACATAATTCTGCAAAATTAGTCAATTTTTTTCACAACTGCCTTCTCTGCTTCTTTACGGCTTCCGTCGAATCCGTCAACACCACTTACGGTTGTATATTTTAATACGAATTTTTTACCAGGATTGAGTCTGTTATAAACACTCTGACACATTAAAGTAGCCTCGTGGAAACCACAAAGGATCAGCTTCAGTTTTCCAGGATATGTATTGATATCGCCGATCGCATAAATACCATCAATGTTGGTCTGATAATCAAGTGCATTGTTTACAACAATAGCATTTTTCTCGATGTTCAATCCCCAGTTTCCGATCTCACCCAATTTTGGAGTCAATCCGAATAATGGAATAAAGTAATCTGTTTCAATATCGTAAGCTTCCTGCCCTTCAACCTGTACTGTGATAGCTTCAACTTTTCCGTCACCTTTAACACCAGTAACTTCCGCAGGAGTAATTAATTTAATTTTCCCCTGGTTTTTCAGATCCTGAACTTTCTCTACAGAATCCAAAGCTCCTCTGAACTCATTTCTTCTGTGAATCAAAGTCACTTCACTGGCAACATTAGAAAGGAAAACACTCCAGTCCAAAGCAGAATCTCCTCCTCCGGCGATCACTACTTTTTTGTTTCTGAAATGCTCAGGTTCTTTCACAAAATATTCAAGACCTTTTTCTTCATAATCAGCAAGATTGTCGAAAGTAGGTTTTCTAGGCTCAAATGTTCCTAATCCACCTGCAATAGCAATCGCTTTACATCTGTGAACAGTTCCTTTGTTCGTGATCACTTCAAACCACTCATCATCTACTTTTGTATAGGAAACGGCTGTTTCTCCCAAAGTAAATCCAGGTTGAAACTGCTTAATCTGCTCCATCAAATTATCCACCAATTCTCCAGCATTCACTGAAGGATAACCAGGGATATCGAAAATAGGTTTTTTAGGATAAAGTTCCGCCAATTGCCCTCCCGGCTGTGGAAGTGCGTCAATAATATGGCACTTCATTTTTAATAAACCAGCTTCAAAAACTGCAAAAAGTCCTGTAGGTCCCGCACCTATGATCAATATATCAGTGGTTATCATAATATTTAAGATAATTTAATTATACATGTAACTGCAAATTTACTAATTTTAATGCGAAGCATATTTAATTGATTCTAAATAAAAACCTGAGATTTGTCAAATATCTATTAATTAAGATTTTAAATTTGGCAATATTTTTGTAAATGTCTTATTATGAAGAAAATTTCAATCCTTTTTGCATTATTAATATTCTTTTTTGGCTCAGCCCAGATTGATAATATCGCGGACGGCGAATCCATCACTCTCAGAATCCACTACGGCTTCCTTAATGCAGGAACAGCAAACCTTACTACCAAACAAACCAATTACAAAGGGGTGCCTCACCTCTATGTAAAAGGTACAGGACAGACTACTGGTGCCGTAAAAGCATTCTTCAAAGTGGAGGATTTATATGAAAGCTTCATCAATACACAGACAGGATTACCAAGTTTCTATGTACGAAATGTGCGTGAAGGAAGCTATCGCCAACATTTTGAAACGGTTTTTAATCATGATAATAATACTTTAATTTTAACAGATAAAAAAACTCCGGCCAATGGTTCTAAGGTTTTAAAATCGATAAAAGGAGTTCAGGATATGCTTTCCTGTTTTTATTATTTAAGAAGTAAAAGCCCGGATGAACTGAAAGTAGGAACAGTTATTAATATGAATGTATGGATTGATGATGAAATGTTTCCTTTTCAGCTGAAAGTAGTCGGAACAGAGAATTTAAAAACAAAATTCGGTACTATTAACTGTTTAAAAATTATTCCTTCTGTAAAAAGCGGAAGAGTATTTAAAGAAAAAGAAGGCGTTACCATGTGGGTTTCCAATGATGCTAACCATGTTCCAATGCTATTGAAAGCAGAGCTTGCAGTAGGCTCACTGAAAGCCAGCATTGATGATTACAAGAATGTAAAATATCCTTTAAAGTTCAGTAAATAACAACATAAGTTTTTAAAGATAAAGCCTGTAAATTTTACAGGCTTTTTTTATGTTTAAATGTAATAGAATGTTAACATTGATTGTCTTTATAATAGAGGCAGGCAAAGAGCTGCAGCATGTCAATACTTCAATTCAACAGCGTTTGATCCAAGTATGGGCATAAGAAACAGACACGTGTAAATTTTTCAATAAGATCAGTTTTTAATTACGTTTTGTTTCTTAGGTCAGTAATTAAAAACAAAAAACCTCCGGAGCTCCGGAGGTTTGATTTTTTATAGTGTTTTGAACTGTTCCAGTGTTCTGATATCGTTTTCGAAGAACATTCTGATGTCACTCATCTGGTAAAGAAGCATCGTGATTCTTTCAATTCCCATTCCGAATGCATATCCTGAATATTTTTCAGAATCAATATTCACATTTTTCAGTACGGCAGGGTCTACCATTCCGCAACCCATGATTTCCAGCCATCCTGTTCCTTTCGTAATTCTATAATCTGTTTCAGAGTTTAATCCCCAATACACATCAATTTCAGCACTTGGCTCTGTGAACGGGAAGAAAGAAGGTCTCATTCTGATTTTAGATTTTCCGAAAAGTTCAGTGGTAAAAAACTGAATTGTCTGCTTCAAATCTGCAAAGCTTACATTCTCATCAATATATAATCCTTCAATCTGATGGAAGATACAGTGAGAACGTGAAGAAATTGCTTCATTTCTGAAAACTCTTCCCGGAGATAAAATTCTGATTGGCGGCTGGTTTTCCTCCATATAACGGGTCTGTACAGAAGAGGTATGCGTTCTTAAAAGAATATCAGGATTCTGCTCAATAAAGAAGGTGTCCTGCATATCTCTTGCCGGGTGATATTCCGGAAGATTAAGCGCCGTAAAGTTATGCCAGTCATCTTCAATCTCAGGACCGTCTGCTACTGCAAAGCCAATAGATTTGAAAATTTCAATAATTCTGTTTTTTACCAGATTGATAGGATGTCTGGAACCCAATTCCAATGGAAAAGCGGGTCTTGTAAGATCTTCTTTTTCAACCACAACAGAAGATTCTGAAGCATTTTTCAAATCCTCCAGTTTTACAGCAACTGCCTGTTTTAATGTGTTGATCTTTTGTCCGAATTCTTTCTTTTGGTCATTAGGAACTTCTTTAAATTTTTCAAAAAAATCATTCAGAACCCCTTTTTTACCGTTGTACTTGATTCGGAAGCTTTCGATATCTTCCTTAGAGGTAGCATTGAAGCCATTTACTTCGACCAGTAGTTCTTCTATCTTTTCTATCATTATTTTACCCTTTCAAAATGTTTTGCAAAAATACGATTTTAAGTTGAATAATAAGTCTGTCAAAAAAAAATCTGCCTCTTTTTCGGGAGGCAGACTTCAATCACTTATTTCACTTAAATAAAAAAATTATTTCTTTTCTAAAGCTTTAACGCTGATCTGAAGAGTCACCTCGTCTTTAATCACACCGTTTTCAGCAGGAGCCTGGAACTTTACTCCAAACTCTTCTCTTTTAATATCTTTCGGCTCAGTAGCTACACTCACCTCTCCTTCTTTCACAGAAACATTAGCTTTAAACTGAACGGGTTTTGTAATTCCTTTAATGGTTAAATTACCATCCAAAAGAGTATTGTAATCACCTTCCGTAGCCGGAGTAACTTTCGTAATTTCATAAGAAGCTGTTGGGAATTTTTCAACTTCAAAGAAATCACCGCTCTTCAGGTGGCCATTTAATTTTCCTAAATCTTCCGGGCTGTCTTTCAAGTCTACAGAAGTTAAAGAGTTCATATCAGCAACGAATTTTCCGCTTTCCAGTTTTCCGTCTTTCACCGTCACATCTCCACTTTCAAACTTGATTGTTCCAAAATGGCTCGTATTTTCAGATTTAAATACTTTATATCCCTTCCATTCAACCTTACTGTTTAGCGTATCCAAAGTGAACTGGCTACCTTCTTTGGTAGTCGCCACCTCATTACTCTCACTGGTAAGCGGTTTGTCTTTTTTACAAGAAACCATTACAGCAGCAATGAATAAAGCAGGAATAGCTAATGAAAACAGTTTTTTTCTCATTTTTGATTTATTTTTATTAGTTCCGCTAATATAATAAAAAAAATTATGTTTTCATAAAAACCTTACATTTGTAATATGCTATTAGAAATAAACAATTTATTTTTCTCTCACAACAAAGAAAATCCCCTGTTTCAGAACCTTAACCTAAGGTTTGAAGAAAACAGAATCATAGCTCTTGCCGGTGAAAGCGGATGCGGAAAATCCACTCTTCTGGGCCTGATTTATGGTCTTTTGGATTGGGAAAACGGGGAAATTATTTTTAACGGAACAAAGCTTTTGGGACCGAAAGGAAATCTTGTTCCCGGAGAACCAGAAATGAAATTTGTAGCACAGAATTTCGATCTTATGCCTTACGCTACGGTTGCCGAAAACGTAGGGAAATTTATTTCAAATATCAATTTAAAGCAAAAAAAAGAAACTGTAACGGAGCTTCTTGAGGTAGTAGGGCTTCAGGAATTTGCGAATGTACTTCCTAAATATTTAAGTGGCGGACAGCAGCAAAGAGTTGCTATTGCGAGAGCATTATCTGTACTTCCAAAACTTTTGATTTTAGATGAGCCATTCAGTAATCTGGATTTTCCGAGAAAAATCGAGCTTAGAGAAAGACTTTTCAGATACGTAAAACAACATGGAATCTCTTTAATTATTTCCACTCATGAACTTCAGGATATCATGCCATGGCTGGATCAGATTGTCATTTTACAGAATGGAAGGCTGATTCAAAATGACAGTCCGGAAGAAACGTACAGAAAACCTTACAACTCTTACGTAGCCAAATTATTCGGGGAAGTGAATATTTTCAGTGAAACTGAAGCGGATGATTTCAAGCTTCCGAAATTTTCTTTTTATCCGAAAGAAATTAAAATCACAGAAACCGGTCTTGAAGCCGAAGTTCTTGAAAGTAGATTTGCAGGAAATTACTATTGGAATAAACTAAAAGCAAACGGGAAAGAGCTGGTTGTATATACTGATGAAAAAATATCAGGAACTACATTTATTTCCTTTGTTTAGAGGCTCAATTGCACAAGAGTAAAATTGCAAAGCAAATTCACAGTTTTACTTTTTAGTTATTTCACGCATAACTTATACATCCACTTACACTTATCAATAAAAAAAATACAAACATAAGAATCAGTTGTCAAACTTTTTCTTACATTTGTATCTCCAAAGCTTAAGGAAATTTTTGGTTATTTCTCTTTCTGCCTTCCAGACGGACATTAGCAATCTTGCAATTAAGTCTTATGAAAGATTACACTGTCCAATTTTTTCCTTTTCTTATTTTTAAGCCTTAAGAAAAACAATGTTTTCTTACGCTTTCTTTACAAATTCTGACTTAAGAGCCATTGCCCCAAAACCATCAATTTTGCAGTCGATATTATGATCACTTCCTGGTCTTAAACGGATATTCTTCACTTTTGTTCCAGCTTTTACCGGTTTTGGAGCTCCTTTTACAGGAAGATCTTTTACTACCACTACAGAATCTCCATCCTGAAGTTCATTTCCGTTTGAATCCAATATTTTCCCTTCATTTGCGGCTTCAGAAGCTGCTTCTGCCGGATCCCATTCGTAGAAACACTGGGAACATACCATCATATTATCGCTTGGGTAGGTAAACTCAGAGCTGCATTTTGGACAAAGTACTGTATCACTCATATTTTTATTTTTTGCAAAGGTAGAGCTTTTTGGAGGTTGAAGTCAAGAGATAAAGTTCAGTATAGTAGATAATAAGCATACGTTAATTTTACACAATATTGTGAATTAATACAAATTAAATAAACTTGCTGCAAAGAAAATAAAGTATAGTAATGAACAGTGTATCTTTTGTTAGTAAATATTTTTCATTAAGCAAAAACACAGGTTTATTCGTTTTAAAGTGAAAGACTATTACAACAAATAAAAAATATAAATATTCGGAAAATCTTTACAAATTCAGCATTAAAATTTATTTCTACCATTTAAAAAATCAGTAAACAGATTGACCCTGCTTCAATAATATAAGCTCACATTACTCGCTTACTCTAAACTCCTCCAATTCCCAAACTCTCCAACTCAATCTTCAACTCTCAATTAAAAGTCGTATTTTTGCAGATTCAAACAGCGAAGCAAACTTATGGAACTTATTCACAGAAACTTGGCGATCGGAATTCACGATGCCCTACAGGAGACATTTTTTGAGAAAAACAAATATGCAGATAAAGTTATTGAAAGACTTTTGAAAGCAAACAGAAAATGGGGAAGCCAGGACAGAGCCGTTGTTTCTGAAATTTTTTACAATATTATCCGTTGGAAAAAACGCCTTGAATACTATATGGGTGAAGGTGTAAAACCCAACAATATCTATAAACTGATCATTGCGTATTTACTTTGGAGTAAAACCAATTATAAAAAATTCGAAGAATTTGACGGAATCAAAATTGCCGATATTCTTACCAAACTTAAAAAGAATACAGTTCCTACAAAGGCAATAGAACACTCTATTCCCGACTGGCTGGCTGAAACTCTTGAAAAGGAGATAGGTGCCAACTGGGAAAGAGAAATGGCAGCTTTGAATGAGCAGGCTCCTACGGTTTTAAGAGCAAACTCTTTAAGAACAACCCCCAAAGAGCTGATCTCTGACCTTGCTGATGAAGGAGTTGTTTCCTACCCTATTAAAAACTATCCTGATGCTGTTCAGCTGGAAGAAAAGAAAAATGTTTTCCTTACTACCGCTTTCAAAGAAGGATTATTTGAAGTTCAGGATGCTTCTTCCCAGAAGATCGGATATTTCCTTGATGTACAAGAAGGCCAGAGAGTAGTGGATGCATGTGCTGGTGCCGGAGGAAAAACCCTTCACTTGGCAGCCATCATGAAAAACAAAGGTCAGATCATCGCATTAGACATCTTTGAGTGGAAACTAGCCGAATTGAAGCGTCGTGCCAAAAGAGCAGGTGCCCACAATATTGAAACGCGTATGATTTCTGACAATAAAGTGATCAAACGTCTTCACGAAAAAGTAGACAGGCTTCTGATAGATGCACCATGTTCAGGTCTTGGAGTTTTAAAAAGAAACCCGGACAGTAAATGGAAAATTGACCAGGACTTTATTGACAGAATTAAAAAAGAACAGCAGCAAATCCTTCAGGACTATTCTAAAATGCTTAAAAAAGGAGGAAAAATGGTATATGCTACCTGTTCTATTCTTCCCTCAGAGAACAATCTGCAGGTAGATGAGTTCATCAAAAACAATCCTGGATTCAAGATGATTAAAGATGAAAAAGTAATGCCTAGCCAAGGCTATGACGGATTCTATATGGCTTTGATTGAGAGAGTTTCTTAATCTAAATCCAATAAAAAACACATTAAACTACTCTACTTTCTGGAGTAGTTTTTTTTTATTTAAAAACCTTTCTAAAAAAACTGTAACAAATTTTGTAACATTTCAACTCTATTGTCTACTAACTGTATAGATTAAAACTGGTTTGATGCTGTGGAAAGTTTAGAATAACTTTGCAGCAAACTCATTTATTTATGCATACAAGAATTGTTTTCAATTTTCTGGCTGTTTTCTTATACTGTCTGTTTTCTGCACAGACGTACGAAATTCAGTTCGTAAGTTCTTATAACGGAAAACCAGCAACAGATCAACCCTCTACTATCATTTGGGTCAATGAGAAAGAAAATTTCATTCTCAACAGCACGATCAAAGAGCAGAAAAGCAGCTATCCTTATGAGATTACTAAAGTAGAAAAGCCCTCCAACACTATTGTTTCTTATGCTTTTTTAAAACCGGAATCCATTATTTCAGCATCAGATGCAGAGTCTGTGGGAAAACAGGATTTTGAACTCACCAATGAAACTAAAAAAATCTTAGGATATAATTGTAAAAAGGCCGTTACAAAGGTCAATTCAAACACCATTGAAGTTTGGTATACGAATGATCTTAAATTTAAAGGCGGACCTTCTGTTTTGGGACAGAATTTAGGACTGGTTCTGGAAGTAGAAAGAAATAAAAATTCTTTAATTACGGCCAGTTCAATCAAAAAAATTAAGAATACAGGCATTGAAAACGTACTAAAAGGAAACATTCAGACAACAGATCAGCTGGGATACAAAGATTTACTTTGGAAAAGCAGATTTACTACTTTGAATGTTTTCGACAATGAAACCATCAATTTTTCTGATGCCTCAAAATCTGACGACCAGGTTAAGAGATATGCCAACGGAACCATCATTCTTAAAAAGGTGAAATTCCCAACGATTACAGAAGGTGAGAATATTTTTGCAGAATTGAAACAACAGTCCAATGGAGATGCTTATGACAGAACCGGAACCGTATTTTTCATTCCACAGGATAAAGAAAAGTCTTTTTTTGATGGATTAGAGAAAGGCGCAAAAACACTTCCTGTCTACGAAAACGGGAACGGGAAACAGTATTACGGAGTAACCGCTACCGACAGTTACAATCCCGCTATGGAAATGATGAGATTCTTTACTGCTTTTGGTATTCAGAAATTCAATCATATTCAGCTTAAAGGAAAAAGCTGGCAGACGATCAGTCCTTACCGACAGGATATTACAGAATTAAAACCTGCTCTATCAGGAAAGGAACTTTGGATAGGGACATTTATTGGCAACTATGATAAAGGAGGTCATAAAGTGAGCCTTGATATTACCATTCATAAAAGCGATCAAAATATTTATAAAAATAATATCGCTATTCCTTTGTTTAATACTTTAAATATTATGGAAATGGCAGGACAGGACTACTCTACTATGTTCAATCAGGACAAAGGACTTCTTGTCAATTTCACTTTAAACAAAGCTGTGAAAAACGCACAGCTAAGATATACCACAACAGGACATGGCGGATGGGAAAACGGAGACGAATTCGTTCCGAAGGCCAATTCTATTTCGGTTGACGGAAATCCTGTATTTTCCTTTATACCATGGAGAACAGATTGTGGCTCTTACCGTTTATACAATCCGGCTTCAGGAAATTTTCAGGACGGACTTTCATCATCAGACCTCAGCAGATCAAACTGGTGTCCGGGAACGGTTACCAATCCGAACTTTATTCCTTTGGGAGATTTGAAAGCAGGAAAACATACGATTCAGGTAAAAATTCCGCAAGGTCCTACAGAAGGAACCAGTTTCAGTTCTTGGAATGTCTCAGGAACATTACTGGGAGTACAATAAAAACAAAACCTTCTTGCATGAGAATTGCAAGAAGGTAAAAACACAAATGATGAAAAAAAATTATTTCGAGCCACAAAGTAAGGGGTAAAATTTATATAATTAATTACCATAGATTAATAAATATGTCATTTTTATTTCGTATAGAAGTTTTTCTATTTTCAGCTCAACGAAAAAAATTAATCAAACACCTGCTAATTTCAACAAATAGTTAAAACTTTTAACTTTAAAATATTAATTGATTAAAATTTTTCGCATTTAAATATTTTTTATTGTCATTTATAAACATCACCCATACATTTGTTCCATAAATAATAAGAAATCATGTGTGGAATTGTATGTTTATTTGACGCCAAACAAAAAACTGAAGTATTAAGACCTCAGGTATTGGAAATGTCAAAAAAAATCCGTCATAGAGGACCGGACTGGAGTGGAGTTTTTCAGGACGAGAAAGTAATTTTTTCTCATGAAAGACTTGCCATTGTAGATCCTACCTCCGGAAAACAACCTTTATTTACAAAAGACGGAAAAGTAGTATTAGCTGTAAACGGTGAAATCTATAACCATAGAGAACTCAAAGAAGAATTTCCGGATTATGAGTTTCAGACTCAGTCGGACTGTGAAGTGATCCTTGCACTTTACAGAAAATACGGAAAAGATTTCGTAGAGAAATTAAACGGAATTTTCGCATTCGCATTATATGATACTGAAAATGACATTTACCTTATCGCCCGTGATCACATGGGAATCTGTCCACTTTATCAGGGCTGGGATAAAAACGGAAACTACTATGTTGCTTCAGAATTAAAAGCTCTTGAAGGCATCTGTAAAAAAATAGATACCTTCTTGCCAGGACATCTGATGTACAGCCCGGACGGAACTGAACTTCAGCAATGGTATACAAGAGACTGGGATAGCTTTGATCATGTAAAAGAAAATACAACAGACATCTCAAAACTCAGAAAAGGTCTTGAAGACGCTGTTCACAGACAGCTGATGAGTGATGTTCCTTATGGAGTACTTCTTTCCGGAGGTTTAGACTCATCTGTTATTTCAGCAATTACTGCAAAATTTGCCCGCCAGAGAGTTGAAAGTGGTGATACACAGGAAGCATGGTATCCAAGGCTTCACAGCTTTGCAGTAGGATTGGTTGGTTCTCCCGATCTGGCCGCCGCTCAAAAAGCTGCAGAACACATCGGATCTGTTCACCATGAAGTTAATTTTACCGTTCAGGAAGGACTGGATGCAATACGTGATGTCATTTATCACCTTGAAACTTATGATGTAACGACTATCAGAGCATCTACCCCAATGTATCTTTTAGCAAGAGTCATCAAATCTATGGGGATTAAAATGGTTCTTTCAGGAGAAGGTTCTGATGAATTGTTCGGAGGATATTTATATTTCCACAAAGCTCCTAACGCAAAAGAATTCCATGATGAAACCGTAAGAAAACTGGGTAAACTTCACTTGTATGACTGCTTAAGAGCCAACAAAGCACTGATGAGCTGGGGTATTGAAGGCAGAGTACCTTTCCTTGACAAAGAATTTATGGATATCGCGATGACTATTAATCCTCAAGATAAAATGATCAATACTGCTGAAGGAAAAATTGAAAAATGGGTATTGAGAAAAGCTTTTGAAGATATGCTTCCAGACTCTATTGTCTGGAGACAGAAAGAACAGTTTTCAGATGGTGTAGGTTATTCATGGATTGACACTTTAAAAGCAGTTGCTGAAAAAGAAGTCACAGATGAAATGATGACAAACGCAAGATTCAGATTCCCACTAAACACCCCTCAAAACAAAGAGGAATATCGTTATAGAACTATTTTCGAAGAGCACTTCCCAAGTGAAACCGCAGCTGCTACTGTTCCTTCGGTTCCATCTGTAGCTTGCTCCACTCCTATCGCTTTAGAATGGGATGAAGCGTTCAAAAAAATGAATGATCCAAGTGGAAGAGCTGTGAAGGTGCATGAAACTTCGTATTAGAGAGGTATTTTGATGAATAGTCAATCGTCAATCCGCTATGCTCGTGAAATTGTTACGTAATTCGGGTTCTCGAGATTATGAGTTTAATATTTACTTGCAAAGCAAAATTCGTTATTGAAATGTATATTTTTCTCATTCAAACATTTAACTCCCTCAGTTATAATTTATCAATCCTGTAGCAATACAGGATTTTTTTTTGAATTAACATCAACAATATGGCATAATTTAACTGACAATCCAAAATAATATCTAATAAATAATTATATTTGGAAAACGAAAATATCAATTATAAAAAAATGAGAAGAAACCTTACTGTTTTATTTGTCTTATTATCCATAAGTTTTGCTTTTGGACAGGGGAAATACGGCAAATATCTGAATTCAAAAAAGCTTGCTTTAGCTTATAAGAGTGTGAAAGATGCAGATAAAGATGACTACTATCAACAATTCTATTGGCTTGTAAAAGCAGAGCAGCTGAAAACGTATCCTCACCTTAAGGATATAAAACCAATCGTTTTATATGAATTTGTAAAATATGTAAATCCTCAGAATCCAACGAAAAAACTGGATGCAAGAGGTAAAGAATTGAGAGCAACTGCAGAATTATCTTTGAATCAATATTTTAAAAATAAGAATTTTGAAAACAATTCTGTTTTGATGTATAATCTTGAAACGTATGTAGACCCTTCTAAAGGACAATTCTACACGAAGGTGGATCCTGAAAAGATTAAAGAGCTGGTTCCGAAAGAACTGTTTGCTTTTAACTCATTCAACAGAAATATAGGAGAAGAGAAGACTTATTATCTTTGGGTAGATAAGAAAAAAGATGATCTGAACATTGTGGATATCATTCCTAGCGAAAAAGAAGATAAAGCTTTCTATACAAGACTGAAACAATATCTTCCAAGCTACAAGTTCTCAAAATATGTTCCTTCTGTAAAAAAAGGAAACAAATCTGACAAAACGGATATCGAGTACTATTACATCATGCCGTTTGAACAGAATACCGATAACATCGAATACAAAACAAAGGATTTCAAGACTTTCACTTTAAGCCAGTACAGAAAAGCCGGTGACGAATGGAAAGGAGTAGAAAAACCTAGAAAATAAATCAAAAAGTCCTGTGAAATCTCGCAGGACTTTTTTAATTTTATATGGATTTCTTTATCTAAAGATCAACCTGCTTAAAGCAAGCAGGCTCTTCATATAAAAATAAGCCTGGAAGTCTTTGTACTCTATCCAGCCTATACCAAATGACAGACGCAAACACACAACAAACCCCAATAAAGAAAATACTTCCTCTTATTCTGGCTACCGCTATTTTTATGCAGATGCTGGATTCCACCATTTTGAATACTTCCCTGCCTTCCATCGCAAAAGACCTGAAAGAGTCTCCGCTTAACATGCAGAATGCCATTATCAGTTATGTTCTGACATTAGCAGTCTTCATGCCCGCCAGTGGATTTCTGGCAGACCGATTCGGGACAAAAAAGGTGTTCATTTTTTCATTGGTACTGTTCAGTTTAGGCTCGTTGTTTTGCTCCATGTCTCAAAATCTCACCCATTTGGTTATTTCAAGAGTGATCCAGGGAGTTGGAGGAAGTCTGATGACTCCTGTCGGAAAGCTGGCACTCATTAAAACATTTGACAAAAATGAACTGCTCAAAGCCATGAACTTTGCTATTATCCCTGCCCTTATCGGTCCTGTATTGGGTCCATTAGTGGGAGGTTATATGGTAGACTATCTTTCGTGGCACTGGATCTTTCTTATCAACATTCCTATTGGTATTTTGGGAATTCTTTTAGGATTAAAATTCATGCCCAATTACAAATCCGATAATGTTGATTTTGATTTAAAAGGATTCTTAATTTTCGCAGCAGCATCTCTCCTACTATCTGTTTCTTTGGAACTTTTTGGAGATATGCAGAATATTACTCCGGTTCTTGTCGTGTTTATTCTTGGTTTCTTATTTCTTTATTATTACTACAAGCATGCTAAAAAGGGAGGACATCCTATTTTTCCTTTAAACTTGTTTCAGGTAAGAACTTTCAGGGTAGGTATTGTAGGAAATCTAGCGACCAGATTAGGGATCAGCTCTGTTCCGTTATTACTTCCATTGATGATTCAGATTGCGTATAAACAATCTGCAGTAACATCAGGCTGGATTATTGCTCCAATGGCTTTAACCGCTATCTTCGGTAAATCTTCTGTTATTAAAATTTTAGATAAATATGGTTATCGTCAGACATTGATGCTGAATACATTCATTATCGGAACACTCATCTGTCTTCTTGCCATCCCTGATATACATACTTCTTTATATTGGTTTGTTCCCATTATTGCAGTATTAGGTTTTTTCAACTCTATACAGTTCACCTCTATGAACACTATTTCTATCGCTGACTTGAGAAATTTCCAGACCAGCAGCGGTAACTCTTTAATTTCGGTGAATCAACAGCTCGCCATCGGTTTCGGAATTGCATTCGGATTGATTGTTTTAAAATTATTTGAAAACACAGATCTTATTGATGGAGAAATTCACAACGCATTCCGATACACTTTTCTCACCGTAGGAATATTAACGATTCTATCAGGATTTGTTTTCAGGAGACTGCATATCTCAGATGGGAAGAATATGAAATCAAAAGAGGATTAAACAAATCAAATTACAATTTTATCTTCTCATTTTCTCTGTATTGAATTGTTGCTACGAACTTAACACAGATCAATGCTTTTCGCATATAACAATGGTAATTTTGTTTACATAAATCAACAATGTGATGGCAACTAAAAAAATAGAAATCGTAGTATCTCCAAAACCTGCGCACTTTGTAGGTGATGGATTCAGGGTTCATAATTTTATTCCGGGAGTACCTGGATTGGATATGAAAAGAATGGATCCGTTCATTATGCTGGATTACAATTCGAAATTTCATTTCAATGGATCAGATACACCAAGAGGTGTAGGAGTGCATCCGCACAGAGGTTTTGAAACCGTAACCATAGCGTATAGCGGAAAAGTAGAGCATCACGACAGTGCCGGTGGTGGCGGCGTGATCGGAGAAGGTGATGTACAGTGGATGACTGCTGCCAAAGGTGTTCTTCACAAAGAATATCATGAAACAGAATGGGCAAAAGAAGGAGGTATTTTTCAGATGGTTCAACTTTGGGTGAATCTTCCTGCCAAAGATAAAATGAGCTGCCCGAAATACCAGGCTATAGAAAACTCTAAAATGGAAAGAGTGGATCTTGGCGAAAATGGTTCTGTAGAAGTAATTGCCGGAAAATATAATGGTCATAAAGGACCTGCGAGTACTTTTACTCCGGTTCATATGATGAATGCAAAGCTGAAAACAGGAGGAAAAGCGGAATTTAATTTTCCTGCCCATTTCAATACTGCAGCTTTGGTGATTGAAGGAAATGTGATTATTAATGGAGAAGAAACTGTTAAAGCAGATCATTTTGCATTGTTCAAAAATGAAGGCGAAACATTCACCATCGAAGCAAAAGAAGACGCTGTTGTTTTGATCATCAGCGGTGAGCCTATTAACGAACCTATTTATCCTCACGGACCTTTTGTGATGAATTCCAGAGAAGAAATTATGCAGGCTTTCGAGGATTTCAATACAGGAAAATTCGGATATCTGGAAGATTAAAAGAATTAAATTTATCTTAATCTTTGATTATTCCTTTTTTTATTAACTTTATATAATGGCAAACCTTCCAGGTTTTGACAATCTGGAAGGTTTGCCTTTTAATTCTGTTTATTGAAGAAAACAGACACCTTAACGTAAAATAGTATGAAACCAGAATTTGAAAATATACCTCTCCTAAAAGCAGAAAAAAGATTTGAAATAGAATTCAACGGATATTATGCATTCATAGATTACCGTGAGACAACACATCAGATTGCTTTAATACACACCGAAGCAGATCCTGAACTGGCGGGAACAGGCGCGGCGGCTGCCGTAGTAGAAAAAACCTTGAATTATATTGAAGAAAGTGGAAAAAAACTTCTTCCCTTCTGTCCTTATGTTTTCGCTTTTATTAAGAAGCACCCTGAATGGAAGCGTATTGTGGATGAGAAATTTGAAGGATATGACAAACTTTAAGCCTTCATCAGAACTCATCAATTTATTTAAATAACATTTTAAAAAGTATCACATCATCATGTCAAATATTGGACTTATCATAGAAGAAAAAGCAGCGGATATCGGAAATTTCCTGGTAGGAAGACTTCTTCCTTTCCGTGAGAAAAGAGCCGTTGGTCCTTTCGTTTTTATTGACCACATGGGGCCTTCAGAATTAAAAGATTATCAGAATCTTGATGTTCCTCCCCATCCGCATATTGGCTTATCTACGTTAACATATCTGTTGGAAGGTTCTATTTTCCACAGAGACAGCATTGGAAGCGCTATAGAAATAAAACCGGGCGCTGTGAACTGGATGACTGCCGGAAAAGGAGTTGTACACTCAGAAAGAACGCCGGAATATTTAAGACATACTGATAAAAGACTTCACGGATTCCAGATCTGGGTAGGTCTTCCAAAGCATCTTGAACAGTCTGAGCCTACTTTTCACCATATTGAAGCAGATGAGATTCCGGTTTGGGAAGAAGATGGTATTCAGTATAAACTAATTGCTGGTGAAGCATTCGGAAGAACATCTGCAGTTCCGGTACACAGCAAGTTATTTTTCATTGAGATCAAAACAAAAGAAGCTAAGAAAATAAGCATCGGGAAAGATCTTTATGGAGAAGCAGCCATGTATGTTCTGGATGGAACTGTTACCACAGAAGGAAATTCTTATGGTTCAAAACAGTTGATGATTGCTAAAGACACTAAGCTTTGCGAATTCGAGATGAGTGAAAATGGAACGGTTTATCTTTTCGGTGGCGAGCCATTCGATGAGGAACGTTTTATATTCTGGAATTTCGTTAATTCTGATAAAGAATTGATTGATCAGGCAAAAGTAAACTGGAATGACCAGAATCACGAAGCATTTCCTTTGGTTCCGGGCGATGAAAACGAATATGTTCCGCTTCCTAAGGCTATTTTAAACAGAAAGTAATTTCAGTTCAGCATATCAAACATGAAAATATTAGCATTTGCCGGAAGTACATCTTCCACTTCTATTAACAGAGAACTGGTAAAATTTGTTCTGAAAGATTTTCAGGATGAGGAAATCAATCTGATTGACCTCAACGATTTCACGATGCCTGTTTTTTCTGTTGACCTTGAAAAGAAAGGGTTTCCGAATGAAGCCCATCAGTTTTTAAAAGCGATTGAGGAATGTGATGTCATCATCTGCTCGCTTGCAGAGCACAACCGTTCTTACAGTTCGGCATTTAAAAATGTTTTTGACTGGTCTTCAAGGATCAATGTAAAAGTATTTCAAAATAAGCCAATGCTTCTGATGAGTACCTCTCCCGGAGGTTATGGCGGCGGAAATGTGATGAATACCGCAAAAACGTTTTTCCCACAGTTTGCAGCAGATATCAAGGATACTTTTTCACTGCCGAAGTTTTACGAGAATTTTGATTTGGAAAGCGGAGTGATTAATCCTGATATGCTAAATGAGCTGAAAGGTAAAATACAGAACTTTAAAAATCAAGTACAGTAAATGAATAAAGGAAGACTGGAGGCGTTCAGTGATGGTGTCCTTGCTATTATCATCACCATCATGGTACTTGAACTGAAAGTACCGGAAGGAAATAGCTGGGCCAGCCTCAAACCTCTCCTTCCTAAGTTTCTGGCCTATATTTTTAGTTTTATTTATGTAGGAATCTACTGGAACAATCATCATCATCTGTTTCAGACCGTAAAGAAAGTCAATGGCAGCATTCTTTGGGCTAATCTTCACCTTCTGTTCTGGCTTTCCCTAATGCCTGTTGCTACGGAATGGATCGGAACTACGAATTTCGCCAAAAATCCTGTTGCAGTGTATGGTATCGGGCTTATCATGTCCGCCATTGCTTACACGATTCTGGAGCATGTGATCATCCGGTGTGAGGGAGAAGATTCTAAGCTAAAAGAGGCTATCCATTCGAAATATAAAGAATATATCTCTATTGTATTTTATGTCCTGGGAATCACTACTTCATTTTTTTATCCTTATATTGCCATAGGTTTTTATTATCTAGTAGCTCTTATATGGCTGATTCCCGACAGAAGAATCGAAAAAACATTAAAAGAAAATTGATATGGAAACACACGAATATCCTAACGGTAACATCACCGTCATTTGGCAGCCTAAGAAATGTATCCATTCTGCCATATGTGTAAAAACACTTCCAAAAGTCTACAATCCTAAAGAGAGACCTTGGATAAAAGCAGAAAACGCAAGTCCTGAAGAACTTAAAAATCAAATAGATCTATGCCCGTCAGGGGCATTAAGTTATCAATTCAATACAGCAAAATAATGGCGGTAACAGTAAAAGCAAGTTTAGGAAAAACAAAATATTATACAGAAGTAACTGCTGGAGAAAATACAATCATTACGGATGAACCGATTGATAAAGGCGGACAGAATAAAGGTCTTAATCCCATGGAAATTCTGGCTACGTCACTGGCAAGCTGTACAGCAGCTACATTGAGAATGTATATTGAAAGAAAGGAATGGGATGTGGAAAACATCAATGTAGAAGTAGAGCTGGAAAATTTTCCATTAACAAAAAGAGCAGTTTTCAAAAGAGACATCAGCTTTGATGGTATTCTGGATGACGAGCAGCGTAAAAGACTGCACACCATTGCGGATGCATGTCCAGTTCATAAAATATTAACCAACGATATAGAAATACTAACTAAATTCTCATAACATGATCGAAGTAAAACAAAACAACGACGAAAAACACGGAAGTTTTGAAGCTTTCATAGATGGAAGACGCGCAGGAATGATGACCTATACCTGGGCAGGAGAAGAAAGATTTATTATAGACCACACCGAGGTGGAAGAAGCTTACAACGGGAAAGGTGTAGGCAAGGAAATGCTTCTGGCAGCTGTAGATTTTGCCAGAAAAAATGATAAGAAGATTATTCCCCTCTGCCCTTTTGCTAAGGCAAGTTTCCAGAAAAGTGAGGAACTTCAGGATGTTTTAGTGAATTAGTCACTGTATTCTATCCTTACCATACAACCCTTTCAGAGAGCTATCTGAAAGGGTTTTTATTTTTAATATACCTACTGATTGAGAAGAAATTAATCCATGTAATTTGTTTTGAAACGAACAGGATTTTAAATTCATGATTCACGACTGATCTTTTTTATATATTTGCTAAAATTTAAAAATCAAGCATGAATCCAGGAACTATCCTTTTGCTATTTGTTTTCATTTATTTTATTGGTCTTTTGGTGATTTCTTATTTCACCAGCCGGAATTCCGATAACCAGTCATTTTTTATCGGTAACAAAAAAAGTAAATGGTGGCTCGTTGCATTCGGGATGATAGGAACCAGCTTAAGCGGGGTTACTTTTATTTCCGTTCCGGGAACGGTAGGAAAGATGACCGGCTCCGAATATATTTACGGAGGTTTTGAGTACTATATGATGGTGATCGGATTCTTCATCGGATACTTTATCGTTGCTGCAATATTACTTCCACTCTATTATAAGATGAATCTGACTTCTATTTATACCTATCTGGGAAAAAGATTCAATGTAGAAGCGCATAAAATAGGTTCTATCTTTTTTATTATTTCAAGAGCAATTGGTGCCACGGCAAGACTATATCTGGTCGTTAACGTTTTACAGATATTCTTACTTGAAGGATTGGGAGTTCCGTTTTGGGTAACTTCTCTTGTCCTTTTATTAATGGTACTTCTGTATACTTTTGAAGGCGGGGTAAAGACCATTGTTATTACAGATACGCTGCAGACTTCTTTTATGATTATCAGCCTTGTAGCTTGTATTGTTTATATTTTATCCAACCTGAATTTATCATTTGGGGAAGCTTATACGATTCTGGAACAGAAAAATTATACGCACTTCATCAATTTTGATCCGAATTCCAAAACCTTTTTCCTGAAAACAATTCTGGGCGGAATTTTCATCACAATTGCTATGACAGGTCTGGATCAGGAAATGATGCAGAAAAATATCTCCGTAGATAACCTTAAAAATTCAAAGAAAAACATGCTGACTTTTGCAGGAACACTTCTTATCGTGAACCTTGCCTTCTTATTTCTGGGAGGATTATTATATCTTTTTGCATTGCAGCACGGCGCAGAATATGGAACTCTAAACGCTGAAACGGTAACGAATATTTTTGGATTTAAAGATTCTGTGGGAAATATTAAAAATATCATGGGAGACGACCTTTTCCCTGCTTTATCGCTTCAAGGATACTTCCCAATGGCTATTTCCGTTATTTTTATCATCGGACTGATCTCTGCATTATTCCCTTCTGCGGATGGTGCTTTAACGGCTGTAACAAGTTCGTATTGTGTAGATTTATTAAACCTTAATGAAGATAAAACCAAAACTGAAAAAGAGAAAAAACACCTTCGTATGAAAGTGCATTTGACTTTCACTGTGGTTTTCTTCATCCTGATCATGGTTTTCAAAGCATTGAACGACAAATCTATCGTTTATCTGATCATGGAAATTGCAGGATATACTTACGGGCCACTTCTTGGACTGTTTGCTTTTGGAATCTTCACGAAGTTTCAGATTTCAAGAAAATACTCAATCCTTACTGTCACTCTTTTAGCACCGGTATTGACCTATTTAATCAATACAGCGGTTACCACTTATACGGATTATAAAATCGGAGTTGAACTGATTGTTCTAAATGGATTGCTAACCTTCATAGGTTTGTGGCTGGTAAAAAACAAACAACATTTAAGAGTAGTTTAATCTTTACAAAATAAATAAAAAGGCTGTCCTTCATTGAAGACAGCCTTTTTTATTGGGATCAATAAAATGGATTGATTATTCTTTAATCCACTTTACAGTTTTCTCTAAATTCTTAGATTTAACCTTAATCAGATAGTCCCCTTTAACCAATTGAGATAAGTCAAAAGTACCTGTTTTGTCATGGTTCAGTTTATTATCAGCCTGAGTGAATACTAATTTTCCACTTACATCATAAACTGTAATGTCATACATTTCATTGGTATTAGCAAATTTAATATTCAGAAGCCCTTTACTTGGATTAGGATATACTACGAATACATCTTTATTTGTTGCTGCTTCACCTACCCCTAATGTTTGGGTAATAGTGAAATTAATAGGGTTAATGTTGTAGAAAACATTCGTTTCGGCAGCCACCATAATTCTTGCCTGTGTAGTATTTACGTTAGGAATGGTAATGGTTTGAGAACCATCGTTCGGAGTAGAACCCAGAATCAGCGTAGGATATGTAAGTCCTCCATCTGTTGAAAGGTAAATATTGACCGTAGCAGCATTCACCGGAAATGCAGTGGTATTGGCTACATTCCATGTGATGGTCTGAGTAGAATTACCCGCCCAGCTTACCGCCGTAGTAGGGGCTGTTACCGTGAACGGCCCTGAGTTTCCATCAACGGTAATGATTGCATCATCATTTGAAACTCCTGCACAACCTGCGTTATTATCTCTTACTGTCAGTCTGAACTCCATCGTTCTTGCATAAGATGGTAAAATTTCTCCTTTAGATACAGTGTTATTGATAACATCTGTAATTTTCGGGAAGTATCTGTAAGGAACTGTTACAGGCATAAATGATCTGAATATAGCCGCATTTCCTGTAGGAACATTCCAGTCTCCTTCCGGACCTGCATCATTCTGCTCCCAGCAATAAGTAAGTGGATTGTTATCAACATCTGTTGCAGAGCCTGTTAACTTAAAAGGTGTTCCCTTTGGGATTGTATAGTCATTTCCTGCATTTACAGTAGGTTTCGTATTAGCTACCGCTGTAGTTACTTGACATGTGAGAGATTGAACTTCTGTAGTAATTGATTGAAACGAGTTTGTATGAAAAATAGGAATACTGTTAGAGGCTAAGTTATTGACACTACCACAAATTCCGGCATAAGCCATAATTGTAATACCACTACCAGGCTCTACGGCATTGGAAGCCTCACGATTTCCTCCTCCACAATATTCTGTAGTTGCATTAAAAGTATGCGGAGCCCCAAACTGGTGCCCCATTTCATGGGCTACATAATCAATATCATAAGGATCTCCAACAGGATTAGAAGAGCCGGTAATTCCATTTGCTTTGTATGAAGAATCACATATACCTGAGCCAGCTAATCCACCTCCTCCTGTGCTAAAAGTATGTCCAATATCATAATTTGCTGTTCCTATTACGGAGTCAATGACCGTTTGACTTTCATTAATTAATATATCTGCATCATCATTTCCTGTAAAAGGATCATTAGTACTACTTACAAAAATAATATTATTTTCAGTAGGAATAAGTATCAGTCTTACAGCAACCTCTTGTTCAT
The DNA here is from genome assembly GCF_002979455.1 of Chryseobacterium sp. MYb7. Classification (GTDB taxonomy): domain Bacteria; phylum Bacteroidota; class Bacteroidia; order Flavobacteriales; family Weeksellaceae; genus Chryseobacterium. The sequence continues at coordinate 89,924 of NZ_PCOU01000014.1, forward strand.
ATACTCCATTTACTCTATTTATAGATGTTACAATTGCAGATAAAGTTTGGGCTACTGTAGGAGTGGCTGTACCTGTTGCTGCTGATGCATATTGATGCGTACAAGCTACAGCTAGTCGAAAAATTCTAATTTGACTTCCTACCCCTGGAACTACGGTTTTTTGAGCGTTTTTTTTTCCTAATTTAAAATCCTCACCTTTTGATCCACAACCTCTTTGCTTTTTATCAATTAAATCACCTTTTTTGTAAATTATATAATTTCCAACATCATTTTTTGCATAAGGATCAATATAAGCGTCTCCTGATGTTATTGATTTTATTTGTGCATGAAAACCCAATTCTGTAAAATCCAGTTTTAGGGTAGCATAAGGATCATCAATCCCCTGGCCTGTAAAGGTAACAATCTGAGGAAACTTACTTGCTAATCCCGGAGCCATTACTGAAGATTTCCAGATTCTAAATTTAGCTTTTGTTCCGTCAGACATGGGTAAGACAATAATTGGAGCATTATCTTTATGTTCATTATCTCTCAATTCCGGAACTGAAGCAAAATAGCTTTTCATTCCAGCTACATCCAATTTGTAGGTAAGAAATTTTTCGGGTTGTACCGTTCTGTCTTTAGATTCCGCTTTAATTGTTCGTTCATTGATTTCAGTAAAGAAATCCTGGGCTTTCCCCAGAGAAATTGATAAAATCAATATCCCCAAATAAAATAGTTTTTCAATTTTCATATTATGATAATTTAAGTGTTTTAAAGATAAAAAATAAAAAGACTAACACTGTGAATAACAACAGATTACAAACAAAAAACCATAATTAACATAAAAACAAAAGTAAATACTATTATTGATAGAATAATAACCTTAAAATTCACGATAACAATTAAAATTGTTTGTAATTTTATTTTTCTATGGAGCCCAATATAAGCCAGATAATTTAGGCTGCTCCAAGTAATATTGAGTTTTTCACATTATTATTCCAATAAAAAAGGCTATCCTCCATTGAGGACAACCTTTTTTATTGTGACGAATTGATTTGATTGAATTGATTATTCTTTAATCCATTTTACAGTTTTCTCTAAGTTTTTAGATTTAACCTTAATCAGATAGTCCCCTTTAATCAATTGAGATAAGTCAAAAGTACCTGTTTTGTCATGGTTCAGTTTATTATCAGCCTGAGTGAATACTAATTTTCCACTTACATCATAAACTGTAATGTCATACATTTCATTGGTATTAGCAAATTTAATATTCAGAAGCCCTTTACTTGGATTAGGATATACTACGAATACATCTTTATTTGTTGCTGCTTCACCTACCCCTAATGTTTGGGTAATGGTGAAATTGATAGGGTTAATGTTGTAGAAAACATTCGTTTCTGCAGCCACCATAATTCTTGCCTGTGTAGTATTTACGTTAGGAATGGTAATTGTTTCAGAACCATCGTTCGGAGTAGAACCCAAAATCAGCGTAGGATATGTAAGTCCTCCATCTGTTGAAAGGTAAATATTGACCGTAGCAGCATTCACCGGAAATGCAGTGGTATTGGCTACATTCCATGTGATGGTCTGAGTAGAATTACCCGCCCAGCTTACCGCCGTAGTAGGTGCTGTTACAGTGAACGGCCCTGAGTTTCCATCAACGGTAATGATTGCATCATCATTTGAAACTCCTGCACAACCTGCGTTATTATCTCTTACCGTCAGTCTGAACTCCATCGTTCTTGCATAAGATGGTAAAATTTCTCCTTTAGATACAGTGTTATTGATAACATCTGTAATTTTCGGGAAGTATCTGTAAGGAACTGTTACAGGCATAAACGATCTGAATATAGCCGCATTTCCTGTAGGAACATTCCAGTCACTTGCCGGGCCTGCATCATTCTGTTCCCAGCAGTAAGTAAGTGGATTGTTATCTATATCTGAGGCAGATCCTTCTAATCTGAAAGGTGTACTCTTAGGAATTGTATAATCACCTCCCGCATTTACAGTAGGCGCAAAATTGTTGGAAGGAATAGTCACCTGACATGTTGTTGATTGAACTTTCGTCGTAATAGACTGATATGATTTGGTATGGAAGATAGCAATACTGTTGGCGGCAAGGTTATTGACACTACCACAAATTCCGGCATAAGCCATAATTGTAATACCACTTCCCGGTTCTACAGCATTGGCTGCACTACGGTTCCCATTACAACTTCCTGTAGTTGCGTTAAAAGTATGCGGACCTCCAAACTGATGTCCTACTTCATGAGCTACATAATCAATATCGTAAGGATCCCCTACAGGATTACCTGAACCTGTTATTCCTCTTCCTTTATTTGAATTATTACAAATTACTCCTAATCCTGCTAATCCACCACCTCCGGTACTGAAGGTATGTCCGATGTCATAATTGGCATTTCCTATCAATAAGTCAATCTGAGTCTGGCTTTCATTAATCAGTGTATTGGCGTTATTATTTCCAAGAAACGGATCTGAAGTAGCATTGGTAAATACTACATTTACTTCGTTATCCACTAATACTAATCTTGACGCTACTTCCTGCTCATACACTCCGTTTACTCTGTTTACAGAAGTTACAATAGCTGAAAGTGTCTGTGCAACAGTAGGAGTAGCTGTACCCGTTGCTGCTACTGCATATTCTCCTGTACACGCAACAGCAAGCCTGAAAACTCTAATTTGAGTTCCTACGCTTGGAGCTGTGGTTTTTTGAGCGTTTTTTTTTCCAAGTGGAGTGTCGTCCTCATCTTTTACTCCACAAGACCTAGGGTTTTTATCAATTAAATCGCTTTTCTTGTAAATAATATAATTATTAACATCCAGTTTTGCATAAGGATCAATATAGGTATCACCTGCTACAACAGATTTAATCTGAGCATGGAATCCCAGCTCTGTAAAATCAAGCTTTATGGTAGCGTATTTATCATCAATACCTTGTCCTGTAAAGGTAACGATCTGAGGAAACTGACTGGCTAATCCCGGAGCCATCACAGAAGATTTCCAGATTCTGAATTTTGCTTTCGTACCATCAGGCATTGGCAAAACAATAATCGGAGCGTTATCTTTACGATCACTGTCTTTCAATTCCGGAACGGAATTAAAATAACTCTTCATTCCAGCCACATCCAATGTATAAGTCATTGACTTTTCCGGTTGTACTGTCCTGTTTTTAGGATCTGCTTTAATGGACCTCTCACTGATTACCGTAAAAAAGTCCTGGGCTTTCCCGGAGGAAATGGATATTACAAATATCCCCAAGTAAAATAATTGTTTAATTTTCATATATAATGGTATGTAATTTTTATTAATTCAAACAATAAGACCATAAACTAAAGAATAATTAGTTAAAGGTTAATAATTCAAATATAATAGAATTATAAAATTAGTTAAATTAATTCAATTATCACATATCAGAATTAAAAAAAAAGTCCACATTTATTTACAAAAAATCAACGATCCGGCTTAGACAAAGCATTCCACTCAACAAATATTTTTCTTATTCTTATTTTCCGTAAAATAACTGATTTTATAGACTTTTCGTTTTGATTATCTTTGGCATGAAAAATATCAACATCATTCCAAAATTTATCAAAACAAAAAACAGAAACTTAAAAACTATGAAAAAACTAATCTCAATTCTCCTGTTTTCATTAACATTTGGATTCATGAGTGCTCAGGAAAATTTTGAAGTCTCAACATTACGAATCGGACCGTTTAAAGTTTTCATGCCCAAAGTTGAGGCTGAAAAGATAGCCGGAACAAAACTGATAAACTCTGGCGGAGAAAAGAAGAATCTGGTAAAATATAATGGAGAAACCATTCAGATTGATCTTTTTGATAATTATATTAATGAAGCCAATCCAAGCGTTCCTTCCATTACCTATATGACCACTTCGAGTAAAAAATTTAAGACCAAAAGCGGAATCGGGGTGGGAAGTACAAGAGATGATCTGATCAATGCCTATAGAAATTATGCTAACTTCAGTGTACGTCCGGACTGGGATTCTAATGGCAAACCAATTAAAGATACCGGTTATTTTAATCTTGAAGACAGCCAGGCAGGAACGTTGTTAAGTTTTAAATTTGTTAATAATATTGTGACAGAAATTTCCGTTTACCTGAATGAAGGCTGTTAAAAGCGGGAAAATATTCAAATTAATCAAAATCCGGGTTTTTACATCCGGATTTTTGCATTTCCATAAGCCGGTAAAAAATTGTAAATTCGCATGCAAATAAATCAGATATAATGAGTAAAAGTATTGAAGAGTTAAAAACTCTTACTACGCAGATCAGAAGAGACATTTTAAGAATGGTTCATGCTGTAAATTCAGGACACCCGGGTGGCAGCTTAGGTTGTACAGAGTTCTTCACAGCCCTTTACGGAAAGGTAATGAACTATAAACTTCCTTTTACAATGGAAGGCAAAAATGAGGATCATTTTTATCTATCAAACGGACACATTTCTCCGGTATTCTACTCTACTTTAGCAAGATTCGGTTTCTTCCCGGTAGAAGAACTGAGTACTTTCAGAAAATTAGATTCAAGATTACAGGGGCACCCAACTACTCATGAAGGTCTTCCGGGGATCAGAATTGCTTCAGGTTCTCTAGGACAGGGGCTTTCTGTAGCACTTGGAGTGGCTCAAGGTAAAAAATTAGATGGTGATCAGTCTCTTGTTTACTCTCTTCACGGAGATGGTGAGCTTCAGGAAGGTCAGATCTGGGAAGCATTGATGTATGCTTCTGCTAAAAAGGTAGATAATATCATTTCTACTATTGATTATAACGGACGTCAGATTGACGGAGATACAGATGATGTATTAAGTTTAGGAAATCTTCACGCCAAATTAGAGGCATTCGGATGGATTGTTTTGGAAGAAAAGAACGGTAATGATCTTGAAGCTGTTATTGCAATCCTTGAGAAAGCAAAAACAGAAACAGGAAAAGGGAAACCGGTAGCAATTCTTCTTCACACCGAAATGGGTTACGGGGTAGATTATATGATGGGATCTCATGCTTGGCATGGTAAAGCTCCTAATGATGAGCAGTTGGAAACAGCATTCAAGCAATTATACCTAGAAGCTCCGGCTGATTACTAATATCTTAACATCTCGATTAATACAATAAAAATGAAATATACATATACAGAAAAAAAGGACACTCGTTCAGGATTCGGAGCAGGATTAGCAGAACTGGCGGACAAAAACCCTAATGTAGTAGCACTTTGTGCAGACCTTATCGGTTCTTTGAAAATGGAGAAATTCATTGAAAAAGCACCGGAAAGATTTTTTCAGATAGGTATTGCAGAAGCGAACATGATGGGAATTGCTGCTGGTCTTAGCATTACAGGAAAAATTCCTTTCACAGGAACTTTCGCTAACTTCTCTACTTCAAGAGTATATGATCAGATTCGTCAGTCTATCGCTTATTCTAACAAAAATGTGAAAATCTGTGCATCTCACGCAGGTCTTACGTTAGGAGAAGATGGGGCAACTCACCAGGTTCTTGAAGATATCGGTATGATGAAAATGCTTCCTGGAATGACAGTGATCAATACTTGTGACTACAACCAGACCAAAGCTGCTACATTAGCCATTGCAGATTTTGAAGGTCCTGTATATTTAAGATTCGGAAGACCGGTAGTTCCTGTATTCATTCCGGAAGATATGCCTTTCGAAATCGGAAAAGGAATTTTACTTCAGGAAGGTACTGATGTAACGATTGTGGCAACAGGACACCTTGTATGGGAATCTCTTGTAGCTGCTGATGAGCTTGAGAAAGAAGGTATTTCTTGTGAGGTTATCAACATCCACACGATCAAGCCTCTTGATGAAGAAATCATTTTAAAATCTGTTGAAAAAACAGGTAAGATTGTAACTGCTGAGGAGCATAACTACCTTGGAGGTTTAGGAGAATCTGTTGCAGGTATGCTTGCTAGAAAAAGACCTACAAAACAGGAATTTGTAGCAGTAAATGATACTTTCGGAGAGTCTGCAACACCAGCAGAGCTTATGAAAAAGTACAAAATTGATTCTGCTGCAGTAAAAGAAGCTGTAAAAAGAATTTTAGCTTAATATAAGCTATTTTACATAGATAAAACTCGGCGGTTTCTTCGAAACCGCCGAGTTTTTTTTATTGAGTAGTAAAAGTTGATTATTTGCTGCGTATAAACCACCCTGTCAAAAATTCTTTGAATTTCTGCCACCCTCCAGAAGAGGGAAATGGTTATACCTCAATTCTTCATCGTATTAGTTTTTACCCTTTATTATTTATTATTCTTCCTTATTCAAGGGAATTCCTACGGCTATCAGAACAGGAAACAGTATTTTTTCTACATATTCATCTTCTCTTTTGCTGGAAGCTTTTGACCCTGAAAAATAATTACTAATTCTGTAGTTTTTCACAAACTGATTTCTCTTTTTCCCAATTGAATAATAATATCCTCCTCTTTCGTCATTCACGAAATAGGTCATTTCATCAAAATTCATCAGCTTTTTGGAGAGTAAAAGTTTCCTGTAAATACACTTTTCTGATTTATCAAAAATAAATTTCACCGGAATTCTGAACAACAGATCAAAAAGAAGGTAGATCATATAAACAGACCAAAATCCTATTGCGATTTTAAACTGATCTTCGGACATTTTATCCATAAAATAGTAGATAATCACAGGAAGCGCAATGATTCCCAATGCCAGCCACCATACCAAAGTCCGCAGGAAACTGTAATTGGGCATAAAGCTTATTTCGCTTCCGTTTTCTTCAAACTTATACCGGTCTCTGGTGTCCATTTTCAGGAGTATTGACGTTCAAAATATCCTCTGTTTCGTTGACCATCTTCTGAATTCCTTTCTGAGTAAGCGCCTGGCCTATCGTAAGTTGTTTTTCTTTACCATCCACTTCAAAATACATAGACAGCATTACATTCGTGGTGATAAATCCCATGTATTTGGTTGCTATCACATGGAAATTTCTGAAATTTTCAATAGGATATGTTCTTGTCGGAACAAAAATGGAGTGCTTTCCGGTAATGGTTTTACGATCCGTATCAATGATGAATTTCTTGGTGAAAAAATTGAGGACAATCAATGCGACTACAGCAAAAATAACATAGCTCCCGATTCTTACACTGTTAAAAATTAATCCTGCAACGATCAGAAAAATGATACAGAGCAAAGTGATAAATACCGGCTGGTTTTTAAAAATATATTGGTTTCCTTCCTGTTTGTAAAAGTTATAGTTATTCATAATTAAAGTGATTATTCTTGATATTTTGGTGTGAGATATATTATTAGTCAATTGATGAAATTTGTATTTGATAAAAGGCTTCTGAGACAATTATTTTATCTGGCTTCATATGTATATTTAAAGTGTTTTTTTAGTTCCCCATTCTTTTAATTGCCCCAGGTAGCCATCCAGTCCAGATATTCACTTTTATATTCATTATCATTAAGTCTGATAATGAGATCCTGCAGATCTTTTTTCTCAAACTCATCATCTGAAACTGTAAAAATCAGGAACACCTCCTTTCCTGTAATATTGGTAAAAAAGTTTTCATTTTTAAGTTTTTCCAAAACTTCAATACAGATGGAATATAACTTCTTCTGAAAACCTTCAAACCAATGATCATCGTCATCATGCTTATAAAGTTCTGTTCTCAGCTGGGTACATATGTCATTGAAATCTTCATCGGCACCCTCCATTTCATACGTCCATTCTGCCGGTTCATATTTATAATAAAGAGCATCCTCTTCATCTGTATTTTCCATTGCTTTCATTGTATTGGCTGCAGGACATACCGTCATTGCGCCTTCGTCGCTGTACAATGCAAAACTGTAGACCCCTTCTGCTCCATGCTTTTCATACACTTCTAAAAAAGCTTTCTTGGCAGCGTCTTCTATCTGCTGTTTCAAAATTTCAAAATCCATGCTTCTTTCTTTTTTAAAATGGGCGGTAAAAATACCTTTATCCGGTCAAATCAGCACCTTATATTCTTAGAAAGGCTGTTCAATTTCACGATTATGGCTATCTGTTTTTATTATACAAGATCAATCCAGGGATTAAAATAGCTGCTCCAAGCAGTATAGGAGGTAATTCTCCATATTTGAATAACCAGGAAGCTTCTCTGGATGGTCCAATTTTAATCACCACTACCAGGCAGAAGCCTATTAATATCAGAATAATTCCAATAATCTTTTTCATAGTATTAAGTTTAATTATGAGTAAATTAGTCTACAAAAGTGTTATAACGATCAAGAACATAGCCTGCTTCTTTTTCCAGATCATCAAGATTACTGTTCAGTTCCTGACTATTTTCATTCATGCTTCGCTGAACAATCCGCATTTTGCCCAGAAAATCATTCACAGAATTATTGAATGCCTGATAACTGCTTTCTTTTTGTTTTTCCGAAGACGGAATCTTTTCGTTGATATTCCTGTTGTATAATTTTTCCATCTGCTGATATTGCTGGGAAAATTTGTTTTTGTAGGCATTCATATCCGTTACCTTATAAGAATCATCAATGATCTTTTGAGCCAGTTCCATTGTTTCTCTGGATTGGAGAATCTGTGTTTTAAGCGGATAATCCTTGAGGGTTTCTATTTCTGCTTTATCTGCCTTGGGTGAAAGTTTTGCAAACAGCTCACTTGCTGCAGTTCGGTTTTTCTGGATAAGTTTTTTTGCTTTTTCAGTGATCTCGGTTACTTTTTTTCCTTTATCATCTTTCCAGTCCTCGGCTTCTTTATAGGTTTCTAATTCTTTCTTCAGAGTTTCAAGTTGAGCCGTTGTATCTTTCATTGTATCAACTAAACCCTGAAATTCTTTCCCTAGTACATCCGGAGCCTTCAGTTCCTGATGGGAATACATCATGATGGTAGGAGTAAAAGTAGGTGAAATTCTGGAAAACTGCGGATTGGCAGTGGCATTCTTCACAAATTCATCCATCTGGATTAATGAATTCTGAAGATTTTTGATAAACTCTGACTGGGCATCATCCATTTTTACCACTTTATTATTAAAGGAAATAATATCCCTGTTGGTATCTCCGGAATTAACACTGAAAGGATTTATCTGTTTGCTCTCATTCTGCGAGAGTTTTTCTTTCATCTTTTCCAGTTTGTCACATGAGATGACAGAAAAATTCAGGAAAAGCATTCCGGCTATAATTATTGATCTTTTCATAGTTCTGTATTCAATTGTAATAGGTGTTTTTATCTGATTTTCACATTCACATCTTCAAGTTCATTGGTGATTTCCTGCATCATTCTTTTGCTAAAAGACTGCGATATTAAAGGACGTTTAAAATTTGATACATTTTTAAAATTAGCATACAGATAACATCCTATGGGAATAAATCCCACCCGGAATGCATGCACCTCAAAGCCTTCAAAATCTTCCATTTTGTAAATGAATTTCTTCCGGACCAAACCGCTATTCATTACTGTAAGAAGCTGATTTTGTGTATCAAAATTAACTTTCGGTGGAATAAAAGAAACAATGGTGAGCAATAATGAAAAGATGAGCAAAACAATTCCTGTTTTCAGATAATTGGTATTGATGATCAGAAATACAGAAATACAAACCCAGGCTACTACTATAACATGCTGAAATGATATATACTGCTTCACCTGATATCCTGAACCTTCTTGTTTTAAATGTTTAAAATCCTTCATATTCAGAAATTTCAAAAATTATCCAATGAAAGAGAACTTGCCTTCAAACATTTTCCCGATCAATGGTAAAGGTTTTTCAACATTATTGGCTGCATTAATGATTCCGATGATCATCAATACCAAGGGAATAAACCCAAATATCCCAAGAATTCCGATTTTGGTGACCATCATCAGGATATTGAGAATAATGGAGAGTACAATCGAAAAAATAATCAATCCTAAAGACTGCTTCAGGTGATATTTTAAAAGACTGTTCGATTTTTCTTTTCCGATAACAAAAGAAATCAACCACCCGAAAAGGGTAATGTAAGAAACAATAGATAATGCTTTGTTGTCCATAGCTGTAAAATTTTAATTAATATTCTTTGATTTTCTCTGGTTCAAAATTGCATCAGAAAAATATTCCAGACTTCATTTCTGCAACTACAAAACACCTTCAACTCAAAATACCAATGACTACAAAACGTCTACAAAAACAAACAACAAACTAATTAACAACAACTTACACACACTCCATCTATACACTTTTTTAGATAGAAAATTGACGAATGTCTACAATTTTTGTACTTTCACCCTATGAAATTAAAGTACTTACTTATCTATTGTATACTTTTTATCTGCACCTTATATCCCGCACAGAATACATTGATTGATGGTCTTAAAAACCAATTGAGCGGAAATGATATTTCAACTGCAGAAAAATTCAGAATTTACAATGAGCTTACCGAATATTACAGAGTAAGTGATCAGTATCCTACAGCTGAAAAATATGTTCAGCAGCAGCTGGAACTTGCTCAAAAGCAAAATAACTATGCTGAACAGGTAAAAGCTCTGACCCAAAAAGGAATCATTAAGCTAAATCAATCTAAGTACGATAAAGTGCCTTCCCTCATAGATGAATCCAATGCTATTGCTCAAAAGAGTAATGATAAAATAGCTTCATTGTACGCTAGCTATCTGAATATTTATTATAACAACGCGTTAGGCAAGCCTGAAAACACCATTAAACTCATTCAAAAAACACTTCCACTTGTTGAAAAACAGTCTTCGGAAATAATATTGAATGCCAAGCTAAATTATATCCTTTACGGAATTTACACGGAATGGAACGATGCTGAAAATGCTACCAAATATGCTAAAAAAGCCATCGATCTTGCTGAAAAATCTGATAACAAAAATTTATTAAGCTCTGCCTATTCTGCCCTTGCTGTATGTTATTCTTTTCAATATGAAAAAACAGGTGACCTGAAAGATCTGAAACCCGTAATAGAAATGTGCAAAAAGGCAGGAGCCCTGTATCACCAGTTTCCGGGACATGTTTCAGCACATGTGCAGGCCATGGCATTGTTGAATCTTATTAATTATTATCTGAATTATCCTGTAATGACTCCGGAAATCCGTTCTGAAATTCAGAATAATGCTAACGAGATCCTGACTCTTACCCAACATACGACTCTCAATCAGGGTATGCAGGCAGGGGCACTTGGTATTTTGAGCAATCTTGCTACACGAGATCATAATAATACTTTAGCTGAACAATATCTTCTGAAAGCTGAACAGATTCTTCTCACTCAGCAGCCGGTTTATTACCATGTGATGATCAACGTAGTGAGAGATCTTGCCAAGCTCTATGCTGAACAAAAAAATTATCAGAAAGCTTTTGAATATGAATCAAAAGTAACGGAATACAGTAATCTTCTCTTTGATGAAGGACAGGCTGAAACCGCCAAAAGACTTGAAGCCCAATATCAGTCCCAGAGAAAAGAATCGGAACTTAAAGCTCTCACCGAGAAAACTGCCAGCCTGAAAAAAGAAAAACTACTGTATATCAGTTTGGGAATTATCGGATTAATTGGTGCATTTTTTATGTTCCGTTCTTATCATTTTAAGCTGCGTTATTCTATTGAAAGGGAAAATAAGCTTGATACGGAAAAGCATGAAGCCGAAATGCAGATCAAACTTCAGGAAGAAGAACAAGCCAGATTAAAAGCTGAACAGGAACTTCTTACGCTTCAACAGCAAAAACTTCAAAGTGAGGTATTGGCAAGCCAGCTTCATATTCAGCATAAAAATGAGGTTCTGCAACAGCTTCAGACCCAGCTTTCTGATACGGACATCAATATTCATCAGGTTGTAAGGGGAGAAAACCGTGTAGATAATGATTTTGAAAAGATCAGATTTACGATTCAGGAACTGCATCCGGACTTCTTTAAAAACATCAATGAAAAGGCAAAACAAAAACTGACCACTTTAGACCTGAAATACTGTGCCTACCTCTATCTTGGTATGGATACAAAACAGATTGCCAATCTTCTTAGTGTAGAACCCAAAAGTGTAAGGATGACCAAATACCGTCTGAAGAAGAAGTTTGGACTGGATGAAAATACGGCGTTAGAATCTTTTTTTCAGGGTGTGTTTTCTGAGTAAACAATAACAAGGCATTTTATTAGGCTTCTGAACTTATTTTTAAGAGCTTTTTTAATCTATTTGGTATAACTTATCTAATTCAAAAACCGCTTTTAAATAGGATTTAAAAGCGGTTTTTTATGTGAGTACATATTGATTATGTTCTTATTTAAAAAACTTCCATTTCGGGATAATGGCAAGCATACCGAATCCCGTGAAAAGGAAAAGATTGGTAACATCCGTATACAAAAATGTAGACAGATAGTAATTATGCATAAAGAAGTGCAGTACCAGTAAAGCAGGAAACATAAAGATCCCTATTTTTCGGTAAAAAAACATCAGTACCAATCCGATCATCATCAGCACGTCAATTGAAAAAATAACATAGAAATACCATCTTGGAATCTGCAGATATTCATGCTGCAGATATTCATCCACATCAATTCCCAATCCCATTATGGTAAACAACATTAAAGCTGCAAATGCCAGTACAAATCCCCATCCCTTCTTCGGATCTTCGTCAAAATAGCTGTATTCTTCCATACCTACTAAAATAAAGAACTTATGAGAGATTTCATAAGTTCTTTTATAATTATTCGTTTAAAATTTGACTTACACAGAGATAGCGTTGATCAGTCTGTTTTTGTCACTTAAGAATTCTTCCATAGAAATCATACTCTCAGTTCTCATTACATCCTGAATGTCATCTATTTGGTAAATAATTCTTTTAGCATCATCAGTATTCTTAGCTCTTACTTTACAGAAAATATTATATTTTCCGGAAATAACGCTAGCCTCGATTACGTTAGGTAAAGTTGACAATTCTTTCAATACTTCCTGAGTACGGTTTGATTTTGTCAAAAGGATACCTATGAAAGCTGTGAAATGATAATCAAGCTTACCATAATCGATATTAAGAGATGATCCCAAAATAATACCTGCATCTTCCATCTTTTTCACTCTTACGTGAATTGTTCCAGCAGAAACATCCATCTGCTTTGCAATTTCTGTAAAAGGCATTCTTGTGTTTTCTACTAAGAAATCAAGAATCTTCTTGTCTATTTCGTCCAGTTGATAGTTCATATTAGTTAAATTACAATTTCTTTAAAAAACCTATGTATTTTTTGCAAATTTACGAAAAATAATTTAACTAAGAAATACATATCAAATATTAACAATAATTAACACAGATGATAAAAATCATTAAAATATTCTAATTATTTAGCATTTGATTTTATAGAATCTGTTTTTATTTCACCTTTTGCATCTGTAGTTTTTTTGTCTTTTTTCTTCTTTTTAAACAAAGAATTGAAGCTTTTACTCCACACTACCCCTCCTCCATAGGCTTGATTTGCAGAACCGTTTGTACTCACCATTCCGATGTTCGTAGGTTTGGAATAAGCACGTATTACCAGCGTACCATCATTCTTCTTCGATAAGTCGTACTCTACAGAGCCTTCTGTAGACAAATAGTTGTTCTGTGCGCCATCTGTTTTGGATAGTGGAATACCCAAACCGGTTTTTATATTGACTCTTGGGGAAAGGGCTACGCTTACTCCGGCATTGGCTCTGTCTCCAAAGTTGGAATTCTGATCTCCTTTTACATAATTAAGGTCAATCTGGAATTCATTACTCATTGTATTAAGTACCGAACCTAATTGCTTCAAGAGCATATTGTACCCTGAAGATTCTGCTACGTTTCCTACATTTACATCCACTCCACCTGTATTTGATACGTTGAAAGTACTCAATAGTAATACAGATCCAAACTGAAGAACCTTCTCTCCTTCCTGGCTCATTTTTGCAGCAAGGGTTTCTCTTACCTGGCTGGAAACATCCATAGCCGTCACATTAAGATCAATCTGAGGGTCTACCAACGACTGGGTAATGTGAGCCTGCAACAGAATACTGATAGGCTGTAATTTACCCATACTCAGATATTCTCCGGCATTGGAAACCATTCTTATATAGTTAGCATTAATATCCAACGTCGGCTTCATCGCATCACCATCCCATCTGATGCTGCTGTTTCTTTCAATCTGGAACGTTTTATTAAGAATCGCCTTAGAGACAAATGTTCCGTTATCTACTTTATAGGTACCACTCATGGCAATATTCCCTTGTCTGTTCATATGGAACCTCAGCGGATCGGCAGATCCTTTTACGGTAATATTTCCAACATCATCTCCTACCAGTACATTTACGGTAGTTCCTTTATCTACAGCCAGATTGAAATCAATATTCATATTGGCTCCGGTTTTCTTTTTTTCTTCCAGGGTAATTAAACCGTCTTTTCCTTCTTTCAGGAACCTCAGCATTTTAAATTCTTCAACATTGGAAGTGGAACTGGAGTTGAAGGTAAAGGTACTTCCGTTAAGCGCTTTCATATTGGGAGTTGTGATACTCAATCCTGAAACAGGTCCATCCACGTACAAATCTCCCTGTCCGTAAACTCTACCCCAGAACAGGTCAAAATCTTTCTGGGTAGTATTTAACATCAAAAGGTTGTCTGCTCTCATTACGAGAGATACCCCCATTGAAGAAAGGGTTTCAAACTGAATCGCCCCAGAGACATTCCCTTTGGAATTGGTTCTTCCATCGTGTACCTCAATATTGTTAAGGATAGCAAGCCCTTTGGTCAGCTGTATCACTGTATCATCAAAAGAATAATCTACTCCTGTAAATAAAAGCTTTAATCCAAAATCTTTTAACGCGATATCACCATTATAATCCAGGTTATTCAGTTTTCCGTTAATTTTAAGATCTCCGGTAGCTTTTCCGCGAAGGTTCCCGAAAATAGTCTGTACGAACTGCTGTGTAAATGACAGGTCAAAATCACGCATTTCTGCGGTAAGATCAATGATTGGAGAAGAAGTGTTATTATTAACCGTTCCCGTTAAATTAAGGCTGTTATTGCCTAAAACTCCTGCAGAGTGCACTTTTACATCAATATCATAAACATTCAGTGAGAAACCATTGGTAGCAGAAATAGAGATATCTCCCATATCATTACCATTCATCTTAATAGCATCAATATTAAGATCTACCAATGGCTGCAGGGTACTTTTATCCATTTTGATCTTGACGCTTCCGTTAGCAAGACCTTTTATATCCATTGTATTTCCTCCGGACTGCATCTCCAGAAGTTTTTCTATAGCAAAATCATTGATGTCGGCATCTACATAAAAGTCTTTTGCTGATTTAAACTGTGCTTCTTTAATAAATAAGGCACTTTTATCAGAATATACTCTCAGATTTCTGATATCAAAGTCTCCGGTGTTCCTTCTATAGGTAATAGAATGGTTCAGTTCCGGGCTTGTATCTATTGCCCAGGTTACCTCATTGAATTTTACTTCCGTAGGTTCAAATCTGAACACATAGTCGCCAGCCGCATCAGTAGACTGATCTACATTAATGGCATATTCTTTAAGCTTCTCATTCAACTCATCATCAGGACTTCCATGCTTAAATGTAGTTGCTAAATGAAGTGTATTTCCATTCTCATTATTCCCTTTCAGCTCAAAGTCTTTGATCACATTTTTATTATAGAGAACCCTGTTGATCCTTGCATACAACTGCTGGTTAAGATCTGCTGTGTTAATTCTAACCTTAACACTATCCACCATTGCACTGTCTCTGTTGATATTCTTTCGGTCATTAATTTTATAATCAGGATTGGAAGATGCCAGTGCCTTATCAGCCTCTGTAATTTCTTCCTCTTTCGTCATCATATATTTCAGAGAGGCTGCATCCAGATTCAGAATCAGATTGTTTGAATCTCCATTATATTCTCCTTCCACAACAGCTCCCTGAGGCAATTTTAGTTCAGGTAAAAAATAATTGACCAATCCTTGCTGAACATCAAATTTCAGGGCAAAATTCTGTCCGCGGTATAGCTTTCTCGGCGGTGGTCCTACCAGGATTCTTCCTACTCCGTTTTCTACCATTCCGGCAAGGTCTGCAAGACTATATCTTCCTGATATTTTACCGGTAGCAGCTCCCGGAGCATCTACATCAATCACACGGCCTCCCGCTTCTACAAAAGTTTTTAATTTGGCATTCGGGATATTATATTTTTGAGTTGCCGTAGCAAAATTCAGATTATTGGCATTCACATCTAAAGTAAGATCGTTGATAGAAGACATGGCCATTTTCCCTTCAACCTGACCGCTTACCACCTGGCTGCCGGGTTTATTGGTAAAATAGTTCATGTTCAGGTAAGTGACATCTGCATTCACATCCATGGAAACCCTTGAAGTACTGAAATCTATTAATCCTTTGATGGTAGCTTTTGCCTGCTCATCATTAACGGTAATCAATCCGTTGTATTTCTTATGATCCAATAATCCGTCAAGGTATAGATTATTGATCGTTTTATCCATTATTTCAACACTTGCAATCTGAGATTTAGTGGTCAGACGCATCGTATTGACATCAAAGCTTTGCCCGTTAAGATCAAATTTACCTGAAATCAAGCCCACTGTTTTATTTTTTGTAATAACAGAGGTGTTAAGATCCTTTACATCAAGGTAACCAGAATATTTTGGCATTGCAGTGCTGTAGCCTGTTAAGGTAAGCTTGGATATTTTAGCCTGCCCTATTCCGGTTATTAAGTTTCCGTTATCCACATAGATCTGATCAGGATTTACTTTGGCTGTTCCGTTATATTTTAGTTTCCCAAAGTCGTCCGCAAAGTTCTTCATCTTTTTGGAGATAAAAGAAGGCATCATTGCTTTTAAATCTTTGTAGGTAAAATCTGTGGAAAGATCTTTTGTTTCTATGGAAAAATGTCCTTTCAACAGATTATCAACCTTCATTGTTTTGGTTGCAATATTAACGTCAGGATTTCTGATCAGGAAATTTTCCAGATGGAATTTATTCAAAGGTCCTGTCATTTTCCCTGCAAGATTGAATGGCTTGATATTATCCCAGTTCGTTACAAAATAACTGATATCATAACCGCTTAGCTGGCTTCCTTGCTGGATATTCATATCCCAACGCACCCTATCTGCAAAATCTGCCCAGGATCCGTCATGAAGATTAAATTTAATATCTCCCTGAAGTAAGCTATGATCTGTATTCAGTGTAAGGTCTTTTAACGACAAAAACTGCTTCGTGAGAGACAGTTCTGTTGAAAAAGTATCCACAAAATGGGATTTTCCCCATCTTGAGGTTACGAATGACATATTATTGATCAACGCCGAAACATTCGGGCCATTGACTTTTACGTTCGGTGCTTTTAAGTTGAACTTAGTTGCTGTCAGCCATTTTCCCTGTTCTCCGGGAGAATTTTCATTGACGATGGAAACTTTAGAATCAATAATCTGAATTCTGGAATTCAGCTGAAAAGGAGGTTTTTTCGGGTCTCTTTTCTTCCCGTTGTCAAACAGGTCTACAAATCTGACAAAGTTTGAGATACTGTCTCCTTTATAGGTAATTACTTTCACATCAGCATTGACAAGAGCAAGAGAGTTAAAGCTTAAAGAATTACTATTTCCTGAGATGGCATTTACTGCCAGAGATATCCAGTCTGAATCTGCCCGAAACTCGCGGGCTGTAATGAAATTAAATCCTTTATAATCTTTTACTTTTAAACCTTTTATCGTTACATCACCGAAGTAATTAACGTCTACACTTTCTGTGGTAAATCCAGATTTAAAATCATTATTAACAAGCTTTAGAGCCTGATCTGCTGCCCATTGTTTCGTTACCGGAAGATTGATGGCAATAAGAACTCCGCCCACAAGAAAAATACCCAGCCAGAAGAGAATCAGGAGAAGTTTTGCCCACCAGGTATAGCTGGTAACATCCTTCACAGCCTGTTTACCAAACTCTTCAGCTGTTTCCACAGGATGATGTATGGCATCTGAGGCCAGCTCAGATGCTTCTTTTACTGTTTCCCTTACTTTCCCCTCTACATTTTCAACAGTTTTCTGTACCTGATCCCCTAGGTTTTCAGCTACAGATTTTTTATTCTCATTCTCGTTATTATTCTCTAACTTTGCCATTATTATGAGCGACTCTATAATTTTAGGTATTGAATCGTCCTGTGACGACACCTCAGCAGCTATCATCAAGGGAAATTCTATTCTTTCAAACATTGCCGCGAACCAGGCCATCCACAAAGAATATGGCGGCGTTGTCCCTGAATTGGCTTCACGAGCCCATCAGCAAAATATTATCCCCGTTGTTGAAAAATCTTTTTCTAAAGCAAATATACAACAAAATGCTATCTCTGCTATAGGATTTACTCGCGGACCGGGACTTTTAGGATCTCTTCTTGTAGGAACATCATTTGCTAAGTCTTTGGCTATGAGCCTGAATGTACCTTTGATTGAAGTAAATCACCTTCAAGCCCACATTCTGGCCCATTTCATCGAAGATGCAAATCCTGTGCCGCCTACCTTTCCTTTCTTGTGCCTTACCGTAAGTGGAGGACATACGATGATTGTACTGGTAAAAGACTATTTCGATATGGAAATCATCGGGAAAACTATTGATGATGCAGCAGGAGAAGCTTTTGATAAAATCGGAAAGATTTTTGACCTTGACTACCCTGCCGGACCAATCATTGACAGGCTTGCGAAGGAAGGAAATCCTGATGCTTTTAAATTCAACAAACCTAAGCTGGAAAATTATGATTATTCTTTCAGTGGTATTAAAACTTCCGTGTTGTATTTCATTCAGAAAGAAGTAAGAAAAAATCCGGATTTCATCAAAGAAAACCTTAATGACCTTTGCGCTTCTGTACAAAAATCCATTATTGAAATTCTGATGAATAAGCTTGAAAAGGCGGCCAAAGATCTCAATGTAAATCAGGTAGCCATTGCAGGTGGTGTTTCTGCCAATTCTGCACTTAGAAAAGCCATGGAAGATAATAAAGAAAGACTGGGTTGGGATATTTACATTCCAAAATTTGAATATACAACAGATAATGCAGCCATGATTGCCATGGTAGCGAAGCTGAAATTTGAGCGGGGAGAATTTACAGATTTGAGAACTTCCGCAACAGCAAAATATGATTTATGAAAATACTCTTAGAAGAAAAAATACTGGGAACCCATTCTAAAAAGAATTCTAAATATTATTGGGTATTAGAAACGATCACAGGAAGACACGAGGGATCAGAAACTTTTTCAGAGTTTAACGGCGGAAGTTCTGAGACAGGATATATTCAGGATATCAAAGATGAAGTTTTACAATTAATTAATTCTGAGCATGTTTTTAGTTTTCCTTACACTCCAAAAGAAGGAGATTTTTTATCGATCAAAAATAATTTAAGAAAACAGGAATATTTAAATCTGATTTTCATTAACAATAACTGGATAGAAGAAATATACATGTGTTCTTACAGAGAGTGTGATACAGACATCTATACAACCATCAAAACAGGAGTTGCATTTATAAGTCAGGATATATGAAATTATTTTACGGAGAAATAGCAGATCAAAAAGTGATCATCAACGATGAAGAGCAGCAACATATTGTAAAGGTTCTTCGTATGAAAGATGGTGAAGATATTCATGTAACAGATGGAAAAGGAAATCTGGCTTCCGGAAAACTGATTATAGAAGGTAAGAAAGCTGGTATTGAAGTTTCTGAGATCAAAGAAAACCTACCGGAATTCAATCCGAAACTTCATATTGCAATTGCTCCTACCAAAAATATAGACAGAATCGAATTCTTTGTAGAAAAGGCTGTGGAAATGGGTGTTTCTGAGATCAGTATTATTGTAACGGAGAAAACTGAGCGTAAAAATATCAATATTGATAAAATCAGAAAACAGGCTGTTGCCGCGTCTAAGCAAAGTCTTAGATTTCATTTCCCGGTCATTAACGATGCTGTAAAACTAACGGATTTCCTGAAAAACGTTGATCCGGAAAATACTTTTGTAGCGCACTGTCATGAAAATCTGGAAAGAATTGACCTTAAAAATATTCCTCAATTGGAACAGCTAACTTTTTTAATTGGTCCTGAAGGTGATTTCTCTGAAAAGGAAATTGCATTTCTGGCAGACAATAAAGTAAAAGCTGTTTCACTCGGAAATCAAAGACTCAGAACAGAAACTGCAGGCGTTTTTGTAGCCGCATGGAATTATTACAACATGATATAAAAAAACAAAAAGAGAAGACGTTGAATCTTCTCTTTTTTATTTCTCATTCATTATTTCCAATCAATATTATTTTCTCGCAGATATTTTTCAAAAATCTGCTGTCCGCTCCTGATTGAATTAACTGTCCAAAGGATTTTCATTCTTAAAAGCTTTTCTTCATTCAGTTTATAATCAATATCAGATTTTATCAGTTTTTGTTTCAGCTCATACATACAGATGGAAGCCGCTACAGAAACATTGAAGCTTCTCGTAAAACCATACATAGGAATCGCCAGTGTCTCATCGGCAAAATCTAAAATTTCCTGTGAAACACCCTCCATTTCAGTTCCAAAAACCAAAGCAATAGGTTCTGTAATTTCATATTCAGGCAGCATTTTAGCATTGTTCTCCAGTGAAACAACTACTATTTTGTATCCTCTGTCTTTAATGCTTTGAAAAGACTCCATATTTCTGGGAAGTTTCTCCACCTCAACCCATGTATCAGCTCCTTTTGTTACCCGAAGATTGGGTTCAAAACTATATTCTTCCTGCAAAGCCACTACTTTATGAAAACCGCAGGCTTCCACAGAACGTACAATTGCTGCTGCATTTCGAAACTGATAAACATCCTCTACAACAGGAAGTACAAAATCTGAACTTTCCTGGGAAAAATGTTCAATTTTCGTGAGTCTTTCTTCGGTTAAAAACTGTTTTAAATATTCGTAAGTTTGCGCTAAGTTTTTCATCCGCATTCAGTTATTTTTTCAATAGCCCTATGAAACGTCTGCAATTTCCATTTTATTTTCATAAAATTTCATGATAAGCGTTTCATTCATTTTCAAATCTTTGCAAATTAACGTAATTTTGACCTATGAACCCTAATCGGGCTCCAATTCTTAATTAAAAATTGTACATGAAGCGAAAAGTCCTGCTCATCTATACCGGTGGAACCATCGGAATGGAAAAAGATTATGAAACCGGAAGTCTCCGTGCCTTTGATTTTGGTAATATTTTTGAAAAAATGCCTGAAATGAAGCTCATGGAATGTGAGGTTTTTGTTCATCCTTTTGCCAAACCATTGGATTCTTCAGATATGGGTCCTGAAGAATGGAGAGTAATCGCCAATTATATTCAAAAAAATTATGATGATTATGATGGTTTTTTGATCCTTCACGGAACAGACACCATGTCTTATACGGCATCAGCATTAAGTTTTATGCTAAAAGGATTAAGAAAACCAGTGATCATGACAGGCTCTCAACTTCCTATTGGTGATCTGAGAACGGATGCGAAGGAAAATCTTCTGACCAGCCTTTATTATGCCAGTCTTTATGAAAATGATGAAGCAGTTATTCAGGAAGTCGCCGTTTATTTTGAGTACAAATTATTAAGAGGAAACAGAACATTGAAATATTCTGCGGAGTATTTTGACGCTTATTCAAGTCCGAACTACCCTATTTTAGGGCAATCCGGAGTTCATTTGAATATTATTAAAGACAACCTGTTCCGCTGCAATCCTGAAATAGAGTTTCATGTGGATGAACATATTTCCGAAGATATTTTATTCTGGAGAATTTTCCCGGGTATGCATCTGAGCCATTTCAAAGAAATCCCTAAAATGAAGGTTCTTATTCTTCAGGTTTTTGGTTCCGGAACCATTTTCAGCAGTGCAAAAACACAGGAAACGCTTCAGGAAATCAGAAATAACGGAACTGAAATTGTGGTGGTAAGCCAGTGTATTTCAGGAGGTATCTCATTCGGAAAGTATGAAAACAGTAATATTTTCTCCAGAATCGGCGCGATCAGTGGAAGAGACATGACTGCGGAAACTGCAATTACCAAAGCAATGCACCTTATTGATAATCCAAGCTACACCGGAAGCTTCGCTGATAATTTCACCAGAAGCCTTTGTGGAGAAATTACGGATTAAATTGTAAGAATAATTTGGATATTAAAGAAAATACACTATTTTTGCAATCTCAAAAAGAGAGGTGTCCGAGTGGTTGAAGGAGCTACCCTGGAAAGGTAGTATACGGGTAACTGTATCGAGGGTTCGAATCCCTTCCTCTCTGCAAGAAAACAGAAATCCTGTGCTGGTTTAGCACAGGATTTTTTTGTTTTCATAATACATTAAATAGGATATAACAATTATGATATAGCAAAGCTAGCATAGATTATTTTTAATTTTAAAATAATCTATTCAAAATCATAACTAATATTTAATGAGTCCAACATTTTTTTTGACTCCATAACTTTATTCTCATCAGCTATAATTTCTACAAAATCATTTTTTCTATATAATTCTAACTTTTCAGCAACATCTTCTAATGAAGATAAACACTGATTAGAATATAAGACCTTTAATGCCAACAAAATATCTTGACTATTTTCTTTAATTATTATTTTTTTCATTTTTACTTAGTCAACAGTAATATTAACATTGATTTTAGAATTAATTCATTAAATCCACTTCCTACAATATTTCAGAAGTGAATTCGATTTAAAGGTTTGTTCTTCTATTTTTTTCAAAGGATTGTGGATCTTCTATCATAATTATTTATTTTAAAATATCTTAACTAAAAGATATTCAGATAAAAACAAATAAATATAGAATCCACCTCATATTGAAATAAGAGGTGGATTCTATTAATTATTTCATTATAAAAATTTTATTTTTATAATTAGAAATGTCGGTAGAATTAATATTTACGATCAATGGATAAAAACTACTTACAGGAGGATTAACATGTCCTACAGAATGAACTGTAAATTCTAGATTATTGTCTGAATTTACAAATTTTTGTTCTTTAATGAGTTTCTCACCTTCGATAATTTCTACATCAAAAATAATTTTTGAAGGATTGTTTAATCTAAAAACATTTACAACTTTAATTTTCATATCCCAATATTTTAAGTTCTTCGTTAAAAAATTCTAGTCTTTCTTTTACCAACTTTACTTCTTCATCAGGTAATTTCCATTGAACTGCCTTTTCAATTAATTCCTCAGCAGCTTCTTTTTCCATAAGATTTTTTGCAATTTCATTACCAAACTTCTCAGCCCAGTTATCATATTTCCCTGTTCTATATTGTGTAGCATGAATTAACTCCTCATATACAGCCGAAGTTGTTGCACTTTTATTAAGGAGTATTAATTCTTCATTAAATGTTATAGCTTCTATAGCTACACCTTCAACTTTTTCTCTGGAGGCAATATATTCAAAAGATTCATCATTATGAAGTAAAGCTCCCCCTAACTCTTCAAACTCTTTTTGAAGTTTTTTGAGAAGCTTTAAATCAATCGGTTTACCCGTAATTGTTGAAAAAAGTTCTACTCTTTTTTTCTTTCTAACCTCTTTAAATTCTTTTTGTGTTATTTCAAACGCTTCATCAATCACTCTCTTGATCTCATTCCATCCCTTTTTAAAAAAATTCAGCAATTCCTGAAAACCTTTGATAACATCCTCTATAGATTTAACTATAAAGCTAGCAAAAGTTCTTACAGCTTTTGCTGCACCTTTAGCAATTCCCCAGCCTAATCTGAAAATTCCGAAAATAGCCTCTTCCAGTTTTTCTATAATTAACGGTACTGTTACTGTACCCCCTGTTAAAATAACTGTTAGAACGATTTCAATAATCAATGAAATAATAAAACCATAAGCATATCCTGTAAAATATGCACAGGCAACAGGATCAAATGTAAGATTTATTTCTTTGAGTTTAGTGTATATATATTTAGCTGTTTCGGAAAAACTAATATTCTTTATAGCCTCTATAGTTTCGTCATATTGTTCCAAAAGAGTTGGCAGATACTTTTCTATATTTTGTACAAAGTCTTTTCCTAATGTAATACCATCATAAAACATTTTTACGAGAGCAAATAAACCGGAAACGGCATCTATCAAACCGTTCCATATACCACAAAGTAATGCATTATAGGCTTGAGCACCATGCTTAAGAAATTCTATTTCAGAAATATCTTCAAGACCATTAATGACACCTAATGCTATATCATAGGAATCCAGATACTTTGCATATAAAAATTCTAAAATGCCTGTAGCTTTTGTATTGCTGGTAAAATCTTTTCTTACTAAGAGAACGTTTCTCAGAACAAAATTCTGCGCTTCCAACATGTCTTTTAGAATTTTTACAATCTGAGTAATATTTACCGTACCGTTTTCATCTTTTCCGGAGGATATAAGAGGTTCATAACGGTAGTTTTCATCCAGTTCTCCGTTTTCTTTTTTAGGAGGTTTAGGCTGCCATCTGTTTTCTTCCAATCGGTTTTTTTCTATCAATTGTATAGCTTTACCCAAGATAACACTCATTGCTGTTCTTGCTACATCATTGGTAAGCCATGACACACCGGGAATAAAAGACATTCCACTGGAGAATGCAGAAGCAAGCTGAAAAAAATCTTTTATAAGACCTATTCTTTTATCTTCAATATATCCTTTATGAAAAAGACTAGTAAGTTGCTCTTCTGTAATTCCGGGAACAGATTTTATTAAATATTCATATACATTTTTATTATCCTGAAGATCATACGATAAAAAATTATAGTTTTTATATTGTTTGTCTTTGTTTGTGAAAAATTGTAAAAGTTCTTCAGAAAAGCGTATTGCTCCATATGTTCCACTAGTGTCTCCTTTGTTGTCTTCTACAAACATTAAAACTTCCCTCCCTTTTGGTTTACAAACTTCAAAACATTCTTTAAGTTTAGTAGCCTCTGTAGAGGAAAAAAGGATCACTTTAAATGCAAAATGATCTACATCCTGCTTCTCATAATAATAAAAATCTTTTACATCTTTAATATATTGGGTAAGATCACTCCGAATATCCGAAACATAAGTAAATGTTCCTTTCTCCGGTGGATCGGCATCTACAAAATATTTCGATGCAATTTCATTTAAATTTTGATTATAGAATTTATAAGTTGCTAACGGACTCACATTACTCATTCCTCTTATAGTTTCTCCCATTGGATTAGGTAATGGCATACTACTTTGAGTATTGAGAAAATCCTGCAAGTTTCTGTTAGTTTGCTGCATCATGGAAGGGATATCCAAAAATGCTCCGTCTTTCCATTCTGCTAAAAGCTGCTTTTGCGAAGCATCATCAAAATCCTGTATTTCGTTTAAATAATTCTGAAGATCCATTTGTATTTCATTTTATATTATGTGATTTTTCTTGACACAAATATCTATCATGAGAGCGACAAAACTCGACGTATTAAATTAATAGTCATATTTCTAGCAAAAACAACTAATACAAATCAGGCTTCAGTTTTACCTTTCATCTTTTCCTAAGTATTTCTACTAACCCCTACAATTGGTTATTTATACTATACCATATAATCTCTGTTCTTCGTTACTTTGAAACACAACCTAACCATCTAAAATCCAAATCGATATGACATCAACAAGTGTAAATGCAAATTCTTCAGGTCAGTTAGTACTTGGAAACGGAGCACAATTCTGGGTGTATCTTTCCCCACAAAATGATACCTCAAAAATGATTTCTACATGGCGTGTAACTTTCTCACAGGGAAACTGGAGTGACTTTATCTCAAGTGAGAATCCGACTAAACAAATTCAGACTCCTAATCTTTCAGGGATCTTTGAAATTAAAGTAGAATTATTGAGTGGATCTACCGGTACCTGGCGTCAGATTCCGCCACAGCAGGGAAGTCATAATGAAATAGGCTGCAATTCCAACTGTGCTTCTATGGTAGGCATCGTTGCAGACAGCACAAATCCTCCTATTGGAGCCATCAATGCTCATTTTTGGACCACATGGGATGCTATGTGCGGAGTAAGACAGAACTAAATGTAAATAACAGTCCATACAACCAAATTGCCACAGTATTTTATATTGTGGCAATTTATTATTGCATCTATACGCCAGAAAATCAATCTGTTTTATAATTAACTTAAAAATACTTGTCCACATTTCCACAAGTTCTTAATAAGTTATCCATATTTTACTAACAATTATCATTTAGTCCAAAAAGCTTTATTCCTAAATCTATCCTAAGTCAGGTCTTTATTTTGTCTTGTTTTTAAACAGTATTAAAAGATTTTGAATAAACAATTTATGAACAAAGCCTATAATTTTACCATCAATAAATATTCTATCTGCGTTTCAACAATATTCATATTCATATTCATATTCATTTCATGGTTTCGCAGTCATTTAACATTAAAACAGTTATCCACACTATTGAGCATGAAGAAATTTTTTGCAGGTTTATTTTTATTGGGATGTATAGGAGCCACTATGCACGCACAGATCAGTCCGCCTGGCTTAGGAGACGCTAACAATGCATTTTGGGGGGCTTTTGGAATGAAGCAACAATTGGATTCCTTGGGAAAGAAACAAGCATTAAGCTACATCGCAATAGGGAGAAAAAGCAGCCCTGATAATCATAATCTATTTTCAAAACAGGCTATCATCGTCTTGAATCATGAAGTTTATCATTCATTTGCTCCACATCAGCAGTATAGTTATGCTTTGAGTTACCGCCGGCAGCCACAATATGAAAGTACGGCTCCTTATGATAAGGAAAATACAGAACAGGAATTCAGGATTTACGGAAGATATGCCTACACATTTGATTTTGGAAAAAATTGGAAACTGAAAAATACGGTACGACAGGAATTCAGGAAGTTTTTTGATGCAGACTTTCATAAGGTAGAAGAAGATTTCCAAATGAGAACCCGTATCAAAAGCCAGCTGACCTATAATTTATCTCCTAAAAATAATCAAAAGCTGGCGTTGAGTGCAGAAGCTTTGTTCTCTATAAATCACCTCAATGAACCGGATTCTAAATGGGATTCATTCGGGTATCGTGAAATGCGTATTGCGGCTTATTATATGTTCACTATTCCCAATTCTCCTTTTACTGTGGATATAGGCTATATGGATGACCTCATCAGAGGCAGCAGAAGTATTCATCATGGTGGTGTTCATTATCTGGCCGCTGATCTGGTGTGGAATATTCCTTATAGAAAAAACAGATAATACTCTTAAGTGAGTGTTCATAAGATTTTATATAAAATCCCGATCATTACTGACCGGGATTTTTGTTTGAAAAACATAAGTTTTCCGCAATATAATTAAGTATGAATGTTTGGTGTAAAATTTTAGTTGCACAACGTCAAAAACTGTCGGCTCAACTGCACATTGAATTTCGCTTCTGCCCTTGAGCGTGCATAAATAGTCTGTTTAAAAGCGTGTACCGTTTTCAGTTTCTGATCTATGAATTCAGCAATCTGAACAACAGAAAAAAGAAAATCTCTGTATATGGCCATATTGACTGTCTGACCATAATACGGAAGATAAGCTTTCAAAAAAGGAATTGCTTTCTGATGACGGTTGTAGCTGATACAATATCCTACTCCTTCCATGGATGTAATGATTGCATAGTTATTAATATAATCCTGGATATTTTTACTGCCATCCAGAGCATGAGCATTTTTGGAACAGAACTTATTGATCTTATCCAGAATGTACTGGGCATATTCCATCATGGAAATATTTTTAAATTCAAAAACCTGGTTCATTCCATTGGATGGAGAAGTTCCGTTTTCACAATCAATACAGAAAGAAATCCCGATTTTTTCATGGTAAGGAAAAAAGCAGTCTTTCACTTCGATGGAAGCATCCGGCTTTAGCATGTCGTCTGCAAAGTTATAATAGACATACGGACTGTAAAGTTCAGCAAGAGCTTTCAGATAATCTGTTTCGCTCGTATTATGATATTCTTCAAACCATTTTTCAAGGTTATCGTAATAATTACTTTCAAAGTCGTTAAAGTTTAAGTAAAATGGTAATTCCATAGCTCTGTAATTTTGATATGACAAAGCTATATGCGTAATGCGACAAAACTTGACGCAATATATTTTTTGTGAAAAAGATTTTTAGATGATTATTCCGTGAAAGATCAACTTTTGCTTCGCAAAGTCAATTGTGAAAGATTACTAACGCTAAAGTTCGCAAGGTTTATTATATGTAGATTTTATTTGTTCGCAAGGGCACTTTGTTCAGCTAGTACATCAATCCGTCTATTGCTGAGTGCAACGCCTTTGCGATCGTTTTTAAAAACATTAAAATATCTTAGCGGACTTTGTGTTAAAATCTATGTATGTGCAATAGAATTCACAAGCGCAGCGAATTGACTATTCACCATTGACGTTTATTTATCATAATTTTTCATCACATACTCAAAGTAGTGAATCATCTTCAGATAATTTTCAATGCTAAGGTATTCATTGGTACTGTGGATACTTTGCTGCTCGGCACTGTTGATCTTGATAGGCATAAATCTGTAGACGTTTTTGCTTACAATCTCATACTTACCGGCATCGGTTCCTGCCATCGTAAGGTATGGTGTAACAATAGCTCCGGGATGAATTTCTTTGACTCCGGCTTCTATCATTTTAAACGCTTTTGTATTGGTAGGCGAAATGGCAGAAGCTTCTCTGGTATTATCAATTTCTTCTACCTCAACGTCAAAACCTTCAGTCGCTTTGGCAATGTGATCTCTAACATCTTTCACCGAATTTCCGGGAAGCAATCTGAAATTAACCACAAATTCCACTTCAGGAGAAAGTACATTGGTTCCATCACTTCCTTTCATCATGGTGAGAGCGGTGGTAGTTCTTACCAAAGCATTGGTCGTATTATTTTTGGTAAGCTGTGAAATCAATACCGGTTTTAAAAGCCATTGATTCGCGAGTGCCATCCTTGTTGTAAAAGGCATTTCACCTCCAATATTATTAAAAAATTCTTTGATTAATGGCGTGATCACAGGTTTCATCTGATGATCTTCCAGACGCTGCATGATCACTGCAGCTTTCCCAATAGCACTTTCCATAGGTGGCATTGAGGAATGTCCGCCCAATCCTTTTACTTTTATTTTTGCGGAAAGAAAACCTTTTTCTGCACATCCTACAACGGCAACATCCGTATCTATCCCTGCCACGTTTCCTTTTCGCATAATTAATCCGCCTTCATCATAAACAGCATCGAACTTCAATCCTTTTTTCTTAAAATAATCAGCAATCTGAATTGCTCCTTTTTGTCCTCCTACTTCTTCATCGAATCCAAAAGCCAGATAAATATCACGTTGAGGAATCTGTTTGTTTTTAATCATAGAATTCATGGACTCCATTAAAGAGAAAAGCATTCCTTTCATGTCTATTGCTCCTCTTCCATAAATTCTCCCATTGGCAACCGCACCTGAAAAAGGGGCATATTCCCAGTCTTCCGCTACTTTTGAAACGGGTTCCAATGGTTTATCCTCCGGACGGAATACATTTTCTTCATTATTTTTGATATCAGCATCTCCGGGAGGTACCACATCCATATGAGAAAGGAATAAAATAGGTTCCAGAGCAGGATTGCTTCCTTTAAGCCTGAACACCAGCCCATATTGGTTTACTTCAATATTTTCTGTGTTCTGATAAACTAGTGGATAAGATGTTTTTAAATAGGTTTTGAACTGATCAAACGGTGCGTAGTTGAATTCACCCAAACTGCCTGTAGAAACGGTAGGAACTTTTATTCCTCCGGAAAATCTCATGACAGCAGAGTCATTTTTGACGGGTTTCCATCCTTCACCTGCTCCAATATTATTTTTCTTGAAAGGATAAGTGTAGGTTTTGATCAATACTACAGCAGCCAGAATAACAATGATTCCCAAAAGGATTAAAAGAAATTTTTTCATAGCAGATAAGTTTTGTGATGGGTTTGATCCTATAAATATAGCAAAGTATTTGATCTTTAACAATTTTAAATCCGGGCTGATTTCCATTTTACCTGCAATTATAAAGGCTGCTTCTGAAGAAACAGCCTTTATAATGTTAACACAAATTGCTGATATGAATTTATTTTTTACTTATTTTTCACCCGTAGTATCCAGTGAATAATATCACCCAAGACAAGCTCTGTATTTCCAATATTACAGTGATTTTCAGCAGAATCACTTTTCGTGTACATTTTATAGCTGAGTGATTTTACATGGAGTAAAGCATCGATTACCTTTTTGTACAGCTCTACAGGAATAAAATGATCTTCATTAGAGCCCAGCAGTAAAAAGTCCTGAGTAATCTGATGCCCTATACTCTGCATTTCAAATTTTCTGGTATTGTGAAGATAATCATACGGGGTATCTACATTCATACTGAACATTCCGTGTTGGATTGCCCATTTTATCAAAGGATCAACTTTCATTTTAGCCTGAATTAAAGTGTTTACCTGCTCTTTATCTTCAAGATCCATCAACAATCTTAGCTGTTCAGGCACTTTACTCAATACTACTTCATAAAAATCCGGCATAATTCCCCATGCTACTACTCTTTTTATACGGTTTTCAAATGCAGCAGCCCTTGGAGCCAGCATTCCACCTAAAGATAATCCGATAATGGTCACATCATCCAGCTGATACGCATCCAAAATAGCTTTTACAGGCTTTTCCCATTCATGGGTATAATAAATTCCATATTCTCTTAAAGCTCCTCCCTGACCAGGACCATCAAAAAGATAAACAGCAATTCCTTCTGATAAAAACCGCTGAACCAACGGAAGAAATTCTTCCATATAAGAATCATTTCCTCCATGAATAATAACGGTATCCTTCACTTCTGTTCCCGGCAAACCTACCCAAACAGGAAGTTTTCCATTATCATATTCTACCTCATCTCTTCTGATTTTTGTTTTAAAAATCTCCTTATATTCTTCGTAAAACAGGGATTTTGATTTGGTGTAAAGTTCTGATTTGTCTGCTGATCCATCCGCTTCAAAAAATTCTGCCATTCTGTAATATCCAATTGCTTTGGATCTCCGCTGAGTGGCTTCTGCTCTTACTGCAAGGGTTTTCATCTCCCTTACCCAGTCTTCCGTTGTACGGATTGCCGGAGCAATACTTCTAAGCTCTTCCAGATCTCCTCCTCCCCACATCAGGGTGCAGTTCAACTGAAAGTTAAAATTGGCTTCATCGTGTAATTGATATGTTCCTTTTTTCATTATGATTATTTTTTGGTGAAAAACAAGATGCCTGCACTTTTCATTCTATACAGACATGCCTTTATGACTTAACTTTCATCGAAATTAAGTTGATAGTTTAGCTTTTCTTTTAATCTGGATTAAAAAAGAATCATGAACGCTGTGCTCTTATTTTACTGAGCTGCTGCTGGGTCATTCCCAGATATCCTGCAATATATCCGAGATTAATTCTTTGAAGTAAATCTGCATGTGAAACTACAAAATCATGGTAACGCTGATCTGTAGATTTTATCTGACGGTCTATCAGCCTGCCTCCCATGGTGATTAAGCTTTCGGCAAAGAGATCTTCCATCAGCTGCTGTATTTCCGGATTTTTTGATTTTAATTCCAACAGCTTCTGATAAGGTAAACGAAATATTTCACTGTTATCTTCTATCACTTCAATTCCAAACTGTACCGGTTTCGCTGATAATATACTTGAAAAAAGACCAATAAAATGATCATCAGAACTAATCCAGTGGGTATGGTCCATAGCTTTATCATCGTAATAGAAAATACGGGCAACTCCTTTTCTGATATAAAATAAATCACGGTGAACCTGCTCAACATCTACTATTATTTCTTTTTTCCGATAGATGTTAGCTTCAAATACCTGAGTAATGGTTTCAATGGCTCTGGAATGTTTCTGGCTGATCATAACTGATTCTATTTACAACTGACAATGATCATTTAAAGGTACTCTTTATCATCAATATACTTTTGAACAATTATTCTTAATTTTTGTCCCCTCCCATAAGTTTTGATCGTCATGAAGAAAAAATTTTATATTATGAAGAATATTCTGCACATTACTTCCAGCGCAAGAGGAGAATTGTCTTATAGTAAAGGGCTGAGCTCAGCGATCGTTGAAAAAATCTCTCAGCAAAACACCATCAGCCAAATTAGGGTACGTAATCTGGTGAAAGATACACCGCCTCACTCAGATGAAGTGTCAATCCATGAGTTTTATAAACATCCGGAACTGTATGATGAACAAAGCAAAAAGCTTCTTTCGTATGCCGATACAATTGTGGATGAAGTACGTGAAGCCGACATTATTGTCATTGGAACCCCTATGTTTAATCTGGGGCTCTCCACTCCTTTGAAAGCATGGCTGGATCAGCTGATCCGGGCAGGAGTTACTTATGTTTTTGATGAACAATGGAATCGTGTGGGACAGTTTAAAGATAAAAAAGTATATCTCGCGATTGCTTCCGGTGGAAGAAGTATTAATGGGGCTAATGATTATATTTCGACTTATCTCAAAGATGTTTTCAGAAGTTATACGGGAATTACGGATATTGAAACATATCGTATTGAAGGGACGATGGAAAATGGTTTTATAGTAGATTATGAAAGTATTCTGAAAGAGTTTTGATCGTGAATAATATGGTTTTACGTGTTATTTTTAACGCAAATTTTTAATTGTGAATCTTGAATAGAAGGGAGCAAAGAGGAAATCAACAAGTTGATTGGATGAAGCTTTCTGATTTTAGTATATTATTATTTTGTTTTTAACGCAAGAGCGCAAAGGGTTTTTAATATTGCTTTGTTTTATAAGGCGCAAGAACATTTCGACTTCGCTCAATGTGAGATTTTCAGCAAGGAATGATGATAAAATTCTCGTGCCTTTGTGGTTTCTTTTAATTCAGGATTTCGTTCATTTCGGTTAAAATGATTGGCTTTCCGTCGGTAATTACAATGGTATGTTCGTGCTGAGCCATATAGCCGCCTTTATTTCCTACCATCGTCCAGCCGTCTTTTAATTCTACAGCAATATTGGAATCGGTAGAAATAAAAGTTTCAATGGCCACGACAGAGTTTTTCTTAAAACGTCTGGAATCATAACGGTTTCTGTAGTTCAGCAATTCATCAGGCTGCTCGTGTAAGCTTCTGCCTACTCCATGCCCGGCAAGATTTTTAATGACTTTAAGGCCTCTTTTCTTTGCTTCCGTTTCCATTAAATGCCCTATGTCGGCTATTCTCACACCACCTTTTATATTGTTGATCGCCTTTCTTAAAATATCTTTGGATGCCTCCACTAATTTCTGATGTCCATGGATATCTTTTCCAATGACAAAAGAACCTCCGTTATCTGCCCAATATCCATCCAGCTCTGCAGAAACATCAATATTGATCAGATCACCTTCTTTCAAAATCCTTTGATCAGTGGGAATACCATGACAGAATTCATTATCCACACTGATACACGTCCAGCCGGGAAATCCATACGTCAGATAAGGAGCAGATTTTGCCCCGAAACTTTCCAGTATTTGAGCACCATACTCATCAAGATCTTTTGTGGTCATGCCGGGTTCAGCGTAATCCATCATCTTCTTCAGGGTAAAGGCAACGGCTTCACTTACTTTTTGCATTCCGACCATCTGATCTTCGTTGGTGATTGACATAGTTTCTTTTTTGATTGTTATTGAGAATTACAAAGTTAGGAAATTAAAATTTGCTGATATGTACCGTTTTAGCACAAATCTATTTATTGAAAAATAGGGTTACTACCCCCTTCACCAACCCCCTCTACCCCCTTGGGTAAGGGGGTATACCCAGTTCCATAAGGGGCTATAGGTACTTCGTAAGAGCCTGATACCACTTTGATAAGGGGTTAGAGGGACTTATACAACTGGCTAGAGGCCGTTGGTTAAGGGGCTGAAGGCAGTTCTGAACCGGCGATAGACACTTGATGAAGTGGGTGGAGAGGCTTATCATAGTGGCTAGAGGGGCTTTTTTAGTGACTGGAGACGGTTTACGAAATGATTATAGCAAATTAATGAGCGGCTGCTGAGACTTATTGTAGTGACCGCACGTACCTCCAAAGCTGTTGAAAACAGTTTATAAAGTAGTTCCCGGCACTTTAATAAGTATAACAGAAATATTTTACCGGACATTTTTTAACCTTTACTTTAAAGAATGTATTATCTTTGAATCTTCACAAATTGATTAAGAATGGACTATAAAATACATCAGGGAAGAAATGTAAAACGTTTTAGAGAAATGCTGGGAATAAAGCAGGAAGCATTGGCTCTTGATTTAGGTGATGACTGGAACCAAAAGAAGATTTCTTTACTTGAACAAAAAGAAACCATTGAAAACCAACTGCTCGAAAAAATATCCGAAGTACTGAAAATTCCCGTAGAAGCTTTCCAAAATTTTGATGAGGAACAGGCTGTGAATATTATTTCTAATACCTTTGGAGAGCATGCTTTTAGTAACTCTTTTAACTATGGTACAATAAACTTTCATCCAATGGAAAAGTTAATTTCCCTTCACGAAGAAAAAATTGCGTTGTATGAACGTATGTTGAAAGAAAAGGATGAAATGATGAGCAGACTGGAAAAGTTGCTTGAAAAATAACAGATAAAAGATAAAAACCACTGCTGAAGCAGTGGTTTTGTTTTGTTTGTGGACACGAGCGAGACGCTCGCGCTAGCGGGGTTCTATTCTAACTAGTTTTTGTACTTTTCATCACTTCGGATAGGGTGTTCAAATAATCTGAAAATACTGTTACAGTAGTAATATCCTCATATTCAACATATGCTTGATCCATTAATTTACATTCAGTATCAAAAAAATCAATATCGATAGAGTCTTCATAAACATCTATAATTTTACCTATATAAACCACATCTTCTTCACTAAGTGATAGCTCACATAGTAAGTCTAAGGATTGTATAATTGTAAATAATTCTTCAAAATTACTAATTTTATTATCCTTAAATATTTTTTTTGGCAGTTCTTCAAAATACATTTGAAACTTTTCCACCATAACCTTATCCTTAAAGTTATTTGTTTCCACGGTTATATTTTCAATCTTTTCGGTATTGATGAATTTTATTCCGTCTAAGACGTAGTCCACAGGATTAAAAATTATACCTGTTATATTTTTTCCTTCTTTAAAACTATTACCGATAATATTTTCTTTTCGATTCTTTAAAAAATATTCTTCCATATTATTTTATTTATATCGCCTTCTGTTTCTATCTCCCTTTTCTCCCCCTTGATCTCTATTTTTTCTTGCCTGGCCATTTTGATGTTTTTGTTTAGTAGAACCTCTAGCTCCCCCGCTACCGCACGAATCCTTTCGTGTGGTTGAAAAACTATAGACCAATATATCTAATTGAATTCCTAAAAACTCCTAACTCTTTATATATTTTTATTTATAGGGTTTTCCGTCACAGTACCAATCATGTACAATGATAGTATCTTTCTTATGAATATAAAGAGGCAATTCTCCTTTTTTCTTTATTATTGTATCCCCAACTTCAACATCATTAGAATTATCAATCCAATTATTATGTACCATAATATTTGATTCATATTCTTTCACAGGAACTGTACCCTTTATTTTGATCCAAGTTTGATCAATATCTATTTCTTGAGCTACCAAATAGTATTCTTCAGAATAATACGCCTTTTTTACGTCATTACAATTAACTTCACCACATGAACACAATACATATGCAGTGAAAAATAAATATATGGTAGTTTTCATTGTTAATTAATTTGAGGGTTATATTGATTTTAGATAATAGTGTTAAGCTCTTATTATATTAAACCTGTTTAAACTTTTATTTTTCTTAGGAACAAAATAGAAAAAGCCAGATAATGTAGGCTGATCCATGTAATATT
>NZ_PCOU01000015.1 GCF_002979455.1 Chryseobacterium sp. MYb7
TTAGGATATAAAACAGCTAAAAGACGCATCGCTATGGAACTTCGGGATATGATTACCGCAATTCTAATAATATTTGCGGGGGGTGATCCTGCAAAAGTCTTCAAAACTTAAAACATAAAAAATGGTCGGAAATTTCTTCCGACCACGACTAGGTTTCGATCCGGCTTTTTATTTCTTATTCCGTTTATTTCCGGTATGAATACGCTGAAAACATTGATCCAGATCATAAAAAGTAAACATAGGAACCTATTACATTTACAATTATAAAATGGCAAAGCAGATAATGAAGAAACGGGCTGATAAAAGCAGTTATGATATTTCAGCTCAAAAGATAACGTGGTATCTATGTGGTACACGGTTTTAACAAAATTTTAATCATTTTTTCTTTCTTTGCCAGTATAAATATAAACCGAAATTTATAGGTGATGTTTTTTTACTTAATCATTTGCTGAATACAACTAAATGTTATTTATCATTAGATTACGTTAAAAAAAACAATTAATTTTTGAATATATAGAAATTATTTTGTTCACGATATTATATTATCAGGAAACAGATTGATCAGAGAAAAAACTTGTACAGATACACAAAAGATGTGGCATCTGAAATGCGTAGATGAAAAAGTATTATGAAAAATAGAAAACCTGAAACTAACTTAGAGGATTTAAAACAAAAGATTCTTGTACAAGACGAGATAATGGCATTGGCCAAGTCGAATTCTCCTCGTCTCCTGAATAAATTCAGACTGGTTTATCCTGATTTTTTTAAAAAGTTATCCAATATACAGCCTTCCCTTAAAAATTCTGAATTGATCTTTTGTATTTATCTTAAGCTCAATATGACTACTAAGGAAATTGCAACTTATATTTTTGTAACCCCAAAAGCAATACAAAACAGGAAAAACAGGATCAGAAAAAAACTGAATATTCCTTCTGAATTTGATATTTATAAATGGTTTAATGAATTTTAAACCATTTTTTTCTGTATTTAAACGTTTATTATGGCTTTGTCCAGATCATGATACAAAAGAATTTTCCAATTGTTTTCTCTTGCTTCTTTTTCCCACTTAAGCCTTAGTTCCATTGCTTTTCTGCCATCAAAATCACTTTTATAGGCTAAGTGATATTTTAAATAGGAAGCCTGTGGCAGGTCATCAGCACCGTAGAAAACCGTTTCCCCATTTTCCTTGATCCAGAAAACCTGCATAAAAGGGGTATGGCCACCTACTACTTCATAGGAAATTTCATCTGTGATCTGTCCATGATCTTCATTCATCCATATAATATTTGGAAGTTTGATCAATTTTTCCAGGATATCAAAATCAAAAGAAGGATTGCCTTTCTTTTCCATCGCAAAATCCAGTTCACGTTTTTGGATATAGATCTGGGCATTCGGAAAAGCAGCCTCGAAACCATTTTCCGTAAGCTTCACAGCTCCTTCAATATGATCTTTGTGAAGATGGGACAACAGTAATTTTGTTATTTGCTCAGGACGGATATTTTCTCTCTCCAGAATTTCTGAAACCACTGTTTTTCCGGAGTCATTTTTCCAGCCAATTCCAGCATCCAAAAGGATATAATCATTTTCAGTAATAATAAGAAACGGCTGAACAGACATTTTGATTCCTCCGATTGTATCAAAATTTTCTTCAGTTAAAAGGGTAAAGTCTTTGGTTTTACTTGCCGAAAAATTGCCTTCTTTGAGTAGAATGATTTTCATGCTGCAAATTTCCTCAATATTTCTAATATTCAAAAAGTTTTTCGTCGATATATATTATCAATAAAAACAATCATAGAGGCAGAATGCTGAAATTATTCTACTTATTGCAAAATCCTGCGCTATTCATGAAAATGTAAAGGAAGGAAGCTGATCAATTCTTTTTTTAATGATTATCTTTGATCTCTTAAAAATCTGGCGGTAGCTGCCGTTGGATTACTTTCAATTCAAATAAAACTTTATACGTAATGCAGGAGAGTTCTTCCCATGGTATTTCCCGGACTGTGATCTGGCTTATGGCCATTATTTCCGGGCTTGTAGTCGCCAACAATTATTATAATCAACCTTTACTGGCCCTCATTTCTGAAGAGCTTCAGGTTTCTGAGAGTGCTGCAAGTAAAATTTCTGTACTTACGCAGATAGGCTATGCGTTAGGATTGCTGTTGATTGTTCCGTTGGGAGATAAGTTTTTCCGCAAGAAATTAATTTTAATTGATTTGTTTCTGGTGTTCGGATCGCTCTTATGGATGACTTTTGCTACTCAGTTGTGGATGCTGTATGCTGCCAGCTTACTGATTGGAGCTACATCGGTTATTCCGCAGTTGTTTGTCCCCATTGCCGCAGAACTATCGTCAGATAAAGAAAAATCCTCCAATATCGGATTGGTAATGTCCGGGTTATTGCTAGGAATTCTTCTTTCCCGTTTTATAGGAGGAATTGTAGGAGAGGTTTGGGGCTGGAGAGCCATGTTTGGTATTGCGGCAGGACTGATGATTCTGGTTTGGCTGGCTGTCTATAAAATGCTTCCTGAAATGTCTCCTAACTTTAAAGGTACCTACAAAGAACTGATGCGTTCTGTTGCCCAGCTTGCGAAAACACAGCCTGTCCTTCAGCTGGCATCATTCCGTGGAGCAATGGCATTTGGATCTATGTGTGCTTTGTTTACCACACTGGTTTTTCATATGGAGAAACCTCCTTTTAATGCCGGATCTTCTGTAGTGGGCAGTTTTGGATTGGCAGGTGCTGTAGGCGCTTTAGCCGCAGCCAAAGTGGGAAAATTGCAAAAATATCTGGATATTAACCGAATCATACTGTATTCTTTATTAATCGTTATTGGAAGCTGGGGCTTTACCTATTTTGCAGGAGAAACGTATTGGGGGCTGATTGTAGGGGTAATTCTTGTTGATTTAGGAGTACAGTCGAGCCATATTATGAATCAAACCAATTATTTTTTGATTAAATCAAATGCTGTGAACAGGCTGAATACTGTGTATATGGTATCTTACTTTATCGGAGGATCATTGGGAACCTGGCTGGCTTCTATCGCCTGGCAAAAGGCTCAATGGAGTCGTGTATGCCTTGTAGGAACTGTATTTGGTGTATTGGCTTTGATAGCGCATATATTATTTTGTAAAAGAGTCAATAAAGCATAAATCAGAATTTGTTTTACATTTCTGATTTTTTTAAGTTTCGGGGGATTTTATCTGCGATAAAATCCCCCGAAACTTTTTTATGATCATTCTTCTGCATTTTCCTGTGCCTGCATTAATTCTCTGTGTCTTCCTCCCCATTCGTCAAGCTGTTTCCATATGGGGATCAGCTCACGGGCAA
Source organism: Chryseobacterium sp. MYb7 (assembly GCF_002979455.1). Taxonomy (GTDB): domain Bacteria; phylum Bacteroidota; class Bacteroidia; order Flavobacteriales; family Weeksellaceae; genus Chryseobacterium. The sequence goes on from NZ_PCOU01000015.1 coordinate 3,328, forward strand.
TAGCTGTAAGTTCGTAATCTACCCTTGGCGGAACTTCTGCATGAACTGTTCTCTTTACTAAGCTTTCTTTTTCCAGCTCTCTCAGTTGAAGCGTCAACATTCTTTCCGTTATTCCGGAAATAGAGTTTCTAAGCTCACTGAAACGTAATTTTCCGTCTTTTAACTTGTTTAAAATAATCAGCTTCCAACGTCCACCGATTCTGCATACCGCATAGCTCAGATCACATCCCTGTATATATTGTTTGTTGATATTATTCGTTGAATTTTCTTTTATTTTACCCATTACTTACAAATTTGTTAGTACCATACATTTAGCTGTATACAATGCAAATGTAAGGTTTGAGATTTAATTTTGTTCATCAAAACAGAAAATATACTGCAATAAAGAACAATAGCGCTCATGTTCTCCGCAGGAACAATAATTTAAATCAAAATAAAAATGCAATTAACGCCTAAAATAACGCAGATTTTAAATCATTTAGAAACCATACAGCCTTTCAACCCTCAAAATTCTTTAGATGGTGCCCGTAAATTTCTGGAAACCATGTCTCTTCAGCTTAGTGGTAAAAAAGAATCAGTAGCCATGATTGAAGAACTGCATATTTCAAAGGAAAGTCATCAGATTCCTATTAGAATTTATCGTCCTCATGGAAAAGAAATCCAACAATCGTCAGCTATTATTTATATTCATGGAGGCTGGTTTATAGCTGGAGGATATGAAACCCACGATGCTGTAGTCCGTAAACTGGCTAATAAAACCGGGTCTGTAGTGATTTTTATAGATTACCGTCTTGCTCCGGAACATCCTTTTCCAGCTGGTTTAAATGATTGTATTGATGGGGTAAAATGGGTATTCGACAATGCAGAATCTCTAGGAATTGATCCTGATAAGGTTGGAATCATTGGTGACAGTGCAGGTGGTGCCTTGTCAACGGCAGTTTCTACTCAGCTAGGAAAACAGTTGAAATTTCAGGTATTGATTTATCCTGCAGTAGACAATCAATTGAACTCTAAAACCTGGGAAATCTATGAAAACGGTCCAGTTCTTAACAAACAAGGTGGTATAGAAGCCTGGGCTGGCTATCTTCCGGAAGAAGAAAAAGATAATCCCCTTGCGATTCCTATTTTGATCAAAGACTTTAAAGAAACACCGCCTACCTTAATCATTCTGGCAGAGCATGATCCTTTATTAGATGATGGAAAACAGCTTTCTGAAAATATGGAAAATGGAGGGGTTGAGCTTAAAACAAGCCTTTACAAAGATATGGTTCATGGATTTATGCACATGGGAGAACTGTTGGAAGAAGTACAGTCTGCAGTAGATGAAATGGCTGATTTTGTCCATCAAAATTTAAAATCTGGTGAATAAAAGGAGCATGAAAAAATATGCATACATTGGATGTCTGGGATTTATAGCGGTTATTACCACAGAATTTGGGGTCATCGGAATTCTCCCGCAGGTTGCTGAACATTATAAAATCAGTATAGACAAAGCGGGATACCTCTTAAGTGCTTTTGCTTTGATCATTGCCCTTACAGGATCTTTTATGACCTTGCTTACATCAGGTTTTGACCGTAAAAAAATAATGCTCACTGCTATTTTCATGTTTCTGGTTACTGGATTTGTGTCTTCTTTTTCGCCTCCTTTCTGGCTACTGATGCTGGTGAGAATTTTGCCTGCATTCCTTCAGCCTGTGTATATTGCAACAGCATTATCAGTGGCAGTTTCTCAGGCAGATCACCGGAAAAAGAATGAATTAATGGGAATTGTATTTAATGGAGTCGCCATTGCCATGGTAACCACTGTGCCTTTTGCGACATGGATTGCAGGACTTTGGTCCTGGGAATATTCATTTATGATACAGACTATGGTAAGTCTGATTGCTCTGGTAGTCATTTATTTTATTCTTCCTCCCATGCCTGTGAAAGAGAAGAAATCTTATGGAAATCAGATCAGAATATTGAAGCAGCCCCCCTTTGTTCTGAGTACACTGACTAATTTTTTCATGATTACAGCCTGGTTTTCTACCTACAGTTATTTTGCAGATTATCTAAACAAAGCCAAAGGAATGGATACATCAATGGTAAGTTATATGCTCTTGTTATTCGGAATTATCGGAGTGATGGCCAATGGAGTTGCCGGAAAAATGCTCAATAGAAATGTAGCAGGTACAACCGCTATTTTTCTTTCCGGAACCATTCTAGTGCCAATTCTTCTCTATTTTTCTGATGGAAACTTATGGGCAACGATAGCAGTTATTGGAATCTGGGGGGTTCTGTATTCACCAAGCTTTTTGAATGCATCTACGTATATGATTTCTTCAGCACCTGACTCACTGGAGTTTGCCAACAGCCTTGCTACATCTTTCGGAAATCTTGGAGTTACGGTGGGAACTACAATCGGAGGATGGGTAATCGTTACAAAGGGCGTAGAGTATATTCCATGGATAGGCGTTGTTTTTGGGCTTCTTGCATTTCTGATGATGATCTTAAAAATGATAGTAAAGAAACGTAGTCAGGTGCTTTCCACCTGTCAGAGTTAAACTGTAATAATTTTTGTTACATTAAATAAAATACACTATCTTTGCATTATTAATTTGAAACTGGGTTAAACTTTTATTTTGATCCATTAAGATTTATAATTAAGCATTTAAGAGTAGTAAGATGAGCTTCGCTTTAAGCTTAAAAATCAGAATGATTCATCTTAACTATACTTTATTACTTAAATCTTTCTTAATGGTTTTATATTATTTGATAAGTTTAAACAGTTTTTTGATGTAAAATTAAATACAATGAAAATAGAAATCTGGTCGGACGTGATGTGTCCGTTTTGTTATATCGGAAAGAATAATTTTGAGCAGGCTTTGAATAAGCTTCCTTTTAAAGATGAAGTTGAAGTAGAGTGGAAGAGCTTTCAGCTGGATCCAAGTTTAGATCCGAAAGAAACTCAGGATACCCTTCAATATTTCAGAGAAAAGAAAGGTTTCCCTGAAGCTCAGGCTACCCAAATGCTTGGTCAGGTAACTCAAATGGGAAAAGGAGCAGGAATTGATTTTAATTTTGAAAAAACTCTAATTACCAATACCTTCAGTGCTCATAAATTGCTTCATTTGGCTAAAAAGCACAACAAATCCAATGAAATGGAAGAAGCTTTATTTATTGCTCATTTTATTGACGGGAAAAATGTAGGAGATGCAGAAGTTTTAGTATCTCTTGCTGAAAATTTAGGAATTGATAAAGAAGAAGCAAGACAGGCAGTTACAACGGATCAATTGGACGATGAAGTCAACCAGGATATTCAGGAAGCGAGAAACAATGGTATTTCCGGAGTTCCTTTCTTTGTTTTGAATGGTAAATATGCCGTTTCCGGTGCTCAGCCTGCGGAAGTATTTGAAAATGCACTTCAACAGACTTATAAAGAAACGGTGAGCCCGTTTAAGGATCTTTCCGGTGAAAACGGAGCCTCCTGTGATGCAGACGGATGCAGCATTTAAGATATCAAAAACCCCAAAATAGTTTTATTTTGGGGTTTTTAATTAAATAGAGTCTCGTATCTTTGTCATACAGTGGTAATAACTGTATAAATCTAATTTCTCAATGATAAAAATTAACACCGAAAGTCATTATTCAATTGATGATACCCTTTTTGTTTTTGCATTAGATTCCGAAGCGGGAACAGTATTCAACGCTAAAAATAAATTAATTACCGGCATCGGAAAGGTGAACGCAGCAATTGAATTAACCAAAGAAATTCATGCTAGAAAACCTAAACTGATTGTGAATTTAGGTTCTGCCGGAAGTAAAGGATTTCACAAAGGTGAAGTAGTATGCTGTACAAAATTCATCCAGAGAGATATGGATGTAAGAGGTCTTGGATTTAAACTATACGAAACCCCATTATCCGGAGTTCCACCTGTATTGGAATACGGTCTTAAAATGGACACCTTGAAAGAAGGAATCTGCGGAAGTGGTGATAGCTTTGAAATGAATCATTCCGAAACCGATTATAATATCGTAGACATGGAAGCTTATCCACTGGCATTGATTGCCCAAAAGGAAAACATCCCGTTTCTATGCCTGAAATATATCTCCGATGATGCCGGAAGCGATGCTGCAGATGACTGGAGTGTACAGGTACATCTGGCTTCTGAAGCATTTAAGAAAATTCTTTTTTCATAACATTTATTCTTACCATCATGAGCTCCATCATTATTAACAAAGCCTCAGCTGAGGACGTAGAAATTATACAAAGTTTAGGTATAGAAACGTTTTCTGAAACTTTTGCAGAAGATAATACGGAAGAAGCTATGAAAAAATATTTGGAAGAAAGCTTCAATACCGAAAAGATAAAATCGGAGCTCAATAACCCTGATTCTCATTTCTATATTGCATGGGAAGAAGACAATCCTGTAGGTTATCTTAAAGTAAATACGGGCAATGCCCAAACAGAACTTCAGGATGATAAGAGCCTTGAAATTGAAAGAATCTATGTAAAGAAAAGCCATCATGGAAAAAAAGTTGGACAATTACTTTATGATCAGGCTTTGGAAACTGCTCAGCAACTCAAGAAATCTTACTTGTGGCTTGGAGTATGGGAAGAGAACCTGAGAGCTTTACAATTTTATAGAAAAAACGGATTTGTTGAGTTTGATAAACATATTTTCAGATTAGGAGAAGAAGAACAGACGGATCTGATGATGAAAAAAATGCTGGATTAAACTTTTTTAACCACAGATAACGCAGATTTTCACAGATAATTATGTTTTAAAATTTGAGAAAAATCGGGATTTTAATTTTTTATCAGAAATTTTGTGATTAAAAGACAGAAAGTAAGGCAATTGTATTTGAGTAAAATATTCCCAAATGAACCATTCTGAATTTGTAAAGCATATTCATCAGTATTATCCTTTATCCGAAGAAACAGTTAAAGATTTATTGGGTATCTGTACAGAAGAATATTATCACAAAAATGATCTTCTGCTGGAATCCGGTTCTATGGCAAGGTATTATTATTTTGTAAAGTCCGGATTGATAGGCTATTATACAGAGGATGAACAAGGGAATAATATTTATAAAATCTTCTTCGAAGAAAACAGTTTTGTAGCTTCCACAGCAGCCATTATTAAAAATGAGCCCAGTGATTTCAACATCATTGCACTGGAAGACTGCTCAGTGATACAATATCCTGCAAAAGCTTATCGAGAATTACTCGAAAAACATCATGATCTGGCTCTTTTTCATCTGTACTATCTGGAAAAAAACTGGGTAGTAAAAAAAGAACCGCTGGAAGTATCCCTGAAGTATGAAACCGCTAAAAAACGGTATTTACAATTACTGGAAAATTCATCTTTGTATAACAGGCTGAAACAACACCATATTGCTTCTTATCTGGGAATTACACCTACACAGCTAAGCCGGATCAAAAAGGATGTTAGCTGAGATTGTAAATTCAACTAGAAAATAAATTAACAAAAGCTTCAACATATGTTGAGGCTTTTTCTCTTTTTCTGCCGCAATTTTGCTCTGTCAAAAGATCATTGGTACATTATATGTTCTACCATTAATAACCTGTGATTATCATTCATTAAATATTTTTCAACATGAAGAAGCTTATCAACATTGTATTTGTACTGACGGCATGTATTCAGCTATCAGCACAAAAAATTATTCATCAGGAAATTTTCAGTCCGAAAATGAATAAAAAAATTAAAACAGTAATCATTACCCCTAATCTTCAACCTAACACAACTTATCCATCAGTTTATATTCTTCACGGTTTCAGTGGAAATCCGGACAGAATTATTAAGCAAGATATTCCGGATCTGGTTAAAAAAGCACAGGAATTTAAAACCATCTATATACTTCCGGATGGTAACTACAGTTCATGGTATGTGGATAGCCCAATCATTAAAGATTCACAATATCAAACCTTTATTGGGAAAGAGCTGGTAGAGTTTATTGATAAAAATTATCCTGTGAAAGCAGAGAAAAAATTTCGCGGAATTTTAGGATGGAGTATGGGAGGTTACGGAGCAACCAATATCGGAGTTACTTATAATAAGACATTTGGTATTGTAGGAAGTTCTTGTGGAGCTTTGGATTTCAATTCATTTGGAGAAGGATATCAAAAATATATGGTGAATAAAGTATTGGGACCGTTGGAATCTATCAATCCCAATTTCCTCACTGACAGCAAAATAAAACTGATGGCCGGAGCAGAGCAGCAATATATTTTCGACTGTGGTACAGAAGATACTCAAATGATCAATATGAACAGAAATTTTCATAAAAAGCTGACAGAAATGAAAATCCAGCATCTCTACACCGAATCTTTGGGAGGACATGTCCCTGAATACTGGAGCAGATCATTATCTGAACAGTTGTCTTTATTTGACAGGTTTTTTAAACAGTAAATTATACCCCATTGATTTTAGGTTTCGGCTAAGGCCAAAACTTAAAATCAAATAAAAAAATCCTTTTTGCGCATAGCGCAAAAAGGATTTCGATTGATTGATGTTAAAAATTGCTAATAAGTCAGCATATTAAAAATGTTGAAAGTTTTTACCCAAATGTTCTTCTATCACAAAGAACGGATCTTCTGTAAGTGTATGTGCTCTCATATCAATAAGGCTCACTTTACTCATCATACGAAGCATGATTCTTCTCTCGCACGGATGTTCTATTCCGTCAATATTTCTTACTCCTGCACGGAAAGCCGATCTCCCATGAGCACATAAATGATTGTTTACCAGAATAACGTCTCCTGCCTGAGGCGTAAATCCTGAGTAAATCAAATGTCTAGCTTCTTCCCAGAACTCATGCAGCGTACTTTGCGCTTCCTCCGATTGTCTTATGCTGGAATTGAAAAGCTGTTCTGCAGCATCAAATCTCATAAACGGAAGGCTGTAATTCCCATACAATACAGAATCTAATGTCTCTTCTTCATTTTCTGCTGTTTCCAGATTAGCATCTTTCGGGATTTTATAAATACGCTCAAAAAGAGGTCTGTAATTTTCTCCGATAGACTCATGAGAACGGATTGAATAAAGAGTGGAAGGAACCTGCTCCTCATTTCTTACATACATAAAGCTTAAAAAGTCAGCCTGATGTTTCAGAAAAGCATCTTCTGTATGTACATATAAATCTGTTGAAGATCCTGATCCGGTTTGTGTTTCCTTCATTTTTTCGTCAGGAATGATGGCATGGATCAGTCCACCTCCTTTACGCTGTGAATAATATTGCACAGGCTTTGATGGAAGTGCCCCATGAATAAGAGCACACGCAAAACCATATAAATTAAATTTCGAATAATCTGCCGCCTGCCAATTCGGAGGGGTAGATCCTATATCCTCCTGATCTATATCCATTAATCCTGTAAAGATCAGTGCACCATACTGATTTTTTGAAAAGTCACTCGCAAAATCAGCCGCTATGTTTAAAATTCTCTCCGGTAAGAAATAAGACGCCAGCTGATGTACATGCTTTATAAAATCACGGTTTTCATAATTGTCATACTTTTTCTGAAGATGCAAAGCCGCATCTTTTATCATTCTTCTTTCCTGAGAGGTGACTTCTATGACCGTAGGAAGCAGTTTTACCGCTGTTAAACAGTCTTTATCTAAAATTTCTGTAGAATTCATTAAAAAAAATTTGGTGTTAAGTAATAATTTTTATCTTTGTTTTTAATTATTCTAAATAACAATAGCTGGTTCAAATTTAGTAATAATTACTCAATCACCAAATAAATTATAATAAAAAATGTAAAATTTAAAAACCTGACTATCAGATATATATAATCATATATCGAAAAAACCACAACAACTCACAGATTTAAAAAATCACATTACAAAACTTTTATGAACAACAATTTAATATCCCTAGAAGAGCTCGCAAGCACCACTTCACCTCACATTTCGGGGAATTTTGGGAATATTTTTCATCCTGACAATTATGATCATTATCGTAATGCTGTCAACAGTACTTTAGACCTGGTTCAGGAATTTCTTCACAGAAACAACAAGCCTTTCAGTGGTATAGAAGCCAAAACAATGAAAGGAATGGTACAACAGATTGATCTTAATCAAAAACTTTCCAATTATAATGAGCTTCTGGCAGAAGTAGATGATATTTATGTGAAACATGCCACAGCCTTTCACCTTCCACAATATGTAGCTCACCTTAATTGTCCTGTAGTAATTCCGGCATTGGCAGGAGAAATCCTTGTAAGTGCTATCAATTCTTCACAGGATACTTATGATCAGAGTGCCGGAGGAACCTTCATGGAAAGAAAACTGATCGACTGGACTGCTGGTCAAATTGGATATAATACGAATGAGAGCGATGGTGTTTTCACCGCGGGGGGCTCACAGAGCAATTTAATGGGATTGGTCATGATGCGTGACTGTTTTTCTCAGAAAAGATATCATCACAATATTAAAATGGATGGTCTGCCAGCAGAGGCAAGCCGTTTCAGAATATTTGTTTCAGATAAATCTCACTTCAGCAATCTGAAAAATGCGTCCATTATGGGACTGGGTGAGAAAAGTATTGTTAAAGTGCCTACTGATGACCGTTTCCGTATGGATATTTCTCTTTTGAAAAAGTATATCAAGAGAGAAGAACAGCTGGGAAACATCCCTATTGGTATTGTAGCAACAGCTGGAACCACAGACTTTGGAAATATCGATCCATTGGATGATATCGCCAATATTGCAGAACAATATAACATCTGGATGCACGTAGATGCAGCTTATGGTTGCGCTTTATTATTAAGTGAAAAGTACCGTGACCTGATCAATGGTATTGAAAGAGCAGATTCTGTAACGATTGATTACCACAAATCATTCTTCCAGCCTATCAGCAGCAGTGCTTTTATTGTTAAAAATAAAAAAGAATTGCTGATTCTTAAACACCACGCCGATTATCTGAATCCGAAAGAAATGGACGAAGAAGAAATTCCGGCACAGATCAATAAATCCATTACCCAGAGTACGAGAAGATTTGATGCTTTAAAACTTTGGTTTACCATAAGAATGATGGGGAAAGAACAGTTAGCAGAATATACAGACACCGTGATTGATCTTACCAAAGATGCCGCTGCAATGATTACGGAAGATGCAGATTTTGAACTTCTTTCAGATTCTGACTTAAGTGTTCTTGTTTTCAGATATATCAATCCGGAAATCAGTGATCTGAATGCGCTGAATCAATACATCAAGATGAAATTGTTCTACAGTGGAGAAATCCTTGTAGCAAGTACAAAAGTGGATGGAAACTTCTATCTGAAGTTTACGTTCCTGAACCCGATTACGACTACAGAAGACATTCATCAAATTCTCACCACAATCAAAAATCATGGAAAAGACTTTAATTCAGAAAAATAAAACGGGAGAAAAAGCCCGGGAAATTACTTTCAGAATTCTGTTGAACGGAATGTTGAGAGAACTGGGAAACGGAAAATTCTATCAGGGTGTTCCGAAATATGATCTTCTGACAGCAAAAGCTCTTCAGAATAGCAATTATCCGCTGTATATGAGATTTGAAATGAAGAAAAGCGGACTGTTTTTATTTGCTCCGGTTTCTTATCGTTCCGAAACCCTTTTTCATGAATACGGACCTGTTTTGTGGGCAGTGGATCATCAAAATCAGGAAGTTTTTGAAGTTAATGATCAAAAGCTTACTGAACTGGTTTACAGAGAACTTTCTGAGACGACAAACGAAACGGGTTTCAGAAACTTTGTGGAAAGAATTCAAAGCAGCTTAAGAAATCTGGAACTGACAACAGAAGCTTGTCTTCAGGATGATCAGCTGTTGACCTATTCTTTCCTTGAATCTGAGCAAATGCTTCCTGCCGGACACAATCTGCATCCTTTCACCAAATCAAGAATGGGATTCTCTGAGGAAGAACAGCTTTTATATGGTCCTGAATTCGGGAAAGGATTTCAACTGGATTATTTCCTGATTCACAAAGACTGCATCACGGAAAAGTCCCTTCCAGGAATTTCTGCAAAAGAAATCTTCGAAAAATGGACTTCTTTACCGGAAAGCTACGATTTTGAAAACACAAATGATTTTTATATAGTTCCATGCCATCCATGGGAAGCACAGTATCTTTTATCAACCGAAGAATATCCTGAAATGCTTGGTTCCGGGAAAATTATTCACATCGGGCCATTAGGAGAAGATTTTTACGCAACATCTTCCATAAGAACGGTATACAATCCGGACTTTAGCTGGATGTTAAAGTTCTCTTTGCATGTTTTAATGACAGGCTCTGTAAGAACAAATAGCTTAAAAGATCTCAACAGAGGATATGCTTCGGCAATCTGGTGGCAGCATCAAAAAGCTTCATTTGAACAAAATTTCCCGAATTTTAAATTACTGTTGGAACCTTCCACGTTAAGTGTTCATTATGAGGGAAAAAATATGGACAGTCTTAATATACTGCTCCGTGAAAATCCTTTTTCAAATGAAGATAAGGTGATTTTATTAGCAAGGCTTTGTCAGGATGAATCTACAGATGGTTTCAATTTTACGACGCATTTCTTTAAGAATGTTGCGAATCAATTGGGTGTAGATGTAGAAAAAGCAGCTATTATCTGGTTTGAAAAGTATGTAAACCTGTTGCTTTCTCCTTTAAATAGATTGTACAATCAATTAGGTATGGCGCCGGAAGTTCATCAGCAGAATCTGCTTGTTCAGCTGGATAATCAATTGCTTCCTCAATCTATTTACGTAAGAGATGGGCAAGGATATTTGATCAAAGAAAGTTTTAAAGGAAAATATGAATCACTGATCAAAGATTATCCTGAAATTGAAGATCTTTTCATCAGAGATGAGCGTCTTCTGGATATTGTTTCTCATCATCTTTTGGTAAGTAACCTGAGTGCACTGATTGCTTCCATAGGTAAAACAGGTCTGGTTAAAGAAAGAAGATTAATCCATATTCTGTACAGAGAGTTTGAAAATCTTCATGAAACTGAACCTTCCTCATTAACGGATTATGCATTGAATCAAAGATATTGGGCAGTAAAGTCAAACCTACAGTCGGCGGTTGCTGATGTAGATGGAGGTGTAAATGCTTCTTCTATTTCTTATGCTAAAGTTCCGAACCTTCTTCACAAGCATTTCTTCTCGGATCAGTTAATCAATCCACAGGGAACAGAAGTTTTCTTTAAAAGATATTTCCAGAAAGAGGATGTGACGATGAGTATGCGTCCTATAGATCTTGAAAATGACCTTGAAATGCTTCATGAGTGGTTCAACCGTGAACATGCTGTAAAAATCTGGCAGATGAACTGGCCGATAGATGAGCTTGAAACCTACTACAGGCTGATGCTTCCAAGTGATGAAACACACAGTTATATCATCGCAGGAAACGATGAACCTTCTTGTAATATTGAAGTGTATTGGGCTTGCAGAGATATCGTAGGCGATTATTACGAAGTGCTTCCTACCGATTACGGAACGCACCAGTTTATTGCACCTATTGATCCTAAAAAGAAATTTGTATCTCCATCCACTCAATCTATGGTTGACTATGTTTTTGCACAGCCACAAGTAGGAAAAATGGTAGGAGAAGGATCTGTAGACTCTCTTGCATCTATGATGAATAAAGCCCATGTAGGCTTCAAAGTAGATAAAGTAATAGAAATGCCTCATAAAAAAGCCAATCTGAACTTCTGTTACAGAGAATGGTACTGGGAAAAATTTCCACAGAATAAAGAGGTACAAATCACCACAAACATCACAAAAAATGACTAACGAAGCCGTATACAATGTAATAGGCATAGGTATAGGTCCTTTCAATCTGGGACTTGCCGCATTATCTAATCCGATTTCGGAACTGAAAACCCTTTTCCTGGACCAGAGAGATGGTTTCGACTGGCACCCGGGACTGATGATTGACCATGTAACCTTACAGACTCCATTTTTATGCGACTGCGTATCCATGGCTGATCCTACGAATCCTTTAAGTCTTTTGAATTATCTGAAGGAAACCGAAAGATTGTATAAGTTTTTTATCAGAGAAGATTTTTTCATTCCGAGAAAAGAATACAATCGTTACTGCCAATGGGTGATTGAACAGCTTCCACAATGCCGTTTTTCTACTCAGGTAGTGGATATTACTTATGAAGATGGTTTATATCATGTAACTACGATTCACACCAAAACCAAAGAAACTACGGTTTTCAAAACGGAAAGACTGATTTTGGGAACAGGGACACAGCCTCATATTCCTTCTTTCATTCCGAAGGATGATTCCCGTGTTATTCATACAAGTTCTTATCTGTATAGAAAAGAAGAACTTTTGTCTCAGGGTAAAAAAATAGCAATTATCGGTTCTGGCCAGAGTTCAGCAGAAGTTTTTTATGATCTTCTTCAAAACAGGAATGAAGAAACACAACTGGGATGGTATTCCCGTCCGGACAGATTTTTCCCTATGGAATATTCTAAGTTGACGCTGGAACTTACTTCACCTGACTACGTAGAATATTTCTACAACAGAAGTGAATCTGCAAGAAAAACCATTTTAAGCAAACAGCAAGCTCAGTTTAAAGGAATCAATTATGATCTGATCAATGATATTTACGACTTTATTTATGATCTGAATATTGACAATGCTGATCCTAATCTTAAAATTATTCCTAACAGCCAGCTGAATAGAGTAGACAGCAGTAACCCTGATTTCATCAATCTCGAATTTACCCAACTGGAACAGGAAGTACCTTATGATCAGGAAGCGGATTATCTGATTCTGGGAACAGGATATCGTTACCACGAGCCTGCATTCTTAAAGAATATTCAGGATAGAATCAAGAGAGATTCCAGCGGATTGTTTGATGTCAACAGAAATTATTCAATAGACCACAACGGAGGGGAAATTTATGTGCTTCATGCTGAAGTACACACTCACAGCTATATTTCTACAGATCTTGGAATGGCTGCATACCGTAATTCCTACATCATCAATGATATTCTGGGAAGAGAGCATTATAAAATTGAAAAGAAAATTGCTTTCCAGGATTTCGATGTAGAAAAATATGCTGATTTACCAACTGCCAAAATTTAATCAAAAAATGAACACCAACTTAAAAAATACAGTAAGCCAGGAAAACTGGAATCAGGCTAACAGAAACCTAATGGCCAAAACCATCGCAGAACTGATGCATGAAGAGCTTCTAAAGCCTGTGGTAACCTTTGAAAATAAAAACGGATATACTGTTTTTACCCTTGAAACCGGAGTTGAAAATATTGTCTACAGCTTCCGCGGACAGGAAAGAATGATGGATTATTGGCATATTGATAAAGACAGCATTACAAAAACAGAAAACGGTGAAGACCTGTCTTCAGTAGATGTAGCGGCTTTCTTTCTGGAAATGCAGTCTGTATTCGATTTAGATCCTTATACCATTGCAAGATACACGGAAGAATTACTGCATACTTTGTATTGTGATGCTTTAATCTTATCAAGAGGAGTAATGTCTTCAAAAGAGCTTGCAGATGCAGATTACCAGACGGTAGAGCATAATATGACCGGACATCCATGGGTAATTGTAAACAAAAGCCGATTAGGTTTTTCTCCAAGAGATCTTAAAACATTTGCCCCTGAAGCCGATGAAAATTTAAAAGTAATCTGGCTGGCTTCGCATAAAAGCAGATCGTCATTCCAGTCTTTGGAACATATTAACAGAGAAGAATTTTATCGTTCTGAAATAGGAGAAGATCTATATAATGATTTTCAGCAGCAGTTGTTGAACAAAAGAAAGGTTGTTGAAGATTATCATTTTATTCCTGTACATCCATGGCAGTGGGAGCATAAGCTTCAGATTCATTTTGCGGGAGATATTGCTTCCGGACTTTTAATACAATTGGGTGAGGGTAGTGATACGTACAGTGCGCAGCAGAGTATCCGTACTTTATTCAATGTAGATCATCCTAAAAAGAGATACCTGAAAACGGCTGTTTCTATTCTGAGTACGGGAAATATCAGAGGATTATCACCTAAACAGATGAAAATTGCTCCTGCTATTACAGATTGGGTAAAAGGTTTGATTAAAGACGATGCTTATCTGGATAATAAAGAAACTATTTTCTTAGGAGAAGAGGCTGCAATTACCTATTTGCATCCACAATATGGAGCTATTGCCAGTGTGCCTTATCAGTATAATGAATTCCTTGGCGCATTATGGAGAGAAAGTGCTGAAAACTATCTGAAAGAAGATGAGCAAATGGTAACCATGGCTTCATTACTTTATGTAGATGAAAATGGAGTTCCATTGGTTCAGGCATTTGCAGAAAAAGCAGGTGTGAGTATCAAAGAATGGATTGAAAGCTATCTTGATGCCTATCTTACCCCATTATTACACATTTATTACACCCATTCATTATGTGTAACGCCACATGGAGAAAACATTATGGTTGTTTTGAAAAATGGAATTCCAAAAAGAATCGTAATCAAAGATTTTGTGGATGATATTGTACTTACCACAGAAGCCAGAGAAAAACTTCCTGCACACCTTGCAGACGGTTTGATTCAGTCTTCCAACAAAGAAAATATCCCATTGTTTATTTTGCTTGGCGTTTTTGATGCCTTCTTCAGATATCTGTCGAATGCTTTGCATACGTATTCCAACTTTAATGAAGAAATATTCTGGGAACTCGTTCACAACTGTGTAGAAAATTATAAAACTGAGAATACCCATCTTCAGGAAAGATACGAAAAGTATGACCTGTACGTGCCGGCATTCAAAAGATTCTATATCAACAGTCTGCGTCTGAAAAATAACGGGTACAGCGAAAATAAAGCATTTGCTATTCCAAGAAAAGATGGAGCATTGCCTAATCCGTTGTATCAGATTGCTAATAAAAATTCAGTAGCAGCAGTATGAGGAAATTCCTGCATATACTAAAAGAAGGAGCGGTTTTTACGTATGGAGCCATAGCCGGAAAGAAAGTTGAACTGACTTCCGGAAGTATCAACCGTTCCATCTTTAGTCTTGCCATTCCCATGGTGATGGAACTTGTCATGGAATCTGTTTTTGTAAGCGTCAACCTGTTGATTATTGCAAAATTAGGCGACAAGGTTCTTGGTCTTGTGGGAATTACAGATAACTACATCAATTTTGCTTATGCCATTGCAGTAGGTTTGGGAATTGCAGCAGCAACCCTTACCGCCAGAAGAGCAGGCGAAAAGGATAAAGAGGGAATGGGAAGAACAGCCCAATACATCATCTTGCTGGCTCTGTTTTTTGCAGTGCTGATTGGTGGAGTTTCCTGCTTTTTCGCATCAGAAATCGTTGATTTTTTGGGAATCAATGCCAGTACGGTAACCGAAGGCGTTTCTTTCTCAAGACTGGTTTTCTTGAGTATCGGGCTTGTGATTCTCCGCCTTTCTGTGAATGGACTCTTCAGAGGGGCTGGTGATGCTGATATTGCTATGAAATCACTTTGGATCTGCCATATTTCCAATATCATTTTTGCAGTGATCCTGGTTTTCGGATTAGGATTTATTCCTGCTTTTGGATTAATGGGATTGGCGTATGCTACAGTTTTATCAAGAACGTTAGGTGTTTTATACCAAGCCTTTGTATTAATATCCGGAAAAACCAGTATCATCATCAGAGTTCCATTACAGCTTGATATTCCATTGCTGCAAAAGATTTTGAAGATAGCCTTTGGTGGATTGGTACAGTATATCATTCCAACATCCAGCTGGCTGATTATGGTGAAGATCATCTCTACCTTCGGAACAACAGCTCTTGCAGGATACATTATTGCCCAGCGTATTGCTTCAGTAGCAACGATGCCTGCCTGGGGAATAGGAAATGCAGCAGGAGTTCTTACAGGACAGAATCTGGGTGCAGGAGAACCGGAACGTGCTGAAAAAACTGTTTGGAGAGCCGGAACCATCAACATGACTTATCTGCTACTTGTAGCCTTATTCTGGCAGATTGCAGCGGAATATGTAGTGAAATTTTTCACTACAGAACCGGAAGTTGCAAGATATGCGGTTCAATACATCCATGTGGTATCTATGGCTTATCTGCTGTTAGGATTCACCATGGTGATCAGCCGTGCTCTGAATGCGGCCGGAAACATATTACAGGTAACGTTGTTGTACCTCGTCATGTTTTATGTGATTCAGCTTCCTCTGGCTTATCTCTTAGGAGTAAGATTTCAGTGGGAACTGAGAGGAATATTTACCGCAATCGTTTCTTCGGAAATCGTTTTGGCTGTACTATTCCTCATGATTTTTAAAAATGGAAAATGGAAAACTATAAAAATTTAAAATGAACACTACAGAAGAATTTTATGAAATTATCGCCTCTGCCATCGCCATAAAAAAAGAATTGGTAGATGAAAAACTAACGTATCAGGAAATCCCGGAATGGGATTCTATGTCTCATCTTCTTATCGTAGAAGCGCTTGAACAGTTTTATCAGATCAAGTTTGATTTTAATGATATTCTGGAGATGGGAACCGTCGGAAAAATTCGCGAAAAAATGAAAAAATACGAAGTATTCGTAGAAAACTAAGCATATGAAAATTTTAGAAAATGTAATTGCCAATAAGAACTTGGGGGTTACAGATGCTTCCACCGGTACAACAATACCGGTGGGAACACTGTACCGGTCTTTAGGCTTAAACCCGGTAGAAAAAGGACTGATGTTTTTGTACAATGACAATCAGCTGTCCAGTATTGAGGTGCTTCTCAATTTTTATGGAACAGCACACACGATTGCCGTACTGGGGCAGAAACTGCATGAGGAATTCAAAGAACGTATTGAGGCAGAATACCGTCCGAAATACATCTTTGATCCACAAAGAGAAGCCATTGAAGGATATACTCTGAAAGCATTCTCAGACAAGATCAGCATCTTTGCAAAGGATGATTATAAGAGTGAAGTTACGATTCATCCTGACATTAAAATCCTTTTGAGTACGTCTGGGACAACAGGTGTTCCGAAACTGGTTAAATTATCTGATGAAAGCCTTTATCAGAACGCATTGAGCATTCTTCAGTACATGCCGATTCAGGGAACGGATGTAGTTCCTTTAAATGTTCCGATCAACTTCGTATATGGATTCTCTATTTTCACTACCAATTGTATGCGTGCCGGAAGAATCGTGTGTACAGATAAAGACATTATGCAGAAAGCATTCTGGGATGAAATGGAGGAGTACGGCTACAGTACGTTGGGCGGAGTTCCTTTTCTTTATGAAAACCTAAACAGAATAGGATTTTTCAGAAAAGATTCTCCAAGTCTTAGATATTTTACCCATACCGGAGGGGTGATTAATGCTGAATTGAGAAAAACTATTTTCTCTTATTGTCACGAATTTAAAAAAGATTTCTTTGCACAATACGGACAGACGGAAGCAGGAGGAAGAATGGCTTATCTTACTACAGAAGGATTGCTGGAAGAAGAAACATCAATCGGAAATGTGGTAGAAAGAGGAAGCTTCAAAATTGATCCTGAAACGGATGAATTGCTCTTTTCTCATGTCAGTATTTTCGGAGGCTATGCCAATAAACTGGAGGATCTTGCCACTTATGAGCAGCCTTCCGTACTGCATACCGGAGATACCGCCAGAAAAGGTGAAAACGGAATTTATTACATCACAGGTAGAATAAAGCGTATCATGAAGCTTTTCGGAATACGTCTTAATCTCGATGAGGTAGAATTTATCCTTAAAAATGAAATGCAGGGCAATACTTTCGTATGTCTGAATGCCCATGATAAAAAAATCGTGGTATTGTATGACAATCCGGAAATAGATCCTCAGATCATCACCGAAACTATTAAAAATAAACTGCGCATCAACCCGCAATATGTACGCACAGAACTTATAGAATCATTCCCCTTATCACAAAACGGTAAAATAAACTATCCCCTGTTACAAAACTTACAGCATGAAAACATCTAAAACCCTTATATTACTTCTTGGTCTTGCTTTATCTTCAAATTCGCTTTCTGCACAGCAGGGCGACAGAATTCATGGCAAAATCATGCTGTCTGAAAAAGCACCGGTAAAAAACGCTGTTTTAAGACTTGTCAATACGTCTTATCAGGCAAAAACCAATAATTTAGGAGAATATTACTTTGAAAATGTACCACCTGGAGAATATATGCTTCAGGTGGTTTTAAATGATATCGAACTGATGAGGGAACCTATCCAGATTCAGAAAGATGTCTATGAAATCCCTGCTATCTATGCCCCTTTACATAATAATGTGATTGAGGGAATTACGGTATATGCAGTGAGCAGAAATAAATTTTTGGATAAAGACAGTACTTCAGTGGCTAAAATGCCTTTAAAAGTTCTTGAAAATCCGCAGGCTTACACAAGCATCAACCAGCAGATCATGAAGGAACAGCTTACTTACGATATTTCGGAAGTATTGAAAAACGTTCCGGGTATGGTAAAAATGCAGGGAAGCCCGGGAAGAGGTTCAGGAGACGGAAGTTTCTACTACAGCCTTAGAGGTTTTCCTACCAAAGTATCTATGGTAGACGGAGTGCCAGCAACCACCAACGGAGAGATAGACCCTGCCGATCTTGAGCGTCTTGAAGTGATCAAAGGACCTTCAGGAACATTGTATGGTGGGGCTGTAACATCTTTTGGAGGTTTGATCAACGCTGTAACCAAAAAACCGAAAGATTATTTCGGAGGAGAGGCCTCTTATCTGATGGGAAGCTATAACCTGAACCGTGTAACTGCTGATGTGTATGGGCCAATGACGGAGTCCAGAAAAATGTTATTCCGTTTGAATGCCGCTTATCAGTATCAGAACGGATTCAGAGATTCTGAGTTCAGAAAATCATTCTTTGTAGCCCCTACGATAAGCTATGAAGTGAATGACAGATTGAAATTCAATTTAGGAGCTCAGATTTACAATTATGAAGGAACCAATACACCGATTATTTTCCTTGCGAGAACAAGACCTTACTTCGCCCACAATCCGGACGAACTGGGCTTCGACTGGAAAAAATCGTATTCCAATAATGATATTACTTTAAAAGCACCATCTATTAATGTAAAAGCTGAGGCGAATTACAAAATTTCAGATAAATGGACGTCACAAACCTTGCTTTCAAGAAACTTCAGAAAGACAGAAGGATTGTATCAATATCAGTTCATCAGAGGGAATTTAAATGATGCTACGTTGGAACGTAATGTACAATGGCAGAACTCAGAAGCTTCTTCTACAAGTATTCAGCAGAACTTTAATGGTGAATTTAAAATCGGAAGCATAAAAAATAAAGTGTTGATTGGATTAGATTATTTAAATCAAACCATCAATAACAACCATTCCCCAATTGTGGTGTATGACAACATCAACGGACAAACTTTAGCAGGTTATGCCAATATCACAAGAGATCTTGTGCTGCAGAAAATCCAGACTTCTACAGCTCCTTTGGTAAGAAATAATTCTGCTTCAAATCTTTATGGAGCTTATATTTCAAACGTTACCTATATTACAGACCGTTTGATTACGCTTTTAAGCTTACGTATGGATCACTACGAAAGTAAAGGACAGCTCAACCTGAATAACAATACCAGAACCGGAGATTTCAATCAGACTGCATGGTCTCCAAAAGTAGGAATTGTATACCAAATCCTTAAAGATCAGTTATCTGCCTATGGTAACTATATGAATGGTTTCAGTTATACAGCACCTGTTGCACAGCAGCTTCCGGACATTAGCGGGGAAATGAAACCTCAAATGGCGAATCAGTGGGAAGTAGGATTGAAAGGAAACCTTTGGAGAAACAAGGTTAATTTTACCGTTTCATATTACGATATCCTTGTTGACAATATCCAGAGAGGAAGCGGTGTAATCCGTGACGGAAAAGAGTACAACATTGTTGTTCAGGATGGAAAACAAAGAAGTAAAGGTATTGAAATTGAAACCATCATGAACCCTGTTCAGGGATTAAATATTATGGCCGGATATGCCTACAATCACAGCAGATACGAAAAAGCAGATCCAGCTGTAGACGGGCGTCGTCCTGAGTCTGCAGGTCCTGCGAATGTATTCAATTCATGGATCAGTTATATCTTTCCAATCAAAGGACTTCAGGGACTTGGAGTTGGTTTTGGAGTAAACCGTGTTGGAAAACAGATTACCGGAAACAAAACCGTTACCGGACAGTTTGCATTCCCAGCTTATACTTTAGTGAACGCTTCCATCTCCCTTGAAAAAGAAAGATACAGATTAGGATTTAAAATGAATAACCTGGGCAATGTACAATATTTTGCAGGACAGGGAGTGGTAGTCGCTCAAATGCCTCGTAATTTTGTTGCTGAGGTGAGCTTTAAATTTTAAGAATGAAGCTGAAGTTTAGAAAAATTGCATATCAGTTACATCTATGGCTCGGACTAACGTCCGGGCTTATAGTTGTTATTATGGCCGCTACGGGATGTATTCTGGCTTTTGAAGAAGAATTAAAACATATTGTTCACCCCAACAGATATTACGTTGAAAACATCGGAAGAAACAAACTTTCATTGTCAGAGCTTACGGAAAAAGCAGAAAGAGCACTTCCGGAAGGTTTAAAGGTCAAAAGAGTCATCATGCCTTCCGATCCCTCAAGAAACTATGTATTCCGTACCTTAAAAATGGATAACGAAGCATGGACGTATTGGGGAACTTATCTTTATTATTATCGAATTTATGTAGATCCTTATACCGGAAAAGTACAGGAAGTAGAAGATGCCAAAAAAGACTTCTTCGAAATTGTACTCGATCTTCACAGAAGACTTCTGCTGGGTGAAAAAATCGGAAAAGCGATTACCGGTTATTCCACATTGATATTGGCTATTATACTTTTATCGGGGCTTGTGATATGGTATCCCCGCAAAATGAGTAAAGCCATGCTGAAAGGAATGTTTTTCATTAAAACATCCGCCAATTGGAAAAGGATTAACTATGATGCTCATAATGTGTTGGGATTCTATGCCATTATTCCTTTACTCTTAATCTCTTATTCCGCATTGATAAGGAGCTTTGAAGATGTAGACAAATGGGTAAAGAACACACTGAATGGAAATACTCCCACAGAAAAGAAAGCCAAAAGTACCATTCCTTCCGAAGAATTTTCAAACCGTGAAAATATTCTCAATCTGATTGGAAATACGATGGAAAAAGGATTGAAAGACAAGAAATCAGCCCTTGTGAATTTTCCGAGATCGGAAGAAGGAACCTATTATGCTGAGCTGACTTATGACGGAAGGCAGTATAGAAATGAACATTTTAATTTTGATCAATATTCAGGAGAAATTTTAAAATCTCAATCTTATAAAAACAAAAATATCGGATATGGAACCGCATTAAGAGAAAGAAATTATGATCTTCACACCGGAAGCATCCTGGGACTGACCACCAGAATTATTTATTTTCTGGCAGCGCTTATAGCACTATCACTCCCAATTACCGGTTTTATTATCTATTTGAATAAGAAAAAGAAGAAACCAAAACATAAGAAAAACAAAATTGTTTTTCCTACTCAGAATTGATAAAGAGAAATAAAAGTATTCATTATCAATTTTATCGGAGATAAAATCCTAGCGCCTTAAAAACAAAACGTTATAATCTAACTTGCGCCTTTGCGTTCTAAAACTAAAGTAGACTCTTTGCTTAAATTTTTTTTAAAAATCGCAAGGCGCAAGTTTTTAATCTCTATACTTTTTTAAGACTCAAGAACATTTCGACTTCGCTCAATATTAGATTTTCAGCAAGATAAACTGTAATTTATTCAACCAGTGTGATATTTCATCGCCCAATCAATCCCTTCACATTCTTCGAAAAAACCACAATTCCTTTGTTCATCTCATCAAAATTAAGATCTCCAAATCCTAAACGCATGGCCGTAAGCCCTTTATTCTGATACAGTAATGTTTTAGGAATGAAAAGATTGTCTTTTGCACAATTTCGGCTCAGTTGCATCAGATTCAGTGGAATATTCCATTCCAGCCATATGGCAAGCCCTCCGGAAGGTTTCTGAAACGTAATGAAATCACCTAAATTTTCTTTCAGTAATTCAGAAAAATAATCACGTCTTTCCTGATATACTTTTAAAGATTTTTTCAGATAACGGTTGATTTCCCCCTCTGCAATCATTTCTCCAAGCGCTCTTTCCATCAGAATATCTCCTTGACGGTCAATAATTCCCAGATATTTACGCATTTCCGTCATCAGATTCTCCGGAGCAACAATAAAACCTGTCCTAAACCCTGGAGCTAAAGACTTTCCGAAAGAACCAATATAAATTACCATTCCGTTTGTATCAGCACTGGCCAAAGGAAGAATCGGACTTTTGTCGTAATGAAACTCATAATCATAATCATCTTCCAGAATAATAAATCCGTATTCATTGGCTAATTCCAATAACTCAAATCTTCTCTGAGCACTCAAAGCAACAGTAGTAGGATAGTGGTGATGAGGTGTCAGATAAAGCATCCGTATTTTCTGCTTTTTACAGGCTTCCCGCACGCTTTCTACAATAATTCCTTCCTCATCAATGGGAATAGAAACAATATCAACCCCAGCTTTCATAAAGATCATATTGACAGAAAAATAACTCAAAGCTCCCACCAATACGGTATCTCCAGCAGAAAGAAGAATCTCGGAAACAATATAAATACTCATTTCCGTACTTCGGGTGATGAGCAGGTTATTTTTAGAAATAGGAAGTCCTCGGGAAAGATTCAGATATTGGGATAAATGTTCTTTAAAAAATTCACTTCCATCATGATTATAATGTCCCAAAGCCTTCTGATTAGATTTACGCTTCAAAATTGAGCTATAAAATCTTGAATGCTGTCCGATTTGGGTTAAACGGATATCCAGCACCCCATCATTAAACACATACTCACAGTCCGAATGTTCAAAAGGATTATCTAAAATATTGGATGTTTTGAATGAAAAACCAGTGGAAACAGGATAGTTTTGAAGGTTATTCTGTTCAAAATTGTTCAATTTAACAGGTTTTTCCTGATCTTTTCCAATCACAAAAGTTCCTTTGTTTGGAAAACTCTCTGTCCAGCCCTGAGCCGACAGTTCATCATACACCGCAACTGCTGTATTTCTGTGGATTTCCAGCATTTCACTGAAAGTTCTTGTTCCCGGAAGCTTGGTTCCGAAAGGCAAAAAGCCTCTCTGAATCGCATTGATCAGCTGATTGGCAATCTGTAAATAGATAGATGTTTCTGATTTTCTATCAATTTTTATAAAACTTTCATAAGGAATCTTAACCGGACTATCCATAATATCAAAACTGGCACCATATAACCATCCGGCAATATACTACTTTTGACATCAAAATAAAAATCTATGGAATTTCATCATCTGTTAAAAAAAATTGTACAGGAAGGAAACACCCACGCCAAGTGGCTGAACACACTTTCTTTTATGGAAAATGCCGGTGCAAGAAAAATATCAAAATGTGAACATCCAACATTGGTTTCTCAGATACAGCTGAAACACGCTGCTGAAGAGCACCGCCACGCTTATTATTTAAAGAAACAAATAGGGAAAATCAATCCTGAACTTTGCAAAACCTACGAAACTACAGAACTTCTGGCACCTATTGCAACAAGCCAATATCTTCACTCATTGGATATTAAAGCCTGCCGTTATCTTCAGAAAGCATTCAATCTTGATAAGGTAGATATTAAGTATGCAGCCTATCTTTTTGTAACCTATGCTATTGAAGTTCGTGCTGATGAGCTTTACCCAGTATATCAGCAAGTACTTACGGAAGCGTCTTCTAAAATCATGGTAAAATCGATCATTCTTGAAGAAGAGGGACATTTGGAAGAAATGATTCATCAGCTCAATGAATTTGCTCCAGACTGGAAGCATCATGCAGAACATATTTTAACCATTGAAAAAGAATTACATGAAGAATGGATCAATGCTGTTACCCAGGAAGTCGCTCAGTTGAATTATGCTTAGCAACAGCTCTCGTTTTCAGGAATCTCTTGATAAAAGAAAAGAGGAGGGAACGTTAAGGCGTTTACGGCTTCAACCTGATGGAATTGATTTTTATTCCAACGATTATCTGGGATTGGCAAAAAGCAAAGAACTTCAGCATTTATTGCTGCAAAAGATTACGGATAACCCTCAGTTGCTTTCCGGAAGTACAGGTTCAAGGCTGATTAGCGGAAATAGTGATATTGCAGTTTCTGTGGAAAAGGATATTGCCCAAAAACATCATTTCGAATCAGCATTGCTTTTTCCGTCGGGATATAATGCAAATCTGGCTTTGTTTTCTACGCTTCCCAGTCGTCACGATACCGTTATTGTGGACGAACAGATTCATCGGTCAGTACATGATGCCTGTAAACTTTCGAATGCTAGAAAATTGAAATTCAAGCATAATGAGATTGAAGATCTTGAAAATATTTTAAAAAGACAGGAAGGTCATTGTTATATCGCTATAGAAAGTCTTTATTCCATGGAAGGAGATTTTGCTCCTATTCAGGAAATTGCTTCGATTGCAGGTAAATATAAAGCTTCTTTGATTGTAGATGAAGCCCATGCATTTGGAATCTTTGGATATGGATTGATTGAAAAATATCAATTACAACATCATGTTTCAGCGGCAGTTGTGACCTATGGAAAAGCTCTTGGAGCCCATGGAGCGGCAATTCTCTGTAATGAAACGGTGAAATCTTACCTGATCAATTTTGCAAGTCCGTTCATTTATACCACATCAGCACAGGATTTCCAGTGGATAAGTATAAAAACAGGATATGAATTTTTAGATCAGCATCATGAACTAGCAGTAAAGCTTCAGGATAATATTAAAATTTTCCGAAGCAGAAATTTACAGTCTCCGTCAGCAGAAACAAGTCCGGTTCAGGCTATTGTAATTCCAGATAACCAAAGATTAAAAGAATTACAGGGCACTTTATCTGAAGAAGGATTTTTAACCTACGCCATCTACAGCCCTACAGTAAAAGAAGGAAGTGAACGGTTAAGAATATGTCTTCACAGCTTTAATACAGAAGAAGAAATTATGAAACTGACAGAAATTATTAAAGAATTTATTTAAAATAAAAAGGGAAAATAAAGCAATTTTCTCGGAAAACTTCCAATCACGAATCACGAAAACATGAAATTATTTATAACAGGAATAGGAACCGAAATAGGGAAAACAGTCTGTTCAGCCGTTTTAGTACAGTATTTTAAAACAGAATACTGGAAACCCATACAGTCTGGAGATCTTCATTATACAGACAGTCATAAAATTGAAGCCTGGACAGATACCGACTTTTGCCATCCGGAAACTTTCCGTTTACAGCTGGCTGCATCGCCACATCAGTCTGCAAGAGAAGAAAATATCACCATCAACCTGAATGATTTTCAACTCCCAAAAACAGCAAGTCCACTAATTGTAGAAGGAGCCGGAGGGCTTATGGTACCCATATCAGACACTACTTTCATGATCGATCTGATTGAAGAATTAAACCTTTCGGCAGCATTGGTAGTGAGAAATTATTTAGGATGTATTAATCACAGTTTGTTGTCAATCATCGCGCTACGACAGAGAGAAATTCAGCTGGAATATTTAATTCTTAATGGAGATTTTCCGGAAGACACAGAAAGAGTGATCTGCAGTTTTATCGAAAAAGAAACAAAAATTATAAAGATTCCGGAGATCAATACTACCGATAAGGAATCTATACAACTTGCTGCAAAGCAATTAACAATAACAAAAATAGGATAATGGATACAAAAACAACATTAAGAAACAACTGGACTAAAGAAGAAATTGAGGAAATTTATCACCTTCCTCTCATGGAACTGATCTATAAAGCAGCCACCGTACACCGCGAATGGCATGATCCTTCTGAAGTACAGATTTCCACTTTATTATCCATCAAAACCGGCGGATGTCCTGAAGACTGTTCATACTGTGGACAGGCAGCCCGTTATCACACGAATATTAAAGTACAGGCTTTATTGCCTACAGAAACTGTAATTGCCCATGCCCAGAAAGCAAAAGATTCCGGATCATCAAGATTCTGTATGGCTGCTGCATGGCGTGAAGTTCGTAATAACCGTGATTTCGACAGGGTAATTGATATGGTAAAAGGCGTAAACGATCTTGGTCTGGAAGTTTGCTGTACACTGGGAATGCTTACCGAAGAACAGGCGATCAGATTGCAGGAAGCAGGATTATATGCTTACAATCACAATCTGGATACTTCTGAGCAATATTATGAAGAAATCATCTCTACTAGAACTTTTGACAATAGAATCAATACCATCAATAACGTAAGAAAAGCAGGAATCACAGTATGTTCCGGAGGAATTATCGGGCTTGGTGAAACCCACAGAGATAGAATTTCAATGCTTCTGACGTTGGCAACAATGCCAAAACATCCGGAATCTGTTCCTATCAATGCATTAGCGAGAGTTGCAGGAACACCGTTAGAAGACAATGAGAAAGTAGATACCTGGGAAATGGTAAGAATGATTGCCACAGCAAGAATTGTAATGCCTTCTTCTATGGTGAGATTAAGTGCTGGTCGTATAGAAATGTCGGAAACCGAGCAGGCATGGTGCTTTATGGCAGGAGCCAATTCTATTTTCACAGGAGAAAGAGAAACGTTATTGGTAACACCTAATCCTGGAGTTTCCGAAGATATGCAGATGCTTCAGACATTAGGACTGAAACCAATGATGAAAAAAGAAACATGCTGCTAGATAATTATGAATGATAAATTATGAGTGATGAGTTGGATTATTGTTATTATAGCACTTATTATAAAATTGGTTTTTGAATTTTTATAAACTACTGTAATCGGATATGAGTTGGAAAACGCAAAGACGCGAAGATTTTGAAGGTAAATAATATTTTAAAGCGCAATGATTTTATCTCCGATAAAATTGAAAAGTACAAATTTTATCCTTTTGCAAGTTATGAATGATATAAAAAATCTACGGGAAAATTATAACACATTCTTTGCTGAAAATCTAATATTGAGCGAAGTCGAAATTTTTTTGCGCCTTAAAATATTAGCAATCGATGATAAATTTTGCGCCTTTGCACTTAATCTAACATTTAACATATTCAACTAAATTATTGTTAGATCCAATTTCATCACTCATTATTACTTTTTTACATCAATATATGAATACAATAACAAAAGAAATCAGCCTGCAACAGAGAGATAAATCCGTCAACTGGCATCCCTATACGCAGATGAAAACAGCTGACGATATTATTCCCATTGTAAAGGGAAAAGGAGTTTACCTTTATGATAATGAAGGTAAACAATATCTGGATGTTGTTTCATCATGGTGGGTAACGTTGCACGGGCATTCACATCCTTATATTGCACAACGTGTTTTTGAGCAGTTAAGCACGCTGGAACAGGTTATTTTTGCAGGATTTACGCATGAACCGGCTGTAAAGCTTTCAGAAAACTTACTGAAGCTGCTTCCGGCTGGTCAGGAAAAGGTTTTTTACTCCGATAATGGTTCTACAGCAGTAGAAGTTGCATTAAAAATGTGTATTCAATATGCATATAATCAGGAAAAAAAGAAAACCAAGATTTTAGCTTTTAAAAATGCATATCACGGAGATACCTTCGGAGCGATGTCTGTAAGCGGAAAGAGTTTCTGGACAAGACCTTTCGAAAGCATGCTGTTTGAAGTTGTTTTTATTGACACCCCCAATGCTGAGAACCTGGATAGTTTACATGCGCAGATTAAAGAATTAGCCGATGAAGTAGCCTGTTTTATCTATGAGCCATTAGTTCAGGGTGCTGCCGGAATGTTGATGTATAAAGCAGAAGATCTCAGCCAGTTGATGAAATACTGCAGGGAAGAAGGAGTCCTTATGATTCAGGATGAAGTTTTTACAGGATTTGGGAGAACGGGTAAGCTTTTCGCAGCAGATTATCTCACAGAAAAACCGGACATTATGTGTTTTTCAAAAGGATTGACAGGAGGAACAATACCTATGGGAATCACGACCTGTTCCAACGAAATATACAATGCTTTCCTTTCTGATGACCGTTATAAAACCTTATTTCACGGGCATTCGTTTACAGCTAATCCTTTAGCATGTACCGCAGCTCTTGCCAGCATGGAACTATTACTTACAGACGAAACTCAAATGAATATCAACCGCATTACACATCAGCATTCTGAGTTTGTGAAAGCACTTGCTTTTCATCCTCATGTAGAAAAGGTTCGACAAATCGGAACTATTTTAGCGTTCGATTTTAAAACCGGGAATGATACTTCTTATTTCAATGAAATAGGGAAGAAGCTTTACAATGAATTCTTACAGAGAGGGATTATCATGAGGCCGTTGGGAAATGTAATCTATCTGGTTCCTCCGTATTGTATTACTTCCGAAGAATTAGACTTTGTATATCAGGATATTATGGAAGTTTTGGATCTGTTTAAAGAGTAAACAATCCGTTTTTCGGTAATAATTATTTTTAATTTTTTTAATGTACCTTATAGGTTTCCAGAACCTATAAGGTTTTTATGTTTAATGCTGGTGCCAGTATTTTTTAAAGTTCCTGTTCTGCTTTCTTCAATACACTAATCAGCTCTTTCAATTCATCTTTACTGAATTCCAATAAATTCTGGTTTAAATAATGAGACGGAATTTTTATATAATTAACCCACGAAGAAAGTTTTTCCCGATAAACACTTCCAAATTCAATATTACTCATCGTAACAAACTTGTATTTGGTTTCCTGATTCGCCTTTTCATTTTCTCTCTGTTCAACAGTCTGAAGAGCCTGAATCAGTTTTCCCAGTTCATTCTTATCAAGGGTGAGTGTTTTTTTGGATATTTCATCAAATGTTTCGTATTCATACATGATTCCCAGAAGAGATTCTGATGAGCTGTCAGATACATCTTTCGTTACAATTTTTTGAATATTCAGGTTTTTAAACTTACCCAGATTGGTGATTTTTTTCTCAATTAATGTACCTTTTCTTGAATTGACAGTAAGTCCGCGGGATGTGGTATTAGATCTTTGAATCGTTGGCGGAGGCGCTATCTGTGCACCTGCCCATGTACCTAGTACACAGGATATCAAAATAATGATTCTTTTCATTTGTAAAAATTGTTATTAGTTTTTATACACTTAAAATTATACTGTAATATTCGACAATATATAAAATATTAATCAAATAGTTTTAGCCAAGTTCATTTCCCCAGGAATGAAGTTCGGAAAGAATAGGTCCCAGCTTTTGCCCTTTCTCCGTTAATTTATAATAGACTTCCGGCGGAAAATTATAAACTTCAATCCGTTCAATAATAAAATCATCTTCCAGCTGCTTCAGCTGCTCTGCCAATACTTTCTTGGAAACCCGGGGTATATTTCGCCAAAGCTCCACAAAACGCACCTGATCTTCTTCCAAAAGATTATGCAGGATTAAAGGTTTCCATTTACCCGAAAGAATTGTCAGGCTTCGTCTTAATCCACAGTTTTTATATTCTTCAAAATTCATAAGTTCATTGAATATTTATGGTTAACCTTTTGGTAACCTTCGATTGTTTTACCCTCATTGGGCAATAGCTTTGCTATACAAACTTAAGTAAAATGAAATTACAATTATGGCGCAATGCAACATTGCTATTGAATATTGACGGCATTTCTATTCTGGTGGATCCCATGCTAGGAGATAAAGGCTCTATGGGAAAGATGCCTATGACAGACAGTGAATTACTGAACCCCCTAGTAGGACTGCCTTTCAGCAGAGAAGAATTAAAGAAAAAATTAGAAGGAATTGATGCTGTGGCGGTAACCCATCTTCATCCAGATCATTGGGATACTGAGGCTATTGAGCTTCTTGATAAAAATATTCCGATCATCTGTTCTGATTCTATTTCAGACCATATTGCAGCACAAGGATTTACCAATATTATTGCTTTGAATAATAAGATTCAGTGGAAAAATATTGAGATATCTACAACCAAAGGTCAACATGGAACCGGAGAAATCGGAGAAAAAATGGGAATCGTAAATGGTTTTGTTTTTAAAAAAGAAAATCAATCTGTCTACATTGTAGGAGATACCATCTGGTATGATGAAATTGCACAAGAAATTGACAAACACAAACCACAGCACATTATTGTAGCTGGAGGTGCTGCTACTTTTTCCGTAGGAGATCCTATTATCATGACCAGTGAAGATATTATAAAAGTCTGCAAATACGCTCCGGAATCCACTGTTTGGGTAACTCATCTGGAAGCCGTAAGTCATTGCAGGGAAGACCGAAAATATATCAAAGAGAAGATTAATGAAAATGGATTAGCTACAAGATGTTTTATCCTTGATGATGGAGAAAAAGTTGACTTTCATTTTTAATTTTTGAATACAAAAATGACTCAAAAAGAAGTAATATAGAGACAAATAAAAAAGGATAGAAATGAGTTCTATCCTTTTTTATTTATCAAATGGTAATTTTAATCTTCTACACACTTATTTCTCGCAGCTTTCAATCCAAAATACAGCATCAGCAATACCGCACAGCTTAATAAATAAAATGAACTGTTCCAGGAAATATCCCAATCATGCAGTTTTCCAAACAATGGAGGCCCGAATGCGGCAATCAGGTATCCTACAGACTGCGCCATTCCCGATATCTTAACTGCATTGATACTGCTTTTCGTTCTCGTAGAAAAGAACAGGATCGAAAGACTGAAAGACAACCCATTGGAAATCCCTATAATTACGGCATTCACATAGATCCACTGAGATTTCATGAATACAAACATCATTGTACTTCCAAACATCAAGGTACATATAAATAGGATCATGATCCTCTGATCTTTCATTTTACTGGCAATAATTGGGCAGCAGAACGTCACAGGAATCATCGTGATCTGAATTACAAAGAACACCCAGCCGGAGCTTTCTCCCTGCATATGAAAATCAGCAAGAAATGAGGGAAGCCAGGCTACCAGACAATAATAAAATAAAGACTGTAGTCCCATGAAAATGCTGATATTCCATGCCTGAGCAGATTTGAACATATTAAAATCTGAAGTACTGAGTGCTGTTTTAGATGGGTTTGGATTCTTTTTATTGAATATAAATTCCAATGACAACACCAGAACCCCCAATGCCGCAATCACGAGCCAGATTCCCAGAGAACCTTTCCACCCAAATCCTGTCAATTCTCCGATTTTCACACTGAATCCTGAAGCTAAAGCAGCTGTGAGATTCATAGACACAGCAAAAATACCTGTCATGAGAGCAATCTGCTTAGGGAAATTATTCTTAACATATCCAGGAGTGACCACATTTCCGATACATATTCCCAAACCAATAAATATCGATCCTAAAAATAACAGCCAAAGTGATCCGGTAATCCGCAGAAACAATCCGAAACTTAAAATAATCAGAGAATACATCAATAGTTTACTGATCCCTAACTTATTAGAAAACCTGCTTACAAGCACAGAGCACGCTGCAAACATAAACAGTGGAATAGAGGTAAGCAGGCTCACCTGAAAATTATCAAGTTTCAAAGCATCTCTTATCTCTCCCAATACAGGAGCAACTGCCACAATCGGTGATCGCAGATTGCTTGAAATTAATATAACTACCAGAACATTAATAATTAATAAAACATACGAAGCATTCTTTTTTACTCCATTCTTCATCATAATAAAAACTTTTGTACAAAATTAGCACAGTAATTTTGTTTAATTTTGCCAAAGTTTTAACCTAAAACGACATGAACATCAACGACAGTATAGAAATAGACGAACTGAAGAAACCTTATTTTGTATGGTTTGAAGAAAACTGGGTTCACGATGATGTTCTCCATAATCACCAGAAAGGCCAGCTGGTATATGTAGAAAGCGGTTTTCAGTATATTACTATTGAAGAAAAAATATACCTTCTTCCTCAGAACCATGCCGTGTGGATTCCTCCCCATGCTGTTCATAAGACCAATTCCCATTCTGAAAAGATCAAACTGATGATCATGTTTGCAGATATTGATACCAAAGAACCTTTTTATCAAGAAATAAATGTATTTTCTGTTCCCCCGGTTTTAAAAGAAATGATAAAATATGCTGAAAA
Source organism: Chryseobacterium sp. MYb7 (assembly GCF_002979455.1). Classification (GTDB taxonomy): domain Bacteria; phylum Bacteroidota; class Bacteroidia; order Flavobacteriales; family Weeksellaceae; genus Chryseobacterium. The sequence goes on from NZ_PCOU01000015.1 coordinate 35,413, forward strand.
GTGGTCTAAGCTAATGATATCGGGCAACGATGAAAATTTATTTTTGAAAGCACTTTTCAATGAACTTCCAAGGATTGTAGAACATTCTCTGACCCTCCATATCAGCCTTCCAAAAGATAAACGGCTTACCAGAGTCATGGAGCATCTTCATAATCATTATCAGGATGAAATCAAGATGGAGGATCTCAGTGATGCAGCCCTTTTATCTTTTCGTACGCTGGAGCGTATTTTTAAAAAGGAGACTGGGCTTACCTTAAGTAAATACCAGCAAATGCTTCGTATTATTAAAAGTCTTGAGCTTTTAAGTTCAGAAAATTTCACCATTTCAGAAACAGCTTATAAGGTAGGATATAAGAGTGTTCAGGCCTATTCTAAAAGTTTTTTTTCCATGATGAAGTTCAGGCCTACAGATTTCATTAAAACTATTTAATAACCTTTTAAAGCAATTACAAAGCGGGTTGAAATATATTTAAAAAGGGATTTATTAACCCTTTAAAAGTTTGAATATTCCTTTATACAAAAGCAATTAACTTGTTTGAAAAATGGAATATTTCACATTTTAGTCAATTTTCCACTTCAGTAGGCTATATTCAATTATGAGATTGTTCAAAATAAAAAGGTCTCCACGAATGGAGACCTTAAAAAAACACAAATGATGAAAAAAAATTATTTCGATTCACAAATATAAGCAAAAATCCCGTTATACAAGACACTATAAGCTCATTTTTTTTAAAAAATATTTATTTTAAGTAAAAATAATTATTCTCTAAATGATTTTACTTTTTTTTAGGATTCCGGAATTCTTTATATAAAAATGTTCCTTATCAAAGATAATTCGCCATCTGATGAATTGTGTGCTGTTTTTTAAGCAAAATAAAATATTCATTAAAAGTGAATTATTAAAGAATTACAGCCTATATAAGTCTATATCTAAACAAATATTTAACTATTTTATGACGCTACTCATAAAATTCAGTACGGTTTTTGTATTAGTTTTCCAAAACATATAATTGCATGGGGCCAAAAACATTCAAGGGAGTTCCTACACAAACATTCGGAGGTTTCCACGATACGGAAAGCAGAATACTATTTAAGCAGGACTTAATTCCGTTGAAGTTTGAAATATTGAGAGAAAGATTCTTATCAATTAATAAATGGGAAGATTTTTGCGGAAAGACATTTGCAGCATTTAAACTCTATGACTTCAATGGTCATCCGGTAGATCGTGAACCTCAAAAAGGAGATTTTATCCGTATTGATATTCCGGGACCAGGTGAGAAGGAAGCCAAAGGATATGATTGGGTAGAAATTAGTGATATCTGTTTCTATCAGGACAGCTTTTCCGAAAGTATATCGATAATCTGCAGACCATCCATCAATCCGCAAAATAAAAAAAGCAGGCATATTGCTCATTTTTACAGTTCTGCTGCCAGCTCTACCTTTATGATCTCCAGAAATCCGGCTCACTTGAAAGCCGCAGTATACGGACGAAATGAAAGGCCTAATCTTAATGCTAATTTTCTTGATATTATAAGAAATCTTATCATTGCACCCGGAGGAATGATGGGGGCTGCTAAAATACAATGGAAGCAGCTTACTGATGGTTTTTTGAATCTTGATTAAAATACTTCTGCCTTTTTTGATCTAAGTCAAAGTTTTGTATTTGTTGTACAGGGACATTTGCACCCGAATATTTTAAACAAAATTTATGAGTACAACATTAGAAAAAGGGCAGACTATTAATTTCTACCAGGCAACCGCTCCAATTATTATTTCGGTATTTGCAGTATACCTTACCATAGGAATTGCTTTGGGAGTTCTTCCCAGGTTTGTCCAGAACACTTTAGGCTTTAACAGCATTATTGTAGGGCTTGTGATTGGATTACAATCGCTGTCAACACTTTTAACCCGTGCCTATTCCGGAAAAATAACAGATACCAGAGGAGCTAAGAAAAGTAAAATGGCTGGCGTAATACTGGCTGTTATTGCAGGAATTGTTTACGTTTTGGCCGTCTTGCTTCAGGCTCATCCGGTTCTTTCACTTGCTTTTCTGATATTAGCGAGAATCATTCATGGGGTGGGTGAAAGTTTTCTGGTTACCGGAGCATTAACGTGGGGAATAGATCTTGTAGGGGCTTCCAGTTCCGGAAAAGTAATGACCTGGAATGGTATTGCCATGTATGCCGGAATTGCCATTGGAGCCCCTCTCAGTATCTGGTTGAGTAAAGAATACAACATTTTGCCGGCCTTTATTCTTATTGCCTTACTTCCGTTGGTAAGATGGCTTTCCACTGCAAAACTTCCATCTATTCCTGTAGATAAAGATCATGTGAGAACACCTTTCTACAAAGTAATTGGTGCCATATCAGGTCAGGGTTTAAGCCTTGCTTTTTCATCAATGGCTTTTGGATGTATTGCCTCTTTTATTGCTTTATTTTTTTCAGAGAAAAATTGGGGTGATGCTTCGCTTGCTTTTATGATTTTCGGAATATGTTATGTCTTAACTAGAATTTTCTTCGCTTCTTTTCCTGACAAGTACGGAGGTTTTACAATCGCATTAATTTCTCTGATCATAGAAGTGGCAGGACAAATGCTAATCTGGACTTCTGGTTCAAAAATAGCCGCTATTATCGGCTGTGGATTGACTGGTGTTGGATTTTCATTGATTTTTCCAGCGTTGGGCGTTCTTGCTATTCAAAAAGTAAAACCACAGATGAGAGGAACCGCATTAGGAGCTTATGTAGCTTTTGTTGATCTTTCATTAGGGCTGGCAGGGCCTATTGCTGGATTAATTGCCGGATGGTTTGATTATCAGACTGTATACTTACTTGGAGGAATCAGCTGTGTCATTGCAATGGTTATTTTACTATTTAATAAAAAATAAAAATGGAAAACGCTGTAACAACTCAAATAAAAGAAACGAAAAAAATACGTTCTGTATTTACCGTTAAAAAGAAACTATTGATTACCCCACATCTTATCCGTGTTGTATTTCATATTGATGAAAACAAGGCTGAATTATTAACCAATGTGAAATCTGGTTCTAACAACAAAATCTTTATCCCAACTGAGGAAAGTGGCACTGTTATGAGAACTTATACCAACAGAAAAATTGATCTGGAAAAAAAGGAACTGAGCATTGATTTTGTTGTTCACGGTGATAATGGTCCGGCTTCTGCCTGGGCATTGAAAGCCAATCCGGGAGATCTTTTAGAAATAGGAATGAAAGAAAGTACAAAACCTTTAATTCCTGAAGCTGATTTTTATCTGATGGCAGGAGACGCAACGGCACTACCTGTGATTTGTACCATCGCAGAACAGTTTCCATCTTATGTAAGAGCAAAAATAATATTGGAAGTAGCAGATAAAGAGGACGAGTTGACCCTGTGTTCTGCGGCAGATATTTCGGTAGAATGGCTGCACAATCCTCATCCTGAGCAGGGAAGTAAGCTTGCAGAAAAAGTAAAATCTATTGATTTCCCTCCCGGAGTTTTAAAAGAATATGTTTACATCGCCGCAGAATACACTACCGTGCATGAGCTTCGTACTTATTTCAAAACAATACTGGAATGGGATCCTCATGGAATGTACATTTGCTCGTACTGGAAAGCCGGACAGGCAGAAAACCCGTAGATATTAGAGATGAAACAGTGTAAGCAAAGCCATTTATCCCTATTTTTGCTTACATGCAGGAACTTTTAACTTCATATATCAACAATAGAATATCAGTAACGGATCAGGAATTGGAAACAATTCTTTCTTATTTCAGTCCTCTTCAGTTAAAAAAGAATGAAATTCTTCTTGCCAACGGGCAGAACAGCCAGAGAACTTTTTTTGTCGTCAATGGCTGTCTCCGTATATTTTTTATCAATGAAGAAGGGCAGGACTCTACCAGATATTTTGCTTTTGAAAATCAGTTTGCAACAGCACTTACCAGTTTTATTACTTCTGAACCCTCTGAGGAATTCATAGAAGCCATAGAGGATTCAGAAGTCTATTTTATTACTCATAAAAACTTCTACCATCTTCTGGACATTATCCCACAATGGGAAAAGTTTTACAGGATCTATCTGGAAACGGCTTATGTTAACAATACGAAACGGCTTATGTCTTTCCTTGTTCAGGATGCTCTTGAAAAATACCGTCAACTTCTAGATGAAAATCCGGTTGTCGTAAGAAGACTTTCCAATAAAATGGTGGCTTCTTATCTCAATATTTCACAGGAAACATTAAGCAGATTGAAATCAAGGCTTTGATCTATTATTTTTAATAAGCAATTATAAGAATAAACTTACCGCACAATATAATAGCAGAATTCCCATAATAATATTGACCACTTTATAATGACGGTTCAGAAAATGGTGTAGCTTTTGTCCGGCGACTGCCCATATCCAGGTAGCCGAATTACCTATAAAAGAAAGGGAAAAAGCAAAAATAAGAATGATCCACAGCTCTTTGTATTGAGGGAAAACGAAACTGCTAAATGCTGTTATCCCGTAAATAATAATCTTAACATTAACTAGCTGCAACAAAAATCCTTTCCAAAAATCTCCTGTAGAATGGGAAGACTGTTCTTCTTTTTCAATATCAATTTCGATGGGCTTTCCGGAAATTACCGACCATGCAAGATAGATGAGATAAGCCGCACCAATATATTTCAGGTAATTGAGAAGGAAGCCATAGGTATTCAAAAGAAAACCTGTAAAAAAAGCAGACAGTACCATTACCATCGTAAACCCCGAATAAATCCCAAGAAGCAATGTTTTACTCTTTTGGTATCCTGATTTCATACTGCTGTTCAGAGCAAGAATATTATTGGGACCAGGAAGAAGTGCCGTCAGGACGCTGTAAATGAAAAATGAAAACCACATATATTTTTTTAACAAAATTAAAGAGCGTAAACGCTTCAAACAATCGGAATTATTTATACTTTTACTTCGAAAATATTAAAGTATGGATATTCATCAGCTCAAAAGTTTTAAAACAATTGTTGAAAAGGGAAATTTTCAGGATGCTGCTAAAGAGCTTAATTACTCATTATCTGCCATCAGTTATCAGATTCAACAGCTTGAAAATGAAGTAAAATTTCCTTTGTTTGAAAAAATAGGCCGAAGAATGCTTCCTACTGAACAATCTTTAAAACTGATTCCTCACATTAAAAAAATAGAAGAGGAGATAGAGCAGATTAGACAGCTGAATTCAAAAGACAGAAAAGTAGAAGGAAGCCTTAATATTTCAGTTTCTGACAGCCTGCTTACGTATATCCTGCAACCTGTACTGAAAGAGTTTATTGAAACAGCGCCTGATGTAAAGCTTAGATTAAAAGTAAGAAACTGCTATGAAGTTCAGAAAGAAATTATCCGGAATGATATTGATCTGGGTATTCATTATCAGGTATATGGATATGATGATCAGATCAAAGTCACAGAAGTTTCTACGTTCACAGTAGGGGTGATGGCATCCCCGATATTTTCACAGCAGGAGAGAAATTTTGACAAAAAAGATCAGATAAAATTATGCTCAGTGATCAATAATGATCCGAATGGTGTTTATCAGCAGTATTTTGAAGAATATCTTAAGAAAAAAAATATCACAACCGGTCAGAATATCGAGCTATGGAGCATAGAAGCTATCAAAAAAAGTATCATGAATAATCTGGGAATAGCATGTTTACCACATTTTGTTGTAGAAGAAGAAATCGAAAAAGGAGAGATAACAGAGATTGTCATCAAAGGATTTCAGCGTACCATCACCATGATTACGGCTCATCATTCTAATAAATGGATCAGCCCTGCTATGGAGCTTTTTTTAAAAATTCTTAATGAACAAATGATCTGCGAACCTGCTGTCAGCCTGAGAAATTAAAAGAAAATTAATATCTGAGCCTTCTTAAGAAAAATTTAAGCCTTATATTTGCATCCATGTTAAAATGGTTCTCCATATTATGTTCAATGATGTATGTACTGGCTACCACCAATGCGGGGGAAGTATTGAAAGTGCCTATGTTTGTTGAGCACTTCATGGAATACCATGGAAGCTTTTCAGAATTTGTAATGGAGCATTATGATAATCACAAGGAGGATTCTGATTGGGATGCCGATCAGAAACTGCCATTTATCAATCCGCCAATTGTACTTACCGTACATGCCCAGCTTCCGGAACTTTCATTCGAAATAAAAAAACCTAAGGAAATTACTGTTTCCCAAAAAAGCAGTATTTATAAGGAAAAAGATTTCTCCAATCAATATCTTTCTCAGATTTTCCAGCCTCCACGGCTTTCTTAACCCACTTTACATTGAAAATTAATACTTTATGTTTTTACCTAAAGTAGTGAATTCTTGTTACATATCCATTAATTCGTAATGCGATGTATTGATGCTTAAACCTGAACCAGAGAAGTTACAAACGCTTGTTTTGATACCTTGAATTTTGGGTGAATTTCAGCTTCTATAAAGCATTCCGGATTACAATTAATAGTTTTTCCATGTTAAATAAAATTATTGAGTTTTCTGTAAAGAATAAACTCATCATTGCTCTGTTTACAGGGGCACTCATCCTTTTTGGAGTCTATGAAACCACCAAACTTCCCATTGACGCTCAGCCAGACATTACTAACAACCAGGTTCAGATCATTACCACGGCTCCTTCTTATGGGGCGGCAGATATAGAACGTCTTGTAACCTTTCCTATTGAGCAAGCTACCAGCAACATTAGCGGAATTAAAGAACTGAGAAGCTTTTCACGTTTTGGACTTTCATTAGTAACTGTCGTTTTTGATGATAATACCGATGTGTACTGGGCACGTCAGCAGGTTCAGGAGCGTTTGCAGCTTGTTCAGGACAATATACCGAACGGAATCGGAAAGCCCGAATTAGGGCCCATTTCAACAGGATTGGGAGAGATTTTCCAATATGTGGTAAGAGCCAAAAAAGGATACGAAAATGTATATGATGAAACAGAACTGAGAACCATTCAGGACTGGGTGGTCAGAAGGCAGCTTCTCGGAACAAAAGGCGTGGCAGATGTGAGCAGTTTCGGAGGAAAATTGAAACAATATGAAATTGCCATTAACCCTAATAAACTACAGGCGTTCAACATCAATATCAATGATGTTTTTGCAGCGCTGGAAAAGAATAATCAGAACACTGGCGGTGCATACATTGAAAAGAAAGAAACCGTTCTGTTTATCCGTAGCGAAGGACTTCTGGGAAGTACAGAAGATATTGGAAGCATTCAGGTAGCGGAAACCAAAGATGGCATTCCTGTACATATAAAAGATGTAGCGTCTGTAAAGATCGGTTATGCGACAAGGTATGGCGCTATGACTTATAATGATACCGGAGAAGTGTCCGGAGCAATTGTTCTGATGCTGAAAGGTGAAAATGCCAATGTAGTGATCGGAAATATCAAGCAAAGATTAGAAAAAATTCAGGAATCATTACCGGAAGGAGTAGTGATTGAACCTTTTCTGGATCGTGCTAAAATGGTGAACAACACCATCAGTACCGTAAAAACAAACCTGATGGAAGGGGCTTTGATTGTTGTTTTCATTCTGGTTTTATTTTTAGGAAATTTCAGAGCAGGATTACTGGTGGCTTCCGTTATTCCTTTGGCTATGCTTTTCGCCATTATCATGATGAATATTTTCGGGGTAGGAGGAAATCTGATGAGCCTTGGAGCGCTGGATTTTGGTCTTATTGTAGACGGAGCCGTCATTATTGTGGAAGCCGTACTGCATCAGCTTGCCTATAAAAAGCATTTTGGGAAAGACGATATGCTCACCAAAAAAGAAATGGATGACCAGGTTTCAAGCTCTGCGACCAAAATGGTTAACAGTGCAGTTTTCGGTCAGATCATTATCTTAATCGTATATCTTCCGATTTTTACGCTTCAGGGAATTGAAGGAAAGATGTTCAAACCTATGGCTCAGACCGTTGCTTTTGCATTGATTGGGGCATTTATTCTATCCCTGACTTATATTCCAATGATGAGTTCTCTGGTATTAAGCAGAAAGAAAAAGGAAAAAGAGAATATTTCAGACCGCGTCATGGGTAAAGTAGAAACCGGACATCAGAAACTCCTGATGAAAGCTCTTAAATTCAGAAAAACTATAATTATTGGCGTGTTGATTCTGTTTGCAGGAGCTGTTTTTACGCTTTCCAGAATGGGTGGAGAATTTATTCCGTCTTTGGAGGAAGGCGACTTTGCAGTTGAAATGAGAATCCTTCAGGGAAGTAATATCAATGAGACTAAAAAAGCCACCACTCAGGCCGCAAATATCCTTTTAACACAGTTTCCTGAAGTGGAAAAGGTAGTTATGAAAATCGGTAGTGCTGAAATTCCTACAGAACCAATGCCGATGGATTCCGGAGATATGATTGTTGTTTTGAAACCGAAAAAAGAATGGACTTCTGCAAAATCATTCCCGGAACTTTCTGACAAAATGAGTAAAGCATTAAGTGTTATTCCCGGGCTTACAACAAGTTTCCAATTTCCGGTGCAAATGCGTTTCAATGAGTTGATGACCGGAGCCAGACAGGATGTGGTTTGTAAAATTTACGGCGAAGATCTGGACAGCCTTTCCACGTATGCCAAAAAAATTGGAAGTATCATCAGTACTGTAAAAGGGGCGCAGGATCTTTATATTGAGCCTGTAGTTGGTGCTCCGCAGGTTGTGATTGATTATAACCGTTCCGAACTGTCCCGATATAATATTTCGGTAGCAGATATTAACAGAGTGATCAATATGGCTTTTGCCGGCCAGACTGCCGGAGCTTTGTATGAAGGAGAAAAGAAATTTGATATCGTTGTCCGAATGGATAATGAGCACAAAAAAGATATTACCAGCATTCAGAATCTTCTGGTTCCTACTTCTTCGGGAGAGCAGATTCCATTGTCACAGCTGGCTAAAGTAGAGCTTAAAAACAGTCCGAACCAGATTCAGAGAGAAGATACCAAAAGAAGAATTATCGTAGGATTTAACGCAAGAGGAAGAGATGTTCAGAGCATCGTGGAAGAACTTCAGCAAAAAGCAGGTAAAAATCTGAAACTATCGCCGGGATATACCATTTCTTACGGAGGTGCTTTTGAAAATTTAAATGAAGCCAAAGCCAGATTAGGTATAGCAGTTCCTATTTCATTAGTGATGATTTTCCTGTTATTGTTCTTTGCTTTTGGTTCTGTAAAACACAGCTTGCTGATCTACACCGCTATCCCATTATCAGCGATAGGTGGTGTGTATTTTCTTGCGTTGAGAGGTATGCCTTTCAGTATCAGTGCAGGGGTAGGATTCATCGCTTTATTTGGAGTTGCTGTACTTAATGGAATTGTTTTAATATCTGAGTTTAACCGATTGAAAAAGAATGGAATAAATAATACCAACAGAATTGTACTCATAGGTACAAAAATAAGGCTTCGTCCCGTTTTAATGACCGCTTTTGTAGCCTCTCTGGGATTTCTTCCCATGGCAATCAGCAACGGTGCAGGAGCCGAAGTACAGAGACCGTTGGCTACTGTTGTCATCGGTGGTTTGATGCTTGCGACCCTTTTAACCTTATTTGTACTTCCAATTTTATACGTCCTGTTTGAACATATTAATAAAGATAAAATGAAATTCTCAAAAAAACTCAACTATAAAAAACTGTCTGTTTTCTTGTTGTTATTGTCCTTCGGAATTAATCAGGCTCAGGAAAACATCACCTATGATCAGGCTTTGGAAAAAGCATACCAGCAGAACGGTACTCTTAAAAACTCAAAATTAGTATCAGATTATCAGGAAAAACTGAAGGCCAGCTATTTGGATATTCCCCAAACGGAAGTTACAGGTGGATTTGGGCAAATTCAGGGAGAGGAAACGGATAATTCATTCGGAATTTCTCAGAGGTTCAGCTTTCCGACCGTCTATTCGAAAAGAAAACAAATGCTGGATGCCGAGTGGTCTGCCAGTGTCATCAATCAGAATCTGACCAAAACACAGCTTAACAAAGAAGTTACAGACGTTTTCTACAGGATACTGGTGCTTCAGGAGAAGAAAAAAGTGCTGGAATACATCAGCCAGCTGTATAATAATTTTGCAGACAAAGCCGGATTAAGATTAAAAAAAGGAGAAGCCAATATTCTGGAGGAATCTACCGCTGAAATTCAGAAAGAACAGGTAAAAGTACAGTTGAATACTCTTGAAAATGATTTGAATATCGCTAAACTTCAGCTTCAGTTATTACTTCAATCTACAACACCTTACCAACCCATTGCAGACCAGCCTACAATGAACATTGGTCTACAGATTTCTGAAGAAATGGTAAAACAGCACCCTGAACTTCAATATCTGCAGCAACAGATTAAAGTAGGTGAGGCAGAAGTACAACTTGAAAAAAGCAGACTGCTTCCGGATCTTCTTATAGGATATACCAATCAGAGTATGAAAAACATCAATAATAATCGTTTCAACTCAGTTCAGGTGGGAGTGGGAATTCCATTGTTTACAAAAGGACAAAGAGCTTTAGCCAAAGCAGCACAAGCTAAAATCGCCATCTCCGAAAATCAATATCAGAGAAAAGAAATTGAGCTTAAAAACAGACTGAATCAACAGTTAAATAATTATATGAACCAACAGCGGATCATCGAAAATTATCAACAAAAACAGCTTCCAAAATCTGAAATCATTTTAAAAACAGCCCAGAAACAAATGGAAGTAGGGGAAATAGATTATCTGAACTGGGTGATACTGGTGAATCAGGCCGTAAAAACCAAGGCAGATTATATTGATCAGCTGGAAAAACTTAATCAGATCGGAGCTGAACTTCAATTCTTAATTTCAAAATAATACCATCATGCATTTCAAGAATATATCACTATACAGCCTTGCTTTCATCCTTACTTTATCTTCATGTTCAGGAAAAAAAGAAGAGGAAAAAACCGTTTACGAAAACACTAAATTTTCTAAAAATGACAAAAACTCCGTTCATCTTACAGAAAAACAGATTCAGTCTGTAGGGTTAACAACCACCACCATTCAAAATAGGAATATGGAGAAACTGGTAAGGCTGAACGGAAAAGCAGAAATTGCACCTTCCCACATTAGTTTGGTTTCCAGTATTATGGGTGGACATATCAAGTCTATCAATGTCATTAATGGAAGCCATTTCAGTAAAGGACAGGTACTCGCTGTTGTGGAAGATCCTCAGTTTATACAATTGCAGCAAGATTATCTGGTGACAAAAGCTCAGCTCGAAGCGGCAAGACTGAATTTTAACCGTCAGAAAGATTTGAATACAAGCAAAGCCAGCAGCGATAAGACTATGCAGACCGCTCAGGCGGATTATTCTACTTTGAACGCTACTTTAAAAGGGCTGGAAGAAAAGCTGAGAATCATCGGAATTAACGCCAAAGGTCTGACTACCGGAAATATCAGAAGTAAGATCAATATTTATGCTCCGTTTACAGGTTTTGTAAGCAAAATTCTGGTGAATAACGGGCAGTATATCAACCCTGCAGATACTTTATTTGAACTCATCAATCCAGCTGGATTACTTTTGGAGCTAAAGATTTTTGAAAATGATGTGAATGATGTAAAATTGGGACAGGAAATTTTGGTGTACAATAACCAGCATCCGGATGTGAAATCGAATGCTAAAATTGTCAGCGTAGTTCCAAGTATTGAAAACGGAGGTTCTGCAACGGCAATCGCCAAATTATCTTCTGTAAATACTGAATTTGTAAAAGGAATGTATGTGAATGCCGAAGTAAATATCAGCAGTCGTTATACACAAGGACTTCCCAACGAAGCGGTAGTCTCTTTTGAAAACAAAAATTATGTTTTTGAAGACCTTGGTAAATCCAATTACAAAATGATTCCCATAGTGACCGGAATTTCAGATGACCAGTTTACAGAGGTATTAAAAGCTGATTTTTTAAAGGATAAGAAAATTGTACAGAAAGGAGCTTACAGCCTTCTGATGATGCTTAAAAACAAAGCAGAATAGTATTAAATAAATTCTATATTATTAAAAAAGATCATTCTTTCGAATGGTCTTTTTTATTTATTATGACTAAAAAATCAACGTAAAGTTATCACAGTTATGTATTATAAAGTAAAGAGAACAAAGGGAGAATCAATTTTATCGATTTATTTAATTAATGAAAATAGAAACATGACATTTGACATGTTTTACATATTGACAAATACTATTTTATGCATAATTCATTTTAAAATAATATTTTTAGGAAGTGAATAGTTGTAAAGGATTTTTAGATGAATAATAAAAGAACTTTTATCAAAAACTTTATGACAAAAAAAACTTTGCACAATTTCCATATTCCGGTAATGGGACTGGCTTACACCATAGACAGCCCAATTCGAGTTGCCCAATATGGAATTTCTTCTGTGATCTCCATCATTGATGATGAAATCCTGGAAAAGATGAAGAACTTTTACAATAAAAAGTTCAATCTTGATTATTTCGGAATTTCAACAAAAACAGAGGATTACAGAGCAAAAAGAGTTACCGCTTATCTGGATATGGTAGATGATATCGTGAATGAGAAATTTGAATCTTTCAAACAGGAAATCAGCAAAAATAAAGAGGCTTTGAGGGACTTCATGGCCATGCTTCCCAATACTTCAGATCTCAAAAACAGCCTTCAGAATCTTATTAATCAAAAGGATGAATGGAGTTTCAATATCAAAAACTTCATTGAATCCAATCTAAAACCGGGAAGTATTGATGTCAATATCATGACGAAAGTAGATAAAGACAATTATCAAAATAACGAACAGCTTCCTGTGATGTACAACGACGCCCATGCCTCACTGCGTGGATTTGCCAAAAGTAAATTATCATCATCAATGGTTCTTTCTGCAGGCATGAATCCTCGTTTGTACAGCTATATGGAAGAGTTCGAAGATTTTTTCCCGGATGAAAACGGAAAGATCAAAAAGAAAATTATTCTTAAAGTAAGCGATTTCCGTTCTGCCATGATTCAGGGGAATTTTCTGGCCAAAAAAGGGTTGTGGGTATCAGAATACAGGATAGAATCCGGACTGAATTGTGGAGGCCATGCTTTTGCAACCGAAGGAATGCTTCTGGGACCTATTATGGAAGAATTCAAGCAGAAAAAAAATGATCTGATACAATCTGCTCATGCCTTAATGATAGCTGCTTTAGCACAGAAAGGAAAGCATGTAGTTTCTGAGCCTTTGGAAATGAAAATTACCGTTCAGGGGGGAGTAGGAACTTCTGAAGAACACGAGTTTCTGCTGGCTAATTACAGTGTAGACAGTGTTGGATGGGGTTCACCATTTTTATTGGTTCCGGAAGCAACCTCTGTAGATACCGAAACCCGAAATTTACTTGTGCAATCAAAAGAACAGGATTTTTATCTGAGTAATATTTCTCCGCTGGGAGTGCCTTTCAATACCGTAAAAGGGACATCTAATGAAGTATTGAAGTATGAAAAAGAAGCAAAGGGGAAATATGGAAGTTCATGTCCAAAAAAACTTTTGGCGCTAAGCAAAGAATTTTCTCGGGAAGGAACCTGTACCGCTTCCAGAAAGTATCAGGATATCAAACTGAAAGAGTTGTACGACAACAAGGAAACCTTGCCTGAAAAGGAATTCAACAGGAGAAAATCAGAAATCACAGACAAAGCCTGCCTGTGTGTTGGGCTGGTGAATGCTGCATACATGGAGCAAAACCTTGAAATTAAAGGCGAAAAACAAGGCGTTGTGATATGTCCGGGACCTAATATTGCCTTTTTTGACAAGGAAGTTTCTCTTTCGGAAATGGTGCAACATATTTATGGAAACACCAATATTCTTTCCGACAACCAACGTCCGAACATGTTTATTAACGAATTGAAAATGTATGTAGATTATCTGAAAAAAGAAGTTTCAGAATCTACTGTGCAGATTACCCATTCTCAGACCAAAAAATGGAACGCTTTCAAGAAAAATGTTCTTGAAGGGATAGCATATTATCATGAGCTTTTTAAAGCATCATCATTCTTCAGTAACGGTTTATCAACCATCAACCTGCAATTACAGGAATATAAGCTTCAGCTTATCGCTATTGAGGTTCCGCAGGTTGAAAAATAACCGTATTTTTTAATTGATAGATAATAAAAACAGCTTTTACATGGGCTGTTTTTATTTTTTAGTTGTTTTTGTTGGAAAACACACCGGTGCAAGAATATTTCGACTTTGCTCAATGTAAGATTTTCAGAAAGAGATATAAAATAAACAGCATTCAATTTTATCGGAGATAAAATCTTTGCCTCTTAAAGCAGTTAGTTTTTAATTTATTTGCGCCTTTGCGCTTTTCCAACAAATATTTAGTCAAAAAAACTGAGGAAACATCAGCATTTTCATTTATAATAACTATTGCGTGAATGGCTATATTGAATATTCCCCAGACTTAATATTGCTTACCTTAGAGCTCACTTAGTAAATTATTTTTATGGAAAAAAGAAAAATCAAAAACACCGATTTATCGATTGCGCCAATCAATTTCGGAGGAAATGTTTTTGGATGGACGCTGGACGAGAAACAGTCTTTTGATATACTGGACCGCTTTGTTGAAGCAGGATTCAATTTTATAGATACTGCAGATACCTATTCATGGTGGGTAAACGGAAAAGGAGGGCAGTCTGAAGAGATCATCGGAAAGTGGATGAAGAGCAGAGCTAACCGTAATGACATCGTTTTGGCAACCAAAGTGGGTTCAGAAACAAAAGAACACGGTTATGATATCAGCAAAAAGCATATTCTAAAATCTGTAGATGAGTCTCTACAAAGGCTTCAGACGGATCATATTGATCTCTATTATACGCATTTTGATGACAATACCACTCCGGTAGAGGAAACCCTTTCCGCTTATGATGAGATCATTAAGGCTGGAAAAGTACGTTATATTGCGGCTTCCAACTTATCTCCGGAACGTTTGAAAGCATCATTTGAAGCTGCGGAAAAGAATAACCTTCCTAAATATGTCGCTTTACAGCCTCATTATAATTTAATGGAAAGAGAAGGCTTTGAACAAAATTATGCTCCTCTTGCAGAGCAGTTTGATTTAAGTGTATTTCCATATTGGTCTCTGGCAGCAGGTTTCTTAACAGGTAAATACCGCGATGAAGCAGATCTTGCAAAAAGTGCAAGAGGTGAAGGAGTAAGAAAATATTTAAATCCAAAAGGGCTTGAAGTCTTAAAAGCACTGGATCAGGTGAGTGCAAAACACAATACCACGCAAGGAACGGTTTCTCTGGCATGGCTGCTATCCAATCCATTGATCACAGCACCTATTGTAAGTGCTACCAGTGCATCACAACTTGAAGCGGTATTCAATGCACCAAAACTTATTTTAGACCAGGAAGATATTGATCTGCTGAATAACGCAAGTAACTAATTTTTTCGACTTTATTATAGACTAAAATTAAATCCGTTCAGCAGTGAACGGATTTTTTTATCATTCGACGATGTTAACCACCCCGTCAAAAATTCTTTGAATTTTCGCCACCCCTCCAGAGGATGGGAATTCAGGTTTTCGGTTGTTATATTCTGTTATTACTATTAATCGGAATATTCTTTCAAAAGCTGTCTGTAGCTCATTAATATGGATGATTTTGAGATAAAACCGATAAAATCATTATTGTCATTCACTACAGGTAAATTCCATACTCCTGTATCGTCAAAGGTCTGCAGAATATCCAATGGTTTATTCTCGCGATGAAGAACCGCTGATGGAGCTTTCATGATTTGAGTCACTGTCTGAGACGTTTCCATTTCTTTATTAAACAAATAAGGTCTTATATCATCTAAAGTAAGAACCCCTCTCAGTTTTCTGCTTTCATCCACAACGGCAAAAATATTTTTATCACCATTCTTTACCATTTCAAACAGCTCTGTAACAGGAGCATTTTCATTAATGGTCTGTGAATATTTGTCAATAAAATCTTCAGTTCTTAAAGCAAAAAGAAGGTTTTTATCATGCTTATTGGTGAAAATCTTTCCTTCATCTGCTAAAGATTTTAGTTCCGGAGAAATAGGAGAGAACCATTTGGCAATAAGGTAGGATATAATGGAAGCAATCATTAGAGGAATAAACAAATCATATCCAAAACTTGATTCTGCAATCAGAAATATAGCCGTAAGCGGGGCATACAGTACACCGCTCATAGCGCCTGCCATTCCAACCAGTACAAGATTGGTCACCGGAACATCTGTAAACCCAATATGCTGACAAACCAATGCAAACAAATATCCCAAAGTTCCTCCAGCAAAAAGAGAAGGGGCAAAGTTTCCACCATTTCCACCACTGAAGATTGTGAATGAGGTTGCAAATGCCTTTAAAAGCAATACCAGAACCAAAAATATGATAATGGTCCAGTCTCCGATTTCAAAATATCTAAAAAAACTGTTTTCAATAATAGTGTAGGTATTTCCGTTGGTAAAAGCTTTTACCGTTTCATATCCTTCCCCAAACAGAGGAGGAAAAAGAACACATAATAGAGAAAGGACAGCTCCTCCGAACATCGCTTTACGCATTCTCGAAAGCTGAAGTCCTTTTATAAAATGTTCTACTTTTTGAGAAATAATAACGAAATAACGGGCATACAACCCTGTGACAATTCCTAAAATAAGATAATATGGAACATTTTTATAGTTGAACGGATCTCTCGTATAAAATCTGAAAAGAACATCTTCCTGAAGCAAAATCCTCGACAAAAGGCTTCCGCAGACCGCAGCCACAACCAGTGGAATAAAATCTGTGAAGACTACTCCGGTCAAAAGAATCTCAAAGGCAAACATAATTCCGGCAATAGGAGCATTAAAAGCAGATGCAATCCCGGCAGTAGCACCAGCAGCCAGCAATAAAGTACGTTCTTTATAGCTTAGTCTGTAGGTCTGTGCATAATTGGAACCAATAGCAGCTCCGGTAACGGCAATAGGGCTTTCCAAGCCGGCAGAACCTCCCAATCCTACGGTAACAGCACTTTGTATCACCTGAGAATACATTTTAACGGACGCTACAATACTGGAGTTCTGTGCAATTTCATACAAAATGGCTCCAATCCCTTTACGATCCTGACCTTTAAATAGGGTCAGAACGATCATCGTAGTCAGAACAATTCCTAAAAAAGGAAAAACGATATAAAATAATATCTGATATTCAAAATGAACTTTATTGGTAATGAAATAATGAATATTGTGCACCAGAGTTTTCAGGATAACTCCCGCAAGACCAGCCGTACAGCCAACCAGAATTCCGGAAAGAACAAGAAATTGGTTTCTGCTCAGCCTGTTGTTCAGCCAATGCAGAATAAGTTCATAACTGCGTGCTTTTTCCAGACCGTATTTTTGGAAATCTCTTTTAAATTTAAGGAAGCTCAGGTACTTTTTTTTGTTGTGAATTTTCACCTTGGAAATATTTTACACTATCATCAGATTGATACAGTTCTGTAAATTTATGAAATATATCACAAAAAACCTCCTTTTGAACCTTTACACTTGTTCTATAGATTCTATTTTTTTAATTTAAAATTCAAAATTTCTTCTAAATTTGGTAATAGATTTATCGCATGAAAATTCTCATTATTGAAGACGAAGCCGCGCTTGCTCAAAGTATTTCCGAATATCTTTCCGGAGAAAATTATCTCTGCGAAACGGCCAGCACATTTGGTGAAGCTATGAGTAAAATAGAAACATTTGATTATGACTGTATTTTGCTGGATATTATGCTTCCTGATGGAAATGGACTTACAATTCTGGAAGAATTAAAAAAACAACAGAAACAGGACGGTGTGATTATTATTTCTGCAAAAAATGCTCTTGATGATAAAATTGAAGGACTGAAACTGGGTGCAGACGATTATCTCACCAAGCCTTTTCATCTTTCTGAGCTTATGGCAAGGGTATATTCTATTATCCGGAGAAAACAATTCAGCAGTTCCAATGTAGTAAAACAGAATGAACTTCAGATTGATCTGTTAGCCAAAACGGTAGCTGTAAACGATGAAGTTATTTCGCTGACTAAGAAAGAATTTGATCTCCTCATTTATTTTATCGGAAACAAAAATAAAGTAATCTCTAAAAGTACGCTGGCGGAACATCTCTCCGGAGACTTTGCTGATATGCTTGACAATCATGATTTTGTATATGCCCATGTAAAAAACCTTAAGAAAAAGCTCTATGACGCGGGATGCGGCCATTATCTTAGAACAGTGTACGGAACGGGGTATAAGTGGGAAAGCTAGAGTAATTATGAATGATGAATTATAAATTATGAGTGAAAAGAAAAATGTGCTGAAAGATAAAAGTTTTAGTTTTACAATTAGGATCATTAATCTTTATAAATATCTCTCAACTGCTAAGAATGAATATGTTCTGAGTAAACAACTATTAAGAAGCGGAACAGCAGTGGGAGCCTTAATAAGAGAATCGCAGAATGCAGAAAGTAAGGCAGATTTTATTCATAAACTCGCTATCGCCCAAAAGGAGTGTGATGAATCTATTTACTGGATTGAGCTTTTGTTTCAGACAGATATTTATCATCCACAGAATATGAAAGTATCAATAATGAAGCTACAGAAATATTAAAAATAATCCGAAGTATCATCATTACAACAAAAAATAAATCATAACTCATAATTTATAATTCATAATTACTGTGAAGCCTCTACTTACCAAAACCACCAAACCCTTTCTTATCTACGTACTCATTGTACTGATGATCAGTATTCCTGTGTACTATTTTGTGGTGGATACGATCTGGAAAAGTGAACTGGATGAGCACAATCAGATTATTGTAGAGAAAACGGCTTATGAATTCAATCAGCTGCAGCTTTCGGAAGAAGCACTCGACAAAAGTCTTGAATTATGGAATCATATTCAGCCAGAAACCAATATTGAAAGAATTTCTCCCAATCAGGTAAAGCGGGACACTATTTATACTTATGAAAGACATCTTCCATTCATTTCGGAACAAAAAAAAGAACGTTACAGGTGTCTTGAAAAAGTCATTTATATTCACAACAAACCTTATCTGTTTACCATACAGACCAATATTGAGGAATCTCATGAAACCATAGCCGTCATTGCGATGATTACCATCTTCTTTTTTGTAATGATTGTCGTTGGGCTTTTATATCTTAACAGAAAACTTTCTTCATCTATCTGGAAACCTTTCAGAAGTACATTGAACCAGCTTAAAACATTTAATCTTAATAGTCAGAATACGATAGAATTTCCGGCTTCTGATACTACTGAATTTGAAGAGCTTAATCAATCCCTTTATAAGCTTATAGAACGGAATATTTCCACATATAAAACCCAACAAGAGTTCACTGAAAATGCTTCCCACGAACTGCAAACTCCGCTGGCTATTATTAAAAACAAACTGGATCTTTTACTTCAGGATCAGAATCTTACCGAGAAGCAATACAGCATTGCAGAAGATATGAACAGGGCACTTACAAGAAGTTCCCGTATCAATAAAAACCTTTTGCTGCTTGCTAAAATTGAAAACAATCAGTTCGACAGTTCGGAAATTATTTCGTTTGATCATTTGCTTCATCAAAGTATTGATATTCTCGGAGAACACTTCGAGCAAAAAAATATTTCCGTTACAGAACACATTTCAAATGGAGTACAGGTAAGCGGAAACAATATTCTGGCAGAAATATTAATCAACAATCTTATCATCAATGCGATTCGGCATACATCTCTCGGGGGCAGCATTTCCATACAGCTTACCCATTCGGGTTTCGAAATTTCCAATTCCGGGATGGAAAAGCTGGACACGAATTTGTTATTCAAAAGATTTTCAAAACTTTCAACGGATAACAGCGGAAGCGGGCTTGGCCTTTCTATTATTCAGGAAATCTGCAGGTTTCATCATTGGACCATCAGTTACAGGTTTGAGAATCAAAACCATGTTTTCACTGTTAAAATATAGTTAAAAAATTTCCAGATTCCGGCAATTCTAAATTTCTTCTAAATCGGATGGCACCTTTGTATTGAAAACATACTGAGGTATAAATTTTATTTAGAAATGATTGTAAAAACATTCCTTTTATGGGCAGGAAAAGATCTTTATCTGCCAAATCGCCACTACTTGTGGAAGCAACGCCGGTTTCATTCCGATTCCCGTTGGAAAAATTCGGCTGCACGAATCAATGATTTTTTTTCTCCAGATACAGATACTTGTAATTCTCCGGTATCATTTATTCAATATAAATTAAATCGGAATGAGAACAGCAAATAAAGTTGCAGCCGTGACTCTTCTTTTTTGGCTGATGAAAATTGTAGCCACCACATTAGGAGAAACTTTAGGTGATTTTATTTCTATGACACTTAATCTCGGATATGTTGTAGGAATTCTTGTTACCCTGCTGTTTTTTATAATCATTGTAACGGTACAGCTCCGTTCGAAAAGATATATTCCGGCAATTTACTGGATGGTGATTATAGGAAATACAACCTTAGGAACGGAAATCTCTGATTGTCTCGACAGAACACTGAAAGCCGGATACCTCACAGGCAGCTTAATTTTATTTTCCGGTCTTTTACTTTCTTTGTTTTTATGGTATAAGAAGTACGGTAACCTTGAGGTGTATCCCATTTTTGAAAGGAATAAAGAACTGTATTACTGGACTGCCATCTTATTTTCCAACAGTCTGGGAACTGCTTTTGGAGATTTTCTGAGTGATAATTTAGGACTCAGCTATATGACCGGAGCTTTGATTACCGGACTGATTATTCTGATCGTTGTAGTGCTTCATTATGCCACCAAGATCAATCATGTTTTGCTGTTCTGGATTGCTTTTGTTTTTACCAGACCATTTGGTGCCACATTCGGAGATCTTTTAACAAAACCTTTAGCTAAAGGAGGTCTTGATCGGGGAACCCTGAATGCTTCTCTGATATCTCTTGCTCTGATGGTATTGATGATTATTGTTTCACAAAGAAAAAACAACCGGGAATTACCCTTTCAAAACGAATAATTCAACATCTGTTATAATGAAAATGATTTTAAAGAAAATAAAAACCAGAAGAATGAATAAAGCAGCCCTGTTATTTTTTCCAGCCTGTATAATGGTCTCTTCTCTTGTTTCTGCACAGACAGCTTCTGTGACAGCTTCAGGAAGGATCACAGGTATAGACAAAACAGCTTTACCTTATGCCCATATTATTTTAAAAGAAGAAAAAGACAGCACTTTTACAGCCGGAACAATTACCAATGAAGAAGGCAGATTTTCTCTTACCGGAATACAACCGGATCATTATGTTCTGGAAACTTCCCTCATCGGATATAAAACACAGACACAGCCTATTTTTATAGGAAGCCTATCCGAGTTTCTGGAAATTCCTACGATTGAGCTTGTTCAGCAACAGGAAACGGAAAACAAAATAGAAGCCATTACCATTACGGCCTCCAAAAAGAATGAAATAGACAATCGTCTTGATAAGAAAACCTACTCTGTAGCAGATAATATCAGCCAAAGTGGGGGTTCTGTACTACAAAGCATGCAGAATCTTCCCGGAATTACCGTACAGGATGGCAAAGTACAGCTTAGAGGGAATGATAAAGTAACAGTATTAATTGATGGTAAACAAACTGCTCTCACCGGTTTTGGAAGCCAGACCGGACTGGACAATATTCCAGCTTCCGCGATTGATAAAATTGAGATCATCAACAATCCTTCCTCGAAATATGATGCGAATGGAAATGCCGGAATCATCAATATTATTATGAAAAAAAATAAGCAAAACGGATGGAACGGAAAAGCGGGGTTTACCACAGGCTTAGGTTCACTTTGGGTAAGAAAGGAAAACCTTCCTACGATAAGACCGCAATATACGCTCACGCCAAAGATTAATCCTTCATTGTCTGTTAATTACAGAAAAAACAAAGTCAATATATTTTTACAGGCAGATAATCTTTATACGGAAACACTTAACAAGAATGAGTTTGTAACCCGTACTTATGATAACGGAACGGTCATCAGTTCCCAGCTGAAAAGAAACAGAAATACCAATTTCTTCACCACCAAAGCCGGAATCGACTGGAATATTGATCATCAAAATACCTTAACCATTTCAGGAATGTACGGAAGTGAGAAAATTATCGACAGGGGAGATCAGCCGTTTTTCAATGGGGATATGTCCCAGCGTCTTCGTCTGTGGCAGTTTCTGGAAGATGAACTGAAAACAACAGTAATGGGAACAGCTTCTTATCAGCATAAATTCAAAGAAGCCGGACATGTGCTGAATGTAGGATTTAATTATACTTTCCATAGAGAGGATGAAAAATATTTCTATGATAATTATCTTCCTTCTTCTTCAGGAACCGATGCTTTTAAGCTATTATCTGATGAACAGGTATATGATTTCAATGTAGATTATGTAAAACCGCTGAAATATGGACGAATTGAAACAGGAATTAAGCTGAGAAACAGAAGCATTCCTACCAATATGAATTTTATTCCGGGAACTAACTCTGTTCTGGATGTTTCTGCAGGTGGAAAGGCAGATTATAAAGAGTTTATCCCTGCTGTATATGGAAATTATGTTTTTGAAAATGAGAAATGGGAAGCAGAATTGGGACTCAGATTAGAATATGTGAAAATTCAGTATGATGTCAATCCAAACCATCCAACCTACAAAAGTGACGGGTACAATTATACCCAGCCATTCCCGAATTTTAGACTTGCTTATAAGCTGGATGACCGTAATAAGTTTTCTATTTTCTATAACAGAAGGGTAGACCGCCCGAATGAAGTGGATATCAGAATTTTCCCAAAATATGATGATGCAGAAATTATTAAGGTAGGAAACCCTGCATTACGCCCCCAGTTTACGAATTCCGTTGAACTTGGATATAAACGCAACTGGGATAGCGGATATTTATATTCTGCACTGTATCACCGTTTTGCTAATGGAACCATCACCAGAATCTCCAGTATTGTTCCGGATAGTACGCTTATTTATGCCATTTTCCAGAATGCAGGAAAAAGCTATTACACAGGGCTTGAAACGATTTGGAATCAAAAAGTATCTGATATATACTCTCTTAATGTCAACGGAAATATATACCGCAATCAGATCGATGCATTTACTGTACAAAATCTCTATCCTCAGCCCAATACATTCTCTGCAGACCGACAAACCGCTATCTCAGGGAATATTAAAATGAATAACGTTTTTCATTTCTCAAAAGGATTGGATTTACAGTTTACCCTTGTTTATCTGGCTCCGGATATTATTCCGCAGGGAAGAATACAGTCAAGATTCTCAATGGATGCAGGGGTAAAAAAAGCTATTCAGAAAGGGAAGGGTGAACTCTTTTTAAATGCAACAGATTTACTCAACACAATGGTAATCCAGAAGTCTTTACAGGGTAACGGATTTGCCTATACCAGCAATGATTACTATGAAACCCAGGTACTTCGTTTGGGATACAGCTATAAATTTTAATATAAAATCGGATAATTTTAAATGTGATTTAGCATGAAAAAACAGTTTCAAAAAACACTGGTGTATGTAATGATTTTGAGCTCAGCTTTAAGCCGGATCAATGCTCAGAATACAACTGATACAATAAACGTTGAAAAGCCTGCTCAGGATAGTATTCTCACAACGGAAATTCAAAAAAGTAAACTGAATTATAAAAGCCTCATTATTCCTACAGCATTCATTGCCTATGGAGTAGCAGGTCTTTCCATCAAGAATCTGAAGCAGCTTAATCTATCCACAAAGGTTGAAATCAACGAACATCAGCCTACACAGATACAGCTGGACAATTATACCCAATATGCTCCGGCAGTAATAGTATACGGGCTCAATGCAATGGGAATAAAGGGAAAACACAACCTGAGAGACCGCACCATCATTTACGCTTCCTCACAGTTGATTGCGGCTGCTTTTACCATGCCTTTAAAATATCTTGTGAAAGAGGAAAGACCAGACGGTTCGAATACTTTATCTTTTCCTTCGGGACATGCGGCCACCGCATTTTCTTCAGCACAGTTTATGTTCCGGGAATATAAAGATACCAATTTATGGCTCAGTATTTCAGGATATCCGTTTGCGATTTTCACCGGAGTATACAGAATGCTGAATGATAAGCACTGGCTGGGTGACGTTGTGGCAGGAGCCGGATTCGGAATTCTTTCTACAGAGCTGGCTTATTGGCTATTTCCGAAAATTGACAATTTATTACGAGGAAAAAATAAAGTTAAAACTTCATTATCCTCCACAATGGTCATGCCGTTCTATCAGAATAAAATTGTGGGGATTAGCCTTGTAAAAACCTTTTAAAACAAATTCTTCATTATACTTAGTAAAGCATCATTTCTCCTTGAATGGTGCTTTTTTCTTTACACCACTTTGGCCTTACGGATTATTTTCGCCAGTATATCCGGAAAGAATCTTTTGAGGTAAACAGCCATAACTTCTTTGCCTCCTATAGCTTTTTGCCTTTTCTGTTTCTCAATAGCATGCAACATCTTTTTTGCGAAAATATCTACAGGCATTCCATTCTTTGTGGCATCATCCATTGTACCCTGTAATGAGCCGTTTCCGGTAACAGCATTAATAGAAATATCAATCTTCCCAAACTGTTCCGATGCTTTTGCGGCCAGGGCTGGCATTTCTTTATAATTTTGAAGATCCAGAGGGATCACTGCATATCGATCTTTACTCAAACCAGCATTTCCAGCTACCAAATGAAGCTGTTCTTCTTTTCTGGAGGAGAGAATGATTTTGGCGTTGCTGTTTTGTGCCAGATTTTTTACCAGAGCTTCCCCAATGCCTGATGATGCTCCTGTGATCCAGATTACTTTGTGATCGAAATAGCTGCTCATATTCAATAGTATTAAATTTTAAAGTCTGGCAATGTATTTTCCGGCTTTCATTCCTGAAAAGATACAGCCACCTAGAAATGTACCTTCCAGAGCTCTGTAGCCATGCATTCCGCCGCCGCCAAACCCGGAAGCTTCTCCTGCAGCGTACAGCCCTTCAATAATGCTGTCATCATCTCTTAATACCTGACCATTCAGATTGGTTTTTATTCCCCCCAACGTTTTGCGGGTTAAAATATTAAGACGTACAGCAATCAAAGGTCCGTTTTCAGGATCTAAAATCTTATGCGGAGCTGCAACACGTCCCAATTTATCACCTAAATAATTTCGGGTATTCCGGATATAATTAACCTGAGTATCTTTTGAATATTTATTGTCTAATTCTCTGTCTCTCGCTTCAATCTGAGATTTTATCTTTTCATATTTCAACAGATTATTTCCTGCCAGTTCATTCATTCTTGTAACCAGATCTTCAAGATTATCGGATACGATAAAGTCTTTTCCATGCTCTTTAAAAGCCTCTACCGGCTCGGGAGCTTTCTTACCAAAAATCCTTTTCAGAAAAAGAGAATAATCTTTATTGGTGATATCAGGATTCTGCTCTGAGCCTGAGAGGGCAAATTCTTTTTTGATAATTTTCTGAGTAAGAATAAACCATGAATAAGAAAACCCTGTTTCCTGAATATACTGTAAAGTTCCCAGTGTATCAAATCCAGGGAGAAAAGGAGCGGGGAGACGTTTTCCTTTTGCATCAAACCATAGCGATGAAGGCCCCGGAAGTATCCGGATTCCGTGTTTCTCTGCAATACCAATCATCTTTCCATCCACGTAAGCAGGAACCCCACACACCATATTTTCGGGTGCTTTTCCCAATCTTTCCGGCCAGTTTTTCCTTACCAGTTCATGGTTGGCACCAATTCCTCCGGAAGCAATGATGATATTTGGAGCTGTATATTCAAATGTTGAGATTACATTTCTGTTGGTCTCAGCACCTCTTTCCTTCGTATCATTTTCCAGAATATCTCCTTTAAGACCTTTTATCTTTCCGTTTTCTGTTACAAGTTCTGTTACCCGATGTCTGAATTTCATCTGAAGGAGTCCTTTTTCCTGAGCTTTGTAAGCTTTTTCTACAAAAGGTTTTACAACTCCCGTACCTGTTCCCCAGCTGACATGAAAGCGAGGTACAGAATTCCCATGACCCGTTGCCGAACCGTCGCCACGCTCTGCCCAGCCTACCATAAACATCAGCTTAATTCTTAACTTAGAAATGTATTCATATTTTTCACCAGCAGCGAATTTAAGATAAGCTTCAGCCCATTGGCGAGGCCAATAGTCTTCCGGACGGTCAAAACCAGCTGTTCCTTTCCAGTCCTGTAGTGCCAGATCATAAGAATCTTTGATTCCCATTCTTCTTTGCTGGGGTGAATTGATGAGAAATAATCCTCCGAAGGACCAGAATGCCTGTCCACCAATGTTCTGTTCAGTTTCCTGATCTAAAAGCAGTACTTTTTTCCCGGTATTGGTAATTTCCATCGCAGCGGTAAGCCCTGCCAGTCCGGTTCCGATGATAATGGCATCAGGCTGGAATTGATCTTCCATTTTCAAGGTATTTTTATGTTGATGATACTTGATATAAATGTATTAAATATTTAAATGAAGCCGTTAAAAAAATCTTAATACTTTTACTCTT
The DNA here is from genome assembly GCF_002979455.1 of Chryseobacterium sp. MYb7. Classification (GTDB taxonomy): domain Bacteria; phylum Bacteroidota; class Bacteroidia; order Flavobacteriales; family Weeksellaceae; genus Chryseobacterium. The sequence goes on from NZ_PCOU01000015.1 coordinate 61,955, forward strand.
TAATACAAAATAAAGAAATGAAAGAAAATCGTATATATCAGGCATTTGCTGTTTCAAAGGATGGAACCAGGCATCTCATTGAAGCTGAATCCATTATTATACAACTTGAAGAAGAAATTGAAATTTCGCTTGTTCCTCCTCATCCTGTTTTTCAGGGAAAACTGACGCTTTCCACCGGATCAGCCATCCGAGGCAGGGAGAATGAAAGAGATAGAGGAACCCAACTCATTATAGAACCCGGAGCGACAAATGTAATTCATATTACTCCAAAAAGGTTTTAAATTCTATAAAATATCTTTAATAGAGCCATTTGTCTATAGGCAGACTCTACAAAACATTTCTATCTTTGTGAAAAATAGAAGTATGAAGTATTTGTTTATCATTGCTTGCTTTGTCTGCTCGGTTTTCAGCCATGCACAGCAAAAACAGGATCCATGGAAAGGCAGCCAGCTGATGGATCCCGCGTTACTGGCTTCCAGAATTGAAAAGCATAAAGTAAAAGATCTTGTGATCATTTCAGTAGGTCCCGAAGCTATTGTCAAAGGTTCTGTAGATATTGGGCCAACCCATGAGCCTGAAAATCTGGAAAAACTGAGAACTTATCTTAAAGATGTTCCAAAGAACAGAGAGATTGTGATCTACTGCGGATGCTGTCCTTTTGTAAAATGTCCTAATATACGTCCTGCTTTTGCATTGCTGATGGAAATGGGTTTCAAAAATGCGAAGCTTTTAAATCTTCCGAAAAATATTAAAACAGACTGGTTAGATAAAAACTATCCTACAAATGATTAAGATGAAAACCGGTTTTACCATACCATTTTTAATACTATTTTCAGGATATATTGCTGCCCAAAACAAAATAGAAATAGGAAAGAAAGCTCCTGAAATTATAATGACTAAGGCAGATGGAACTTCATTTTCTCTTTCAACATTAAAGGGAAAACTGGTTCTGATTGATTTCTGGGCAACGTGGTGTGCTCCATGTGTAGAGGAACAGCCTCAATTGAAAACGATGTATGATACCTATTCAGAGCAGGTAAAAAATAATCAGTTTGAAATCCTGGGAGTTTCTTTAGACAAGAATAAAGAAAGCTGGCAGAAAGCGATTGACAGATTTCATATCAACTGGATACAGATCAGTGATTTAAAATTCTGGAAAAGCCCTGTAGCAAAACTTTATGAAGTTGATGAACTACCTTTTAACGTCATTATTGACGGGCAGGGAACTATTTTAGCTAAAAATCTTCATGGTAAAGAGCTGGAAGAATTGATAAAGGAAAAACTGATTCAAAAGTAGAACAGAATTTCTTAATACAATGTAAAAAGAGTGGTAAGTTGTTTTACCACTCTTTTTTTGTTGAAAAAGATAGAAGCATTTGTGTATTAGAATCGTGTCATAATAATTTAATATTATTTTGTAGATATAGATTAATGATTATGAGGGAATCAACCATCGCATCCAACCTTAATGTAAATATAATAAATTATCTTTACTAAATCACTAAATATTGAAATATATTAAATATTTAATTTCTTATTAAAATTCAGTTCAAGAATAAAACCTTACACTGAAACTTTTATCCCTGCTTCCAAGTTGTTGATATACAAAATACTGAGTACTTGTTTTTGTCTTCTAATTTTGTTGGCATGATAAAGAACTTTTACCTTCGGTTGGCCCTTTCAGTAATATTACTAATGCATAGTGTGATTTCTATTTTCAGTGGAGATGTGAACAATTTTGGGAATATTTACCTGAACAGTTTAGGATTCAGTCCTATAGGCATTTATGTAGCGTGGGCCGTAAAACTGACTCATCTTTTCTCAATACCATTACTGTGGATTGACAGATGTATCAAACCAGTAGCATTCTGTAATATTCTCATTTTTGCTTTTGGAATTTATTACGTTCACTGGCAGAATGGATGGTTTGTGGTAGGAGGCGGCACCAACGGAATTGAGTACAATGTTTTGCTGATTTTCAGTTTTTTTAATCTTATGTATCCTGAAGTATATTTAAAGTTTAAGAATAAAAAGAATACTTAGATCTCCAACAATGATCTCCTTTACCAATCTTTATTATTTAACATGAATCGAAACGAGTAGTTTGTAGATCATTGTGTTCATTTGCTAGACTTATATTTCTATATTTGACTGAGTAACCGGTACTTTGTACTATTAAATCATTATTAAGCTTGAAACGAAACAGCGGATCTAAGTTACGGGTTCATTTGCTTTTTTGGATATTGTATTATATTCTGGAAGTTTATCTTGACTTTTACTGGTCCAGATATCAGTTTCCGGATTTTAAATGGCAGATAAGACTTCAGAATACGCTTATGCTGGAGCTTGGTTATCTTTTGGTCAAAATGCCTCTTGCCTATGCATTACTGTATGTGTACGATAAGATTCATAGTAAAGAGATTTTCAAATACGTTTTCTATATTCTTATTGTAATAACAGCCGTTTTGGGGCATCGTTTCTTCACTCATTTTATCATTTATCCTTATATCTATGGTGTTACAGAAACTCTGGACGGAAAGCTGCCTTCAGAGTTTATCAATGGTTATGTGGCTTTCAATTCTTTTATGGATTTGATTTTTATGGCAGGGCTTATCTTCGGGGTTGAAATTACAAGGCAGAAAAACCTGTTGAAAGACCAGATTTCTCAATTAAAATCAGAAAAACTGGATCAGGAACTGACAATGCTGAAGGCACAGATCAATCCACATTTTCTTTTCAATACCCTCAATAACATCTATGGAATGGCTTTAAAAAAAGCGGACGAAACTCCGGAAGTCATTCTACAGCTTTCCAAAATAATGCGTTATAATATCTATGAAGCAGCAGAAAATACCATTTCCATAGCTAAGGATATTGAAAACATAAGGGATTTTATACAAATCCAGAAGATCCGCCACCGTGAGCTAACCTTAAATTTTACAGAAGATATTGATAATCCTTCTCAGGAAATCTCCCCTTTGATATTGATACAATTTGTAGAAAATGCCTTTAAACATGGTGTTTCAGAAAGCTTAGGAAATACATTCATAAGTATTGATATTCATTTAAAGAACGGAATTCTTACTTATGCTGTAGAAAACTCCAAAGAAGAACAGATCCAACAGCATTCTACCCAAATAGGACTGAAAAATATCCGTAGGCAGCTTGAACTGCTTTATCCTCAACACAAGCTTTCCGTGGAAGATAAGAAAGACCGTTATTTTGTAACCTTAATCATAGATTTTCATGACACCCGAAGTCTCTAAAAAATATAACTGCATTATTGTAGAAGACGAGCCCATTGCTTCAGAAATTCTGGAAAATTTTATCTCCAGAGATCCGGAACTGAATCTTGTGGGAAAATGCGCTGATGCTGTATATGCCAGCAGTCTTTTAAGTATTCATGAAGTGGATCTGATGTTTCTGGATCTTCATCTTCCGGTAGTAAAAGGGTTTAATTTCCTCAGAAAAGTAAAAAATCCTCCGTTTGTCATTGTTACCACAGCCTATCATCAATATGCTGTAGAAGGCTATGAGCTTGATATTACGGATTATCTGATGAAACCCATTCCATATGGGCGTTTTCAGACGGCTGTTGGCAAATTCAAACATTTGATGGAAGCAGAAGATGCTTTACTGGAAGTTGCTGAGCGTGATTTTATTTTTATCAGCATTGGAAGAAAGCAGGTGAAAGTTATTCTTCAGGACATTTTATATATTGAAAGTTTAAGAGAATATATTCATATTCATACAAAAGCGGAGACTTTCACCTTTAAAATGCCTATCAGTAAAATAGAAGAGACTTTAAATCCAAAAATGTTTACCCGCATTCATAAATCCTATATTATATCCCGATCAAAAATAGAAGAAAAGTCTGCGAATATCATTCAGATCAATGGGAAAAAACTTCCTGTGGGAAGAACTTATAAGCCGTTGATGGAGCTTTAGGGGTTGATGTGAAATTATGTTTAAAACCACCCCGTCAAAAATTCAAAGAATTTTTGCCACCCCTCCGGAGGAGGGGAGTTATCAGTCGTTTGATTCAAAGGCAGAGAAATATAAAGAGATAGTCTATTATTTGAATGTTGAATAATGTTTTGGCTTAATGATGAGTGATCATCTTAAGCCAATTTTTTATTAAAATAGCTTAAGACCAACGATTCCCACTACAATCAGCAATGCAGAAAGTAATCTTAAAATACTGGCTGAATCCTGGAAAAACAGAATCCCAACCAACAATGTTCCTACTGCACCAATTCCTGTCCAGACTGCATATGCAGTTCCGATCGGGATGCTTTTCTGGGCATACCAGAGAAATCCTCCGCTTATCGTCATACATAAGATTGAGAACATGATCCAGCTCCATTTATTATTTTCCGGCTGTTGAGATAATTTAAGCCCCAAAGGCCATCCAATTTCAAAAATTCCTGCGATAATTAATGCAATCCAGTTCATACTATTTGTTTTAATGATGTCTTAAAATGGGTTCTTTATTATAGAATATCACATCATAATTACTGTCACAAAATTACCGTTATCAATTCATATTGAATACCATAAAGTAGGTGACACCGCAAAAACTGGAGATAAAACGTCTTTTAAAGAAGATGAAACGTACCGTATTTTTTAATAAAATTTATCTTTGAATCTTACAAATATTGATACCTTTAAGCTGTAAATTAATCTTTTATACAGACCAATCTAATGCTGACAGACATTATTTCAACAGATCTCAACGTTATTTTTTGCGGAATCAATCCAGGTTTAAAATCATCCAATGATGGTTATCACTTTTCCGGAAGGAGTAACCGTTTTTGGAAAGTACTGCATCAGTCAGGTTTTACACCATATGAAATAGAAGCGGTACATGATACTTCTCTTCTGGATTTCGGATATGGACTGACTACTGCTGTGGCAAGAGCAACTTCGCGTGCAGATGAGCTTTCTAAGGAAGAATTTGATGAATCTCTTGAAAGTTTCAAATTAAAAATAACAAACTATCAACCGGAATATATTGCTTTTCTTGGTAAAGCAGCGTACAAGGCATTTTCTAAAAAGAAAGAAATTCTTTGGGGAGAACAGCCTGAAGACTTCTGTGGAGCAAAAGTATGGGTTTTACCGAATACCAGTGGTTTGAACCGTGGTTTTTCCCTTGACAATCTGGTTATTCATTATAAAGAGTTTTATGATTCGGTTCATGAATCCTGATATTTATACTTTATTGGGCTTGCTCACATATTTGTTTTCTTTTACAAAGAAACGCCAGGGCAAAAGAGCATCTTCCTGTGCATAAGCAACACCTATACGAGGTCCTGTAATGATTTCGTCCGGAGTATATGAAATACCATGATCCTCAATCCATATTTCATTTTCCGTTAAATCTTTTTTGTTGAATGACCGATCAATCCCCAATGCTTTGGATGCTGATCCCGGACCTGCAGAAATGGCTGGTTTAGAAGCCGGCATATTTCTCCTTAGTTCCATGATTTCTTTACCTATCAAAGGTTCTACAGCTCTCACCAGAACAGCATGAGGATCATCTTCCACAGAAGTTACTACATTGAAAAGGTGATGGATTCCATAACATAAATATACATAAGAAATTCCGCCCTGGCTGTATAATGTTTCTGTGCGGTCAGTTCGTCTTCCTCCATATGCATGGGAAGCTTTATCTTTAACGCCAAAATAGGCTTCTGTTTCTACAATGATTCCGGCTGTTGTTTCACCATTGATTTCCGTAAAAAGCACTTTTCCCAAAAGATCCTGAGCCAGAAACAGAACATCTTGATTGGAATAATAGGAGCGTGGTAGTTTCATGAATGATTTTAGAAATTATTCACTCAAATTTAGTCATAATCTTATAGAAATGGAAGTCCTTGGAAACGAAGTAGACAAAAGGTACCACAAAAAGGCACATTTCATAAAATAGTGATTAATTTGGCACATCCATTGTTTCTTATTATTTAACATCATTTTACACCACTATAAAAATTTATAGGTTTTGACACTTATTTTTCCCTGGAGCAATCCGGGGAATTTTTGTTTAATCCTACAACAAAAAAGTCCCACATCACTGTGAGACTTTTGTTATTTATCTTGCTCCCGGAGGGCAATGTTCTTTAAGATATTTAGTAAACAATGTTGTCAGGTGTAACGATGTTCCTTCTCCTTCATCAATAGCGTGGGTACGGTTAGGATAAGACATCAGCTGAAACTGTTTGTTGTATTTTACCAGTTCGTTGATGTATACTTCCGTATTCTGATAATGTACATTGTCATCACCTGTTCCGTGAATTAACAGAAGGTTTCCTTTTAAGTTTTTAGCATAAGATAATGGTGAACCCTTAACAAAATCTTCTCTGTTTTCCTGCGGAAGTCCCATATAACGCTCCTGATAGATATTATCGTAGAACAACTGATTGGCAACAGGAGCAATGGCAATACCCGTTTGGTAAATATCAGGATACTGTCCCAACAGGTTCAGGGTAGAAGAACCACCGCCGCTCCAGCCCCATACGGCAACTCTTGAAGTATCCACATATGGCCATTTTGCGAATAGGGCTTTGGCTCCCATGGCCTGATCACGGATATTCATCTGACCTATTTTTCGGTAGACAGATTTTCTCCATTCACGTCCTCTTGGAGCGGGTGTTCCACGGTTTTCAAGAGAAACATATAAATAGCCGTCTTCCGCCATATCTCCGGCATATAACCAATTCCAACCGGTATAAAATTCGTCTGTTACCGTTTGCATAGCAGGCTCTCCATAGACTGTAAAAACGATAGGATATTTTTTATTGGGATCAAAATTTTTAGGCTTCACTACCCAGCCATCTAATGTGACACCATCCTGAGTGGTAATCTGGAAGAACTCAGCTTTAGACTTAGCAGGATCAGCTTTTGCAGATCTTTTGGCAGCTACAAGCTCTTTATGTTCAGGAAGTGACACCACTGCATCTGCGGAAAATGCATTGATACTGTTATTGGTAAACATGGCAATCTTTCCATTAGGAGAAATGGTATATTCGTTGGATCCTTTATAGGCTTCAGGGGTCACTTTTTGAGCATTTCCTCCTTTCATGCTTACTTTATACAGGTATTTCTGAGTGGCGTTATTTGGAGAAGCTAAAAAGTAAATCTGTTTATTCTGCACATCAAAAAACTCCGGTTGAATCACATCAAAGGCATCTTTTGTAATCAATGTTTCTTTACCGTTCATATCTATTTTATAAATATGTCTCCATCCGTCTTTTTCAGAAAGCCACAAAAATTCTTTTCCATTATCAATCCAATCCCAACCTTTCGGATCATTGTCGTTCCAGCGGGATTTGATATCAATCCATGCTGCATCTGTTTCTGTATGAATGGTTTTACTGCTTCCGGAATTGGCATCTGCTACGATAATTTTACTTTGATTCTGTTTTCTGTTCAGTTGCTGAAGAATAACGGATTTAGAATCCAATACCCATTCCATTCTTGGAATATAGTTTTGCATTTCATCACCTGCAATATCAGCTTTTTTTGAAGATTTAGAGGCAAAATCATAAAACCAGATACTGCATCCAGAAGGGTTTTCTCCTACTTTTGGATATTCTACCGGTATAGTAAAAGAATACAGGCTGTCGGTATTATTGATCATCAGGAAGTTTTTCGTTCCTCGTGCATCCAGTTTCCAGTAAGCGATTTTACTCCCATCAGGAGACCATCTGAAGCCGTCCTGAGTTCCAAATTCTTCTTCATATACCCAGTCAAAAGTACCATTGATCATTCCATCCCTTCCATCTGTAGTAATCTTAGTCTGTTGATTGTTAGCAAGATCCTCAATATAAATATTATGCTTGGACACATAAGCCACTTTTTTACCGTCCGGTGAATACTTTGCAAACATCAGTGATGAAGCAGGTAATCCTTTTCCAAGCTGGGTAAGTTTTTTAGTATTTTTATCGAAAATCCAGTAATCTCCGCGGGTATTGTCTCTCCATACTTTTTTGGTATTGGCAAAAAGCAATAAACTTTTATCATCAGGGGATACCTGAAAACTCTGTACCTGAAGTGCTTCAGAACTTCCTGCAGGAACCAGCTCACTGCTGTTTAAAAGCGTCTGGTCTTTTCCGGGATGCAGTACATCCACAATTTCAACTCCTTTTTTAGTAAATGAATAATATGCATTGCCATCTGGTGTCCACTGTGTTTTCTGTGCTGCAAAAGGCGATAGACACAGAAAGTACAATGCAATGACTGTTAGTTTTTTTATGTTCTTCATAGATATTATTGGGATTAAGCTAAATGCTCAGCTCTGTAATTTTCAATGTCTTCAACTGTTTTAATCAATCCGTTACCCAAAAGCCTGTAGCCGTCGTCTGTAATCAGGAAATCATCTTCTACACGAATTCCTCCGAAGTTTCGGTATTCATTTACTTTATCATAATTAATAAAGTCTGCATTTTTATTTTCAGCCTGCCACATATCAATCAATTCTGGAATCAGATAAATGCCGGGCTCAACGGTTACTACAAAACCGGATTCCAGTTCTTTTCCTAAACGTAAAGATTTCAATCCGAATGTTTTGGTATCTTTTGGTTCTTCTTCAGTATAACCAATATATTGTTCTCCAAGGTCTTCCATATCGTGTACATCAAGTCCCATCATATGCCCCAGTCCGCATTGGAAAAACAGGGTATGGGCATGGTTTTTTACAGCGTTTTCAGGATTTCCTTTCATTAGTCCAAGATCAATAAGTCCTTCTACCAAATGCTGTGCAGCCTTCAAGTGGATATCTTTAAATCGTATTCCTGGTTTCAGAAGGTTTTGAGCTTGATTAAAAGCATTCAGAACCACTTCATACATTTCTTTTTGCTTTGTGGTAAAAGTCTTGCTCACAGGAAAGGTTCTGGTAAGATCCCCTGCATATCCCATCGCTGTTTCCGCTCCGGAATCATTCAGGAAAAGATCACCTTCTTTCATGGTATTAAGACGGTAATGATTATGAAGAATTCCCCCATTTATCGTTACGATAGGAGGATAAGACATCTGGCATTCTTTATTACCTGCAAGATGCTGGATGGCATTGGCAATTTCATATTCTTTCATTCCCGGTTTCGCTGCAAGCATTGCCAACAGATGCATTTCATTGGATACATTTACTGCCTGTTCTATCTGAACAATTTCCTGAGGTTCTTTAACGGAACGTTGCTTTACAATTGCTTTGATCACTTCTACAGAAGGCTGTAATTCAGCAATTTTAATCCCAAGAAGATCCGCCAGCAAAATTTTATTGGAAGACTGATACGGAGGAAGATAATGCACTTTTCTGCCGGAAGTCTGTGCTTTTACGATATATTGAGAAAGTTCCGCATAAGGACGTGTTTCCTGTACACCGGATTTCAGGCTTTTTTCTTTCAGGGTTTCCTGTCTGCCCATCCATACAATATCATCGATACTTAGTTCATCTCCGAAAACAATGGTCTTATTTTCATCAATATCAATAATAGCTGCAATGCGGGGTTCCTGAATTCCGAAATAGTATAAATAGGTACTGTCCTGACGGAAATAATAGGGGTTGTGCTCAAAGTTCACAGGGTTTTCGATATTTCCCAGAAACAATAAAATTCCGCTTTCTAAATTGGCTTGCAATACGGCTCTTCTATCCTGGTAGGTGGTTGCTGAAAACATATTATGAGTAGTTTTTTATTTAAAGGTTTAATGTACGATTTGTATCGTTGAAAGACGTCTTTGTTACAATAAAGTTTAGATTTTTATGATAGGTTCTTAGTTTATTTATGTAATTTTATCGTATTGCCCAATTTCATTATAAATTTACAATGCATTATAAAAACGATCCCATCATCATCCGCGAATTTACTCCGGAAGAATTTTCTTTATTTTCCACTCTTTTTCAAAATGAAAACGTTACCCGATATCTTCCTTACAAGACTCCCGAAGAATATAAGGAAATGTTCGATAAAGCATTAGCCGATTATAAAGAAGGCCCCTTCAGCAGATGGGGAATATTTAATGCTCAGACTCAGGATTTTGTAGGAATGTGTCTTGCCAGAGTTTTTCTAGACAACCCTGAACAAATAGAAATAGGGTATACCCTGGGAGAAAATTACTGGGGTAAAGGACTTGGAACCGAGGTCTGCAAAGCACTTGTTGACTACTGTTCCTCACTAAATCGTAAAAAAGATATTGTTGCAGTAACCGATCTTGATAATATCGGATCACAAAAAGTACTTCTGAAAAGCGGCTTCAACAGAATTGAAAATCTGATTCGCGAGGATAAAGAACTTGCTTACTTTATTTTACAGAAAGAGTAAACTTGTGTCTCATATTACAAACGAAAGTCTTTAAATTCCCCTCCTGTGGGGGGGGTGGCGAAAATTCAAAGAATTTTTGACGGGGTGGTTTTATATATTTCCACTTTCAACTTCTTCGCCATAAAACATTTCATTTATCAGATAATTTATCATAACTTGCAGAGATTATGATGTCGAAACGTTGCAAATATGCGCTTAAAGCAATGGTCAGATTAGCAAGGAATTATAACCAGGGCTTTCTGCCAACCTCCGTTATTGCACAAGACGAGAACATCCCCAAGAAATTTCTGGAACAAATTCTTCTCGAACTTAAAAGAGCCAAACTTGTCAATAGTAAACAAGGTAAGGTAGGAGGGTATTACCTTCTAAAATCACCTGATGAGGTCTCATTAGCAGATATTTACCGTATTTTCGATGGTCCTATTGCGCTTACACCATGCGTTTCTTTAAACTTTTACGAAGCCTGTGACGATTGTGTAGATGAAGCAGTCTGTTATCTGAGAAAAGAGTTAATGATCGTTCGTGAAAAGACCAGAACAAGCATGATGGAAGCCACTCTGACTAAGTTTATCAATAACAAATAAAATTTTTTTTATTTAAATTCTACCATTTTGATAGGAGTTATAGAATTTTATATATATTTGCAAGACTTAAATCTCAATTCAAAATGAATAACAGTCTGAAAAATGAATTCGAAAATCTTGTAAAAGAGGCTAATGAAGCTTCTTTTCAAACAAATGGGCTGCAAATATTGACTGAAAGATTCCCGGACAAAGTGATCTTTTCAACCAGTTTCAGTTACGAAGACCAGGTCATCACTCATCTGATAAAAGATTTAAATATTGAAATATTCACCCTGGATACGGGAAGACTTTTTGAGCAGACCTATGAAACCTGGACATCCACTAAGGCTTTTTTTAAAAAGAGCATCAAAGCCTATTATCCGGATATGGAAGAGCTCAGAGAATTTGTAACAGAAAATGGTCCTGATTCTTTTTATCAATCTGTAGAAAAGAGGAAAGCATGCTGTACCATCCGAAAAGTTCACCCATTAAGAAAAGCACTGGAAGGCTATGAAGTATGGATTACCGGTCTGAGATCTGAACATTCTGCGAACAGACAGAATATGCCACAGCTGGAATGGGATCCGGATAATAAAATCATAAAATTTCATCCCATCCTTCACTGGACGACAGAACAGGTGACAACGTATGTAAAAGATCATCATTTGCCTTACAATCACCTTCATAAAAAAGGATTTGTAAGCATAGGATGCGAGCCTTGTACCAGAGCAATCAAAGAAGGGGAAGATTTCAGAGCCGGCCGCTGGTGGTGGGAAGATGCCAACAAAAAAGAATGCGGTCTGCATATTCATCAATAAAAAAAGAAAAAAATGTCAATACATCAGTTAAACTATTTAGATCAGTTAGAAGCCGAATCTATTTATATATTAAGAGAAGTAGCGGGTCAGTTTGAACGTCCGGCTTTATTATTTAGCGGAGGAAAAGACAGTATTGTACTTGCTCATCTGGCCAAAAAAGCATTCTTCCATGGGAAAATCCCGTTTAAGTTTGTTCATGTAGATACCGGACACAACTTTCAGGAGGTATTGGATTTCCGTGATCAGCTGGTAAAACAGTTAGACGTGAATCTGGTAGTCAGAAAAGTGGAAGACACTATAAAAAGTAAAAAATTAACTGAGGCTAAAGGTAAATTCCCAAGTAGAAACTGGCTGCAAACCTACACGCTACTTGATACGATTGAAGAATTTGAATTTGATGCCTGCATCGGAGGAGCCAGAAGAGATGAAGAAAAAGCAAGAGCGAAAGAAAGAATCTTCTCAGTTCGTGATGAATTCGGGCAGTGGGATCCTAAATTGCAACGTCCGGAGCTGTGGAATATTTTCAACGGAAAAATCCATAAAGGAGAAAATGTAAGAGTTTTCCCAATCAGCAACTGGACAGAGCTTGACATCTGGAACTACATCCGCAGAGAAAAAATTGCTCTCCCTTCCATCTATTTCTCGCATGAAAGAGAAGTAATCGACTTTAACGGACAGTGGCTTGCCAATTCAACACATGTCGTGTTAGAACCGGAAGATATCATTACTACCAAGAAAATTCGTTACCGTACCGTAGGAGACATGACATGCACTGCTGCTGTAGAATCTAATGCGGTAACAATAGATGCTGTCATAGAAGAAATAGTAGCAACCAGAATTTCAGAACGTGGCGAAACCAGAATTGATGACAGGGTAACAGAAGCCGCCATGGAAGACCGAAAAAAAGGAGGCTATTTCTAAATAAGCAATCAGCGATGAGTAATAAGTATTAGGATAAACACCTTTACTTCTTAAACAGCAAAATATTACTCATTGCCCATTACTCATTACTTATAATTACAATCGGATGGATATATTAAGATTTATAACAGCAGGAAGCGTAGATGATGGTAAAAGCACCCTTATCGGAAGACTGCTTTACGATAGCAAAAGTATTTTACAGGACCAATTGGAAGTCCTTGAAAAACATTCTAAAAACAAAAATGAAGACGGAGTAGACCTTGCCCTTTTAACAGACGGTCTGCGCGCAGAAAGAGAGCAGGGAATAACGATTGATGTTGCCTACCGCTATTTTTCAACCGCAAAAAGGAAATTTATCATTGCTGATGCTCCGGGACATGTGCAATATACCCGTAATATGATCACCGGAGCATCCAATTCTGATCTAATGGTTATTCTGATTGATGCCCGAAAAGGTGTCATTGAGCAGACCAGAAGACATTCCATCATCGCTTCTTTATTACAGTTGAAGAAAGTTGCTGTAGCCATCAACAAAATGGATATGGTAGATTATTCCGAAGAAGTTTTTGAAAATATAAAATCAGAATATTCAAAAATTGCAGAAAATCTGGGATTGAATGAGGTAAGTTATTTCCCAATCTCTGCATTAAAAGGAGATAATATTGTCTCAAAATCGTCCAGAACAGATTGGTACGAAGGAAATTCACTTTTGGAATACCTTGAAGAAGTAACGATCAATGAAGAAAAAAATAATGGAAGCCGTTTTCAGGTTCAGTATGTCATCCGCCCTCAAACAGAAGAATTGCATGATTACAGAGGATATGCCGGACAAATATTAAGTGGAAAATTCACAAAAGGAGATAAAATCCACATTCTTCCTGCAGATCTAACCACTGAAATCACCAAAATTGAGATCAATGGTATTGAAAAAGAAGAAGCCTTTGAAGGCCAGCCAGCTGTGATCCACCTTGCTCATGATGTAGATATCAGCAGAGGAGATATTTTTGCCACGGAAGAACATGTTCCGGCCGTTGAAAAAGACCTTGAAATTCTTTTATGCTGGCTTGATCAAAAACCTTTGCAGCCAGGAAATAAATACCTTCTGCAACAGAACAGTAGACTTGTAAAAGCAGTGGTAAAAGAGGTAGACTACAAGATCAATGTTAATACCCTTATCCGGGAGCAGACTGATGGCGAAATTAAACTGAACGAAATTGTAAAAGTTACACTCCGTACAGCACAGCCTCTGGTTTACGACAGCTTTACCCATAATAAAACAACGGGCTCGGCCATTTTGGTGGATGAAACGTCCAATTCAACGGTAGCAGCCTGTATAATTCAATAGAAAAATGGCAATTTCCGATCAATTAATACAAAGAATCCATCAGACCAAACAAAATAATATTCATGGATTCTTTGATAAAATAAAGACAAAAAAATGGGTAAAGGATTTGTATGAAACACTCTTCCTTCCTCAGAATGACAATACTGAAGATCAGCTGAAAAGAAATTTTGAAGCATTACAGGAAACACTTTCAGACCTTATCAATACGGTAACAGGAGATAAAAATCTTACTGAAAAACAGGTCAGTCAGTTTTTTGAGGCTTTACCGGAGCTTTATAATCAATTGGTTCTGGATGCAAAATCTATTTTGGAATTTGATCCGGCCGCAGATTCTCTGGAAGAAGTATACCTGGCATATCCCGGCTTTTTTGCCACGTATGCCTACCGTATTTCGCACCAGCTTTGGACTCAGAAAGTGAAAATTTTACCCCGTGTCATTTCTGAATATGCCCACAGTAAAACCGGAATTGACATTCACCCCGGAGCCACCATTGGAAAGTCTTTTTTTATTGATCACGGAACAGGAATTGTGATCGGAGAAACAACCATTATCGGAAACAATGTCAAAATCTATCAGGGAGTAACCCTCGGAGCCTTGAATGTTTCCAAAGAAAAAGCCCATCAGAAAAGGCATCCCAATATTGAAGATGATGTGATTATCTACTCGGGAGCCACTATTCTGGGAGGAGAAACCACCATAGGCAGAGAAAGTGTCATAGGAGGAAATGTGTGGGTAACACAGGATGTCCCCGCCAACTCTCTGGTCTACCATAAAAGTGAAATAAAAATAAAGGATAATAGCTCATTACCGGAATCATTAACCTTTGTGATCTAAAAAAATAAAAAGTACATTGATATGAAATTTCAGAATGCATTACAAACGATTGGAAATACACCCGTCGTGAAAATTAATAAGCTCTTCAGTTCAGATCATGAAATCTGGATCAAACTTGAAAAAAACAACCCTGGCGGAAGTATTAAAGACAGAATTGGATTAGCAATGATCGAAGATGCGGAAGCCAAAGGATTATTAAATAAAGACAGCGTTATCATAGAGCCTACCAGTGGAAATACAGGAATAGGACTCGCTTTGGTAGCTGCCGTCAAAGGATACAAGCTCATCCTTGTCATGCCGGAAAGCATGAGCATAGAACGCCGTAAAATCATGGAAGCCTACGGAGCAGAATTCGTATTGACTCCAAGAGAAAAAGGGATGAAAGGTGCTATTGAAAAAGCTAATGAATTGGCTGAAGAAACGCCCAATTCGTGGATTCCAAGACAGTTTGACAACCCTGCCAATGTAAAAGTACACGTAGAAACCACCGCTCAGGAAATTTTAAAAGACTTTCCAGACGGTCTGGATTACATTATTACAGGAGTAGGAACCGGAGGACATATCACTGGAATCGCAAAAACGGTAAAAGAAAAGTACCCTAACCTGAAAGTAATTGCTGTAGAACCGGAATTATCCCCTGTATTAAGCGGAGGAAGCCCGGCACCACATCCATTACAGGGATTAGGAGCAGGATTTGTTCCTTCCATTCTGGATATTACCCTTCTAGATGGAGTGATTACAGTAGGTAAAGAAGAAGCTTATGAATATGCCCTTAATGCCGCTAAAAAAGAAGGTCTTTTTGTTGGAGTTTCCACAGGAGCCGCTTTAGCAGCCATTGCAAAACATTTACCGGAAATACAACCTAACGCTAAAATCCTTACCATCAATTACGATACCGGAGAAAGATATCTGTCCGTAGAAGGACTCTTCTAAATCCTTAATTAACACCTACTTCAATGAAAACAAATATAAAATCACCAAAGGTCTATCTTATCGGTGCAGGGCCCGGCAATCCTGAACTGATCACTGTAAAAGCAGTAAAAGCTATTGCAGAAGCAGATGTCATTTTATGTGACCGCCTTGTAAGTCCAGAAATTCTGGAAACCTACGTTAATGAAAACACAGAAATCATTTATGTAGGAAAAGAATGCAGCAAAAATGCGTCCACCCCTCAGTCTCATATCAATGCTTTGATGGTGGAATATGCCTTTCAGAATAAAACTATTGTAAGACTGAAAGGAGGCGATGTTTCCATATTTTCCAATATTCTGGATGAATTGCAGGCTTTAAAACAGAATAATATTCCCTACGAAATTATTCCGGGAATTACAGCAGCTTTAGGAGCAGCAGCATTTGCAGGGATGCCTTTAACAGCCAGAGGATATTCCACATCCGTTCGTTTTCTGACGTATTATAAATCAGAGATCGTAAGTGAAGAATACTGGAAAGAGCTTGCTTCTACCAATGATACCCTTGTTTTCTATATGTCTAAAGGAAATCTTACCCCTCTAGTGGAAAAATTGAAAGCACTTCACATTTCAGGTGATAAAAAAATTGCAGTCATTGAACAGGCTACGACTCCTTTTCAAAAAGTGTACACATCATCATTTGATGATTTTAATGAAAAATTCGGAGATAAGAACTTTGCTTCACCTTCTTTAGTTGTTGTGGGTAAAATTGTGAATCTCCATGAAGAGTTTTCATGGCTTAAAGATGCAGAGCAGGAAGGTCTTTATTTCAAATCAGTGGAAAACGGAAGTCTAATCCCTACAACTCAAAATTTCTTTGAATATGCTGTCTGAAACTAAATTAAATATATTAAAACAAATATCCGGAGACCTCTCCAGAGACGAAGCCATCTGGGCTAGCGGATACCTTGCCGGCATTGCCGGAGTATCTTCACTTACAGCCGTTTTGCCACCACAAGAAAAGAATACTATTGCACAGAATGCTGTAAAGAAAATAACGTTGGCTTATGGTACGGAAACCGGAAACAGTAAAAAGCTCGCTACCACGCTGGCAGGTATCGTTAAGAAAAAAGGAGTTCAGGTAAAACTGGCTGATCTTTCCCAATATAAGCCAAAAGATTTGGCTAAAGAAGAATTCTTTTTCGTAGTCATAAGTACTCAGGGAGAAGGTGAACCACCAGCTCTAGCCAAAAAATTCTACGATTATATTTATGAAAATGAAATAAATCTTAGCGGACTAAAATTCGGAGTGCTGGCCTTGGGAGACAGCAGTTATCCTTTGTTCTGCCAAACCGGAGAAGATGTAGATTCGCGTTTTGAAATATTGGGAGCTCAGCGTCTCATTCCGTTAAAGAAATGTGATATTGATTATGAGCAGGAAGCTTCCCACTGGATAGAACATGTATTCGAAACGGTTCATAAAAATGCTGGTCAGAGTAAAAAAAATGTTTCAGCTCCAAAGGTTTCTACCGGAAGAAAGAAATATCAGGGAAAAGTTTCAGCTATCATTAATCTGAACGATATTACCTCTGAAAAAGAAACGTATCACATTGAAATTGAAACAGAAGAAGTACTTACATACCAACCTGGTGCATCTTTAGGAGTGATTCCATTCAATTCAAAAACGGTTGTCCATGAAATTATTACTCTCACAGGAATTGATCCTCAGAAACAGATCGAAACAGCAAAGATTACGGATTCTGTAGAAGAACTCCTGCACAAACATCTTAACATCAGCTATCTGCTTAAATCTGTTGTTGCTCAATATGCGAAAATAACAGGACATTCCATTCCGGAGGTCAGATTAAGCCTTCTTGATCTGCTTAGGATTTATCCGGTAAAAAATGCAGATGAATTTGAAGAAATTATTCAGGTATTAACCGCTCAGGCACCCCGTCTCTATTCAATTTCATCTTCTCTGGAAGCTCATGGGGATACGGAGATTCATATTACCGTTGCCCGGTCAGAATTCTTTATTGACCATCAGAAACATAATGGATTATGCAGCGGTTTTCTGAGTGAATTCAAGGAAGGAGAAAAGGTAGATTTTTATATTCAGGATGCAGGACACTTCAAATTACCGGAAGCTGATAAAGACATTATTATGATCGGCCCAGGAACAGGAATAGCCCCTTTCAGATCATTCCTTTGGGAGCGTGATGCAACAGGAGCGGAAGGAAGAAACTGGCTGTTTTTCGGGGACAGAAGCTTTGTATCAGATTTTCTTTACCAGGCAGAACTTCAGGATTTTCTTAAAACGGGTAGTCTGACTCATTTAGACCTCGCTTTTTCAAGAGATACAGCTGAAAAAGTATATGTTCAGCACAGATTGGAACAAAAAGCACAGGAAGTTTTTTACTGGCTGGAAGGCGGAGCATCTGTATATGTGTGCGGAGCCAAAGAACCAATGGCTCGTGACGTAGAACAAACACTTCTCACAATCATTCAGAATGAAGGAAAAAGAAGCAAAGAAGATGCAGCCCTTTATCTGGAAGAAATGGAGCTTAGCGGCAGATATGCCAAAGATGTTTATTAAATGAGATAAAGAAGTACTCGTAAAAAATTAAAGGAAATAATTATGAACAATGATAAAGAAAACCTTTCACCGGTAGAAAGGATTAAAACCAGCAGTAACGGGCTTAGAGGATCTTTAAAAGAAAGCCTTGCTGATAACTTTACCGGAGCCATTAGGGAAGATGACCAGACTCTGATCAAATTTCATGGAATGTACCAACAGGACGACAGAGACCGTAGGGAAGAACGTGTCTCCAAAAAACTGGAATGGTTATATTCTTATATGATCAGACTAAGGCTTCCCGGTGGCTTTTTAACTCCTGAACAATGGGTGGGATTGAATGAAACCGCTGAAGATCATTCCACAGGAACCATAAAAGTAACCACAAGACAAACCATTCAGCTGCATGGTATTTTAAAATCTCATTTAAGACCTACCATTCAGAGCTTCAATCTTCAGCATCTGGATTCTATTGCCGCTTGTGGAGACGTCAACAGAAATGTAACGTGTACAGCCAACCCTTCGGAATCTCCTTTACAGCAGGAAGCTTACGAACTGGCAGGAAAAATCAGTGAGATGTGTCTTCCAAAAACTAAATCTTATTATGATATCTGGATTGATGATGAACTTCTGGTTGATCGTAAAGCAGAAGAAGATCCTCTGTATCAGGACAGGTATCTTCCGAGAAAGTTGAAAATAGGAATTGCCGTTCCACCCAATAATGATGTGGATGTATTCATCAATGATATTGCCTTAATTGCTATTATCGAAAATGATAAAATCGTTGGTTACAACATTGCTGCCGGAGGAGGACTGGGAGCAACCCACGGAAATGAAGCTACTTATGCCCGTCTTGCCTCTGTTCTTGGATTTGTAGATACCGAAGAAAAAGTATTGAAGACTGTGTACGAAATCATCACGGTTCAAAGAGACTTCGGAAACAGAAGCGACCGGAAATTATCAAGATTAAAATATACAATTGATAAATTAGGTATCGACCAGTACAGAGCGGAAGTAGAAAAAAGAACAGGTTTCAGTTTTGAACCTGCCAGAGAATTTAAGTTTGAACAGCGAAAAGACCGCTATGGCTGGATTCAAAATCATGAAGGAAAATGGTTTTATACTGTATTTGTAGAGCACGGAAGAATTCTTAACACAGAGGAATATCCTTTAAAATCAGGATTATTAAAAATCGCACAAACTGGAAAAGCTAATTTCCGTTTTACCTGTAACCAGAATCTTATTCTTGCTGATATTGACGAAAAAGATAAACCAGAAATTGAACATATTTTAAAAGAGCACGGAATTTCAGAATATACCAATGGAGCAAGCGCCTTACGTAAAAACTCTGTTGCCTGTGTGGCCCTGAACACTTGTTCATTGGCTTTGGCAGAAGCACAGCGTTATCTACCTTCTTTGGTCACGAAAATAGAACCTATTCTTGAAAAATATGGTCTGCTGGAAGATGACATTACCATCCGTATGACCGGTTGTCCTAACGGCTGTGGAAGGTCTCCCAATGCCGAAATCGGATTTGTGGGGACAGCTTATGGGAAATATAATCTCCACATTGGAGGGGACCGTTTAGGAATGCGACTAAATACAAAATTTAAAGAAAATATTGGTGAGGAAGAAATTCTTACCACTCTGGATGAACTTTTCGGAATATATGTACAGAAAAGACTTGCAGAAGAAACATTTGGCGATTTTTCATACCGTTATTTACACACCTTAAATTAATTATATGGCTAATTTTCATTATGATCTGAAAAAAAACAAAAAAAATCAACCTCTTCTTTTAGGCGGACGAATGTGTATGTGTTGTTGATTCTTAAATAACAATACATACAAAGCTGTTTGAAATAGTAAAGCATCTTAGTTCACTACTTAAATAAATCAAACCATTAAGGCAATAAAGTTATTAAGGAAAGTTAAGGTAAAATCCAATGATTTTTTAAGAACTGTTCTTTAATGCGAAGCGCTCTTAAATACCTTAAAATCTTATCAATTCTTAATGGTTTAAAAACTTTTATGTTTTATTTAAAAAATTCAGACAGCTTCATTCTCAACCTAAAAAATGAAGAAAAAATGAAAAACAAAAAGCAGGGAAATTTTTTACCAAAAGCAGGTATTATTGCATTCACATTTCTATTCTTTAACCTCGCAGAAGCTCAGCAGCAACTTATAGAGCTTAGCGGAAGCATCAAAAATACAGATACACGCAAAAGTCTTGACTCTGTAAAAATACAGATCGAAAATACACAGGACATTGCATTAACTGATAAGCTGGGGAATTTTAAGCTCAGAACCAGAGTTACCATTCCATTTCGGGTAATGGTTCAAAAAGATGGTTTCACGAGTCAAACTGTTGAAATTCTTTCTCCTTCCAACAAAATAACAATAGGGTTAAATCCACAAAATACAATTATTGATGATGTCGTGATTTCTGCTTCCAGAGTTCCGGAAAAGATATTAAGATCTCCGATTGCTATTGAAAAAATTGATATTAAAACCATCAGAGAAAGTCCTGCAGCCTCATTCTATGAAACATTGGAAAATGTAAAGGGGCTACAGCTTTTAACCTCAAGTCTTACATTGAAAATTCCTAATTCGAGAGGTTTCAATTCGCCTAACAATTTCCGATTCATGCAGCTGGTAGACGGAGTAGATGTACAGTCGGCAACGTTGGGAGTACCATTAGGAAATGCAATAGGTCCTACCGAACTGGATATCCAGTCTATGGAAGTCACTCCCGGAGCCGCTTCAGCATTGTACGGGATGAATGCCATCAACGGATTGGCAAGTTTACAGACCAAAGATCCGTTTACTTCTGAAGGAATAAGCCTTTATTTCCGTGGCGGGGTGAATCATGTAGACAATGTCAATCATAAAATAAGTTCTCTGGGAGAAAGTGCCATTCGTTTTGCAAAAGTCATCAATAAAAACTTTGCGGTAAAAGTTAATGCATCCTATTTCAGCGGAACAGACTGGATCTCCAACAATTTGACTGATCAGAATCCAGGATCTTTGGTTACAGCAAATCCTAATTTCGCTTTGGTTAATAATCCGGCGGAAGACCTTTGGAATAAATACGGCGACGAAAGAAACAACCGTGTAGCTGTAAAAGTAGACTATAATGGGAAACCAACTACATTCAATGTTTCAAGAACAGGATATCTGGAGAAAGATCTTGTAAGTCCGGATGTGAAAAATATCAAATTTGATGCGGGATTGTATTATCGTTTCGGAGATCAGTGGAGAACATCTTATGTGTATCGTTATGGTTTACTGGACGGAACTTTCCAGAGAGGAAATAAAATCCGTTTGCAGAATGCTACTGTTCAGAACCACAAAATAGAACTGACAGGAAAGGAACTTACTTTCAGGGCTTATGTCTCGATAGAAAATACAGGAGATTCTTATAATCTGAAACCTTTGGCAGATAATCTTGATCTCACTAATCTTTCCAATACCAACTGGAGAAATATATTCCAAACAGCTCTTCAGAATAATCTGAATGCAGGAGCCAATCTTAATGACGCTTTTATTCTTGCTCGCCAACAGGCAGATAAAAACAGAGTCGTACCGGGAACTGCAGCCTTCGAACAGTTGAAAAATACCATTATCGGAATCAACAACTGGGATTCCGCCAATGGAGGCGTAGCAGGAGCTCCGGCAACAGGAGGGGCTAAACTTGAACAGAAATCCCGTTTCTATCAGGGCGAACTTACCTACGATTTCAGCAGGTTTGTGAAGATCTTCAACCTTCTTGCTGGTGTAGATTACCGTTTGTACAGTATTACTCCGGATGGAAACAATTTTGTTGATTTCGACCGTCCTGTGAATGAAAGAAACATTCCTTTAGCCAACGGCACCTTTGGGAAAGATGTTATTTATCAGAAATATGGAGCTTTTGCTCAGATTACCAAGCTTTTCTTTAATGATAAATTAAAAATCAATGCTGCTTTACGGATCGACAGAAACCCGGAATTTGAAGCCAAATTAAATCCGAGAATCAGTGTTGTCTATTCTCCGGTTAAAGAGCATAATTTCAGAGCTTCTTTTCAGAACGGATATCGTTTTCCATCCTTGTTTGAAGCACTTTCTTTCGTAAACAACGGAAATGTAAGAAGAGTGGGAGGTCTTTCAAAAGTAAATGACGGATTAGGTTATCTGGAAAATTCCTATACACTGGCTTCCATTGATAGATTCACTTCAGCCGTGAATTCAGATGTAGATGCCGGGAAAACCCAAGCTCAGGCCGCTCAGGATAATAAGCAACTTCTAACCGTAGCCAATCTGCAGAAGTTACAGCCGGAAAAAATCAATTCATTTGAAGTAGGATATAAGTCTACTTTTTTCAATAATAAACTGGTACTGGACTGGGATTTCTATTACAACATTTATGAAGGATTCCTTGGGCAGGTAGAAGTAGCGGTTCCAAAAAACAGCCAGGTAGGAAGCAATACTGCTGTTCTTGCAATGCTGGATCGAAGCAAACAGGATCGATACAGGGTATATACCAACAGCAACAACACCTACAAAAGCTATGGAACCTCTTTAGGAATTCGTTATAATATTACAGGAAATTATAATGTGAACACCAATGTTTCTTATAATGATCTTGCTTCCAATAATTCTTCAGACCTGTTTATCACCGCTTTCAATACCCCGAAATGGATGGTAAATGTAAGTGTAGGAAATAGAGAAATTGTTAAAAATATAGGGTTTACCCTTGTGGCAAGATGGCAGAGTGGCTTTATGTGGGAAAGTCCTTTAGCATCAGGAGCAATTCCGGCTTATTACACGATTGATGCTCAGGCCACATGGAAGCTTCCTGAAATTCGTGCGAATATTAAAATTGGAGCCACCAATTTACTGAACCGTCGTTATTTCCAGTATGCAGCAGGTCCTGAAATCGGAGGACTATATTATCTCGCTTTTACTTATGATTTAAAACTGTAATCAGGATGAGTAATTCATTATATCCCATATTTTTAAAACTTGAAAACCTGTCACTGCTGATCATCGGCGGTGGCAAGGTCGCTCTTGAAAAACTGGAATCCGTATTGGGGAATTCTCCGGAGACGTCTATCAAACTGGTGGCAAAAGAGATTATTCCTGAGGTAAGAACCTTACAAAATCAGTTTTCCAATATAACAATGCATGAAAGAGCATATGATGACCATGATTTTAATGATGCCGATCTCGCCATTATTGCAGTGAATGATATTGCATTGGCTGGGGAAATCAGAGAAAAAGCCCAGAAAAAAAATGTACTGGTCAATATTGCAGACAAGCCAGATTTGTGTGATTTTTATTTAGGTTCCATTGTTAAAAAGGGAAGTCTCAAAATTGCCATTTCCACCAATGGAAAGTCCCCGACCATTGCTAAAAGATTAAGGGAAACCTTTACAGAAATTATTCCAGATGAAATGGATCATGTATTGGATAATATGCAGAATATTCGCAATCAGCTCACCGGAGATTTCAATTATAAGGTTAAAGAACTCAACAAAATTACTACAGAATATCTGTCTGACGGAAAAGCTGCTGCAAAACCGGACATGGAAATTGAAAAGCTGATCAATATTACCAAAACTGCCCAGAGAAAAGCTAATATTTACCTTGCTATTATTGGAGTTTTGCTCCTTTTTGGATTATTTGGACTTGTGGTGTACCAGTTCAATCTTTCCAGTGATATTCAGTATTTTCTGAATAAGGATGGTCATATTTTTTACTGGATGCTGTTTGCCGGTTTTATGGCAGAAATTGTTGCGGGATCTATGGGAATGGGCTATGGAGTCATATGTACCACGATACTTTTACTGCTGAATGTCCCGCCACCCGTTGTGAGTGCAAGCATTCACTCTGCGGAGTCTTTTACTACTGCGGCCGGAAGTTTCAGTCATTATAAACTGGGAAATGTCAATAAAAAAATGGTGTGGGTCTTGTTCCCGCTGGCTATTGTAGGGTCTGTTATCGGTGCATTAACGCTGTCTCATTATGGCGAAGAATATGCTCATATTGTAAAACCCATTATTGCCTGCTACACATTATACCTTGGGATCAATATCTTAAGAAATGCATTTAAAGATAAAAAATCAGGACAAGCTAAGGTGAAACACAGAACTAATCTCAGAGTATTGGGATTGGTAGGTGGTTTTATTGATTCCTTTGCAGGAGGCGGTTGGGGGCCATTGGTGACCGGAACCCTGATCAAAGAGGGGAGGATTCCCCGTTATGTAGTGGGAAGTTCTACTGTTGCCAAGTTTTTGCTGACCATTACCAGTGCCATTACATTCATTTTTACTATTGGTATTCATCACTGGAATATTGTTTTAGGGCTTTTGCTGGGTGGTGTTTTTACGGCTCCTTTTTCGGCAATGCTTACCTCAAAACTTCCAACGAAGAAAATGTTTGTTGTGGTGGGAATAGTAGTGATCCTGATGAGTCTTGTTACCATAACAAAATCAATGTTGTCATCATAAACCGATTATAATCAAGCTTCGTAAAAAGCGTGTTTTTTTAACGCAAAGATTTTAATGTTTTACTTTATTTTGAGGCATCATAGGGGAAAATCAATGATACAGTCTGTTGACATTATATCATTACTCATTTTTAGTAAAAATCTGAAATCATTAAAACTTTGCGTTTTTTATTTTTTTTAAATGAAAGTGTTTTTGATTGAAAGATCTTCCCAACTTCAGATGCTTGTGTAGTGCAGTGATGGAGGTTGCTTTTTCGGGAGCTTTCATTTTATATTTTGTTTTTACCACCCGTCAAAAATTCTTTATCTTCGTCATCCCTCCAAAAGAGTGGAATGTTTTTCCCTTGGGGTATCGGTATGGTATTCATGTTTCTAAGTTACCTTTTTTAAGGTGATTATTTTGCTGTTTGCTGCTCTTTTTTAATCTGTTCAATTCCCTGTCTGTAAGTGGTTATCCGAAATTCCGGGAATTTTTTTCTGAATTTTGAATCATCAAAGAGATTGTCATATTGATATCTCGGAAAAAGCTCCTGTAGCTCTTTTGCGTTTTTATTGAATAAAGACCCTATGGTAAAAGCCAGCTTCGGAATTACAGAATATTTGAATTCTTTTCCATAAATCTGAGAGGTCAATGCAATGAATTCTTTGTAGGTCAGTTTATGATCATCTACCGGTAAATGCCATGTCTGTCCATAAGCCTCCGGAGTATTTCCGATTAAAGCAGTTGCTCGGCTTGCGTCCGGAGTCCAGATCAGGCTTCGAAGTTTATCATCTCTTAACGGAACTTTCAGTTTTTTATCCTCTTTAATGGCATTGAAAATAAGACTATTGGTAATACTTTGTGTCTTTCCAGGACCATAAAATTCAGGAGCTCTGCAGATGACTGCATTTATTGTTCCGGCTTGCATCTCTGCCAAAAGCATGTCTGCCATTTTTTTTCTTACAATTCCTTTTCTTCCTACGGGATCAAATCCTGTTTGTTCCGTTAAAATCTTTTGATCTTGAGGATACATATAGGTATTGTCAAAAAATACCAGTTTGGTACCATTGATTGTACAAGCTTCAATGACGTTTCTCAAGATTGTCAGGAACTGCTTTTCCCACAGATCAGTATCCATAGGAAGTCCAAGAGTGAAGTAAGCGATTTCACTTCCTTTCACGGCTTCAATCGCCTTTTCTCTGTCTGATAAATCGGCAGAGAAGACGGTGTCAGTATCATTTACTTTTTTAGCGTTTCTGCTGACAATACGAATGTCTGAGGTATAATTTCTCTTCAGTTCTCTTGCCAGTTCTTCGCCAATCTGTCCATTGGCTCCTAATATAGTTTGCATTGTTTTCTATTTTTGAGAGTTATGTGCTGCATTGAAAATAAATAGAATACTTTCAATTGCTTTTATTTCTGATGCAAAATTCGGGCATAACTATAAAAACAGAGTAGCTGAATCTATGAAAGTTGTAACATAATCTCTGATGACATACAAAAGCCGGAAAAGAAAAGTTTAACAATGTTCGAATAATATATAGTATTCTTTTCGTTTCCTTTACTTTTCCGGCTCTTAGAATTTTCTTTTATCATTTCCTGTCTAAAGCCAGATAATTGTCATCTATTCTGCTGATCAGAATGTAAAACAAACCTGCATAGATCATCTGAATACCCATTGCTTCCCAATTTTCGATGGTACTGCTTCCAAAAAGCAGCAGAATAATCAGAGAAGCTCCGGCTATAGTGGCGATACGGGTTTTAAAACCAATCATTAGCAGTAATCCGATGATAAATTCCAAAAAGGGGAGTGTAACTCCGAACAGATGCACCAATGACTGTGGAAGCCAGCTTGTTTCAAAACCTTTCATCATTCCTGATGCAAAGTCCTGTAGTTTTACGAGGCGAACCAATCCGTGTCCTAAAAGGTTGACTCCCATAGATACACGAAGGAAAAAATAGGCTGTTTTTGTATTCATAGAGGTATGTTTTTGGGGTTGAGAGATGGAAGTTATATTGGTTTTAAAAATATTTTCCTGCATCCAGCTTCCTTACTTATTAAACTTTTCTTCGCTATTATCAATTGGAGTATCAGGATCATTCATCACCATTTTGGCAATATCATCCTTTCTCATAAAGACTACGCCCTGTTTTTCTTTGGTATATTTGATGAATTCCTCCATTGCATGCACCATAGCGGGTGTTCCACCAATTCTGTCGTGAAAGCTGATACTCATCATTCTTCTCTTTGAAGCTCCTTCCTCATAAAGACGATCAAATTCAAATTTCAGCTGTGCCAGAAACTGATCAGGGCTCCAGTGTTTTCCTTCAATATTAACAATGTCATTATTACGTAATGTATAAGGAATGACAACGAAATTCTTCCCTTTTACTTTGGTAATGAAAGGCTCATCATGGCTTAAGTCATCTATGTGATACAGAAAACCAAGTTCCTGTAATACTTTCAGGGTGTTTGGGCTTCTTCTGAGCCAGTTCGCATTATAACCAACCGCTTTCTTACCTGTGATCTTTTCAACAACATCTACACCTTTCTTTACAAAACTCAGTTCCTCAGCATAGCTTTTATTCCACTGATTATCCCACGCAATACCATGAGCTGCAATTTCATGCCCTCCGTTTGCAATGGCTTTGGCCACTTCGGGGTACCTTTCAGCAGCAGTTCCTACGATATGGGATGTTACTTTAATATCATACTTTTTCCATAAATCCAGCATACGGTAAATGCCTTCATTTCCTCCATAGCGATACCAGCTTTCTGCCGGAAGATCGGGCTGGCCTTTAGGCAGGGGGGTTCCGCTGAAAGGACTTTCTGCACCCTCAGGTTGCCCGCCTGTTTCAAACTGCATAGAAACAGAAATAACCAATTGAGCCCTATTAGGCCAATATTTTTTTACTGAAACCTGTTTTTCATCATGTTGCTTTTTTTCTGTTTTATCCCTATCATGATGATCAGAAAAGGACATCAAAACAATTGTTGAAGCAAGCAATAATACTGATTCTTTTATGTATTTCATTTTTAATGTATTGATTGGACAAAATTGAGAAATAACCCATCAGCATTTATTGTAAAAATTAATGGTAAATTTGTAAAAATCCATTCCCCTATGAAGCGAATTGTTAATTTTAACTCTTTTAATGTTTTCAGTATAGAAAAGGAAATCTGGGATGTTGAGTATCATAACCATAACTTTTATGAATTGATTATTATAGAAAACGGGAAAGGATTTCATCATCTTAATGATATTACCTTTCCTTACAAAAAAGGAGATGTTTTTCTCCTAAGGCCCAGCGATGGTCATGAATTTTCGATTAAGAGCAAGACAAAATTCATTTATATAAAATTTACAGAACAATATATCTGGGAAGACCTTTTGTCTAATAAAAAGAATGAATTAAAAAAGGTGGTTCAGCTCCTGATGGAAGATCACTCTTTTGTGTATGAATCGGTGATTAAAAGTAAAACAGATAGAATACACCTGTTACAGCTTGCCCGAATCCTTCTGCATGAATTCAGTCATAAAAACACTTATAGCAAAGAGATAACTGCTGACCTCTTTTCCAGCATTATTACGATTCTGATCCGGAATACAATGCAAAATGCAACTACAAAAAAATTGATCGCCCAAAATGTAAGCAGAATTGAAAGGATCTTGTATTATATTAATGTTAATGCTTTGGATGCAGATAAAATGAAAATTGAAAACCTAGCCAAAGAGTTTATGCTTTCACCAAATTATATCAGTATTTACATTAAAAAACAGACAAGTTTTTCAATACAGCAGCATATTATTCAGCATAAAATAAAAACAGCAGAAAAACTTTTACTCCAGAGTTATTATAATATCAGTGAGATTGCTGATAAACTGGGTTTTAATGATGCCAGCCATTTCAATAAAATATTCAAAACGTATAAAGAAATATCTCCTTCCGAATTTAAAAAGAGATCAATAGTAAAGTAATTGGTTAAGAGATATATGGGTTCAGGAATTCAATTTATCTTTTGATACCAATCGCCTTTAATGCACTGGATGTTAAAAAGATATCATCAAAAACAGCAAGTGATTCTACGTCAATGAATCCTGAAGGAATCAGATCATTTTTATTAAAAGACAATTCAATGGAAGCGTCATATGCAGCAATGATTCTCACTTTTGAATATCCATTGTAATCTACTTTGAATGCTTCAAACATACAGTTTTGCTCAGCCTTCTGATATTCAGCATATTCTTCAAATCCCGCAATGTCTGTTCTTTTTCCGTCATTATGATCGAGAGATTTCCACTCAAAATAATTTTTAGGCTCTTTCAGAATATTTCCTTTTGGATCTACAGGAACAAACATTCCAAGGGTCAAACGCTTCTTTAAAAAATTGGCATAATTATTCATCAGATTTAAAATCTGAAGATCGGCATATCCTTCGTGTGAATAATATTCCAGCACGAAAGTGGTCATCGGAATCAGCTTATGAGAAGCATCAGTCGGCATATAGAGTCTTTACTTTTGGGCCGATAAAAATAGTATTTTTATTTACGCTACCCAACGGAAGCAGGTGAATAGGATGGAATTTATACCGATTCTGAATAACAATAACTTTGGAACAAGTCTCCATTTTCAGTATTTTTGGAAGAATAACTATATCAACCATTATAAACCCATCTGCAAAAAACATAAAATATTTTGCAGACACCCATTACAATATGTTGAATAAAATACTATTAGCAGCTGGTATCATTCAGGGCTGCTTCTGCAATATCCAGGCGCAGAGTGCCGGAGCACATCCTGTCTATACCTCAGAATGGGGTCACCTTTATCGTGAGCATGGAAATAATAAGGATATTTTAGGAATATTTTCTACCGAAGCACCAATTTATGTTCTGGATTCTACTCAAACACAATATAAAGTACAGGTGAGTAACGGAGATATTGGTTTTATAGACCGCCAGTCTTTGCAAAAGTCTATGCGTGGGAAAAAATCTGCTGGCGAACCGGTTCAGTATTTCTATCGCGGAACACAAGGGTATCAATGTCCGCATTTCTATGTACAGGTATCAGAACTTCGGGTAAGAAAAGCGCCTACCACAGAAAGTATGGCAACCCGCAGAGCTCCATTGAATGAGCTGGTTTGCATTGATTATGTTCCTTTATATAAGGATGGATGGGTATATATTGGTGATCATTTCCACGAAAAACCTGAATATATTCAAATGAAATATCTGGGTGGTGAGCTTACTTATGATAAAGTTCTGAAAGAATATCTGGCGGCAAAAGGAAAGAATAAGGAAAAAGAATTAATACAGGTTGGAAGATTACGTGAAATAGCATGGATTGAAGATAAAAATCTTAAACAAGCTTTACAGTATTGGAAAGAATCTTACAGCAATTCCGGAGTAGAAAACCCAAAAGTAGATATTGATTTTGAACTCCTTTTGGCAGATCAATTTGCAAAAAAGCCAGGTACAGAAGCTTATGAAAAAAAACTGAAAGCTTTGAATATGCACTTTGTATGGAAGGAATCCCAACTTTTTGACGGGAAAATCACAGATGCCCAGATGAAACAACTGGAGATGCAGAAAGTCAAAGACATTCCCAATATTCCGGAATGTGGCTGGGAACCTCAATACTTTTATAGAACCCCTAATATCATTGCAGCCTTTGAAGAGTACAAAGGAAAAGTTTCCGGAAGTATCTACAAAATGTCTTTTACCAATGGAGAAGCTGTGGTTCTAGGAAAAGAGCGCATGGATTCTAATTATGATGAAAAGAATTTTGTAACCCATTTTGGAGATTTACTTTCTTCACGCTGGATTTCCTCCCCACATGAATATCACATCCAGAATGGAGATGCAGGACTCTTTATTTTCACTTTTAAAGAAGGAAAGCTTTTCAGCTATGAATGCATGTTTTATTGTTAGAAAATTTTTATCATTTTGATCAATAGGAGCGGGCTTTAGTCCGCTTGTTTGTTATTTCCATATTAAAGGCTTCAACCAAAACTTTACAACTATTAAGTTTTGGCTGAAGCCATAGGATTTTATGCATATTATTAAAACGGACTAAAGCCCGTTCCTATTGAATATAATAACTCCTTGGATATTTTATTGCTTATCTTTTTTTCCTTTTTAATCAATTATTAACAATAATCTTTCAAATGAATTTATATATCAATGGAGGCGGGTTTTAACCCGCTTAATGTATTATTTGCTATAAAAAGGGCTTTAGCCCAAACTTGAAATATTTTCCAACATCGGTGATTAAATTTTAAAGCTGTATCTTTACGTCACCAAACAAAATATTACAATATGTCATTTATTACACCGGAAGGAGCCAGGAAGGCTCAGCTATCCCTATCCGAAAGGACACCCGTTGCGCACGCAATTCTCTCCGGGGAAGAGAATATTTCGAAATATAACAGTGGAGTATGTCATGATGTGGTAGCCTATGCATTGTATATGCGTGGTGCCAGGATAAGTCCTACTCAGCTTGCAGAATCAGCAGGACAAAAATGGTTAACACTATTCAATTATCCGGCGGGAGAAAAATGGGATGGATATTCACCTATTCCGGCGGGAAAAGCCATTGGTTTCTACAGACTTATCGATAAAACCTTCTTTCATTCAGCCATAACTACCGGAAGTGGAAATGAAATAAGATCCGTTAATGGATTTTCATTAGGATCTGCATGGTCTGTACCTGTAGATATGAAATGGGTATTAGGCAAAAGAAATTCTGATGGTACCTTCAATTACGACGGGACCAAAATAGAAGTTTACATCTCTTCTTTATAACACCTTATAAAAAGGTAAAAAGGCAGAAAAGCAAATTCGTTTTTCTGCCTTTTTATTTTTATGCATCAGCACATTTCGGGCAGATTCCACTGATAATAAAATTATATTCCTGTGCGATAAAATGCTCCGGTAAACTGATTTCCGGAATAGCATTTTCAATACACGTTACAGAATGGCATTCCTTGCAGTTGAAATGAACATGATTGTGAAAATGCTGTTCATGGCTGCATTTTCCACTGCACTTTGCAAAATTCACCACACCGTCAATGTTAACAATCTTGTGTATAGCGCCTTCATTTTCAAGTCTTTCCAACACCCTATAAATAGTTACTCTATTACACAAATCCCCCAGTTTCTTCTGAATATCAGAATGGGTAAGGGCTATATCTGAACCATTAATTAGATTCAAAATCTCAGTTTTAGCATGTGTATTTCTAACCTGTTTCATATTTTAATGCAACAAAGTTGCGTTATTTAATTTTTTATCTCTACTTTTGCAACAAAGTTACGATAAGAAAATTAATCCATACTATTATGAAATCAAAAATTCTTGATGCTGTAGGAATCTCCGCTGCTGTTTTATGCCTGATTCATTGTATTGTCTTTCCGTTATTACTGATTGTTCCGCTGGGAATATCACACAATCCCTATATAGATCTGGCTTTCCTTTGTATTGGAGCTGTTGTGGTGTTCAGGATAACAAGGAAAATGGAAAACCGATGGCTGAAGTTTTTATTTTGGATCTCCATTGGTCTCATTTCCTTTTCTATACTGGCCGATTTCCTGTTTGAAGTCCATATTCCTCTGATTTATGTTGGAGCTGCAGGTTTAATTATAGGTCATATCATCAATTTTAAAAATCATAAACACTAAGAACATGACTAAGAAACTTCCTGTAACAGTACTCAGCGGATTTCTAGGAGCTGGTAAAACCACATTATTGAATCATATTCTGCACAACAAACAGGGCTTAAAAGTAGCCGTTATTGTGAATGATATGAGTGAAATCAATATTGATGCACGCCTTGTTGAAAATCAAAATACCCTTTCAAGAACAGAAGAAAAGCTGGTGGAAATGAGTAACGGATGCATTTGCTGTACACTTCGTGAAGATCTGATGGTGGAGGTAGAACGCCTTGCTCATGAAAACCGTTTTGACTACCTTCTTATTGAAAGTACAGGAATCAGTGAACCCATTCCTGTTGCGCAAACTTTTACTTATATAGATGAAGAAAGCGGAATAGACCTTTCCCGTTTCAGTTACGTTGATACGATGGTAACGGTAGTAGACTGTTTCAATTTTATGAAAGATTTTGGCTCTAGTGAATTACTTATGGATCGAGATCTTACTGATATGGAAGGAGATAACAGAACCATTGTCAATCTTCTGACGGATCAGATCGAATTTGCCAATGTGATTATTTTAAATAAAACAGATCTTATCAATACTGAAACGCTTGGTTTTTTAACCGCTGCTATAAAGAAGTTGAATCCGGAGGCTATGCTTTTACATTCAGAGTTTGGAAAAATTGAACCTAAAAAGATTTTAAATACACAGCTTTTTGATTTTGATAAAGCCCAGTCTTCAGCGGGCTGGCAAAAAGAATTACAATCTGATCATCACACCCCGGAAACGGAAGAATATGGAATAAGTTCACTGGTTTTCAGAGATAAAAAACCATTCCACCCCTTAAGACTCTGGGAATATCTTAATCATCATTATCCCGAAGGAACCATCAGAGCGAAAGGCTTGTTCTGGCTAGCTTCAAGACCCGATGATGCCTTAAATTTCTCTCAGGCCGGAGGTTCTTTTAGACTTGAAAAAGCTGGCGTTTGGTGGAGTAGCATGCCTATGAATCACAGGGTACAATATTCTTCATTTGTTGAAAATCAGAAGTTCATAGAAAGCCGATGGGATAAAAATTGGGGCGACAGAATCAATGAGCTGGTGTTTATCGGACAAAATCTGGATAAAGATCAAATGCTTTCAGACCTCCAACATTGTCTTATTAATGATATTGAAAAAGAAATGTTTGATCAAAAAATAACTTTTGAAGATCCGTTTCCAGAGAATATTTAAAATTAACCTTTAATTAATGCAACTAAGTTTCAATAGAAAATTAAATACAATACCTTACAGCATTATTTTAAAAACAATATGGACAGAAGAAAATTTCTAAAAGGCTCGGTATTACTTTCAGGGTTATTGACTTTATCACCATCCGATCTATGGAGCTTCGGGAAAGACACTGAACAGCATCAGAAAGGAAAAGCAAAGAATATCATCTTCATGGTAAGTGACGGGATGAGCCTTGGAACATTATCAATGACAGACCTGTATTCAAGAAATATTTTGGGAAAAGGAAGCAACTGGATGAATCTGTATCATGACAAAAAGGTAACCCGTGCTTTGATGGACACTGCTTCAGCAAGTTATATTGTTACGGATTCAGCTGCCGCAAGTTCAGCTTTCGGAGGAGGAATAAGAGTAAAAAACGGAACCCTGAACATAGGAGCTAATGGAGAAAAACATCTTCCCATATGGCAGAAGTATAAAAAAGCTGGTAAGAAAGCTGGATGTGTAACTACGGTTACCATTACTCATGCAACACCTGCAGGTTTTTGTGTCAATTCTTCCAAAAGAAATGCAGAGCCTCAGATTGCCGAAATGTATGCTGATCTGGAATTGGATGTACTTTTAGGAGGCGGAGACGAGTTTTTTAACCCAGCCAAAAGAGAAGACAAAAAAGATCTTTATTCTGTTTACCGCCAGAAAGGTTACCGGATTCTAAAAACACAAACCGATCTGAAAGAAATCAAAAAAGGGGAGAAGCTGTTAGGAATATTCAGTACAGGGGCATTGCCTTATAGTATTGACAGAAACCATCTTCCGGAACTTAAAAATACTCCCACTCTTGCTGAAATGGCCAATACAGCCATCAATCAAATGAAAGATCATCCTGAGGGGTTTGTTCTTCAGGTAGAGGCTGGAAAAGTAGACTGGTCTGCTCATGCCAATGATGTAGCAGCACTTATTCACGATCAGCTGGCATTTGATGAAGCCGTAAAAACCGTTATGGATTTTGCCGAAAAAGACGGAAACACTTTAGTGATTATCACTACAGACCATGGGAACGCCAACCCGGGAACGATTTACGGAACAGATGCAACTAAGAATTTCAACAGTATTTCAGACTATAAATACACCAATGAATATATTCTGAACAATATTCACAAAGAATATTCAGCAAAAGATATCAAAGACTGGATTTATGAAAGCAATAAGATTGTTCTGAATGATGACGAAGCCAAACATCTTCTTAGTTTTTATAACGGTCTTGAAAAAGGGGAAGAAGGTCTTTATAATTATAAAAAATTGCCTTTCAAAATCTATTCAGAGATTCAGAAAAGCAGGAACTCTGTAGGATGGATCAGTATGGATCATTCCGGAGATTATGTGGAAGTGGCAGCATATGGTCCCGGAAATGAACTTTTGCAGCCTTTTATTAAAAATACAGATTTGCATGATTTAATGCTTAAAGCCTGTACAATATAAACATTCATATTTTTTCATATTTAATTATTTGGGAGATACGAGGCGGATTGATTGTATCCGCCTTGTTTTTTGTATATAAAACAAGCTCCCATATAAATTACATATTAAGTATTTCTACTTATTTCACATTAAGTAGAAATACTATTGTGGTATTCTGCCAATTGAAGTAACTTTATAGTACCATCAATTAAAAAAACAACCTTAAAAACAGTACTATGAACCATGTAAAATACAGAGTAGGGAAATGGCTGCCTTCAGACAGAAAGTTCCTCAATACCTGGCTGGAAAAAAAAGTAAAACAGGCCCAAAACAGCAGACTTCCAATGAATCCTGCCGTTGCAGATCTCAGGGCTGCAATCTATAATGATCCTGTTTTATATATGAGCTTTACAAGCATGTATGATGAGATCCCACAAGGATATAATGAGCCTGTAAAAAACTTCGAAACTATGCTCCTTATTATCAATCAGGTTTTACAGGAAGCCCCTTGCTACAGTGTAATAGAAGATAATATAGGACTTGTAGGATTTCCTATTAATGCTATTGTAGACTGGGCTATGGGAACACAGGCAGGATATTTAACATTTCTCCATCCTGAAGTTAACCAAAAACTAAGCGTTATTTTAGGAGAATGGAAAACTTTTCTGGAATCTCCGGCATCACAATATGTACTCGTGGATGGTTCTGTAAATCAGCCACAACCTGATTACACCAATCCTTTAGGCTGGTTTTCGCCACAAGCCCTGGAAGCAATTGCCGCCATGGATCCTTTAAGAGGAAAAGGGAATAATCCTGAAGATCCTTTGCAGAATTTCATTTATAATTATCAGTGCCAACCTAATGAACCTTATTTTGGGTTCAAAAGCTGGGATGATTTTTTCACCCGTCAGTTCAATCCAGGAGTAAGAGAAGTAAGTGAAGAAGACAAAGATCCGTCAGTTATTGTTAACGCCTGCGAATCGGCTCCTTATAATTGTGTTACCAATGCTCAGATGAAAGATAAATTCTGGATGAAAGGGCAGCCTTATTCTTTGTTGGATATCATGAACCATCATGAATTGGCTCAAAAATTTGGCGACAACAGTACCGTTTACCAGGCATTTCTTTGTGCTAAAACCTATCATCGATGGAACAGTCCGGTAGATGGCACTATTGTAGCCATTGAGAACGTTCCGGGGACCTATTACGCTGAAGCCCCTATTGAAGGTTATGATCCTTCTGGTCCTAATGATTCTCAGGGGTATATCACAGAACTGGCTGCACGCGCATTGATTTTTATCCAGTCCGATAATGATAAGATAGGATTGATGTGCTTTGTTGCTATTGGAATGGCTGAAGTATCCAGCTGTGAAATTACGGTAAAAGAAGGGGATCATGTCAAAAAAGGAGATCCTATAGGTACCTTCCACTTTGGTGGATCTACTCACTGTCTTATTTTCAGACCTGAGGTCAGTATTAATTTTGACTTCCATGGGCAAACGCCTTGTCTGAATACTTACAACATTCCTTTGAAAGCAAGAATTGGAGTCGTCACTAATTAGATCATACGTCAAAATCATATTTATCAATCATAGAAACAGAAAATAATCTTCTGCTTCTATGATTTTTTTATAGAGTTGTAAAGCAACAAACTTTTTAACAGTTCTATCCTCAAAATAGATGAGGGACTTTACAATCGAACAATTAAAACATTGATTATAAAGCAAATAAAAACACCTATGTAAAATTTAATCAAATGATTAAATTATTTGATTAAATAATGAATTTTGTTCATATCTTTGTAAGAGAAAATAGTAGGAATGAAAAAAATAGATACCAGTACAGAGGAAAAAATCAAAGAAGCAGCCCGTATTGTGTTTTACAAAAAAGGATTTGCAGCGACACGAACCCGTGATATTGCAGAAGAAGCAGGAATTAATCTGGCATTGCTCAACTATTATTTCAGAAGCAAAGCAAAGCTTTTTGAGATGATCATGATTGAAACAATGGCTGGATTTTTCCAGAACTTAATGATGGTGCTCAATGATAAAAAGACAAGTATTGATGAGAAAGTGGAGGAAGTAGTAGGAAAATATATTGAGCTTATCATCAAAGAGCCTGAAATTCCGACTTTTATTATTAGTGAACTTCGTAATAATCCTAATCTGCTTTTACAAAAAATACCTCTAAAAGAAGTAATAGAAACCTCCGAGTTTTTAAAACAACATCAGGAAGCTGTAAAAAATGGAAGCATTAAAGAACCCAATCCTTTACATTTTCTGATCAATATACTCGGACTTACCGTATTTCCTTTTATTGCCAAACCTATGCTCCTGGGAAACAGTAAATTAAATGATAAAGAATTTGAAAAGATGATGCTGGAACGTAAAAAGCTTATTCCTATTTGGATAAAAGCGGCCATGTCTGCAGGATAATTTTTTTATCCTGAATTTAATCAAATGATTAAAACCCATGAATAATAAAGACAAATTGATTTTAACTTAAATATCAATTCTTATGTGTAGAAAATTTCATATCTCTATTATAGTTTTTTTGAGTTTGGGTGCTGATATTCATCTGAAAGCCCAGTCTGGATCCTTAACACTTGAAGAATGCTATCTCCTTGCAAAAGAAAACTATCCCGAAATCAAAAAATTAGGAATGATAGCGAAAACTGCAGATTATACAATAGATAATGCAAATAAAGGCTATCTACCCAAAATTTCATTTTCCGGTCAGGCTACTTATCAGTCCCAGACCGTTAGTTTTTCTGATGCTTTAGGTGCACTTCCTATAAGTACATCACTTCCTTCATTAAGTAAATACCAGTATAAAATTCAGGGAGAAGTAGATCAGCTATTATATGACGGAGGCATTATACATAATCAAAAAGAGCTTACAAAAGCCAATAATCAACTGCAGACTCAGAATATTGAAGTTTCCTTATATACATTGAAACAGAGAATCAATGCTTTATTTTTCTCAATTCTTTTAACCAATGCTCAGGTCAGACAGAATGAAATAAAAAAATCAAGTCTGCAGACTCAGGTACAGAAGGCCGAAGCCGCTTTGCAATACGGAACAGCCTACCGAAGCAATGTAGACGAGCTGAAAGCAGAAGTTGTGAATACAGATATGGCCAATACAGAGTATATATCCAACCGTAGTGCCTATCTGAAAATGCTCAGTATCTTCATTGGCAAAGAAATTTCCGATTCTTCAGTATTACAATCTCCGGAACCAGAACTTTTATCTTCAGAAATTAACAGGCCGGAGCTGAAAGGTTTTGATCTTCAAAAATCGGTTTACACATTACAGGAAGAGCAGCTTAAATCCGATCTTATGCCTAAGGTAAGCGCCTTCTTTCAAGGTGCATATGGAAGACCTACTCTCAATATTATCGAAAATAAATTCGGGCCATGGTTTATTACCGGAGTAAGGTTCAGCTGGTCCTTAGAAAGTTTATATACCTCGTCCAATAAAAAACAAATCCTGGAGCTGAACAGAAAAGCTACAGACACCAATAAAGAAACATTTTTGATCAATACCAAAATGGATCTGGCTCAACAAGAAGAAAATATTAAAAAATATAACCATCTGCTGGAGCAGGATAAATCTGTAATTAACCTTCGACATTCGGTTACCCAATCAGCAGAAGCCCAACTGGAAAATGGGGTGATTACTACTCATGAATACATCCAGAAACTCAATACAGAACAGCTGGCTAATCAGACCTTGATCCTTCATCAGATTCAGCTGTTACAGGCAAAATACAATCAGAAATTTATTTCCGGAAATTAATAATCCTCGAATCCTATGAAAAAAGTTACTCTCATATTAAGTGCCTTTATCCTTTTAAGCGCATGTACACCTAAAGACGATTTTGACGCTTCAGGAAACTTTGAAGCAGATGAAGTTATTGTTTCTGCCCAGCAAAACGGAGAATTAATTTCCTATTCTATACAGGAAGGCACAAAACTTAAAGCAGGAGCGCAGGTGGGACAGATTGATGTTACAATTGCCCAACTTCAAAAAGCACAGGCTGAAGCCAGCATTGAAGCTTTACAGCAAAAAACAAGCAATACCAATGAACAGGATTTACTGGTAAAAAAACAGCTGGCCGTGCAGGAAGCAGAGCTGGATCAACAGCGCCATGAACGTACCCGTACAGCAAATCTTGTAAAAGCAGATGCCGCAACCCGGAAGCAGTTAGATGATATTGATGCCGCTATTGTACAGCTCAAAAAGCAGATCGCCGTTACACGCCAGCAGCTTTCTGTTAATACCTCTAATAACAGCACTCAAAACAGAAGTATTTTAAGTGAAAAAGCACCGCTTGAAAAAACGGCAGCACAGTTCCAGGAACAGATTAATAAAGGGACAATCATCAATCCTATCCAGGGAACGGTATTGGTAAACTATGCACTGAAAGGAGAAATGCAGACAATTGGAAAACCTCTGTATAAAATAGCAGATATCAGCACTCTTGACCTCAGAACTTACATTACCGGAACCCAACTACCACAGGTAAAGCTTGGCCAGAAGGTAAAAGTAAGAATAGATCAGGGAGAAAAAGGATTTAAAGAATATCCGGGAACCATTACATGGATTTCAGATAAGTCAGAATTTTCTCCCAAAACCATCCAGACTAAAGACGAAAGAGCCAATCTTGTTTATGCTATCAAAATACAGGTAAAAAATGACGGCTACTTAAAGATAGGAATGTATGGGGAAACATTATTTTAAGAATTAAATAACATACATCAGAACATGTTTTCCATTACAGTAAAAAATATAATCAAAACCTACAACGGTGTAAAAGCAGTTGATAACGTTTCTTTTGATGTAAAGAAAGGAGAGCTTTTTGGCCTCATCGGACCTGATGGAGCCGGAAAAACATCCCTGTTCCGGATTCTGACAACCCTTTTACTGGCAGACAGCGGAACGGCAGAAGTAGAAGGCCATGACGTAGTAAAAGAATATCAGACCATCAGAAATAAAGTAGGGTATATGCCGGGGAAATTCTCCCTTTATCAGGATCTTACCGTTGATGAAAACCTGAAGTTCTTTGCAGCCATTTTTGAAACCAGTATGGAAGAAAATTATGATCTGATCAAAGATATTTATGAACAGATCAAGCCATTCAGCAAACGGCGGGCAGGAAAGCTTTCAGGCGGAATGAAACAAAAATTAGCCTTATGCTGCGCTCTGATCCATAAACCGGAGGTATTATTTCTTGATGAACCCACAACCGGAGTGGATGTTGTTTCCAGAAAAGAATTCTGGGAAATGCTGGCTAAGCTGAAAAAGCAGAATATTACTATCCT
Organism: Chryseobacterium sp. MYb7; assembly: GCF_002979455.1. Taxonomy (GTDB): domain Bacteria; phylum Bacteroidota; class Bacteroidia; order Flavobacteriales; family Weeksellaceae; genus Chryseobacterium. The sequence goes on from NZ_PCOU01000015.1 coordinate 102,374, forward strand.
CGTATCAACTCCTTATATGGATGAAGCAAAACTTTGTGACCGTATTGCGTTAATGCAGAATGGAAAAATAATGTCTGTAGATCAACCCGAAAATATTGTCAACAGTTTTCCCAAAACACTTTTTGCGGTGAAAAGTAAAAATATCTATCCACTTCTGGAAGCTCTTCGTACAGACAAAGAGGTTGAAAGCTGCTATGCATTTGGAGAATATCTGCACCTTACATTAAACAAAGATGGAAAACAGCAAACTGTAATAGAGATCGCAGGAAAATATCACCCTGAAGATCTGGAAGTTATAGAAATAATACCTACGATTGAAGACAGCTTTATCCGGCTGATGCGTGAACAAAAAGAAGTAGACCATGGAAAATAAAGCGATTATATGCAGAGATCTCACCAAACAGTTTGGAGACTTTAAAGCTGTTGATGCTATTTCATTCGATGTGGATCAGGGAGAAATATTTGGTTTTCTTGGTGCTAACGGAGCGGGAAAAACTACCGCAATGCGAATCTTGTGCGGATTATCATATCCTACATCAGGAACAGCATCAGTAGCAGGATTCAATGTATATAAACAACAGGAACAGATCAAAAAAAACATTGGCTACATGAGCCAGAAATTCTCTCTGTATGATAATCTTACTATTCTGGAAAATATTGAGTTTTATGGTGGTGTATATGGTGTTTCCCGCAAGGATATAAAGACAAGAAGCACAGAACTGGTTTCTACACTAGGCTTAGAAAACGAAGCTAAAAAGCTTGTAGGAGCATTGCCATTAGGATGGAAACAAAAACTGGCATTCTCTGTAGCTGTCTTTCACAGACCTAAAATTGTATTTCTTGATGAACCAACGGGAGGTGTGGATCCTATTACCAGGAGACAGTTCTGGGACATGATTTATCAGGCTGCCGCAGATGGAATTACCGTGTTTGTAACGACACACTATATGGATGAAGCAGAATACTGCAACAGGATCTCTGTCATGGTAGATGGAAGGGTAGAAGCTATGGATACTCCTTCTAATCTTAAAAAAAAGTTTAATACCCATTCAATGGATGATGTATTTTATGAACTGGCCAGAGGAGCCAAAAGATCAGGAGATTAAAAACAGGACTAAAGATCTCAACAGATAGGAAATTGCATAAAAAAGAGTAAAAAATGAAACAGTTATTCGTATTCATCAGAAAAGAATTCTATCATGTATTCAGAGACCGGAGAACACTGCTGATTCTTTTCGGTATGCCCATTGTTCAGATCATCCTTTTTGGGTATGCTCTGAGCAGTGAGGTCAAAAATATCGGGATTACTGTTTTGGATAATTCGCATGACGTACAGTCTGAGCAAATCATTTCAAAAATAAGATCAAGCTCTTATTTCCGGATGCAGGGATCATCGCTAAACTATCCGGATATTGAAAGAAAATTCAGGGAAGGAAACATAAAATGTGCGGTGATATTTCCTGTAAATTTCGGATCAGACCTTTATACTGCTTCCGGAGCGCAGATCAGGATTATTGCTGATGCTTCAGACCCGAATACAGCGACTATTCTTACCAATTATCTCAATGCGATGATTGCAGACTACCAGCAGCAGCTCAATCCCAATATAAAACCTTCCTATCAGATCATTCCCGAAATGAGACAACTTTATAATGAAGAGCAGAACGGATCTCTCAATTTCATTCCGGGTGTTATCGCATTAATCTTTATGATTGTAAGTACTGCCTTAACATCTGTGGCCGTTGTCCGTGAAAAAGAACTGGGAACGATGGAAATATTACTCGTATCGCCTTTTAAACCCGTTATGGTATTGGTAGCAAAAGCGATTCCTTATCTGGTTCTTTCTCTTGTCAACTTTATCATTATTCTCCTTCTTTCTGTTTATTTATTGGATGTGGAGATTCGTGGAAGTCTTGTTTTACTGTTTGCGGAAAGCATATTATTTATTATCACTTGCCTTTCATTAGGTTTATTAATATCCAATGTCACCAATTCCCAGCAGACTGCTATGCTGATTTCCATGATGGGAATGATGCTTCCAACCTTATTGCTAACTGGTTTTATGTTTCCTGTAGAAAATATGCCCATCGTTTTTCAGGTGATATCCAGAATTCTTCCTTCCAGATATTATTATGACATTGTAAAAGCAGTCATGCTGAAAGGTCTTGGTTTCAGATACGTATGGAAAGAGACACTTGTTTTACTGATCATGTCTGTAGGGTTGCTGGCACTTGCACTCAAGAAATTTAAAATCCGTCTGTCATGAAAATAATGATATTCATATTGAGAAAGGAATTCCGTCAGATATTCAGGGATAAAACAATCCTTGCCATGATGTTTGTAATGCCTATTGTACAGTTGATCATTATGCCACTGGCCGCCAATTTTGAAGTAAAAAACGTTAATGTTGCTTATGTAGATCATGATCATAGCAGTTATTCCCAGAAATTGCTTCATAAAATTGCCTCTTCCGGTTACTTTAAACTGGCCGGAAATCCTGATTCTTATAAAAAGGGATTAAAAATGATTGAAGAAGGAAATGCCGATCTTGTTTTGGAAATTCCTCCCGAATTTGAACGAAGTCTTGTTAGAGAGGGAAGTCAGAAGATAAATCTCTCTGTAGATGCAATCAATGGAACAAAATCAGCACTGGGAGGAAGTTATCTCCGCTCTGTCATCAATGATTTTAATAGCAGTTTAGATGTTAATATTAAATTATCTTTCAGAAAACCAGATCATACTCCTGCCAAAATCATTATTAAAGAGACCAATTGGTACAATCCGAGAGCAGAATATAAATATTATATGGTTCCGGGTATATTAGTACTCCTTCTCACTTTAATCGGAGGCTTTATCACAGCATTAAATATTGTAAAAGAGAAAGAAATAGGAACGATTGAACAAATCAACGTAACTCCTATAAAAAAATGGCAGTTTATCTTAGGCAAGCTGATTCCATTCTGGATTGTAGGAATGACTGTTTTTACCATTGGACTCATCGTAATGTACGCGATTTATGGTATTTTTCCGGAAGGAAGCCTTCTCACGCTGTATGTTTTTGCAGCCGTTTATCTTATTGCTTTACTGGGATTGGGACTCCTTATATCTACCTTTGCCGATACACAGCTGCAGGCTATGTTTATTGCCTATTTCTTTATGATGGTATTTATGCTGATGAGCGGTTTTTTTACCAATACGGAGAGTATGCCGGACTGGGCACGAAAAATGTCAAACCTTACGCCGGTAACCCATTTTATCAAAGTAGTAAGACTCATTGTACTGAAAGGAAGCAGCTTTTATGAAGTACAAACCGAATTTTTCTATCTGATTGGCTTTGCTGTTCTGCTCAACGGTCTTGCCATCTATAATTACAGAAAGACCAATTAAATGTAATGGGGTGAAATTTAAATTTCACCCCATTATAAATATATTTTCATAGTAGGAATATTAATTCCTGCTCACTATTTAAATGTTAAGACTGCTTACGGCGACGGCCTGAAACCTTTTTATCAAGATCTCTGATATCCTGTCTCAGTTCACGGAACATTTCTTTAAAATTGTAACTTTCATAATCACCAGGCTCAAAATCTTCCGGAAAAATACCTGAAGCATACTGCCAGATTTCCACAACTTCTTCAAATGGAATGTCATAAGGCTCATAAAAAGAGTTGTCTGCGCTTACAGAAATCGCGTTTTCTTTTCTTTCTTTAAAACGTTTATAGGTAATTCCGTCATTCAGGGTCACAAAAACATAGGTTTTACCCGGTTTCAGTTCATTGATCCCCTCTACATATTTTCCTACAATATAAGAACCATTTCTAAATGGCGGCATAGAATCTCCATCTGCAGGGAATGCTCTGTACTTCCCATTGGTAAGGAAGGGAAGGGCAATACGCTGAAGACTTTCGATATAATCAATATCACTATAACCTTCCAGGTATCCCATTGAAGCTTTCTGAGGGATAATTTCTATAGTATCATTTCCATGAGTATCTACGGCAACCGGAAGAACAATTCTGTTGTCCGGAAGTTTCAGCATTTCATCCATCGGGTGTTTCTCGAGATCTACAGACAGCATAAGATCAATGCTCACATGAAAATACTTGGCGATTTTTACCAGCAGCTCGATAGGAGGCTCAGATATTCCATTCTCATATTTTGAATAACGAACTCTGGAAATCACCAGTTCATCGGCTACATTCTGTTGGGAGAGCTTTCTTCTGGCTCTTAAAAAGCGTATATTATTTGAAAAAATTGACATTGATAAAAGTATGTCAGCAAAAATACAAAATTTGAATGCGTTATCAACCTACCAAGGCAGGTTTTACTATAAGATATCAGGAAATTTAATGAATGTGAGCTTCATTTTTGCCAAAATAAGAGAATTTCAGTGCCACAACGACTCATTTCATCAAGCTAAAAGTTGGTTTTTGATCCAATATACAACGTTTTGCATACTTTCAATAATAATCATCAATAAACATAATTTAGTGCAAAAATAATAACTCAATTTATGAAATTTAGAGTTATTATTTTTAACATTTAGTAAATCAATCACATATAAGTGAAAATCATATTTTCATCAAAACACACTTATATTAATGAAATATTAAATAATAAAAACATATGATTAATTTATCAAAAATAATTTGCAATTGTAACATTATTATTCATATATTCGTGATGTAATAATCATATAAAATTATAGTTATGAAAAACTTAAAAAAATTAGACAGAAACGAATTAAAAACTATTTCAGGTAACGGATTACTAGATCCAATCGGCGGTCTTCTAGGTGGACTAGGAGGTGTAGTTGGTGGAGTAGTAGGCGGTGTAGGAACTATCGTTGGCGGTGTAGTTAGCGGTGTAGGTTCTACAGTAGGTGGAGTAGTAGGCGGTGTAGGTACTGTTGTTACTAACGCTTTATGCCAAACACAATGTGTTGTTAATGGTGTAATCCACATCAGATTACTTGAGTGCGGTACTACTTGCTAATAAGTAAGCATTGACATTAAAAATTATGAGGCTGCCAGGAATAGGCAGCCTCTTTTCTATTGTAAAGTTTTTAATATTGAGATTAAAAACCTGGAGTTTTGAAATATAATCATCTGCATTATTTAATCTTAATCATCTCACATTCTATTATTTCATCAGAAAAGTTCGAACTAAGTCTTAAGAAAATCTTTTCATTCACAACTTTTAAGATTTCTGCTGCTAATACATAGCCAGAAGCACTTTCTTCGGGGGATTTGCTTTTTATAACTTTTCTGTTTTTTAATTGATAATGACAATCATCAATCCAGTGGATGTCATATCTTGCTTTATACCCCATTTTTTCGGTTGTTTCAATTTGGAATTTACTACTCCTATCAATGACGGTGATTCCATATTCGCCACTGTCTATCTGAAATTTTCCAATATGTGCAGATTTGCAGTTAACATTCTGAGCATTTACCACTAAAGAAAAAAATAAAAATAGAAGAAATACCTTGTTCATAATTCATTTTTATGGTTGTTTAGTTTCTGCTAATATAAAATTAATCTATAAAACGAAGCATCAGCATAAGAAATAAAGGTAACACATCTTATAAAGCAACAATGTTGCATTAATGAATTTAATTATCTAGCTTTGCCGGATCATTAAAGTATATGCACATGAAAAAGACCGTTTATTTTTTGATGGGAAGCACACTAATGTATTCCTCATCCATTCTGAAGGCGCAGAAACTTAACCCTGAAAAAAAAGTCGTAAAGGACATAGAATCCGTTGAAATACAGGGGAAAACCAATTACAATTCAGTAAATATTTCAAGGAAAAAGCTGGATTTCCTTCAATCCAATACCCTGGGAGAGACGCTGAGTAAAATTCCGGGGATTCAAAATTCGGGTTACGGTCCTAATTCCGGAGCTCCTGTTATTCGAAGTATAAGTGGAAATAGAGTAAAAATACTGGAGAATGGAACTGCAGTGAATGATCTTTCAGGAATAAGTCCTGATTTTAATACGGATATAGAAATGAACAGTGTTCAAAGCATTACTGTTTATAAAAATTCGGCGTCCGTTTTATATGGAGGAAAAGCCATTGGAGGTGCTATTGATATTGAAACTAACTATATTACCAGGCAATTACCAGATAAAAAGCTAAATATAACAGGACTTCTTGAAGGAGGAAGTAATAGTGGACAGAAACAGGCATTTTCAGCCAGAGGGATTATCGCTAAAAACTGGGTATGGGCTGTAGGAGGAAGCAATCACAAGCAGGATATAGTCAGAATTCCCGGAAAATCTAAGGATAGCAGATGTTATGATCCCAACCTGATGGGTTTCAATAGTATTTTGCAGTCGTTGTGTCAGGTAGACGTGGATTCCAGACGGGTATTGAATAAAAGCCTTTTCCCGTACATCAGCCAGTTTGCCAAAGATCATATGATAGATTATGAACTTTCTGAAGATGACCTTTACACATTCAGCCCCACTTATTATAATCCGGCTGATGGTAAAAATTATCCTAATCCAAAGAATGATCTGTATGTTCCAGGTCAGGATCCTTCGAAAGACCGTTACAAAAGTGAGGTAAATGGAATCAGGGATTATGTGGAAACAAAAGACGGAGTTATCCCTAACAGTCATTCAGAAAGCAACTCATTTTACGTTGGAACAAGCTATATTGGAAAATCATTTTATGCAGGAGGAGCTTATTAGAATTCTTATTCTTATTTCGGAGTCCCGGGATATGCAATTGCGAAAATACCCAAACATACCCATGGAAAACCACAGCAAAAAATAGAATATCTTCCCATCAATATAAGAAGCTTATCCCACAAAGCCATGTTTGAAACGGGTTACAGATTTACAAACTTCCCAATTTCCAGTATCAAACTCAATTATATGGGAATATTTTCCAAAAATGCAGAACTTCTTGATACTTTCAGAGCGAATCAATTTGCCGTAAACCAGCACAATGGACGACTGGAAATCACACAGCAAAAATTAAAATTCCTGACGGGAACCACAGGTCTTGAAGTACAATACAGAGATATGGAAGGAACCGGAGGTCAGAGATATTTACCCAACAATATAAGCCGTGAAATTGGATTTTTCACGATTCAGCACCTTGATTTTGATTTCATTCAGCTGGATCTTGGATATAGAAATGATCATGCACAACGTAGGGCAGAAGCAGACAGTAAATACGTCAGAAGCCGCGGACTTTCCGGCGGAAAGCTCATTGACAGAGACTTTACTCTTCACCAATTCCATAGTTCCGCACAATGGATTATCTTCAAAAAAGCCTATCTAAAAGTACAATACAACCATTCCGAAAGAGCACCGGAAGTGAATGAACTCTACTCAGGAAACAATCATTTTGCTATTCTGACAGAGGAAAATGGCGATGATAGGCTGGATAAAGAAACCGCAAATACAGTCGAAATAGGAGGAGGCTTAAATCTGAAAAACTTTAGGGTATCTGCCAACCTGTATCATACTTTTTATAAAAATTATATTTATCTGGCTCACACAGGACTTTCCAGAGAGATTTTCCTTGTAAAAGAATGGCGTTCTGATGATACAGAAATCAATGGAATTGAAGCTGAAGCCTCTTATAAAGCAGATCTTGGAAAAGTAGGGAAGTGGGAGATAGGTGGATATTATGATTTGGTAAGAAATATAAGTGTTGCCGACAGTTCCATAAGAAAATGGAGTGATGGCGATTATATGCCCAATATGCCTACAAGCCGTTTTGGATTCAATCTGGAAGGAACTCTACAGAACTTCAGCGTGAATGTAAGTTTAGATCATTATTTAAAACAAAAATATTTAGGGAAAAATATTAATCCTGAACTTCCTATGACGGCATTTTCATTACTTAATGTCCGTTTAGCATACAAAGACAAAAGTTTAGGCATAGGTGATCTGGAATATTATATCATAGGAAATAATCTTCTGAACACCGAGGCAAGACTTCAAAATTCTCAGTTAAAATTTCTAAGTCCGCTCCCTGGAATTAATATTTCAGCAGGCGTAAAAATAACCATATAAAACCTATTGTAATATCCGAAAGAAGACATGTATTTTATATACATGTTTTCTTATTTTTGAGGTATGTTATTTTCTCAAATGGTTATTTATTATAGCTATCCGTTTCCAGAAGTTTCAATAATTTACTGTCAATCTTGCTGTTATCAATGGTAGTAGGAAAGTCTATATTCGCACCAATCCTTTCAAAATGATTCTGAATAGCACTGTCCATTTTCTTTTCATCCAGTTTGCCTGCATTGACAGCTATTTTCATAATATCCGATTGAATTTTTTGAAATTCTTTTATTTTCAGCATATTCGAATTGATATTATCCTTATTGCTTAAAACATTGGGCAGAAAGTAATACACAGATGATAATACAATATTGGCCAATAAGAATGTCTTAAGAAGAAGACCTGAATTTTGCCAGCCTTTATTCACCATAAGAAAAACAGCAACCGTAAGAAGGGTAGCAAATACGATGGCACAAATGGAAAATGAATAATAATTCACATAATACGTTGTTCCCAGTTGTCTGTAATATCTTTTAACCTGCTCACTCATAAGATATTGCTTTTTTAAAGTTGATATTTTCACTGATGATCCAGAAAGTGATGCATTAATTACCTGATTTTGAATAGAATCAGCTTTATCCAAAGGTTCTAATACTTTCACAGAAGAATCTTCCATAAAACGACCCGATTGAGTTTGCACAGTAAATGCTAAAGCACCAAGAATCAAGCAAATGAGAACGGCTTGTACATTTTCTTTTTTCAGAAAATCTTTGATGATTGTGAAGGTTTCCATGATGGTTATTTTCTTTCAAATTTAGCTTTACAATAGAATGAGCACAATAACTATTTTGGGTGATTTTTCAGCCCATTTTTAAGATAAAAAATAATCAAAAAAAACTAAAAAAAGAAGGAATACTATTTTAATACGACAAGTTCTGTCGCTGTGCGCCTATATCTTTGTATTAGAGATAAGATAAAGAATCCCGGGAAATTTATTGTCTTAGTAAACCAAATTTTAACCTTAAAAAAAACTCTTTTTAAATTATGTGTAAAAAACAACTAATAATCATTTTTCTCTTTTCATTTTTCATTTCCTATGCGCAGACTGAATTTATTACTCTATGGAAACCTAACGCCACTGGTACCATTGATAATTCAATAACTTTTGGTGGTACCGGAACAAGTTATACCATTAGCTGGGAAGAAGTTGGATTTCCCCAGCATAGTGGAGTCATGAATTCTGTGACCTCTAACAGCAGCAATCCTATTACGATTTCTTTTGGTACATCATTAAATACAAACCCTATCCAGGCTACTTATAAAGTAAAAGTTTCAAATGGCAGTGGGTTATTTTACGGATTCAGAGCCGGCACAGACTCTATCAATCCTAATGCAAATCCTGAGCTTATCGAAATTAGCCAATGGGGAGATATTATTTGGCTTCAGCAATTTAATGCGGGATTTGCAGGCTGTCCAAATCTTAACGTAACTGCTACAGATACTCCCAATCTGACACAAATAAACAATCTATCTCAAATGTTCTTTAATTGTTCGTCTTTGATTGGAAATAATTCATTTTCTAATTGGAATACAAGCACAATTACAAATATGAACAGCATGTTTAGCAGAGCAAAGCTTTTTAATCAAAATATCGGAACCTGGAATACAGCGAATGTAACCGATTTTAGTGGAATGTTTTCTTATGCGTCTGCCTTTAATCAAAATATTTCTGGCTGGAATACAACAGCTGGAACCAACTTCTCTGCAATGTTCAAAGATGCTGTAGCTTTTAATCAGCCATTAAATTCATGGAATACAAAAAATGCTACTAATTTCAGGTATGTATTTTCTAATGCTGCAGCCTTTAACCAACCGCTTAATAATTGGAATACAAGTAAAGTAACGGATTTTGAGTATATGTTTGAAAATGCAGTATCATTCAATCAGCCCATTGGAAACTGGGATGTAAGTAAGGTCAATTATTTTGCAGGGTTTAATATGTTTAATGGTGCTACACTTTTTAATCAGGATATTTCTACCTGGAATATCAAGCTTCAAAACTTTGCATGGAGCTCAATATCTTTTGGATTTAAAAACTCAGGGTTATCATGTACGAATTACAGTAATTTTCTGGTTGCACTGAATAATAATCCTACATGGACAAACTCAACCATAACGTCTGGAACAATAGATGCAACGGGGTTAGTTTATTCTACACCGCAAGCCATTATGGCAAGAGCTCAATTGGTTAACAAAGGGTTTAATATTATTGGAGATTCTTATAATTCAGGATGTTTTTTATCAACAGCAGAGGTTTCTGTAAAACCGAAAACTTCGGCTTATCCTAATCCAACAACGGGAATGATAACTGTGGAATCTCCTGAAAACGAAAATGCCTATTTATATGACATTACCGGTAAAGTCATTAAAACTATGACTTTAAATAAAGGAAAAAACAGCATTGATCTTACTGGCTATCCATCAGGGAATTATCTGTTAAAAGGAAATAGTACGTTCACTAAAATAATCAAGAAATAATTGGTCAGCCGAAAGGCTAATTTTATAAAAAAAGCTCCAAAGTCATTGTACTTTGGAGTTTTATGATTTTCCATATTTTATATATAATTTGTATAAAATTTATAACATATAAATGGTATTATATTTGTTGAGGACTAAAAATTGAATTCCAATATATAAAAAATAATATTTATGAAAAAAACAATTATTTTATTTACTATTCTTTTATCAATAGCAAATATTAAAGCTCAAGAAAATATTGATTTATTGACATACGAAAACACACAGGATATCAATTTTTTTAAAACTATTAAAAATGGTGCTCCGGTTAAGGAATATATAACAACGAGTAAAAATAGTGTGAAAGTGGGGGATACTTTAATATTAGGATCTCCTACGTCTGAAGAACTGAATACAAGAACTTATTCAGGGAGTTATGGGAATAAAGCAAGAGGGGGTATTGCACAATCAAGAAGTACTTCAAAAAAAACTTATGAATTTGTACAAATGGGTAGACCAGCTGGATTTGGAAGTATTATGTCTGCTATGGGTGGTGAAGCACAGGATATGGCAGATAACAGCTTAAAAAATACTAAAGTTATTGTCAGAGAGATAAAAACATATCACAGAGGCAGTAAAAGTAAACCTTTGTATGTAGTTATGGTTTTGGGAGAAATAAATGATAGAGCTTTTGGAATCAATAAATATTTAAGCGTCATGGATACGGAGCTAGGGATTGAGTCTGGTGAAATTCTTTTAAAAAATAGAAAAATGACCAGAGATGAAGCGATTGCAAAATTAAAAGAAGCAAAAGAACTGATGGAAATAGATATGATGAGCAAAGAAAAGTTTGAGGAATTAAAAAAAGAACTTGCTCCGATTATTAACAATAATAACTAAGAAAATTAACAATCCCTTTCATATCCAGAAAGGGATTGTTTTTTTAAGATTGGTTTACCAGGCAAAGTATACTTCAAATAAACAGACTTTAGCATTAAGTCATTGTTGGATAAAGAAATATTTCTAATATAAACAGATTTAATAGATGTAAAATCGAAAAATGTAACGAAATTGCACCGATTTTATAACTAACCATGAACTGAGAATTAAATGACAGAGAAATTTCCAACCATAAACAGCACACTTTCACCTGAAAGGCTTGGTCAATTTATTCAGCAAAAATACGGTCTAACCGACAAAACGGAATGCAGCATATTTCGGCTTGCTATGAACCATTTATATATTGTTCATGATGGCGAAAACAAATATGTTTTTAGAGTTTACACCCATCATTGGCGGACTCAATTAGAAATTGAAGAAGAATTAAGACTTCTAAATCTTCTAAAAGAAGCAGACCGGCAGGTTGCTTTTCCAATTGCTGACAAATCAAACAAATTCATTCAGGAAATTGAAGCTCCGGAAGGGACAAGATTTGGTGTTTTATTTTCGTTTGCTAAAGGCATAAAAACAGCAAAATTCTCATCTGAAACAAGCTTTCTGATAGGAGAGGCATTAGCAAAAGTTCATCAATCCACAGAAAATGTAGAACTGATGAGAATATCTTATAATGCTCAAAATTTGCTTAAAACCCCTGTTGTAAGAACAAAGGAATTTTACAGTAAAAATACCAGCGAAATTGAATTTTTAGAAAGACTTTCTGCATTTTTAGCGTTGAAAATGGAAAATATAGACCATCAGAATATGAGATATGGAGCCGTTCATCTTGATGTTTGGTTTGACAATCTGCATATTGACGATGAAAAAGAAGTTACATTTTTTGACTTTGATTTTTGTGGCAACGGTTATTTATGCTTCGATATTTCTTATTTTCTCTTCCAATTGTTGGCAACCAATCTGAACGAAGAACAGTATCAAGCAAAAGCAGATAGTTTCATAAAAGGCTATGAGACCGTAACTAAAATCAATGAAGAAGAAAAAAAGTTTTTACTTTTCGCATGCTTAGCCATTATGACCTATTACATAAGTGTTCAGTGCGACAGATTTGAATATTGGACCAATATTTTCCTGAATGAAGATCATTTAAAAAGAATGGTTGGAAATCTCAAGCGTTGGATGGCTTATCATAAAATTGAGGTAAACTAACGAAAGAAAACTTACCGGCTTTCCTATCCTTAAATAAATATTGTTAATATGGATACAAAATCTATCAATTTTCCCAATCAAAGAAAGCAAAACGCGGTACTGCCTTTCCTGCATTTGTACGTTATTTCTTATATCTATCTTTTTATCTTTACCTCCCAGTTTTCACCTTTAGAGGGAATACATAAGAGTGGAGTCTTGTGGTTGTGTAAAAATGTTTTTCAGCAACCGCAGGTAGAACATATTAAGATGACTGGCAGCGGCGATACTACATTAGATTATTGGGTAGTGATTGTAAATATTGGCTTAGCTCTAATGGCTGCACTCATTATACTTCTTGTAGATAAAAAACAGCGAACATTTAAAGATCTTCATTGGTTTACAGTAGTAGTAGCACGCTATTATGTAGCTATGATAATGCTTTCGTACGGTTTTGCGAAACTGCACGACGGACAGTTTCCAGCTAACTCAATTGGCAGGCTGGAAGAAAAAGTTGGAGATATGTCGCCAATGGGTATGGTATGGACTATGATGGGAGCTTCCAGTGGTTATACATTTGTTTCCGGATTGTTGGAAGTTGGTGGTGGACTTTTGCTTCTTTTCAGAAGAACCAAAACTTTTGGTGCTCTTTTTTCCATGACAGTGATGATCAATGTGGCTCTGTTGAATTTTTTTTATGATGTGCCGGTAAAAATATTTTCCAGTCATATTGTTTTGTTTTGCCTTTATATTGTCAGCGGTGATGCAGTTGCTTTATATCGTTTTTTTATCTTGCATCAGCCATCACAATTACGATTTCAAAAAAGAACATCAGACAAAAAGTGGAAGAGGATTACAGTTACTGGACTTAAGTGGCTCGTAGTAGTTTTTTTCGTATTGAGTTCTTCATCAGCACTGTTCTATAAGCCTCCAGCTGTTCCAATGGAGGGTGCCTATATTGTTGATAAATTTATAATAAACAATCAGGAAATACCATCCAACGATTCTATTGGCTGGAAAAAACTATTGATCAGTTCTCCAGGCCGGACAACTGTCATTCTTAATAATGACAGTACTAAAGCGTTTCAGAGTGTTTTAGATACTGAAAAAAAAATACTTATGCTTCGTAAAATAGATCAACAACACCTATATGCTTACCTGCATTACAATGCTCAAAAAGATAGTATCATTTTTATGGGAAATAAGGGTAGTGATTCTATAAAAATAAAAACAGTAAGAAAGAAAAAGGAAGATTATCCTTTAAACAAGAGGAGTTTTCATTGGATTAATGAATACCCATTCAACAAGTAAGAGATATTACATGAAACACAATGGCTTTAAGAAAGTTATATAAATCAGATTGACATAATGCGTAAATTTGAAAGTTAACAGACATTTTAAAAACATAACCTAAAAACATCTAAAATTTAACCATTAAATACAGAAAAAATGAGAAACAATATTTATGTTTTGTTATTATTATTTTTATTCACAAGCGTTAATGCCCAAGAATATTCAAAATTAATAAGTGAAGCTAATAAATTATATGAAACAAAAGACTATAAAATGTCTACTGATTTATATGATAAAGCTTTTAAAATTGAAAGTAAAAATCCAAGTCACTTATATAATGGTGCATGCGCATCTTCTTTAGCAGGAAATACAAAAAAAGCTTTTAAATGGCTGAACTTATCAATAGAAAATGGTTGGACAAATCTAAAGCACTTAAATTCTGATACTGATTTAGAAAATTTACATTCAAAAAAAGAATGGGGGAAAACAATTGAAAGATTAGAAAAAAAAATAGAGCTAATAGAAGCAAATTATGACAAACCATTGCAGACTGAATTATTGGCAATTCTTGAAGAAGACCAAAAATATAGAAAGCAAATGAATGAAACTCAAAAAAATTTCGGTCCAGAGTCTAAAGAAATGAATGACCTTTGGAAAATAGCAATGCAGAAAGACTCTATTAACTTATTAAAAGTAAAAAAAATATTAGATGAAAAAGGTTGGGTGGGTAAAGACAAAGTAGGTGCACAAGCCAATAGTGCAATATTTCTTGTCATTCAACATTCAGATTTGGAAACGCAAAAAAAATATTTACCCATGATGAAAGAAGCTGTAGCAAAAGGGAATGCAAGTTCAGGCTCTTTAGCTTTGTTAATTGACAGAATAGAAATTCGAGAAGGTAGAAAACAAATATACGGAAGTCAAATAGGAATCAATCAAAATAATAAAACATACTATGTTTTACCTTTAATTGATCCAGACAATGTAGATAAAAGAAGAACAGAAGTTGGCTTAGGACCAATCTCTGATTATGTTAAAAATTGGAGTTTAATTTGGGACGTTGAAAAGTATAAAAGAGAATTGCCTGAATTAGAAAAATTAAATAAATAGAATTACAAAAACGGCGGGTTTAGGGCTTCCTTAATCCGCCGCTTCTAAATCTAGAAGTTATTGAGCATAACCTGGGATAGAGTTTATTATTACTTGAAAAATTTGATGTAATAATCAAGAGCGTAAAATAATGAAATCGAACACGTTCTGTGAATCTGAGAAACCAAAACAATTTACAATTTAACATAATATAAATTATAGGATTTTTATTATAATGCCAAAATAGAGTATTAACTGCCCTCAGAATGCTTTATATCCCAAATTATCCAGCCAAATACGCTGTAACGGTTTCTAAGAACTTTCTTTAAACGGCGTGAAAATCCAATCTCTGAAAAAATATTGTCTGTACGGCAGTTCATGGTCAGAAAAATAATGCTCCAGTAAATTTTTATAAAAATTTTCCTGCTCATCATGATCTGATGCTCTGCCAGTTTTCAGCAAAATCTTTATCAGCACATACAGCGTCTATATTCCTCTAACTTTTTGATTCTCTTTACAATTCGCTCATTCATTTCCGCTTATATTATGTTAAATAGAATGATAGTGAAAATTTCCTCTTAGCTCCTAAAAATAGAAAATCTTGCCACATGACAGCTTTTATCATCATAAAACACAATACCTTTACTCTAACCAAAAAATAAAATAATATGAAACCTAAAATGATCTGGGCCAATCTGGCCGTAGCCAACCTTGAACGCACAGAAAAATTCTATACAGAACTGGGATTCAAGCCCAACAACCCACACAGTTCTAATGAATTGGTAAGTTTTTTTATGGCAGGAAATGAATTAATTGTCCATTTTTTCTTAAAAAACGTCATAGAAAACAACCTGAAAAGTATGAAATTTGGTGACCCTCAAAGTTCTAACGAAATTATATTCACTCTTTCTGCGGAAAGTAAAAATCAGGTAGATGATTGGGCTGAAGAAGTAAAAAATGCAGGAGGAACCATTGTTTCAGCTCCTGAAAGCTTTGGAGAAAACTATTATGGTTTTGTGTTTGCAGATCCGGATGGACACAAGTTTAATGTCTTTTTTATGTAGACCTATAACCTATTTTTCCCTATATTTGACATTCAACAGATACATATGAACCGCGCGAACTGTCTGCCTCCTCCGGCACCTTAATATTTTCAATTTAATTGGAAGCTTACTCATGTCGTTAACTCATTAACGGCCAAAGTCTTTATGCTTCTCATTCTAAAAAAATATTAATTCAAAACTTTGCAGTTCATTCTCTAATGAAAAAATCATATTTATTATTACATCTGGCCGTGATATTGGCCGGATTTACAGGTGTATTCGGAAAACTGATCACTCTTAATGAAGGCTTATTAGTCTGGTACAGACTCCTCTTCTCCTCCATTATTCTATTCTTTATTTTAAAACTCTTAAGAATTCCAACAAATATTTCTTTCCGGGAAAAAATTAAGATTTCAAAAACCGGATTGCTGCTTACGTTACACTGGCTGCTATTTTATGCCAGTATAAAATATGCCAATATATCCATTGGTGTCGTATGTTACTGCCTGACTAGCTTTTTCACAGCAGTATTCAAGCCTGTAATTGATAAGGAGAAATTCAAGCTTTCAGAATTACTTCTTAGTATGCTTACAATTTTGGGAATTAGTTTAATATTTCATTTTGATACTTCTTATCAATTAGGAATTATTTTGGGTGTATTTTCATCAGCATTCGGCGCTCTTTATACTATTTATAACAAGCGTTTGGTAGACCATTTCGACACGAAATTGATCAACTTTTATCAGATGATTGCCGGTACTTTATGCTGGGGAGTATTTTTGCCCGTATACCTCCTCTATTTCCAGTCAGATAGCATAGTCCCTGACTTGAAAAACACTGCTTATTTGGGCATTTTATCGCTTTTTTGTACAGTTGGCTTATATGTGATGTTTGCAGAAGTTTTGAAGAAAATTTCTGCCTTTACAGTTAATTTAACCTACAATCTGGAACCTGTATATGCTATTATTATGGCCTTTTTATTTTTTGGAGAAAGTAAAGAGGTCAATCTTGCTTTTTATATAGGATTGGTATTTATTATTTCATCTGTGGTTTTACAGACAGTAATTTCTTTGAAGAAAAAAAAATGATAAGCGATTTTATTTAAACCAAAACCGGACACTTAAACTACTTAAGTGTCCGGTTTTACATAATATATTTATTCTTAAAACAAAAAACTATCCATTCATTCCCAAACTGTTATACAGCTGTACCTGCCATATTCCCAGAACCTCTTTCAGCATCACAAATGTAAATGCAGCATTATAGCTGTTCGGAAACAGCGTTATTTCAGTATCTATAAAATCTGAGGCTTGCGGAACAGGATTCAATCCAAATGTCTGAAACAGAGAAACAGATCGCTTCATATGAAACCCGGAAGTTACCAGATATACACTGGAAGGAGTCATCTGCTTTAGTATCTTGCTGGAATATTTTGCATTTTCATAAGTATTCATGCTTCTATCTTCTTTGATGATATCAGCATCCGACACGCCCATTTTTTTGAAATTTTCACTGAATAATTCTGCTTCGCTTTTACGTCCTCTCCCTTTTCCGGAAATTAGTATTTTACAGGGTATATTATTTTTCTTGTATTCTTGGTACACTTGATAAGCTGTGACAATTCTGGAATAAGACATGGTGTGTAACCTTTCTGTTTTGTCAAAATCTACAACTCCTCCACCTAAAACTACAATGACAGGGTTCTGAGAAGCTATATTCTTAGTACTAGAAGTATTCACATAGCTTTTTTGCAAATATTCGGAAGTTAGTTTACCCAGAAAGCCATTTCCTATAAAGATGATCATTAAAACGGTCAATACACCAATTCCTATCCTAAGGTTTTTGCGCTTATTTTTTCTTTTTAATAAGGTTATTATAACTATCGCAAGAAATACTAAGAAATAAGGTTCTGTAAAAAGCTGGAAAACACGGAATAAAAGGTCTAGTAAAAATTTCATCTTCAAATAATATGGATTAATGTATAGAAAACATCGAGACTACAAAGATAAAGGAATTTCCTGAGTACAGCTTTTGACGGCAATAGACAATTAACAATTATTTAAAATAATTTAGCCTGATTTATCTTTCTGTTTATACAATTATTGTATACATTTGCAATCAATAAACAGCACACTCTTTAGTGTGTTAATAAAAACAATACCTACCCTCATGAAAAAGCAAAAAAGAATCAACACCTTTATGACCGTACTCCAAATCTTTTTGGACAGGCATTTCTGTAAAGAAAAAAGCTTCTTCTTACACATAAAGAAACCGTCTCAGCCTTAAATAGATAAAAACAAAATTGAAACAAAGAATTTGAACCATTAAGAATATTAAGGAAATATCTAAAGATATTCAAAAAGCAGAACGCTTTATTCAAATGTATTTGAATCTTAACTTTACTTAAAACCTTAAGAAATCTTAATGGTTCAAAATAAACAGCAGATTATCATACTCAAAAAATCTGCGAGAAATTATCACTCGCTTCATCAGGCAAGTCCACTTGCCCATTCTTCGCCTCCTCAAAATACAAAAGTATTCAAATAAAAGCTTTGCGTTTAAAAATTCTAATAAAATTTTTAAATCATTAAGAATTGATTAAGCTGTTAATAGTATTTAAGGAAATATATAGAAATATTTAAGAAGCAGAACGCTTTATTCAAATGCATTTGAATCTTAACTTTACTTAAAACCTTAAGAAATCTTAATAGTTCAAAATAAACAGCAGATTATCATACTCAAAAAATCTGCGAGAAATTATCACTCGCTTCATCAGGCAAGTCCACTTGCCCATTCTTCGCCTCCTCAAAATACAAAAGCATTCAAATAAAAGCTTTGCGTTTAAAAATTCTAATAAAATTTTTAAATCATTAAGAATTGATTAAGCTGTTAATAGTATTTAAGGAAATATATAGAAATATTTAAGAAGCAGAACGCTTTATTCAAATGCATTTGAATCTTAACTTCACTTAAAACCTTAAGCATTCTTAATGGTTCAAAAAAAACAACCTCTTACTTCATAGGGTGAATTCACCTGTCCACCTTTCGTCCTCTAGAAAAAAGAAAAACATTCCTCTTTAATTTTACATTTAAAGTAAAATATAATATTTATTGTTGATTAATCACCTGATATATCATTAAAAAATTATAAACAAATTTCCTTTCAAAATTAATATTGTCTACATGCAATACGAGTTTTAATAAGATACATTTGTCTTGTAACTTTAATACAATCAGTGACATGTCAACAGTTCTTAAAACATTTGTAGCTTATCTTAAAAGACCTGCTCTTTACCCTGAACTGGGCAGAAAAATCATTAAAAATACGGTAAGCAGAAGAAGTCCATTCAAAGGAAAGGCAAAAACAAACTCATGGGCTGCATCTGTAGCAGTTTCCCAAAAAGAGGCAATTTCCAGACTTTTCTCAATGGATAGTGATCATTTCAAAAATATATACGCCGATATTCTGGAAAAAACCCATATAAAAGAAAAAGAATGCCCTATTACAATGGGCGGTCCCGGTGCACTGGAACTCATTTATTACGCATGTGAATTTACCAAAGCACAAAATGTTCTGGAAACAGGAGTCGCTTATGGTTGGTCTTCTTTAGCCATACTGCTTTCGCTTCAAAAAAGAAATGGTACGCTGTATAGCTCCGATATGCCTTATCTTGCTCAGGATGGTGATCATTATGTAGGATATGTGGTTCCTGAAAACCTTAAAAAGTTTTGGAAGTTATTCCGTTTTGCAGACAGAGAATCTTTACCTAAAATTTTCAAAAAAGGTTCTACTTTTGATGTTTTCCATTATGATTCTGACAAAAGTTACCACGGAAGAATGTGGGCTTATCATCAAATTTATAAAAGATTGAAACCAGGAGCTGTGTTTATCAGTGATGATATTGGTGACAATTCTGCTTATCAGGATTTTTGTATCAAGAAAAATATTACTACTGCTGTGGTAGAATACAGCGGAAAATATATCGGAATTTTTATAAAACAATAAAGAAAAACGATCCACATCGCTTCATCAGGCAAGTCCACTTGCCATCCTTTGCCACCTAAAATATAAAATCCTTCCTTTGAAAACTTTGCGTTTTAAAAATTTTAATAAAATATTTGAACCATTAAGAATAGTAAGAAAATATCCCGGATTAATGATCCGGGATATCTTTTGTTTATTATTCTTTTTGGAAATTGAAGCCTATCTTCATTTATTATTCTAGTTTCCTTTCATCTTTACACCAAGGCCAAACTTAGGATTACTTATTTCTTTACCATCCTTATCATGATATATCATAGGATAAGTTTCAAATACAGCCTTCTCTTTTGGAATGATAACATAGTACCTTCCTTTTCCATAGGAGTTAAGTAAATTAAGAAAATAATAAGCTCTTATCGATTTTGCTGTATCAAAAGTTTCTTTGTCTACAGTGGCCTTTTGAAGCATAGAATAAACAACTCTTTTATTCTTCACAAATAAAAACATTGAGGTATTATCAGATTCCCAGATATAATCATCCCCAATGGGTAACTTTATTCCTAACTCTTTCTCGGCTTCCTCATTTAAAGAAATTGGCATCATAATAAGTAAAGAATCCCAATCAAAACACTAAGTATCTTCTTTTAAGTTAATCACTTCACCAATTTTATTTTCAGCATTTACTTTTGGAGACAGTCTTTCTTTAAGTTTTATCAAACATTCCGGATTATTTTGTCCTTTACAGGAAAATATTAAGAATAGTAATACAAAAAATATGGATCTGGTGCTGACATTATTTCTCATTATTGATTAGGTTGACTTTGAAATGGCAATGGTTCAAAAATAGCATTTATCCCCCATAATCCACTTCCCTTTCCAAAATAATCTGGTTTCTGCATACGGTAACCAGTATTTTTTCTCCTGCCTGAAAGCCGCATTGCGCTACCCACTTCCCTGCTATTCTTATTTCCGGGAAGTACACTATTTTGCCATACGCTCTTGAAAACGATTTGAGGGAAACCGTAAGGTTACGATTGCGCAGTTCATTATATTTGCTGCTGGTCATTCTTCTTGTTCTTTTCATATTTGTTATTTTTCAACAAATGAAAACATAATCAGGAGGATATACCAGTTGAGGAAAGGATAACTTATTCAGAAAGAGAGATATTTTAGAATAGAATTTAATTTAACAAGGAGCTTTATTTTTTTGTTCTAAAGCTTTATATTTGTTATTATGAGTTACACAGATATGCAAAATAAGAAAATACATCAGGGTAGAAATATAAAGCGTTTCCGCGAAATGCTGGGGATCAAACAGGAAGCATTGGCTTTTGAACTGGGTGATGACTGGAACCAAAAGAAAATCTCCCTTTTAGAGCAAAAAGAAACCGTAGAATCTGATATTCTGGCACAGGTAGCTCAAATTTTGAAAGTTCCTGCGGAAGCGATTGAGAATTTTGATGAGGAACAGGCGGTGAATATTATTTCTAATACTTTCAATGATCAATCAAACGGTTATAACTACTATCCTAATTTCAATTTTAATCCTCTTGACAAAATGGTTGAGCTTTATGAGCGTATGCTTGAACAGCAGAAGGAAATGATTGAGAAATTGGAGAGGTTGATTGAGAGGAAATAAATTCTTACAATAAAATATCAAAGTAAAAAAATAAAAACCCAATAACCATAGACAATGAAAATTCAATTGAATTTGGTGAACCTTGAGGTAATATTAATATAACCTTACAATCATAAGTTATAAAATTAGGAATAATGTTGTAGAACTTTACAATAATCATATCATTATCTCTTTATTTTAAACTCATAATGGCGTAATTACAATAGAAAAGAAATTAATTTAATTATAAATAAAATAACTGTTTATACTACAAATTTAAATCATGGAAATAAAAGATAAAATATTCGACAATAGAATAAACTCACTAAATCTTTTAATAGAAACAACAATAGAAGAATATTATACTCTCTCTAAAGATATATTAGATAATAATGAATTTCAAAGAAGACGTGTTAAGTCTTCATCATCTGTTTATAGTTTATTAAAAACAGATTTACGACAAGGATGTGTTATTCCGCCTATTGTTTTAGCATTATCAATGGAAGCAGAGGCTGGAAAAGATCAAAGTGACGATGACTTAGTCAATACTATTCTAGGACATAAAGAAAAATTAATAATACTTGATGGACTGCAAAGGACTTATACTATTAGAGACTTGGTAAATGAGTTAGAATCTAAAGATGATCCTGAAAAGAACACAATATTAAAGCGTAAATTGAGAATAGAAATATATTTAGGAATAAATAAATTAGGAATTTTATATAGAATGTTGACCCTAAATACAGGACAAACCCCAATGTCAAGTAGACATCAAATAGAAATAATTTATTCGGATTATATAAAGGATGGAATTGATGATATTAAACTGATTAAAGAAACTGATGGTGATACACCTAATAATGAGAGTGAATATAAATTTAGAGATATTATTGAAGGATTTACTTCTTATATAGAAAGAGATTATTTAACAATTGATAGAACTGATATTTTAGACAATGAACTCATCTTGACTTTCTTTTTATGAATTTTTTACAAGCAATAACAATAAAAGCTAAATAATTGAATCCGATCCAG